>NZ_LFWQ01000015.1:0-946 GCF_001184225.1 Bacillus sp. JFL15 | reverse complement strand
GGTGTCCGGCTCAAACAGATTGTTTGGCTCCGTCCGGTGACGGCGCTTTCTGAAGGAGTGACGCTTCATGTAAAGCTTCAGCCGGAAGAAAACGGAGACATCGCTTTTGAAGCGTATGCCGAAGGGGAAGAGCCGCTTGTCTTTTTCCAGGGAAAGGCCGTGCTCGAAGAGACGGAGCGTGCTCCTGTACTCGATGTGGAAGCGGTTCAGGCGCGCTGCGGCGGCCGGCGCATGTCAAAGGCTGAGTGCTATGAAGCATTTGACAGCCTCGGCATCACCTACGGACCGTCTCATCAGGCGCTTGACGCCGTCTATGCCGGGAGCGGAGAAGTGCTCGCGAAGCTCACTCTTCCGCCGTCCGCCCGCGAAGAAAAGGAGCCGTTCATCCTGCATCCGAGCATGCTGGACGCCGCCCTTCAGGCTTCTATCGGTCTCGTGCTCTCAGACGGTTCTGCGTCCGGACGGCCGTTTCTGCCGTTTGCCCTGCAGGATATGCAGGTGTTTTCTGCGTGCCGTGAGACGATGTGGGCGGTGCTTTCCTCAGCGGACGGCGCCTATCATATTGAGCTGTGTGATGAAAACGGCGCGGTATGTGTCCGATTGACGGGACTCACCGCCCGTTTTCTGGAAGAGGAAACGGAGGAAAAACCGCTCTTGCTTCAGCCAAAGTGGCAGGAATCACCGCCGGGTGAAGGCGGACAAGAAGAGTCTTTCAGATACGTGACGCTGTATTGCGGAATGAATGCGGAGGACATAAGCGGCGCCGTATGTGCGGCTGACGGCGAAGGTCCGATTGAAGACCGTTATGACGCCTGCGCGGCGGAGCTGTCAGCGATCGTCACCCGTCTTATCAAAGAAAAACAGAAGAAAAAAACGCTGATCCAGCTTCTTGTCCCCGACAGGGGGGAAGACAATGTATTGGCGGGGCTGGCCGCTTTCCTGAAAA
>NZ_LFWQ01000013.1:0-1032 GCF_001184225.1 Bacillus sp. JFL15 | reverse complement strand
GGTCGGTGTGCTCGCTGAACGCTCGCCGGAGATGGTGATTTCAGTGCTTGCCGTGTTAAAAGCAGGCGGCGCCTACGTGCCGCTTGACCCGGAATATCCGGAGGACAGGCTGCAATATATGCTCGATGACAGCGGCGCCTGTCTCCTGCTTCAACAGTCAGGGTTATCCGTTCCCGGTTTTTCCGGCGAGACGCTAGAAGTGTCTCTTTCTGCCCTTACAGGTGAGACGGAGACAGGGGCTGTCTCTGAAGAAGCGGATGCCGATTCGCTCGCTTATATCATTTACACGTCCGGTTCGACGGGAACACCGAAGGGGGTGGCTGTTGAACACCGTCAGGCCGCCGCCTTTTTATCCGGGATGCAAGGGCAGTTTCCGTTAACAGAAGAGGATATGATCGTGCTGAAATCATCTTTTTCTTTCGACGCTTCCATCTGGCAATTGTTTTGGTGGACGATGTCCGGCGCCTCCGTGTATCTGCTTCCGGCCGGATGGGAGAAAGATCCCGCGCGGATGATTGAAGCGTTTGCCTCGGAAAAGGTGACGACCGCGCATTTTATTCCGGCGATGGTCAACAGCTTTTTAGACGCGCTGGAAACAAAGCCTGAGGAAACAAGAATCCGCCTCGGCAAAACCTTGACACGCGTGTTTGCCGGAGGGGAAGCTCTTTCACCGCTTACGGCTGACCGGTTTGCCGATCTTCTGCCGGAGACCGTGCTCATTCACGGCTACGGGCCGACAGAAGCGACGGTTGATGCGGCGTTTTACGTCTGTGACCGAAAACGGGACAGCGGACGGACAAGGCTTCCGATCGGAAAACCCGTTCCGGGTGCCCGTCTTTATGTGTTAGACGGTGGGGGAACCGTTCAGCCTGCGGGCGTTGCCGGAGAGCTGTACATCGCGGGGACAGGGGTGGCCCGGGGCTATTTGAACCGGCCTGAACTGACGGCAGAACGTTTTCTCGATGATCCGTTTTATCCGGGAGAGCGCATGTATCAGACGGGTGATATCGCACGCTGGACAGAAGACGGGCT
>NZ_KQ236690.1:7727-14015 GCF_001184225.1 Bacillus sp. JFL15 | reverse complement strand
GCATCTCCGTTCACCATATCTTTTTGATACGATTCTTCTATTGCTGTTGCAATAGCATCGTATGTTTCAACTGGATGAAGCACTGC
Organism: Bacillus sp. JFL15; assembly: GCF_001184225.1. NCBI lineage: Bacteria > Bacillati > Bacillota > Bacilli > Caryophanales > Bacillaceae > Bacillus > Bacillus sp. JFL15. The sequence goes on along the minus strand of NZ_KQ236690.1, from coordinate 13,929 downwards.
ATTCCCCAGTGCTGACAGGGTTTCTCCCGGATCGGTTATGAAATCCCATAAACCGGTTACCGTGTCTTTCCCGACATCATAAAGACCGACACCGGCTCCTTTTAAAATGTCCCAAGTCACTTCTCCGGCTTCTTCCAGCTGTTTGCTTGTTCAAGCTGAATGACATATTGCTGCTGAGAAGGTTCAAGATTCTCGTAACCGATCTTCTTCGCAATCTCCAGGTATTCATCCGGATCAGTCACACCGTCAGCGAGCTTTTTCTTCAGATCCTTGATTTCCCGCTCTTTCGCCTCTTCCTTCTTAATTGTCAGGTAAGCGTCTGAGTATCTTGCAATCTCGTCTTTTTTCTTATGTATATCGCTTTCACGGTACGCCTTGGCGTTATAGTGAAGTGGTGTTGCGTTTTTTCCTTTGCCCGTAGCGTTTTGGAGCTGCTGAAAGTCGGCTTGGATGAACTGTTCGTTCGCTTCGGTTTCTGCGTATTCTCTGGTTAGATCGTGATCAAGCTTGCCGAGTTTATGTATCGTTTCGCTTCTTTTTTTATCAGCTGAATCCAGCTTTTGATCGACATCCTCTGTCGAGAAAACCTCAAGATGAACAATATCGCTTATCTCATTAAGAATATCCCTCATTTCATTCCGCTGCTCTTGCATGATGGCTTTTGATTTATTCTTCGCATGAATCAGCTCGTGTTCTAAAAAGGACTCTTCCACAAACGAATCGGCCAATCCGGCATCAGCTACTTTTCCTGAAATACTGTTAAGAAACGCAATCTTCATATCGATCAGATCAAGCCAGCTGTCTGTGACACCAGCATGGTCTTGAAAAAAGGCTTTGATATTGTCGGCGCCTTTGCCTGAAAACTCACTGTCGTCTAAGTCAGCCATTCCCTGAAACGCTTTTCTGAGATTGATAAATTGTTCTCTAATCTGATCATATTCTTTTGCTCGTTTCTCCGCTGCTGAAATGAACGAGTCTGCTTCAAATACCTTCATTTTCGTCTCCTTTCCACTTAATCTTATCTGAATTTTCTATTCTGAAACATATTTATAATACTCTTGAGTTTTCGGGGTCACTTCCCAATATTTTGTTCCATTTGAAGACACCAACATGTCAAACCATACCTCAAAGTTAGAGTCTAAATATACCGCACCTTCAATGTCATCAATTGAATCTAGATACATCATATATCCTAATCCCTTATTTGATTTGTTTATGTCAACAACATACCTGCCATCATAGTGGTATCCAATTAGGATATAGCCCTTAGGGAAGTCTTGAACTTCATTAAATTCAATTATCCCTTCTGTGCTAAGAAGCTCAACACCATTAAACATTTCCATTCCATTGTGATTGAACAAAAACTCTTTATAATCATTAGGTAAAGTTACCCCAAGCTTTTTTTCTAGACTGCTAACTTCTTGAGGACTGGCCGGATCTCTGAATTGAAAAGTAGCATCTTCCATGACATACCCTCCATGTTGAAACATAGGAAAAGTTCCGTATTTCGAAACAGCTTCCTTTATCCCATGAAGAGTCATGCGAATTAACTTTCCTTCTTCCATTTCAATTCCCTCCTCTAAGGTCATACTACCAAATTTCACCACACAACTGTATTTGATTGTCCTAAAATGCCAAAATGAATTTTACAATCTTTGGTTTTATACTTATAATTAGGAAGGTTTGTCCGATATATAGAGACAGAACAAACAAATTTGGGGGAATTACAATGAAGAAATGGATGTTAGGTATTTGCGTATTATCTTTAAGCTTTTCTTTAGCCGCGTGTGGATCTGATTCTGCTTCTACAGATAAAACAGATTCAGACAAAGCTAAAACAACGCAGCAAGAAGAAAAGAATGCAAAAGAGACAAAGACCGACACTCAATCAAATGACAAAAGTACTAATGACAAGAATGAAAAAGTCGAAAATGCTTCAAAGAAGGATTCGTCGGATAAAAAGGCATCTGACAAAAAGAAAAAGCTGGTCGATGTAACACTAAACAAAACGGTTGACGGAGACACGATTAAAGTTAACTATAAAGGCGAAGTCAAAACTGTTCGTTATTTACTTATTGATACGCCTAAAACTAAAAAGCCAAACTCTTGCGTACAACCATATGGTGAGGATGCTTCAGCAAGAAACAAACAGCTGGTGAACAATGGTAAGCTACAATTAGAATTTGATAAAGGTGACCGTACTGATAAGTATGGAAGAATGCTGGCTTACGTTTATGCAGATGGCAAATCAGTACAAGAAACACTGCTTAAAGAAGGATTAGCACGAGTAGCTTATGTGTATGAGCCAAACACGAAGTATTTAGACACGTATAAGAAAGATGAGCAGGCTGCGAAAGATAAGGACTTGAAGATTTGGAGTAAGAGTGGCTATGCAACTGATAAAGGATTTAATGGCTGCGCAACGAAACCGAAGAAATCAGTAAGTGTATCTAAGCCGGCTCAAAAGTCAGTTACCACACACCAATCAGAGACACATCAATCGAACTCAAGCAGTTCAGCGTCAAGCAGCTCTTCTAACTCTGCACAAGCCTCCCCTTCTGCTGGAGGAACAGAACACTTTGCAAACTGCACAGAGCTGAGAAAGAAATATCCGCATGGTGTACCAAGCACTCATCCTGCTTATACATCTAAAATGGATCGGGATAATGACAACTTTGCATGTGAGAAGAATTAATTATTTTGAAGTCCTCTGGGGCTTCTGTTTTTATTTGGATACATTCAAAAACCACAGAGCGTGTGAGGGACTCTGTGGACTATAGTGGCTGATTAAACCCCCTATGATACATCAATTATGATTTTATCAAAACTTTTCTTTTAAAGATAACATCATCTCAGTCTCAAATAATGCCTGCAGCAGTTCATCTATATTAATTTTGTCCTGCTTGTGATTATGCTTTTCATAAGTACGAATAATCTCTTCATATTCTGATCGATGCTCTCCTTTAAGAGAGCTAATTCCAAGCTCTTCACCATATCGGTTAATGAATAATTGCTTACTCATTTCTTCCGCTTTATCATTTTCATAATTACAAAATGCAGCTGACAACTGGACGAGAAAAGTTTCATCTTCAGAATTTAGGTTATTCTCGTTACACCAGTCTACAAAACGATTTCCAGTCATGTTATCACCTTTAATTTTAAAATTTAAAGAACAAGATAATCTGCAGCAAGGATGATATATTCTACTGCCATGCCAATTGTTTCAGCAACTCCTGCCCCAACAGCACCTTTAATTGCTGGTGGGATTTGTTTTCTTGCCATAGCAGCAACCTCTTTAGGAGCTCCGGTTATATCTTCGAGAACCTTACAAATTTTGTTTGTATTTTTAATAATCTTATTTACCGTAGATTTTCCGAACATTGTGCCTAATATGTCTTTTGCCCAAGCATTATTTGCCAGTCCTCTAATAACCTTAATCGCTTCTTTAGCGGCAGCGCTTTTAGCTCCCATAGTACTCATTTGATCTTGTGAACTACCATTTTCGAGACCTTTTAATTCTTCGGCCGCATTTAAAATACCTTTTTCTTTAACTGCCGGGACTGAGTATTCTTTAGCAAGTTTTTGAAGCTCGGTTGGATTATAAGTAAATTGCATGTCCTGTTTAGAAGTACTCGCTTTTTTCACTTCTGAGGCCGAAGCTCCAACAGTCGGGATGGCTATAACCGCTGCAAGCAACATAAAAAGAATTTTAGCAAATAGGCTTTTCAATTTGAACTCTCCTTTATCCCTAATTTTATTGTTTAACACATTGAACACCATACCATAAAACATTTATATTTTTTCCTGTTATTATTATATTCGTTTAAAAAAGGTAAGGCAGTCCTACGTTTGAAACCGTCCAGAAATCACTAAGGTGAACAAATATTTATTCACAATTTAAGATATATTTACTACACAAAAAAGACTGTTCTCAAAAACAGTCTTAGATGCTTTTAGAATTAATGCATCCGTTAATATATCTAATTCTTATTCTGATTTTTGAACGCCAAGTGCTCAATTCCTTGATCCTTAAAAACTTGACGGATATAGGGAGGCGAATAGGCATATTTCCAGTCAACTTTTTTTAGACTCATTTTTTTATTGAAATGCAAATCGTATAGCAGATCAAAGTCCTTTGCTCTCACCTCTTTGACAATTCAGGGTAAGAAAGCTTGTCCACTTTTTTTGCCTTAAATAGATTCAGAATACTCCAGTCTGGGATATTAAGTTCCTTTGATATGTCCCCCACCGTTTTAAGTTCTTTGCTTATTTTATTTAGTGTTCAAGTTATAGTTTCTCTTAAGCGCTTCCATATGAGGATTAAATGAACAAAATAAAAAACCCTGTTAATGACAGTCGGCGTTTAATTTAAAAATGAATACGATCAGAATAGATCTCAAAGAATATTGCCCTTACAATTTATTAGGTTATTTTCGTATTCAATGTCAGACAGAATATTGTACGAATACTTCTGTTTTTACAGTAAATACAATAAAGAGGAGGTGCTGATTTTTTGGAGTTAAAAAACATCGTTAATTCTTACAACATTACAAATATTTTGGGTTATCTTAGACGCTCTCGTCAGGATATGGAGCGAGAAAAAAGAACAGGCGAAGATACGCTAACTGAACAAAAAGAACTCATGAATAAAATACTGAAGTCGATTGAAATCCCTTATGAATTAAAAATGGAAATCGGGTCAGGAGAAAGCATTGAGGGTCGCCCTGTTTTTAAAGAATGTCTTAAAGACCTCGAGGAAGGCAAGTACCAAGCAATTGCTGTTAAAGAATTAACAAGACTCAGCCGCGGGAGCTACAGTGATGCGGGACAAATAGTTAACCTTCTTCAAAGCAAGCGATTGATTATCATTACACCATATAAAGTCTATGACCCTCGAAATCCTGCAGACATGCGTCAAATTCGTTTTGAATTATTTATGGCCAGAGAAGAATTTGAAATGACCAGAGAGCGTATGACAGGCGCTAAATACACATATGCGGCGCAAGGGAAGTGGATTTCCGGACTAGCGCCTTTTGGATACAGGTTAAACAAAAAAACATCCAAACTAGTCCCCGTCGAGGAAGAAGCAAAAGTCGTTCAATTCATCTTTAACATCTTTTTAAATGGGTTGAATGGAAAAGATTATAGTTATACAGCGATTGCTTCTCACTTAACAAAATTACAAATACCTACTCCATCAGGAAAAAAGCGCTGGAATCAATACACAATTAAAGCAATTCTGCAAAACGAAGTGTATATCGGAACTGTTAAATATAAGGTTAGAGAAAAAACAAAAGACGGTAAACGAACAATTAGACCTGAAAAGGAACAAATTGTAGTACCGGATGCACATGCCCCCATAATAGATCAAGAACAATTTCAACAATCACAAGAGAAAATTGCAAACAAAGTCCCCCTGCTGCCTAATAAAAATACATTGGAATTAAGTGAATTGGCAGGCGTATGCACTTGTTCCAAGTGCGGTGAACCATTATCTAAATATGAAACTAAGCGAACGCGAGAAAACAAAAACGGCACAAAAAGTGTCTATCACGTTAAATCACTCACTTGCAAAAAGAATAAATGCACTTATGTGAGATATAACGATGTTGAAAATGCCCTTTTGGATTACCTCTCTTCTTTAAACAACTTAGATAATAAGACTTTAACAAAACATATCATTTCAATGATTTCTAAATACGAAGACGGAAATAATAATGTGAAAACAAAGAAGCAAATATGTGAATATCTTTCACAAAAAGAACAAGAATTAAAAAACAAAGAGAATTTTATCTTCGAGAAATATGAAAGCGGCATTTACACTGATGAACTTTTTTTGAAAAGAAAAGCTGTTTTAGATAAAGAATTTGAAGAACTCCAGATTGCCAAGAATGAGGTCAATGGAACTCAGGAAGCGCAAACAGAAATAGACAGTAATACAGTCAGAAACAACATCAATAAGATAATTGATCAATATCACATTGAATCAAACACAGAAAAAAAGAACGCGCTATTAAGAATGGTCTTCAAAGATGTTATCGTTAATATGACACAAAAAAGAAAAGGGCCAATTCCAGCTCAGTTTGAAATCACCCCTATCCTAAGGTTTAATTTTTCGTTTTCGATCTCACCGTCACTGATAGTCCCTCAAAATGCAGTAAATATCTTAAAAAACCGATAAAGCCGTTTAATACTGACTACA
>NZ_KQ236690.1:0-7717 GCF_001184225.1 Bacillus sp. JFL15 | reverse complement strand
TACCGATAAAGCCGTTTATTAAGATACTGACTACAAACAAATCAAAAAAAGAAGCTTACTCTGCACTCCTTTCCAAAGCAGCCTCCAATAAATGCTGAGCAAATTGTTTATAAAATCCATCTAAGTCATTACTTGCTTCATCCTGATCTATATAGCGGATACCGTAATTATCTTTATGGACAACCTTTATTGTTTTCTTCTTTAATTCCTCATAACGTTGGTAAGGTTCCAAAGCTACACCCCCGCTTTCACAGGAGTATTATATGTATGTAATGGTTCGTCTCTTGACTGTTCTTTCTTTATCAAAGCCTCGCAAAGCTTGTTCAAATAATATGTATGGTTTACTTTTTTCTTTTCATCCCTGGTTAACTCGCCTAAAAACAACTCACCGAAGCTCATTGAATCCCATTAAGTACTACTGCCATGTCGCTTTATATATCACCTTCGCTTAGCTATTATGTTCTAAGTAGGCGGTGATATTTTGTTTGTATCGCCAATGTTACTGCGTTCAATCAAAGAGCCATTCGAGGAGGATAGTTATATTACCGAATTTCAGTTATCAATATCTAAATCGTAAAAAGCCACAAAAAATAACGGGTGAAACATATTATACATGGCTAATATGTTTCACCCGTTTAATTCTTGTTCAACAAATTGACTGATTGCTGACTATAGAAAAATGTAAAAATTCCTTTTCACAAATTCATGTGTTTTTTTCCAACTTTGCTCAATGATCGATCGAATAGGGTAATAATTAGAATCAAACAAATGACTAAACTGAATATTGCTGCATAGTGGAGACCCTTTGTAATAGCTTCGGATTTTAAAAACAATCCGTTGGCAGCAGAAGCAAGCATAGCTCCCATGTACATAAAGGTTCTTAACAAACCTGCTGAAGCGCCGATTTGTTTGGAAGCAGCCTGAAAATAGACCGCATTTTGATTAGCCAAATTCAATATGCCTTGAGGTATTCCGAAAAGTATAGCAATGACAACAAGATAAATAAGACTGCTTGAATGATTTGTAAATAACAGCAGTGACATAGCAATAAACTGAACGATACTCCCTACAATCAATTTCATATGGATCGCAGGATTTTTTCCGGTTGTTTTAGAAATGATGATCGACGTTAAAAACATCGGCAATAACAACAGACCAGAATGTGAAGGGGACAGCCCCCTGCCTGTTTCTAACCATTGGGTATATCCATAAAGAAAACTGTATGATACGGTAGCTGAAAGCAAACCTCTGGTATACGTTAATAACAAGGGAGTATTCCCGCCTAATAATCGTAAATCCATAAAAGGATTTTTGATTCTCAACTCGAAGCCAGTAAAAATGACACCGGAGATGATTGCAATTATTAATAAATATACATTATGCCAATTCGGACTCATTAAGAAAAGGAGAGCAGAAATTAGGGTGATTCCAAAGAAAATGATACCAATAAAATCAATGGAAGTATTTTTCTCCTCTTTGCTAAGGGAATCTCCTAACCCCCTTGGAAACCGGTAGTAACCTAAGAACACACAGGCTAATGATAAAGGAATATTTACGATAAATATACTTTGCCAACCGCCAAATTCAATAAGCAGCCCCCCTAAGGTTGGTCCAACAACAGCAATCGTTTGGCTAGAGATCGCTAATAATGTAAGAATACTCGTTGAACTTTCCTCACCTGTTCGCTCTGCTTCACTACGGATAAGATACATAGAGGCAGGATAACCAGCGCAGGTTCCAAAACCAAGTAGAACTCTTGAGCAAACTAGCCACCAGATATTAGGGGCAAAGATTGCGATTAAACTAGAGATACCTACTAATGATGTTGCAATTAAAAAAAGAAGTCTTGGACCAAAAATATCAATTAACTTTCCTACAACTGGCTGTCCAATTGCCGTAGCAAGATATAAAGCAGAAACAAGCCATGCTGTTTGAGAAGGCGCTACTCCAAACGCCTGACCAATTGGAATTAAAGCAACTGAAATGATCGAAGAGTTAATAGGATTGAGAATGGAACCTAAAACCATTGGAGCAACCAGTTTTTGATTAAAATGATTTTTATTTGTACCCTTCCTGTTGCTACTAAATATAGACAAATTTATTCCTTCCTTCATTTCATCTTGAAAGGTTTCGGGAACCATAAAAAACGGCTGTGTAATCATAGAAAACTGAAGGCAAATTAGTCGGGTCTATTTCCCATAACGGAAACAGACCCTCTTTGTTTAATTCAACGCAGCAATCCAGGATTGGACCGTTAACACATCAGCTTGACGTGGAAATACCTTTTCCATTAGAACTCGGTGAACCTCTGGATCTGGATCAAAACAAGCGTCATTTAACACTTTAATTTCAAAGTCTTTGTCCGCTGCTTCTCTTAAAGTGGATAAAACGACCCCACTTGTAGATATTCCACTGAGAACAAGTGACTCAATTTGTTGCGCCCGTAAGATCATTTCTAGATTACTTCCACTAAAAGCACTAACTCTATATTTCGTAATAACAGGTTCATTTGCTTCGGGTTGAACGGATTCATAAATTTGTGTTGCATGATCATTGACCGTCATAGCACCATACTTACTTATAGCTGAAAAAGCCTTGTTTTTCGTGCTGACCTCCGGATAACCCTCACTAAATCCGACCCTGACAAAAATAACTGGAATAGAATGTTTACGGGCGGCTTTTATTGCCTTTTGAAATGGCATTAAAGCTTGTTCTAGATTTTCTCCTAAATGTGGTACGATTCCATTTTGCAGATCCATTACTAATAGTGCAGTTTTACCATTTTGATTTAACATATGTTGTAATCTCCTTTTCAATAGGATACAATAAGTGGAGAGCTCTCCTTTCAATAATAAACGGAGATATCTCCACTTGTCAATTATATAATCATTTTTTGGAGTGATATTTGCATGGTTAATGATAAAAAAATATTACATAAGCACACTGAACGTCGTGACGCAGCTGAGAACCGCCAACGTATTTTAGATGCTGCTTTTAAATTATTTGAACAAAATGGTGTTGAAGAGGTTAGCATGAATCAGATCGCAACAGAAGCAAAAATCGGCCCTGGAACTCTTTATCGACGTTATAAAAACAAGGGAGAATTGTGCCTTGATTTAATTAGGGACAACGTAGTTCTACTATTTGAGGATATAGATGCGTATTTAGAAAAGCATAGAGAAGAGTCACCACGGTTACGATTTAAAGGCGTACTAAGTTTATTTATCCAATTCAGAGAAAATAAAGCTCAATTGCTTAAAGGTGTTGAAGATGCTGCTCCAAGCAAAAGCCGCAATCCCCTATCAAAAGGTCCGATTTATAGTGAATTACACCAAATATTCGTCAATCTTTTTGAAGAAATATACGAAACCAGATTCCCGAAAGTGAACAATGTATTTAGATCGGATACGTTACTTCAAGCTTTAAGGAGTGATTTTTATTTATTTCAAAGAGAAGTTCGCGGTTATTCTCCTGAAATTATTTTGGAGCAAATCTACTCAACGTTTATATCTGATTAAGCAGTAATTGTGTTCGTCTTAGTTTCGGTCATTTACTCCGCCTCTATATTTTTTATGTTTTTTTCAATGTAGCATATAATCCTTCGTAAGCCTTAACAAAACAGCCCTTTTCGTAATGAAAAGGGCTAAAGATTAATCCTTCTTTTTGAAATAGTGACCCTGCTCTAGGTCCGAGATAAGTGTTGGGTGCACAGGCCGCCATCCCAAGAGTTTTTGGCCAGTGTGCTTGACTTCGGTAAATCAAGAGCGGCAATTAAGCCAAGAAAGCCAAAGTGTGCATCTGCCTCTTCATGTGAAATGCTGACTGCGCGCAAGTTCAGATGCTTACCGATGACGCTTGCTATGTCTCGAAATGCTATACCTTCATCTCCGACCCCTTGAAGCCGTGTTCCTGCTGGGGCCGATTCCAAGGCCAAACGGAATAGGCGTGCCGCATCAAGCCGATGTACGGCTGACCAACGGTTGGATCCATCGCCAATGTAAGCAGAGACACCCTTTTCACGGGAAATGTTGATCAGCCTCGGTACGAAGCCCTTATCGCCCACGCCGTGGACGGACGGCGGAAGCTCCACAATCGATGTCCGCACCCCACGCTCAGCCAGTGCGATCACCGCATTATCCGATGCCGTTCCGTTTGCATGAGCAGTGGTCACAAACGGCTTGTTGGAGTTTGCGAGCACCTCCCCAATCGCCTCAATTGCACGCAGGTCCGTTGCGAGCGAACCAGCGAAGTCCGAGAAGTCGTTCTTAAACGCCAGGTGAATGACACCATCCGCAGATGCGGCTCCGCTGCGAAGAGTGTCGAGGTTATCAAGGGATCCATGGTGCACCTCAGCCCCAGCTTCCTTCAGTGCCATGGCACCATTGTCAGAATGTGTAAGGCCGACAACTTTATGACCAGCATCGATGAGTTCTCGGACGACAGCAGACCCGATGTAACCTGTTGCTCCTGTCACAAAAATACGCATAAAAATGCCCTCCTTGAGTTGTACTATTTATTGAACAAGTTGATTCTATACTATAGAGTTAACTCTAAGGCAAATAAAATCGAGGAGAGATTTTATGAAAATTGGAGAATTATCAGAAAAGACAGGTTTATCAGTCCACACCATTCGTTTTTATGAAAAGGAAGGTTTATTAGACAGTCGGCATATACGGAGAGAGGAAAATAACTATCGTAACTATACAGAAAAAGCGATTGAACGTCTGAATCTGGTAAAGAAGTTTCAAGGGTGGGTTGTTCACTAACAGAAGTGAAGGAAATTTTGCAAGATCGTGATTCAAATACACGTACCAATCAACAAGTAATTGAATGGATTCGCCAAAAGATAATAGAAATCGAACGTAAGAAGGACGAAATGGAACAGATGCTTGGAACTCTTAACATGATGTTGGAATACAGAATCACAATGATGAATGACCCAGAAAAGGCCAATTCCTAGTTAAAGCTTCGACATTCTGACTAAGTTGTGCATGGGCTTGACTTGTACGTGTATTTAAAATCGTTTTTCACATAAATTTGCAAGGCTTCAATGGGAATTTCAGTATTGAAAGTTGATTTGCAAATTGGTATATAGTTTCAATGCAAGTAACGCAATAAAACTTGATATAACAAAAAAATGCATGCCAAATTTGCATGCATTTTCATATGTTTTTTATTTTTCCAAAACTGAACTAAGTTATTAAATACCAAGCTATGATGTTAATTTAAAAATCAACACGATTCTTTAACAGAGCCAAATTCTTATAGATCTTTTCACGAATTGGACTTTTGATAATGACCGGCTTGATTAATGCTTCTGCGATACGATCACCTTTGCGAATTTTGCACGTGCTATTCGGAACAAATATACTTCCATAACGATAATCATCAATATTGAAATCGAAAAACTCGTCCTTTTCGTTTTTTTCCCAACCACCATTAACGAAATGGTATACTGTATCTTCCTCACCAATTTTCTGTGCAATATTATCTACAACCACCGTCTTAAGCGTGATCCCAGTCAGCGGCCGAATCTGCATTTCGTATCCACTGGGATTTCACCAGGTTCAATAATTGTGCCCTCGGCTGCGATTAGAACCAATCCTGTGTTCATAAGTAGGAATCTTTGCAATGTTAATGTTCATTTTGTCTCCTCTTAATAAATAGTTAAAATCACGATTTTAATTTAACTTTAATGTGTATCATCTTGAGAAAATCCCCTTTAATTGGTAAGCTGACACCAGATCATACTTATTCAAAGCAGGTGAAATCATGAACAAAATAATCGGAATGACTGGGTTAATTATCTCCTTACTTGTGCATGAGTTTTCAGCAAGTGATTCATTGACTCAAAAGATCGCTATGGCTTGTCTATTTTTGTTCTTATTGGTTTATAATTTTGAACATACTAAGGAGTTCTCTAAAAAATCTCTGGCTATTATAGGCGCTTCCTTTATTGTACTAATGCTTGGAATTTATCAATTGCTCTTTTTTACTGGTGATTACTTTGAAAGTCGCGGTTTAAATTTTGGATTTATCCTTTTACTTGAAATTGTTTTAGTTATTGGATTAGTGACTGCTGCGCTTAGTTTAATTAAGCATATGGCAGACCGCTTAAGGAAAACACCTGATGGTAAAGAGCGTTGACTCTTTGCCTTTTTTTAGCTAACCATTTCTTTTTATGCCGTCTTCTATGTACATAATCAAACGCAATATCGACTTTTGCAGACTCTCTTCTGTCAATGATGAATTGATTCAGAACGATTCTTAATTCCTCATCATTCATACCGCTGTCTTTTGCACTCCATCTTAATGGACTCTTCTTCATTTTTTACCAAAACTTCTCGATCATATTCATTTCCTCTCAGCAATATTTAATCATAAACACTTCTTATCGCTTCTCTAGACAGCCAGACTCTCTGATTAAGAGTTTTTAATCTTCCCAATCTTCATCGTCATCCCAGTTTTCTTTTGCTTCTTCTAGCTCTACCATAAGAAATTGCAGAAAGTTATCTGCAACCGTGTCTCCATAACCAGCTTCATTTGCCCAAACAATAACTGGACATTCTCCGTTTTCCATCTTGTGTGTATCAAGACAATAAGAAAATTCATCTACATACTCTATAACGACAATACCATCACTTAAATCATAATGAGTTCTATATTCTTCAGTAACTGTCACAACTCTTGCAGAAACTTTCCCATGACCAAGTATATTTACCCCGTAAATTCCACCTGATCCGTATTTAGTTAAAAACCACTTATAACTCTCGGGAAGTTTCAAATTTAAACGATTTTGTATCTCTTTGATTTTTTCTTCACTTACTCCGCCTGTAAAATCATCATCTTCAGCGTTTTCTTTAATAAATTCTTCAATTTCATTATAAGTCATTGTTACATGTCTCCTTTCTCAAATTGGCTCGCTCTCCATTTCCAATATCTTCGTTGGAAGCTTTTATACTGATTCCGCAACTCCCTGTCATTTCTAAAACTTTCTCCACCTTTTTTCAATCCATGGAGAACTTTTTTATTATTTTGATGCACAGAAGCTGGAATTTCCACCATCGTTCCTGGCTCTTCTTGAATTAAATGGTGCAAGTTGATTTTTGTGCCGTCATTAGCAAAAGGAGCGTCACCTTTTTTCATAAGTTGTAAATTTGTTTTTCCGCTTTCAGCATCAACTTTGCTTATATCAATATCTTTCAATGTGTATACTCTTCGACTTACATCTTTAGTTTTACCCGAAACTTTTACCTTCCCTTTAACCTCAAAGGCACCATACTTTTCTTTATTTAACCAAGGAAGGTTTATTTCTTGACCAGTAAACGGCTTTCTCGTTCCATCCGGAATTTTCTTTGCATTGGTCAAAAGTTCATTTTTAAGATTTTGGCTGTCAATCACATTGTATGGTACGTTATCGGCCAGAGCAAGTTTGTACTTTGGATGATAAGGAAGCAAATCTGCAATCTTAACGTCTTTAATTTTTTTCCCTGCCTGTCCTGCCTTGTTTATGACCTTCCCCGCCGCATCAGCTTTGTTAACGGCTCCTGCGCCTTTCGTTCCGACGACGGCCACAGCCACTGAACCGACCGCATATGTCACCCATCTTGACCTGGAATACGCATCTCCGTTCACCATATCTTTTTGATACGATTCTTCTATTGCTGTTGCAATAGCATCGTATGTTTCAACTGGATGAAGCACTGCATTCCCCAGT
>NZ_KQ236689.1:3612395-3824254 GCF_001184225.1 Bacillus sp. JFL15 | reverse complement strand
GGTGTCCGGCTCAAACAGATTGTTTGGCTCCGTCCGGTGACGGCGCTTTCTGAAGGAGTGACGCTTCATGTAAAGCTTCAGCCGGAAGAAAACGGAGACATCGTTTTTGAAGCGTATGCCGAAGGGGAAGAGCCGCTTGTCTTTTTCCAGGGAAAGGCCGTGCTCGAAGAGACGGAGCGTGCTCCGGTACTCAATGTGGAAGCGGTTCAGGCGCGCTGCGGCGGCCGGCGCATGTCAAAGGCTGAGTGCTATGAAGCATTCGACAGCCTCGGCATTACCTACGGACCGTCTCATCAGGCGCTTGACGCCATCTATGCCGGGAGCGGAGAAGTGCTCGCGAAGCTCACTCTTCCGCCGTCCGCCCGTGAAGAAAAGGAGCCGTTCATCCTGCATCCGAGCATGCTGGACGCCGCCCTTCAGGCTTCTATCGGTCTCGTGCTCTCAGACGGTTCCGCGTCCGGACGGCCGTTTCTGCCGTTTGCCCTGCAGGATATGCAGGTGTTTTCTCCGTGTCGTGAGATGATGTGGGCGGTGCTTTCCTCAGCGGACGGCGCCTATCATATTGAGCTGTGTGATGAAAACGGCGAGGTATGTGTCCGATTGACGGGACTCACCGCCCGTTTTCTGGAAGAGGAAACGGGGGAAAAACCGCTCTTGCTTCAGCCAAAGTGGCAGGAATCACCGCCGGGTGAAGGCGGACAAGAAGAGTCTTTCAGATACGTGACGCTGTATGGCGGAATGAATGCGGAAGACATCAGGGGCGCCGTATGTGCGGCTGACGGCGAAGGTCCGCTTGAGGACCGTTATGACGCCTGCGCGGCGGAGCTGTCAGCGATCGTCACGCGTCTTATCAAAGAAAAACAGAAGAAAAAAACGCTGATCCAGCTTCTTGTCCCCGACAGGGGGGAAGACAATGTATTGGCGGGGCTGGCCGCTTTCCTGAAAACGGCTCACCTTGAACATCCGAAGCTGTACGGCCAAGTCATCCAAGCCGATCCGGACGAGCCAGCATCATCGCTTCTTGCCAAACTGAAAGAAAACCGGGCGCATCCTGAACAAGCGGAAATCCGTTATGAAGACGGCAAACGTCTCGTCAGAAACTGGCGTCATCTGCCGGCCTCTCAAAGCGGCGCCGTTCCGTGGAAAGACGAAGGGGTTTACCTCCTCACCGGGGGAGCGGGCGGCATCGGACTGATTTTCGCTGAAGAAATAGTCTCCCGCGTCAAAAACGCCGTCCTCGTATTAACAGGAAGGACGGAAGCGCTTGATGAAGACCGCTCCGCCCGCTTACGGCGCTTGGAAGCGTCGGGTGCCCGCGTATTGTATCAACCGGTTGACGTGACAGACAGGGCGGCGGTCATCGCCCTCGTCCGCGGCATACAGGAGGAGCACGGAACACTCGACGGGATCATTCACGCGGCCGGCGTGATCGCTGACAACTACATTCTGAACCAGACAGAAAATGAACGGAAGACCGTCATGGCGCCGAAAGTGAAAGGGCTTATCAATCTTGATGAAGCAGCGAAAGATGTGCGGCTGGACTTTTTCATTCTGTTTTCTTCCTTGGCGGGAGGCATGGGAAATCCGGGACAGGCCGGTTATGCGGCAGCCAACGCATTTATGGATGTTTATGCAGCCCGCAGAAACCGTCTCGTGCGGGACAACAAGCGGAGCGGGCAGACTCTGTCCGTCAACTGGCCGCTTTGGGAAGAAGGCGGTATGCGCGTGGACAAAGAGACCGAACGGCTGATGTATGAACAGACCGGAATGAAAGCCATGCGATCGGCTTCAGGCATCCAAGCGCTTTATGCCGCTTTTGCCTCCGGAGAACATCAGGTCATGGTGGCGGAGGGCGACGAAAAACGGATTCGCAGCCATATTTTCGATCTGGGCGAAGAACAAAGCGCCGCCGGACAAGCTGCGGCAGAGACAGATGCAAGAGATCTGAAAGATCGGGTTCAAGAGAAACTAAAGCGGCATGTATCAGATCTTTTAAAGGTAAGCATGAAAGATATTGAGGCTGACAGCGAACTGACGGAATACGGATTTGATTCGATCATCTTCACTGAATTTACAAATCTATTAAATCGGTCTTACCAGCTTGAGCTCAGCCCGACTATCTTCTTTGAATTTCCGACATTGCGCAAACTGAGCGGCCATTTGATATCTGAATGGAAAGAAGCATTCAGCGGCTTAGAAAGGGAGAGTTTAAAAACCGCCCCAAAAGCCGGAAAAAGAAAAGCTGAAGCTCCGGCGGCCGTTCATGTCAAGCGGGAAACGCCCGTATCCGTAAAAGGAAAATCAGAAGAAAAAGCCGAACCGATAGCCATTATCGGAATCAGCGGTATTTTTCCGCAAGCGAAAGACATAGATGAATTCTGGACACGTTTATCAAAAGGAGAGCATTGCATCACAGAAATTCCCCGAGATCGCTGGGATTGGCGTGAATATGACGGCGATCCGGCAGCGGATGCAAATAAAACGTCAATTAAATGGGGCGGTTTTATAGATGGAATCGCCGGGTTTGACCCGCTGTTTTTCGGGATATCTCCGAAAGAAGCTGAAATGATGGACCCTCAGCAGCGTCTATTAATGATGTATGTGTGGAAAGCCATTGAAGACGCGGGGTACTCAGCAAAACGGATTGCCGGAACAAAAACCGGCATTTTCACCGGCACATTGGGAAGCGGATATCAAACCTTAATCAATAAGGCGGGTCTTCCTGTCGAGGGGTATACGATGACCGGAATCGTGCCGTCCGTCGGGCCGAACCGGATGAGTTATTTTCTTGATATTCACGGGCCGAGCGAGCCGATAGAAACCGCTTGTTCAAGCTCTTTAGTCGCCATTCACCGCGCGGTAAAAGCCATTGAAACGGGAGATTGTGATATGGCGGTCGCAGGGGGCGTCAACACGATCATCACGCCTGAAGGGCATATCGGTTTTCAAAAAGCAGGCATGCTCAGTGAAGACGGGCGCTGCAAAACATTTTCTGATCAGGCTGACGGTTATGTCAGAGGAGAGGGTGCCGGCATGATTGTCTTGAAAAAGCTTTCAGAGGCTGAGCATGACAGGGATCACATCTACGGCCTCATCCGCGGTACAGCGGAAAATCACGGCGGACGCTCAGCGTCACTTACCGCGCCGAACCCGCAGGCTCAGACGGATGTGCTGAAAAGCGCTTATCAAAAAGCCGGTATTCACCCGTCAACGATCACTTATATAGAAGCGCACGGAACCGGAACGGCACTCGGAGATCCGATTGAAATCAATGCATTGAAAAAAGCTTTCCAAACAGACGGGGCTCCGGACGGGTATTGCGGGATAGGCTCAGTGAAGACAAATATCGGACATTTGGAGCTCGCAGCAGGCATTGCGGGCGTTATCAAAGTATTGATGCAGCTGAAACATCGGACGCTCGCTAAAAGTCTGCATTGCGAGAACATCAATCCCCATATCAAATTGAAGGACAGCCCGTTTTACATTGTGACAGAAACAAAGGAGTGGGAAGCGCTGCGTGATGAAAACGGCCGGGTCCTGCCCCGCCGGGCGGGTGTAAGCTCATTCGGTTTCGGAGGTGTCAATGCGCATATCGTTATTGAAGAATACATGGGCAAAAGTGAGACGGAACAGCCGGAAACCCGTGAGAAAGCGTCATCTCTTTTTGTTTTGTCGGCTAAAAATGAAGAGCGGCTGAAAGAAAGAGCGCGTCTCCTTCGCGATTTTATCAAAAACGGATCATCCCGCCATATCGATCTTGCAGATGCCGCATACACACTGCAGACCGGACGGGACGCGATGGAAGCGAGGCTGGGAATCATTGCAGACTCCGCAGAGGAACTGACTGAAAAACTGAACGCGTTTCTGATGGGAAAAAACAGCGAAGATATCATCAGCGGCCGTAAAAAACGCGAGAATAACACGATCTCCATGTTCTCAGACGATGAAGACGCTGCTGACCTCGTCAGCGCCTGGATTGAGAAAAAGAAATACAAGAAAGTGCTGCGGCTCTGGGCAAACGGATTTGACACGGATTGGGAGCAGCTGTATACGGACAGTAAGCCGCGCTGCATCAGCCTGCCCTCCTATCCGTTCAGAGCAGACCGTTATTGGGTGCCGAAACAGGAGCGGCTGCCGCTTTCGAATCAAAAAACAGTATTATTGCAGAAAACATGGGAGCCTTGCGAGGCAGTGTCTTCATCCGAGCCATTCAGCAAATTAGCGCTCATCGTCTCCGAGGATACAAAAGACCTTGCCGCCGAGGTGAAAAAACAGCTGAATGATGCTGACATTGTGCAGGAAAATCAGCTCATCTCTTTCTTACAGGATCCGAATGCGGCCATCTATTCCGGGTTTATTGACTTCACCGGCTGCGGCTCCCGACAAAAGCGGCAGGACGTCAGCTGGGCGGCATCGCTGCAGCAGCTGATTGAATACGGCCGCGGACAAGAAAACATGAAAATGCTTTATCTTACAAAAGGGCTTGAATCTTTCAAAAATAAGGCTGCCGCTATGCATGGTATTGAAAAAGCGGGGCTTTATCGCATGCTGCGGCATGAATACAGCCATATTCTCACCTGTCACGCCGATATTGATCCTGAAGAGCCGCTGGAGCAGACAGCCGCTTTTATTAAAAAAGAAATTGAATCAGACTTAACGGAGTCTGCTGTTTGCTACAGGAACGGCATGCGCTTCAGCTATGTTCTTCGGCAGACTGATCAGATTGAACCAGAAGCCGTGCAAACAGACCGGACTGTATTTCCAAAAGACGCCGTCCTGATGATAACCGGAGGAACGCGCGGACTCGGCGCTTTATGCGCCAAGCATTTCGTTTCCTCATACGGTGTGAAGAAACTGCTTCTGACAGGCAGAAAGGAGCTGCCGCCGAAAACCGAGTGGGATCTTGAGCAAACAGACCCTGTTGTTTCGGAAAAAATACAGCTTATCCGGCAGCTGGAATCACAAGGCGTAAAAGTGTGCGTCTCAGCAGTTGATCTGACGGATAAGCAGGCCGTCGGACGGCTTATAAAAGAGGTAACCTCAACGCTCGGACCTATCGGAGGCATTCTGCATTGCGCGGGAATTGCGGACCGTGAAAATCCTGCTTTTCTCCGCAAATCCAAAGACAGTATCGCGCGGGTGCTCGCCCCGAAAGCAGACGGCCTCCACGGTCTGTATGAGAGTGTAAAGGATGATGCGCCGGCATTTTTCGTCTTGTTTTCATCTGTCTCGGCAGCCGTCCCGATTCTTGCGGCGGGTCAGAGCGATTATGCGATGGCAAATTCTTATATGGACTATTTTGCAGAAAACAATGAGAGCGGCATTATTAGCATACAATGGCCGGCATGGGATGAGACGGGCATGAGCAGGGATACAAAAAGCGGGATGTATCAGCAAACGGGATTGCTGCGGCACTCTGACGCGGAAGGTCTCAAGATGCTTGATTACATTTTAAGAGAAAGACCCGGAGCTGTCGTGCTGCCGGCACAAGTGAAACATGATTGGGACATCAAAGCGCTGGAAAACGCCAAGCCAGCCGCCCATAAAGGAATGAGAACAGCTTCCAAACCTCCTGAAACAAAAAAACGGGAACATAACCGGATTGATATTCAATCTTGGCTGAAGTCGCTTTTGACAAAAGAGCTGAGTATTGATGAAACGCATATGGATATTGATGTGCCTTTTCAGGAATACGGAATGGATTCTATCTTTCTGGCGCAAGTGCTGACAAAGATTGATCAAAAACTGCCGTCCGTGTCAATTGATCCGACTGTCCTTCTGGAACACCCTACTATAGAACAGCTCGCGGATTATTTAGCCGCACATTGTCCGGAAGCTTTTTCGGCAGATGCAGCGGTTCCCGCGGAGAAGTTCCCTTTGCAGAAGACGCCGAAACGGAGCAAAAAAACGGCAGATAAGCCCGGGAAACGGGGAAAGGTTGCGATCATCGGCATGGCCTGTCATTTTCCGAAAGCGGGGGATATAAAAGAATTTTGGAAGAATCTCCGCAGCGGAACGGATGCCGTCACTGAAGTTCCGTCGGACAGATGGAATGCCGGGGAACACTATCAGCCGGGTGAATATCAAGAAGGAAAAAGCATCAGTAAATGGGGCGGTTTTATTCACGATATTGATCAATTTGACCCGGGGTATTTTAATATTTCAGAAACGCTGGCACCGATGATAGACCCGCTGCAAAGGCAGTGGCTCGAAGTGAGCGCGGAAGCTTTGGCCGATGCCGGTTATAAAAAAGAGGATCTCTGGGGCCGCCGTATCGGCGTTTTTGCCGGTGCAAGGGCAGGTGCGTTTCATCAGAAATTTCAATATTTGCAAAAAGACGCGATTATCGGCGTGGGGCAAAATTTTATTACCGCGCATATGGCGCACATTTATAACTTTACAGGGCCCAACCTGGTCGTAGATACGGCCTGCTCCAGTTCGCTTACGGCAATTCATTTGGCCGTTCAGGCTATTCAAAATGGTGAAGCGGAGGCGGCCTTTGCGGGCGGGGTTGACATTTTGCTTGATGAAAAACCTTTTCTCACCATGAGCGCGGCGAGAATCTTATCGCCAAATGGCCGTTCAAAATCTTTCGATGCCGATGCGGACGGAACAGGAATCGGAGAGGGCTGCGGCGTGCTGATGCTGAAGCCGCTCGAAAAAGCGATAGAAGACGAAGATAAAATATACGGCGTTATTGACGGCTCTGCGATAAATAATGACGGCAGCACAATGGGGGTGACGACGCCGAATCCCCGGGCGCAGCAGGACTTGATTGAGCAGGCGGTTCAATCGGCGGAAATCGATCCGGACACCATGACATACGTAGAGACGCACGGAACCGGTACGTTGATCGGCGACCCGATTGAATTAAAAGGATTAACCAATGTCTTGTCTGCTTATTCCGATGAAAAACAGTTTTGCGGTGTAGGAAGCGTCAAAAGCAATATCGGCCACTTGCTGAGTGCGGCGGGCGCGGCGGGAATCATCAAAGTTTTGCTGGCGATTGCCAATGAAGAACTGCCGCCGACTTTGCATTGTCATAAACCGAACCCCCGCTTTCAATTTAATGATTCGCCGCTTTATCCTGTGCTTGAGCTGAAGCGGTGGAAAGGAAAAAAAGAGATACTCAGGGCCGGAGTCAGCGCGTTCGGTTTGGGAGGGAATAACGCTCATATTATTGTCAGCAACGAAGGAATTCCGAAAGAACGAAAAGCGGCCATGGAACCGAAAGGCGGCCAGACAGTATACCGAAAACAGCGGTATTGGCCTGAAAAAGCACAGTTGCCTGAAGCGGAAGAAAATGAGGCGGGCACAGAAGCAATGTTTGAAATAAGCGAGGTGTGATAGTTTGGCAGTTGCTACCGATCAAGTCAAAACGTTCCTGCAGAAAATCAGCCATACGAATTATATCGTCCGGGATCATCGCGTTCATCAAATCCGCGTTCTCCCGGGCGTGACTTTAATAGATATGCTGTATCGGCTCGCCGCCGGGTATCTCGGTGAACGGCCTATAGAATTAAGACAGATTATTTTTAAGCAGCCTGTTGTAACATCTGAAGAGTTTGATAAGCACCTGTATGTCACCTTTACGCCGGCGCGTGACAGCTGGAAAGTTGAGATCACAAGCGAAAAAGCAAAAAACGGCACACCGCTTGGCGGAAAACGGGATGAGAATATGGAATGTCAGCTTTATTTGCAAAAAGACACGCCCCGGGCAAAAGAGCTGAATATTGAAGCATTCATGAAAAACGCAAGCCGAAAATGGGACATGCATGACATTTACGGAATTGCAAGAAGAAGCCATATTGAGCATGGCGAGTTTATGAAAAATGAAGGGGCCGTTTATCAGCTTCAGGATAAAGAAGAATTAATGGAGCTTAGTCTGAGTGGTTTGGCTGAAGGATTCCGGGAGAAATTTAAGGCGCATCCGGCTTTTTTAGATGCGTCCACCCTTGCCGGCTCTTCCTTTGCATTGTCGGCCCAAAAGCAGAATGACACACCTTATATTCCTTTTATGATCAATCGTTTTTGCATATATCAGCCGTTTCCGAAAACGATTTACACTTATTCTGCGAAAAACAGCCGCACTGAAAGCGGCGCATCAGATAGCGAACCTGATTTTTATTCGGCCGACTTCACGATTTACGACAGGGCAGGGAACGTATTGGCCGAATGTGAGAAACTGACAGTAAAAAGGGTCAGACAAGCGAATATGATTACCCATCTGATAGACAAAGAGAAGCTGTCTCAGCAGAACAGAAGCGGCCGTGGCGAGCCCGAAAGTCATGTGGCCGCAGAAGACGTGTCTGAACAACAAACGCCGGAACAAAACATGGTGACTTACATAAAGTCGGAAATCGCCAGGTTGATCAATCGTCCGGCACAGGATATTGATGTGCGGAAAGGCTTTTATGATATGGGGCTTGACTCGGCGCATTTGCTGAAGCTTGTAAAGATATTAGAGCAGACTTTTCAGCAGCAGTTTTATCCGACACTGCTTTTTGAATATTCATCTGTCCGCCGCCTTGCGGATTACCTTAGCAATGAAGCGGGCTGTGTGCTGAAAGATTCGGCCGAAGAACGGCATACATCAGACGCTGACATTGCTGATGAGGTTCTGTTTTTTGAACCCGCCTGGAAAGATCAGCCGCTGGAAACGGCAGTGCAGAACGGGCAAAAACACACCCGTCATCTCATTATCGCTGCCGATGCAGGGTCCCGTCTCACCGATGAACTCGGCACATATTGCCCGGAAGCGGAAGTGATAGAACTAAAAAAGGAGCATGAGGCTGCAGATGAGCAGTTTGAAGCAGATGCCGAGCGCATATTTCGTATGCTCAAACGGGAACTGACAGACCATCCGAAAGAACATACATTGATTCAGCTTGTATGTGCCGCTGAGAATGGAGCGTCATTGTCTTCCGCTCTCGGGGCTATGCTGAAAACGGCACATCTTGAAAATCCGGCTTTTCGCATTCAGGTGATCACCTTCTGTAACAAGAATGAGAGATTGCCGAGTGAGACGGCCGCAATCATTAGAACAGAAGCAGACTGCTCTTATGCGGGCTGCACAGACATTCGGTATAAAGACAATATGCGGCAGATCAGATTGTTCGAACGTATTGAGAAACCGGACGGGCAGACACAGTCTCCTTGGAAACAAAACGGCGTATATGTCATTACAGGAGGCCTCGGCGGTCTTGGATTTCTGCTTGCCCGTCACCTTGCAGAAAAAGAAAAGGTGAAGCTCGCACTCATCGGCCGTTCGCCGGAACAGTCTGAGAAGATCAGCAGACTGAAAGCATTGGGCGCAGAAGTTCTTTACGTTCAAGCGGACATCGGCAGCAAAGCCGAAACAGCGCGGGCATTTGCTCAGATTACAGAAACTTTCGGCCGGCTGACGGGCATTTTTCATTGCGCCGGTGTTTTAAAAGATCAATTTATCATCCAAAAAGACAGTTCTGACTTGAAGCGGGTGTTTCTGCCGAAAATCAGCGGCCTGATTCATGCGGACGAAGCTTCACGGCATGAACCGCTTGAATTTTTCGCCGTATTTTCCTCATTCTCGGCGTTGGCCGGAAATGCGGGCCAGACAGATTATGCCGCAGCGAACGCTTTTATGGATGAATATATGAAATATCGCGACTGCAAAGCGGAAAAAGGCGAACGGGCCGGGGCTTCTATGACGATCAACTGGCCGCTTTGGGAAGATGGCGGCATGCAGGTTGACAGCTTGATGAAAGAGCTCATGAATGATGCAACTGGCACCAGCCCGATTCCGGCCGGGGAAGGGATGGCTTCACTTGAATATATGCTGCGTCTCGGCAAGCTGCAATCCGTTATTTTATACGGGAAGGAGCCGGCTGTAACTGAAAGCATGGCCCGATTGGTTCCGATGGCAGACAAGAACCGCTCTTCATTATCCCATGCAGCTGTCAAGAGAAGGAGCCGAAAACAAGAGAGACACACAGAAGAGCACGATATTGCGGTAATCGGATTGGCAGGAAGATACCCGCAGGCGGGAAGCATCGATGAATTTTACCAAAATCTGCGCTCAGGTAAAGACTGCATCACAACAATGCCGAAAGACAGGTGGAAAGGTTATCCTTTCTCCTATGAAGCAGATCAGTTCTATCGTTACGGAGGCTTTTTAGATCGCATAGACTGCTTTGATCCGCTGTTTTTCAATCTGACTCCGCGCCAGGCTGAAATGATGGACCCGCAGGCGCGGCTTTTTTTAGAGACGGCTTGGGAAGCTTGTGAAGATGCCGGTTTTTATCAGGACAGAACGGCGCGCGGGCCATCTTCACAAAAGAGAAAACGCGTCGGGGTATTCGCAGGTGTGTTTTGGAGCCATTATGAGCTGTTCGGCGCTGAAATCACACAGCGGGGCACACCGCTTTCTATGGGCGTGACGCCTGCCTCTGTTCCGAATATCGTGTCTCACTGCCTGAACTTTACAGGGCCGTCAATGGCTGTTGATACGATGTGCTCTTCTTCGCTCACATCCATACATTTGGCATGTGAAAGCATTAAAAGGGGAGAGTGCGAATTCGCCATTGCCGGCGGTGTTAATGCGGTGACACATCCGCATAAATATGCGTTTTTGGCGAATGCCGGATTTCTGTCTTCAGAAGGCGTCTGCAAAAGCTTCGCCGCCGGCGGTGACGGCTATGTGCCGGGAGAAGGCGTCGGCGCGGTGTTGCTGACAACCGTTCAAGAAGCGGAAAGAAGGGGCTGTCCGATATATGGCGTCATAAAAGGCTCCGCTTTAAACCATGTCGGAAAAACATCCGGTTTGACAGTGCCTGATCCGGCATCACAGGCGGAAGTCATTACAGATTCTTTTCAGAGTGCCGGCGTTGATCCGGAGACACTGAGCTATATTGAAGCCCACGGAACAGGCACGTCTCTGGGTGATCCGATTGAAATTGAAGGGCTGAGCCGCGCATTCCGCAAATGGACAAACAAGAAGCGGTTTTGCGCCATCGGCTCTGCCAAATCAAATATCGGCCATTTAGAAGGAGCCGCCGGAATCGCCGGATTAACAAAGGTGCTTTTGCAGCTGAAGCATGGAGAAATCTTTCCGTCATTGCACGCGGACACGCTGAATCCCCATATTCCATTTTCGGACACGCCGTTTTATGTGGCGGATCGGCTGGTAGAATGGGAACGGCCGTTACATCCTGACCAGCCGAGAAGAGCGGGTTTAAGTTCTTTTGGCGCCAGCGGGAGCAATGCCCATTTTGTCATAGAAGAATATCTGCCGCCGCAGGATGAAAAGAAATCGGTGAGTATACGGGAAGACGAGCCGGTTCTGTTTCTGCTTTCGGCAAAAAATGAAGAACGCCTATTAGAATATGTAAAACGGTATGACCGCTTTTTACGGGAAAAAGAAGTCAACCTTAAAGACCTGGCCTACACGCTTCAAGCTGGCAGAGAAGCGATGCCTGAACGGCTGGCATTTATCGTTACATCCGTTTGCGGCCTGCAAGCGAAACTGAAAGATGTGCTTGAACGGAAAACAGAAATTGAAGGGTGTTTCCGCGGACGTGCTCAAGACGATATTTCATCAAGTGGAATGGCCGAGCTTTTGAAAAACAAGCAATATTCCAGATTGCTCACTGAGTGGGCAAAAGGAGCCGCCGTTGACTGGAGCCTGTTATACGAAGGAGAGAAGCCGAAACGGGTCAGCCTTCCTGTATATCCGTTCGCGAAGGAGCGGTATTGGGTGCCTGTGCCTGCGGATATCCGGAAACAGACAGACGAACCGGCGGAAAACCAAAAGATCATTCTTCAAAAAGAATGGAAGCAGCAAGATCCGGCGGAATCTGAAGCATTATCAGGAACAGTAATGATACTTGCAACTGATAAGACGAGGCGATTGGCCGATGCTCTTTTTAAAGGAAACGGCCATATTGAAACGATCTGCTTCATTCATCAGGCAAAAGACGGCGCCAATTATTACGCCGCCGCATCGGGGCGAAACCTTTACGGCAGAGTGCGGGAGTCTCTTAAAAACAAACAGATACTCGGGGTCATCGACATAACCGCATATGATGCGGAATATGAACGGCAGGAAGAGATAGAACACGGAAAACTTGCCTTTTTACAGCAGGCTCTTGAATCATTCCGTCATAGCGGCGCTGTGTTCAGCCAAGTGACACACCGCCTCCAGCCTTTCAAGGAAAGTAAACCTCTGATGCAAGGGGCGAAAACGGCGGGGCTGTACCGGATGCTGGGCGCTGAGTATACCAACATTCATTCGTTTACGATAGATAGCGATTGTGCGATTGAGCACACAGAAGAATTAAGCAGACAGATTGAGACTGAATTTTTACAGCGGCGGGCCAAAAGCGGCAGTGAATGCTGCTACAGGCTGAATCGCCGTTATGTGCCGTTTCTGAAGCAGGGTATGAATGTTTCGGCTGCGCCTGAGCTTTCCTATTCGTCTGATGATGTGCTGTTAATAACGGGCGGATCGCGCGGGATCGGCGCAATTGCAGCGGAGCATGCCGTTTCGCGCGGATGCAGGAAACTGGTCATCATGGGGCGGGAGCCGTTTCCCGATTCCTCAAAGTGGGCAGACATGAAAAAGGACGGCACTCTCCCGGAAAAAGCAGAGCGGATGCAGAGGTTAGCCGAGCGGGGCGCGGAGATCCGTTATTACAGCGTTTCTCTTACGGATCAAAAGGGCCTCCGGAAAATGACAGACAGCATCCGCGGCACGATGGGGCCGATTACCGGCGTTTTTCATTGCGCGGGTGCAATGGGAGAACACCCCGCTTTTTATAACAAAACCGAAACGGAAATCGAAAGCGTTTGCGCGCCGAAAGTGACAGGGCTTCGCGGTCTCTATGAAGCCGTTCAGAATGAGCCGCTGTCGTTTTTTATTTTGTTCTCATCCGTTTCGGGTCAGATCCCTTCGCTTGCTGCGGGGCAAAGTGACTACGCGATGGCTAATTCATTTATGGACTCTTTTGCAAATCATCAAGCAGGTAAAGGGAACGTGTTTGTTAAAGCCGTTCAATGGCCCGTCTGGAAAGAAACCGGCATGGCTGAAGGCCTGCCGGAAACACCTGCTTATCAAAAATCAGGACTTTCCAGGCTGTCTGCCGAGGACGGACTGAAGTTTTTAGATTACATCATATTAAACGGACAAAGCTGCGGAATTCCTTGTGTTCCCGAAGACAGTGAGGCTGATTTTGGTGATCTTTTGAAGGTGAAGAAATCTGAAGCTTCCGTGAAAAAAAGCATTTCCAGTGACCAAAAGGTGAAGGATACGATTCGTCAATGGGTGCGCACCGTTTTCAGCGAAGAACTGAAAATGACGGATGAGCAGATAAAAGATGATATGCCGTTTGATGAATACGGGATTGACTCAATACTCTTTGCGGAATTGGTTCAATCATTGCAAAAACGGATCAGCATAAAGCTAACACCGTCCTTAATGCTTCAATATCAAACGATTACAGAAATGGTTGACTATTTCGCAGTGCATCATAAAGCCGATTTTGTGACAAAAGAAAATGGTTTCGTTCAAGACATGGACGTCCAGCCTGATGTAACCGCCGCCGCTGAAGAGAGAACATCCATGAAGCCGAAAGCGGATACCGAAGACGATATTGCCGTCGTCGGCATGTCCTGCCGTTTTCCGGGGGCGGGCGGAACGGATGCTTTTTGGGAGCTGCTGATGAAAGGGAACACCGCCATCCGGCCTGTCCCCGCATCGCGCTGGCATGCAACAGCACATACAAAGGATTATGCGGGGTGGATTGATAATATCGACATGTTTGATGCGGGCTTTTTCGGCGTCTCTGAAAAAGACGCGGCAATTATGGACCCGCAGGCGCGGATCATATTAGAAGAAGCAGTTCATTCCGTTTATGATGCCGGGTACGGCCAAAAGGATTTGTCGGGCCGGAAAGTCGGCGTGTACATCGGCGGCAGGGCGCAGCCTTCAGCCGGTATGGAGCATATCCTGCAGGCGCCTAACCCGATTTTGGGGGCGGGGCAAAACTATTTCGCGGCCAACATTTCACGATTTTTGAATGTCACAGGGCCGAGCCTTGTCGTGGATACAGCATGTTCCTCAGGGCTGATCGGGCTGTCCTTTGCAAAAGACGCCCTTTTGGCCGGAAGGATTGACGCGGCTTTAGTCGGTTCGGTGAGTCTGCTCTTATCTCCGTCCGCGCACCGGTTATTCGGAGCGCGCCATATTTTAAATGAGAACGGCGTGTTTCATATATTCGACCGTGAATCAGCGGGAGAAGTGCTCGGAGAAGGAGCGGGGGCGGTTTTTATCAAGCGATTGAGCGATGCGGTGCGGGATGGAGACCGTATTTACGGCGTCATAAAAGCCGTCTCGGTAAACAATGACGGCCGGACGCTCGGTCCCGGTTCACCGAATATAAGGGCGCAGAGAGACGTCATTCAAACTGCGCTTAATATGGCGGAAAAGTCGCCCGAAGATATTGGATATATAGAAGTGAATGGAGGCGGTTCCCCAATCGTTGATTCGGTGGAAATCAAGGCGCTCTCAGATGTCTATCAGCTGAACCGGAAAACGCTTCTGCCCTGCCGGATCGGATCGGTGAAACCGAATGTAGGGCATTTGCTTCTGTCTTCAGGACTTGCGGGCTTCATCCGATGTGTGCTGAGCGTCTATCATAAGCGGATTCCGCCTTTCTTATCAGCGCGTGAGCCATTTGAACATTATGACTTTGAAGCGTCACGTATTCATTTTAATCGTGAACCCGTTGATTGGCATTCAGAGAAGAAACCCCGCGTCGCAGCTCAGAGTTCATTTCCTGACGGCGGGACAAATGCTCATATCCTCGTTGAAGAATACAGAGGTGAAAGGCAGCGGGAACATCACCGGGCGCCCCAGCCGCCGGAATTCAGAAAAAAACACTACCCGTTTTTGGGCGGCTGGAACAGCACGGAAAATGAAGCGGAAAAAACAAGTAATGAAAAAACGGACATTGCGGATCTTTTAAAGAGATATGAGAAAAAAGCAGAGACAAGCACTGCACCTGCAGACTCGTTTTGGCAGGTGACAACGTGACGTTTTTAAAAGGGGACTAACCATGAAAAAAACAGTGAATCTGCGCCTGACGGCAGAACATCCCATTATGAAAAACCATCTTGTTCACGGAGAATCTGTCATGCCCGGTCTGGCCTATATTGATATGCTGTATCAGCTGGCAAAGCAATGCCTTGATCTTTCATTCCGTTCCATCTGTCTGAAACGGGTGACCATTTATCATCCTTTATCAGTGAAACAGTCAGAGCAGCTTGATGTGAGTGTCATATTCAGTAAAGAAAAGGAGTTCTGGACAGCCTCGATTTGCGGGGCGGATTCCGGGACGGTTTTCTTATCAGCGGAGGTGCATGAAGGAGTCTTCTCATCAGATAGACGCCTTGACGCAGGGGAGAAAAAACAACAAGCCGCACTTCCGTCAGTCTCTTTGCATACAGTTTACGAAGCCGCGAGAAGCCGCGGACTGTCGCATGACGGGCTGATGAAGCCGGAGGGAGAGATCTATGCAAATGAAGAGGAATGTTTCCTTGATATTCGGCAGTCTGATTCATGCCGGGAAAATCTCCCCGGCGCTCTCTTTCACCCCGCGCTGATGGACGGTGCCGCCATGGCCTCCGGCGTATTGCAGACAGCTGCAGGCACCGGTTTGTTTTTACCGATTTATTATGAGTCGTTTATTGCCGCTGAGACCGTTACGGATCGCTGTTTCGCGGTGATTTCGAAAAAATCCGGCACACCTTCAGAAATGGTGAAAATGGATATTGACTTTTACAACCCCAGCGGTGTGCATATTGCTTCACTGCTCGGCCTGACAGCCAAAAAGGTGCGGACAGACCGGCAGCTGATACCAGGCGTTCAGCAGATGGAGGAAACCTTATACCGCATTTTCTCGACACACGCAGGCCGTCCTGTCACAAGAAATGATGCGCACACCGTGTTTTTTGAATTAGGTCTTGAATCATCACAGCTTCTGGCCATTATTAAAGACATCGAAGTAGCGTTTGAACTGCGGCTGAATCCGACTCTTTTATTTGAGTGCAGCAGCATATCCGAACTGCTTGAAGACATAAAAACAAAAGGAACAGATGAATCTTCCGGCCTTGACGCGGATGCAGCACCGGTTTCTGAAATGGGCAGTCAGACATTTACTTTCTATGAACATGAAGCATTCCTTCAGGATCATCTGGTTTTAGGCAAACCGGCACTGATGGGTGTAGTGTATCCGTGTCTGGTGCTTGAAGCATCCGGAGCGTCTCATTCCGGCACGTATCCCGCCGAGCTGAAAGATATCCGTTTTACGGGAGGGCCCGTCACGCTGGAGCCGGGAGAGGCCGCGCAGATTGACATTTCCTTTACGGCAGAAAAGAGTGCCGAACGCTTTACCGCAAGCTGCACTGTCTCCGGTAAAGAAAGCCGGAAGACATGTGCCGAAGGAGAAATAAGCAGATATACAGAGGCACCCATAAAAAAATCATATGACGTTGAACAAATGAAGTCGCATGCACAAAAGGTGGCGCCGGATGTCATTTCCCGTCTGTACGATTCGGTTGCCGACTTCACGATAGGCCCGATGCTGAAAATGGTAACGGCGGGATACAAAATGAGTGAGAGCTCCTTTTTATTGCAGCTGGACTTATCAGGAAAAAAAGAAAAAGGCGATCTGCATCACTTTGCATTTGACCCGCTTATATTGAATTCTTGTTATATGTCGCTCGGTGAAGAAGAGTTGCAGCTGAAAAAGCGGATTCACGTACCGCTCATGATTGAGAGGCTGACGCTTTACGGACCTGTCATGTCTGATACCGTCTATGTGGTGAATACAATCAAACATAAAAAAGACGGGTTTCTCTCATTTGATGCCGCAATCCTCAGTCATACCGGGGAACAGCTGGCGGAATTAAAAAATGCGTCTGTGAAAGAAGTGCTTCAGCCAAATCGGCTTGAAAATGCGTCTTTTGCCCTGTCCGGGAATCAAAGCCGTCAGAAAACGAAAGGAAACCCGCTGGATATTGCCGTTGTCGGAATTTCCGGCAAGTATCCGCAGGCCGATGATATCGACGCGTTTTGGAATAATCTCAAACAAGGAAAGGATTGTATTACCGAAATTCCGAAAGACCGCTGGAAATGGGAACATTACTTTTCCGAGGACCGGACAGCGCCGGGAGCGATCTACAGCAAATGGGGCGGATTCATTGACGGGATCGCCGATTTTGATCCTGAGTTCTTTAAGATTTCCCCACGTGAAGCGGAACACCTTGATCCTCAGGAACGGCTGTTTTTAATGCATGCGTGGATGGCCATGGAGGATGCGGGATATACGAGGACATCACCTGAACTGGGCCGTCAGGTAGGTGTGTATGCCGGTGTCATGTATCAGGAATACCCGCTATTTTCGGCTGAAGCGGGAGTGAAAGGACGGCATATCGGGCTCCCAGGCGGGATTTCATCCATTGCTAACCGTGTCTCCTATTTTTGTGATTTTCAAGGGCCGAGCATTTCGGTCGATACGATGTGTTCGGGTTCGCTGACTTCATTGTACATGGCGTGCCGGGATCTGCGGGATCATCGGATTCGCGCGGCGCTTGCCGGCGGAGTGAATCTCACCGTTCATCCTAACAAGTACTTCATGCTGAGCCAAGGGCAGTTCATCTCATCTAAAGGACACTGCGGGAGTTTCGGCGCCGGGGGTGACGGCTATATTCCGGCAGAAGGGGTCGGGGTGCTGCTTCTTAAACGTTTAGAAGACGCCGTACAAGACGGAGACCGGATTTACGGCGTCATTAAAGGAGCTGCCATTAATCATGGCGGGAGAGCGAGCGGTTACACCGTACCGAACCCCAAGGCGCAAAGCGAAGTCATTTCTCAAGCTTTACAGGAAGCGGGGGTATCCCCGGGCCAGATCAGCTATGTGGAAGCGCACGGGACAGGGACGAAATTAGGCGATCCGATTGAAATCCGGGCTTTAACCGATGCATTCGGTGATGTTCCTGAAACATGTCTCATCGGGTCTGTCAAATCAAATATCGGACATGGGGAATCGGCAGCAGGCATCGCTGCTGTCACAAAAGTGCTGCTGCAGATGAAGCACAAACAAATCGTCCCATCTTTGCATGCAGATATTTTAAATCCGAATATCCAATTTGATGAAGGACCGTTTTCCGTCTGCCGTGAATTAACAGATTGGAAACGGATTTCAGCAGGCGGAGAAGAACAGCCGCTCAGGGCGGGGATCAGCAGCTTTGGTGCTGGCGGTTCTAACGCGCATATCATTATTGAAGAATATGAGGCTCCTGTAAAACAAGCAATCAGCAGCCAAGGGCCGGCTGTCATTCTGCTGTCTGCAAAAAATGGGGAGCGTCTGACAGAATATGCGGAGCGCCTTCTTGCTTTTCTTCAAAAGAAGCATACGGATAAGCCGGACTTATTTGATGTCGCATATACTTTACAAGCGGGGCGGGAAGCGATGGATGAGCGGCTGGCTCTCATTGCGGACTCCCTTAAGGAGCTGGAGGACAAGCTCAGATCGTACTTGGAAAATGAAAACGCACCGCATCTTTACAGGGGGCGGGCGAAGCGAAATCATGAGACAGTGGCTGTGTTTGAATCTGATGAAGATTTGCAGGAAGCCATGGTCAAATGGCTGAAAAAGAGAAAGTACGATCATTTGCTGAAAATGTGGGTGCAGGGAGTCGATGTGGACTGGAACTTGTTATATTCGGGACAAAAACCCCGGAGAATCAGTCTTCCCGCCTATCCGTTTGCAAAGGTCAGATGCTGGATTCAAGATGAAGCCGAGGCGGTTCCAAAAAGGGATGACGGCAAAACGGTGATCCATCCGCTGCTTCATGAAAACACATCCGATCTTTGGGAGCTGAAATTCACCTCTGTTTTTACCGGACGGGAATTCTTTTTCACTGATCACACAGTCAATGGGCAGAAGGTGCTCCCGGGAGCCGCCGTGATCGAAATGGCCAGGGCGGCCGTTGAGCGTGCCGCATACGCTGTGCCGGACGGACGTAAAGGAATGTATTTGAAAGATCTCATATGGATGAGGCCTGTCGTTCATCAGGGGACGGATGTAGAAGTCCATATCAGCCTTATTCTTAAGGAAAATGAAGACATTGAATTTACGATTTACAGCCTATCGGAAAAACCTGGGGGAGAACGGATTTTATACAGTAAAGGCACCGCGGTATCAGGAGAGATAGCAGCGGTTCCGTCAGTTCACTTAGAGGGCTGGCTGTCCGGCTGCAGCCAATCGGTTATGATGTCTGATGAGGTTTATCAGGCTTTCCGGCATGCGGGTATGATATACGGGCCGAGCCATCAAGGAATTGACCAGCTGATGATCGGAGAAAGGGGTGCTGCAGCCCGGCTGTCGCTGCCGGAAACGGCAGACAGTAAAGCCGATCAGTTTGTCATCCATCCGAGCCTTCTAGATGCCGCGTTTCAAGCGTCACTGGGTGCCGGTTCAGATACTGCCGGAGACACTCCGATGCTGCCGTTTTCCCTGCGGCAGGCAGAAATATTTCAGCCGACTCAGAAAACGATGTGGGCGCTTGTCCGCAAACAGAGCGATCGGTCAGATAACGAAGCGCTGACGCTGGATATTGATTTATGTGATGAAAACGGCGCTGTTTGTATGAGATTGACAGGCTTCTCCTGCCGGGCTGTCCGGCAGACAAACCAAACCGAAAGCAAACGGCAGGAAGTTCAGACGGCGATGCTTGCCCCTGTTTGGGACAAAACTTTCTTTTCTCTGGAAGAAAATCGAGCGGTTGATCAGGAACAATTGCTGATCATCGGAAAGCCGGGAAATACCATAAAGGCTGCGGCAAAAATGTGGCCCCGCGCCCATCTGGAGGAGACGCCGGATCATTCAAGCGAGCAAACATTACGTGAATTGACAGCCGGGTATCAGGATATCCGCCATTTCTTATGGATTGCGCCGGATCGTTTCGCACCTGCATCCGTCAGTCAGGAAATGCTTGATGAGCAGGAGAATGGGGTGATTCAATGTTTCCGTTTCATCAAAGCGCTGCTGTCACTCGGGTATGGAAACCGAAACATCAGCTTTACGGCGGTCACCCGGCAGACACAGTCCGTGTATCCGGGTGATCTGCCGCAGCCTGAGCATGCAGGCGTACACGGTTTGATCGGTTCATTGGCAAAAGAATATCCGAACTGGGACATCAGGCTGATTGATGCAGAAGAAGGCAGTGATTCGTCTGAGATGAAAAACATCTGGCGCCTTCCTCCAGATCCGGACGGAAATGCTGCCGCGTACCGTAACGGAGCTTGGCACAAGCAAAAAACAGTCCGGGTGCTGACAAGTTCCGCTCCGCGTATGTCGTACAGAGAAGGCGGCGTTTATGCTGTCATCGGCGGAGCGGGCGGCATCGGAGAAGCATGGAGCAAATACATGATCACCCGTTACAAGGCACGGATTATATGGATCGGCAGGCGGCCGAAGGATCAGGAGATTCAGAGCAAAATAGACAGGCTGGCGCTATCAGGCCCCGCCCCGCATTATATACAGGCTGATGCTCAAGATGCCGCAGCGCTTAAAGCGGCCGTCCGTTCCGTAAGAGAGCAATACGGCAATATAACGGGAGTCATCCATTCCGCGATAACGCTTGCCGACAAAAGTATGGCGAATATGGATGAAGCTTCTTTCAGAAACGCTTTTTCAGCTAAGGTGAATACGAGCGTCCGAATGATCGAAGCTTTTAAGGGAGAACCGCTTGATTTTGTGCTGTTTTTCTCATCCGTTAATTCTTTCACAAAAAATGCCGGGCAAAGCAACTATGCGGCAGGGTGTACATTTCAAGACGCCTTTGCCCGCCATATCGCTTCCTTGCTTGATTGTGAAGTGAAAGTCATGAATTGGGGATATTGGGGCAATCTGGGCGTTGTATCAGACCCGTCTTACAGAAAACGGATGGAGGCGTCAGGGATCGGTTCTATTGAACCCGATGAAGCAATGGAGGCGCTGGAAGTCTTACTATCAGAACCGTTCAGCCAAGCGGCATTCATCAAAGCTGCTCCGCACGGCTTAGCGGCACTGACGGATCAAGATGCAATATCGGTTGTATCCGGCCCGGAGCCTTCATTTATGGAAAGCGTCAAGCGGCAAAATCCGGATCGGAATGAACGGCTTGAGACTTTAAAACGAGAAATGGAGTTGCGCATATGAACAGCCTTCTTTGCAAACTGCTATTTTATCAATTACAATCACTCGGTTTTTTCAGCGAGCCTGTCACCACAGCTGCAGCATCCATGCGGAACGCCGGTGTGATCGGCACATACGGCAAATGGCTGGAAGAAAGCCTGAATCTATTAAAAGAAAACGGATATATCACGTATGACGGATATACGATCACTCTTCTCACGGATCAGCGCCCGGACGGCCGCACAGTCTGGAATGAGTGGAATGCCCATAAACGCCTGCTTCCAAATGGGGAGCTTGCGCAAGCTGAATTGGCCGAGGCGACGATAAAAGCGATGCCTTCAATTTTAAAAGGAGAACGTCCGGCTACGGATATCGTATTTCCCGATTCATCAATGCAGCTCGTTGAAGGTGTTTATAAGCATAATCCCATTGCGGATTATTTTAATGAAGTGTTAGCAGATTCCGCGGCCGCTTACCTGAAAGCCTATCTTACAGAACACCCCGATGCCGGCATCAGGCTGATAGAAGTAGGGGCCGGGACGGGCGGAACGAGCGCCATGCTGTTTACAAAACTGCAACCATTTGCAAAACAGATTGCGGAATATTGTTATACGGACGTTTCTAAAGCTTTTTTAATGCATGCCGAACAGGAATACGGACCTGATGTGCCGTATTTGACAACAGCCTTGTTTAATGCGGAGGAGCCTTGCGAATCACAAAATATCAAAACGGGTGTTTACGATATTGTCATCGCCGCCAATGTGCTTCACGCCACAAAAAATATCGGTTTGACACTGCGCCGTCTGAAAGCGCTCCTGAAATACAACGGGATGATTCTGATAAACGAAATCAGCGATCGTTCTGTTTTTACCCATTTAACCTTCGGGCTGCTTGACGGCTGGTGGTCCTATGAGGATGATGAGCTTCGGATTTCGGGAAGTCCTGGCTTATATCCAAAATCGTGGGAGCGTGTGCTGCATTCGGAAGGATACAGAGCGGTTTGTTTCCCTGCTGAAACGGCTCATGATTTAGGTCAGCAGATTATCGCAGCTGAGAGTGACGGACTCGTCCGGATGCAAGGGATCAGAGACGGCAGAAAGCCATACGCCGCCCCGGCCGAAGTTTTCCGAAAGCCCGCACAGCCTGTTTCACGCAGCCGCGCGCCAGAGGAGCATCAAGCTGTTAAAGCTGATGGGGAATCGGTCGCTTCCCATGTCCGCTCTGTCATCAAAACAAGTATTGCCGATGTATTAAAAATGAAAGAAGAGGATATTCAGGAAGAACTGAATTTCTCTGAATACGGCATTGATTCCATTTTGGCCGTCAATGTGATTAACGAGATTAATAAGCGATTGAATCTTACACTGCAGACAACGATTTTATTTGATTACTATCATGTGAAACTGCTGACCGGTTATATCTCGGCAGAATATGAAACCACCATAGCCTCATCTTTGGAGACCGAAAGAGCGAAAATCCGTCCGGCGCTTCAGGAAGAACGGCCTGCTGAAAAACCTTTGCAGACGGAAAGAAAGGAAAACGGTTATCAGAAACCGAAACAAGAACGTATGCCGCCTTCTTTCGCAAAGTCCGATGACTCGGGAATGTTCCGGGTTGTGATTGACCGTCCGGGCGGCATTGAAGATCTGACGATTGCCCGCAGTGAAGTGCCCGAGACAAAAGATGACGAAGTTCAAATAGCCGTCCGCGCCTTTTCTTTAAACTTCGGAGACTTACTTTGTGTCAGAGGGCTGTACCCGACGATGCCGCCTTATCCATTCACTCCCGGATTTGAAGCAAGCGGCGTCGTGATCAAGACAGGGAGGCATGTAACATCCATCATTCCAGGTGATGAAGTGATTGTCGGCATGGGAGAGGAATTTGGATCACAGGCGAATCTCATCACATGTAAAGAACATCAAGTCTATCATAAACCGGCCCGGCTGACCTTTGAAGAAGCATGCGCTCTTCCCACCGTGGCGGTGACAATGATAGACGCCTTCCGGAAAGCCGGACTTAAAAAAGGCGAAAAAATATTAATTCAGACCGCGACGGGAGGAACGGGGCTGATCGCGGTGCAAATGGCCCGGCATATCGGCGCGGAAATATATGCCACGGCCGGATCACAGAAAAAAATTGAGTATTTGCATTCGCTCGGGATCCGCAATACCATTTGCTATTTAGAAGAAGACTTT
The DNA here is from genome assembly GCF_001184225.1 of Bacillus sp. JFL15. NCBI lineage: Bacteria > Bacillati > Bacillota > Bacilli > Caryophanales > Bacillaceae > Bacillus > Bacillus sp. JFL15. The sequence continues at coordinate 3,800,841 of NZ_KQ236689.1, read as the reverse complement.
GAAACGGAAATCATGCGAATGACCGGCGGCCGCGGGGTGGACGTAGTCATTAATACCCTGGCCGGTGATGCCATGCAAAAAGGAATGAATTGCCTGGCGCCGGGCGGAAGATATATTGAAATTGCCATGACTGCGCTGAAATCCGCTAAATCAGTCGACTTGTCCGTCCTTCATAACAATCAATCGTTTCACAGCGTGGATTTGCGGAAGCTGTCCCTTCAAAATCCGGATCAGGTCAAGGACTATCAATTGGAACTGCAGCGGCTGGCGGAAGAGGGAGTCATTCAGCCTGTCATCTCAAAAATCTTTTCCTTTGAAGATATAAAAGAAGCGTATCACTGTCTGGGTGACCGCGGAAATATCGGGAAAATCGTCATCAGCGTTTCTGAGCCGTATCAAAGGACGTACCGCCCCGAACAAAAGGATCCGGCCGATACAGTAAAATCAGCAGCTGTGTTACCTGAAAAAGAACCGATCGCGATTATCGGGATGAGCGGGCGGTTTGCTGAATCGGAGAATGTTCATGAGTTTTGGGAAAACTTAGCCGCCGGACGGGATCTGATTAAAAAAGCAGACAGATGGGATCTCTCTGACAGCCAATGCCGGTATGGCAGTTTTATAGAGGACATTGAATGTTTTGACCCCGTTTTCTTTAATATATCGGGACGTGAAGCGACCTATATGGACCCTCAGCAGAGGCTGTTTTTGGAAGAAACATGGAAAGCGCTTGAAGATGCGGGATATGCGGGAGACTCGGTAAGAGGCCGGGAATGCGGCGTGTATGCCGGCTCCTGCGGCGGAGATTACCAGGCCATTTTTAAACAGCAGGGGCCCGCGCAGGCTTTTTGGGGCAATCATAATTCCGTCACTCCGGCAAGGATCGCCTATCACCTTAATTTACAAGGTCCGGCGATCACTGTTGATACAGCATGTTCCAGTTCGCTGACAGCCATTCATTTGGCATGTCAGGGGCTCTGGACGAAAGAAACGGAAATGGCGGTGGCGGGCGGGGTTTTCATTCAATCCACTCCCGCTTTTTATCAGTCGTCAAATAAGGCGAATATGCTGTCGCCGACCGGGCGCTGCCATACGTTTGATCAAAGCGCGGACGGCTTCGTGCCGGGTGAAGGCGTGGGAGCCGTGGTGCTGAAACGTCTTAGCGATGCCGTTAGTGACGGAGATCATGTGTACGGCGTCATAAAAGGCTCTGCAATGAATCAGGACGGCACTACAAACGGAATAACCGCTCCAAGCGCGCTTTCTCAAGAACGATTGGAACGGCATGTCTATGATACTTTTCACATTGATCCGGAAACGATTCAAATGGTGGAAGCTCACGGAACGGGCACTGCACTGGGCGACCCGATCGAATTCGGCGCCTTAACGCGCGCTTTCCGCCGCTATACGGATAAAAAAGGATATTGCGCCATCGGCTCTGTGAAAACCAATCTCGGACATGCCGCTGCGGCCGCGGGGATGGCCGGACTGTTTAAAATCCTGCTGTCGCTGAAGCATCGGCAGATTCCGGCTTCCCTGCATTTTCATCAAGCCAATCAGCATATTCAAATTGCCGACAGTCCGTTTTTTGTTAATGAAAAGCTGATACCGTGGGAACGGAATCCGGATGCACCGCGCAGAGCCGCGATCAGTTCATTCGGATTCAGCGGAACAAATGCCCATCTTGTTATTGAAGAGGCGCCGCAAACCGTGCGCCGGTCACCGGCAAAACCGGCCTGCCTTATTCCTTTATCTGCGCGGACGGAGCGTCAGCTGGAAATTCAGGCAGAACGCCTGCTGGATGTACTCAGCAAGAACAAAGATAGCGATCTGGGAAATATAAGTTATACGCTCCTCCTCGGCAGAAAGCATCTGCATCACCGGTTTGCCTGTATCGTAAGCAGTGCAGACGAACTGAAGCGGATATTATCGGAGTGGCTAGTAAAAAGAGAGCTTCCGGGTGTGTTTGTGTCCAATTTGAAGGAGCAGAAGCCGGCAGAAGAAGCCGGAATGAAAACATTCGGAATGGGGTGCATTGAACAGTGCCGCTCGGCGGCTTCGCCCGCACAGTACAGAGAAAGCCTGGCACATATCGCTGACCTTTTTTGCAGAGGATATGATCTTCCTTTTACACGGCTTTTTGACGGAGGGCAATATTATAAAACGCCGCTGCCTGCCTACCCGTTTTTAAAAGAAAGGTATTGGGCGGCTGATGCAAACAGTTCTTTATCAGGTCAAGCCATGAAAAAGTCTGAAACGCAAACCGTTCTCCCGTCTTCGCTACAGCCTGAACATGAAGGGCTGATTTCTCTGAGTCCTTTAACTGAGATCGAAATGACAGCGTTTGAACCGGAGACATTGCAAAAACCGATCGTGTTACAGCCTTTGGATTGTACTGGTTCTGTCCAGCAGCCAGAAAAAGCCGTTTCCGAAGACAATAGAACATTGCTTGAAGAATTGAGGATAAGCCTGGCAGATATTTTATTTTTGTCACCGGAAGATATTGATGCTGATGAGCCTTTCATCGATATGGGGCTTGACTCCATTATCGGGGTTGAATGGATACAAACAGTAAATAAAACGTACCACACTGAGATTACTGCCAATAAGGTGTATGAACACCCGACGCTTGAGGAGCTTGCGGAATATATAGCGGGGCAAATAAAGAAACCCGAGTATGCTGAAGCGGAGGAAACAGCGGTACGTCCGCAAATCCCGGAAGCAGAAACTCCCCTTGCCGGCATCTCTGACGGCACTTTGCGCAAAGAGCTCAAAGAAAGCCTTGCGGACATCCTGTTTCTGAAGCCGGAAGATATTGATGAGCATGAGGCATTCATTGATCTGGGGCTGGATTCTATTATCGGTGTGGAATGGGTTCAGTCCATTAATAAAACCTATCAAGCGTCTATTACGGCAAATCTTGTCTATGAATATCCGACAATCGCAAAATTAGCCGGGTATCTGACCGGTTCTGTCCGAAAAGACACTGAGGAAGTACATGGGGAACATACGAAACAAAACGATATATCAGAAGAGACAGATGATCAAGAACCGCCCGAGCTGATCTGTCTTAACCCGGAAGGAAAGGGAAGACCGATTTTCTGGTTTCATTCCGCGCTGGGGGCAGTGGAGCTGTACCAGCCTGTTGCCGAACGGACCGGGCGTCCTTTTTACGGAATTCAGGCAAGAGGATGGATGACAGACCGGGAACCGATCCGCGGCATTAAACACATGGCGGAATATTACGTTAAGCTCATACGTACCGTACAGCCCCGGGGTCCTTACGATGTAGGCGGCTATTCATTAGGGGGCATGCTCGCTTATGAAGTCACCCGGCAATTGCAGCTGGCTGGAGAAACCGTTGAGTCAATCGTCATGCTCGACTCCTTTGACTCAGCGGGTGCGCGGGAAATAAACATTCCTGATGAATTATTTGATAAAAATATGATGCTGCAGACGGTGAACATGGCTTTATTTGCACCAATTTATCAACATCCGGAACGCATTTCTGAAACCTTGATTCACCGTGATGAACTAGATGCCGATCTTCATGAAGACATATTTTTAGAGCAATTAATAGCAAAAGCCAAACAGCGGGGGTTAACGAAGACGGACGCGTTGGTGAAAAATCTGATCAGGCAGAATATAAACGTTCAGGACGCTTACGAAATCACTGATTACGAACTCCTGCCGCTTCCGGATCCGAACGGGGTGACATGCTATTATTTCCGAAATAAAAACGGTATTTTCTTGGGTGAGCTTGATCCGTATTTTACGATCAGGGCCGATATTTTATCTGCTGATTTCGTCAACTATTGGAGCCAGTGGGAAGAGCATATGACAAATATCGCCATCATGGATGTGGCAGTATCCAACCATATGACGTTATTGGCTGAAGACAGCGCAGCCGAAACGATTTCTGAATTTTGCGGCGTTTTATATTCGGCAGACGGAATGACAGAACACAGCTTCTTGCAGCTGCAGGAAAAGATCATGAACGTGCATGGTGAGATGCTGAAGCAGCCCGCCAAAACAAGACTGTAGATTCACATATCTGCCCGCCGGGTTTACTCGTAAGCTTTGGCGGGTCTTTTCAAATCTTGATCACATCTTGGAGGAATGAAAATGACCAGTTTAACAAAAATCAGACAGCAGCAGCCGTACAAGTGGTACCAAACGATGAGAGAAACCTCTCCCGTTCATTACAATGAAAAGGAAGATTGCTGGGAAATCTTCACCTATGATGAAGTGAAGCGGGTGATTTCTGACTACAGTCATTTTTCTTCCGATCATAAATACTTAAGTGCGGACAAGCAGGAAAAAATGATCCGGCATATTAACAAAGACAGCCTTTTGAAAATGGACCCGCCTGAACACACCGTCTTCAGAAAATTGGTCAATCAGCCGTTCATGCCGAAATCGGTTGAGACTCTTACACCGCGTATAGCCGCTATCGCTGATGACCTGCTTCAGGCCGTCCGTTCAAAAGGCAGGATGGACATTATTGAAGATTACGCATTTCCGCTTCCGATTATCGTGATCGCAGAGCTTTTAGGATTTCCTCCGAAAGACAGGGATATCTTTAAAAGCTGGGTCGACCAAAGCCAGAATGTAAAAGATGAAAAGAAAATGAATGAAGTGCAAAAGCAGATGATCGGATACTTCATGCAGTTTATTTTACAGCGGAGAAAACAGCAGGAAAATGATTTAATCAGCCATTTAATTTCAGCTGATTTAGACGGAGAGCCGCTGTCAGACAAGCAATTAATCGGTTTTTGCGGCTTGTTGATCGTCGCGGGGCACGTAACGACGGAAAATGTGATCGGAAATTCATTTCTCAGTCTCAAGGAGTTTCCGCATATTCTGCCCCGGCTGCTTGAAAATAAGGCGCTCCTTCCTGACTTTATTGAGGAAGTCATCCGCCTCAGACCTTCCATTCAGCGGGTAACCCGCTACACCGCGGTTGAGAGCGAGATTGGCGGAAAAACGATTCCGGCCGGAGAAAAAGTGTATGCGTGGATTGGATCGGCGAACAGAGATGAAAAGAAGTTTGAAAATGCCGATCAAATTGATTTGGGACGAAAGCCGAATCAGCATTTGTCATTCGGTCAGGGCAGCCATTATTGTTTAGGAGCGCCGCTTGCCCGGCTTGAAGCGAAAATCGCGCTTTCCCACTTTTTTGAACAGATGCCCGCATGGCGTTTTACTGAGGATCAAGAACCGAATCTGGTTCCGAGTCCTGTATTTCACGGCGTTGACCGGCTGCTTGTCGAGTTTTGAACGAAAAAATAAAAGAGGCTTCACGGGAAGCCTCTTTACTCTGGGGGCTTGGAGAAATGAATGTAGGAATCGAAGCAATGAACGTGTTTGGCGGAACCGCGTATGTAGACGTCATGGAGCTTGCGGAACATCGGAATCTGGATAAAAAAAGGTTTGAGAACCTGCTGATGAAAGAAAAAGTGGTGGCGCTTCCGTTTGAAGATCCGATTACGTTCGCCGTAAATGCCGCAAAACCGATTATCGACTCTCTGTCAGAAGAGGAACGGAATCAGATTGAAATGGTGATCACCTGTACGGAATCCGGGATTGATTTTGGCAAATCCATCAGTACATACGTCCATGATTATTTGCAGCTGAAGCGGAATTGCCGGTTATTTGAGGTGAAACAGGCTTGCTATTCTTTAACGGCCGGGTTTCAGATAGGCGTGAATTTCATCTTATCGCAAACATCACCGGGAGCGAAAGCGCTCATCATCGGAACGGATATTTCCCGCTTTTTAGTGGCTGAAGGCGGTGACGCGTTGACGGAGGAATGGTCCTATGCCGAACCGAGTGCGGGGGCGGGAGCTGTGGCGCTTTTAGTCAGCAGCACCCCTCATGTCTTTTTGCTTGATCAAGGCGCAAGCGGGTATTACGGGTATGAAGTCATGGATACCTGCCGCCCGATTCCGGATAGTGAAGCGGGGGATGCTGATCTGTCGCTCATGTCTTATTTGGACTGCTGTGAAAAATCATATCAGGAATACCGAAAGCGTGTGAGCGGGGCGGATTATAAGAGCTCATTTCAATACCTTTCTTTTCACACTCCGTTTGGCGGAATGGTAAAAGGAGCGCATCGGACGATGATGAGAAAATTGGCAAAGGCTAAGCCGCAAGACATTGAAGCTGATTTTCAGCAACGCGTGCTGCCTGGGATTCAATACTGTCAGCGTGTCGGCAACATCATGGGGGCTACCGTATTTTTATCTCTTGCCAGCACGATTGATAACGGCTCTTTTGAAACGCCGAAACGCGTCGGCTGTTTTTCATACGGTTCGGGCTGCTGCTCTGAATTTTACAGCGGTGTCGTTATGCCGCAAAGCCGGACGCGGCAGAATCAATTTCAGATCAGCCGGCATTTGGATGAACGCGTCCGTTTATCGATGGCTGATTATGACCGGCTGCTCCAAGACAGCGGCATCGTAAAATTCGGCACAAGAAATGCCGCGCCCGCAGCAGACATCCCGAATGCGCATCAAGGAAAAACGCGATTGGTGCTGACTGAAATAAAAGAGTTTCACAGAAAGTATGAATGGATGACCTAATATCAGAAACACTCAGAGCCGGAAAGGCTTGAATATTTTTTAAGAAGCGGAGAATAAACATGAATCCAATGATTGATGTACAGGAAACAGAACCGGGCATTGTGCAGGTCACAATGCAGGATACGGCCGGGAAGAACGGGCTGTCAGAAGAGTTTGTAAGAGAGCTGCACCGGGTATTCCAAGACATCAATGCCCATCCGTCCTATAAAACCGTCCTTCTGACGGGTTACGGAAATTATTTCTGCACGGGAGGAACGCAGGAGGGGCTTTTGACCATTCAGAGCGGAAAGCTCCAATTTACAGATTTAAAGCTTCACAGTCTTTTATTGGATTGCAGGATTCCCGTGATTTCCGTCATGCAGGGGCATGCGATCGGAGCCGGCTTTACGATTGGTCTGAGCTCGGATTTCGTAATTTTAAGCAGAGAGAGTTTTTATTCTTGTAATTATATGAAGTACGGATTTACACCGGGAATGGGCGCGACGTATATTGTGCCTGAAAAACTGGGAATTGTCCTCGGGGAAGAAATGCTGTTTACGGCCGCGAATTTCAGCGGCGCCGCTCTGGAAAAAAGGGGAGTTCCGTTTGAAGTGCTGCCGAAAAAAGACGTCCTTCAAAGAGGCCGCGAATTGGCCCGGCTGCTGGCGGATAAACCGAGAGCCTCACTGGTTGCGCTGAAAACCAATGTGACCGCACGGATCAAAAGAGAGCTGACAAAAGCGGTTGAGGAAGAGGTGAACATGCACGAAGCCACATTCCATCTTCCTGAAGTAAAAGAGAGAATCAGCCGCTTATACGGCAGTTAAACAGAATGAAAAAAGCATGGGAAGCCCCCATGCTTTATGATTGGTCCGTCTTTTGCAGCACGGAGCCTGCGAATTGTTCTTTAATTTCGGCGCTTCGGGCTGCGGTTTCTGTAATGCAGTGAATGATGGCTTCTTCAAAGCGGCGCTCGTTTAACGCGCGAAGGCCTGCCTCAGTTGTGCCGCCAGGGCTTGTGATTTCCTTGCGCAGGCGCTCAGGTCGTTTGCTGCTTTTTCTGAGCATTTCCGTCGCCCCGGCCATGGTTTGTAAAATCAGCTCTTTTGCCTTTTCTTCCGGCAGACCGACTTGAAGGGCGGCTTTTTCCATCGCTTCGACATACCGGTACACATAGGCGGGGCCGCTCCCGGCGATGGCTGTGACGGCATCAAGGTGTTTTTCTTCAAAGAGCGTCGCTTCTCCGATTGTTTCCAGCAGCTCTTTTGCCGTCCGGATTTCTGCCTCACTCGCCTCAGAGCTTGCGGAAAAACCGGTCGCCGATTGCTGAATGGCCGCGGATGTATTCGGCATCGCGCGGATGATGGTGAGCTTTCTGCCAAAATATTGCTGAATGGTGTGAATCGTCAGCCCTGCGATGACAGAAATCACAAGCTGATCTTTCACGTATTCGCGAATGTTTTCAATGCTTTCTGCCGCATCTTTCGGTTTAAAGGCGAGAACGATAATGTCGGTCTTGCTGAAAAACTCTTCTTTATCCCGGCACGGTTTCACTCCGTACGTTTTATGGAGTTCTTCAAGCCGGCTGTCATTTGACCGGTTTGTCATATATATATGCCCGGGGGCCGTCAGTCCGCTTTGCAGCAGTCCGTTCACCATTGCTTCCGCCATTGATCCGGCTCCGATAAAACCGATTTTCTTCATATAAATCCTCCTTCTTTCCAAAACACAAAAAAACCTTCCCGTCAAAAAGGACGAAAAGGTTTCGCGGTACCACCTTACATTAGCACGAATCAGCCGTGCTCAGCTCAAATCCCGTAACGAGGGGATACGTTTAGGTTTTCCTAACCGCTCTGAGGGCAGGTTCTGTAAACAAGAGGGCCGCAATGTCTTTCAGCCGGGGACATTGCTCTCTGCTGCCGTTGTTTATATACTAGTTCCTCGTCATCGCGTTCCGTTTTTTCTAGTTTGTTGTTCATTATGCTATGCGGCAGAGCGGGATGTCAATCTTTTTTTCTGATATACGGCAATAATGACACAGGGAAGAGAAAAGGCTAAAATATGAGTATTCAGGAATGAAAAGAACGAAGGAGCGTAAATATGGCAGCGAGAAAGATCATTCCGATACGTGTACCGACTCCGTTTGCAGTCGGCGACGTTATCGTTTATTTAGTAAAAGATGAAGCCTTGACCCTCATTGATTGCGGCCCGAATACAAAGGAAGCGGCTGAATCGCTCTTCATGCAGCTTAAAGAACACGGTGTTTCTCCAGCAGATATAGATCAGGTAGTGCTCACTCATCATCACGCAGATCATTCAGGTTTGCTGCACCTTTTTTCCGATGATACGGATGTAATCGGGCATCCGCTGAATGACAGGTACATTACTCAGAACCGGTCGTATATCGCCCGGCAGGAGGATTTTTTTCTGTCGCTTATGACAGAAATGGGCGTTCCTCTGACATATGAAGACATACATAAAACAGTTAAGCTGTCATACTTATTTTCTGCAAACCGTCCGTTAACGAAAACAGTGGGAGAAGGCGGAAAAATTGACGGGCTGGACGGCTGGACGGTGCTCGAAATCCCGGGGCATGCCGCCTCCCACATTGCGCTTTACCATGAAAAAAACGGTGAAATGTTCAGCGGCGATCTGCTTTTGTCCAACAGCTCCACAAATCCGATTTTGGAAGCTCCGGAAAAGGGGAGCGTGCGCACGTCTCCGATGCTGGACTATTTGAAATCAATGAAGCGGCTGTATGATATCAACCCGTCCCTTTTATATCCGGGACACGGCGATCTGCTGAAAGACGTAAGGTCTGCTGCTGACAGACGGCTTGAAAAACAGCGAAACCGGGCGGAATATGTGCTGCACCTGTTGTCAGAGGAAACGCTGACGGCTTTCCAAGTATGCCGGCGGCTGTTTCCGGCTGTGTACGAAAATGAATTATTTTTAACGATGTCAGAAACGATCGGCCATCTTGACGTGCTGGCTGCAAAAGGGAAGGCCGAATCCTTTCAGTCGGGAAATACTCTGATGTTTAAAGCTGTGAAGGGGTGAAGGAAATGGGCAGATTAACGGATAAGCGGATTTGGATCACCGGGGCATCCGGCGGACTCGGAGAACGGCTTGCATATTCCTGTGCGGCAGAAGGGGCTCATGTTTTTTTATCCGCAAGGCGGGAGGACCGCTTGCAGGAAGTGAAAAAAACGATTACCGCGCGGGGCGGACAGTGTGATGTCATTCCGTTTGACGTCCGGCATGCAGAAGAGGCTGAAAACGTAAGGCGTATGATCGGTCATGTTGATGTATTAATCAATAACGCCGGGTTCGGCATTTTTGAAACTGCCGCTGATGCATCTTTGGATGATATGAAGGCGATGTTTGAAGTCAATGTCTTCGGATTAATTGCCTGTACGAAAGCCTGTCTTCCGGTGATGCTTCATGCCAAAAGCGGCCATATTATCAATATCGCTTCACAGGCCGGCAAACTGGCGACACCGAAATCAAGCCTTTATTCCGCTACGAAACACGCCGTTTTAGGGTATTCCAATGCGCTGCGGCTCGAACTGGCCGGTTCGGGTGTAGCTGTGACAACGGTTAATCCCGGCCCGATCAAAACAGACTTCTTTACAATTGCAGATAAAGAGGGCGGTTATGTGAAAAGCGTCGGCAGATGGATGCTTGATGCCGACCATGTGGCAAAGCGCATTACGTCCGTGATTTTGACGGATAAACGGGAAATGAATCTTCCGCGATGGATGAGTTTCGGGACGAAGCTGTATCAGCTTTTCCCATCGTTTACAGAAAAACTGGCCGGCCGCGCATTAAAGAAAAAGTAACAAGGGGGAGACAGTAAATGTCCGATCGGGATATACGCACGGCATTGATGGAAGAGCCTTTAGTCAGACAAATGGCGGAGGCGCGGGAAGTATTTTGGATCAACCCGCATAAAACCGATTATCCAGTAAAACATGGCGCTGAATGGAAAAAGGAGATTGCCGAAGCGGAAGAAAGGCTGCGCCGGTTTGCGCCTTATATCGCGGCGGCTTTTCCGGAGACAGAAGAGGCGGGGGGCCTCATTGAATCTCCGCTTGTCTTGATTAATGAAATGAAGAAGCGTCTGGAACACAGCGCTGCTCAGGCTTTCCCCGGGCGCCTGCTTTTGAAGTGCGACCATGAACTTCCGATTTCCGGTTCCATTAAAGCGCGCGGCGGGATTTACGAAGTGCTGAAGCATGCCGAAGATCTCGCGGTAAAAGCGGGAATGCTCTCAGCAGACGACGATTACAGCATATTGACTGAGGAACGGTTTACCGCTTTTTTCTCGAAATATTCTATAGCCGTCGGTTCTACGGGCAATTTAGGTTTGAGTATCGGCATAATCGGCGCGAAGCTCGGTTTTTGTGTGACTGTGCATATGTCCAGTGACGCCAAGCAGTGGAAAAAAGAGCTGCTCCGGGAAAAAGGGGTTCGGGTCATCGAATACGAAGCAGACTACAGTCTGGCTGTCAAAGAAGGGCGCATTCAGGCGGAGCAGGACCCTTATTGTTATTTTATTGATGATGAGCATTCCCGGGATCTGTTTTTGGGGTATGCAGTTGCGGGAAGCCGTGTAAAAAAGCAGCTGGATCAAATGAACATTAAGCCTGCTGCAGATGAGCCGCTTTTCGTCTATCTGCCGTGCGGGGTCGGAGGAGGACCGGGCGGCGTCGCGCTCGCGCTAAAGCTGATCTATGGCGAACATGTCCATATTTTTTTCGGTGAGCCGACGCATTCACCGTGTATGCTGTTGGGCCTGTTTTCCGGCTTGCATGACGGAATCAGCGTGCAGGATATCGGTCTTGATAATCAAACGGCCGCCGACGGACTTGCGGTGGGAAGGCCGTCCGGACTGGCCGGCCCCCTGATGGAACCTATACTCAGCGGCTGTTATACCGCCGATGACGGCACGCTTTTTTCGCTGCTCTATCAATTAAGAACGGCTGAGAATAAGAGCCTTGAGCCTTCTGCCCTCGCCGGCATGGCAGGAGCTGTCAAGTTCGTTCAGACTGAAGCGGGAAACCGTTACATAAAAGAGCGGGGGATTGAGATGGAAAATGCTGTGCACCTTGTGTGGAGCACCGGCGGGAGCATGGTTCCGGAGAAGGAAATGGAAGAGTACAGCAAGCTCGGTTCCTCATTTGCGAAAAAAATGGGCAGACAGTGAAGCGGTTTTCCGTTACAATCTTTGTAAGCGTTTGTTTTTTACCGGAAAGCCATACAGAGAGATTGGTGTGAATTGTGAAAAGTAAAGAATTGAACTTACATACATTGTACACGCAGCACAGCCGCGAGTCTTGGGCCGGATTCGGCGGTCATCTTTCCATTGCCGTTTCAGAAGAAGAAGCCAAGGCCGTAGAGGGGCTGAATGACTACCTATCGGTGGAAGAAGTAGAAACGATTTATATTCCGCTTGTGCGACTGCTCCATCTTCATGTCACGTCAGCTGCAAAACGTAATCAGCATGTCAACGTGTTTTTGAAGCATCCGCATTCAGCGAAAATCCCGTTTATCATCGGAATCGCGGGCAGCGTCGCCGTCGGCAAAAGCACCACCGCAAGAATTTTGCAAAAGCTTCTTTCCCGTCTGCCCGACAGGCCGAAGGTGAGCCTGGTGACAACTGACGGGTTCTTGTATCCGACGGCGGAATTAAAAAGGAAAAACCTCCTGTCCAGAAAGGGATTCCCGGAAAGTTACGACGTGAAAGCGTTGCTTGAGTTTCTGAATGATATAAAATCAGGGAAAGAGAGAGTGGAGGCGCCCGTATATTCCCATCTTACTTATGACAGGGAAGAGGGCGCCGTCGAAGTGGTCGAAGGTGCGGATATCGTTATTATCGAAGGAATCAACGTCCTGCAGTCGCCGACCTTAGAGGACGACAGGGAAGATCCGCGGATTTTTGTATCGGATTTCTTTGATTTTTCGATTTATGTGGATGCCGAAGAAAGCCGGATTTTCACGTGGTATTTGGAGCGTTTCCGTCTTTTGAGGGAAACCGCTTTTCAGGATCCGGCTTCTTATTTTCATAAATTTAAGGATTTATCTGATGCAGAAGCGGATACCATGGCCGCCTCCATTTGGGAGAGCGTCAACCGTCCGAATCTGTATGAAAATATTCTGCCGACAAAATTCAGGTCGGATTTGATTTTGAGAAAAGGTGACGGCCATAAAGTTGAAGAGGTGCTGGTAAGGCGTGTGTGATGTAAGGAGGAAGCGAATATTATGATGCATCATATTGAATTGTATGTATCTGACTTGAAAGCCTCCGCCCGGTTTTGGGGATGGTTTTTAGGTGAGCTCGGTTATAGGGAATTTCAAAATTGGGACTCCGGCATCAGCTGGAAAAACGCAGGATTTTATGTTGTGCTTGTCCAGACAAAGGAGCGTTTTTTAACACCGGAGTACCACAGATGCCGGGTCGGGCTGAACCATCTGGCTTTTCATGCTGCATCAAGAGAGCAGGTTGACGAGATGACGGAAAAGCTGCTTGCCAGAGGATGCCCCGTGCTTTACAGGGACCGCCATCCATATGCAGGCGGAAGCACGCATTACGCCGTATACACGGAGGACCCGGATCGGATAAAGGTGGAGCTGGCCGCTCCTGCCTCTGATTCTGAATGAACTATACCTTTTCGTTTTTTTCTTCGCGCAGCGCGTCGAGTTTCTTTTCGATTCTGTCTAATTGTATGCGGCGCTTGTTCAAGCTTCTGAATACATATATCACGGCAAACAGGAAAACCGCGGCTGCGGCGAATGAAATCAATTGAAAAATGACATCACCGATGTTCATCTTTTTACCTCCGTGTGCGGCGGGCGCTTCTCTGAGCCCGCCATTTTTCATTTTAGTGTCTCTCTAGCCTTGTTTTTTTCTGAGTATGAACAGTTTCTGCATGTGGCTTATGATCACCTTTGCGGCCGCATATCCCGGAATGGCCAGCAGCATCCCGGCAATACCCGAGAATTTGCCGGCGGCCAGCAGAAGAAAAATGATGGTCAGCGGGTGAATGTCCAGCTTCCGGCCCATAATTTGCGGGGAAATCAGCTGGCTTTCAAGCTGCTGGACAATGACGACAACCGTAATCACAAGCACCGCCTCGGTCGGTGAATCGAACAATCCGACAATGACTCCGGGAAATGTGCCGATCCAAGGTCCGATAAACGGAATCAGGTTTGTCACCATGGCGAACGCGCCCAGAACGAGCGGATAATCGAGCCCGATGATGAAATAGCCGATCGTGACGAGAACGCCGACACAGAAACTGACGAGCAGCTGTCCTTGTATGTATGAACTGAGAGCTTCATCCATGTCCCGAAGGATTTGTTTTCCTTCCTTTTGATGTTTTTCTGGAAGAAGCCGGAGCAGCCGCCGGGGCGCTTTATTTCCTTCTTTTAACATGTAATACAGCGCAAACGGAATAATGGCGGCGGTGATGGCGGCATTGGCAGCCGCACCGGCCAGGCTGCTGAGAGAATCAGCGATTGAACCGGAATAATTTGCAGCTTTGTCTGCTAATTTTTTGAAGGAATCCTCATGCTGAAGCCGGGAAAACCATTTACTGTCCTGGAGATGCCCGATCCAATTTTCAGCTTTTGCGGAAAGCTCGGGAATGTGATCTGTGAAGGCTGTAAACTGTTTTTGAACGGCAGGGCCCGCCGTGTAAAGGAAGAGGACAAAAAGGCCGGCTGTTCCCGCATAAATCGCTAAAATTGCGATTCCTTCAGGCAGCTTTAATTTCGCATGCAGCACTGTGACGAGCGGGCGGCACAAATAGTAAAGGACGCCCGATAACACAATGGGCGGAAACAAGGTTTTAACCGTAATCACAACAGGCTGGAACAAAAAGTCTATTAATGTTCCGAGATAAATGATGAGAAATAACAGAAGAACGGCATAGCCGATCTTGAAATAAGGCCCGACAGGCATATTCTGCACCACGCAATCTTTAAGGGTTTACTCTCGGACGTTTCCCTTATCGCCCGGCGCATAAACGTCTGTGTCAGGAGAACTGCCCCTGATTGGTGACATAATCGTAGATAATATCTTCTACATGGGCATGGAGGTCCTCATCGGGTTCTTCGTTCCTTCTTTCTTCTAAAGCTTTTTTCAAACTCTGTTTTTCATAGGGGCTCAGCGGATCTGTCGACACATTCCGTCCATACTGGCGGAGGGCCTGTCCCAGCATTTTTTCTACAAATTGATCCATCGTATATTCTCCTATTCTTATCATTCATCCTTATTCTACTAAATATCATGTGATCCTCCCACTCTTCTATCATATTTTCTGTCAGGACGATTTAGGTTCTTTTATTCCAGTTCAGCTGAGAGAATAAGATGAAACGGCAGGGTTAACGCATCTTCATCGTTTATGATTTTTAAACGTTTTTCGTCATGCTTCACTTGTTTTACCCATCCCCAAAACCGGCGGGGGCCGTGTGCGGAAGCGTAGGTGACTGAGATGGCCCTGTCTTCTTCAATCGCCGCTGCAATGATGCGGTTCATGTCGTTCATTTGCTCTTCGCTCAGTTCCGGCGGCCGGAATTCCCGTTCTTTTCGTTTCTTTGCAAGCAGCTGCTCCCGGTGTTCGGGGAGCATCATCCGGCTTGACTCCCACATGACATTATATCCGGGTGTTAATTTGTTCGGATTCATGTATATCACCTCAATTATTTGTAATGCCCGCCGATTTTTTCAGCCCGGTGAAAGGCTTGGCCGGCCTCTGTCAGCGACACGGCATGGAGCAGCGACGCAGGGCCGTACCGCTCATGGATATCATCCAATACTTTGCCGAGACTGATCTTTTTTTCCTGGGCATCGAACAGGCTCAGCTGAACATAATCACAGGGCTCCAGCTGGGAAAGGGCGACGCCGGCGCTGCGGACGGGCTCCCCGTTCCAGTGCTCTTTGAAGAGCTTGACCGCCGTTTTAAAAATATCCATTCCGAAATTGGTCGGAGAGACGAGCTTTTTCTGTCTGTGAAAACCTGAAGGGAAATCAAAATCGGCGCCCCTGATGCTGACTGAAACCGTATGGCCGATGTATTGTTTAAAACGGGCGCGGCGGGCCACTTCTTCGCTTAACTCCAGCAATACGACTTTGATATCCTCAAAGCGGCTGTAGTCTCTCGGAAGAGTCATGTTATGGCCGATCGCTTTTTGCCGGCTGTGCGTGTTGACGGTGACCGGAGAGGGATCGATGCCGCGGGCTGTCCGCTGAAGCAATTCGCCGTTAATGCCCCAGCGCTTTTTCAGCAGTTCGGGAGGATGCGCGGCAAGCCCGCCGATCGTGCTGATGCCCATCCGCCTTAAATGATGCTCCATCCGTTTTCCGATGCCAAATAATTTTCTGACCGGCAGCGGCCACAGATCCTGCCTGATATTTGACATATCCAATCTGTGGATGCCGGATGCGTTTTTTTTGGCAAAATGGTCGCAAGCCATTTTCGCGAGCGCCTTATTCGGCCCGATGCCGACACGGGCATAAATTCCGAATTCACGCATAATCGCTTGTTGAATGCTTTTGGCGATTGTAAAAGGATCACCGAACAGCCGCCTGCTCCCGGTCACGTCGAGAAACTGCTCATCGATGGAGTAGGGTTCTACAAGATCGGTATACCGCTCGAACAACTCGGTAATCATAACGGAGACATCAATATACCGCTGCATCCGCGGCCGGACGATAACGGCGTCTGGACATTTGGCCTGCGCTTCCCCCAGCCGTTCAGCATTTTTTACGCCGTATCGTTTGGCGAGCGGACAAGCCGCAAGCACGACGCCGCTGCGTCTTTCGGGATCTCCCGAGACAATGACGGGCCGGTTTTTAAGATGAGGCGCTTCCGCTTTTTCCACAGACGCATAAAACGATTGCATATCAACAAGAAGAATATCAGCCATAAAAAAACCTCCGGGAACGTTTGTTCTGTTTTTCATTTTACCCGAACAATGACCGCGTTCATACTGGTAAATCATTCCCCGGTTGGAAGACGGGCTGATTCGTCCGCTTGAAAAGAAATCATTTACAATTGCAAACAACCCACATATAATTTTTTATATTCCAATGAGAAGAGCTGACATTCATTTTGCCGGACGAAAAGGAGAGTCAATCGATAATGGATATTCGAACAATTACCTCTGAAGACTATGAAATGGTTACGTCTGTTTTGAATGAATGGTGGGGCGGCAGGCAGATGAAAGACAAACTGCCGCGTTTGTTTTTTGAACATTTTCAGGACACAAGCTTTATTACGTTCGGGCCGGAGGGAATGACCGGTTTTTTAATCGGGTTTCAGTCACAATCAGACCCTGAGACGGCATACATTCATTTTTCCGGAGTGCATCCGGATTTCAGAAAAATGCAAATTGGAAAACAGCTCTATGACCGATTTATGGAGACGGTGAAAGAAAGAGGCTGCACAAAAGTCAATTGCGTGACGGCGCCTGTCAATAAAGTATCAATCGCTTATCATACAAAATTAGGCTTTGAAGCTGAAAAAGGAACCAAAACCGTAAACGGAATCCCTGTTTTTGCGAATTATGATGGTCCGGGAGAAGACCGGATTCTGTTTGTGAAATATATGTAGGGGGGGATGAATATGGGTTTTTTAGCTGATACGCCCAAACCGCCCTATTATGCGGTCGTTTTTTCATCAATAAAGGGAAAATATGATGAGGAATATGAGCATACGGCAGAGCGCATCACGGTTCCCTGCTGGGACAGCCTGGAGGCGATTAAAAGGTGGAAAGACCATACTGACCACCGGGCGGCAAAACAAAAAGGAAAAAGCGCCTGGTATGAAGCGTACGCGGTCCGCATGACGAAGACGGAGCCGCAGCGGATGTTTGCGTCAAAAGGGGCGGAAGATTGATTGCATTTTTACAGCATACACAAGAACAGTCGGCGCGGGAAATTGCGGCGGTTCAGCGCTGCTCTTATCAAAAAGAAGCCGAGCTGATCGGCTTTTTCGGCATTCCCGGGCTGCATGAAACAGCCGAAGACATACAGCGGTCACGGGAGACGTTTGCCGGTTTCAGAGTAAAAGATCGGCTCGCAGGCGTCATTTCGTATGAAAAAAAGGGATATGATCTTGTCATATGCCGGCTGACGGTGCACCCGTCCGGCTTTCGGAAAGGAATCGGACGGGCGCTCATTCAATTTGTGTTAGACGAGAACCGGGACGCCCAAAAAATAGAGACGGCTACCGCCAGCCAAAACGTTCCGGCAGTCTCTCTCTATTTAAAAGCAGGGTTCACGGAAGCCGGACAGACTGAGACGCCGGAAGGACTGACCCTCTCGTTTTTTCATCTTTATCCGAAGAGGAAAGCGGAAGTTGTTCCGTACAAGCCGGAATGGAAAGAGATGTTTGAAAGGGAGAAGGCAAATTTGATCCGAATCTTAGGCCCCGCGCTCCATTCAGTCAGCCACATCGGCAGCACCTCCATCCCCGGGATGGCCGCAAAACCCGTCATTGATATACTGGCGGAGGTTAACGATATTTCGGACGCTGACCGATTCAGTCCGCAGCTGGAAGCACTCGGCTATGAGGCGAAAGGGGAAAACGGGATAGAAGGCCGGCGTTTCTTTCAAAAAGGCGGCAACAAGCGCACACACCACGCCCACATATACGAAACAGGCCATCCGGACGTGGGGCGTCATCTGCTGTTCCGGGATTACCTCACCGCAAAGCCTGAAAAAGCGGCTCAATACATGAAGCTGAAAAAGGGGCTCGCTGAGACATACCCGTACGATATGGCAAAGTATATTGAAGGGAAAAAGGACTGGATCAAGGCGGCTGAACAAGAGGCAAAGGACTGGGAGAGCGGGCTGCTGTAAAGAAAGCAGAAACAATGCATACAGCGGCTCGGTATGCTACAATGGCGAAAATGAAAAACGGAGGATCATCTATGCAAATACATGTGACGGATGCGGCGAAACACACACTTCAGCAGGCGATGGACGCCAACCCGGGGAAAAAAGCGCAGCTCCGCTATGACGCAGAAGGCTGCGGGTGTGCGGTCAGCGGCGTGCCGGCCATCTGGCTGGCGGACGAATTAACGGGACAATGCGAGCGCATTGAAACCAACGGACTTCCGCTTTACATCCAGACTTCTCAAAAAGTGTTTTTTGACGAGGAAATGACAATCGATTACAATGAAAAGGCAAAAACGCTCGTCTTAAAAAGCCCGGCAGAAATGCTGAGCCCGAGAATGAGCATATTAGTAAAGCAGGGAGAAACTGAAAGTGAATCAAAAGCTGAAAGCCATTAAACAGACGGCACAGCATAAAACGTGGGTATCCTTTTTGAACAACAACCATCCGTACAGTCTGCTGCACTGGTCCATCGGAGGCGCTGAATCCGTACAAAAGGATGTCTGGCTGCTTCAGGATGAGATGACCTTCAAAGCGCAGGAGTTTACGACAATCGACCTCGCCATTGACTGGATCGGAGAAAATATGGACGGGATTACCGACGTTTTATGACGGGAAAGCGAAAGAACAAGTATACGTTCTTTCGCTTTTTTACGTTTGCGTTATGGCATCTAAAAAGGTTTGCACGGCTTGACGGTAGCTCTCCGGATTTTTGGTGTACGACATGGCATGACCGCCCGATTCGGCCAGATACAGCATCTTCGGGCCGCGTTTTCTGCGGTGCAGCATTTCGGAGGAAGCGGGAGGTATATAATCATCCTCCTTACTGTGGATAAACAAAACGGGCTGCCGGATGCGGCTGATAACCGATAAAGGCGAGACATCACGGATGCGGTATCCTTCTCTCACCAGCAAAAAGAAATCAGCCAAAGGCAGCAGCGGCCACCGAGGCAGCCGGAATTCCCGCTTCAGCCTGTAGGCTAACTGATCGTGAAAACTTGCGAACGGACAGTCCGCAATATAAAAATCAGCGCCGTCTCCATTCTGATGATCTCCCGCGTATAATAAGGCCGATACAGCTCCCATTGATTCGCCGTGGATACCGATTTGACCGCCGTCCCCGATTTTGTTTCTCACCCAATTCACGGCTTCTTCCAAATCATCTTTTTCAAAATAACCGTAGCTCGTTGTTCGGCCGCCGCTTTTTCCGTGCCGGCGGTGGTCATACACGAGCACATTCCAGCCTAAATCCAGAAACAAATCCATGTATTTCAATGAATTAAACAAATTGACGGTAACACCGTGACAAATAATCATCGTGTTTGCCGTACGATGCGGGGCGATGTAAAAGCCTTTGATCTCATACCCGTGGCGTGACAAGATGACGGCCTCTTCTTTTTCCATCGCCTGAAAGGAATCAAATACCCCATTCCAGTCTGCCGTTTCTCTTTTTATGATGTCTTCATCCGTCTTTTTCTTCATAAACATGATCAGATTCGTAAAAGCAAATCCGGCGGCCAAAAAGACCGCACAAGCCGAACCGAACACCGCCAGCCATTTTTTCACGCAGGCACCCTCCTTTAATATGAAAAATCCTTCCCTTTGAACGTTGCCGGCCTCCGGCGCTCCATGGTACACTTGCTTCACCATTATTCAGATACGGGGGTATAATGATGAAAAAGCAGCTGTCTAAAGAAAAACACAGCTTAAAAGACAATCTGGAGGAAGATCTGAAGGCCAGGCTTTTGCAAATGAAAAGTGAGCTGAAGGAAGAAGACGAGAAAAAACAAGCGCAGCAAAAGGCGGAACAAATCAGAAAACGAAAAGAAAAAGAAAAAAATAAAAGCTTTGAAGAGCTGCTGAATGAAAGCAGTCTCGATTGGCACAAATATAAATAAACCGGCATCTGACAAGGTGCCGGTTTTATTGTTTAAGAACGATGGGCTTCGTATACGTCCTGTTTTGTATGGTATTGCAGGGCTTTGATTTCCTGACTGCTTAAACGCCGGGCTTCTGCAGCCGAACAGTTTTCTCTCAGCTGTTCAGGCGAGCTTGCTCCGGTGATGACAGAAGCGACGGCCGGCTGTGAAAGCAAGTATTGAAGAGAAAGCTCCGTCATGCTCAGATCAGGCACGGCAGCGTTAATCGCTTTTTTGGTTTCTGCCAGTTCTTCAAAAGAATATGTTAAATAGCCGTTCTCTTTTACGCTTGCGGCCGCTTGATCGAGCGGTTTTTCCGTAAGAAGCCCTTTAGCGACAGGCCCTCTGGCGACGACGCTGATTCCGTTCTCCTCTAAAAGGGGAAGCCACTCCTCGGGACGCCGGTCCAGCAGGCTGTATTGCATCATAATACTTGTGATATTTGATTTTTTCACATATTCTTTAATGACATTCGGACGAATCGAGGAAATGCCGTAATACCGGATGACACCTTCCTGTTTTAAGTCCTCGAACGCTTCGATCGTTTCATCAATCTGATCCTCCATCGTGCCGCCATGCAGCTGATAAAGGTCGATATAGTCCGTTTTCAGCCGGCGCAGACTGTTTTTGACCGCTTCTTTTATGTATCCTTTGGAAGCGTCCCAATGCCAGCCGTCTTTCTCATCATTCCAGCGGTTTCCGGCTTTCGTGGCTAAAATGATGTCGTGTCTGCGGTTTTTGACGGCCTCCCCGACGATTTCCTCATTTCTGCCGAAATCATAAAGATCAGCGGTATCTAAATAATTGATACCAAGCTCGATCGCTTCATCCAAAATAGACAGCGCCTTAGCTTTACCCGTGCCGAGCGACATACAGCCGAGCCCGATTTCGCTTATTTCTAAATCAGAACGTCCCAATTTGCGTTTTCTCATCATTTTGCTCCTTTTTATGGTCTTTTATTGACCGTAATATAAAGGCGCGAAGTTTTCAACTGTTAAGGCCCGGTGATCCAATCTCCGACATAGCGGAATGTCTGTCCGTACTCTTTCAATTTAGCCCGCACTTCCCAAGCCTTTCCGACCAATACGATGCTCTTATCCTTCCGGTACACCTTCAATCGAAAAGCACCTCCCTCTTATGCATGTATGATAAAATATATGAGGCATAATAGAGAGACAGAACGGGAGATGACATGATGAAACATTTAGAAGAAAAAACACTTGCGAAAAAAAAGCTGTATGACGGGAAAGTCATAGATCTTTACTTAGAGGATGTAGAGCTCCCGAACGGAAAAACAAGCAAGCGGGAAATCGTCAAACATCCGGGAGCGGTGGCCGTACTTGCGATAACCGAAGAAGGAAAAATCATTTTGGTGAACCAGTTCAGAAAGCCGCTGGAACGGACAATCGTTGAAATTCCGGCCGGCAAGCTGGAAAAAGGAGAAGAGCCCGAACATACCGCATTAAGAGAGCTAGAAGAAGAAACGGGATATACGGCGGAAACCTTGACGAAAATCACCGCTTTTTATACATCACCCGGATTTGCTGATGAAATCGTGCACCTCTTTCTTGCTGAAGGGCTTTCATTGCTTGAAGAAAAGCGCGAACTGGATGAGGATGAATTTGTCGAAGTGATGCAGGTCACGCTTGAAGAGGCCGTGAAGCTGGTTGAATCCCGCCGGGTGTATGACGCTAAAACGGCATACGCGATTCAGTATCTCCAGCTGAAAGAAGCGCTGAAGGAAAAATGATGAAAACCGTTTATGCGGATCTGCATATTCATATCGGGCGAACCTATACGGGGAGACCGGTCAAAATCACCGGGGCTAAAACGTTGACGCTGCAGCGGATTTTGGAAGAAGCAAGCGAGGGGAAGGGAATTGAACTATTGGGCATCATCGACTGCCATTCCCCGGAAGTCTTGGAAGAAATCGAGCTTGGAATTGATGAAGGCAGATACCGTGAGCTGAAAGAAGGCGGCATCCGCTATCGGAATACGACGCTTCTGTTGGGCAGTGAGCTTGAAATTTATGACCACACATGCCGCGGGCCGATTCACGTTCTCGTCTTTATGCCGGCTCTTGCCGAAATGAAGATGTTTTCTGAGTGGCTCGCAAAAAGGCTTAAAAATATCCATCTCAGTTCCCAGCGCATTTACGAGACCGGTTTGAATCTTCAAAAGAAAACAAAGGAATTGGGCGGGCTGTTTATTCCCGCCCATATGTTCACCCCGCATAAAAGCCTGTACGGAAAAGGGGTCAGATCTTCTTTGACAGAAGTTTTCGACCCGGCGCTTATTGACGCGGCGGAACTCGGATTAAGCTGCGACACTGGCATGGCTTCACGGTTAACGGAACTTGATCCGTATACATTTTTAACAAATTCTGATGCGCATTCCTTAGGAAAAATCGGCAGAGAATATAATGAAATGCTTCTGAAGGAAGCGAACTTTACGGAATTTTCGCTGGCTCTAAAAGGGAAGGGCGGAAGAAGAATCACGGCGAATTACGGACTGAACCCGAAGCTCGGGAAGTATTACAGGACGGCTTGCGACCGCTGCGGCAGCCCGGCTGAAAAAGGAGCTTTAAAATGTGCGGAATGCGGCGGGAAAACAATGACAAAAGGGGTCAGTGAACGGCTGGAGGAACTGAGCGGACCAAAAAAAAGCCGCGTGCCGCGGCCTCCGTATATTCATCAAATCCCTCTGCAGTTCATTCCCGGAGTCGGGCCGAAAACATTGGAAAAACTAAAGCGGACTTTCGGGACGGAAATGGCGATTCTTCATCAGGCAGAAGAAGAGGACCTGGCACGCATCGTGCAGCCCAAAATAGCGGCTGTCATTCATAAAGCGCGCACCGGACAGCTCGACCTTGAGGCGGGAGGCGGAGGAACATACGGCCGAATCAAGCCGTAAAGCCGGTTTTTAGCGGAGTTCCTCCTGTACCTTTTTTTTCGTGCGGACAAACGCAATCAATTCGATGATTTCATCCTGATTAAGCGGCTCCCCGTCAACGGTCAGTGTGCCGCGGCCTTGTGCGGCTTTTGTTAATTCGATGGTCTGGGCAAACGGCTCCGCCTTTTTTTCAGTGCGCCCCAGTAAATCGTCGCACGTCGTGTCAAACAGATCGGCAAGCGTGCCCAGCGCTTCGAATGACGGGCGCCGGTAGCCTGACTCATACCCGGCGTATGTGCTTTTTGCGATGCCGAGCCGGTCAGCCGTATATTGAAGAGACCAATTTTTCTTTTTTCTCAGTTCAGTTAAACGATCTAAATTCATATTCAAAACCGCTCCTTTTCACTTGAGCAAAATTATATCATATCGATGTGTAAAAGTGTACGCGAATTGAATAATAATCACTTGATTAATTTCATTCGTCTGTCTATAATTTGATTAAAAGTATGCGAAAAGCGAATGCTTAAACATCTTGAGAAATGATGAAGAGGTGCAGGGTATGAAAAAATTATTGCTGTTAACAACCGGAGGAACAATCGCCTCAGTCGAAGGAGAAAACGGGCTTGCACCCGGGGTAAAAGCAGACGAATTGTTAACCTACGTATCAAAACTTGATAACGATTACACGATGGAAACCCATTCGTTAATGAACATCGACAGCACCAATATGCAGCCTGAATATTGGGTCCAAATAGCTGATGCTGTCAAAGAAAAATATGACGCGTACGACGGGTTCGTCATCACGCACGGCACAGACACAATGGCATATACATCAGCGGCGCTGTCTTATATGCTTCAGCATGCCGATAAACCGATCGTCATTACGGGTTCGCAAATCCCGATTACATTTCAAAAAACCGATGCCAAAAAAAATATCACGGACGCGATCCGCTTCGCATGTGAAGGGGTGGGCGGCGTATACGTCGTATTTGACGGCAGAGTCATTCAAGGCACCCGCGCCATTAAATTAAGAACGAAAAGCTATGATGCATTTGAGAGCATTAACTACCCGTATATCGCGTTTATTACCGAAAACGGAATTGAATACAACAAACACGTGCACATGCCAAAAGACGACGCCTTTACGGTCAATACATCACTTTGCACGGACGTGTGCCTGCTCAAGCTTCATCCGGGGCTTAAACCGGAAATGTTTGACGCGTTAAAGGGTATGTACAAAGGAATCGTCATTGAAAGCTACGGCAGCGGCGGCGTGCCGTTTGAAGGAAGGGACATTCTCGCCAAAGTCAATGAAATGATTGAAAGCGGCATTGTCGTTGTCATTACGACACAATGTCTTGAAGAAGGAGAAGACATGAGTGTCTATGAAGTCGGACGGAGAGTCAATCAAGATCTCATCATCCGTTCAAGAAATATGAACACAGAAGCCATCGTGCCGAAATTAATGTGGGCGCTCGGCCAGTCTCACAATTTGGCTGAAGTCAAAAACATTATGGAGACACCGATCGCAGACGACGTTGTACTGTAAAAAAGACCACCATCAAAGAGAAAGTAGGGTATTAGCATGACAAACGCGCAAAAAGAATATCGTCAGGAAAAAGATTTCCTCGGAGAAAAACAAATTGAAGCTGATGTGTATTACGGAATCCAAACGCTGCGCGCGAAAGAAAACTTTCCGATTACCGGCTACCGCATCCATGAAGAAATGATTAATGCGCTCGCCATCGTCAAAAAAGCGGCGGCGCTTGCCAATATGGATGTAAAGCGCCTCTATGAAGGAATCGGCAACGCGATTGTCCAGGCCGCAGACGAGATTCTTGAGGGTAAATGGCATGACCAATTCATCGTCGATCCGATCCAAGGGGGAGCCGGAACGTCCATGAACATGAATGCCAACGAAGTAATCGGCAACAGAGCGCTTGAAATCATGGGACATAAAAAAGGTGAATACATTCATCTCAGCCCGAACACACACGTCAATATGTCACAATCGACAAACGACGTGTTCCCGACGGCGATTCATATTTCTACCTTAAAACTTCTGGATAAGCTCCTTGATACAATGGCGCATATGCTGAGTGTCTTTAAAGATAAAGCGAAACAATTTGATTCTGTCATTAAAATGGGACGCACACACCTTCAGGACGCTGTGCCGATCCGTCTCGGACAGGAATTTGAAGCGTACAGCCGCGTGCTTGAGCGTGATATAAAGCGAATTAAACAATCCCGCCAGCATCTGTATGAAGTAAACATGGGGGCAACGGCTGTAGGTACGGGACTTAACGCTGATCCGCGCTACATAGAACAGGTTGTAAAGCACCTGGCTGACATCAGCGGACTGCCTCTTGTCGGCGCCGGCCATTTGGTTGATGCCACACAAAACACTGATGCTTATACGGAAGTTTCAGCCGCGTTGAAGGTATGCATGATGAATATGTCTAAAATCGCCAACGATCTGCGCTTAATGGCATCAGGCCCGCGCGCGGGACTAGCGGAAATTTCACTGCCCGCCCGTCAGCCGGGATCATCCATTATGCCGGGGAAAGTCAACCCTGTAATGGCAGAGCTGATCAACCAAATCGCCTTCCAGGTCATCGGGAATGACAATACAATCTGCCTCGCTTCAGAAGCGGGCCAGCTGGAGCTTAACGTGATGGAGCCGGTGCTCGTATTTAACCTGCTTCAATCCATCAGTATTATGAACAACGGTTTCCGATCATTTACCGATCATTGTCTGGCGGGGATTGAAGCCAACGAAAAACGCCTGAAGCAATACGTGGAAAAAAGCGTCGGCGTCATTACAGCGGTCAACCCGCACCTTGGATATGAGGCGGCTGCGCGAATTGCCCGTGAAGCAATCATGACGGGGCAATCTGTAAGAGATCTCTGTCTCCAAAACGATGTACTGACAGAAGAAGAATTGGATATCATTTTGAATCCGTATGAAATGACAAAACCGGGGATTGCCGGAAAAGATCTTTTAGAAAAATAAATTTTGAAGCAACAACAGCCGCCTTTTCACGTTTTTCAGTGAAAAGGCGGTTGCCATACAAAGGGATGAGGAAGTATAGTATAATTTGTTATATCATTTGATGAAAGCGTTTTAGCTTTTTCTTCTAGGGGGATTTTTTTGTGAAAGAGGTCAGATTGCCAAATTTATTGGAAATTATTATCTTATTATTCGGGTTTTTAGCGCTTGTTTTGTCATTCACAGTGTTTTTAGACCTGCCGATCCAGCTTGCTCTCTTTATATCCTGGTTTATCGCTATTATTCTCGGAATCAGGCTGGGACATTCATATAAAGACTTGCAGTCATCCATTGTCACCGGGATATCAAACGGTCTTGAAGCCGTTCTGATCCTAGTTTCAGTCGGTGCCCTTATCGGGACATGGATTGCCGGCGGCGTTGTGCCGACTTTAATTTATTATGGTTTAGAGTTTATTAATCCTCATGTGTTCCTGCTTGCTACATTGGTTATTTGTTCGGTTATGTCCGTTGCGACCGGGACGTCCTGGGGAACCGTGGGAACGGCGGGAATCGCCATGATTGCCATTGGAGAGGGAATGGGCATACCGCTTCCGATCGTAGCGGGGGCCGTTTTGTCCGGCGCTTACTTCGGGGACAAGCTTTCACCGCTGTCTGACAGTACGGTGCTTGCCTCCACGCTTTCTAAGGTGGATGTGCTGTCACACGTCAGAGCGATGATGTATCTGTCCATTCCGTCCTATATCATTACGGCCATTCTTTTTACCGTAACGGGATTTATATACGGCGGAAAAAATATTGATCTTGATAAAGTGGAATTTTTAAAGTCTGCATTGCAGAAAACGTTTGATATTCATATATGGATGCTTATCCCGGCGGTTGTCGTCGTCGTCCTGCTGATTTTGAAAAAGCCGTCTATGCCCGTCATCGTCATCGGTGCCTTGCTTGGCGCCATCTGGGCTTCTGTTTTTCAGGGAATGAATTTTGCCAGTGCCATCGCGACTGCTTACAATGGTTTTTCCATTAAAACGGACGTCGAATTTTTAAATGGGCTGTTAAACCGCGGAGGCATCACCGGCATGCTGGATACGTTGGTCGTTATTCTTTTCGGTCTCGGTTTTGGAGGAATTCTCGAGAAGCTCGGCGTATTAAAAGTGATTGTCTCAACTTTTGAGAAAAAACTGACCACACCGGGAAATGTAACGCTTTCGACGCTGATCGTCGCCCTTTTAGCAAACATTTTCGGCTGTGCGATGTATGTGTCATTGATACTGACGCCGAAAATCATGGAGAACAGTTATGATAAACTGAAACTTGACAGAAGAATTTTATCCCGGAATGCCGAGGTGGGCGGCACGCTTACTTCAGGGATGGTGCCATGGTCTGACAACGGCATCTATATGGCCGGCATTCTCGGCGTATCCACGTTTTCTTATCTGCCGTTCATGTGGCTCAGTTTTGTATCTATCGGACTGGCCATATTGTACGGATACACGGGTAAATTCATTTGGTACACGAAAGAAAAATCCTTGCAATCTCAAAAACTGGGTTAGGGGGGTTATTTTATGATTACAAAGCATATGATTCGGACGTTAATGATAGAAACGCCGACTGTTCCCGGAAATCTGGGAAAAGTGGCAACGGCCATCGGAGTGATGGGCGGAGATATCGGGGAAGTTGAAACCGTTAAAGTCGGCCCGAACTACACCATGCGCAACATTACGGTGCAGGCCGAAAATGAGGAGCAGCTGCAGGAAATCATTCAAGCCATTGAAGCTCTCGGTGAAGGCATCCGGCTTCATACCGTCTCAGATGAAGTGCTCTCTGCTCATGAAGGCGGAAAAATTCAGATGAAAAGCAAAATGCCGATCCGGACACTGGCTGAGCTTGGCCGTGTTTATACGCCGGGCGTGGCCGATGTGTGCAGACTGATCGAAAGCGAGCCTGAAAAAGCATCCATCTATACGACCATCAGCAATTCTGTCGCCATTGTCACCGACGGAACGGCGATTCTCGGTCTCGGCAACATCGGCTCTGTCGCCGGAATGCCCGTAATGGAAGGGAAGGCAGCGCTTTTTGACCAGCTGGCAGGCATCAGCGGTATTCCGATTTTGCTCGACACCTCTGATCCGGAAGAAATCATCCGCACGGTAAAACATATTTCTCCGGGATTCAGCGGAATTCTGCTTGAAGATATCGGTTCGCCTCACTGCTTTGACATTGAAGACCGCCTGAAGGAAGAATTGGACATTCCGGTTATGCACGACGACCAGCACGGCACGGCGGTCGTTACTCTCGCCGCCGCCATTTCCGCTTGTAAAAGCGCAGGTCTTGATTTAAAAGAAGCGAAAGTCGGACAGATCGGTCTCGGCGCGGCGGGCGTCGCCATCTGCCGCATGTTTATGGCATACGGAGTCAAAGCGGTCTGCGGAACGGACAAGTCAGAAGAAGCAATGAACCGCCTCGCTCAATACGGAGGTCAGCCGCTTGAAAGCATTAAAGATTTAATGGACACGTGTGACATTGTGATCAGCACCACAGGAGTTCCGGGGCTCATTAAAAAAGAGGATGTCAGAAAAGGACAAGTCATTCTGGCCTTATCTAATCCGAAGCCGGAGATTGAACCGGAAGAGGCGCTGCAGGCCGGAGCCGCTTATGCAGCCGACGGCCGTTCAGTCAATAATGTTCTCGGCTTCCCTGGTATTTTCCGCGGTGCGCTGAACGCCAAAAGCAAGAAAATTGACCATGAAATGCTTGTGGCGGCCGCTGAAGCCATCGCTTCTTGTACGAAACACGGTGATCTCGTACCTCAGCCTTTGGACGCGGACGTGCATCACGCCGTATCGGCAGCTGTAGAGCGGGCCGCGGCGGGAAAATAAATAACGCTCACAGCACCGGATATGTATCCGGTGCTTTTTTTATCATGAATAGGAAGCGGAATTCTTTGGCAGGCTAACATATAGAAAAAGACGGAATAAAGAGGTGTCAATGTGGATTATTTTCCGCTGATCCATACAAATATTTGGGATGCTGTGATCGGCGTGCCGGTCGTCTTATGCGTGACGCAGCTGATCAAAGTGTTCTGCAGGGTTCCCGGCATATTCGTTCCCACGATTGCCCTTGTTGTCGGAAATATTGTGTCTATCGTTTTCGGTCACCACGAACACGTGTATGAGGGGAGTTTTATGGGATTCTTTTACGGATACGCCGCAATGGGGAGTTTTTCATCTGCCAAAACATCTCTGCGCGCCTACCGGAAGAAACATGAGCCCTATTCATGAACACACCTGGATTTTTTTGTTATGATAGAGAAAAGGCAAAAAGGAGCGATCTGCACATGGCGAAAAGCAAAGCGAAAAAAATGCGGGAGCATCTCAGAAGAAACGGGTTGCGTGACGCAGTCTTATCAAGAGGGGCGGCGCCGTCCTTCAGCACGCATGAAAGAGTGACAAAAACCAAAAAAGACAGGCTGGAAAGAATAAAGCATAAAAAAAGGAATCCCCATGATCACAAGAGTGATGGCGGGGATTCTTTTTTTTTTGCCGGAATCTCGGAGCCTTTCTATGATTTCTCTGTCATGTTTTCTCTTTTCTTTCATACAATCTACTAAATCAAGTCAATAGATTAGCGGGAGGAAAGCGGTATGAGGAAACAATCGTACAAAGAACTGTTTTTTCGCCATATGAAGGATCATCTGTCACTTTATATATTTGTGTTTGTCTTGTTTTTAATGGGTGTCATTTTCGGCGCGATCATTGTCAACAGCATGACAATCACACAGAAAGAAGATTTGTATTACTATTTAAGCAAATTTTTCGGACAGCTGTCTGACGGAAAACATGCCGGCGCCTCAGACATGTTTTGGCAGGCCGTCTTTCATGATGTAAAATATTTGGGGCTGATGTGGATTCTGGGTATTTCCGTAATCGGTCTCCCGGTGATTTTTATCATGGTGTTTTTGAAAGGAATCGTCGTCGGTTTTACGGTCGGATTTTTAGTGAATCAAATGGGGATGAACGGATTTTTCCTGTCTTTCATCTCGGTGCTGCCGCAAAACATCGTTCTCATTCCGGCATACCTTATCATGGGGACATGCTCTATCGCTTTTTCGCTGAAACTGATCCGGCAGCTGTTTGTCAAACGCAGCCTCCATGATACGCCGATCCAATGGTTCGGACGCTACGCCTTCGTGCTGATTCTCATCATTTTCTTCTCGGTCATCGCTTCACTGCTGGAAGCGTATGTGTCTCCGCTGTTTATGGAAAAGCTTTCATCACGGATCTTTTAGAATGATTATCACAAAATAATACTTTTATTTATCAGTTTGTAATAATTATAGTTGGAACTCTGCGCGTATTTTGTTATAATGAGTCATGGAATGCGGCGTAGGAGGGAAAGACATGGAAAACCGTATTGATCGAATTAAAAAGCAGCTGCACTCGTCAAGCTACAAGCTTACGCCACAGCGTGAAGCAACGGTAAGGGTGCTCCTTGAAAATGAAGAAGACCATTTAAGCGCAGAAGATGTATACCTCCTCGTAAAAGAGAAATCTCCTGAAATTGGTCTCGCTACAGTATACCGTACATTAGAATTATTAACAGAATTAAAAGTCGTTGATAAAATTAACTTCGGGGACGGCGTATCCCGCTACGACCTTCGCAAAGAGGGCGCGGCCCACTTCCATCATCATCTGGTGTGCATGGAGTGCGGAGCCGTCGATGAAATTGAAGAAGATCTGCTTGAAGACGTTGAAGAAGTGATTGAACGTGATTGGAAATTTAAAATTAAAGATCATAGATTGACTTTTCACGGAATCTGCCACCGCTGCGGCGGGAATGAAACAGAATAAAAGCCTATGAACCTTTTCTGTCAGGAAAGGGTTTTTTGCTGTTTTTATGTATAAAAGCCTTTGAAATTGGCATAAGGTGTACTAACAGCCGCCAAAGAAAGGATCGATCGAAAGATGGGCAGATTCCTAAAAACAGCCGCGGATACGATCAAAGTGTTTATTCTGTTCACAGGTTTTACCGCGCTGTTCTATTATGCTATGATATGGGTGAATTCAGAGTATGAAAACTATCATCGGTACGATAAACCGGAAGGCTCCGCCGTCAAAGTGGCCAAAACGGAACATGAGGAGAAGGACGGCTGGTTCGGCCGGTTGATCTTTTTTTACCAAAACGGGGAGTAGATCAAGAGTGAAGGATCAAATTAAGGATTTCATCCATTATGTGAGGGTTGAAAGAGGGCTGTCCCAAAATACGATGATGTCCTATGAGCGTGATCTGAAAAGTTATTCTCTCTTCTTAACTGAAACCCTTCAGATCACTTCTTGGAATGATGTGACCCGTCTTCATATTATTCAATATTTAAAGCATTTGAAGGACTCGGGGAAATCAGGGAAGACGTCTGCCAGGCATTTGGCGTCAATCCGGTCTTTTCATCAATTTCTGTTAAGGGAGAAAGCCGCGGATAAAGATCCTTCTGTACATATTGAAACACAAAAAACAGAGCGGGCCCTCCCAAAAGTGCTGGCGCTGAACGAAGTAGAGCAGTTATTGGACACGCCTAAGCTTAACAGCCCGTTCGGTCTCAGGGATAAAGCCATGCTCGAATTGCTGTATGCAACCGGCATCAGGGTCAGCGAGATGATTGAGCTGAAATTATCCGACGTTCATTTGACGATGGGATTTGTCCGCTGCTTCGGAAAAGGCCGGAAAGAGCGGATTGTGCCGATCGGTGAAGCCGCCTCCCATGCGATCGAAGCATATATCGAAAAAGCCAGAGGGAAATTATTAAAGAAAAATGTGACCGAAGCGCTTTTTCTGAATCATCACGGCAGGCAGATCAGCCGTCAGGGATTTTGGAAAAACCTGAAGAAAATCGCCCTTGAGGCAGGCATTAAAAAAGAACTGACACCGCACACGCTCCGGCACTCTTTTGCAACGCACCTGCTTGAAAACGGGGCGGACCTGCGCGCCGTGCAGGAGATGCTTGGACATGCCGATATTTCCACGACGCAAATTTACACGCATGTGACGAAAACAAGGCTGAAGGACGTGTACAAGCAGTATCATCCGCGCGCCTAGGAGCCGTTGGCAAAGGTGCCGCGGCTTTTTTCTGTCGGATTGGCGGAATACAGAGAAGGTTCTTATTATTTGAATAGGCATTGTCAACAAGAATGTAAACGGTTTATACTTGAGTTGTCTGACCTCTGTAAGCTAAAATGGACAGATGGAAGAAAAGGAGGCTTTTATGATGTCTGAATACAAATATAAACGTGTGTTTTTGATCGTAATGGATTCGGTCGGAATCGGTGAAGCGCCGGACGCCGCCGATTTTAATGATATAGGCGCAAATACGCTCGGACATATCGCAGAGCACATGAACGGTTTACATATGCCTCATATGGCACAGCTCGGTCTCGGACTGATCGGGGACATTAAGGGTGTGGAAAAAACGGAGCAGCCTCTGGCGTACTACGGTAAAATGCAGGAGGCGTCAAACGGAAAAGATACGATGACGGGGCACTGGGAGATTATGGGCCTCTACATTGAAAAACCGTTTAAAGTGTTCCCGGAAGGATTTCCGGATGAGCTTCTTCAGGAGCTTGAAAAGCGTTCCGGACGCAAAATCATCGGGAATAAGCCGGCTTCAGGGACGGCGATTCTGGACGAGCTCGGAAAAGAACATATGGAAACGGGTGCGCTGATCGTTTATACATCAGCAGATTCCGTTTTGCAGATTGCGGCTCACGAAGATGTCGTTCCGCTTGACGAGCTGTACAGCATCTGTGAAACAGCCAGAGAACTGACGCTTGATCCGAAGTACATGGTCGGCCGGATCATCGCAAGACCGTTCATCGGAGAACCGGGCAGCTTCAAACGCACGCCGAACCGCCATGATTATGCGCTCAAACCGTTCGGCCGCACGGTAATGAACGGAATGAAAGACAGCGGTTTAGACGTCATTTCCATCGGTAAAATTTCTGATATTTACGATGGAGAAGGCATCACATCATCCCGCCGCACGGTATCTAACATGGACGGCATGGACAAAGTGATTGAAACGCTCGGTGAAGATTTTACGGGCCTGAGCTTTGCCAACCTCGTTGATTTTGATGCGCTGTACGGACACCGCCGTGATCCGGAAGGGTACGGAAAAGCGCTTGAGGAATTCGACGCAAGGCTTCCGGAAGTGTTTGAAAAAATGAAAGAGGACGATCTGCTCATCATCACGGCGGATCACGGCAATGATCCTGTCCATCACGGGACGGACCACACGCGGGAGTATGTGCCGCTTCTTGTCTACAGCAAAAAGCATAAACATACCGAACAGCTGCCGCTTGCGGATACATTTGCCGATATCGGCGCAACCATTGCGGATAATTTCAAAACGGAAAAGCCGGAATACGGAAAAAGCTTTTTATCAAGATTACAGTAGGGGGACTTTTTTTGAAACAAAAGATCGAACGTGCTGCTGCATTTATTAAAGAACACGTGAAAGAAACACCTAAGATCGGTCTGATTTTAGGTTCAGGGCTCGGCGTATTGGCCGATGAAATTGAAGGAGCTGTCAAGCTTACATATGAAACGATCCCTGATTTTCCGGTCTCAACGGTAGAAGGCCATGCCGGCCAGCTTGTGATGGGAACGCTTGAAGGTGTGCAGGTCATCGCGATGCAGGGCCGCTTTCATTATTATGAAGGCTACTCAATGGATCAGGTAACGTTTCCGGTCCGCGTGATGAAGGCGCTCGGCGTTGAATCTCTCATCGTGACGAACGCAGCGGGCGGTATCAACACTGACTTCCGCGCCGGTGATCTGATGATTATTACCGACCATATCAACTTTACGGGCACCAACCCGTTAATCGGTCCGAACGAAGCGGAATTCGGAGCCAGATTCCCGGACATGTCAGAAGCCTATGACAAAGAGCTGTCAGGCTTGGCTGAAAAAACGGCGGCTGAGCTTGGCATCCCTGTTCAAAAAGGTGTGTACACGGCTGTTACGGGGCCATCTTACGAAACGCCGGCTGAAGTCCGGTTTTTAAGAACGATGGGGTCTGACGCTGTCGGAATGTCGACCGTGCCGGAAGTCATCGTCGCCAACCACGCGGGAATGCGTGTGCTCGGCATCTCGTGCATTTCAAACGCGGCAGCCGGCATTCTTGACCAGCCGTTATCCCATGATGAAGTAATGGAAATGACGGAAAAAGTAAAAGGCGGCTTTTTGAAGCTTGTAAAAGCCGTAGTCGCACGATCTCAAAACTAAATCAGCATAGATCAGCTGTTTCTTCGGAAGCAGCTGTTTTTTTATGTCCTCAAAACGAAACATTTTCCAGATGAGGCGTATAAAACCACCGGGCTTGGAAAAAATAAAAAGGATTATGAAATGGAGGGCTTTGGAGATGAAACGTCTTATATCCACTTTGTTGATTGGCATTTTAATAACCGCATCAGCACCGTCCGCTTTTGCAAAGCCGGACGGAAAACATACATCGGAGCTCGCTCATGAAGCCAAAAGCGCCGTGCTGATTGAACGCGATACGGGAAACATTCTTTACAACAAGAACAGCCGGGAGCGTCTGGCGCCGGCGAGCATGACAAAAATCATGACCATGCTTTTAATCATGGAAGCGCTTGACAAAGGTAACATTAAGATGAGCGATAAAGTCAGGACGAGTGAGCATGCCGCGTCCATGGGCGGATCGCAGATTTTCCTCGAACCCGGTGAGGAAATGACGGTAAAAGAAATGCTCAAAGGAATTGCGATAGCTTCCGGAAATGACGCATCCGTCGCGATGGCAGAGTATATCGCCGGTTCGGAAGAGGATTTCGTCAATCAGATGAACAAAAAAGCAAAAGAATTGGGATTGAAAGATACCTCCTTCAAAAACCCGACGGGATTGCCTGAAAAAGGCCACTACAGCTCTGCTTATGACATGGCGAAAATGGCGAAGGAATTATTGAAGTATGATAAAATCACTCAATTTACGGGAACGTATGAAGATTATTTAAGAGAAAACACAGACAAAAAGTTCTGGCTCGTCAATACAAACCGGCTGATCAAATTTTATCCGGGTGTTGACGGTGTGAAAACGGGTTTTACAGGTGAAGCAAAGTATTGTTTAACCGCCACCGCTAAAAAAGGAAATATGAGGGTCATCGCAGTTGTTTTCGGAGCCAGCACTCCGAAAGAAAGAAATGCCCAAGTGACAAAAATGCTTGATTATGCTTTCAGCCAGTTCAAAACACACCCGCTGTATAAACGGAATCAAATCATCGGAACGGTAAAAGTGAAAAAAGGAAAACAGAAACTGATCAAGCTGACCACATCTGAACCGATTTCCCTCCTGGCCAAAAAGGGAGAGAACATGGACAAAGTAAAAAAAGAAGTGAAAATCAACAGCAATATAACGGCTCCGGTTAAAAAAGGGGAGGTGCTTGGCAGCCTCGTGCTGAAAAAAGACGGAAAAGTGCTCGTTGAAAGCCCGGTCACGGCAAAAGACGACATGGAAAAAGCGGGTTTTCTCACTTTTCTGAAGCGGACGATGGGAGATTGGACAAAATTTAAATAATCGTGGCGAACGGGCACTAGTTTTGTCATGGTGAAGGAATTGCTTTCCCGAAAATCGAAACACTCATTATCCGATCATATCAAGGAGGAATGAGCATGAGCCTTGGAATTGACTTGCATGTCAAAGAATCCGTGCTTTGTATTCGATTAACTGGTGAACTCGACCACCATACGGCAGAATCATTAAAACAAAAGGTTGCTGAATCGCTGGAGGCTGACGGCATCCGTCACATCGTGCTGAACCTTGAAGATCTTTCCTTCATGGACAGCTCCGGCCTCGGCGTGATTTTAGGGCGTTATAAACAAATTAAACAGCTTGGCGGAGAAATGGTCGTGTGCGCGATTTCGCCTGCGGTGAGACGTCTGTTTGACATGTCGGGCCTGTTTAAAATCATCAGGTTCGAACAATCAGAACAAAAAGCGCTTTTAACGCTGGGGGTGGCATCATGAAAAACGAGATGCATCTTGAATTTTCAGCCCTCAGTCAGAATGAATCGTTTGCGCGTGTAACGGTTGCTTCTTTTATCGCGCAGCTCGACCCGACGATGGACGAGCTGACAGAAATCAAAACCGTCGTATCAGAAGCGGTAACAAACGCAATCATCCACGGCTATGAAGAAAACTGCGACGGAAAGGTGTACATCTCCGTTACCCTGGAGGATCATGTCGTCTATCTGACCATACGTGACGAAGGCCTCGGGATCACGGATCTTGAGGAAGCGCGCCAGCCGCTCTTTACGACAAAACCCGAGCTTGAGCGCTCCGGAATGGGCTTTACCATTATGGAAAACTTCATGGATGATGTCTCGATTGATTCCTCGCCGGAGATGGGGACGACGATACGCTTAACAAAACACCTATCAAAAAGCAAAGCGCTTTGTAATTAAGGAGATTTGTTATGGATGTGGAGGTTAAGAAAAACAGCAAAAACGCGCAGCTCAAGGACCATGAAGTCAAAGAATTGATCAAAAAGAGCCAAGAGGGCGACCAGCAGGCAAGAGACCTCCTCATAGAAAAAAACATGCGTCTTGTATGGTCCGTCGTGCAAAGGTTCTTAAACAGGGGCTATGAGCCGGACGATCTGTTTCAGATCGGCTGTATCGGGTTGTTAAAATCCGTTGATAAATTCGATTTGTCCTATGATGTCCGTTTTTCAACTTATGCCGTGCCGATGATTATCGGAGAAATCCAGCGCTTCATCCGGGATGACGGAACCGTCAAAGTATCAAGATCTTTAAAAGAGCTCGGCAATAAAATCCGCCGGGCGAAAGATGAACTGTCAAAAACATACGGAAGAGTGCCGACCGTCCAGGAAATCGCTGACCACCTGGAAATTGACGCGGAGGACGTGGTGCTTGCGCAGGAAGCGGTGCGGGCGCCTTCGTCCATTCATGAAACGGTGTATGAAAATGACGGAGACCCGATCACCCTGCTCGATCAGATCGCCGATCATTCAGAAGAGAAGTGGTTTGACAAAATCGCTCTCAAGGAAGCGATCAGTGATTTGGAAGAACGGGAAAAGCTCATTGTCTATCTGAGGTATTACAAGGATCAGACGCAGTCGGAAGTAGCCGAACGGCTCGGGATTTCACAAGTTCAGGTATCGAGGCTGGAGAAAAAAATATTAAAGCAGATTAAAGTGCAGATGGATCATACGGAAAGCTGACCTTTTACAGGCCGGCTTTTTTTATTTGCGCCTGAATGGTAATTTATGGTCTTTTGCTGCTGATGAATGAGAACAAAAGTGAACCACATACTACATATATAACCACCCGAAAGATGGTGATGCAAGATGGAAAGGCGAATATTTCTCAGACTTCGCCACCGCGTGAAGGCTCATACCGGAGATATCATCACAGTCGGTGACGCCGCCCAGATCGCAGGACAGCAAAAGCTGAAAAAAAAACTGTCGGCACTGCCGCTGTATCAGATCACGAAAAAAGACAAAAATATCGTCGTGCTGGACATCATAAAAGTGCTGAAGGCCATTCATACCGCTTTTCCCGCTCTTGATGTGCAGACCGTCGGCGGCGCTGAAACGATAGTGGAAATCCATTACCAGAAAAAGCAGCTGTCAGCCGTTTTGTTTGTCGGTGTCTGGCTGCTGCTTTTTATCGGTTCATGTCTCGCCATTATGAATTTTCATGAAGATGTCAGCATGAGAGAAGTTCATATCGCCTTATATGAAATCATAACGGGCAGGCGCAATGAGTATCCGTACCTGCTTCAGATTCCGTACAGCATCGGCCTCGGTCTCGGGATGATCGTCTTTTTTAATCACATCTTTAAAAAACGCCTGAATGAAGAGCCAAGCCCGCTGGAGGTCGAGATGTTTAATTATCAGCTTGATCTCGATCATTATGTTGCAATACACGAAAACGAAGAGACGATGAAAGATCTGCATGATCGTTAGCATTCTTTTCGTTATGTTTGTCGGGCTTGGCGGCGGGCTGACCGTGGGAGCGGGCTTTGTGGCTTTTTTAACCGTTATGGGAATCATCCCCCGTCTTATGCAGCTGACAAAAACCATGCGCTTTGTACAGGCCTACGAAGGGGCTGTTATTTCCGGGGCGGTGTTCGGCGGCTGGGAAACCTTAAATATGAATCATTTTTTTTTATCTGAATGGCTTGCCGTTCCGGTCGGGCTTCTGGCCGGCATGTTTGTCGGCATGCTGGCCGCGGCGCTTACAGAAGTGCTGAACGTGCTTCCCATTCTTGCCAAACGGATCGGTTTCGGGAGCAAAATCATCATTTTGCTGATGGCCATCGTGTTCGGCAAAATAGCCGGCTCATTATTTCATTGGCTGTATTTTATCCATCATTCATAAGGAGGAACAGACGTGACAAACTTAAAAGAAAATTACAAAACAAAAGTGAAAGACTATCAGCCGAAACCGCCATACGTCTGGAATTGTGTCAAAGCCTTTCTGATCGGCGGTTTGATTTGTCTGATCGGGCAGGCTCTTCAAGACTTTTACATCCATTTTTTTAATTTTAATGAAAAAACAGCGGGAAACCCGACGTCCGCCACTCTTATTTTAATTTCCGCCCTCTTGACCGGATTCGGCATTTATGACAGGCTCGGTCAGTTTGCCGGAGCGGGTTCAGCCGTGCCGGTGACGGGGTTTGCAAACAGTATGACAAGCGCGGCTCTGGAACACAGAAGTGAAGGGCTTGTGCTCGGTGTAGCGACAAACATGTTTAAACTGGCGGGAAACGTCATTGTATTCGGCGTCGTGGCAGCCTATATCGTAGGCCTGATACGGTTTGCTTGTGAAAAACTGTTTTCATAGGAGGAGAAAAAATGAAATTGACCGGAAAGCAAACCTGGGTGTTTGAAAACCCGTTATTTATAAATGCGGCGGGAACGGCAGCCGGACCGAAAGAAAAAGACGGCCCGCTCGGCTCGCTGTTTGATAAAACATACGATGAAATGCATTGCAATCAGAAAAACTGGGAAATGGCGGAACGTCAATTAATGGAAGATGCCATCAACTCCGCTTTGCAAAAACAGAATTTGAAAAAGAGCGACATCGATTTGCTACTCGCTGGCGATCTTTTAAATCAAAATGTGACGGCCAATTACGTCGCAAGACATCTGAAAATTCCGTTCCTCTGCCTGTTCGGCGCCTGCTCGACGTCAATGGAAACGGTCGCCGTCGCATCCGCGCTTATTGACGGCGGTTTTGCGAACCGGGCGATTGCAGCGACGAGCAGCCATAATGCGACGGCTGAAAGACAATTCCGTAATCCGACGGAGTATGGCGGGCAAAAACCGGATACCGCCACTTCAACGGTCACGGGGGGCGGGGCGGTCATCATCAGCCAAAACCCTTCTGATATCCGGATCACAAGCGCGACAGTAGGAAAAGTAAGCGACCTCGGAATTACAGACCCGTTTGATATGGGCTCAGCCATGGCGCCCGCTGCCGCCGATACAATCAAACAGCACCTGAAGGATTTGAACCGCACGGCGGATGATTACGATCTGATTTTAACGGGAGACCTTTCAGGCGTAGGCTCGCCG
This sequence comes from Bacillus sp. JFL15, assembly GCF_001184225.1. Taxonomy (NCBI): domain Bacteria; kingdom Bacillati; phylum Bacillota; class Bacilli; order Caryophanales; family Bacillaceae; genus Bacillus; species Bacillus sp. JFL15. The sequence goes on along the minus strand of NZ_KQ236689.1, from coordinate 3,760,952 downwards.
ATCTTAAAAGATTTGCTTAAGGAAGAAGGCTATCCCGCCGGAACGAAACACGATGACTGCGGTCTTCTCATCTATACGCCGGATCAGCAGGTGTTTGCGGGCGGAAGCGGCTGCGCCTGCTCCGCGCTCGTTACGTACACACATATCTTTAATCAACTGAAATCTGGCTCACTTAACAGGGTTCTCGTTGTCGCGACAGGAGCGCTTTTAAGTCCGACAATGATTCAGCAGAAGGAAACCATTCCGACTATCGCCCACGGTGTGGTATTTGAGCGAGCGGGAGGTGCATCATAAATGGAATATCTGTGGGCTTTTGTTTGCGGAGGAATCATATGCATTATCGGTCAGCTGCTGCTGGACATTTTTAAACTGACACCCGCCCATGTGATGACAACCTTTGTCGTCATCGGCACCTTATTAGACGGGTTCGGAATTTATGATAAATTTATTGAATTCGCAGGCGCGGGCGCGACGGTTCCCATCGTCAGCTTCGGGCACAGCTTATTGCACGGCGCCATGCATCAAGCTCACGAGCATGGATTTATCGGAATCGGCATGGGGATTTTTGAACTGACCTCCGCCGGTATATCTTCAGCGATTTTATTCGCATTTCTTGTTGCCGTTATTTTTAAACCGAAAGGATAATGTCTGATGACGAAACGGAAGGTCATCCTTGTGACAGACGGAGACGTATACGCCGCTAAAACGATTGAATATGCCGCGGAAAAAGCAGGCGGACGATGTATTTCCCAATCAAAAGGCAATCCGTCAACCAGAACCGGCCCGGAACTCGTTCAGCTGATTAAAGCCGCGCCGCATGACCCGGTGTTTGTCATGTTTGACGATTCCGGCCTGCAAGGGGAGGGGCCGGGCGAAACTGCGCTGAAATATGTCGCCTCACATCAAGACATTGAAGTGCTTGGGGTGATTGCGGTCGCTTCTAAAACCCATCAGGCTGAATGGACAAAAGTCGATGTCTCCATTGACCGTGATGGAGAAGTGACGGAGTTTGGCGTCGATAAAACCGGAATGAGGGAAATGGACGAGCACAGAATGAATGGAGATACGGTGTATTGTCTTGACAAACTGGACGTTCCCCTCGTTGTGGGCATCGGCGATATAGGAAAAATGGGAAGAAAAGATGACATATCAAAAGGCTCGCCGATCACGATGAAGGCTGTCGAATTCATTTTAGAAAGGAGCGAATATCATGCCGGAAAAACCGGAAAACATGATAAAAGTATACCGGGATCCTAGAAAAAATGAACAATTTTTTAAAGACCGCGTCGGTATGGGGACGAGCTACGATATCGGAGTCCGCAAAGTTCAAGTATTAGACCGGGAAGTCCAGATTTACTTTGTCAATGGGTTAACCGATACATTGTTTATCATTCATTTAATAGAACAGCTCGTCGATGTCAATAATTATGACGAGAACGCGGATGAAGCGCTTGATGTTGTTGAAAACAGGCTTGTGAACCAGCAGGTCCAAAAAGTCAAAACGCTCGACGAAGCGACGGATCAAGTGCTTTCCGGACTTGTGGCTGTTATCGTAGAAGACGCCGGTTTCGCCTTCGTCGTTGACGTCAGAAATTACCCCGGACGCACACCCGAAGAACCGGATACAGAGAAGGTCGTTCGCGGGGCAAGAGACGGATTTATCGAAAGTATCGTCATTAATACAGCGTTAATCAGAAGAAGGATCAGAGACGAAAGGCTCCGCGTCAAAATTACGAAAGTCGGCGAGCGTTCTAAAACGGATCTTGCCATTGTGTATATAGAGGACATCGCAGATCCGGACCTTGTCAGCATCGTCGAAAACGAAGTGAATGCGATTGATATTGACGGACTGACGATGGCGGATAAAACGGTGGAAGAATTTATCGTCAAACAAGGCTACAACCCGTTTCCGATGGTCAGGTACACGGAGCGTCCTGATGTGGCCGCCAATCATATATTAGAAGGGCACGTCGTTATCGTCGTTGATACGTCACCGAGCGTGATCATAACGCCCACAACGATTTTTCACCACGTTCAGCATGCGGAAGAATACAGACAGGCGCCTTCTGTCGGAACATTTTTAAGATGGATCAGGTTTTTCGGTATTATCGCTTCAACTGTTCTGCTTCCGATCTGGTTCCTCTTTGTTCTCGACCCGTCACTTTTGCCTGAAAGATTGGATTTTATCGGCTTAAATAAAAATACGCACATTCCGATCATTCTGCAGATCTTTCTGGCTGATTTGGGGATTGAGTTTCTCAGGATGGCCGCGATCCATACGCCGACCGCCTTATCGACTGCCATGGGCCTGATAGCGGCAGTGCTGATCGGACAAATTGCCATAGCGGTGGGGCTGTTTTCCGCCGAAGTCATTCTGTACGTATCGATCGCCGCCATCGGATCATTTACCACGCCGAGCTATGAACTCAGCCTCGCCAATAAAATGATACGTCTCATCTTAATGGTGCTCGTGGCCATTTTTAAAGTAAAAGGTTTTGTTATCGGCTTTACATTGCTGCTGATTTTAATGGCGGGTATCCGCTCGTTTCATACACCGTATTTATGGCCGTTTTTACCGTTTAACGGAAAGGCGCTGTGGCAGGTGCTCGTCAGGACGACAGTGCCGGGAGCGAAAGTCAGACCGAGCATTGTTCACCCGAAAGACCGTCAAAGACAGCCAAGCGGTTCATAATCGCATTGAAACCGACAGAAGATTATGATATTGTATGTCTTAACTTATGCGGGACTTGTATAAGGACAGCTCAAAAAAAGCTGTCCTTTTCACCCATATGCGGATCAGAAAGAGGGAATGAGCATTGTTCTTACATGGCACAAGCAGACAAAACAAACTAGGTCATCTGGAAATCGGAGGTGTGGATGCCCTGTATTTAGCGGAGCATTACGGCACGCCTCTTTATGTTTATGACGTGGCTTTAATACGTGAGCGCGCTAAAAGTTTTAAACAGGCATTCATTGACGCGGATTTAAAAGCGCAGGTCGCATACGCGAGCAAGGCGTTTTCCTCCGTTGCAATGATACAGCTTGCTGAGCAGGAGGGGCTCTCACTGGACGTTGTATCCGGCGGAGAGCTGTTTACGGCGGTTTCGGCTGGTTTTCCGGCTGACCGGATTCATTTTCACGGCAATAACAAAAGCAGAGAAGAATTGAAAATGGCGCTCGATCATCAAATCGGCTGCATCGTCGTTGATAATTTTTATGAAATATCCTTACTCGCGGAACTGTGCAGCAAATCAGGGCGCACCATGGATGTGCTTCTGCGGATCACCCCAGGAGTAGAGGCGCACACGCATGATTATATTACGACCGGACAGGAAGATTCCAAATTTGGCTTTGATCTGCATAACGGGCAAATAGAAAAGGCGATTGAGCAAGTGCTGCAGTCAGACCATATCCATCTTCTCGGTGTTCACTGCCACATCGGATCACAAATTTTTGATACGGCGGGCTTTGTGCTGGCCGCAGAAAAAATCTTCGCAAAACTGAGTGAATGGAGAGAATCTTTCGGCTTCGTCTCTGAAGTGCTGAATTTAGGGGGCGGCTTCGGCATCCGTTACACGGAAGAGGATGAACCTCTTCATCCTGCCGTCTACGTTGAAAAAATAATCGAAGCGGTAAAAGAAAACGCAGCGCTGCATGCTTTTGACATTCCGGAAATTTGGATTGAACCGGGGCGCTCGCTCGTCGGCGACGCCGGAACGACGCTTTATACCATCGGCTCGCAAAAAGAAGTCCCCGGCACCCGTAAATATGCAGCGGTTGACGGAGGCATGAGCGACAATATCCGTCCTGCGCTTTATCAAGCCAAATATGAAGCCGTTTCGGCAAACAGAATCGGAGAACACCACGACACGACAGTGTCCATTGCGGGTAAGTGCTGTGAAAGCGGGGATATGCTCATCTGGGATATAGATCTTCCGGAAGTGAAAGAAGGCGATCTTCTCGCCGTCTTCTGCACGGGAGCATACGGGTACAGCATGGCTAACAACTACAACCGCATTCCGCGGCCTGCCGTCGTATTTGTGGAAGACGGCGAAGCGCATCTTGTCATTAAAAGGGAAACTTATGAAGACATCGTAAAGCTGGATCTGCCGTTTAAGACGGGGGTCAAACAATAAATAAAAAAGAGACCGGGACAATGGAGTCCGGTCTCTTTTTTGTCTCAGCTGTTTGAAGAAGTTGATCCGCTGTCTCCTGTAAATACAGACACGATCGCATTCCAAATTGAAGCGAAGAAATCAATGACTTTTTGGATAAAGCTTTTGCCTTCATCGGATTGAATGAATTTTGTGATTTTGTCTTTTGCCTTATCGAGCTGATTGCCGACTTGGCCCCAATCAATCTTGGCATTTTTCATTTTATTAAACAATGAAACTAACTGGTCTTTTTGAGCGTCAGTCAGTGTAATGTTAAGGTTTGATGCCGCATCATCGACTTTTTTCTCGATTCCTTCTTTTGTATCGGGCACACCGTTTTTCGCGAAATCGTCTTTAATGTTGGCGATAAGCGCGGAGGCGTTTTTATCTCCGATTTTTTCCCCGAGATTTGAAGTTGTGACAAGCTCTTGGTTGGCGACCTGTTTTACGTCTTCTGAAATCGCTTTGTCTGATGACACTTCATACGCCTTAATGATTCCTGTCAATGCGGCGGTTCCTGATACCTCAAACGGCGCCGTCACGTATACTTTTGCATCTTTCACGCCTGCTGTCATCAGGGCGTTTAAGTACATCTCATCCGTAATGGAATCAATATTATGGGTTTGGACGTCAAGTCCGGACCCTTTCTTTTCCACCGTGATGGATGATGAAGAAATGGCTCTTGTGCCGATTTGGGCATTCGATATATATTTTCCCAGATATTCATGTTCTTCTTTATTCGTGACTGTCACCTTTGTCGCGTTATCAGGGACATTTAATTCGTCAAGCACTTTCTGACGGTCTGCGTTTGACAGATCTGCCCCCAGTGTGACGATAACATCTCCGACTGCGGCATCGGCCAGGCTGATTTTCGGTATTGTGCACAATACTGCGGCCGCCGCCAGCAATCGAATCCACATTTTTTTCAAAGCGGTTAACCTCCTTCTTTTCACAAATGCCGTTTTGAAGCGGTTTGTGAGGGACTGCGTGAAGCAGTTCCGTTACATAGACGGCTGTGATGCTGTTCTGGTTTCATTTTCTTTCTTTGGAAGCGGGGAGATTCGTTTTCCGGCTGAAGGTGTGGTATAATAGCCGCGAAAAGAAGAGCAGACGCATCTTCCTTCAAAAGAATATCAAAAAGAAAGCCGGCTTACAATTGAAATTCATATTGAAGAAGGCTTTGACAAAAAACATATGGAAGTAGGAATGAGAATGAAAACTGGTTACATCGAAATGGAGAACGGCAGCAGAATCGAATTTGAACTTTACCCGAATGAAGCACCTAATACAGTCGCTAACTTTGAAAACCTGGCGAATACAGGCTTTTATGACGGCGTTATTTTTCACCGCGTGATTCCAGGCTTTGTCAGCCAAGGCGGAGATCCGACTGGGACAGGCATGGGCGGAAGCGGAAAAACGATCAAATGTGAAACAGAAGGCAATCCGCATAAGCACGAAGCCGGTTCTTTATCAATGGCGCATGCCGGTAAAGACACGGGTTCAAGCCAATTCTTCATCGTACATGAGCCGCAGCCGCATTTAAACGGCGTTCATACTGTATTCGGAAAAGTGACAAGCGGTTTAGAGCACGCGAAAAACATGTCTAACGGAGACAAAATGAAAGAAGTCCGTGTAGAAGGTTAATGACGGAAAAACCCGCCTTTTGGAGGCGGGTTTTTTTATGTATATGAAAATTCTCATGTGTAAATCATGAAAAAATACATATATGAACTTCGGCGGTCACTCTGGTATAGTGTAAAAGACCGATTACAAGAATGAAAAGAGGTAAAAACGTTGGTTCAATTGGCAACCGTTTTATTTGTCATTATCATTATCGCACTTATTTTTTGGTTCAGGCTGAAAAAAGGAAACAGGCCGATTAAAGGCGGCGGCTTCGGCATCATTCTCCCGCTTTTGATTATCGCCGTCATTTTTTCATTGAGCATCAGCCAGCTCATGAATATCCCAGGAAAGCCGTTTCATCTTCCCGCTGTTTGGGAGCTCGCCATCGCCGGGCTGTTAGGCGCAGTATTTGGCTTCATCATGCTGTCGCAAACCGCATATGAAATCCGGGAAGACGGCTTTGTGTACTCTAAGCGGAATAAAAACTTTAAATATGTCATTATCGCGATTATTGCGATCCGTATCGTGCTCAGTCAATATTTCAAAAACATTGACGCGACGGAATTTGCCGTTTTAACAATGGAGCTTGCTTTTGTGTATTTGTGCATTTGGCGGATCGGAAGCTTCGTAAAATACCGTAAAATCAGCAGATCCGGCTTATAAAATGAAAAAAATGGATGAGGTGCGGGGCTTATTTGCCCTCTGTGCAGGGATTCATGGTAAAATAAAAACGACCATGGCTAATGGGAGGAAATCACTTGAAATCAGAAAAAGAAAAAACTTCTAAAAAAAGCGCCGTACTTGATTGGGCGAAAGCCATTATCATCGCTGTCGTTCTCGCATTGCTCATCCGCAACTTTTTATTTGCTCCTTATCTCGTTGACGGAAGATCAATGGAACCGACGCTGCATGACCGCGAGAGAATCTTTGTCAATATGACGGTCAAATACATAAGCGACTTCAAACGCGGACAGATCGTCGTTCTGAACGGAGAAAATGAACATTATGTCAAACGGATTATCGGACTTCCCGGCGACACGGTGCAAATGAAAAACGACCAGCTGTACATCAACGGCAAAAAAGTGTCCGAACCGTATTTAGCGGCAAACAAGAAAAAAGCGAAGCAAGGCGGCTATGACCGGCTGACGGAAGACTTCGGCCCGGTGAAAGTGCCGGACGACAAATATTTCGTCATGGGTGATAACCGCAGAGAATCTATGGACAGCCGCAACGGCCTCGGTCTTTTTACGAAAAAACAAATCGCGGGCACATCAAAATTCGTCTTCTTCCCGTTTAACGAAATCCGCAAGACGAAATAAACCGTACGGCAGTTTTCTTTATGAGAAAACTGCTTTTTTTTATATAAATTAATCTCCCTACCCACAAAAACAGAACATAAATTCGTATATCTATTTAATAGATAGAAAGTTTTACAGATACATGAAACATCTTCCCTTGACGAAACGTTATATGAATAACTCACGCAGGGAAGAACGGTTTTCTATTCATGAAAAAAAGGAATATGACATAGTAATGAATAGATTGATACGGCTGGAGGTAGAAAAATGGGAAGAATTAAAACAAAAGCAGCCATTTTACTTGTACTGCTGCTGTTATTGGCGGGCGGTTTTATGGTCATAAACGATATTGAGCTGAAAGACGTGCCGACGGCTATCGGACAAACCCTGTCTCAAGAAAAAGAAGAATATACAGTGAAAACATATAAAATTACGAAAATAGAAGGAACCGAATACCACGGCACGGCAGCAAACGGCACAAAAATCATTTTTAACGGCGACAAGCTGAAGCAGGATCTTTCCGACGTGAAACAAGGAGATAAGATTAAAGCGTATTTCAGCAAATCAAACCGGATTGACGGCTTATTGAAGGTTGTTAAAGTAAACGAATAAATAAAGGCGCCTTTTTTGGAAAAAGGGCGCTTTTTATTTTTTCTGAAAAATGAGGTGCAAATTCATTGCGCCTGCCGCAAAGGATGTTATAATAGCGGATAAGGACAAAAAAATATTGATTGTATCCTTCGGGGCTGGGTGAAAATCCCGACCGGCGGTAATAAGGCGTTTTGCGCTTTACAGCCCGTGACCCGTATGCATCTGTATACGGTGGATTCAGTGAAAAGCTGAAGCCGACAGTGAAAGTCTGGATGGGAGAAGGATGAGAGAAGCTATGCAAAAAATAATCATACTGTATAGTCTTATTTCCTATGGATTAAAACTGGCAAAGCCCCGAACTGTGTAAACATTCGGGGCTTTTTTGACGCCAAATTGCGTGGAAGAAGGGAGGGATAACGATGGAAGAATATTATATGAATACGGCAATAGAGCTTGCCAGACGCGGTGAAGGGCAGACGCAGTCTAATCCCCTTGTCGGTGCTGTCGTCGTCAAAAACGGCCAGATCGTCGGAATGGGCGCCCATTTGCAATACGGAGAAGCCCATGCGGAAGTGCACGCGATCAATATGGCAGGCAGTCACGCAAAAGGCGCAGATATGTATGTGACGCTGGAGCCTTGCAGCCATTACGGAAAAACACCGCCATGCGCCGAACTGATGATAAAGTCGGGAATAAAAAGGGTATTTGTTGCTATGACGGATCCAAATCCGCTAGTCGCCGGAAAAGGCATCAGAATGCTGGAAGCAGCGGGCATCGAAGTGAAAACGGGAATTCTCAGGCAGCAGGCAGAAGAGCTGAATAAAATGTTTCTTCACTTCATGAGGACCGGACTTCCGTATGTCACCTTGAAAGCGGCCGCAAGCCTTGACGGGAAAACAGCGACTGAAACCGGTGACAGCAAATGGATTACTTCAGAGGCGGCAAGGCTTGATGCCCAGCAATACAGGAAATCGCATCAAAGCATTCTTGTCGGAGCAGGCACAGTCAAAGCCGATAATCCGAGCCTGACTTGCAGGCTGCCCGATGCGGTCAAGCAGCCGGTCAGAGTCATTCTCGATACAAAGCTGACCATTCCGGAAACGGCAAATGTGGTCACTGACGGCGCCGCGCCGACATGGATATTTACGGCCAAAGACGCTGACGTGCAAAAGAAAGACCGGCTGACCGCACTCGGAATAAAAGTCTTTTCGCTTGAAACAGACCGCATTCACATTCCTGAGGTGCTCAGCATTCTCGCTGAAAACGGCATAATGTCCGTTTATGTGGAAGGCGGCGCATCCGTACACGGAAGTTTTGTCAAGGAAGGCTGTTTCGAGGAGCTTCATTTCTATTTCGCCCCTAAATTAATCGGAGGAACGCTTGCTCCCAGCTTGATCTCCGGTGAAGGTTTTCAATCAATGAAAGATGTCCCCCATTTACAATTCACACAAATCACCCAAATCGGGCCGGATATAAAACTGACGGCCATACCTAAAGACGGAAAGGATGGTGACGATGTTTACAGGAATCGTTGAAGAAACAGGCACGATCCAAGCAATCAAAAAGACAGGCCTTTCCATGGCTTTAACCATCGCCGCTTCAAAAGTGACAAGCGATGTGAAACTTGGCGACAGCATCGCGGTAAACGGCATCTGCCTGACCGTAACCGGATTTTCTGATAATCAATTTACGGTTGATGTCATGCCGGAAACCGTAAAAGCCACTTCGCTGAACGGCTTGTCAAAAGGCAGCAAAGTCAATCTGGAAAGAGCGATGTCCGCCAACGGACGCTTCGGCGGCCACTTTGTATCCGGGCATGTGGACGGAACGGCGGAAATTACCCGGATTGAGAAAAAAAGCAACGCGGTTTATTACGATCTGAAACTTTCGCCTGAATTGACGAAAACGCTCGTCTTGAAAGGTTCAATTACGGTAGACGGCGTGAGCCTGACGATTTTCGGTTTATCAGACGAAAGCGTGACGGTATCTGTTATTCCGCATACCATCTCAGAAACGATTTTTCAGACGAAAACAGTCGGCTCGACCGTAAATATTGAGTGTGACATGATCGGCAAATACTTATACCGCTTTTTGCACAAAACAGAACAAACGAAAAGCAATCAAACGATCACAGAAGCTTTTTTAAGCGAGAACGGCTTTTAGAAAGGAAGATCAATATGTTTCATCCAATAGAAGAGGCGTTAGAGGCGCTGAAAAAAGGTGAAGTCATCATCGTTGTCGATGATGAAGACAGAGAAAATGAAGGAGATTTCGTAGCGCTCGCTGAGCATGCCACACCTGAAGTGGTCAATTTTATGGCGACCCATGGGAGGGGCCTGATCTGCACGCCGCTTTCTGAAGATATTGCCGCCCGGCTGGATCTTCACCCGATGGTCGATCATAATACGGACTCACATGAAACCGCGTTTACGGTCAGCATTGACCACAGACTGACAAAAACAGGCATCAGCGCTCAAGAACGTTCTTTTACGATTCAGGCGCTGTTGAACGAGGAATCTGTGTCTGATGATTTTCAGCGTCCAGGCCACATTTTTCCCTTAATCGCAAAAAAAGGAGGCGTCCTGAAGCGGGCGGGCCACACGGAAGCAGCCGTTGACCTTGCAAAAGCATGCGGCTCTCAAGGAGCGGGCGTCATTTGTGAAATTATGAATGAAGACGGCACAATGGCCAGAGTGCCGGAGTTATCAGAAATCGCCAAACGCCACCGACTGAAAATGATTACGATAAAAGACTTAATAGAATACCGTTACAACATTACGACACTTGTGAACCGAGAAGTTGACATTACGCTGCCGACTGACTTCGGCACGTTCCGGGTTTACGGATATACAAACGAGGTTGACGGAAAAGAACACCTCGCCTTTGTTATGGGTGATGTCCCGTTTAGCAGCGAACCCGTTCTTGTCAGAGTGCACTCAGAATGCCTGACGGGCGATGTGTTTGCATCCCACCGCTGTGATTGCGGGCCTCAGCTACATGCCGCGCTTGCGCAAATTGCCGAAGAAGGCCGAGGCGTCTTATTGTATTTGCGTCAGGAAGGAAGAGGAATCGGTTTAATCAATAAGCTGAAAGCGTATCGATTGCAGGAAGAGGGGTATGACACGGTTGAAGCGAACGAAGCGCTCGGCTTTCTGCCTGACCTGCGCAACTACGGGATCGGCGCCCAGATTCTCCGCGATTTGGGGGTTCAGCATATGAAACTTTTAACCAATAACCCCCGGAAAATCGCCGGCCTTGAAGGATACGGACTGAGCATTTCAGAACGGGTGCCGCTTCAAATGGAGGCGGGTGAGCATAACAGGAATTATTTACAAACCAAAATGAACAAACTCGGACACTTGCTTCATTTCTAAAAACAAATCTCACAAAAAAGGATGGATAACATATGAATATCATACAAGGTAACTTAGTAGGAACAGGACTTAAAATCGGAATCGTCGTCGGCAGATTTAATGAATTTATTACGAGCAAGCTGTTAAGCGGAGCGGAAGATACATTGCTTCGCCACGGTGTAGAATCAAATGACATTGACGTTGCTTGGGTGCCGGGAGCGTTTGAAATCCCGTTTGCGGCAAAAAAAATGGCGGAAACGAAAAAATACGATGCCGTAATTACACTCGGCACGGTGATCAGAGGAGCGACAACGCATTATGACTATGTCTGCAACGAAGCAGCAAAAGGCATCGCTCAAGCGGGCACGGCGACGGGCGTCCCGGTTATCTTCGGTATCGTAACGACTGAAACCATTGAGCAGGCGATCGAACGCGCAGGAACAAAAGCCGGAAATAAGGGAGCGGATTGCGCAGTATCCGCCATTGAAATGGCGAATCTAAACCGTTCATTTGAATAATTTGTTGAAAAGCGTTTAAAACAGCGGCGAAAATGATATAATGTGAGGAAACGGATCGCCTTTATTCATCCGTTTGCTAGGACATGAATGGACATTTTGGATATAGAGGGGTTTTTATGTTAATTCGTTATAAAAAATCGTTTGAAAAGATTGCAATGGGTCTTCTGTCATTTATGCCGAATGAAAAAGATCTCAAGCAGCTTCAGCAGACAATAAAGGACTATGAAACGGATACTGGCCGCCAGCTCTTTCTTTGGAAAGAGGATGAAGATATCGTCGGAGCGATCGGAGTCGAAAAAAAAGACTCAGAGGTTGAAATCCGCCATATCAGCGTGAATCCTTCTCACCGCCATCAAGGAATCGGAAAGCAAATGATGGACGCCTTAAAACGTCTGTTCAAAACGGAGGCACTCGTTCCGAATGAATTAACGCAAAGCTTTTTTGAACGCTGTCAACATCAAAAAGATCAGGATATTTCATATAATAACTGACAAATGCTCCCGGAATCTTCACGGTTTCGGGAGCTGTTTTTATGCAGAAAAAGCAGGGCTGTCCGTCAGCCTCTGCTTTTTTTTCTTCTCTCCATTTCCCGTTCGCGTTCCTTAATGACATCCGTCCTGTCCCGCAGGCGGTGTTTATGAATAAGAAAGGTATCTGATACGCCGGCCTGCCCCCATGTATAGCCTTTGCGGCGGCATTCGGCAAGACACGCTTCTTTCAGAGTGTCATCTGTAATCGGCAGCATAACACTTTTGTACGGCCGGCCGGCTTTTATATCGTCTGACAGCGACTCTATCAGCTCTATCAGCTTTGGATGGCTGAGGCCGAGAGAGCTGACAGCCTGTTTTTCAGCCCTCAGAATGCGTAAGCTGTTGGCGATCAGCCGTTTCGCCCCGGCTTCATTTCCCCTTCGCTGGTGATACAGAGCGACGGCTAGCTGAATCAGGCCGACCCAATGAATGCTCCGCTCCTCAGGCGGGCTTTCTTTCCAATATTCCTCTAACAGTTCATGACACTCAAAATAATCTCTTGATGCGTGAAATTCGGCCAAAAAGCCGATATAAGCTTTTGGATACAAGCCGCTTCCTCCTTTTGCTAAAACCAGTGTACCACAGCGTTATGAAAAGGAAAAAAAGAGCGGCTTGGCGTCTGAAACGTGAAGAACTAGCAGATATAAGATGCCCCTACAACAATAAGCAAAATAAACAGAACGACAATTAATGCAAAACCTCCGCCGAAACAAGCTCCGCCCATCTGAAATCAGCCTCCCTTTGTTTCATGTTTACACGGCTATCATATGTGCATCCGCCTTTAAAGGTATAGGCGTATACCTTCTTTTTTCAGTATTTTCTAAATAACGAAGCACAATTAGAAAAGTATTGGACGAGAGCATTTCGGTGGATTATACTAAAGGGTAGCCAGTTTTTCCGGCAATGAGAGTGATATTGAAAATGGTGAGATAATGGTAGAATATCAAGTGAAAATTGATACGTTTGAAGGCCCATTGGACCTGCTGCTTCATCTGATTAACCGTCTTGAAATCGACATATACGACATACCCGTGGCAACCATTACTGAACAATATTTATTATATGTACATACAATGCAAGTGCTTGAACTTGATGTCGCCAGTGAGTATCTGGTCATGGCGGCGACGCTTCTCAGCATTAAAAGCAGAATGCTGCTTCCGAAACAAGAGGAAGAGCTGTTTGAAGATGAAATGCTCGAAGAGGAAGACCCTCGGGACGAACTGATTGAAAAGCTGATTGAGTATAGAAAATATAAAACCGCTGCGAAGGATTTAAAAGAGCGGGAAGAAGAAAGACAAAAGTCATTTACAAAGCCGCCGAGTGATTTAAGTGAGTATGCAAAAGAAATCAAACAGACGGAGCAGAGGCTGTCGGTGACCGTTTATGACATGATCGGTGCGTTTCAAAAGGTGCTTCAGCGTAAAAAAATCTCGCGGCCGAAAGAAACCACTATTACAAGACAGGAAATACCGATTGAAGACAGAATGAACGAAATCGTAAAAAGCTTAAAGACGGCGGGAAGAAGAATCAACTTTACGGAGCTTTTTCCTTCTCGGCAAAAAGACCATCTCGTCGTGACGTTTTTAGCCGTTCTGGAGCTGATGAAAAATCAGCAGATTATCATCGAACAGGAAGAAAACTTTTCAGATATATACATTACGGGGAGTGAATCCATTCATGGCGCTTGATATCGTGAATTGGAAAGCGATTGTGGAAGCCCTGCTGTATGCGGCGGGTGATGAAGGGCTGACCAAAAAGCAATTGGTGACGGTGCTTGAAATAGAAGAGGCGGAACTGGCCGGAATCATGGAAGAAGTGGCCGCCCAGTACAAGGAAGACGGCAGGGGCATTGAGCTGACCGAATATGCGGATACGTATATGCTTGCAACGAAAAAAGAATTTGTGCCTTATTTGAAAAAATTAATCGAGGTGCCGTCAAAGGGACTGTCACAGGCTTCTTTAGAAGTGCTGGCGATCGTTTCATACAAGCAGCCGATCACACGGGCGGAAATTGAAGATATCCGGGGCGTGAAGTCTGAGCGGATTCTGCACAGTCTCGTGTCAAAAGCGCTGCTGTGTGAGGTGGGACGCGCCGACGGTCCCGGCCGGGCGATTTTATACGGCACGACCCCGGTATTTCTTGAACAATTCGGCTTAAAAACACTGGACGAGCTTCCGCCTCTTCCTGAAAATGCGGAAGAAGACGTTCTCCAGGAGGAAGCCGACTTATTCTTTGAAAACTTCAACCAAACTTTTGAGGATATTAAATAATAACGGTTTTTCATCATACGATAATAGGGAAAGGCCATTGATGAATAACGCAAATTGACGAAGTACAAGAGAGGAAGGAAACGGACGGAAATGGGAAATTCGATTGTGAGGGCCCATACTGAAGAAACTGGTGAATTTTTAGCCGAGGTTGTCACGATGGTCAACAGTTATTTAAATCATACAACATTACCGGAAATGCAGGCTTCTGGAAAGGCGGATGAGGCATACTGCCGCGACGTGCTCAGTGTGCTGAGAAGGATGACCGTCTTTTGCGAAGGCGCCCAGGAAGCCTGCCGCCGGCTCTTAATGCAGGAGCCGTTTCATGAGGCGAGAGCGGAAAAAACGCTTTATAAAGTGTATCATCAGTGCGTGGAAGAATTTTTCATGCCGAAAAAGGATACGTGGTACGAAAACAGCCGCGCCGCTTATACAGGCCAAAGTGCGATTGAATTTTATCAGCATGTGCCCGATTCGCTGCGGAGCCTGCTGCTTTCACTGAGCAGTGAGTTTCTGCGCATGCGTGAAGAATTGGCGCAATATGAAGCATCAGGCTCGAATATGGTATCATCCAGATAAAAAAACTCTCCCAAAAGGGAGAGTTTTTTTACGTAAAAGAGATGCAATTGGTATTCATAAGTCATGGACATGCGCATAAACTTGTACAAACCCACAACAAGGACGTGAGCATTCATGCGCTTTCTCAAAAAAGCTGCCGTATTTCTTTTGACTTTTGTTATTTTGTTTTCCATTACAGACGGAAATACGGCACATGCCCAAATACATGTCAGCGCAAAAAGCGCGATTATTATCGACGGTGCATCAGGCAGGGTGTTGTTTGCTAAGGACGAACACCATAAGCGGCGGATCGCGAGCATTACGAAAATCATGACGGCGGTGCTGGCGATTGAATCAGGGAAGATGGAAGAGATGGTGACGGTTTCGCCGAATGCCGTAAAAACGGAAGGCTCAGCCATTTATCTTCAGCCGGGACAAAAAGTGAAGCTGAAAGATCTCGTTTACGGGCTTATGCTGAGGTCGGGAAATGACGCCGCTGCGGCCATTGCTGAATATGTCGGCGGAAGTCTTGACGGTTTTGTATTTATGATGAACCAAAAAGCCGAGCAAATCGGAATGGAAAATACAAAATTTCAAAACCCCCACGGGCTGGACGACCATGAAAATTTATATTCAACGGCGTATGATATGGCCCTTTTGACTAAATACGCGATGAAGATCAAGGAATACCGGACTGTTTCGGGCACCAAAGTGTATAAAGCGGAAACGATGGACCGGGTATGGAAAAATAAAAACAAGCTTCTGACAGGGCTTTATCGTTACAGCACAGGCGGAAAAACGGGTTACACAAAAATCGCGAAACGGACACTCGTTTCGACGGCTTCAAAAGACGGAACGGATCTTATCGCAGTCACCATAAATGATCCGGATGACTGGGATGACCATATGAATATGTTTAATTATGTCTTTGAGCACTATAAAACCTATATCGTCGCCAAAAAAGGCGGCATCCCGAAGCTGAAAAAGACGTTTTACGGAAAACACGCTTTTATTTCCCGGGATGTCAAGTATTTGTTAAAAGAGGATGAAATCGATGATGTGAAAATCAGCACAACCTTAATAAAGCCGAAAAAAGCCTGGAAAAAGGATGCTTCTCTCATTCCTGATGTCGTCGGCCGGATGACTGTTATGCATGATGGGAAAGTGATCGCCAAGGTCCCCGTCTATTATGAAAACGAGCACCTTAAAAAACCGAAAAAGCATTTCATTGAAACGTTTACGAGCCTGTTTATGAGCGCGGCGGGCGGTTCAGCATGGTCAATTTAATCTGGGTCTGTCTGACGGTAATCGGACTGGTCTTTGCGATGTTTAACGGAACCTTGCAGGATGTGAATGAAGCGGTTTTTAAAGGAGCGAAAGAAGCGGTTACGATCTCGTTCGGATTAATGAGCGTCCTCGTGTTCTGGCTCGGCCTGATGAAAATAGCTGAGCAGTCCGGTCTTTTGGATATATTCAGCAGAATGTGCCGTCCGTTTATTTCTAAGCTGTTTCCTGATATCCCTCCTGATCATCCGGCAATGGGATACATCTTATCAAATCTCATGGCAAACTTTTTTGGATTGGGAAACGCGGCGACGCCCCTCGGCATTAAAGCCATGGAGCAGATGAAAAAGCTGAACGGAGGCAAGTCTGAGGCCAGCCGTTCCATGATTACCTTTTTGGCGGTAAATACTTCGAGCATTACATTGATACCGACAACCGTCATTGCCGTCCGCATGGCCTATTCGGCGAAATCACCGACCGATATCGTCGGGCCGACCATCTTAGCGACTTTAATTTCGGGTATCGGCGCTATTTTCATTGACCGCTACTTCTGGTACCGCCGCAAAAGAAAAGGGAGGTAAGCGAATGGAAATGGTGAATTGGCTGTCTTTAGCCATGATTCCGATTATTATCGCCGGTATATTGATATACGGCACGATCAAAAAAGTGCCGACTTATGAATCATTCGTTGAAGGCGGAAAAGAAGGAATTGAGATTGCGTTTTCCATCATTCCGTATTTGGTCGGGATGCTTGTGGCGATAACCGTATTCCGGGCCTCGGGCGCGCTTGATTTTGTCATGGGGCTCTGCAAGCCTTTCTTTACGGCGCTCGGCATTCCCGCAGAGGTCGTGCCGCTTGCTCTGATCCGTCCGATTTCGGGTACGGCGGCGCTCGGCATGACGACGGATTTGATCGCCGTGTACGGGCCTGATTCATTTATCGGCAGACTGGCCTCGGTCATGCAGGGATCGACTGACACGACGCTGTATGTCCTTACTGTGTATTTCGGGGCGGTCGGCATCAAAAAAATGGGGGATGCTTTAAAGGTTGGTCTTCTTGCTGATTTGATCGGGGTGGTTGCATCAATCATCATAGTTACGTTATTATTTGGAAGCGCCTGATTGAGGCGCTTTTTATATATCAGAATAATGCTCCTTGAAAAAGCTTGTTTGTTCAAGGGGAAAAAAGTAAGATTATACTTGAGGTGAACGACATGGAAAGACTGCAAAAAGTTATTGCTCATGCCGGCGTGGCATCACGCAGAAAGGCAGAAGAGCTGATAAAAGAAGGAAAAGTAAAGGTGAATGGAAAAGTAATAACAGAGCTCGGCGTAAAAGTGACCGGTTCTGATCAGATTGAAGTAAACGGATTAAAGGTGGAGC
The DNA here is from genome assembly GCF_001184225.1 of Bacillus sp. JFL15. Lineage (NCBI taxonomy): Bacteria > Bacillati > Bacillota > Bacilli > Caryophanales > Bacillaceae > Bacillus > Bacillus sp. JFL15. The sequence goes on along the minus strand of NZ_KQ236689.1, from coordinate 3,743,392 downwards.
GGGAAGAACCCGTGTACTTCCTGCTTTATAAACCGAGAGGAGTGATCTCAGCTTCTGATGACGATAAAGGGCGGAAAGTGGTAACCGACTTTTTCAAAGAAGTGCCGCAGCGTATTTATCCGATCGGCAGACTTGATTATGATACGAGCGGTCTTTTATTACTGACAAATGACGGCGAGTTTGCCAACAAACTCATGCACCCGAAATACGAAATTGATAAGACGTACGTCGCCAAAGTGAAGGGGATTCCTTCCAAGGAACTTCTGCGGAAGCTTGAGCGCGGCATTCAGCTTGAAGAAGGCAAGACAGCGCCGGCCAGAGCGAAAATGCTTTCTCTGGACAAAAGAAAGCAGACGAGCATTATTCAGCTGACAATTCATGAAGGACGGAACAGACAGGTCCGCCGCATGTTTGAGGCGATCGGTCATGACGTGCTGAAGCTCAAACGTGAAGAATACGCCTTTTTAGATTTAAGAGGCCTTCACACAGGAGACGCAAGAGAATTGACGCCGCATGAGGTGAAAAGGCTGCGGGCTTTAGCTGAACACGGTAAAAACGCTTTCTAATTTTCACATAACCTTCAAAAATTACAAAACGCGAAGATGATATAATTGAATGGATTTGCAGGCAGGGGAGGGGAGCAGTGTACAATGAACAAAAAACGGCGGCGTTTATTCATTCGGACCGGCATCCTTCTCATCTTACTCTGCGCGCTCGGATATACCGTCTATAATGCTGTTTACTCAAACGGCGAGCGTATATCTGAGGGGTCCAAAGCCCCGAATTTCGCGCTGAAAGATACAGAGGGCAGACTCATAGAACTGAGTCAGTTAAAAGGAAAAGGTGTTTTTCTGAATTTCTGGGGAACGTGGTGCGAGCCGTGCAAGCAGGAATTTCCCTATATGGAGAATCAATACAAGCATTTTAAAGACCTCGGTGTCGAGGTGATTGCGGTAAATGTCGGCGAATCAAAAATTGCAGTACATAATTTTATGAAAACATACGGCGTCAATTTCCCTGTTGCGCTTGATACTGACCGGCAAGTGCTGGACGCGTACGGCGTTTCGCCTATCCCGACGACATTTTTGATCAATCCCGACGGAAAAGTCGTGAAAGTGGTGACCGGCACGATGACAGAACGCATGGTTCATGACTATATGAATTTAATTAAGCCGGAGGCGTCTTCATGAAAAAGGTCAAATGTGAATGCGGACACGTGAATCCAGCCGGGACGGTATTGTGCGAGTCATGCGGAAAGCCGCTTGATGATCAAAAGTCGCCGCTTGCCGATATGCGGTACGACGGCAGCGCAAGACGTTCGCAAACATATAACAAAACAATTGTAGATAAGGTATGGAATTTCTTTTCTTCCGTTAAAGTCGGAATATGGCTGATCGTCATTACTCTGGCGGCGTCGGCATTCGGCACGGTTTTTCCGCAGGAAGCTTATCTGCCGCCGGGCGCTCAGCCGGATACATATTATGAACAGCAGTACGGCACAATCGGCCAATTGTATTATCTGCTGGGGTTTCATCACCTGTACGGTTCATGGTGGTATATGCTCTTGATCGCATCAATCGGCGTATCACTTGTCATCTGCAGCCTGGATCGGGTGATTCCGTTGTACAGGGCGCTGAAAAACCAAGGCGTTCAGCGGAATCCGGTCTTTTTAAGACGGCAGCGTCTATACAGCCGGACAGAAACTGAGCTGAGCGGAGATACGGCTGATGGCATCAGAACACGATTGAAAAAAAAGCATTATAGAGTGCGGGAACAAGAGGGAAGTATTCTCGCAGAAAAGGGCCGTTTTTCAAGGTGGGGCCCCTACGTTAATCATATCGGCCTGATCATTTTTCTGATCGGAGCCATGCTGAGATTTGTACCCGGTATGTACGTCGATGAAACGCTCTGGGTCCGTGAAGGCGAAACCGCCCAGATTCCCGGCACCGACGGCCAATATTACTTAAAAAACAACCGGTTCACCATGGAGACGTATAATAAAAACACTGAGAAAAAAGTATTCGCCGATGCCATTGACAGAGCCGGAAACGGCAAAGTCGCAAAATCCTTCACAACGGATGCGGTTTTGTACAAGAGGGAGGGCGACATCGTATTCGGTGAAAAGCCAAAGCTTAAAAGAGTCAAAGAAAACGATATCCGCGTCAATGAACCGCTGCGGTTTGACTCCTATTCTGTGTATCAGGTGGACTATAAAGAAAACCAGCTCGATCGGATGGTATTCCAGCTGATCGACCAAAAAACAAAACGGTCATTCGGCAAACTGAAGATCAATCTTCTTGATCCCGACACGGACTATGATCTTGGTAACGGTTACAAAGTGCAAATCGCCAGTTATCTTCCCGATTTTTATTTTAATAAGGACGGCGAACCGAGCACGAAAACAAAGGTCCCAAACAATCCGGCTTTCGTCTTTAAAGTCACGGCTCCTGACAAGCCGAAAGGGGAGAAAAGCTTTGTTGCGATTCAGCAGACTGTTGAAGGTTCCGCAAATAACAAGTACAAATTAAAATTCGACCATGTGGAAACGAAAAACATTACAGGTCTCACCGTCAGAAAAGACTTAACCTTATGGGTGCTTGCCGTCGGGGGCGCGATCTTTATGATCGGTGTCATTCAAGGGATGTACTGGCAGCACAGAAGGATCTGGATCAAAACCTGTGACAGCGAAGTGCTTGTGGCAGGGCATACGAACAAAAACTGGTTCGGTTTGAAAAAGGATATCGGATATGTTCTTAGCGGGACGGAGATTAAAGAACCGGCCGATCAAAAAGAACTGGTCAAAAATCAGGCCTAATGAAAAAGGAGTGGTGTCATGGCGGAGCTGAGCGCAAATTTTCTTTATGCTGCCTTTTTGATTTATTTAATCGCCGTCCCGGTTTTCGGCGGCGCCATCCGGGGAACAAAAGGCGCAAAGGACAGTAAGGGCCGCTGGTCGGCTATCGGAATCACGTTAACCATTGTCGGATTTCTTTGCCATCTCGCCTACTTCATTGCGAGATGGTCGGCAAGCGGACATGCGCCTGTCAGCAATATGTTTGAATTTACAACGTCATTCGGCATGATGCTTGTTCTCGCTTTTATTATTATTTACTTTATTTACAGACTGCCGTCTTTAGGCATGTTCACATTGTCTGTCGCGCTTTTGCTGATCGCGTACGCAAGCATGTTTCCCGCCGATATTACGCCGCTTATTCCGTCATTGCAGAGCAATTGGCTGTACATTCACGTCACGACGGCGGCGCTCGGGCAGGCGATTCTTGCGATCAGCTTTGTAGCCGGCGTCATTTTCCTGTTAAAGCATGTCGACCAGTCCAGACCGGGCAAAAAAACGTTCTGGCTCGAGTTCATCATGTTTATTATCGTGACGACCGTGGCATTTATCGCCGTCACGTCTGCATTCCGGCTGGCGGACTACAAAGCCGAATTTAATTGGGTGGATAAAAAAGACGCCAAAAGCGTCATGATATATGATATGCCTGCGCTTGTCGGCCCGCATGAGGGAGAACTGCTTACAGAAGGCGCGATGAAGCCGTTTATTGAGCTTCCGGCTATTTTTTCAGGCAGAAAGGTCAATACGGTGATCTGGTCGTTTGGCGCGGGTCTCGTCTTATACGGCGCCCTCAGGCTGATATTCAGAAAGAGAATCAGCGCTCTTTTAAGCCCGCTCGTTAAAAATGTGAATCTGGACTTGGTAGATGAAGTCGGCTACCGCGCCGTTTCTATCGGCTTTCCGGTATTTACGCTCGGCGCGCTTGTGTTTGCGATGATCTGGGCGCAGCTTGCATGGACGCGTTTTTGGGGCTGGGACCCGAAAGAAGTATGGGCGCTGATCACCTTTTTATTTTACGCAGCGTACTTGCACTTGCGGCTGTCGAGAGGCTGGCATGGCGAAAAGTCCGCGTGGCTTGCCGTCATCGGTTTCGCCATTATTATGTTTAACTTAATTTTTGTGAATCTCGTGCTTGCCGGACTTCATTCGTACGCATAGAGCCGAAAGCCGATACAGTTCTCAAGCAGCCGCACAGTTTGTTAAAATGATAGTAACAGAAGGAAAGCAGGGGGAAAACGATGGATCAAACAAATGAAACTAAAATATTAGTAGTAGATGATGAAGCCAGAATTCGACGCCTTTTAAGAATGTACCTTGAACGGGAAAACTATGTGATTGAAGAAGCGGAAAACGGTGATGAGGCCATTAAAATGGGGCTGGCATCAGATTATGATCTGGTGCTTTTGGATTTAATGATGCCGGGAACGGACGGAATAGAAGTATGCCGGCAGCTCAGAGAAAAAAAAGCGACGCCGATTATCATGCTGACGGCAAAAGGGGAAGAAGCCAACCGCGTCCAAGGGTTTGAAGCTGGCACGGACGATTATATCGTGAAGCCTTTCAGCCCGAGAGAAGTGGTGCTCCGGGTAAAGGCGCTCTTAAGAAGAGCTTCCCAAACATCCTATCTGACAGCCAATACGCCGACAAAAAATGTTCTTGTCTTTTCACACCTTTCCATCGATCACGATGCTCACAGAGTGACCGCGGACGGCACAGAGGTGAGCCTGACGCCGAAGGAATATGAACTGCTGTACTTTCTGGCAAAAACACCGGACAAAGTGTATGACAGAGAAAAACTTTTAAAAGAAGTGTGGCAATATGAATTCTTCGGTGATCTCAGAACGGTTGACACTCATGTCAAACGGCTCCGTGAAAAATTAAACAAAGTATCCCCGGGAGCGGCGAAAAAAATTGTCACCGTCTGGGGAGTCGGATACAAATTTGAGGTAGGCGCTGAATGAAGTTTTGGAAAAGCGTAGTAGGAAAGCTTTGGTTTACCATTCTTTCACTCGTATTAATTGTTTTATTTATTTTAACGGTGCTGCTTCTGGAGTTTATAGAAAATTACCACGTAGAAGAAGCGGAAAAAGATTTAACGCAGCTTGCCGATAAAATTGCGGTCATTATAGAAAATCATGAAGACCAGCCGCTTGCCAGATCCATCACGTGGGAGCTGGCCGACAATTTAACGAGCATCGCGATCATTCAGGACGATAATCATGTCTGGTATTCGCCCAATGACGATAATCATTTATCCTCTATTACATTGGAACAGATCAAACACGACCGGGATCTGCACAAGGCGCTGACAGATCGCAAAAAAGTAAGCAAACGCGCGGTGCCCAACAATGCCGGTTCCGATAATGAACGGCTGATCGTCGGAGTGCCGTATGAAAAAGACGGCAAAAAAGGCATGGTCTTTTTATCTCAGTCGCTGCTTGCCGTCAAAGATACGACGAAACATACGACACGCTATATTTTTCTTGCGGCGGGCATCGCCATTGTCTTGACAACGTTTTTCGCCTTCTTCTTGTCCAGCAGGGTGACGTACCCGCTTCGGAAAATGCGGGAAGGCGCCCAGGACTTGGCGAAAGGAAAGTTTGATACAAAGATTCCGATTCTTACTCAAGATGAAATCGGGGAGCTTGCCATCGCCTTTAATCAGATGGGCCGGCAGCTCAATTTTCATATCAACGCGCTGAATCAGGAAAAAGAACAGCTGTCCAATATTTTAAGCAGTATGGCAGACGGAGTTATCACCATTAATATCGACGGCACCATTTTGGTGACTAACCCGCCGGCTGAACGCTTTCTGCAGGCCTGGTATTATGAGCAGAATATGAATATTAAAGAAGGCGATAACCTTCCGCCTGAGGCGAAAGAGCTTTTCCAAAATGCCGTGAGCACAGAAAAAGAGCAAATGATTGAGATGACGCTTCAAGGAAGGTCATGGGTTTTATTAATGTCGCCTCTTTATGCGGAATCACACGTCCGCGGCGCCGTAGCCGTGCTCCGTGATATGACCGAAGAGCGCAGGCTTGATAAGCTGCGTGAAGATTTCATTGCCAATGTCAGTCATGAACTCAGAACCCCGATTTCTATGCTGCAGGGATACAGCGAAGCAATAGTGGACGACATTGCAAGCACCGAAGAGGAGAAAAAAGAAATCGCGCAGATCATTTATGATGAATCCCTTCGCATGGGCCGGCTCGTCAATGATTTGCTGGATTTGGCCAGAATGGAATCCGGACATACAGGCCTGCATTATGAGACGGTGAATCTGCATGAATTTCTGGAGAAGATCTCCCGGAAATTCTCCGGTGTAGCGAAAGAAAAAGAGGTTTCGCTTACAGAAGATATTGCCGTGTCTCAGCCGGAGTGTGTTTTTGACGAAGACAAAATGGAGCAGGTGTTTACCAACCTTATAGATAATGCGCTGCGTCACACAGAGTCAGGCGGAAACGTTCATATCGCGGTTCAGACCGTGAAAGACGGTTTGAAAATCGATATTAAAGATTCCGGCTCGGGAATACCTGAAGAGGACCTGCCTTTTATTTTTGAACGCTTTTATAAAGCGGACAAGGCGAGAACAAGGGGCAGGGCAGGAACCGGACTAGGACTTGCCATCGTAAAAAATATTGTGGAAGCCCACGGCGGCTCAATTGCGGTGCACAGCAGCATTGACAAAGGAACGACATTTACATTTTATATTCCGACAAAAGTGCAGGATGGCGTCTGAAATTGACGAACAATCTTGTTCCATACGAAACACCCGCAGAACATGCGGGTGTTTTTGTTTATTTCTTCTTTAAAAAATTTAAGAATATGTTAATATAAATTCCCTTCCAAATTCCAGTTTCTCGTAATATAGTTGTAATGTAACTTTTCAACGCATTTTTACGACAAAAAAGTGAACGGAGGGGCTTCCCATGGAAGAAACCTTTCAGATATTATATGATTCATACCATCAAGATTTATACCAATTTTTATTTTATATGGTGAAAGATAAGACACAGGCTGAGGATTTGGCGCAGGAAGTGTATATCCGCGTCTTGAATTCTTATCATACTTTTGAAGGAAGAAGCAGTGAAAAAACATGGCTGTTGTCCATCGCGCGCCATGTGGCGATTGACTGGTTCCGCAAGCAGCAGACGATCAGACAGCGTATTATGGGTACGTTTGATTGGGATACACAAGATGTCAGAGATCAGCATTTGCTTCCGGACGAACTCGCCGTACAGCATGAAAATGTCCGGGAAATTTATACCGCGCTTGATCATTGCACTATAGATCAAAGAGCTGTTATTATCCTGAGATTTATTCAGGGATATTCCATTCAGGAAACAGCCGCCGCTCTTGGCTTCTCGGAAAGCAAAGTCAAAACGACCCAACACAGAGGGCTCAAAATACTTCGGAAACAGATGGAGCTTTTGAGGGAGGAGCTAATGGATGATGAAGTCATATTGGAACGAAGAAAGGGTAGAGGAGTTGTTAAGACAACTTCCGGCGGTTAGAGATCATCGTTCACCAGAGGCCATTTACCGGAATGTTGAAACGGGTAGACAGTACAGGAAAAAACCGGCCCGAAGCTGGGTTGGCCCCGCCGCCGCCGGCATCTGCGCATTGTGCATCGCTCTTATTATATCTCCTCACCTGATGACAAAAAACGAATCTGCCGGTGATCTTACAGCTGACAGCGGTCAAGCCGAAAAAGCCAGTCAGTCAGCTGTTGTTAAGCCGGATCAGAAAACGTTTGTCGTTTCTAACGAAAACAAAAACAATTACATTACTTTGGCGTTTGCCGATTCAGATACATCGGCCGTCATTCCGGTCAGTTTTGAAAAAAAGAAGCCTGACGAATCGGTTTCAGAGGCATTCTCTGATGCAGAAAACTTAGAAGTGCCCGAATCTTTCCTCTCTGTTCCTCAGCTTTTGGACGGTGTGCAAGTAACCGCGGTTAAGAAAGATTTGCTTGTGCAGGTAAACGGGCGGTTTTCAATCGAATCAGCTGCCGAAGCTGATTTATTGAAAAAGATGCTGAAAGAGACTTTGACCTGGAGTCCTTACGACCGAATAAAATTGACAAAGATTCAAAACGGAGACGGTCAGGATTTTTTAAAAGCTTCCGGCCTTTCGGCTGAGATGTCCGTATATAAGCAGGCCAACCGGGCGTATTTTTCTTACCGCGACAGTCTGGGACAAGAGTATCTCATCCCGTCTGCACAAACCTATCATTCAGTTTATCAGGCCATTGACGGGATGAAAAGAACAGACGGAGACTCACAGACCGCGAGCGTTATAGAAGCAGATGCGATTGCATCGGTATCGGAAAGGGAATACGGCGAGCAGCTGCGGATCCAATTGTCCGAAAAACATAAAATTGAAGATTCGTTGGAAGGCATTTTAATGATTGAAGGGCTTCTGTTAACTGCGAAGGAATTCGGTTATTCTGAGGTGCTGTTCACACATGCGCATACAAAGAAAATCGGCAATTATGATGTGACAAAACCGATCTCTGTGCCTGCCGCGCCTAATCCGCTTCCAAACCATTAAATGTAAAAAACCCAAAACATATGAATGTTTTGGGTTTTTTGTTTGTTACGGAAGGTCAATCAATTTAACTGAGACAATATCCTGAATGGAAGTCAGCTCATCGACGACTTTGTCATCTAAATGTTTATCAAAAGAAAGCATCATAATGGCTTCTCCGCCTTTTTCTTTACGGCCTACCTGCATGGTAGCGATATTGATATCGTTATCGCCGAGGATGCGTCCGACGCGTCCGATTACACCGGTCGTATCCTGATGCTGGATATAAACGAGGTGGCCGGCAGGATTTAAGTCAATATTAAAGCCGTTCAGTTCAACGATTCGTTCACCGAAGTGAGGGATATACGTAGCTGTTAACGTAAAGGTGCTCCGGTCTCCGGTCACTTTTACGCTGATGCAGTTATCATATCCTGTTTCATTGGAGGAAATCTTTTCGCTGAAGCTGATTCCGCGTTCTTTTGCTACACCGCCGGCGTTCACTTCATTGACAGTTGAGTCTACACGCGGTTTTAAGAAGCCGGACAGCAGGCTTTTTGTAATAAATGATGTTTCAAGTTTTGCGATGGTGCCTTCATATTGAATGGCAACATCCTTGACGGGTTCCTTCATACATTGTGACACGAGACTTCCGATTTTATCAGCAATTTGGTGATAAGGCTGAATTTTTTTGAATTCATCCTTCGTCATCGCAGGCAGATTGATCGCCGACATGACAGGCAGACCTTTAGCAAACTGCAGCACTTCTTCAGAAACCTGCGCCGCGACATTCAGCTGTGCTTCTTTCGTTGATGCGCCTAAGTGAGGTGTGGCGATCACTAACGGATGATCTGGGAGTTTTGACTCAACAGGAGGTTCCACTTCAAACACATCAAGCGCAGCGCCTGCGACATGCCCGCTTTCCAGCGCTTCCAAAAGCGCAGCTTCATCAATAATTCCGCCTCTTGCACAGTTGACCAGGCGGACGCCTTTTTTTGTTTTGGCAATGGTTTCTCTGTTAAGCAGACCTTTTGTTTCCTTTGTTAAAGGCGTGTGAACGGTAATGATATCCGCGCTTTCAAGCACTTCTTCGAATGTCCGGCTGTTCACGCCGATTTTGCCGGCTCTCTCCTCGGTTAAGAACGGATCGAATACATGGACAGTCATACCGAATGCTCTGGCGCGCTGGGCGATTTCGCTTCCGATCCGGCCCAGACCGATAATACCTAAAGTCTTTCCGTAAAGTTCCGCTCCGACAAAAGCCGTCCGGTTCCATTCCCTTGATTTGACTGAAATATTAGCTTGGGGAATGTGTCTCATTAATGAAGAAATCATCGCGAATGTATGCTCTGCCGTTGAAATGGTGTTTCCGTTCGGCGCATTTATCACGATAACTCCATGTTTTGTGGCCTCATCAATGTCGATGTTGTCTACGCCGACACCGGCTCTGCCGACGATTTTTAAAGAAGTCATCTTTTTAAACAATTCTTCGGTTACTTTTGTGGCACTGCGGACTAACAGGGCATCAAAGGTATGTAATTCATCTTCTGCATCCGCGACGTTTTTTTGAACAATTTCTATAAAGTCTGATTCCATCAGCGGCTTTAAGCCGTCATTGCTCATCTTATCTGAGACCAAAACTCGAAACATTGTTAGATTTCCTCCTAGTTTAGCTGACTAAATATCTGATAATTTATCATATTCTTAATTGAGTGTCAATGTGTATTGACGCAGTAAAGGAGAAAAGGAGGCCGATAATTCAGTTAAAATGGGCTTTATCAATATTTTATATAAAATTGAGCAGTTCTCTATACAATTACAATTTGATCATATATAATGTGAATAAATTCATAAGATCAATCTTCGGGGCAGGGTGAAATTCCCTACCGGCGGTGATGAGCGTCATGCTCTAAGCCCGCGAGCTGCTTCGGCGGCAGGATCCGGTGAGATTCCGGAGCCGACAGTATAGTCTGGATGGGAGAAGATGGAGGTTCAGCAGACGTTTTGATGCTTATATCTAACGTTTCTTTGCCAAGCCTTAGTAAGCTCCCGCTTTTTATTAAAAGCGGTTTTTTTATTGAGGTGCAAAAGAACCTTTCCTCTTTTCGAGAGATTTGATCGAAAAGGAGAGAGCATTGTGAAAGTAAAAAAATTAGTTGTCATCAGTATGCTTAGCAGCATTGCGTTTGTGCTTATGCTGTTAAATTTCCCGTTTCCGGGTCTGCCGGATTACTTGAAAATTGATTTCAGTGACGTTCCTGCAATTATTGCCATTTTGGTTTACGGGCCTGCGGCGGGGATTGCGGTTGAAGCGATTAAAAATATTCTGCAGTATATCATTCAAGGAAGCATGGCCGGCGTGCCTGTAGGGCAGGCAGCCAATTTTATCGCGGGGACGCTGTTTATTCTGCCGACGGCGTTTATGTTTAAAAAGCTCAAATCTGCTAAAGGACTTGCAGTGAGCCTGCTGGCCGGAACCGCAGCAATGACCGTGCTGATGAGTATTTTGAACTATATTCTCATCCTGCCCGCGTATACTTGGTTTTTACATTCACCGGCATTGTCAAACAGCCAATTAAAAACGGCGGTTGTGGCAGGAATTCTGCCGTTTAACATTGTAAAAGGCGTTATCATCACCATCGTCTTTACGTTCATCTTTACGAAGCTTAAACCTTGGATTGAACAAAAACGCAGCATTCAGACACAATAGCCGCTCCAAAGCGCCCGCTCTGTAAAACACAGGCCGGGCGCTTTTTTGATTGTTTGATCACGCAAAAAAATAAGACTCCGGCCGATAACAGCCGGAGTCTTATTCAAGAACTAAAAGCTCCTCTCACGGGGAGGGCTTTTTTATTCGTATTTCAGCGGGTCGCCTTCAAACGGCTCATCCGCAACTTTGATTGAATCAGTAGGGCATCCTTCAAATGCGTCAATCATATCTTCTTCCAGCACTTCCGGAACTTCGACGACACCTTTATTTTCGTCAAGTGTAACGAATGCAATGCCTTCATCATCATAATCATAAATGTCTGGTGCCGCAGCTCCGCAGGCGCCGCATGCAATACACGTATCTTTATCTACGATTGTGTACTTTGCCATGAAAAAAAACCTCCCAGATTGTTCGTGTTGGAACAAATGGTTTACCTTATATATTTTTTAAATATAACACCTATTCCTCTTACTTATTGTAATGATGTTAGTGTCAAATTTCAACAGAAAAATGATTGAGAATGCTTATCACATAAGGGATTCTCTTTAGCACTTCCCCCCAAAAGATGACTTTAAACGTCAAATTTATATGAAAATCTGTTAAAATAAAAAGAACCAAAAAACGAAACTTGTCACAGAAGAAATGTAGGTGTGTTTAGATTGGCGATAAACTACTTTGATACCGTGGTTCTCGACTGTCTGGACAAAATAGACGGCGAACGGACTCCGAGTGCTGTGTTTCATTTATTAAAAGGAAAAAAGTCGTCTCAAACCATTCAGGATGCCGGCTTGTTTCAGATTGCTAAATATTTCGGCATGGCTTCTCAGTGTGAACGCGGCGACATTGCGGATTCTATGCATAAACTCGCCGGGGACTCATACATTACAGCCGGAAAAGAAGAGGGAACGTGTAAAGTGACTGCACGCGGCGTTCAAAAGCTCGAACGGGCATTTGCCGAGCGGCCTTGGCCGAAGCATTGTCACGGCGCGAATTATCAAACGCCGGCCGTTACCTTGTGGAAGCGGCTTTCCCTGCTCATTCAAGTCCTGTCAAACAAAGAGCGCCAATGCAGTCAATATATCCCGGTTACAAACGATGTGCAGGCGCTGAGATGGGTCAAACGGTTCTTGCGCAAAAACAGAGACGCCAAAGAGCTCTCCGTTCAAATGCATGACGCGCTGTTTCAGCTTCTGCAAGGCGTAAGTGAACGGCAGGCCCTTATTTTTGTCTATTCTTTAACATCTTTCGACAGAATCGGCAAAACGAATAAGCAGCTCGCTTCTCAGCTGAACGAAGACGAATGGTATGTGTCCGTCCAGTTTTGGGGAGCGGTACATTATGTTATTCAATCCCTTCCGCAATGTGCACATCCGGCTCTAGGCGAGCTGTTGTCCGATTTGCGGGCGGAAAGCGCGCTGACACAGTCTGCCAGAAAAACCTTGGAGCTTTTGGAAAAAGGGTTTCCGATTGAAAGAATCGCCGCGGTCAGAAATTTAAAAACCGCCACCATCGAAGATCATATTGTAGAAATATCACTGCATCAGCCTGCATTTTTTATAGAACAGTACATTTCTGAAGAGGACCAGCGTATGATAACGGCATTTGCAAAACAGCATCAAACGAATAAAATTAAACGGATTCGCGAAGGAATGCAGATGCGCTTCAGCTATTTTCAGATCAGGCTGGCGCTGGCAAAGACGGTGAAACAGCATGACTGAGCTCCATAAAGCTTTATACCGGCACTTTGGTTTGCATTCGTTTAAAAAAGGGCAGGAAGAGATTATGACTAGCGTGCTCCAGAAAAAGGATACGATCGCCATGCTTCCGACCGGCGGGGGAAAATCATTATGCTATCAGCTTCCGGGTTACATAATGGACGGGCTCGTGCTGATTATTTCGCCGCTCCTTTCATTAATGGAAGATCAGGTGCAGCAGCTGAAAGCGAAAGGAGAAAAACGGGTTGCGGCATTAAACAGCATGCTGAATGCTGACGAGCGGCATTTTATTCTCAGCAACATCAGCAGGTACAAATTTCTTTATATGTCCCCTGAAGCCCTCTCGTCACCTTATGTGCTGAACCGTTTGAAAAACGTCCCGGTCAGTTTGTTTGTCATTGATGAGGCTCATTGCATATCAGAATGGGGACATGATTTCAGGCCTGATTATTCAAAGCTCGGCCCCTTCAGGCAAGCACTCGGCAAGCCGCCTGTATTGGCGCTGACCGCAACAGCGACAAAAGAAACGCTCAGTGATGTGACGGACGTGCTCGGACTTGAGCATGCAGTGCGCCATCTATATTCTGTCAACCGGCCGAATATTCTTTTGACGGTTGAACACTTGGCTGATAATGCCGAAAAAATAAGCAGGATCACGGATCTCGTCAAAAAGCTTGAAGGCCCGGGCATCGTGTATTGTCCGACCAGAAAGTGGGCGGAAGAGCTTGCGGCTGAGCTGAACGAAAAAACGGGAAAGCGGACGGATTATTATCATGGAGGGATGGACACAGGCGACAGGATCTTAATCCAGCAGCAATTTATCCATAACCAGCTTGATTGCATTTGCTGCACCAATGCGTTCGGCATGGGTGTGGACAAGTCTGATATCCGCTTTGTCATTCACTTTTATCCTCCACAAACGGCTGAGGCCTTTATGCAGGAAATCGGCAGAGCGGGACGCGACGGCAGCCCGAGTGTCAGTATTTTGCTGAGAGCGCCTGGCGATACAGAGCTTCAGCAGCAGATTATTCAGACAGAAAGCTTGTCTGATTATGATCTGGAAGGCATTCTGGCCATCATCCGGGACGCCGGTACGAGCGATGAGCGAAAGCTTCGGGACGTTCTTATAAGTAAGGGCGTTCAGGAAACGCAGGCGCGAACGGCCATCCACCTGTATCTGCAGGGAAAAACCACAAAAGAGCAGCTGCAGGAAGAACTGACATACCGCGTGGAAAAGAAGCTGCATAAAATGAACCGCTTTTCGGCGTTATTGGAGCGGAAAGAATGTATAAGAAAAGCGCTGTTGGCATACTTTGATGAATCGTATGAGCCTGAAGATCAAACAGGACAATGCTGCAGCAGCTGCGGAGTTGATCTGGCCCCATACGAGCAAAAAGGAGAACAGAAAAACATGGAGCGGTTTGAAGATTGGAAGATGGAATTAGGCCGGATTTTCGGTTTAGAGTCTGCGGGTGAGTTGAGCTGAGACGGCAAAGCGAATTGATCCATCAGCTCTCAGACCGTGAGATTGTCATACAGCTTTATGTTACCCAATTGCTCATATTGGCGGCTTCAGCGGTTATTGGCTTTTTCTTTTTCACCGATATTCACGATTTTTTAAAGCTTTGGCATATACGTGACGATAAAATCATATGGTACGGTGTAACTCTTGCCGTCCTTGTCATTTTTGCCGATCTGGCGGTGATGAAATGGTGTCCTTCGCATTTATATGATGACGGCGGTATTAATACACTGCTTTTTAAGAACAGGCCGGTTTTGCACATTTTGTTTTTGACGCTTCTCATTTCGTTCAGCGAAGAGATTTTATTCAGAGGCGTCCTGCAGACACATATCGGTTTATGGGCCGCCAGCTTGATTTTCACCGTGCTTCATTTCAGATACTTGGCGAAGTGGCTTCTGTTTATTATGGTTGCGGGCATCAGTCTTTTGCTGGGGCTTATTTATGAATGGACCGGCAATTTATTCGTTCCGGTTACAGCGCATTTTATTATTGATGCGGTATTTGCCTGTCAAATCCGTTTTCAATATGTGAGGAGGGGTTTGCATGACGGAAATGTCAAGAGTTGAAAGAAGAAAAGCTCAGCTGCGTGCCGAGCAGCAGGTTGCCGCGGCCGCGGATGAACAAATTGAATATCTTGAAGACAGCCTCCCGACAAGACAGTCTGTAAAAGAGGAGCGTAAAAAAAAGGAAGAGCAGGTGAAGGAAAAAACCAAAACAAAAACACCGCTGTTCACCTTCCTGACCGTTCTGTTTATTATTGTGACAATCGGTGTCTTTTTCGGTCTTCTGTATATGACGAACAGCAGCAGATTTGACCCGAAGGATTATGAAGATGTCTTCATAGATCACAGTGAAAGCGCGCCTGCCGTTACTCCGAAAGCGGACGTTCAGAAAGAAACATCCGAAACCGCTCTTTTAAAAGAGCCGGAAAAAAAGTCTGAGGCCAAAGAAAAAAAAGAAACGGCCGCATCTGAAAAAACGAAAGAAAAACCGATTGAAAAAACACCGAAAAAAACGGAAACGGCTTCAGAAAAACAGGTGGTGAAGCCGACAGAAACCGAATATGCGGAGGCCAAACAGCAGTCTCCGCCGGCTGTCCGTGAAAAAGCGGTTCCGGCTGCCGGCAGTGATCAAGCCGGAACCGTCCGGCAAAAAGTGCGGACCGTCCAGCATACTGTACAGCCGAAAGAAACGCTTTACCGCATTTCAATGAAATATTATAAAAGCCGGGCGGGCGAAGAAAAAATCCGCAGCTACAACGGGTTAAACGGAAACGACGTGTATACCGGCCAGGTTCTGAACATTCCGCTGTCCGAATAAATACATATTTTCACCGCGGCTTTCATATAGTGTACCAATGAAAACGGACAAGGTGTGAAGCGCATGGATTCTTTATGGAAGCAATTAGACCGATTTGCTGACGGACCGACAAAACAAATGCTTCAGGCACTGGTTAAAAGGAAATTAAAATACGAAAATTATGCCGCGCAATGCCGAAGATGGCAGTGGGCGTCCCTCGTTTGCTTTTCCCTGATGTGCGTACTGCTGGTGTTTAAAAGCTTTAATGCCCCTCAAGCTTCTCCGCAGCTGATTCTGCAGGAAATATTAGGCCATACGGTTTATTTGTGCTGGATTATGGCTTCCGCTTTTGCGTATTGCACTTCTTATTATTTTAAAAAAAAGGAAGAAAAAGCTGAGGGTGAATTTCATAAACTGAGATGTGAAATTATCCAAAAAAGCACGGATTTATGGCCTCAGCCGGAAAAATGGCGGGCGAGAGAATCCGTTTTTCACTTAATGAAACATCGGTATGATATCAATCTTTATTTTGAAAGCAAATAAAAAGAGGCGTTTTCCGGAAAGGATAGAAACGTCTTTTTTTGTTTGTCCGTCTAATGTAAGACAATGACAGAATGGAGAGTGCATTTATGAAGCTTACAGCGGGAATTCTCGGCTCATTGGCGGGAGCGGCTGCAGTTATGGCGGCCGTCATGTACAAAACGGCAAACGGCAGCCATCTGAAAACACATACATTTACGCTTGATAAAATGAAAGGGATGAAGCCGCTCACCATCTTCTTTATATCTGACGTGCACCGCCGTTTAATTGATGAAAAGCTTCTCTGGGAAGCATCGGTTTATAAGCCGGATGCCGTTTTGCTCGGCGGTGATTTGGCGGAGGGCGGAGTTCCTTACGCCAGAATTGAAGAAAACATCAAGCGTCTGACGGCTCTTGCGCCTGTCATTTATGTGTGGGGAAATAATGATTACGAGGTCAGCCAGCAAAAATTGCTCTCTCTTTTAAGGGCATATAAAGTGATTCCGCTGAGAAATGAATCGGTTCAGTTTGCTTATAAAGGGGAAACCGTTACGATCTGCGGCGTGGATGATATCCGGATGATGATGGATGATTACGAATCTGCGGTCAGACATACGGATGCAAACGAAGTAAATCTCCTGCTTTGCCATAACCCGGAAATCCATGAGCAGATGAATGAGTCTGACGGAATTGATGCTGTGTTCAGCGGCCATACGCACGGCGGCCAAATCCGTTTCGGCCGGTTCGGGCCGTATGAGTTGGGCGGGACGGGAACGGTAAAGAAAGCGCATTACCTGATCAGCAACGGCTACGGCACGACAAAAGTTCCGCTGAGGCTCGGAGCGAAACCGGAGACGCATATGATTACACTGTGCGGACCTGATGAGCCGTTTTCCTGAAACAAACCCGGCCGTTCCGATAAAAAACGGCATTCTGCTTGTCTTCCCGCTGTACACGGTGTAAACTGATAACAAATTAAGAACCTATGACTCATTTATTCATATACTGTGTTATATGATTTGTGTGCAAGAAGAGGCAGGAGGGAACATTATGCGGCTTGAGCGTCTGAACTACAATAAGATTAAAATCTTTTTAACCCTCGACGATCTCACTGATCGGGGATTGACAAAAGAAGACCTCTGGAAGGACTCGTTTAAAGTCCACCAGTTATTTAAAGATATGATGAATGAAGCAAATACAGAGCTCGGCTTTGAAGCGAATGGTCCGATCGCGGTGGAAGTATATTCTCTTCAGGCACAAGGCATGGTTGTGATTGTAACGAAAAATCATGACGCGGACGCAGAAGATGACGAATATGACGATGATTATATCGAGATGCAGGTCAAACTTGACGAAAGCCCGGATATTATTTATCAGTTCCATTCGTTTGAAGATATCATTCAGCTTGCCGGGAGCCTTCATCGCATCGGGATTACCGGCGGAACCGTCTACCACTATGAGAACCAATACTATGTAAGTCTTGAAGACCTCGGCTCCCGTTCTGCCGAAGGCGTTATCGCGGTGCTGGCCGAATACGGGCATCCGGCGACGATCACGATTTACAGGCTCCATGAATACGGAAAACTCATCATGGACGGCAATGCTGTAGAGACCATCCAGAAACATTTTTCATAAAAAAGATGAAACGGCCGCTGTTTTCAGCGGCCGTTTTTTTTAGCGAAATAATGGAAAAATCATTGTCTTTCTTCTATGCACGGAGATATTGAAGGTGTATACTAGTCACTGAAAGGGAGCATGAGAGAAACAGAAGATTTTAGGAGGTTAACTCAAATGGCAGCCGATCGATTCACCGGTCATAATGAAGAAGACAAACATGATGTATTAAAATCAACCCAAACCGTAATACATAAAGCTCTGGAAAAATTGGGGTATCCAGAAGAAGTGTATGAACTGCTGAAAGAGCCGCTCAGATTATTAACGGTTAAAATTCCGGTTCGGATGGATGACGGGTCTGTGAAGATATTTACAGGCTATCGTGCGCAGCACAATGATTCCGTAGGTCCGACAAAAGGCGGTATTCGTTTTCACCCGAATGTAACTGAAAAAGAGGTGAAAGCACTTTCCATCTGGATGAGTTTAAAATGCGGCATTATTGATCTTCCTTATGGCGGTGGTAAAGGCGGAATTGTTTGTGATCCGAGAAATATGTCATTCAGAGAGCTTGAAAGACTGAGCAGAGGATACGTCAGAGCAATCAGTCAGATTGTCGGACCGACTAAAGATGTCCCGGCACCTGACGTATTTACAAACTCGCAGATTATGGCTTGGATGATGGATGAATATTCACGAATTGATGAATTTAACTCACCCGGCTTTATTACGGGGAAACCGCTTGTACTCGGCGGATCCCACGGCAGGGAATCAGCTACGGCAAAAGGCGTCACCATCTGCATTAAAGAAGCGGCCAAGAAAAAAGGCCTCGATATTCAGAACGCGCGCGTCGTCGTACAAGGTTTCGGAAACGCGGGCAGCTATCTGGCGAAATTTATGCATGACGCCGGCGCGAAAGTTGTCGGAATTTCTGACGCGTACGGAGGTCTTTACGATCCGGACGGTCTTGATATTGATTATTTGCTTGACCGCAGAGACAGTTTCGGAACAGTGACGAAGCTTTTCAATGATACCATTACGAATCAGGAGCTGCTTGAGCTTGACTGTGATATACTGGTCCCGGCAGCGATCGAAAACCAAATTACAGAAGAAAATGCTGACCGCATCAAAGCGAAAATCGTAGTAGAAGCGGCAAACGGACCGACGACACTGGAAGGAACGAAAATCCTGACAGACAAAGGAACGCTGCTGGTTCCCGATGTTCTGGCGAGTGCCGGCGGTGTAACGGTTTCTTATTTCGAATGGGTTCAAAATAACCAGGGCTTCTACTGGAGTGAAGAAGAAGTCGAAGAAAAACTGGAAAATATGATGGTAAAATCGTTTAATAATATTTATGAAATGTCCCAAAACCGCCGGATTGACATGAGGCTTGCGGCTTACATGGTCGGCGTGCGGAAAATGGCGGAGGCTTCGCGTTTCAGAGGCTGGATATAAACCAATCGTTTGCATAAACAAAAAAAATCTCCTATGATAATATAGGAGATTTTTTATATGAGTGGAAACTTATGATGGAAATGCCAAATCGCAGGAGTTGAAGGACATGACAGAAGAAAAAGCAATTATAATAGGCGGAGGTCCTTGCGGATTATCGGCGGCTATACATCTGAAGCAAATTGGCGTAAACGCCCTTGTGATCGAAAAAGGAAATGTCGTAAACAGCATTTATCACTATCCGACACATCAAACTTTTTTCAGTTCAAGTGAAAAACTGGAGATCGGCGATGTCGCCTTTATAACGGAAAACAGAAAACCGGTCCGAATACAGGCTCTCTCGTACTACAGAGAGGTTGTCAGAAGAAAAGAGCTTCGTGTAAACGCCTTTGAAACGGTGGAGCGCGTCACGAAACAAGAAGACGGCCGTTTTCTTGTTGAAACGTCAAAAGACCGCTATCTCACTCCGTTTTGTATTATCGCGACAGGATATTATGATCATCCGAATTATATGAACATACCGGGTGAAGAGCTTCCTAAGGTATTTCATTACTTTAAAGAAGGCCATCCTTATTTTGATAAAGATGTCGCGGTGATCGGCGGGAAAAACTCAAGTGTAGATGCGGCTTTGGAATTGGTGAAGTCCGGCGCGCGCGTTACGGTGCTTTACAGAGGAAATGAGTACTCCCCGAGCATCAAGCCGTGGATTCTGCCTGAGTTTGAGGCCCTCGTCAGAAACGGAACAATCCGGATGGAATTCGGCGCTTGTCTTGAAGAAGTGACGGAAGATGAGATCATTTTCCGCTCCGGCAGGAATGAGACGGTCAGGCTGAAAAACGATTTCGTATTTGCCATGACAGGATATCATCCCGATCACGGATTTCTTGAAAAAATCGGTGTGCAGATTGATGCAGAATCAGGCCGGCCGTTTTTCCGGGAAGAAACGATGGAAACAAATGTTGATGGTGTTTTTATTGCCGGGGTTATCGCAGCGGGAAATAACGCTAATGAAATTTTTATCGAGAACGGCCGTTTTCACGGCGGCTTGATCGCAAACGAAATTTCAAGACGGCTTGGTGCAGAGAGCATATGATCATTCATATGCTCTTTTTTTAGAAATTGGAAGATGTAAAAATATGAACAACATGGTACGATAGATATAGGAATATAAAGGAAAGAGGTTGCCTGATGTTTGCAATCATCTCTGCAGGAATTGCTCCCGGCATTGCGCTGTTAAGCTATTTTTATTTAAAAGATCAATATGACAATGAACCCGTACATATGGTGCTGAGGTCTTTTTTTCTCGGAGTTGTACTTGTGTTTCCGACCATGTTCATCCAGTATGTTCTTGAAAAAGAGCATGTAGGGGGAGGAAGCTTTTTCGTTTCGTTTTTGTCTTCGGGCTTCTTGGAAGAATCGGTGAAATGGTTTGTTTTGATGATCAGTGTGTACCCGCATGCTCATTTTGATGAGCATTATGACGGAATCGTTTACGGGGCCAGTGTGTCATTAGGCTTTGCGACGCTTGAAAATATCCTTTATTTATTCGGCCACGGTGTTGAGCATGCTTTCATCAGGGCGATTCTGCCAGTCTCCTGCCATGCGCTGATCGGGGTGATCATGGGGTTTTATCTCGGAAAAGCCCGCTTTTCGCGGAAAAAAGCCCGCGTGAAGTGGCTTGTGATTTCACTGGTCGTGCCTTCATGTCTGCACGGTTCTTACGATTTTATTCTTACCGCCCTCAATCATTGGGTATATTATATGCTGCCGTTTATGCTGTTTTTATGGTGGTTCGGGCTGAGGAAGGCAAAAAAAGCACGTTCCGTCAATATAATCCAAGTCTGAAGAAACCGCGCGCCGCGTGCGGTTTCTTTTTTATGCCTTGACAGGGGATAAGAAGGAAACGTGCATAAAAATAACCTCGTGACAGACAATACGGATACACTTTAAATTTTGCTGGAGGAGGCTTGAAAAGATGAAGTGTAAAGGAGCGTTTATGGCTTGTCTCATTCTATTTTCATTCGCCGCCGCTATCTTCGATCATGAAACGGCCCATGCGTTTTCAAATCAAGTGATTCAAAGAGGCGCAACGGGTGATGATGTTATAGAATTGCAGGCCCGTCTGCAATATAACGGGTTTTATAACGGGAAAATCGATGGTGTTTACGGCTGGACGACATACTGGGCCGTACGGAATTTTCAGGAGAAATTCGGCATGAAGCCGGTTGACGGCCTCGTCGGCGCGAAAACCAAGCAGGTGCTGATTTCAAAATCAAAATACTACCGCGAATATGTAATGGAGCAGATTCAAAAAGGGAATACGTTCACCCATTATGGCAACGTTCCTTTAAAAAACCAAACGAAACCGTCAGCCGGCGCCCAGAAGTCTGCTGGAACGAATAAGCCCGCTCAAAAACCGCAAAACAATACAGGCGGTCAGTCAAATCAAAAGCAAAATACGACAGCGGCCAATATGCCGGGCGGTTTCTCAAACAACGACATCAATCTTCTGGCGCAGGCTGTGTACGGGGAAGCGCGCGGTGAGCCGTTTGAAGGACAGGTTGCCATCGCCGCTGTTATTTTAAACCGTATTAAAAGCCCGTTATTTCCGAATACGGTGGCCGGCGTCATTTTCGAACCGCTCGCGTTTACCGCTGTTGCCGACGGCCAAATATATATGCAGCCGAATGAAAGAGCAAAAGAAGCAGTTCTTGATGCGATTAACGGCTGGGACCCTTCTGAAAACGCGCTTTATTATTTCAATCCTGATACGGCGACAAGCAAATGGATTTGGGGACGTCCGCAGATTAAACAGATCGGAAAACACATTTTCTGTGAGTAAAAGTACGAAAAATGAGGTGTTAACATGATTAGAGGAATCATTATCGCTGTTCTCGGTGTCGCGATCGCCGCAACCGGGTATTGGGGATATAAAGAGCATCAGGAAAAAGATGCGGTCCTTCTGCATGCGGAAAATAATTATCAGAGGGCATTTCATGAACTGACGTACCATGTAGATCAGCTTCACGACAAAATCGGGACGACGCTTGCAATGAACAGTAAAAAATCTTTGTCTCCGGCGCTCATTGATGTATGGAGAATAACATCTGAAGCTCATAACAATGTGAGCCAGCTGCCGCTGACTCTCATGCCTTTTAATAAGACGGAGGAGTTTTTATCCAATATAGGAGATTTCAGCTATAAAACATCGGTCCGGGATTTAGATCAAAAACCGCTTGATAATAAAGAATATACAACACTGAACAGCCTGTACAAACAGGCGGAGAACATTCAAAACCAGCTGCGCAGCGTCCAGCATCTCGTCATGAGCAAAAATTTGCGGTGGATGGATGTTGAGATGGCGCTGGCCTCTGACAAAAAACAAAGCGATAATACGATCGTCGACAGCTTTAAAACAGTCGAAAAAAATGTAGGCGCTTTTTCTGAAGACAGCACCAGCCCTACGTTTACAAGCGCAAATACAGAACGAAAAGGCTTTACGCATCTGAAAGGAAAACAAATTACAGAAAAAGAAGCGGTTAAAATCGCGCAACGGTTTGCGCCTGATCATAATTATTCCATTAAAGTAGTCAAAAGCGGCCGGAAGACGAATCGGGACGTATACAGCATCCGCATGAAAGACGCCGACAGCAAGTCTTTTATCTATATGGATATTACCCAAAAAGGCGGACATCCGGTCTATTTAATTCAAAAGCGGGCCGTGAAGAAACAAAAGATCAGCCTCAATGAAGCATCTAACCGGGCCGTCGCGTTTTTAAAGAAAAACGGTTATGAAACAAAAAATCTCGAAATTGATGAAAGCGCGCAATATAACAACATCGGCGTCTTTTCTTTTATTCCCGTTGAGAAAAACGTCCGTATTTATCCGGAAGCCATCCGGATGAAGGTGGCGCTGGATGACGGTGAAGTCGTCGGCTTCTCCGCGCGTGATTATTTGGCGGCGCACCGCACGAGAACAATTCCGGCTCCGGCTTTATCGGCTGATGAAGCGAAAGCGAAGCTGAATAAAAATGTTGAAGTCCGGGAGACGCGACAGGCACTGATCACGAATGAACTCGGCCAGGAAGTGCTTTGCTATGAAATGCTCGGGACGATCGGGAAAGACACATATCAAATGTTCATCAATGCGGACGACGGAAAAGAAGAAAAAATAGAAAAATTAAAAAGTGCAGAACCTATATATAAAGACCTATAAAAATAAAGGAGGAAAGGACTAAAAGTCTTTTCCTTTTTTTCATTACATGCTTTAATAAAAGCATAAATAATGAAAGAGTGAAGGCCCATGATAGCTGTCG
Organism: Bacillus sp. JFL15; assembly: GCF_001184225.1. NCBI lineage: Bacteria > Bacillati > Bacillota > Bacilli > Caryophanales > Bacillaceae > Bacillus > Bacillus sp. JFL15. Next base: position 3,719,871 of record NZ_KQ236689.1, on the reverse strand, counting down.
GAGATTATATTTGGATTGAATACATAGAGAACAATGAGTTCAAAAAAGCGAGGAGCAAAGCAGTCAGTATTGAAAGCGGTGAACTGTACATCTCATATCCCGTCGATCTGGATACGGGACGGACGGTCTTTTTGCACAAAGGGTTGGAGATAACAGCTGAATTTATGGGGAACGGCCAAGTGCCTTATCAATTTAAAACCATAATCAAAGGGAAGAAAAAAGATCCCATCCCGATGATCGGACTGGATATTCCCCCTAAGGAAGAAATGAAGCGGATTCAAAGACGCCGGTACGTCCGTGCAGACGCTGTATTGGATGTAGCCGTCAAAATGGAAGCGGAAAAAACCGCCTTTCAAACGGTTTCTTCTAATATGAGCGCGGGCGGAATTGCAGTTGTGCTGCCTGAACATATTTCCGCGGAACCGGGTGAAAAGCTGCATGTTTCGTTTTCTCTTTCCGAAAAGGAAAATACAGCGGATATAACGGCCGAGGCTGTTACCCAGCGGGTTTTTTATGATGAAAAGGCGGCGAAACGAAAAATGACGCTTGAATTTACAGACATCGATCCCGCGTCTCAGCAGCATATACTCCGATACTGTATGCGCGCGCAGTTGCAGCAGAGAAGAAACCGTCAGCCGGAATAAACTGCAGCGCACTTTTCCATACTAATCCTAATGGAGGTGCGCGTGTATGAAAACATTTGAACGTCTGCTGGTCAAATTGGTCTGCATTCAGCTCGTTATTTTGGGCGCGGTACAGTTTTTGCTTCATTATCAGCCTATTGAACCTTATATTTCGAAAGCTGTGAAATATGAAGGAGTGGATAAAATGGAGAAAAAAGAATGGATTGAAACGGTAAAGCGGTAAATCGTCTCAATTTTTTCGCCCCTTTTCGGACAGTTCATGATACAATCCATAGAGGAGTAAAGAGCAAGGAGAGAGATTATGGACAAGAAATTATCAATTGCAATCGACGGTCCGGCGGCTGCCGGAAAAAGCACCGTTGCTAAAATAGTGGCTGAGAAAAAATCATATGTGTACATTGACACGGGAGCGATGTATCGTGCCATTACATATACAGCGCTCAAGCAAAATGCCGATTTAACGGATGAAGCCGCGCTCACAGAGCTTTTGAAGCGTACGGAAATTGAGCTTGTATCCGCTCCGGAAGGACAAATCGTTCTGGTAAACGGAGAAGATGTAACAGAAGAAATCCGAAAAGACGAAGTCAGCAACCAAGTATCAATCGCCGCCAAGCATAAAGGCGTCAGAGAAGAAATGGTGAAAAGACAGCAGCAGCTCGGAGAAAAAGGCGGCGTCGTCATGGACGGCCGTGATATCGGAACTCACGTGCTGCCTGATGCGGAAGTGAAAATCTTCCTTTTGGCGTCCGTAGAAGAAAGAGCGAAGCGCCGATATGAAGAAAATAAGAAAAAGGGCTATGACGTGAATTACGAGACGCTCATTGAAGAAATTGCAAGACGCGATAAACTCGATTCAGAGAGGGAAGTTTCCCCGCTGCGCAAAGCGGATGACGCGGTTGAAATCGATACAACGTCACTGGGCATTCCCGAAGTCGCAGGAAAAATTCTGGAGATCGTTGAACAGAAATCACGTTAACATCGGGCGGAGCTCATTTTAATTTTTTTCAAAAGACAAGATGTTATTGCTTGACAAACCAGTCCTTTTATTAGAAGTTAATACTAATAAAACTTTTTATTGATCATTCAAAATCTTTTTTTGGATGATTCTTTAATACATATTCGGCTGGAAAGCGGACATTCACATGTTCAGCTTTCAAACCGTTTTAATTAAGCTGTGTAGGTTTGGACCAAGGAGGTTATTCAAATGACAGAGGAAATGAATCAAATTGATGTTCAAGTGCCAGAGGTTGGAGATGTAGTAAAAGGGATTGTGACAAAGGTAGAGGACAAGCATGTAGATGTCGAAATTATCAATGTCAAACAATCCGGGATCATTCCAATCAGTGAATTATCAAGTCTTCATGTAGAGAAAGCATCGGATGTCGTAAAAGTTGACGACGAGCTTGACCTGAAAGTAACAAAAGTGGAAGACGATGCTTTGATTTTATCTAAACGTGCCGTTGATGCTGACCGCGCTTGGGAAGACCTTGAAAAAAAATTCGAAACAAAAGAAGTGTTTGAAGCTGAAGTGAAAGATGTGGTGAAAGGCGGTCTCGTCGTTGATATCGGCGTTCGCGGCTTTATTCCCGCATCACTTGTCGAAGCTCATTTCGTCGAGGATTTCACTGACTATAAAGGGAAAACTCTCTCTCTTATCGTCGTTGAACTTGACCGTGATAAAAACCGGGTGATTCTGTCACACCGGGCTGTGGTGGAAAAAGAACAGACAGCCAAAAAGCATGATTTTCTCCAAACGCTTGAAGTTGGAAGCGTGCTAGAAGGAAAAGTGCAGCGCCTGACTGATTTCGGCGCGTTTGTCGACATCGGCGGAATCGACGGACTTGTTCATATTTCGCAGCTGTCTCATTCACACGTCGAAAAACCGTCTGACGTGGTGGAGGAAGGTCAGGACGTAAAAGTGAAAGTACTGTCCGTAGACCGCGATAACGAACGTATTTCTTTATCTATTAAAGAAACGCTGCCGGGACCTTGGAGCCAGATCGGCGAAAAGGTAAAACAGGGAGATGTGCTTGAAGGAAAAGTGCAGCGCCTTGTAAGCTTCGGCGCCTTCGTTGAAATTCTTCCGGGCGTGGAAGGACTTGTGCACATTTCGCAAATTTCCAATAAACATATCGGAACGCCGCATGAAGTGCTTGAAGAAGGACAGACTGTTAAAGTGAAAGTGCTTGACGTGAACGAAAGCGAAGAGCGCATCTCCTTAAGCATGCGTGAGCTTGAAGAAGCGCCGAAAGCCGATCAGGAGGACTTCCGTCAATATCAGGCGAAAGAAGAGCCGAGCACAGGCTTTCAGCTTGGCGATTTAATCGGGGACAAGCTTAATAAATTAAAATAAATTGGTGATAAAACGTGACACGAGCAGAACGCAAAAGAGAACATATAAATCATGCGCTGTCTACCGGCCAAAGCCGGGAAACGGGGTTTGATGATATTACGTTTGTTCATGTCAGCCTGCCAGACCTTGCATTGGAAAAAGTGGATATCTCAACGAAAATCGGCGGACTCACAAGCAGTTCGCCGATTTTTATCAATGCGATGACAGGCGGCGGCGGACAGCTTACATATGAAATTAACAGGTCACTGGCAAGAGCCGCGCGCAAAGCCGGCATGCCGCTGGCTGTCGGTTCGCAAATGTCGGCACTGAAAGATCCCGCTGAACGGTATTCCTACGAAATCGTCAGAAAAGAGAATCCGGACGGTTTAATATTTGCGAATTTAGGCAGCGAGGCGGACGCCGAGCAGGCGAAAAGGGCAGTTGATATGATTGAAGCAGACGCCCTCCAGATTCATTTGAATGTGATTCAGGAGATCGTCATGCCTGAGGGAGACAGAAGCTTTACGGGCGCCCTCAGCCGCATTGAGCGGATTGCCGATACAGCGGGAGTGCCCGTTTTTGTCAAAGAAGTCGGCTTCGGCATGAGCAGGGAATCCGCACGGCGGTTATTTGATGCCGGGGCGGCAGCCGTTGATGCCGGCGGATACGGCGGGACAAATTTCTCTAAAATTGAAAATCTGCGCAGAGAGAAGGCGCTTCAATTTTTTAACACGTGGGGAATTTCTACAGCCGCAAGTTTAGCTGAAATCCGTTCGCTTTCCGCTGATCAATCTGTTATCGCATCCGGAGGGCTGCAAAGTGCGCTGGATGTCGCCAAATCGATTGCTCTCGGCGCATGCTGCGCGGGAATGGCGGGCACATTCCTGAAAGCTCTCACCTCAAAAGGAGAAGAGGGTCTTTTTGACGAGATGACGGCGCTTTTACAAGAGCTCAAAATGATTATGACCGTCCTTGGGTGTCAAACGGTCGCCCAATTGCAAAAGGCGCCTTTGGTCATAAAAGGTGACACACATCACTGGCTTTCTGAACGGGGAATTGACACATCCCGTTTCAGCCGACGTTAAAAGGCATGCGGACCCGCATGCCTTTTTTGCTTTACGATTTTCTTTTTCGGAATTCCCCGTTTTGCTCGAGGCTTGTCGCTCCTTTATGGTGAATCGAATCGTCGCGGTCCGATTCCACTCGGCGGGAGGCTTTCAGTTTTTTCTCCTGTCTGTCTTTTCCCATCATCATCCGCTCCTTTCAGGATAATTGGTTTAAAAAATGCGTTCCCGCTCCATACTGATCAAAGGAGGAGCGATTTATGGAACCGTTTTATTATTACTGGTCGATGTGGTTTTTATGGATACTTGCGACTTTTATTTTTGCCAAAACGAAAAGCCGTTTTTACGTATCAGTCTTTATTTTGACTAATATGATGGCAAGCATACATCAGATGACCGCTTATTTTACACTGAACGTGGCATATGTCATGTTTTTTGCTGCCGCATTTGTTTACGCGGGGAGTCTCGGCATGCATAAGCGGCTCCGTAATGTCCTGATTCATCTTACGGCTGCTGCAGCGTACAGCTTTATATTTCTTTTTGCATTATATGATCCCGTTTGGTTTATCATAAAACCTGAGTGGGCGGCTGTCATACTGCTTACCGTTATTACGGTTTCTGTTGAGGGGCGATTTCCTGAGAGGCTTTGTCTTTTTGTTCTCGGCATGTGCCAGGGAGAGTTATTGTATTCGGCGGTCATTCACAAAATTGCAGGTGCGGCAGCCGTCGGGGGCTATCAATGGCTTTCAGGCTGCTCGGCGGGAGTGATTCTGCTTATCGGGCTGACTACCTATGAACAGCTTGCGGCTCGCATCAGCCAAAAAAGCAAAAAGCAGGGCAAAGGGGCCACCAAAATGTCTTGAAAACGGACGGAGACTGTTGCATGAATGCGAAACATTTCGAAGAATACATTGTGATCTCGGTGAAAACTGATATAATAAATGAGTTAAGCCCTTCTGTTTGAAGGGTTCTTTTCATAGCGAAGATGATTTTAATAACCGGTTGAACAATTTTTGTGAAAATGTAAGCGGCTGGATTGAAAGGAAGGGTACTATGGGTAAACCTGTCGTAGCCATTGTCGGAAGACCGAATGTGGGAAAATCCACAATCTTTAACCGGATTGCGGGTGAAAGAATTTCAATAGTAGAAGATACCCCCGGAGTGACGCGGGACCGGATATACAGTTCGGCGGAATGGCTGAATTATGATTTTAACCTGATTGACACGGGCGGAATTGACATCGGAGACGAACCGTTTCTGACACAGATCCGCCAGCAGGCCGAAATCGCCATGGACGAGGCTGATGTGATCATCTTTATGGTGAACGGCCGCGAAGGTGTAACGTCTGCGGATGAAGAAGTGGCAAAAATATTGTACCGGACGAAAAAACCGGTCGTATTAGCCGTTAATAAATTAGATAATACCGAAATGAGAGCGAACATCTATGACTTTTACGCGCTCGGTTTTGGAGAGCCTTATCCGATTTCCGGTACTCACGGTTTGGGATTGGGAGATTTGCTCGATGCTTGTGCCGAGCATTTTAAAAACATTCCCGAAACGAAGTATAATGATGATGTCGTTCAATTCTGCCTGATCGGCCGTCCGAATGTCGGAAAATCCTCTCTTGTCAATGCGATGCTCGGCGAAGAGCGGGTTATCGTGAGCAACGTGGCGGGAACGACGAGAGACGCTGTAGATACGGCATTCACTTATAACCAGCAGGAATTTGTGATTGTTGACACGGCGGGCATGAGAAAAAAGGGAAAAGTATATGAAACAACAGAAAAATACAGCGTGCTTCGGGCATTAAAAGCCATTGACCGCTCAGACGTCGTCGGCGTGGTACTGAACGCTGAAGAAGGCATCCTTGAGCAGGACAAGCGGATCGCCGGATATGCCCATGAAGCAGGTAAAGCCGTCGTCATCGTCGTAAACAAATGGGATGCCGTTGATAAAGACGAACGCACGATGAAAGAATTTGAACAGAATATACGGGAGCATTTCCAATTTCTCGATTATGCGCCGGTACTGTTCATGTCGGCACTGACGACAAAGCGGATTCATACACTCATGCCTGCGATTATTAAAGCGAGTGAAAACCACTCTCTCCGCGTGCAGACAAATGTCTTAAATGACGTCATCATGGATGCGGTCGCCATGAATCCGACTCCGACGCACAATGGCTCCCGTCTGAAAATTTATTATGCGACTCAAGTCGCTGTTAAACCGCCGAGCTTCGTTGTTTTTGTCAACGATCCGGAACTGATGCATTTTTCTTATGAACGCTTTTTAGAAAACCGAATCCGTGATGCTTTCGGATTTGAAGGTACGCCAATTAAAATATTTGCAAGAGCAAGAAAATAAAAAGGTGTGATACAGAGATGAAAAAAGTGGCAATGCTTGGAGCGGGAAGCTGGGGCACTGCACTTTCTTTAGTGCTGGCTGATAACGGACATCAGGTCATGATGTGGGGGCACCGTGCCGAATTGATCGATCAAATCAACGGGCTGCATGAAAACAAAGATTATCTGCCGGGGGTGGAGCTGTCAAGCTCTATCATCGGCACAGCTGATTTAAGCGAGGCTTTAAAAGGAGCTGACTTCATCATTGTGGCGGTTCCGACAAAAGCCATTCGGGAAGTGCTGAAAAAGGCTCTGCCTTACATCCCGAAACAGTCGATCTTTGTTCATGTCAGCAAAGGAATTGAGCCGGATTCGCTTCTCCGCATTTCAGAATTAATGGAAGAGGAGCTGCCTGAGGAGTACAGAAAAGACATCGTTGTGCTTTCAGGGCCGAGCCACGCTGAGGAAGTAGGATTGAGACACCCGACGACTGTTACATCATCTTCAAAAAATATCGAGGCTGCAGAAGCAGTTCAGGATCTATTTATGAACCAGCATTTCCGTGTCTATACCAATCCGGATATGATCGGTGTTGAAATAGGGGGAGCGTTAAAGAACATCATCGCTCTGGCAGCGGGAATTACAGACGGGTTGGGATACGGAGATAACGCAAAAGCGGCCCTGATCACCCGCGGTCTCGCTGAAATCGCCAGACTCGGCACAAAGATGGGCGGAAACCCTCTCACCTTTTCCGGCCTGACTGGCGTAGGCGACTTAATCGTGACGTGTACGAGCGTCCATTCCCGCAATTGGCGCGCCGGCAACCTGCTCGGCAAAGGGTACAAGCTGGAGGCTGTCCTTGACAAGATGGGAATGGTTGTTGAAGGCGTGCGGACGACGAAAGCGGCGTATCAGCTTTCTCAAAAATACCAAGTGAAAATGCCGATTACAGAGGCGCTTCACCAAGTGTTATTTAACGGGCAGAAGGTAGAAACGGCCGTAGAATCTTTAATGGCCAGAGTGAAAACCCATGAGATGGAAGACTTGGTCAACACATTCGAAAACCGGGTGAAGTGACAATAACATACCGTCTGCATATTCTGAAATGACGAAAGTCCAAAACGCGGAACTCTCCGGCTGAAATCGCTTAAAACATTTGCTGATTTAGGCAGAAGAGGATGCAGACGTACGCATCTACGCATACTATAGCATCGAAGTCCAAGAGAGTGTATCTCAGACGTATAGGTGAATATAGTCAACTTGACTGAAGCAAAGTCCCCCTCTTTGCTTCAGTTTTTTTGTTTTTTCAATAGATGGAAAACCTGTTGATCTTTTCAACATTTGTATATTAAAATGAAATATAACGCTTACAATGATGGGACGGGGGGCACGGACGTGAGTGTGGCATTGATGAAAATGTGGTTTGCGCTTGGTGCTATGGGATTAATGTTTGTTGCGGTGGCCTCTATTTATGTCAGCAGGTACAAAGTGAAAAACAAGCTGATCAAAGCAGCAGTTTCTTCGCTCGCTTATGCCTGTATGGTCATCTCGGGATTGATCGTGTTAATGGTCGTTTTCAGCGGACCTGTCAATGAATAAGCAAAAAAGGGGGCGCGGAATGCATAAGATGAAAATGGCCGTCATAACGGCATTTGCGGTGCTTCTGCTGTCCGGCTGTCTGTATCCTGAAGCGGAAAAAACTGAAAATAAAGTATCTTACAAGCATCAGCTTCAGCAGGTTCAAGCGGCAGTGGATGAGTTTAAAAAGGCGAACGGCGGACTTCTGCCGATTCAGACAAAAGATATGAAAACACCGATCTATCAAAAATATCCGATAGATTTTAAGCGGCTCGCGCCCAGATATATAGAGGAGCCGCCGGCATCAGCTTTTGAAAGCGGAGGAATGTACCAATACGTGCTTGTCGATGTGGAAAATAAGCCTACCGTGAAGCTGATCGATCTCCAAATGGCTGAGGCAATCCGCGATATGAAGCTGCGTGTTAAAATGTATCAGGAAAAACATACATATCCGCCCTATGAGGATGCTGTTTCAAAAGGGCTGTTCACTTTAAATAAAAAAAAGCTCGGCATGAAAGACACTCCTTCAGTCAAAAGTCCGGTTTCAGGCACGTCTCTGCCGCTTTTAATCGGCGCTGACGGAGAAATCTATGCCGACTATCGCGTCGATCTCGCCCGCTGTCTGAAAGAAAACAAAAAGAAAATCAGACCGGGCGCGGAAATTCAGGATATTTTATGGAAAGAGACGCCTTTCGTCCCGGCCTTTTCAGTCACATACACCGTAAATGAAAAACAGGAACCCGTTTTTTTAGAAAGTAAAACGAAACAGGAATGAACCTTTCTCCCGCGCATACAAATAGGGAGAAAGGTTTTTTTGATTCCGATAGAAAAGATTGCCTGAAAATTTTCTAAAGATGTCATATTGAAATAGGACAACGTCATACACATATAGTGTCCTGTATTTGATTGAAGAATGGTGAATGAAAAATGATAAGGATAGGAAGTCCGGGAGGGGATCACTTGGAAAAGGTCGATATTTTCAAGGATATCGCTGAACGAACAGGAGGCGATATATACTTAGGAGTCGTCGGCGCTGTCCGTACAGGGAAATCTACATTTATTAAAAAATTTATGGAGCTCGTGGTGCTCCCGAATATCAGCAATGAAGCCGATCGAGCGCGGGCGCAGGATGAGCTTCCGCAAAGCGCAGCAGGAAAAACGATTATGACCACAGAACCAAAATTTGTTCCGAATCAAGCCATGTCCGTACATGTGGCAGAAGGGCTTGACGTCAATATCCGTCTTGTGGATTGTGTGGGATACACGGTTCCCGGTGCGAAGGGATATGAAGATGAAAACGGCCCGAGAATGATCAATACACCATGGTACGAAGAACCGATTCCCTTTCATGAAGCGGCGGAGATCGGTACGAGAAAAGTCATCCAGGAACATTCCACAATCGGGGTCGTCATTACGACGGACGGCTCAATCGGTGATATTGCGCGGGGCGATTACGTAGAAGCGGAAGAAAGAGTCATTGACGAGCTGAAGGAAGTCGGCAAACCGTTTATTATGGTCATCAACTCGGTGAAGCCGTACCACCCGGAAACAGAAGCGCTCAGAGCTGAATTAAGCGCGAAATATGATATCCCCGTTCTCGCCATGAGTGTTGAAAGCATGAGGGAAACAGATGTGTTAAGCGTTCTCAGAGAAGCGCTTTACGAGTTCCCTGTGCTGGAAGTGAATGTCAACCTTCCGAGCTGGGTCATGGTGCTGAAAGAAAATCACTGGCTCAGAGAGAGTTACCAGGAATCAGTGAAAGAAACCGTAAAAGATATCAAACGACTGCGCGACGTCGACCGGGTTGTCGGCCACTTCAGTGAATTTGAGTTTATCGAAAGCGCCGGATTGGCCGGAATTGAACTTGGCCAGGGTGTCGCAGAAATTGATTTATACGCGCCGGATCATTTATACGACCAGATTTTAAAAGAAGTAGTGGGCGTTGAAATCCGCGGGAAAGACCACCTGCTTGAATTAATGCAGGACTTCGCCCACGCGAAAAAGGAATATGATCAGGTTTCAGACGCGCTGAAAATGGTGAAACAGACCGGCTACGGCATTGCAGCCCCGGCCTTAACGGATATGAGCCTTGATGAACCGGAAATCATCAGACAGGGATCAAGATTCGGAGTAAGGCTGAAAGCGGTCGCCCCGTCCATTCATATGATAAAAGTGGATGTGGAAAGTGAATTCGCGCCGATCATCGGGACGGAAAAGCAAAGCGAAGAGCTTGTCCGCTACTTAATGCAGGACTTTGAGGATGATCCGCTTTCGATCTGGAACTCCGATATTTTCGGAAGATCATTGAGCTCGATCGTAAGAGAAGGAATCTCGGCGAAACTGTCGCTTATGCCGGAAAATGCGAGATATAAACTGAAAGAAACGCTTGAGAGAATTATAAACGAAGGCTCAGGCGGCCTGATCGCCATTATTTTGTAAGCTGAAGGACCTCTTCCTGAAACGGGGGGTCTTTTTTTGTCTTTTAGATACTGGAAATCAATCAAGGATTAGGAGGAAAAAAGCAAAAAAAGGAATATTTGTTCGGTAAAACACGCGAAAACCTTGACGAGCAAGGGATTGGGGCTTTAAAATGCTTGATATGGCTTTTTATATGTGTTACTCTACTTACAGAAAATCTTCACTTTGTTGGACAAACATTCCTCAAAGTGTCTGTTTTCTTTTGAAAAGCCGTTTACTTGTCTGTTCTTCCCTGCTTTGATTTTTTATAAGACAGGTTTAGAATCAGGCTGAACTGTGAAGAAATGATAATAAACTGCTGAATTGATACCCTTTTGGGAGGAGGTGAAAGGCATGAACAAGACAGAACTAATCAATGCGGTTGCAGAAGCAAGCGAATTGTCTAAAAAAGACGCTACAAAAGCAGTTGATTCTGTTTTTGATACGATTTTAGATGCACTTAAAAATGGTGATAAAATCCAACTGATCGGTTTCGGTAACTTTGAGGTGCGCGAGCGTTCTGCACGTAAAGGACGTAACCCGCAAACAGGTGAAGAAATCGAAATCCCTGCAAGCAAGGTACCTGCTTTCAAACCAGGTAAAGCTCTTAAAGACGCTGTTGCAGGAAAATAATTGTGAATATAGATCGTGTATGCATCTGATACATACACTTTGTTTCTTCACAGAAAAGCCCCTTGATAAAGGGGCTTTTCATATTTAAGCAGCCTCGGTCTCCGGGCAGGACTTTCGTTTTGCTTTTGGCGCGTCAAATGTGCTAGAATCGAAATTAAATGTATTCAATGGTGGAGGACACAGACAATGAAAGAAGTTAATAAAGAACAGATTGAACAGGCAGTTCGCCAGATTTTAGAGGCGATTGGAGAAGACCCGGACCGGGAAGGTCTTTTAGATACACCGAAACGCGTGGCGAAAATGTACGCGGAAGTATTCTCGGGGTTAAATGAAGACCCGAAAGAGCATTTCAAAACCGTTTTCGGCGAGGACCACGAGGAGCTTGTTCTTGTAAAAGATATCGCGTTTCATTCTATGTGTGAACATCATCTTGTTCCTTTTTACGGAAAAGCGCATATTGCCTACATTCCGCGCGGCGGTAAAGTGACAGGCCTGAGTAAATTGGCGCGTGCAGTGGAAGCCGTTTCAAAACGCCCGCAGCTGCAGGAGCGCATTACTTCAACGATTGCAGAAAGCATCGTAGACACCTTAGATCCCCACGGCGTCATGGTTGTCGTTGAAGCTGAGCATATGTGCATGACGATGAGAGGCGTAAGAAAGCCGGGGGCAAAAACGGTAACTTCCGCTGTAAGAGGTATTTTTAAAGATGACGCTGCGGCGCGTTCCGAAGTGTTAGAACATATTAAACGTGCGGATTAATTATGATAGAGGGTGCAGATATGAATTCAAAGCATTCAAGTGATTTTGTCGTCATTAAAGCGGTCGAGGACGGTGTGAACGTCATCGGTTTAACGAGAGGAACGGATACGAAATTCCACCATTCTGAAAAGCTGGACAAAGGTGAAGTGATTATCGCTCAGTTTACAGAGCATACTTCAGCCATCAAAGTGAGGGGCAACGCCCTCATCCAGACCGCTTACGGAGAAATGAACAGCGAAAAAAAATAAGCCGGCTGTTTCCCGCTTTTGCCAAATGCCCGCAAACGGCGGGAGAATACAGCCAATTTCTTTTTTTTATGCTATAATGATACCTGCGTATAATAATGACGAGTAAATCTCATACATATTAGAATAAATGTGAATTTGGGGACAAGGGTGATATTTTTGCAAGACATCTACGGAACTTTAGCGAATTTAAATACGAAATTAAAACAAAAGCTGTCTCATCCTTATTTAGCGAAACATATTTCTGCGCCGAAAATCGATGAGGATAAGCTTCTTCTTTTTCACGCTTTGTTTGAAGAGGCGGACATTAAGAACAACGACAGAGAAAATTACATAGTAACTGCGATGCTTGTCCAAAGCGCCCTTGATACCCACGATGAAGTGACAACAGCCAGAGCGTTAAAGCGAGACGAAAATAAAAACCGGCAGCTCACCGTGCTTGCCGGCGACTATTTCAGCGGACTGTATTATTCGCTTTTATCTGAAATGAAGGATATCTATATGATCCGGACGCTCGCTACGGCAATTAAAGAAATCAATGAGCATAAAATCCGTCTGTACGATCGGTCTGTCAATGACTTGAATCAATTGATCGAAAGCATGGCGATTGTGGAAGCGGCCCTGTTTCACAGAGTGTCAGACCACTTTAATCTTCCGCGCTGGAAAGAGCTGGCGAGTGATTTTTTTGTGTATAAGCGGCTGATGAACGGCAATGCTATATTTCTCGATGTCATCGGCAATATTGTAAAGTCAGGGAAATCAAAGGCTGAAATACTGGAAGAAAGCTTCCGAAAGGCGAAGCAAAGCATTGAAACGCTGCTGCCGCTCAATTCACCAATCCAAAATCTAATGCTGAACCGGCTTAAAGCGATCAGCCAAGACAAAACATATCATCAGAAAGTGGAAGAAGGGTAATCAACATGCAGGAGTCAAAAGAACAGCGCGTACACGGCGTGTTTGAAAAAATCTATAAAAATTATGACCAAATGAACTCTGTCATCAGTTTTCAGCAGCATAAAAAATGGCGCGACAAAACGATGCAGATCATGAATGTGCAAGAAGGCGCAAAAGCGCTTGACGTCTGCTGCGGGACGGCTGACTGGACGATTGCCCTCGCAGAAGCTGCCGGAAAAAACGGCGAAATCAAAGGGCTGGATTTCAGCAAAAATATGCTGAGCATCGGCGAGAAAAAAGTAAAAGAGGGCGGTTACAGCCAAATTGAGCTTTTGCACGGAAACGCAATGGAGCTTCCTTTCGCTGATGATTCTTTTGATTTTGTCACCATCGGCTTCGGACTCCGGAACGTTCCCGACTATCTGACCGTGCTGAAAGAAATGCGGCGCGTCGTCAAACCGGGCGGACAGGTCGTATGCCTGGAAACATCCCAGCCGGAAATGATCGGTTTCAGACAGGCATATTTTCTTTATTTTAAATACATCATGCCTTTCTTCGGAAAAATGTTTGCGAAGAGCTATAAAGAATATTCTTGGCTTCAAGAATCAGCAAGAGAATTTCCCGGTATGAAAGAGCTTGCGCGTCTGTTTGAAGAAGCGGGCCTGACGAATGTCAAATACCATTCGTTTACCGGCGGAGTGGCCGCTACGCATATCGGCTGGAAATGATGAATATACAGATGTTTGGGTGAATGATATGAAATTTAAAATGGCCTATTCTTTTTTAAATGATGATATTGATGTGATCGAAAGGGAGCTTGAGCAGACGGTACGGTCTGACTATCCCTTGCTGAGTGAAGCCGGGCTCCATCTGCTTCAGGCAGGAGGCAAGCGGATCCGTCCTGTTTTCGTATTGCTTTCCGGCATGTTCGGCGACTATGACATTAATAAAATAAAATATGTTGCGGTGACGCTGGAAATGATTCATATGGCCTCCCTCGTGCATGACGACGTCATTGATGACGCCGAGCTGCGGAGAGGAAAGCCGACCATTAAAGCCAAATGGGACAACCGCATCGCCATGTATACCGGTGATTATATGCTTGCGGGCTCGCTTGAGATGATGACGAGACTGGATGAGCCGAAAGCCCACCGGATCCTGTCCAAAACCATCGTAGAAGTATGCCTCGGAGAAATTGAACAGATCAAAGATAAATATAATATGGAACAAAACCTCAGAACCTATTTACGCCGCATCAAACGGAAAACGGCGCTTCTTATCGCCGTCAGCTGCCAGCTCGGCGCCATCGCTTCGGGAGCTGATGAAAAGATTCATAAAGCATTATATTGGTTCGGCTATTACGTGGGCATGTCCTACCAGATTATTGATGATATCCTTGATTTCACTTCAACGGAAGAGGAGCTGGGAAAACCGGTCGGAGGAGATCTGCTGCAAGGAAACGTCACTCTGCCCGTTTTGTACGCGCTGCGTCAGCCTGAATTGAAAAATCAGCTGAAATTAATTAACAGCGAAACAACACAGGAGCAGCTCGCCCCCATTATTGAAAATATTAAACGCACAGATGCGATTGAAAAATCAATGGCCGTCAGTGACAGATACTTAAAAAAAGCGTTTGAAAAGCTGAATACGCTGCCGAGGGGACGTGCGCGTTCATCATTGGCCGCCATTGCCAAATATATCGGCAAACGGAAATTTTAAATCCTTTTACGAACAAGATGTGAACATTCTCCGCCCTGGATTGATTAATTGTCAGAAAGATGTTACGATTTCGGTGTGCAACTTGAAAGCCTATACATAATGATGGGGTGGAGAATCTTATGGAAAAAACTTTTATCATGGTAAAACCGGACGGCGTACAGCGCCAGCTGATCGGAGAGATTTTATCGAGATTTGAGCGTAAGGGCTTACAATTGGCAGGAGCCAAGCTGATGCAAGTTTCAGAACAGATGGCTGAAAACCATTATGCTGAACATAAAGGGAAACCGTTTTTCGGTGAGCTTGTGGAATTTATTACATCTGGACCCGTATTTGCAATGGTATGGGAAGGGGAAAATGTAGTAGAGATCACAAGACAGCTGATCGGAAAAACAAACCCGAAAGACGCACTGCCAGGCACGATTCGCGGTGACTACGGCATGTTTGTCGGCAAAAATATCATTCACGGTTCAGACTCCTTAGAAAGCGCTGAACGGGAAATTGACATTTTCTTTAAACAGGAAGAGCTTGTACCGTATCAAAAATTAATGGCCGACTGGGTGTACTAAGCCGTCAGCCTTTCTTTTTCTCTTGTTATGAAAAGGTTTACATATTTTAAGAAAGACAGAGGCTTCGCTGCCCTGTCTTTTCATTTCTCACAAATCAGCCTGCGGGCTGATTTTTTTATTGAAATCGTACAAATTAGAAAGAAAACAGGCTATACTAGGACAAAAGACAGCGAGATTGGGAGAGAAGCAATGGAGCCTTACGACATTTTTATCACCAAGTGGAAGAAAATAACCGGTGTTGATTTATCTTTATACAAAGAAGCACAAATGAAAAGGCGGCTGACGTCCCTTTATGAAAAAAAGGGATTCAAAGATTTTCAGGAATTTGCCGCCGCTTTGGAGAAAGACAAGCTTTTATTAAACGAAACATTGGACAGGATGACAATCAATGTTTCTGAATTTTACCGAAATTATAAACGATGGGAAGTTCTTGAAACCTCAATTCTTCCGTTAATAAAGCATAACAAACCGTTAAAAATATGGAGTGCGGCCTGTTCAACGGGGGAGGAACCCTATACCTTGGCCATGATTCTCAATCAGCAGGCGGGTTTGGCCGGATATGATATATTGGCGACAGATATTGATGAAAAGGCGCTTGGCAAAGCCAAGCGGGGCATCTATCAGGAGCGGTCTCTGCAAGAGGTGCCGGCTTCCATAAAAAGCCGCTATTTCACCAAGCAGGCTGACAACAGCTATCAAGTAAAACAAGAGATTCAGAAAAACATCCGGTTTAAGCGGCACAACCTGCTTGCCGACAGCTATGAACAGGATTTTGATCTGATCGTCTGCCGCAATGTTTTTATTTATTTTACTGAAAAAGCGAAAGAAGAGCTGTATGTGAAAATGGCGGACAGCCTGAAAAAGAACGGAATTCTGTTTGTCGGAAGCACAGAACAAATTTTCAGCCCGGAAAAATTCGGCCTTGAAAGCACTGATACATTTTTTTATCAAAAAAGATAGAAGACATTTTATGAAAACTTGTGTTATAGTTTTACTTAA
This sequence comes from Bacillus sp. JFL15, assembly GCF_001184225.1. Lineage (NCBI taxonomy): Bacteria > Bacillati > Bacillota > Bacilli > Caryophanales > Bacillaceae > Bacillus > Bacillus sp. JFL15. Next base: position 3,703,639 of record NZ_KQ236689.1, on the reverse strand, counting down.
AAGCGTTAATGTGATGAAGGGAGAAGAACGAAATGAGATACTTAACAGCCGGAGAATCACACGGTCCGCAGCTGACGACCATTATAGAAGGTGTGCCTGCGGGGCTTTATATAACTGAGGAAGACATTAATTTTGAGCTTGCCAGACGCCAAAAAGGGCACGGGCGCGGACGGCGCATGCAGATTGAAACGGACAGAGCGAAGATTACGAGCGGCGTGCGGCATGCCCGGACACTCGGTTCACCCATTGCGCTCGTTGTAGAAAATAAAGACTGGACCCACTGGACAAAAATCATGGGTGCTGCACCGATTACAGAAGAAGAAGAAAGTGAAATGAAACGCCAGATTTCAAGACCGAGACCGGGGCACGCGGATTTAAACGGCGCCATTAAGTACAATCACCGCGATATGAGAAATGTGTTAGAACGATCTTCCGCGCGTGAGACAACGGTTCGCGTGGCTGCCGGAGCCGTCGCTAAAAAGATTTTAGCGGAGCTTGGCATTACAGTGGCCGGACATGTTTTGCAAATCGGCGGGGTCAAAGCCGAGAAGACCGACTACACATCCATTGAAGATCTCAAGCGGGTAACGGAAGAATCACCGGTCAGATGCTACGATGAAGAAGCAGGCCGTCAAATGATGGCAGCCATTGATGAAGCGAAGGCAAACGGCGACTCAATCGGCGGAATCGTTGAAGTGATTGTTGAAGGCATGCCGGTCGGTGTCGGAAGCTATGTCCATTATGACCGTAAACTGGACAGCAAGCTCGCCGCTGCCGTTCTGTCGATCAATGCTTTTAAAGGGGTCGAGTTCGGCATCGGTTTTGAAGCGGCCGGCAAAAACGGCAGTGATGTTCATGATGAAATCGTGTGGGATGAAGAGAAAGGCTACACACGCGCCACAAATAGGCTCGGAGGATTAGAAGGCGGTATGACGACAGGAATGCCGATTGTCGTCCGCGGTGTTATGAAACCGATCCCGACTTTATATAAGCCGCTGAAAAGCGTTGATATTGAAACGAAAGAGCCGTTCTCAGCGAGCATTGAACGTTCAGACAGCTGCGCGGTTCCTGCGGCAAGCGTCGTGGCTGAAGCGGCAGTGGCCTGGGAAATCGCAAATGCCGTCGTAGAACAATTCGGCCTCGACCAGATCGACCGCATTAAAGAAAATGTTGAAAACATGAAGAAACTATCGAGGGAATTCTAATGAAGGAGCTTGAGGTTCGGACGGCTTCCTCCGCATATCCCGTGTATATCGGTGAAGGCATCAGGAAACAGGCCGCTGCACTTTTGACTTCACTGAACAGGCCGCTGACAAAAATCCTGCTCGTCATCGACGCTGAAGTCGACCGGCTTTACGGTGATGAGATGTTCCGGCTTCTAAACGAAACATGGCCCGTAAAAAAAGTGATCGTCCCGAGCGGAGAAGAAGCGAAGTCTCTGAAAGAGTATGAACGGATTCAATCGGAAGCGATCGCCTTCCATATGGACCGCTCTTCATGTATGATCGCCTTCGGAGGCGGTGTGACGGGTGATTTGGCCGGCTTTTGCGCAGCGACTTTTATGCGCGGAATTGATTTCATCCAAATGCCGACGACACTGCTTGCCCATGACAGCGCGGTCGGCGGCAAGGTGGCCGTCAATCATAAACTCGGAAAGAATTTAATCGGAGCGTTCTATCAGCCGAAAGCGGTGATTTATGATACGGAGCTTCTGAAAACCCTGCCGGAACAAGAGCTGAGATCAGGTATGGCTGAGGTGATAAAACATGCGTTTATCGCCGATCACGCTTTTTTAGAAAAGCTTCTCACGCTTGATACGTTAAACGGACTGACAAGCGCTGAGCTGAATGAAATGATTTATAAAGGAATTTCAATCAAATCGGCCGTTGTGCGTGAGGACGAAAAGGAAGAGGGGATAAGAGCTTTTCTGAATTTCGGACATACGCTCGGCCACGCCGTTGAGGCGGAATACGGCTACGGCCGAATTACACATGGAGATGCGGTCGCCCTCGGCATGCAGTTTGCCCTTTACGTGAGTGAACAAGTTGCGGGTTGCAAGATGAACAGAAAAGAACTCACGCAATGGCTGGTTGGGCTCGGCTACCCGGGAAGCATCAGACAAGATATTGCAACATCGGTTCTCTCCGCCAGGATGATGAATGACAAAAAAACGCGCGGAGGCATGACTCAGTTCATCGTATTGAAGGAATTAGGCGAAGCACAGGACTGTATGCTTTCAAAAGATGAGCTTGAAAATTTGCTGAACAAATGGCGAATGGAGGAAACAGCATGATGATACGCGGCATTCGCGGAGCAACAACGGTGGAACAAGACACCGAACAAGAAATTTTAGAAAAAACACAGCAGCTGCTTGAAAAAATCATTGAACAAAATGGATGCAAGCCGGAAGACGTCGTGCAGATCCTGTTATCCGCCACGCCTGACATCCATTCCGTATTTCCGGCAAAAGCGGTCCGCCGCCTTTCCGGGTGGCAGTACGTCCCGGTAACATGCATGCAGGAAATGGATGTCGCAGGCGCTTTGAAAAAGTGTATCCGTGTCCTGATGACGGTTCAGACGGATACGCCTCAAGATGAAATCAAGCATGTCTATTTAGAAAAAGCCGTTGTGTTAAGACCGGATTTATCATTGACAAAAAATACTGACATGTAATACGATAAAAAAAGCTTAGAAATACACAAGAGTGTGTATAAAGCTTAGAAGTCAGTTGATGAAACAGTTGAGTTTAGAATAGGGTAGCAGAGAATGAGTTTAGCTGAGCTGAGATAAACACGTTTTTATTCTGCCCAAAAGAAGCCTTTCTTTTGGGTTTATTTCTTATACGCAAGACCCCTCTCACTCCTCATCTCATTCTCCTTACCGTAAGGAGGAGAATCATGAATTTACAATCGGATGTTTCTTTATTTTTAAAGGACAGTCTGACACACCGCACCATTCCAATCGCAGAGACTTTTACGGTCGATACGATCACACCCATTCAGATGGTTGAAAAACTGGACAGAAACATTACGTATTTGCTGGAAAGCAAGGATGAGTCGTCAAGCTGGTCAAGATACTCTTTTATCGGTCTCGATCCTTTTATCACGATTAAAGAGAGTCATCACACATTCACTGCCGCTGATCCGAAAGGGCTTACGCTGTTTGAAGCCGGAGATTTAAAAGCCGTGCTTGACTGGATGAATGAAAGCTTCCGCATTAAAACGCCCGATCTTGATATCCCGTTTTCGGGAGGGGCGGTCGGTTATCTGAGCTATGACATGATTCCTTTAATTGAGCCTACCGTGCCAAGCCATGCAAAAGAAACAGATTTAGAAAAATGCATGCTGTTTGTCTGCCGGAAAATCATCGCGTACGACCATGAAACGAAACAAGTGCATTTCATTCAATATGCGGCGCTTAACGGCCGGGAGACGGAAGAAGAAAAAAGGGCCGTTTTTAAAGAAAATTGCGCGGAGCTTCGCGAGCTTATCGGTATTTTGACAGAACCGAAAGATATGAAAGAGCCGTTTTTTTCAAAAGGTACATTTGAAACACCGAGCTTTGCCAATGTGACATCCAATAATACGAAAGAAGAGTTTATGGCCGGCGTTAATAAACTGAAAGAATATATAAAAGCGGGAGATATTTTTCAAGGAGTGCTGTCGCAAAAGTTTGAGATCCCGGTATCCAGACATTCCTTTGAGCTGTACAGGGTGCTCCGCATCGTCAACCCTTCACCTTATATGTACTATATTAAACTGCCGGACAGAGACATTGTCGGGAGTTCGCCTGAACGCCTGATCCGTGTGCATGACAGACATCTGGAAATACATCCGATCGCCGGAACGAGAAAAAGGGGAGCCGGAAAAGAAGAGGACGAACGCCTGAAAAAAGAGCTGATGAATGACGAAAAAGAAAAAGCTGAACATTACATGCTTGTCGATCTGGCGCGCAATGATATCGGCAGAGTCGCGGAGTATGGTTCCGTAACCGTTCCGGAATTCACGAAGATCGTTTCTTTTTCACATGTGATGCACATCATCTCCGTTGTAACCGGCCGTTTAAAACAGGGGGTCCATCCGGTTGATGCACTGATGTCGGCATTCCCGGCAGGAACACTCTCGGGCGCTCCGAAAATCCGCGCGATGCAGATTTTAAATGAATTAGAACCGACTTCCAGAGAAACTTACGGGGGATGTATCGCTTATATCGGATTTGACGGATCGATTGATTCTTGTATTACCATCCGTACCATGAGTGTCAAAAACGGTACGGCGTCCGTGCAGGCGGGCGCGGGAATAGTCGCTGATTCCGTCCCGGAAGCCGAATATGAAGAGAGCTGCAACAAAGCGGGGGCGCTGTTAAAAACGATTCAAATCGCAGAAGACATCTTTTCTGGCGGGGAGGAGAAGACGGATGAACAAATTTCTGCAATCGTGCGTTAATGGCGGCACGCTGAAAACCGGAGAAGCCGAAAAGCTGATGGAAATGATGATGAACGGAGACATGTCGCAGTCTGAAATCGGCGGAATCTTATCGGTATTAGCCCACCGCGGCGAAACGGCGGAGGAGCTCGCCGGATTTGTAAAAGTGATGCGGGCCCGTGCACAGACGGCAGATGGCCTGGAGGATGTTGTTGATACGTGCGGAACAGGCGGAGACGGGGTTTCTACGTTTAACATATCAACGGCAGCAGCGATTACAGCCTCTGCCGCCGGAGCCAAAGTTGCCAAGCACGGAAATCGTTCCGTGTCGTCTAAGAGCGGCAGCGCGGATGTGCTGGAAAAACTGGGTGTTTCCATTCAAGCCACCCCTGACAGTGTCAAACACAGTATTGAGACGAAGCAAATGGGTTTTTTGTTTGCCCCGCTGTTTCATTCGTCAATGAAGCACGTCGCCGCTGTGAGAAAAGAGCTGGGCTTCCGAACCGTGTTTAACCTGCTTGGCCCGCTCAGCAACCCGATGCAGGCGAAACGGCAGGTGATCGGCGTCTATTCATCTGAAAAAGCGCGCCTGATGGCAAGCGCTTTGGAACAATTTGAAGTCAGGCACGTCATGCTTGTGTCGGCGCGTGACGGGTTAGATGAACTGTCCGTCACAGCACCGACCGATGTCATTGAGCTGAAAAACGGTGAACGTCTGGAATATGCGGTATCACCTGAACAATTCGGTTTTAAAGAAGGTTCGCTGAAAGATATTCAAGTGAGCTCAGCGGAAGAAAGCGCGCATCTCATTCAGAATATTTTTGCAAATGAAGCTCCGTCGTCCGCTCTGCACATTACAGCCTTAAATGCGGGAGCGGCCATTTATACGGCAGGTCTCGCAAACGATCTGAAAGAAGGAGCAAACATCGCTTTAGAAACGATTCAAAACGGAGATGCCAAAAGGCAGCTCGAACGTCTGAAACAGAAAGAGGAAGAATTATATGCTTGATCAAATCATTCAGCAGAAAAAAGAAGAAATCAAATCCATTGTGCTGCCGGAAACCTGTCAAATTGAACGGAGATCTTTTAAGGAAGCGCTCCTGAATCCGAATCGTTTTATCGGGCTGATCGCTGAAGTGAAAAAAGCGTCGCCGTCTAAAGGACTGATTAAAGAGCATTTTGTTCCGGAAGAGATTGCGGCGGATTATGAAGCAGCCAAAGCCGACGCCCTTTCTGTTCTGACGGATACCCGTTTTTTTCAGGGAAGAAATCACTTTTTGACAGATGTTAAAAAAAACGTTTCTCTTCCCGTATTAAGAAAGGATTTTATTATTGACTCCCTGCAGGTGGAGGAATCGTACCGGCTCGGTGCTGATGCGATTTTGCTGATCGGTGAAGCGCTGGAACCTTCAAAGCTTCATGAGCTTTACCTGGAAGCACGTGGGAAGGGCATGGACGTTCTTGTGGAAGTCCATGATGAAACCGTGCTTGAACGGATTTTACAGGTGTTTCAGCCGGACATTCTCGGCATTAACAACCGGGACTTAAAAACGTTCCGTACTTCGGTTTCGCAAACGGAAAAAATAGCGCAGTTTGTGCCGGACGGTTGTCTGCTGGTCAGTGAAAGCGGGATCGGCTCTTTGGCTGACCTGCAATTCGTCAACAAGCACGGGGCGCAGGCTGTATTGATCGGAGAATCCTTAATGAGAGAGGATTCACAGCAAAAGGCGATCCGAGGGCTGTTCGGGGAGTGAGGGTATGAAAAAGCCTGAATTAAAGTACTGCGGAATACGATCGAAGCGTGACTATGAGCTTGCGGCAGCCTCAGAAGCGGATTACCTGGGATTTATTTTTGCCGCAAGCAAACGGAAGGTCACCCCGGCTGATGTCCGGAAATGGAAACAAGAGATCCGGACAGACAAGAAACATGTCGGAGTTTTTGTGAATGAAACGATAGAAAACATCGCGCAAACCGCTTCTGATCTGTCCCTTGACGTTATCCAGCTTCACGGTGATGAATCGCCTGAGGATGCCCGCCGTCTCCGTCCTCTTGTGCGTTCTGAGATATGGAAAGCGCTCCATCACGGAGAAAGCACGCTCCGTCAGATGGCTCAATTTGCATCTGCCGTCGACGGCTATGTCATTGATTCTTCAGTCAAAGGCATGAGGGGCGGGACGGGAATCGCGTTTTCGTGGAAGCGTGTCCCTTTGTACCGGGAGCAGGCTCAAAAAGCAAACAAGCGCTGTTTTATTGCGGGCGGCGTTAATCCTGAAACGATTACCGGCTTACTGAAATCACGCCCGTGCGGTATAGATCTTGCCAGCGGAATTGAAAAAAACGGACAAAAGGATCAAACACTGATCCGGCTTTTAGAAGAAAGGATGAACCATTATGTATCCATATCCAAATGAAATCGGAAGATACGGCGAATTTGGCGGCAAGTTTGTCCCTGAAACATTAATGCGGCCCCTCGAAGAAATCGAAACGGCTTTCAAAGAATTAAAGAATGATCCCGTTTTTCATGCCGAATATCAAAAACTATTGTTTGATTACTCAGGCAGACCGACGGCATTAACGTTTGCAGACAGGGTGTCGGAGTATTTGGGCGGGGCAAAAATCTATCTGAAAAGGGAAGATTTAAACCATACCGGTTCCCATAAAATAAACAACGCGTTAGGCCAGATTCTGCTTGCCAAAAAGATGGGCAAAACGAAAATCATTGCCGAAACCGGTGCGGGACAGCACGGTGTTGCCGCCGCGACAGCCGCCGCAAAATTCGGTTTTGAGTGCACGGTTTTTATGGGTGAAGAGGACGTTGCGCGCCAGTCGCTGAACGTATTCCGAATGAAGCTGCTCGGCGCAAAAGTGGTGCCGGTCTCAAGCGGAAACGGCACGCTGAAAGATGCGACGAATGAGGCGATCAGATATTGGGTCCAGCATTGTGAAGATCATTTCTACCTAATCGGTTCTGTTGTAGGCCCGCATCCGTATCCTTACATCGTTCGCGAGTTTCAGAAAATCATCGGCGAGGAAGCGAAAGAACAGCTCCGTAAAGCCGAAGGAACGCTCCCGGATAAGGTTGTTGCATGTGTCGGCGGCGGAAGCAATGCGATGGGCATTTTTCAGGCCTTTTTAGACGAAGATACTGAGCTGATCGGCGCCGAGGCTGCCGGAAAAGGAATTGATACACCGCTGCATGCGGCAACGATTGCAAAAGGGAGGCTCGGGGTGATTCACGGTTCGATGACCTATTTAATACAAGATGCATACGGGCAGATTATCGAACCGTATTCTATTTCAGCAGGCCTTGATTACCCGGGGATCGGGCCGGAGCATGCCTATCTGCATAAAAGCGGCCGTGTAACGTACGAAAGTGTGACAGATGATGAAGCGATCGCCGCGCTGCGTCTGCTTTCTGAAACAGAAGGCATACTTCCGGCTATTGAATCTGCACACGCTTTAGCAAAAGCGTTTGAAATGGCAAAAGACATGGATAAAGATAAAATCATTCTCGTCAGTTTGTCGGGAAGGGGAGATAAAGACGTTCATACGCTGATGAATGTTTTGGAAAACGAGGTGGAGACACATGTTTAATCTGCATGATTCTGAAAAACTATTTATCCCTTTTATTACAGCTGGCGATCCGCTTCCTGACATTTCAGTTGAACTGGCAAAGTCATTGCAGAATGCAGGCGCCTCAGCCCTTGAAATCGGCGTCCCGTACACAGATCCGCTCGCCGACGGCCCGGTTATTCAGCGGGCTTCAAAACGGGCTCTGGAAAACGGAATGAATATCGTAAAAGCCATTGAACTTGGCGGCAAAATGAAAAAAAACGGCGTTCATATTCCAATTATCCTCTTTACGTATTATAATCCTGTGTTACAATTAGAAAAAGAATACTTTTTCGCTTTACTGCGGGAAAACGACATAGACGGTCTGCTTGTTCCGGATCTTCCGTTAGAGGAAAGCGCCCTTTTACAAACGGCATGCAAAAAGGAGAACATCGCTTATATCTCGCTGGTTGCGCCGACAAGTGAAAACCGACTGAAAATAATTACTGAACAGGCCGGCGGCTTTGTGTACTGCGTATCCTCTTTAGGAGTGACAGGCGTACGCAGAGAATTCGATTCGTCTGTATACTCTTTTATCCGAAAAGTGAAAGAATTCAGCTCCGTTCCGGTTGCGGTCGGTTTTGGCATTTCAAGCCGCAGACAGGTTGAGGAGATGAATGAAATATCAGACGGTGTCGTTGTCGGAAGCGCGCTCGTTAAAAAAGTTGAAGAGCTTGAAACAAAGCTTGTGAACCCCGGCACAAGAGCCGATGCGCTTCTTGAATTTGAAGACTACGCAAAGACGTTCGGACGACTGTACAGTGTAAAATGAGGTGACTGGATTTGCAGATTAAAGAACAGCTGCGGCAGCTGAAACCGTATCAGCCGGGCAAACCAATAGAAGAAGTGAAAATGGAATACGGGCTTGAGAAAGTAGTGAAGCTCGCTTCTAACGAAAATCCGTTCGGCTGTTCACAGGCCGCTAAAGATGCGCTGCATCAGGAGATTGAGCAACTCGCGCTGTATCCCGACGGTTACAGTGCCGCTTTGAGAACGCGGCTCAGTGAGCATCTGCAGGTCAGTGAATCTTCGATCATTTTCGGCAACGGCTCAGATGAGCTTGTGCAGATTATCTGCCGTTCTTTATTAAATGATCAGACAAACACGATTACCGCCGCTCCGACTTTTCCGCAATACAGACACAATGCGGTGATTGAGGGCGCTGAAGTGCGTGAAGTGCCGCTCCGCAGCGACGGTGCTCATGATTTGGATCGGATGCTGGAAGCAATTGACGGCAAGACGAAAGTCATATGGGTGTGCAATCCGAATAATCCGACGGGGACGTATACTTCCGAACGGGAATTAATTTCCTTTTTAGACAGAGTTCCCGAGGAAATCCTCGTTGTACTTGATGAAGCGTACTATGAGTATGTCACGGCGGAAGATTACCCTGAAAGCATTCCGCTTTTAAAGCAATATCCGAATGTCATGATCCTCCGCACATTTTCTAAAGCGTACGGACTTGCCGCGCTGCGCGTCGGATACGGCATTGCGGACGAAGCGCTGATCCGCCAGATTGAGCCGGCGAGAGAGCCGTTCAATACGAGCAGAATCGGTCAGGCTTCGGCACTGGCTGCGCTTGATGACCAGGCATTTATTAAGGAATGTGTCGAAAAAAATAAAGCCGGTCTTAAGCAGTATTATGATTTTGCCGAAACCCACGGTTTAACATGTTATCCTTCACAAACCAACTTTGTGCTCATTGATTTTAACCGCCCGGCGGATGAACTGTTCCAGGCCCTGCTGGAAAAAGGATATATCGTCCGCTCGGGACAGGCGCTCGGATTTCCGACAGCGTTAAGGATTACGGTCGGTACGAAAGAGCAGAATGAGGAAATTCTGACAACTTTAGCTGAAATATTATAAGAGGTGATCAAGCATCACCTCTTTGCTCTATTAAACTAGATGAAAAAGGAAATGAGTGAAATGAAGGATACTATATTGCTTGCGGGGATCGGGCTGATCGGCGGATCGATCGCATTGGCCATCAAAAAGGAGCATCCGCATAAACGGATTATCGGCGTGGATATTTCGGAAGAACAGCTCACTGCCGCGCTGAAGCTCGGGATTATTGACGAGCGGGCCGGCTCATTTACGGAAGGGGCGCAGCAAGCATCAGTTATCATTATCGCCACGCCCGTCGCCCAAACGCTGAAAATGCTTGATATGCTGGCCGCCTCGGGCATCACCCATGAACTCTTGATTACGGATGTGGGGAGCACAAAACAGAAAGTCGTCCGCTACGCCGACAAAGTGCTTCCGGCTCACTATCAATTTGTCGGCGGCCACCCGATGGCGGGGTCTCATAAATCAGGGGCAGCTGCCGCCAAAGAATTTTTATTCGAAAACGCGTTTTACATTTTAACACCGGGAAAATCAACTTCTAAACAGTCAGTAACGCATCTGAAGGAGCTTCTGAAAGCGGCAAACGCCCACTTTGTGGAGATGACGCCTGAGGAGCATGACGGCGTGACGAGCGTCATCAGTCATTTCCCTCATATCGTTGCTGCCAGTCTCGTACATCAGGCTCACCGTTCTGAAGAAGATTACCCGCTTTTGAAGCGTTTCGCGGCCGGCGGTTTCCGGGATATTACAAGAATAGCCTCCAGCAGTCCGGCGATGTGGAGAGACATTCTCCTTCACAACAAAGATAAGCTGCTTGACCGCTTCAAAGAGTGGAAACGGGAGATTGACACGATCGAATCTTACGTAGAAAATGAAGATGCGGACAACCTGTTCGGTTACTTTAAAAAAGCGAAGGATTACCGCGACGGCCTGCCGATCCGTCAAAAAGGGGCGATCCCGTCCTTTTATGACCTTTATGTCGATGTTCCCGATCATCCGGGGGTCATTTCGGAGGTTACGGCGATATTGGCTGATGAACAAATCAGCATCACCAACATCCGCATTATCGAAACGAGAGAAGATATTAACGGAATTCTGAGAATCAGTTTCCAGACGGATGAGGACCGCAAGCGGGCGGAAATCTGCATTCAATCCCGCGCCAATTATGACACATTTTACGCTGACTGAGGTGGAAAACATTGAAAAGAGAAAAAGTGACATCTTTAAACGGTGAAATTCATATTCCGGGGGATAAATCTATCTCCCACCGTTCTGTTATGTTCGGAGCGCTTGCAGAAGGAACGACAACGGTAAAAAACTTTTTGCCGGGAGCCGATTGCCTGAGCACGATTGCCTGCTTCAGAAAAATGGGTGTCTCCATTGAACAGAACGGAGGTGATGTAACGATACACGGGAACGGCATTGACGCACTTTATGAGCCTGACAGCCTTCTTGATGTCGGAAATTCCGGCACGACCATCCGCCTGATGCTCGGCATTTTAGCCGGACGCCCATTTCACAGTACGGTAGCGGGCGATGAAAGTATTGCAAAGCGCCCGATGAAGAGGGTGACGGAGCCTTTAAAACAGATGGGTGCCGTGATTGACGGAAGAGCGGACGGAGAATTTACGCCGTTATCTGTAAGAGGCGGACAATTAAAAGGCATCGATTATGTGTCTCCCGTTGCAAGCGCGCAGATCAAATCTGCCGTGCTGCTTGCCGGATTACAGGCAGAAGGAACGACGACCGTTACCGAGCCTCATAAATCAAGAGATCATACAGAACGGATGCTGAACGCATTTGGCGCTGAGCTTGCGGAAACAGAGACGAGCGCTTCCGTAACTGGCGGTCAGCGGCTTCGGGCAGCTGATATTTTCGTACCTGGGGATATCTCTTCAGCGGCCTTTTTCCTCGCGGCCGGGGCTGCCGTTCCAGGAAGCCGGATTGTGCTGAAAAATGTCGGGCTTAACCCGACGCGCACAGGGATTATTGATGTCTTAAAGCAAATGGGGGCTTCACTTGAAGTGATTCCGTCAGAAGCGGACAGCGCGGAGCCGTACGGAGATCTTGTTATCGAAGCGTCAGCTCTGAAAGCGGCAGAAATCGGCGGAGAAATCATTCCCCGTTTAATTGACGAGATACCGATTATCGCCCTTTTGGCAACGCAGGCTGAAGGCACAACGGTCATTAAAGACGCGGCGGAGCTGAAAGTGAAGGAAACGAACCGGATCGACACCGTTGTATCAGAGCTCCGGAAAATCGGTGCAGACATTGAAGCGACTGAAGACGGCATGAAAATCCGCGGCAAAAAGACACTCGCGGGCGGCGTCAGTGTATCAAGCCACGGCGACCACCGCATCGGCATGATGCTCGGTATCGCCTCATGTCTGACGGAAGAGCCGATTGACATTCGTGATACAGATGCGATCCGCGTCTCCTATCCGACATTCTTTGAGCATTTAGATCAATTAGCCAAAAAAGCCTGAAGACGATTCTTCGGGCTTTTTTCTTCATGTGTCATAAAGTCATGAGCTTTGACATAGCTTGTCTTAAACAGGAAAAATAACAGGAAGGGGGGATGCGTTTCGTTACAGAAACAGCCGGATCAAACCGCGCTGTTTGCGTATAAAGATGGCACCCCCTTTTTTGCCGTTTTCCTCCTCGCCATTTTTTGATAAACTATAATGCCGGGTGAAGCATCTTATTTGCGGGCAGACCCTGTCTGAATTATGATAAGAATAACCCGAATAAACCCTTTTCATTGGTTGATGAGGTATAGGAAAAGAAAGGACCGGTCTGATTTGAATACATTGATTCAAGATGCCATAAAATTAGTTGAAGCAGGTGAAACCGAAAAGGGACTCGAAGCGCTTTCAAAAGCTGAAACGCAGCTTCATGACGAAGACAAAGCCATTGCAGCCCAGCTCTACTATGAATGGGGAAACGCAGAGAAAGCGTTAACGCTGATCAGTGATCTGCATGACCTTTATCCGGATGAGTCTGAGCTGACGAATTTTTACGCCGAATTGTTAATAGATATTGATGAAGAAGAAAAAGCTCTTGAGGTGCTGGAGACAATATCACCAGAAGACCCGTCTTACGCGGAAAGCCTTCTTTTGATGGCTGATCTGTATCAGATGCAGGGCTTATTTGAAGTAAGTGAGCAAAAGCTGTTACAGGCGAAAGCAATGTTAAAAGATGAACCTGTTATTGATTTTGCTCTGGGAGAATTGTACTTTACCCAAGGGTCATACGCAAAAGCCGTTCCCTATTACGAAGAGACGGCAAAAGAGCGGAAAGAAATCGGCGGTGTAAATGTTCATCAAAGGCTGGCCGAGTCATTGAGCGCGGCGGGTGAATTTGAAGAAGCGATTTCATGGTATGAAAAAGCGGCAGCAGAACATACAGAACCGAATACGATTTTCGGGTACGGCTTCACAGCCTATCAGGCGGGAATGGTCAAAACCGCCATTAAGCAGCTTTCTGATTTAAAAGGGCTTGATCCTTCTTATTCATCGCTTTATATGCCGCTTGCAAAAAGCTACGAGGCAGAGGGCATGTATGAAGATGCATTAAAAACCGCTAAAGAAGGTATTACTTACGATGAATACAATAAAGAGCTTTTTCTCTATGCGGCGAAAATGGCGTTAAAGCTCGGGAACGAAGACGAAGGCAAAAAGCTTCTTCAGGAAGCGCTGGCGCTCGATCCAGGTTATGTGGAAGCGCTCCATACGCTTTTAGCCGTCTATCATAAAGAAGAAAGCTATGAAGAGATTATTGATCTGATTCAGGAAGTCCGCGGCTACGGCGAAGAAGATCCGAAATACAATTGGTATTTGGCGGGCGCCTATACGGGTCTGGAGCAATATGACGAAGCGAAAAAAAGCTTCGAAGCTGCGTACCTCCATTACCGGGAGGATCGGGATTTCTTATATGAATACGCTCACTTCTTATTGGAAGAGGGTCTCCAGAAAGAAGCGCTGCCGCTTTTAAAACAAGTGCTTTCAATGGATGGAACAAACGAAGAGCTTGAAGAAACAATCTTACGGATAGAGGACGAATTTTTGAAATAAGCAGGATTTTGAACCATGCTTGCTGAATGTATAAGTGATGTCAGATTATACGATCGATAGAGGAGGGAATTACATGCAGACCCCTGTTTCTGTCAATGAAAAAAAGGATTTTATCCGTTGGTTTTTAAATCATTATCAGCTTAAACGCCGGGAGTGCGTCTGGATTTTAAATTATTTAATGAGTCATGATACATTAATGGAGAAGGTCCATTTTGTAGAACAAGCTGAATTTTGTCCGAGAGGCATTATCATGTCTACGCATTGCGTTGATGAGGTGCCGTTTAGGTTTTACAAAGAAAATGTCATGACCACGGACGCAGAAAAATCTTTTCACGACATCCGGCTGAATAAGCAGCAGGATTTATTTATCCAGCTGAATTTCCGTTCGGCTTACAGCTCGCCTGAATATGCTGCTGTTCTTGAATTAAATCCGCATCTGCCGAAAGAACTGTTTGAAAATAAACAGGATCAGGGGATGGCCGAAAAAATATTAGAACATGCCATATCCACTTTCCAGCGGGAAAAGCTGCTTAAAGATATCGACGAGGCGCTGGACCGCCACGACAAAGAAACATTTGAAAAGCTTTCCCGCCAATTGAATCAGCTCACATAAATGACAGCCTTGCAGAATATGCAAGGCTTGTTGCGTAAGGAGGAGGAACCAGACATGAGATGGAGGGCCGCTGATGCCGATGTCTTTTTGCAATCTGCAGATTACATTGATACCGCTGTCATTCCGTTAATTTCCATAACATCTGCAGGAGGCTTAAAAGAGGCCGTTGAACGGGGGGAGAGCACCCAATTGCTTTCTGAAGAGCTTGAGCGCCAGTTGAAGGGACGGGTATATTTATTCCCCTCTTATACATATGTTGATATAGATCAATCACAGATCGCCCTGCTTCAAAAATTCAAAGAAGAGGTGATGACCAGCTTCCGGCATGCCTTGTTTCTGACGGCAGACGAAAAATGGAAGGACTCTGAAATAGGATCTGATGTCATCTACATACCTGCAGTCCCGTTTGAACATATGAAAGACTCTTTAAAGAGAAAAATAGCGGATGATAAGTGCGGGGAAATTTTGAACGTTTTGTTACAGAAGTGGAACAATTCCTAAAAACTCCAGACATCCCGCAAAACAGCCATTTTGCCTCTGTTGACCTTGCTGAAAGATTCATATATTATGAGGGTGTCAAATCTCAGAATTATTTTCTATTTTAGTTAATTTTTGGTCAATCTTTTAGGGGGGGAAGAGATGGGCGGAAAACAAGATATATCAAGAAGGCAATTTTTAAACTATGCGCTCACCGGCGTGGGGGGATTTATGGCGGCCAGTGCGCTTATGCCTATGGTCCGTTTTGCGCTGGACCCGGTATTAAAACCGACCGGAGATCAAAAAATGGTGCAGGTTGTCAGCGTCGATGAACTGACGAAGGAGCCGAAACGGTTTGACTTTAAAATTCATCAGGTCGACGCTTGGTACGAATCGGAAGAATCCAGATCAGCCTGGGTCTACAAGCATGGCGATGAAATTATAGCGCTTTCGCCGATCTGCAAGCATTTAGGCTGCACCGTAAACTGGAACAATGATCCTAAAAATCCGAACAAATTCTTTTGTCCCTGCCATTACGGGCTGTATGAAAAAGACGGCACGAACGTTCCGGGCACGCCGCCGCTCGCGCCTCTTGACCGTTATGAGCAAAAAGTAAAGGACGGCTTTTTGTATCTTGGAAAAGCAAAGCCTAGGGGGGAAGGGTGACATGCTGAACAAAATTTATGACTGGGTGGACGAACGTCTCGATATTACGCCGATGTGGCGGGATATCGCCGACCATGAAGTGCCGGAACATGTGAATCCAGCTCACCATTTCTCGGCTTTTGTCTATTGTTTCGGCGGATTGACGTTTTTTGTAACCGTTATCCAAGTGCTGTCCGGGATGTTTTTAACGATGTATTATGTGCCGGATATTAAAAACGCGTGGGAATCTGTGTATTATTTGCAGAATGAAGTCGCTTTCGGACAGATTGTAAGGGGTATGCATCATTGGGGGGCAAGTTTAGTCATCGTGATGATGTTTTTACATACGCTGCGGGTTTTCTTTCAGGGAGCTTATAAAAAGCCTCGGGAATTGAACTGGATCGTCGGTGTTCTGATCTTTTTTGTGATGCTTGGTCTCGGTTTTACGGGGTATCTGCTTCCGTGGGACATGAAGGCGCTGTTTGCGACAAAGGTAGGTCTTCAGATTGCGGAGGCGACGCCGTTGATCGGAGCGCAGGTGAAAACCCTTCTTGCCGGCCACCACGATATTGTCGGCGCCCAAACGCTGACGAGATTCTTTGCGATTCACGTGTTTTTTCTCCCTGCCGCTTTGTTTGCGCTCATGGGCGCCCACTTTGTCATGATTCGCAAGCAGGGAATTTCAGGACCGCTTTAATACAGATCTGATATAAAAGGGAGGGGATGACATGCACCGGGGGAAAGGAATGAAGTTTGTAGGAGATTCAAGGATTCCGGCTGAAAAAAAACCGAATATACCGAAAGACTATTCAGAGTATCCGGGAAAGACAGAGGCGTTCTGGCCGAACTTCCTGCTGAAGGAATGGATGGTCGGAGCCGTTTTCCTCGTCGGATTTCTCGTTTTGACGATAGTGCACGAGCCGCCTTTGGAACGGGTTGCGGACCCGACGGATACGGGATATATACCGCTGCCGGATTGGTATTTTCTATTTTTATACCAGCTTTTAAAATATGAATATGCCGCGGGGAGCTACACCGTTATCGGCGCGATGATTATACCGGGGCTTGCCTTCGGGTCGCTTCTTTTGGCTCCGTTTCTCGACAAGGGAACTGAAAGAAGGCCGTGGAAGCGTCCGGTTGCGGTCGGCATGATGCTTTTGGCGCTTTGCGCTACGGTCTTTTTAACGTGGCAGTCAGTCGCGACGCATGACTGGGCGAAGGCGGAGGAGCAAGGGAAAATCAAAAAAGAAGCCGCCATTGATACCGAATCAGACGGTTATAAAGTATTTAAAGAACAGGGCTGTATTTCCTGTCACGGGGATAATCTTCAAGGCGGAGGCGCCGGTCCGTCCCTGGTCGATAACGGGCTGAGCCCGGAAGAAATTAAAAAGATCGCCGTCAAAGGGAAAGGGCAGATGCCAGCCGGTATTTTTAAAGGGAATGATAAACAGCTTGATCAGCTGGCGAAGTTCATTTCTGAAACGACCTCGAAATAACATATTGTGAAGCGGACAATAGCAGGATATACTTTTATGAAAAGAGCTGACCGGATGTCAGCTTTTTTTGCATGATACATATTTTTTAAGGACTGAGAGTTGATCGTATGAGGTGGATTTCTTATCTTTTAGGACGGCGCGGCATGCTTCTGCTTGCTCTTGCCGTTAATTTTATCGGTACCGCGTACGGCTATTATTGGTATTTGCCGCAGCTTGCGGACACGCCGTTCCGTTTTCTGATATTTGTGCCTGACAGCCCGACGGCGACATTTTTCTTCCTGTTCGTGCTTTTGGCATTTCTTATGAGAAGAAACGCGCCGCTGTTTGAAGCGCTTGCGCTTGTAACCCTTGTAAAATACGGGCTGTGGGCGGTCGGAATGAATATCTTTGTGCTGATTAAAATGGGGCAGATGCCTTGGGAAGGGTACATGCTGATTGCTTCACATTTCGCCATGGCGGTTCAAGGTGTTTTATACAGCCCGTATTTTCGGTTCCGGTTATGGCATCTTGCCGTTGCCGCTGTTTGGACGCTTCATAATGACGTCATTGATTATCTTTTCGGCATGATGCCCCGCTATTCAATGCTCAGTGCTTATATGCAAGAGATCGGCTATGCCACATTCTGGCTGAGCCTGTTTTCACTCGGTCTTGCATACGTTTTGGTGATTTCCAAAAGGCGGATAAAGCTTGACTTACACTGATAGAATCTTGGTCTAACCTTGTCCCGCTCTTCATATTCTGTAAAGAGAAGGAGTGGGAGGGACCTCTATGAAACGAAAGCTGACAATCTGTCTTTTGCTTGCTCTTATGTGTTTCATCACAACTGCTAAAGCTGAAGGTGAGGGCGGTCTCAAGGAACTGAACGACCTTTCGGATACCGTTTTCCAGATGACGAGGCATTCGCAGTATGATGAGGCCCTGCAAGTGCTTGGCTACTTTAAGAAAAAAATGACACACGTAAACTCACTGACCGGCGCCGAAGTCAGGCAGGTGACTCTGGGCTGTAATGATTTAGAGCGCGCCTTGAAACAGGCGGATGCCTCAGATTCCGAAAAAATTCGCGCAGCCGCTCAGTTCAGGCTTGTAATGGATGCGATGGAAGACCACTCCGATCCGCTGTGGGGTTCGCTTGAAAGACCGATTATGGCGACATTCAGCGCCTTAAAAGAAGATGTCAGCGGGAACGGAAGTGAGAATTTCAATGAAAAGTGGAATGAATTTATATCATTATATGATTTAATTTATCCCAGCCTGACAATGGATGTGTCAGCCGGCCAGCTTGATACGGTGGCGAAACATATCGAGGTGATTGAGCAGGAAGGGTTTCAGCAGATGACAAAAGGAACAAAGCTTGAGCGTCTGACGCTTCTGCAGCAGGATTTAAAACGTGTATTTGACAAGGTGGAGCGGGATGACGCTGATCCTTCGCTGCTCTGGGTCATTCTGACAACAGGCGGTATCATTATTACTGCGCTGACATATGTCGGCTACCGAAAATACAGAGCGGAAAAAAAGAAAGAGAAAAAGCGTGAATATCCTAAGTCTAAATAAACACAAATTGCTGTAAAGGAGCTAAAGCCAGTGAAAAAACTCATCCAGCAATTGGTTTCAAAACACCTCCCGCAGCCGATCAGAGGCAGAAAAGGGGCGACTGATGAAGGACCGCGGAACCTCGCGCGTGACTTCCAGAATCCTGATATGCTCGTTCCGCCTTCAACGGATGCGGGAACGGTCCAAAACTTGAAATTCTCTTTTTCTGATACGCATATGAGGCTTGAAGACGGCGGATGGTCGAGAGAAGTGACGGTCAGGGAACTGCCGGTGTCCAAAAACATCGCGGCGGTGAACATGAGACTGAAACCGGGAGCTGTGCGGGAACTTCATTGGCATAAAGAAGCCGAATGGGGATACGTGATAAACGGAGAAGTCCGTTTAACCGCAGTCGACCAAAACGGGCGGAATTTTATTGACAACGTCAGTGAAGGGGATTTGTGGTATTTTCCTTCCGGCATCCCTCATTCCATTCAAGGGATGGAGCAGGGCAGTGAGTTTTTGCTTGTCTTTGATGACGGCTCTTTTTCAGAAAACAGCACCTTTTCAGTAACGGACTGGTTTGCCCACACCCCGCGCAGCGTGCTGGAGGCGAACTTCGGTGTTCCCGGATATGACTTGGCCTACATTCACAAGAGAGAGCGTTACATGTTCCAGCTGGAACCGCCTCCCCCGATTGAACAGGCAGCCGTTTCTTCCCCGGAAGGCACCGTTTTGGAGCCGTTCAGCTACAAGCTCTCCCGGCAGGAGCCTCTTGTTACCAGCGGGGGAAGAGTCAAGATCGTCGATTCAAAAACGTTTAAGGTGTCAAAAACGATTGCCGCCGCTCTTGTGGAAGTCGAACCCGGAGGCATGAGAGAATTACATTGGCATCCGAATACGGACGAGTGGCAGTATTATCTTTCGGGAGAAGCGAAAATGACGGTGTTTGCGGCGGAGGGAAGAGCGCGGACATTTAACTATCAAGCGGGTGACGTGGGATATGTTCCTTTTGCGATGGGGCATTATGTCCAGAATATCGGTGACACCGTGCTTCGCTTTCTGGAAATTTTCAAAAGCGACCGTTTTGAAGACGTATCCCTAAACCAATGGCTGGCACTGACGCCGCAGCGCTTCGTCGAGCAGACGCTCAATGTCAGTCCGGCATTCGCCCGCCGATTGAAAAAGAAAAAATCACCGGTTGTCAAATGGAAACACGAACAGTAAAGGCGGCAAAAGCCGCCTTTTTATTATCGTCTGATCGGATTTTTATTTTCATCAAGCGTAAATCCTTCTCCGAGTACATCATGGACGTCGCTTACGGCAACAAAGGCGTGCGGGTCAACAGAAGTGATGACGCTTTTCAAAAGCACAATTTCGTTTTTCGGAACGACGCAGTAAAGAACGTCTCTGTCTTCTTTTGTGTATGATCCCTGCCCTTTTAAAACGGTGACGCCGCGGTCCATCTCATCTATGATCTTTTGCTGGATCAAATCGTTTTTCGAAGAAATAATCGTTGCCCCTTTTGCCGCATAGCCGCCTTCCTGTATAAAATCAATCAATCGCGCAGCGACAAAAACGGCTACAAGCGTGTACATCGCTTCCTTGTAAGAAAGATACGTAAACAAAGAAAGCAAAATGACGCAGGCATCAAAGGCAAACATCGTCCGGCCCATCGGGATTCCGAAAAACTTATTGATCAGCCTGGCGATGATATCGACCCCGCCCGTCGTGCCTCCGTATTTAAAAATAATGCCGAGACCCGCGCCGATAAATACACCCGCGAACAAGGCCGCCAGAGCTAAATCATGCGACAGCGGCATATGAATTTCGTAACGCTGAAAAATACTCAGAAAAACTGAGAGAGAGACGGTGCCGATCAGGGTATAGACAAACATCGTCCGGCCGAGCATGCGCCAGCCGATGAAAAAGATAGGAATGTTTAATACCAGGTTGGAAATAGAAGGGCTGATGTGGAATAACGCATATAAGAGCAGCGTAATGCCGGTAAATCCGCCTTCCGCCAAATTGTTCTGCATATTAAAGTGAACCAGTCCGAATGAAAAAACAGCGGCGCCGATTAAAATAAAGCAAATATTTTTGATTCTGATTTCTCCAAGCATTGCATCAAACCCCTTTTCCTTCCATTAGATTGCGTAAATATTATAGTGGATACAAAAGAAAACAGCAAACTGCCGTTTTTAACATTTGTCAAATGTACTTGAATTAGCTAACATGGAAGAGATGACAGGAGGTATTCGCACAGTGAGTGACAAAACGATGAAAGACTTACAAGCTGAGGTCGATGAATATATCGGCCAATTCAAAGAAGGCTATTTCAGCCCGCTTGCCATGATGGCCCGTCTCACCGAAGAACTGGGCGAACTCGCAAGAGAAGTCAACCATTACTATGGGGAAAAGCCGAAGAAAACGACGGAAAATGAGAAAAGCATGGAAGAGGAAATGGGCGACGTGCTGTTCGTCCTGATCTGCCTCGCCAATTCCCTTGATATTTCATTGGAGGAAGCTCATAACCGCGTGATGCATAAATTTAATACACGGGATAAAGACCGCTGGACGAGAAAAGAAGAAGGAAAGTAGGAGAAACCATGTCAAATGAAACCATTAAAGTCGTAATCGCCGGACCGAGAGGCAGAATGGGCCAGGAGGCCGTAAAACTTGCCGTCCGCACGCCACATTTTGAGCTTGTCGGCGCCATTGACCATACATACGATCAGCAAACATTACGGGAAGTGATGTCAGCTGATTCAGATGCTCTTATTTATACGGATATCCGCGCATGTTTCCAAGAAACAAAACCGGATGTGCTGATCGATTTAACAACGCCTGAAATCGGCAAAAAACATACGAAAGCCGCTCTTGAACACGGCGTCCGTCCTGTTGTGGGAACGACCGGGTTTTCCGAAGCGGATTTAGAGGAGCTTCAAGCCTTGACTGAAGAAAAAGGAATCGGCGCCATTATCGCTCCGAACTTTGCATTGGGCGCGGTGCTGATGATGAAATTCTCACAAATGGCCGCCAACTATTTTGAAGATGTAGAAATCATTGAGCTTCATCATGATCAAAAACTGGACGCACCGAGCGGAACGGCGCTGAAAACAGCGGAAATGATTTCAAGCGTCCGTACAGAAAAGCAGCAGGGTCATCCTGATGAAAAAGAAATCCTGCCGGGCGCCCGCGGTGCTGAATTAAACGGCATCCGTCTTCACAGCGTGCGTCTGCCGGGTCTTATCGCCCACCAGGAAGTCATGTTCGGCATGGACGGCCAAACGCTGAAACTGCGCCATGACTCCTACAACCGGGCTTCCTTTATGTCAGGAGTGAAGCTGTCAGTAGAGCAAGTGATGAAAATCGACCAGCTTGTGTACGGCCTCGAAAATATTATCGACTGAATCGGCAAGGGGGAGAATATCAAATGAAAATCGCTTTGATTGCTCACGATAAAAAAAAGCAGGATATGGTTCAGTTTACGACCGCATATAAAGATATATTGAGCCGCCATGAGTTATACGCGACGGGCACGACAGGCTTGAAAATCCAGGAAGCGACCGGATTGTCCGTTGAACGTTTTCAATCCGGCCCGCTCGGCGGAGATCAGCAAATCGGGGCATTAATTGCGGCGAATGCTCTTGATCTCGTCATTTTTCTGCGGGATCCGTTAACTGCGCAGCCTCACGAACCAGATGTATCGGCGCTGATCCGGCTGTGTGACGTATATGCGATCCCGCTGGCCACAAATATGGGAACAGCGGAGATTCTCGTCCGTACGCTGGACGGCGGGGCGTTTGATTTCCGCAATCTCGTGCGCGGAGGAGAGCCGAATGTCTGAACACGTTGATATTCTTGCGTTCGGCGCCCATAGCGATGATGTCGAGATCGGCATGGGCGGCACAATCGCAAAATTTACGGGGCAGGGAAAAACCGCTGTGATATGCGATCTGACCGAGGCCGAGCTGTCATCTAACGGAACGGTAAGAATAAGAAAAGAAGAAGCGGCGGAGGCCGGCCGAATTCTCGGCGTGAAAGAGAGAATCCAGCTTACGCTTCCTGACCGCGGGCTTTTGACAAGTGAGGACAGCATCCGCCGGATTGTCAGTGTCATCAGAGCATGCCGGCCGAAAGCCGTTTTCATGCCTTATCCGAAAGACCGCCATCCGGATCACGGCAATGCGGCGGCATTAGTCGAAGAGGCGGTATTCTCAGCGGGAATTCATAAATATAAAGATCACCGGGAACTGCCGGCTCACAAGGCTCAAAAGGTTTACTATTATATGATTAACGGATTTCACCGTCCGGACTTTGTAATCGACATAACGGAAACCATCGATCTGAAAAAAGAAAGCCTGCACGCCTATCAAAGTCAGTTTATTCCGACGGCGCAGTCAGTGAACACACCGCTGACAAACGGTTATATCGAAATGGTGGAAGCGCGGGAAAGACTGTATGGCAAAGAAGCCGGGACGGGGTATGCCGAAGGTTTCTTTTCAAAACAGCTTCCCGTTTTGAATGATGATGTTTTTGGGGGCGGACAATGAGACCATTAAAAATAGGGATTACATGCTACCCGAGTGTCGGAGGCTCGGGTATTATTGCGACGGAACTCGGCAAGCTGCTTGCGGAAAAGGGGCACCAGGTTCATTTCATCACATCAAGCATCCCGTTCAGATTAAATACATATCATCCGAATATTCATTTTCATGAGGTGGAGGTCAACCAATACGCGGTATTTAAACATCCGCCTTACGACCTTTCACTGGCGAGCAAAATCGCTGAGGTTGCCGCAAGGGAAAATCTTGATATCATCCACGCGCACTATGCGCTCCCGCATGCAGTATGCGCTTATCTCGCCAAACAGATGCTAAAGCGCGACATCGGCATTGTTACGACGCTTCACGGTACGGACATTACCGTTTTAGGGTATGATCCGTCATTAAAAGATTTAATCCGGTTTGCCATTGAAGCGTCCGACAGAGTGACCGCTGTATCAACCGCGCTTGCCGGGGAAACATATGATTTAATCAAGCCGGATAAAAAAATTGAGACCATTTACAACTTTATTGATGAACGTGTTTATCTTAAGAAAAATACAGAGAGTATAAAAGAGAAACACGGTATTTTGCCGGATGAGAAAGTCGTCATCCATGTTTCCAACTTCAGAAAGGTAAAACGCGTGAAGGATGTTATCCGTGTTTTCCGTAATATCGCAGCCAAAACAAAGGCGAAGCTTCTGCTTGTCGGAGACGGACCGGAAAAGTGCGTCGCTTGGCAGCTTGTCGAGAAATACGGCCTGCAGGACCAAGTGCTGCTCCTCGGAAACCAGGACAGGGTGGAAGAACTGTATTCCATCAGTGACCTTAAGCTCCTTCTTTCTGAAAAAGAAAGTTTCGGACTCGTACTTCTGGAGGCGATGGCCTGCGGTGTGCCGTGCATCGGAACGAATATCGGCGGAATACCGGAAGTGATTAAAGATCAAGTAAGCGGTTTTCTGGTGGAAGTCGGCGATATTCAAGCGGCTTCTGAAAAAGCGCTTGCCGTTTTAGAAGACAAACAGCTCAGCAAACGTTTGACTGAACATGCGCTGAAAATGGTGGAGACCGCCTTTTCTTCGCAACGAATCGTCAGTCAGTACGAACGAATTTATGACGAATTGGCAGGACCGGAGTGATCTTATGGAACAGGAATTTGTCAAAGCCCTCCCCATCCTTCACCATCTGATAAAGGCGGGCCACCAGGCCTACTTTGTCGGGGGAGCCGTCAGAGACAGCTATATGAAACGAAAAATAGGTGATGTGGACATCGCGACAAGCGCTTCGCCCGATGAGGTGGAGCGCCTCTTTGAGCGTACCGTCGATGTCGGCAAAGAGCACGGCACCGTAATCGTCTTATGGGAAGATGAAACATATGAAGTCACCACCTTCCGCGCCGAATCAGAATATAAGGACTACCGGCGTCCTGAAGCCGTCCGGTTCATTACATCTTTAGCAGAAGACTTAAAGCGGAGAGACTTAACGATTAATGCAATGGCGATGTCTGCCGAAGGAGAATTGCTTGATTATTTCGGAGGCGTTCATGATATCGCGCAAAAGCTGATCCGTACGGTGGGGAACCCTGAAGACCGTTTTCGGGAAGACGCTCTGCGGATGATGAGAGCCGTCCGGTTTATGAGCCAGCTCGGCTTTCTGTTAGAGAAAGAAACAAAAGAGGCCGTCATAAAAGACAGGGAGCTTTTGGCGCACGTATCAGTAGAACGAAAGACCGTCGAGTTTGAAAAGCTGCTTGTTGGCGCATCTTCAAAAGAAGCGATTCAAACAATGGTGCAGACAGGTCTGATACAAGAGCTGCCCGGTCTTTCCGGTTATGAGAAGCAAATGCTTGAAGCGAGCGGATATCCGTTTTCCTCCTTAGATACGCGCGAAGAACGCTGGGCAGCGCTGTTATTATTTCTCGGTCTTTGTCCGAAAAGCGCCGAACCGTTTTTAAAACAATGGAAACTGCCGGGAAAAGTCATAAAAAAAGCGGTGCAGATCGTAAGCGTTTATCCGGCGCAGCTTGAAGCCCAGGCGATGTACCGGGCTGGAGATGCGCTGTTTTCAGCCGTTAAAATCGAAATGCTGAAAAAGCATAAGACGGTTGATGAACAAAAGCTGAAAGAGATTCGAAGCCTGTATGAGCAGCTGCCGATCAAAAGCCTTCGTGATCTCGACATTTCAGGCGCTGATCTGATGGAGCTCAGAAACCGCCGTGCGGGTAAATGGATTGCCGAAGAACTTAGCCGGATTGAAGAAGCGGTATTGGCAGGGAAGCTCTCCAACCGAAAATATGACATAAAGGAGTGGCTCGCATCATGGGATCAACATTAAGAACCCGATTAATTGATTTATTTTCTGAGGCGGGTGACGGCTTTATCTCCGGGCAGAAAATAAGTGACGCGCTCGGCTGTTCGAGAACCGCCGTTTGGAAACATATAGAAGAGCTCCGTAAAGAGGGCTATGAGGTTGAGGCGGTCAGACGAAAAGGGTACAGGCTCATCAAAAAACCGGGGAAACTCAGTGAATCTGAAATCCGCTTCGGGCTGAAAACAGAGGTTATGGGCAAACAGCTGTATTACCGGGACGTCCTGCCGTCCACCCAAAAAACCGCCCATGAACTGGCCAATGACGGCTCGCCGGAAGGAACACTCGTAGTTGCCGATAAACAAACGGCAGGCAGAGGAAGAATGTCCAGAGTGTGGCATTCTCAGGAAGGAAACGGGATATGGATGAGCCTCATCCTGAGACCGGAAATTCCTTTGCAAAAAACGCCGCAGCTCACCCTGTTATCTGCCGTTGCGGTCGTTCAGGCTATCGAATCCTTTACCGGTGTACAGCCCGCTATTAAATGGCCGAATGATTTAATGATTCACGGCAAAAAGGCCGTCGGAATCTTAACTGAGCTGCAGGCGGAAGAAGACCGTGTCCGTTCGGTCATTCTCGGCATCGGAATCAACGTGAACCAGCGGGAAACCGATTTTCCCGGCGAGCTTCAGGACATTGCGACAAGCCTCAGCCTGGAAGCCGGCGAAAAAATTGACAGAGCGGGTCTGATACAAGAGATTCTGCTGACTTTTGAAAAACGCTATCAGGATTATCTGAAGCACGGGTTTACACCGATTAAGCTGTTATGGGAAAGCTACGCGGTCGGATTGGCGAGTGAGCTCAGAGCGAGAACGCTGCAAGGGACATTTTACGGGAAATCGCTCGGCATTGATGATGAGGGGGTCCTTCTTTTGGAAACGAAAGACGGAATAAAGAAGATCTATTCTGCCGATATTGAGCTCAATTAATCTTAGTTGGTACAAGCCTCGTGAATTTGGTATACTTCCTATGGGCAGTATCATAATGAACTGCACCTGATCAGCAGAACAGAGATTACGAAAAGTCTGCCTTGATCCAAAAAAGGACTGGGACAGAGGGATGACATTCGCTGAACGTTAAACAAGTGGGAATCCTTCTTATTGTACAGAAGGCTTTTTTGCTTGCGAAGAATTGGCGGATCATCTCCTCACCGTTTAGAGGAGGAGAATCAGAATGAAAACAAAACTGGATTTCATGAAAATGAAGGAAAACGGAGAGCCGATCGTGATGCTGACCGCTTACGATTATCCGCAGGCAAAACTGGCGGAACAGGCTGGAGTCGACATGATTTTAGTCGGGGATTCGCTCGGAATGGTCGTGCTCGGACTCGATTCAACCGTCGGCGTAACGGTCAGTGACATGATTCACCATACAAAAGCGGTAAAACGCGGTGCGAAAAATACGTTTATCGTAACCGACATGCCGTTTATGTCTTACCACCTTTCAAAAGAAGATACATTGAAAAATGCCGCGGCCATTATTCAGGAAAGCGGAGCGGACGCGTTAAAGCTTGAAGGCGGAGACGGCGTTTTCGAATCCATCCGCGCGCTGACACTCGGCGGAATCCCTGTCGTCAGCCATTTAGGCCTTACACCGCAGTCTGTCGGAGTGTTAGGCGGATATAAAGTGCAGGGAAAAGATGAGCAAAGCGCGAAAAAGCTCATCGAAGACAGCGTGAAATGCGAACAGGCGGGAGCGATGATGCTCGTGCTTGAATGTGTGCCTGCTGAACTGACCGCAAAAATAATAGAAGAAGTATCCATTCCCGTCATCGGAATCGGAGCCGGCTCAAAAGCTGACGGCCAAGTTCTTGTTTATCATGACGTCGTCGGCCACGGCGTGGACAGAACACCGAAGTTCGTGAAGCAATATGCCAAAATCGACGGCGCGATTGAATCTGCGCTCAGCGGTTATGTGCGTGATGTGAAAGAACGGGTTTTCCCGGAAGAAAAGCATTCTTTTCAGATCAACCAAACTGTGCTGCAAGGCTTGTACGGAGGAAAGTAAGCGATGAAACAACTGACAGAAACTCAACAGCTGAAAGAACTGATTGCGCAATACCGCTCAGAAGGCCGTACGATCGGATTCGTCCCGACAATGGGTTTTCTTCATGAAGGACATCTGACGCTGGTTGAAAAAGCAACTAAAGAAAACGATATTGTCGTGATGAGCATCTTTGTCAATCCGACTCAATTCGGACCGGGCGAGGATTACGAAGCATATCCGCGTGATTTAAACCGCGATGCCCGGCTTGCAGAACAGGCGGGGGCAGATGTATTGTTTACGCCGTCTGCAAGTGACATGTATAAAGGCGAGCAAAATGTTGCCGTGCATGTAAAAAGAAGAACTGACGTGTTATGCGGCGCCTCCCGCATCGGTCATTTTGACGGAGTGGCTACTGTGCTGACGAAGTTTTTCAATCTCGTTAAACCGACCCGCGCCTATTTCGGGCTGAAAGATGCCCAGCAGGCAGCGGTTGTGGACGGATTGATTGAGGATTTCTTTATGGACATCGAATTGGTTGCGGTGGATACAGTCAGAGAAGAAGACGGACTTGCTAAAAGCTCTCGCAACGTCTATCTGACTGAGCAGGAACGAAAAGAAGCGCCGATGATCTATAAAGCATTGCAAAAAGGCGCCGAACTGATCAGAGACGGTGAAAGAAATCCGGAAACCGTCATAAAAACCGTCACCGATATCATCGAAAACACAAGCGGCGTCATTGATTATGCCGAATTGTACGCTTATCCTGAACTGACTCCGCTTAAAACGTTAAACGGCAAGATCATTCTGGCCTGTGCCGTTCAATTTTCTAAAGCAAGGCTGATTGATAATATCATTATTGATATTGATGAATGGGAGAGATCATAATATGTACCGCACTATGATGGCCGGAAAACTGCACCGCGCTACCGTGACGGAAGCCAATTTGAACTATGTCGGCAGCATTACGATTGATGAAGATCTTTTGGATGCCGTCGGAATGCTCGTTAATGAAAAAGTTCAAATCGTCAATAATAACAACGGAGCGAGACTTGAAACGTATATTATTCCCGGTAAGCGGGGGAGCGGCGTGATCTGTTTAAACGGAGCTGCTGCCCGCCTCGTCCAACCAGGAGATAAAGTCATTATTATTTCTTATCAAATGATGTCTGATCAGGAAGCAAAAAGCCATCAGCCGAAGGTGGCGGTTTTGGACGATCAGAATAAAATCGAGCAGATGCTGGGCCAGGAGCCGGCGCACACGATTTTGTAAAAGAGCCCCCTTCATGGGGGTTTTCTTTTAAGATTCAGGGGCAAAAGCTGTTTTTCCGCTCCATTTCTCAGCAAAACGTGTTACACTTTTCTCGTATGCAAGAATTGAGGTGTCCATTTTAATGAACAAGCAACGGTTCGTTGTCATAGATGTCGAAACAACAGGAAATTCGCCGAAAAAGGGCGATAAAATCATTCAAATCGCAGCGGTTGTCATTGAAAATGGACAAATAACTGAGCGGTTTTCAAAATATATCAATCCGAATCAGGCCATTCCGCCGTTTATTGAACAGCTGACCGGAATTTCATCCGGTATGGTTGAAAATGAACTGCCGTTTGAAGCGGTCGCAGAAGAGATTTTTCATCTGCTTGACGGCGCGTATTTTGTTGCCCACAATATTCATTTCGACCTCGGATTTGTCCGGCATGAACTGAGCGAAGCGGGCTATGAGCTGCCGGATTGTGAAGTGCTTGATACGGTTGAGCTTTCGCGTATTGTTTTTCCGGGGCTTGAAGGGTATAAGCTCGGTGAATTGTGCACGGAGCTGAATATTGTGCATGACCGGCCTCACCGCGCAGACAGTGATGCGGAGGTTACGGGGCTGATCTTTTTAGACATTTTACATAAACTGAAACATTTGCCTTTGCCGACGTTAAAGCAGCTTAGAAGGCTTTCACAGCATTTTATCAGCGATTTGACGCTGCTTTTGGATTCTTTTATACATGAAAGCAGACCGGCGGCAGAAGAAAGCTGCATTCCATACGGGTCTTTTTCAATTAAAGAGCCCGAACAAATTCCGGCTTCCCGTCCGGTGAGTGCTGCCATTGATCTTGAAAAATGGAACGATGAAAAAGAACAGCTCTTATCTGACATCATCCCCCGCTATGAAAAGCGGAAAGGGCAGCTTGCGATGATGGATGAAGTGATTGGCGCCTTCTGCAACCGGGAGCATGCGCTGATAGAAGCGGCGCCCGGCATCGGGAAAACAATCGGTTATCTCGTTCCGGCTGTCTTATTTGCTAAAGCGGAACAGACTCCCGTCATAATCAGCACGTACTCTACTCTTTTGCAGCAGCAGATCATGTCTAAAGATATTCCGCTTTTGGAGCGTATGTTTCCATGGCCGGTTAATGCCGCTGTTTTAAAAGGGAAATCGCATTATCTGTGCTTGCGCAAGTTTGAACATATTCTGCATGAGGAAGATGACAACTATGATGCGGTTCTGACGAAAGCACAGCTCCTCGTCTGGCTGACAGAGACTGAAACGGGCGACGCCGCCGAGCTGAATCTTCCTTCAGGCGGCAGATTGCTGTGGGAGCGCATGTCTTACGATGAGGATTCTTTTTTGAAAAAAGGGAAGGACTCTGCTGCCGGATTTTATGAACGGGCTAAAGAAAAAGCGCAGGCCGCAGATCTGATTATCACCAACCATGCTTTGCTGTTTGCAGATCAAAGCAGTGAAACAAAAAAACTGCCCGCAAGCGGAACGGTCATCATTGATGAAGCGCATCATTTCGAACGAGCCGCCAGCGAGCATCTAGGGCGGAGAGCTTCGTACATCGGGCTGCACACAAAGCTCAGCCGAATCGGAATATTAAAAGAACACGGGCTGTTAAAGCGGATGAGAAAACTGTTTTATACGTATGAATTGCCGGCCGAAAGTTTTTTTGACGCCGATGAGTGGATGAAGCATATTCAATCTGAAAGTGACGCATTTTTCAGTTCGGTGCATTCTTTTGTCAAACGAAGAAAACCTAAAGACGATCTGAACCGTCTCGTCTATAGTCTGAATCATAAAAGTCAGGATAAAGGCCTTTACATGATAACGGACGGAGCGGAGCGGCTTTGCGCGATGCTGGATCAGCTGCTCGACGTGTTTTCAGTACAGGAGAAACTGTTGCATCAAAAGCTTGATGAGATGAAGAGCGGAGCGGCCTTTTTAGCGGCCGAGTATGTAAAATGCATCAGAGGGCTGAAAGAATATCGCGATACGTTCAGCAGACTGCTGTTTGAAAATGATGAGAAAGAAGCCGTTTGGATTGAAATTGATGCCAAGGGCGCAAAAAACGCCGTCAGCATCTATGCACAGCCGCTGGAGCCCGGTGAAATGCTGGCAGACCAGTTTTTCGCCCGTAAAAAAAGCGTAGTGCTCACATCAGCGACCTTAATGGTGGAGCAGTCTTTTCAATTTATGATTGAAAGGCTCGGACTGTCGGATTTTTATCCGCGCACCAAAAGCATCCCGTCTCCTTTTTCTTATGATGATCAGATGAACGTCATCATTCCGAAAGAGATGAAATCCCTCAAATATGACGGAGAGCGGGAAGTTATTGAGCATATTGCCAAGTATGCTGAAATCATGTCAAAGGGAAAACAGCCGAAGATTCTTATCCTGTTTACGTCTCATGATATGCTGAAAAAAGTGTATCAGGAATTAAAACTCAGTATGGAGATCTCAGGCATTCAGCTTCTCGGCCAGGGCATCTCGGGCGGAAGTCCCGGTAAATTAATGAAAACCTTTAAAACGGCAAGCCGGGCGATTTTGCTCGGGACGAATCATTTCTGGGAAGGCGTTGATTTTCCGGGGGATGAATTGTCAACCGTCATGATTGCAAGGCTTCCTTTCCGGGCGCCTGATAATCCGCTTCATGCCGCAAAATGTGAATTCGCCAAGAAGCAGGGGAAAAACCCGTTTCAGACGATTTCTCTGCCTGAGGCCGTGTTAACGTTCAGGCAGGGAATCGGGCGCCTGCTCCGTACGGCGGGAGACAAAGGAACGATCGTTCTTTTAGATCAGCGTGTAAAGACGGCGGGGTACGGGCGGCTGTTTCTTGATGCGCTCCCGACTTCATCCCTTTTGGAACTGACGGATGCCGAACTCGGGGATTACGTCAGCCAAACGGAATAAAAGCCGCATAAACGCGGCTTTCGTGGTGTGGGATGAGGAATTGTTTATATGGTAAAAGCGGGTTCATGCCGCCTTGTGATTTTATTATGCCGCGCGTGCATCCCGTTATGACTAACAAAATTTGTTCGACCGATGGAGGGTATAAAAATGGAAAGCAAAATTGAGATTCTTTCTACAATTAATGTGGAGCATTCAGATGATTTATATAAAATCGTCGATACATTAAACCGGACTTTGAAAAGAGATAATCTGATGTTCGGACTGGCGCTTGACGAAGAAAATCAAAATGAAGCGGTCTTCACCATTTATCGCACATAGGTGAAAAAGATGAGAAAAAAAGCGTTAATATTTACAGCCGTATTTGGTATTATTTTTTTAGCGGTTCTTTTATTTTCGGCCAGCATTTTTAAATCTGCAATGGCTCAAAAAGAGGAAGGCCACGACACAGCAGCCGCAGCCGCTAAAGAAAAAACGGATCTGACAGATGCTGAGAAAGTGGAAACCTTTGTCGGTAAACAGAAGTATTACGTTGTGTCCGGAACGGATAAACACGGAAAAGACATGTATGTATGGGTCCCGGCCGGCAAAAAAGCAAAAATTCTCTCGAAAAAAGCCAGTGACGGCATTTCAAGCAGCAAGGCTGCCAAAATCGTTCAAAACGCAGGGCTTGTTTCAAAGCTGAATGACGTTCACCCGGCGAGAGAAAACGATGTCCTGCTGTGGGAAGTGACCTATATCAACAAAAACGGGCAGTATAGTTTTAGCTATGTGGACTTTACAAGCGGCAAGATTCTCAAAAACATCACACCGTGAGACGTATTAGGGGGAGTTCAAGTTGAAATTGGCAAAAAGAGTATCCGCATTAACACCGTCTGCAACACTTGCAATTACCGCAAAAGCGAAAGAGCTGAAAGCAGAAGGCCATGATGTCATCGGCCTCGGAGCAGGAGAACCTGATTTTAATACGCCTCAGCACATTATAGATGCCGCGGTGCGTTCCATGAATGAAGGCCACACAAAATATACGCCTTCAGGCGGTCTGCCGGCCTTGAAAGACAGCATCGCTGAAAAATTCAAAAACGACCAGGGGATTGAATATAAACCGTCAGAAATCATTGTCTGCACCGGAGCGAAGCATGCCCTGTACACATTATTTCAGGTTATTCTCGATGAAGGAGACGAAGTGATTATACCGACTCCTTACTGGGTAAGCTATCCTGAGCAGGTGAAATTGGCAGGAGGACGTCCCGTCTATGTGGAAGGACAGGAGTCCAATCAGTTTAAAATTTCACCGGAGCAGCTGAAGCAGTCACTCACTGAGAAAACAAAAGCAATCATTATCAACTCACCGAGCAATCCGACAGGTGTCATGTATACGAAAGAAGAGCTTAGTGAACTCGGAAAAGTGTGTCTGGAGCATGACATTCTGATCGTTTCTGACGAAATTTATGAGAAGCTTACATACGGAGGAAAAAAACACGTCTCAATCGCACAGCTTTCCGTTGAATTGAAAGAGCAGACGGTCATCATCAACGGCGTGTCGAAATCCCACAGCATGACGGGCTGGAGAATCGGTTATGCAGCGGGATCTGAGACGATTATTAAAGCGATGACGAGCCTTGCGAGCCACAGCACGTCAAATCCGACGTCTATCGCTCAATACGGCGCCATTGCGGCATATAACGGACCTGCTGAACCGCTGGAAGAGATGAGACAGGCATTTGAGCACAGACTGAATACCATCTATGCTCAGCTCAGCGAAATTCCCGGATATACCTGTGTCAAGCCTGAAGGGGCATTTTACTTGTTCCCTAACGCCAAAGCGGCAGCAGAAAACTGCGGATTCAAAGATGTTGATGAATACGTGAAGGCGCTTCTGGAAGAAGAAAAAGTCGCCATCGTACCGGGCTCCGGCTTCGGCTCACCGGACAACGTCCGTTTATCTTACGCAACGTCACTTGATCTTTTAGAAGAAGCGGTCGAAAGAATCCGCCGCTTCACGGAAAAACATAGCTGATTCTGAAAAAGCGGCTTTTGAAGCCGCTTTTCATCTGCATTGACCCCGTAAGAGTAGAACGGGTATAATAAAGTGATGAAAAAAGAGATTCAGGCAGATTCCTGAATGTCTTTCTTGTTCTGGAGGGAAAGATTTTGAAAACAACAATCAACCAAGTGTATAAACACACAGGCGAGGAAGTAACGATTGGAGCTTGGGTCGCAAATAAACGCTCAAGCGGTAAAATCGCATTTTTACAGCTGAGAGACGGTACAGGCTTCATTCAGGGAGTTGTCGTCAAAGCTGAAGTTGAAGAAAACATCTTCCAAATCGCGAAATCAGTGACGCAGGAAACGTCACTTTACGTAAAAGGGATTGTGAAAGAAGACGAGCGTTCACCGCTTGGCTATGAGCTTGCAGTCACATCCATTGAAGTCATTCACGAAGCGACAGATTATCCGATTACACCTAAAGAGCACGGCACGGAATTTTTAATGGACCACAGACATTTGTGGCTCCGTTCGAAACGCCAGCACGCGATTATGAAAATCCGCAACGAAATCATCCGTGCGACTTATGAATTTTTCAACAAAGAAGGTTTCGTGAAAGTTGATCCGCCTATTTTGACGGGAAGCGCTCCTGAAGGCACGACTGAGCTGTTCGCGACAAAATATTTTGATGAAGACGCCTTCTTGTCTCAAAGCGGCCAGCTGTATATGGAAGCTGCTGCAATGGCGTTAGGAAAAGTATTCTCATTCGGACCGACATTCAGAGCGGAAAAATCAAAAACGAAACGCCATCTCATCGAATTCTGGATGATTGAGCCTGAAATGGCATTTGTTGAATTTGAAGAAAACCTTGAAGTTCAGGAGAATTATGTTTCTTACATCGTACAAAGCGTGCTGGAACATTGTAAGATCGAGCTGAACACACTGGGAAGAGACACGTCCAAATTAGAACAAATCAAAGCGCCTTTCCCACGCATTACGTACGATAAAGCGATCGAGTTCCTGAAAGAAAAAGGATTCAACGATATTGAATGGGGAGATGACTTCGGTGCGCCGCATGAAACAGCGATTGCAGAAAGCTATGACAAACCGGTGTTTATCACTCATTATCCGACTTCATTAAAACCGTTTTATATGCAGCCTGCCAAAGATCGTGACGATGTCGTGCTATGTGCCGATTTAATCGCTCCGGAAGGCTACGGGGAAATCATCGGCGGATCTGAACGCGTTCACGATATGGATTTATTGGAAGAAAGATTAAAAGAACACGGTCTGGATTCAGATGCTTACAAATGGTATGCTGAACTCAGACAATACGGTTCTGTTCCGCACTCAGGCTTCGGCCTCGGACTTGAGCGGACAGTGGCTTGGATCAGCGGAGCGCCTCACGTGCGTGAAACAATTCCGTTCCCGAGACTTCTGAACCGTCTGTATCCGTAATAGTTTTAAAAAACGAAGTCTCCTGCAAGGGAGACTTTTTCTAAGTAAAGGGGAAAGCTCCCGGTGATAACCTTTTACAGTAAGAGGTGTAAGGATGAAAAAACAGCAATTTATAGATATGCAGGAACTCGGCATTTCAAGCATTCCCAACCTGCTGCTGACACATTACCGGCAGCTCGGGCTGAATGAAACCGAATTGATTCTGCTTTTAAAGATTAAAATGCATTTGGAAAAGGGTTCTTATTTTCCGACGCCGTTTGAACTGCAGTCAGGGATGTCCATTTCTGCTGAAGAATGTACAAGCTGCCTGAGAATGTTCATTCAAAAAGGTTTTCTGTTTATTGAAGAATGTGAAGACCATAACGGCATAAAGTTCGAAAAATATTCTCTGCAGCCTTTATGGGCGAAGCTGTATGATTACATGCAGCACTCACAAAATGAAACGCAGGAAAGAACGTCAGAAAGAGAACAAAAAAGCCTGTACACCATCTTTGAAGAAGAGTTTGGAAGACCGCTGTCTCCGCTTGAATGTGAGACGCTGGCCATATGGCAGGACCAGGATCAGCATGATGCAATTCTGATTAAACATGCGCTAAAAGAAGCTGTCTTATCAGGAAAGCTCAGTTTTCGCTATATTGACCGGATTTTATTTGAATGGAAAAAGAACGGCTTCAAAACGGTTGAGCAGGCGAAGGCGCATAGCCAAAAATTCCGGCGTGTTCAGACGAAACAAAATGAACCGCAAAAAGAGTATACGAGACAGGTGCCTTTTTACAATTGGCTGGAACAGTAACTTGAGAAGGGGAGAAACGTGTTAAATTTAAAGCAGATTGAATATTGTCTTGATAAAATCGGTGATATGTTTCCGCACGCAGAATGTGAACTTGTCCATTCAAATCCTTTCGAACTGGTTGTGGCAGTCGCTTTATCTGCGCAATGTACGGATGCTCTCGTTAACAGAGTGACAAAAACGCTATTTCAAAAATATAAACGGCCTGAAGATTATCTTGCCGTCCCGCTGGAAGAACTTCAGCAGGATATTAAATCAATCGGACTGTACCGAAATAAAGCCAAAAATATTCAAAAACTGAGCAAAATGATCATCGAAGAGTACGGCGGAGAAGTGCCGAAAGACCGAGATGAGCTAGTGAAGCTGCCGGGTGTCGGACGGAAAACGGCAAATGTGGTCGTATCCGTTGCTTTCGGCGTACCCGCAATCGCTGTAGACACTCATGTGGAACGGGTCTCGAAAAGGCTAGGCATCTGCCGCTGGAAGGACTCTGTATTGGAAGTAGAGAAAACATTAATGAAAAAAGTGCCCAAAGAGGATTGGTCTGTCACACATCACAGATTAATATTTTTCGGGCGGTATCATTGTAAAGCGCAATCTCCCCGCTGTGCGGAATGTCCTTTGCTTTCGTTATGCAGGGAAGGGCAAAAGCGTGACAAAAAAGGGCTGGTGAAACGGTGACGGCGATTAATATTCTGGCAGGCTATGAAACATACTTGCGCAGTCTTACGGATCTGGATAGCTTAGAGGTCAAAGCGGCTTTGCGCCGGCATCCGCTGTATATGGATTTCAGCAGTCAGCCAAAAGTGCAGCCATGGAGGGAAAGGAGCGAATATGTTCCGTTTCTTTTTCAGATTTGGAACGAAACGAAAGAAGCGCTGCTTCCCGTTTTTCAAACAAGAAAATCCAGGTGTGATCAAAATGATATGCTGAAGGGGATTGCCTGTCTGATTGCCGCGTTTCATTGGACGGCAGGGGAGCGGGTCGCATCACTCGATTGGTCTGTGCTTGAAACCAAGCATTTTCCCGCGGAGCCGATTAATTGGGCGGAGAGAGTGGCGTTTATTTTAACAAAACCGACTCAATTTCACTCATTTATTCAGCTTGACGAATTGATGACGGAGATGAAAAAACAATATCATAAATATGAAGCTATGAACAAATCATAAAAACCTCCTTATAAGAAAAGGAGGTTTTTTTGTATGAAAAAAATCCTTCACCTGTTTGAGGTGAAGGATTTCGTCCGCTAATGAGCGGGATTTGACTGGATGGTTGACGAATTGGACTGCCCGTTGACATTTGAAGATGAGTCTTGGTTTTTGTCCTTCTGTCCGCTGTCAGGTTTTTTCGAACCGTCTGAACCGGTGTCGGAACCATTATCAGAGCCGTTATCTTGCTGTCCATTGTTATCCGTCCCGTTACTAGGCTGATTCGGATTGTTATTATCCGTTTGATCCTGATCGGATTGGTCCGGATTTTTATTCGGGTCATCGGTTGGTGATTGATCCGATCCGTCTGACGTATCTGTTTGATTATCGTCTGTTTTCGAATCATCGGTTTGGGTCTTGTCTTTATCCTTATCATCGGGTTTCTGTTCATCGTCAGTCGCTTTATCTTTATCTGCATTGTCTTCTTCATCTTTCGGAACTTTGAAAGATGCTGATGCCGTATCGCTTTTTCCGTCATCATTTTCCGCTGTCACCTGGAAGCTGTATGTGGACCCAGGGGTGACATTTGAAACGACGGCTTCTTTTGCCGAACTGTTTTGAATGTCACTGTAGCTTCCTCCGTCAACGGATTGTTTGACATTGAATGTTGCATCGCCGTCATAATCCCAGCTTAAAGTTAATGATTTTTTATCTTTGTCGTATTTCACTTGCAAGCCAGTCGGTTTATCGGCTTTTTCTTTCGCGTACGTTTTAGAAACGGCAGTAGGTTCCGTTCCTTTTACGAAGTACTCCGTCACTTTTTTATCATCCGGCGTATTCGGTCCGGCTAAAGCGGCAGGATTCGAGCCTTTCTCAACTGTTTCTTTTACGACGCTGTCAGGCTGCTTGAAGCTTCCTTTACCGTCATCAACGTATGAGATCAGCTTTTGGAAAATACGTTTTGCAACTTGTTGGTCTGCATAAGATAATGATTTTTTACCTGCTTTGTTACCAGATTCTACACCAGTCCAAACCGCCGCAGTATATTGAGGGGTATAGCCAACAAACCAGGAATCCGGAACTCCGCCTTGAGCAATGTTATATTTTTGAATATCATCTTTAGTAAAGTTTGTTGTACCCGTTTTACCGGCGACTTCCACGTTCGGCACCTGAGCCAGCTTACCTGTTCCTGTTTGGACCGCTGATTTAAGCATATCTGTAATCATAAATGCCGTGTAGTCGCTCATTGCACTTTTCGGTTTTGGCGTTAAATCAAGCTTAGTGCCATCATTAAATTCAATCGATGTGACCGCATGCGGTTCATTGTACGTACCGTTATTTCCGAACGCACTATAAGCACCAGCCATAGTCAGAGGAGAAACCCCTGGATTATCAGCTCCAAAACCGCCGATCGAATAAGATTCCGTTACACTATCTTTGTTTAATCCCAATCCTAAGTCATTTGCGAAGTCGACGGCAGTATCTTTCCCTGCTGCTTGGTATGCTTTTAAAGCAGGAATATTACGTGAGTCCGCGAGGGCCTCTCGTATTGATATCATATTTCTGTATTTATTGTCCCAATCATGTATCGGAGTGCCGTCAGAGTACGTGTAAGCCGAATCGTCAATCTGCTCATACGTCGACCATTTTTTATTTTCAATGACCGGCCCGTAATCAAGAATCGGTTTTATCGTTGAACCTGGCTGGCGTTGGGTGTCAGTCGCGTAGTTAAATCCTCCGGCAGTTCTGTTTCGTCCTGCTCCGATGGCGCGGATTTCTCCGTTTGTCGTATCAAGGAGGGTGACGCCGCCCTGCATGCCTTGGGTAAAGCCGGCCGTGTCGCCGTTCATCAATTGATCAAGATAATCTTGTGCTTTCGTATCAAGGGTCGTGTAAATTTTTAATCCGTCAGTTGAAATATCGACGTCTTTCTTTTCTTTTGTCTCAATTTCTTTCATGACTTCTTCGACAAAAGCGCTGTATTTATTTGTGTCCTTTTTATCGTATTCCTTTTGGCTGACGACGCCTTCATCTTTCATGGACACTTTCTTCGCTTTTTGGTATTCAGAATTTGAAATGAATCCTTGTTTTTCCATTAAGCTGAGAACGATGTTCCGGCGTTTTTCGGAAGCCTTCGGGTTTTTAACCGGGTTATATCCGGTCGGGCTTTGCGGCATTCCGGCAAGCGTTGCCGCCTGTTCAACCGTAAGCTTGCTCAAATCTTTTACGCCGAAGAATTCTTCAGCCGCTTTGCCGACGCCATAGGCGCGCGGTGAGAAATAAATTCTGTTTAAATACATTTCTAAGATTTCATCTTTAGAATAATGGCGCTCCAGCTGCAGTGAAAGCCACACTTCCTGTGCTTTCCGTTTAATCGTTTTCTGATGGGTCAAAAGTGAGTTTTTCACAACCTGCTGGGTGATCGTGCTTCCTCCCTCTGAACCGAAACCATCCGTAAAGTTGGCGACCAAGGCGCCGCCGATCCGGATCGGGTCTATTCCGTGGTGCTTATAAAAACGGGCGTCCTCTGTTGCGATAAATGCTTCTTTCACAACATCGGGTATATCTTTAATCGGGACGTAGGTTCGTTTTTCGCCGCCCACTTCCGCGATTTCTTTGCCGTTTTTATCGTAAATTGTTGAAGAGTAAGGCGTTTTCAGCTTGGCTTCGTCCAAAGACGGCGCACCGGAAACTAAAACGGCAAATGCCGCGGCTCCGCCGACTATGCCAAGGACAAACAGAATAACCAAAGACAGCACAATCTTTTTGAATAAACCGCCTTTACGCTGTTTCTTTCCTTTTTTCGGTGAAGAAGACTTGGGGCTTTTCGTCTGCCTAGCCTTGCGGCGTTCTTCACGGCTCTTAAATTGATCTGACATAACATCTCAACCTTTCGTTAATCAACCTTTCGCTCAGTCTACTGTCCCTGCGAAAAATAAAGCTGTTCAATAATACTAATATAATCAATTCTCGGTGAGTATCCAAGGGAAATCGGAAAGGAAGCATCTTCTAATTCGTCTTTGCGAATCGACTTTCTGCCGTTGTTCTCCTTTCTCTCCCAAAAGACAAACAGCTTGTCGGCCTCGAGGAAATAAACCTTTTCGAAAGCGGATATAATAACAAAACAAATGCCGTCTTGCCTGACCACCTGCTTCATGTGCTCAATTTGATGGTCATGAAAATTCTGCAGGGGAAATGCCGTTTTGTTTTTTGTTTCTTTTGCTTCGAAATCAATGTAGCGCCCTTTATAAATCCCATTGTAATCGGTTGTCGAAGACTGCTTAAAATAAGCCTCCTTAATGACTGCGGCGCTTCTTTTCGGATAATGGACGTTTACAATCTGGACGGGAGTCGGCTTTTTGTGAATAACCGCAATTTGGTTAGCCAGATAATACTTATTCGTTTCATTCAGGTCGTCTTCGAGGGTCATGCCGCGATTACTGTATGAATGAGACCGTTTCTGGCTGTTTTGGGATGAAACCGTTTTGTTCGGCTGAAAAGTTTTTCCATTCGGATACCGAATCACTTTTTCCATCCTCCTTATCAAACTCATAGTGACGGAAGTGAATGAACGTGCATAAACGACAGACCGTAACCGCCATTCTTCATCAGATCGAAAAAGAGACGAAAATAAGAAATGCCGATAACATTTCTAGGACAAATGCCTATAAAGCATATTATGACCGCCATCCTGAAATCAAATGGCCGCTTTTGGCATCTTTTGTGTCCCGCAATGCGGGCTGGTCGATGACTGATTTAAGAGGCGTCCTTTATCAGGAGGGTCTTGACAGCAGGCAGAAAAACTGGTTTTTCCTTTCGTATGAGAGGGCGAATTGGCTGATTTTTTCTGATGCCTATCCTCAGCTTCTGATCTACCAGTGGTCAAAACAGATCGGCGAACCTCTTTTCTGTCATCTCCCTTATTTCCGCGTCTCGGCTTTCATGCAGGAAGAATGGCTCCGCTTTTGGCGTGACGGAGATACGGAACGGCTCATGTATGCTCTTATTATAAATGAACAAAACACTATCCAAGCACCTATTATACAAAATCCTTCGTTTAAAAAGAATGTTTTTGGTACGATTCCTTTTTATTTAAGTGATTGGTTTCACTTTAACACGGTGATATTCCCCTCATTTGACGGATGTTTATACGGAATTTCCGTCAAACGGTTTTCAAAAACAGAAGAAAGAATCACGCTCGGAAAACAGCTTGCCCGTCTTTTGTTCAGTCCTAATCTTCACGCTTCTTTTTACCGTTTTCTCGATACCGTTCCTCATACCGGCTCGCGCTTTGATATGGAGAAAATGATCGGCATCAAAAAAAGAACGTCACCGATGCTGAGGACAACTTATCCGATTGTTGACCACTCATTAGACGGCAAAAAGGCGGATTGGTTTCAAAAAAGGTTAAGGAAAGGGGCTTTTTTACAGGAGAAAATGCCGAAACAGCTTGAACTGACGGACTGGTATTTACAGAAAAGGCGGGAGCTCCACGCGCTTTTTGCGGTTAAAGAGTGGCTTAAAAAATAAAAAGCCCGAAACCGTTCGCTGCGGTTTCGGGTGGTGTCTTACGTAGAAGGGCGGTTTGGGCCGCCTAATTTTTTATCAAGCGTATCAGTCGTTTTTGATTCGTTTTTTTGCTGTTTACCTGCATTTTTCGGTCTCGTTTTCATACGGCACCTCCTCAACTGTATCGTTTGCATTAACGTGCCTGTTCATACAAAGTTTGCGGCACTTTTTTGTCGAAAAGTCCGTCTTTTAGGTTAATATCTGTTTGTTTGCCGAACTGCTTCTAGTTTTGTCAGGTGCGGAGGAGAGCGGTATGAAAACGAGAATTATATCAGGAGAGACGCAAGTGACAAAAGGGAGGAACATGAATGTCTGTTTACACGAGTAAGGCTGATATTCTCCGTCTGCTTTCTGATATCGAAGTCCGGATTTCTGCCGCTGAAAAGACGCTTACACAGGCAGTTAAGTCCTGTCAGGCGGAAGCTGAAGAAATCAGGCAGAACCGGCTTGCCCGCATTGAAGAAGAGGCCCGCGAGCTTCATGTTTGTATTGATGATCTGTTTTTGACTGACCGTCGTAAAAAGGATTTGCCGAGAGCCTGCCAGATCAGCTGATTTTATGTGAAAACTTTGGTACGATATGTACTGAGGTGAGTCCGTTTGCAGAAACAGTCGTTATTGAAACTGACAGTACAAATGATAGAGGCGGCTCTTGAAGCCGACAGAAGATATCAGGAAGGAAAAGAAACCGGCCGTTCATATGATTTTTTTGATGTGATTAAACCCGATGTTGAAAAAAAAGACCGGCTTTGCGCGATTTGGACTGAAGCAGCGCTTGCGTTTATTCAGGAAAACCGTCCGAAATACGTTCATCACGCCCAAATTCAGGCCGTTTCAGAAAATTTCGGAGAGCTGATCCTCCAATCATATGTTCATCATATTCATAAAAAAAGGTACAAGGATCTAACTGAATCTGTTTTATATACGCTTCGTATATTGAGAGATGAAATTGAAAAAGAAGGCAGCTGAAACAGCTGCCTTCTTTTATATAAAGGGGTCGGGTATGTTATTCATACGCCGGGTTTTCTGCTCCACTTGCTTCGAGAACCTTCATACTGTTACGAAATTCGGTTGCGGTGAGATGGCCTTGAATATAGAGGAACTTGGCAAAGTCCATCAGTTTATCTGCACAATCTGTTTCATATTTTTTCACTTCTGCAAAACGTTTTCTTAAGTATGATACGTTCATAATGGTGCATCCCCTCTCATGTATGTTGAGATTATGTTAACATAACGATTCGACTTTTTTCTGTTTTTAAAAAATTAAGACTTTCGACAGCATTTGACAAAGATGAGGCTTTCCGAAAGCACATAACCAAGGCGGGATTCATACATATATAGAAGAAACTAAGCGAGAGGCACAGGGGGAATGTCATATGCAATGGAGAGCGCAGCCGTATCAAAATATGTACCAGCAGCCGGCGGGATATTTCTATCCGCAGCAGATACAGCCGCTGCAGCAGCCGAATCAGCAGCAGATGCAGCCATTACAGCCGCAGCCGTATCCGCAGCAAATACAGCAGCCATTGCAGCAGCCGCCGTATCATCAGCAAGGGCAGTTTCCGCCTCAATTTTATCCGAATCAGGAATACGGTCATATGCAGCAGCCGTACACTCCCGCCCCGCCTCAGGCAGGCATGCCCGGGGGGCCGCCGGGATTTGTGAATCCTTACCCCGTTCCCAGACCGAATCAGCAGCAGCCTTCCCAATTCTCAGGGATACTCTCCCAGTTTAAAAAGACAAATGGACAGTTTGACTTTAATAAAATGATAGATACGACGGGGCAGATGGTAAGCGCCGTAAACCAGGTCGGATCGCTGGTGAAAGGATTTACCAGTATCTTTAAATAAAAAGCATGAATGATATCTATCATTCATGCTTATTTTTTAGGTAAAAAGATGGTAAGCGTGTGCTCATTCCAGGATGTTTCCATATCTTCTTCACGCACCTCATAAGGGAGGACGACGGTTCTTGTCATGCTTGAAGACACATGGGATGAATGGGCTTGCTTGTGATCGTGCCGGATTGTTACGTGGAGGTAGCACCCTTTCGTTTCCACCAGCATATCCCCGTCACGGAACGTCGGAGGGACGCTGATGTCAACCGCAAGGCCCGAGGGCTCTTCTCTGACGTCAATCGTTACTTGTGCTTCAGTAAAAGCAGAATTGACAAGATGCTGAAAACCCTGCATCAATTCTGAGAAGGGGCCTGAGTGAAAAAATTGATCCATCGCATGGCTGAGGATGTCTTCATTTCTTTCCAAATAACGTTTATCGTCTTCATTTTGTTCCATAGGATCACCGCCTTTTTACAACAGACTATGCGCTGTTATCCCGTATGGTTAAGAATTGAA
The DNA here is from genome assembly GCF_001184225.1 of Bacillus sp. JFL15. Classification (NCBI taxonomy): domain Bacteria; kingdom Bacillati; phylum Bacillota; class Bacilli; order Caryophanales; family Bacillaceae; genus Bacillus; species Bacillus sp. JFL15. Next base: position 3,659,542 of record NZ_KQ236689.1, on the reverse strand, counting down.
GGAAAAAAGAAAGTATGGTTAAATAGTGGAGAATAAACTGGTAACGGACTCACATTTAGGAAGGGGAGCACAACACATTGCTGAAAAAATTATTCGGATTGGGAGACAGCCGGAAAAAGCCGGCCGAGGAAGTGATTTTTTCTCCGGCTGACGGAGCGGTGATGGATTTGGCTTCAGTGCCGGATCCCGTATTTTCACAAAAAATGATGGGGGACGGGATCGCCATCGAACCTGCAAACGGAGATATTGTTTCACCGGCTGAGGGAGAAGTGATTCAGCTGTTTCATACAAAACACGCAGTCGGCATCCGCACCCTTTCCGGAGCGGAACTTTTGATACATGTCGGTTTGGATACCGTCAACATGAACGGAGAAGGCTTTGAAGCACACGTAAAAGAAGGGGACAAAATCAAGACAGGCGACCTGCTTTTAACCTGCGATCTGGATTTAATAAAAGAAAAAGCAAGCAGCACCGTCATCCCTATGGTCATTATGAACGGCGATGCCGCGGAGCCTTTGCAATTTGCAGGCGCAAATGAAGCGAAAAAAGGACAAACAGAGCTTTTTACAATAAAAATGAAGTAGGCAGGGGCTGATTCCCTGCTTTTTTTCTTGTAAAGTATTTTCATCTAGCCAGGCAAACAAATATTCGGTAAACTGTACCTCATAAAGAGGTGTGAACGATGAAGAAAAAATCACTGAGCGAACTGATTCAGGAATTAAAAGATCACGAAAATATTGTGCATTGGCATGAAGAGGAACCGCGGGAGGCCAAAACCATGCCAATGCCCGATCAAGTAGACCCGAAGATCCGGGCGGCTCTCGAAAAGAGGGGAATCGAACGGCTCTTTACCCATCAATACTCCGCTTTCCGGACGGTTCAAAACGGAGAAAGCATCGTGGCCGTCACACCGACGGCCTCCGGAAAAACTTTGTGCTATAATCTTCCGGTTCTCCAGTCTATTGCGGAAGATTCCACAAGCCGCGCGCTTTATTTATTTCCGACAAAGGCGCTTGCGCAGGATCAAAAAAGCGAACTGAACGAAATCATAGATGAGATGGGCATGGACATCAAAAGTTTTACTTACGACGGCGATACCTCTCCGGCCATCAGGCAGAAGGTCAGAAAGGCCGGACACATTGTGATTACAAATCCCGATATGCTTCATTCAGCCATTCTTCCCCATCATACAAAATGGGTGAGTCTGTTTGAAAACCTGAAATATATCGTCATTGATGAATTACATACGTACCGCGGCGTATTCGGCAGCCATGTGGCAAACGTCATCCGCCGCTTAATGAGAATCTGCGCCTTTTACGGAAGCACGCCGTCATTTATCTGCACATCCGCAACAATCGCCAATCCGAGGGAATTGGCGGAGCAGCTGACGGGAAATCCTGTCAGGCTGATTGACGACAACGGCGCTCCAAGCGGAAGAAAGCACTTTGCTTTCTACAATCCGCCGATTGTGAATAAACCGCTGCATATTCGAAAAAGCGCCACCGTGGAAGTGAACGAGCTAGCCAAAACATTTCTGAAAAATAAGATCCAGACGATTGTTTTTGCAAGAAGCCGCGTCAGGGTTGAAATTATTTTAAGCCACATTCAGGAAATCGTAAAAAAAGAAATCGGCGCGAAGTCTGTCAGAGGCTATCGCGGCGGATATCTTCCGAAAGAAAGAAGAGAAATAGAGCGGGGATTAAGAGACGGCAGTATTCTCGGTGTTGTCAGCACAAATGCGCTGGAGCTCGGCGTTGATATCGGCCAGCTTCAGGTCTGCGTGATGACGGGATACCCGGGCAGTGTTGCGAGCGCGTGGCAGCAGGCGGGCCGGGCCGGACGGCGGCAGGGGGAGGCGCTGATTGTGATGGTCGCGAACTCTGATCCGATTGACCAATATATTGTGCGCCACCCTGATTATTTCTTTAAACGCTCGCCTGAATCTGCACGGATTAATCCTGATAACCTCATTATACTGGTCGATCATCTGAAATGCGCGGCGTATGAGCTGCCTTTCAGAGCCGAGGAAACATTCGGAGAAAATGAGGCAAAAGACATTCTCGAGTATTTAGAAGAAGAAGGGGTGCTTCATGAAAATCGTGAACGATATCACTGGGCGAGCGATTCATTTCCCGCTTCAAACATCAGTCTTCGTTCGGCCTCGCAGGAAAACGTGGTCATCGTGGACCAATCAGAGACGGCCGATGTGAAAATTATCGGAGAAATGGACCGCTTCAGCGCGATGACGCTTCTTCACGATGAAGCGATTTATCTTCATGAAGGGGTGCAGTATCAGGTTGAAAAGCTTGATTGGGAGCACAAAAAAGCATACGTGCGAAAAGTCGATGTCGAATATTATACGGATGCCAATTTAGCGGTGCAGCTGAAAGTGCTGGAAATCGACAGAACGGACAGCAGAAGGAAAACGGCCATCCATTTCGGGGACGTGACCGTGAATGCCCTTCCAACGATATTTAAAAAAATAAAAATGACGACATTTGAAAATATAGGATCAGGACCGATTCATCTTCCTGAAGAAGAGCTGCATACAAGTGCAGCCTGGCTTGAATTAAAAGAGACGGATTCTGAGATCGGCGAAAAAACGCTTGAGCAGCTGCTTTTAGGCATTGCTCACGTCCTGCAGCATATCGTGCCTGTATACGTCATGTGCGACCGAAATGACGTGCATGTCGTGCCGCAGATCAAAGCGGCTCATACGGGACTGCCGACAATCTTTTTGTATGATCATTATCCGGGCGGAATCGGACTTGCTGATGAAGTATATAAACGATTTGATGAAATCAATGAAGGGGCTATGCGTCTGATCAGACAATGTCCATGTCAAGACGGATGTCCTTCCTGCATCGGCTCCGAAATAGAGGGAATAGATGCAAAGAAAGCGATTCTCCGGCTCTTGAATTACGTGTAAAAGAAAAGGGGGACGAAAGATGTCCTTGAAAAATAAATTAAAGCGGATGAAAAACCACCTGAATATTCCGGAAGCTGAAATAAAGCCTGCTGCTTCTTCGCTTTCGGACCCGGATATTCAAGTCCCGTTTAAAGAAGAATGGGAGGCATTCGGAGTTAAGCCTTTCTTCTTTGAAGATGAATACTGTCTTATCCGCGAAACCGTTTATCCGCTTTCGCACCGCCACGGACGGTACAGCTTCAGTGAACTTGATGACGTCATGGCGTTATGGAATAAAGGCGGTTTGACGCATACTTTATCAGCCGAAGGATACGAAAAGAGCCAGCTGTTTTTCTTTGATACTGAAACGACCGGACTCGGCGGCGGGGCCGGCAATATGATTTTTTTGCTCGGTCATGCGAGGGTATATGAAGACCGTGTCACAGTCAAACAGCATCTGCTTCCCAAGCCGGGGAACGAGGCGGCTCTTTACCAAAGCTTTTTAAGTGAGGTTGACATTACGTCCCTTGTTACGTATAACGGCAAAGCCTTTGATTGGCCTCAGGTCAAAACAAGACACACATTGCTGCGGGACAGACTTCCGAAACTTCCTGAATTCGGCCACTTTGATCTTCTGCACGGGGCGAGACGGCTTTGGAAACATAAGCTGGAGCGTGTATCGCTTTCGGCAGTTGAAAATGAAGAGCTTGCCTTTAAAAGGGGTGAAGACACGCCCGGGTATTTGGCGCCGATGCTGTATTTCCAATTTTTAAAGGCGGAGGATCCCGATCTTTTAAAGGGAGTGCTCCTGCATAATGAACAAGACGTGCTCTCCCTTATTGCTCTTTACATCCATATGTCAAAAAAGATTTTTGCATCCGCTGATCAGACGTCGGAACATCAAGAAGCCTACGCCATGGCAAAGTGGTTTATCGCTCATAAAGAAACCGATCGGGCTGTTTCACAGCTGGAAGCGCTGCAAGGCAAAGTCTTTGAAGATTCAGATCGGGCCCTTTTTGATTTAGCGATGCTCTATAAAAAACAAAACCGCAGGCAAGACGCCGTGCCCCTTTGGGAGAAACTGACGGGCTCTGATCTTCACATATGCAGACATCAATCAGCGGTTGAGCTGGCGATCTATTTTGAGCATCATGCAAAAGATTTCAAAAAAGCTCTGCAGGCCGCGCAGCTGGCCGCAAAAGACGGGGAAATATCGGAAAAAGAAGCCGAGAAACTCCATGTGAGAATTGCCCGGCTGAAGAGGAAATATTCCTCTTGAAATATTGCCCGGGAAAGCGCAAAAGCCGAGCTGTTTCGCCAAAAATATTTTTTTCTGAATCAGCATCGATTTTGTTGTAGAATGGTGCCGCATCCTGTAAAATAGCGTTAGTTATTTATAGGGGAGAGTTGGTATGTATAAAGGTGTTTTTTACTTGTTCTTTGTCGTGGTTTTTTTGATTGCGTTTGTATTTTCGAATTTTAAAGACAGTCTGCTGATGCACTTCTAAATTGGGTGATTGAATTAGAACATGCACCCGCTTATCTTCATAACCTAACAGTGTAATAAAAGTTAATGGAGAGGGGATTTAGCATGTTCCATCATCATCATCATTGCTGCAGACCAAACGTAATGCCGCCGATTGTTCATCCGACTAATTGCTGTGAACACCATTGTTTTACTAACACGGTTGTGCCGCATATTCATCCGCAACATACAACTAACGTAAATCACCACAACTTTGAGCACGTTCATTACTTTCCGCACACTTTTTCAAATGTTGACCCGACAACTCACCAGCATTTTCAGTGCGGAAGCCCTTGCTGCGATCATTAGTATTGAACGTTTAAGCATGGTCGGTAAGGATATCAGCAAATCAAAATGGGGCCCGATGGGAGCCCCATTTTTTAAAGCAGGTGATCAATTGAAAGTATTAGCCGTAACGGGGTACAAGCCGTTTGAACTCGGTATCTTTAAACATGATGACCGGGCGCTCGTTTATATAAAAAAGGCGATAGAAGCCAGACTCAGAAGCTTTCTTGACGAAGGCTTGGAATGGATTCTCATATCCGGACAGCTGGGGACGGAACTATGGGCAGCAGAAACGGCGTACGATCTCAGGGAAGAGTATCCGGAATTAAAGGTTGCTGTAATCACGCCGTTCTACGGCCAGGAAGAAAAGTGGAAGGAACCGAATAAAGAAATGTATGAATCTGTGCTTGCACAGGCAGATTATGAGGAGAGCCTGACGCATCGGCCATATGAAAGCCCGCTTCAATTCCGGCAGAAAAACGCGTTTTTTATTGAAAAGTCAGATGCGCTTTTGCTTTTATATGATCCTGAAATGGAAGGATCGCCGAAATATATGCTGCAGCAGGCGGAAAAACGCCGTGAAAAAGACGGTTATCCGATTTATTCGATTACGATGGACGATCTCCGGGCTGCCGTTGAAGAAGAAGACTTCTTTACATAACATGTCAGAGAACATTTGACAACGGGACGTGTTTCTGAATAAAATATAACATGATGATTCACGATACGAGGTGAAAAAGATGCTTGCTGATAAAGTAAAGCTTTCTGCGAAAGACATTTTGGAAAAAGAATTTAAAACAGGCGTTAGAGGTTACAGACAAGAAGACGTTGACAAATTTTTAGATATGATTATTAAGGATTATGAAACCTTCCATCAAGAAATTGAAGAACTTCAGCAGGAAAATCTGCAACTGAAAAAACAGCTTGAAGAAGCAAGCAAAAAACAGCCGGTGCAGTCGAATACGACCAACTTTGACATTCTGAAAAGGCTGTCCAATCTTGAGAAACATGTATTCGGCAGCAAGCTTTACGACGAATAAGACAGATGCACTTGTCAAATGAGACAAGTTGCTTTATAATGAACAAGTGTTCTTAACGTTCGGGTAATCGCTGCAGATCTTTGAATCTGTAGAGGAAAGTCCATGCTCGCACGGTGCTGAGATGCCCGTAGTGTTCGTGCCTAGCGAAGAAATAAGCTAGGGCAGTCTTGATAGGCTGACGGCAGGAAAAAAGCCTAAGTCTCCGGATATGGCTGAGTATCCTTGAAAGTGCCACAGTGACGAAGTCTCATCAGAAATGTTGAGAGTGGAACGCGGTAAACCCCTCGAGCGAGAAACCCAAATTTTGGTAGGGGAACCTTCTTGAAGGAACTGAACAGATAGAAGGACAGAATGCTTTCTGTAGATAGATGATTGCCGCCTGAGTACGAGGTGATGAGCCGATTGCAGTACGACGGAACAAAACATGGCTTACAGAACGTTAAACATTTATTGATATGACAAATTAGAGCTCTCCTTTAAAGGGGAGCTTTTATCTTGAATGAAACGAAAGCTGAAAAGAGACAGGGTGATACGATGAAGAAGTACACACTAATCGCGACGGCGCCGATGGGAATTGAAGCGATTGTCGCCAAAGAAGTGCGTGATTTAGGCTATGAATGTAAAGTAGACAACGGAAAAGTCATTTTTGAAGGGGACGCGCTTGCGATCTGCCGCGCTAACTTATGGCTGCGGACGGCTGACCGCATCAAAGTACAGGTCGCCGAGTTTCAGGCAAAAACGTTTGATGAGCTGTTTGAAAAAACAAAAGCGATTGACTGGCGCGCATACATTCCAGAAAACGCAAAATTTCCCGTTATCGGAAAGTCCGTGAAATCAGTGCTTGCCAGTGTGCCTGACTGCCAGCGGATCGTCAAAAAGGCGATAGCGGAAAAGCTGAAACTGCAATCAAGAAACCAAAATGAATGGATTGAAGAAACGGGTCCCGAGTACAAGGTGGAGATTTCGCTTTTAAAAGATAAAGCCGTCATCACGCTGGATTCATCGGGAACAGGCCTTCATAAACGGGGATATAGGGTTGATCAGGGCGGAGCCCCGATAAAAGAAACGCTCGCTGCCGCTTTAGTTCTGTTAACGAACTGGACGCCTGACCGTCCGTTCGTCGATCCGTTTTGCGGTTCCGGCACGATAGCGATTGAAGCCGCCTTAATCGGGCAAAACATTGCTCCCGGATTTAACCGAGATTTTGTGTCGGAAGACTGGGAATGGATCGGAAAAGAACTGTGGGATAAAGCACGTCTTGAAGCGGAAGAAAAGGCGAACTATGATCAGCCGCTGCAGATTTTTGCCAGTGACGTGGATCACCGGATGGTCAACATCGCCAAAGAAAACGCAGAAGAAGCGGGGCTTGGAGACCTGATTGAATGCAAGCAAATGCGGGTGCAGGATTTTACGACGAAACTCGAATTCGGCGTAATCGTCGGAAACCCTCCGTACGGCGAACGGCTCGGCGAAAAAAAGGAAGTCGAGCGGATGTATAAAGAAATGGGCCGGGCATTTGAATCTCTTGATACATGGTCTATCTACATGTTAACGTCAAATGAACAATTTGAAGAGGTCTACGGAAGAAAAGCGACAAAAAAACGCAAGCTCTTTAACGGTTTTATCAAAACGGATTATTATCAGTACTGGGCTAAAGTGCGGCCGCGGCGGAAAAAGCCGCAACAAAGAGAAGACGCCTGAAACAGCGTCTTCTCCGGCATCTTTACATTTATTCTGCCATTACCAGCGGTGCGCTTTTGCATTGCTCCGTAAAATAATGTTGGTCTGGGACATTTCGGTGTGGCCGTTCACCTGCGATTTAGAGCGTTTCGGCCGCGTCCAATTGTGATGAAACAATTCAGAATGCTGATCTAATCGATCTTTATAACTCATGTAACCATCACTCCCGGATAGAATAAATTTGTGAAGATGGATATTCGATCGAATATCTGTTGTAGTTTGTGCAGGTCATGTGCCAATCATTCAGGAAGCATGTATAGAAAGTGAAGCATCGGCATAGAATGATGATTATTTCTATTCGAGAGGTGATCTATTTTATGCTGAACAGCGAGCACTTCAGTAAGATACAAAAGGCGCTGGCCGCAACTTCTTCCCAGCTGCAGGAAGTTGGAGCGGAGTTCGATCCTTCCGCCATGACTCACGCACAGGAAGATCTTGAAAATGCAGTAAAACATACACATTCAACAGACCATCCGTTTTTATGTTTGCATATCTTTAATCGGAAATGAAAATCAAAAAACTTGGCGCGGCCAAGTTTTTTTGTTGTATTGAGAAGGGTTAAATGATATTATAGATGGTCTGAATGCCGAATAGTTAGGGGTTGGAGTTGGGTGACAACATCACGTTTGCCTTTTGCTTTAACAAAAGAAAAGAATTTTTACGAAGAATTGAACAATTGGATTGGTGACGTGTTTTACGATATCCTTCCCGAAAAAGGCTTTGACCTTCGGGATGAGCAGGTATTTATGGCGTTTCAGCTTGAACGGGCATTTAAAGAAAAAAAGGTCATGTTCGCTGAGGCAGGAGTCGGTACGGGGAAAACGCTGGTGTATCTGCTGTTTGCCATCAGCTATGCCAGATATACGGGGAAACCGGCGATTATTGCATGCGCCGATGAAACGTTAATTGAACAGCTTGTCAAAAAAGAAGGCGACATTTCCAAGCTGACAGAGCATTTGGATTTACAGATTGATACTCGGCTGTCAAAATCCCACGAGCAGTACCTGTGTCTGAAAAAGCTTGAAAAAACGATGCAGCGTTCTGATGATGAAAAGTGGCTGGATCTTTATGAGTCGCTGCCATCATTCGTGCACGAGTCACAAGCGATGCAGCGCTTTTATCCGTACGGAGACCGCAAGCAGTACGCTGATCTGACGAATGAAGAGTGGTCAAGCGTAAGCTATGATTCCTTCCAGGATTGTTTAACATGTGATATGAGACATAGATGCGGTTTAACCCTTTCAAGAGATCATTACAGAAAATCAACGGACCTGATCGTTTGCTCCCATGATTTTTACATGGAACATGTATGGACGGAAGAATCACGCAAGAGGGAAGGGCAGCTGCCGCTTTTGCCGGATCACAGCGCCGTCGTGTTTGATGAAGGACATCTTCTGGAATTCGCCGCGCAAAAAGCGTTAACCTATCGCGTAAAGCAATCGACGCTTGAGCTGTTTTTAGAGCGCCTGCTTCAAAATGACATCAGAGAAGAATTTGCCGAACTGATTGAAGATTCCCTTGCTGCAAACGATGAGTTTTTCTATGTGCTTTCAGAGGAATCGAAGGAAATTGCCGGCTCTCACCGATTGGACATCCAAAACGACCAGCGCGTGAAGCGTGCGGCTGATGAACTGTGCCGTCTGCTCGATAAAATCGGCGAAGCGCTCGTATTTGAATCGGAAATGTATACGATCGATAAGTACGAGCTGTCAGTCGTAGAAGAATACGTCGAACAAATGGCATATTCCCTTTCACTGTATCAAAAGGACGCCATCAGCTGGCTTGAAACGCAGGATACGGACTCAACATTTGTCGTTATGCCGAGAACTGTAGCCGAAGTGCTTGGAGAAAAGGTCTTCTCTAAAAAGATCCCTTATATTTTCTCATCAGCCACTCTTTCTGAGGGCGGTTCATTTGATTATATTGCAGACAGTCTCGGAATCCGCGATCCTTTATCCTTTACTGTTGAGTCACCTTACGATTATGAGGAGCAAATGTCTGTTTCTCTTCACGGTGATATGACGTCTGAGCAGAAAACGGCCCGAACGATTGATACGATTAAGGAGAATGAAGGCCGCACCCTCGTTCTTTTCCCTTCCTTTGAAGACATGAAGGAATTTAAAGAACAGGCTGCCGCATGGGAGCTGCCGTATCCGATATATTATGAAGGTGACGAAGAGATCAGTAATCTGGTCGAAAAATTCCAGCGGGATGAAAAATCCGTGCTTTGTTCCGTCCACTTATGGGAAGGCCTTGACATTCCGGGTGACTCGCTTCGAAATGTGACCATTTGGGCATTGCCATATCCGCCTCATGATCCCGTGTTTACCGCAAAGCGGAACGGGGCGAAAAAAGATCCGTTTGAGGAGGTTGATCTGCCGTACATGCTGCTGAGAGTCCGGCAGGGAATCGGCCGCCTGATCCGCTCTAATCAGGACAGCGGAACCATATCTATTTATGCGGGCGGAGAAAGTGAACGGGTCTTGTCCGAGATCAAAAAGGTCTTGCCTGTTACACCGAAAATCGTATAAAAACAAATGCTGCAGGATTTTTATCCTGCGGCTTTTTTAAATTCTGGAAAACCAACAAGTTGACTTTATCACAGCGTTCCATTAGCCTGTAATTGATAGTGAAAAGGGAGGGAACGGATATGGATATACATACATATGAAAAAGAGTTTTTTGATCTGTTAAAAAGAGTATCCCATTATGAAGAAGCCATTGCGCTTATGCATTGGGATTCAAGGACGGGAGCCCCGAAAAAAGGCTCCGATGACCGTGCGGAAAGCATCGGACAGCTGTCGGCTGACGTTTTTCAAATCCAGACATCCGACCGGATAAAAGAGCTGATTGACATCCTTCTCGCGCATGCAAAAGAGCTCTCTGAAGATACAGTAAAAGCGGCGGAACTGGCAAAAAAAGATTATGACCAAAATAAAAAAATTCCTGAAGAAGAGTATAAAGAATACGTCATTTTGACATCAAAAGCTGAAACGGCTTGGGAGGAAGCAAGGGCGGCCTCCGATTTCTCCATGTTTGCTCCTTACCTTGAGAAGCTGATTGATTTTAATAAGCGGTTTATTTCTTATTGGGGCTATGAGGATCATCCGTACAACGCATTGCTCGATATTTTCGAACCGGGTGTTACGGTAAAGGTGCTGGATCAGCTGTTTTCTGAATTGAAGGAAGCGATCATTCCCTTAGTCAAAAAAGTGACGGCATCCGGCAATAAACCGGACACCGCCTTTATAACAAAAACGTTTCCGAAAGAAAAACAAAGAGATCTCTCCTTGTACTTCTTAAAAGAACTCGGGTATGAGTTTGACGGCGGCCGCCTGGATGAGACGGTGCATCCGTTTATGACGACAATCAACCGCGGCGATGTGCGGGTGACGACCAGATATGACGAAAACGATTTCCGCACCGCGATTTTCGGAACGATTCATGAATGCGGGCATGCAATCTACGAGCAGAATATTGACGAAGCGCTGAGCGGGACAAATTTATCTGACGGTGCATCCATGGGAATTCATGAATCCCAATCGTTATTTTATGAAAATTTTATCGGCAGAAATCAACATTTCTGGACCGCATATTATGAAAAAATGATTGAGGCTTCGCCTGATCAATTTCAAGATGTAAAAAGAGAGGATTTTGTACGCGCCGTCAACGAGGCGAAACCCTCCTTTATCCGAATTGAAGCGGATGAGCTGACGTACCCGCTTCACATTATTATCCGTTATGAAATTGAAAAAGCGATTTTCAGTAATGAAGTGTCAGTGGAGGAACTGCCTGCATTGTGGAATCAAAAATATCATGATTATTTAGGCATTACGCCGCCATCTGATGCAAAAGGTATTTTGCAGGACGTTCATTGGGCTGGCGGAGATTTCGGTTATTTCCCTTCCTATGCGCTCGGATATATGTATGCGGCTCAGCTGAAGAATACCATGCTTGACGATCTGCCTGAATTTGATCAATTAATCGAACGGGGCGATTTTGAGCCGATCAAACAATGGCTGACAGAAAAGGTTCATCAGCACGGAAGACGCAAACTGCCGCTTGACATTATTAAAGATGCAACGGGAGAAGAGCTGAACGTTCAATACCTCATTGAGTATCTTGTCGGCAAATATTCGAATTTATTTCTATAATCGAAACACCCGGTGTATACCGGGTGTTTTTCTAAAAAGACGAATAATAAAGACTGATTCTCTGAAAAAAGTTCGGAAGTATTTAAATTTCTCTATGCAAAATAAGCGGGTCTTGTTATAATTTGATTAATATCATATGAACACTCATATAATCGCGTGGATATGGCACGCAAGTTTCTACCGGTCACCGTAAATGTCCGACTATGAGTGAGCAATGGAACGGCTTTTATTCGGCCGTTACGTGTAGACATTCGGCATTGCTTGCTCTTTTTATTGAGAGCGGGCAATGCTTTTTTATTTTCTATAAGCGGGGGTAATCATTGTGGAAGCATTAAAACGAAAAATAGAAGAAGACGGAATCGTTCTTTCTGACCAAGTGCTGAAAGTGGATTCTTTTTTAAACCATCAAATTGATCCGGTTCTTATGCAGCAGATCGGCCGGGAATTTGCGCGCCGTTTTGAAAAAGACGGTATCACAAAAATCGTCACAATTGAATCTTCGGGCATTGCGCCTGCGGTGATGGCCGGCCTTGAACTCGGCGTTCCTGTCATTTTTGCGAGAAAAAGGAAGTCTCTCACGTTAACGGATGATCTGCTGACGGCGTCTGTTTATTCTTTTACGAAAAAAACAGAAAGTCAGATTGCCGTCTCAGGCAGTCATCTTTCTAAAGATGACCGCGTGTTAATCATTGACGACTTTTTAGCGAACGGACAGGCGGCAGAAGGGCTTTTATCCATCGTAAAACAAGCAGGCGCAGCGGTTTGCGGGATCGGCATTGTCATTGAAAAGTCATTTCAGCCGGGAAGAGACGAGCTTGTGAAAAAAGGATGCCGTGTCGAATCACTGGCGAGAATTCAATCGCTTAAAGACGGAAAAGTGTCATTTGTACAGGAGGTCCGTTCATGAAAAACAGCTATGCCAAAACTCTTTCCCTCGGTATCCAGCATGTCCTTGCCATGTATGCCGGCGCCGTTGTCGTTCCCTTAATTGTAGGAGCGGCGCTGGGACTGAATGCAGAACAGCTGACATACCTCGTTTCAATTGACATTTTTATGTGCGGGGCGGCAACGCTGCTTCAAGTGTGGAGAAATAAATATTTCGGCATCGGCCTGCCTGTTGTGCTTGGCTGTACGTTTACCGCGGTGGCGCCGATTATTTCTATCGGCAAGGAATACGGGATTGCTGCCATTTACGGAAGCATTTTGGCATCGGGTCTGCTTGTCATTCTGCTGTCTTTTTTCTTCGGCAAGCTCGTCGCCTTTTTTCCGCCCGTTGTAACCGGATCTGTCGTAACGATTATCGGGATGACCTTGATGCCGGTTGCAATGAATCATATTGCCGGCGGGGAAGGCAGCAAGGATTTCGGTGATCCGGCTAACCTTGCCCTCGGATTTACGGTGCTTGTCATTATCGTGCTGCTTTATCGGTTTACAAAAGGATTTTTGAAATCCATTTCGATTTTAATCGGCATTGTTATCGGGACGGCAATCGCTTATTTTATGGGCAAAGTGCAATTTGACAATGTGGCGAACGCTGACGCAATTCAAATGATTAAACCGTTTTACTTTGGGACGCCGACATTTCATGCGGCACCGATTATTACGATGTCCATCGTTGCCATTGTCAGCCTTGTGGAATCAACCGGCGTCTATTTCGCTTTAGGTGATCTGACAAACCGGCGCCTGTCTGAACGTGATTTAGCAAAAGGCTACCGCGCGGAAGGCCTTGCGGTATTCATCAGCGGCATTTTCAACGCATTTCCGTACACGGCCTATTCCCAAAACGTCGGCCTCGTGCAGCTGACGGGAATTAAGAAAAACGCGGTCATCGGTGTTACGGGCGCACTTTTAATGCTTTTCGGCCTTTTTCCGAAAATCGCAGCTTTCACGACTATCATCCCATCTTCGGTACTGGGCGGAGCGATGGTGGCCATGTTCGGCATGGTCATTTCCTACGGCATTAAAATGCTCAGCCAAATTGACTTCAAAAAGCAGGAAAATCTTCTGATCGTCGCGTGTTCCGTCGGATTGGGACTCGGCGTAACCGTCGTTCCTGATATGTTTAAACACCTGCCGTCTTACTTAAATCTTTTGACCACAAACGGTATCGTTGCCGGCAGCTTTACCGCCGTCCTTTTGAATATTGTTTATAATATGATTCCTAAAACGAAAAAAACCCTTGATGTGACAAGGGTTCAAGAGGGTTAGTTATCCGTTTTTCTTAAAAAAATAACATTTTAATAACATTTCTTTATGAAATCCCGAGATCGAGGATGCTTCCGAAAGTTGCTGAACTTTTTGCGAGGCATTCTCTTTTTTTCTTAGTTTCATTGTTTGAAAAGAAACAAATTGAGTGATGAGGCATACGCCTTACTTCGCCGAAAACTATCCGAAACTGTATGTAAGTGAACATATGACCAAATATAAAAGGTTTAAGGAGAATTAAGGGGGCGATCAAACTCGAATACTATTGCCAGAATGCGATACACGATGCTTGATTTAGAAATCCGCGTTTATGCCTGTGACCTGCACTGTGGCCGCAGCCATGGGGGATTTTAGGTTTTGAACAGGAGGGATAAAGCATGATTACAGTATTCAAAATCACCTAATGAAAGGGGCCAAAAAGGCCCCCTTAATTCTAGCTTGTGTAAACTCCATACCACACTCCGCCGCTGTTATAAGAATATGAAAATGTCCATTTAACACCGTTTTCATAAATAACAGAAGCAAAATTATTTGAAGAGCTTGCCACAACCTTTGTTGCCTGAATTGAGATTGAATCACTACTTTTTTCTTTTACAGAGTTTGAAGGAGTCATAGCAAAAGCAGGAGTAGCAGAAACCAATAAAGCAAGAGATAAGGCAGAACCAGTTAAAACTTTTTTCAATTTCATTTTAAACACTCCTTTTATTTTTTAAGTACAACTGTATTGTTACATATAATGTAAAAATATACAAGGTAATTTTTGTCAATGTTTTGTGAACTTATTTTAATTATTGAATCTGTCCATGCGAATTATAGTCGCGTATGGTCTCTGAGAAGGAATTTTTATGAGGATTAATAGGAACAGGTGAATCGGGAAAAGATGAATGGCGGAAATACCCTCGAAAGGTTATTTTACATTTACTACTCTAAGTAATGATCTATAGCTTTATATAAAGTAACGTGGAGATTCCCTATTGTAAAAGTATATAATGATTTAGAGGCTAGATACTGTAAAGAAAATCAAAAATTCCATTCTCTAATCGTGCAGTTAAAAGAAATGATGAAAAGTACACAATTATATTTTGTGAAACTCGGTTTAATTTAATGCATCCTTAATGGGGAATTCTCTGTACCGAGTTCGGAGTAATCTCAGATAAAACAATCGGCGGTTGCTTATTTGATGTTTATTTTTTAAGTCATTATACAAAAGTAAAATCTTAATTTAAAATGTTATAATAAATACGAATTTTCAATGTGGGGGGTTATCTTGTGGAAGAGACGAAAAAAGCATTAATCATTGTGGATGTACAAAAAGCTTTCGATGATAAAAAATGGGGAGAACGAAATAACGTAAAGGCAGAAGAAAATATCAGTAGAATACTGAAATTATGGAGAGAAAAAGGATGGACAGTCATATACATCCAACACATTTCTGATAAACCCGGTTCTTTATTTTATCCGAAAAGTGAGGGAGTTGCGATAAAGGAAATCGTTAAGCCTATAGATGAAGAAGTCATCATAACGAAGAAAGTAAACAGCAGCTTTATTGGTACTAATCTGGAAGAGTTCTTAACATCAAATGGTATAACAACTGTCGTAATAACTGGTTTGACTACGCCTCACTGTGTATCAACAACTGCAAGAATGAGCGGGAACCTAGGATTTGATACATATCTCATTTCAGATGCAACAGCAGCCTTCGGTATGAGAGACCAAAATGGTACATATTATGATGCGGCAGCTATTCACAATATATCTCTGGCTACATTGCATGATGAATTTGCCACAATATTAACGACTGATCAATTAATCAATGATTTTATTGAAACTCACTGATTATGGGCGGGCGGCTTCTCCAATAGGAGGCATTTTTTTATTGTTCACACTTTGTTTTTATTAGCAATAGCGATTGAAAAAAGCATCTAGAGCAGATGCTTTTTTTGTTCGTATATGCGAATCATTCGCCTAAGGGGGTAGGGAAAAATTATATCATTTGTTCACGTCAGCATATATCAAGATATAGGGTGATCCTTAACAGTAGCTAGGGAACTCAAGCGCCCGAGAAATGATTGAAGGTTCCGGATTAATCCACGATAAAGAGTTGAGTTCAGCTTTTTGATAGCCGCGTGATTCTCTAAAATGGTAGGAGGATTTTAGATTATGCGGTGTTTTGACTAAAAGCGGGAAACCAATAATTACCATTGGGTAAAATGAAAATAGCACATGGATATTAATATGTTTGATCTTTTATAAAAGGCAATGAAAAGTGAAACTGGAAAAGGGGCAGAGCCCCTCATATATTAGTAACAACGCTCGTAATTCCCATACCAGATCCCGTTCCAGGAAGAAACTCCTTTTAAATACCAGTTATTAACGCCGTCAAAATAGATGTTCGGAACTTCATTTCGGGAAAACCATGGACCAAATTGATCTGCCACACATGTTCTTAACGCCTTTGTTTCATTTGTTGTGCTGGCAGCCGGAGCAGCAGTTGCAAAAGCAGGAGACGCTGATACAAGTAGAGCCAGAGATAATGCAGAACCTGTCAATACTTTTTTCAATTTCATTTTTGACACTCCCTTTTAAAATAGGATTGAAAAATAATATCTGGTTGAAAAAGTTAGCATACTGGCAATCAATTATTCTTTCATCGAAAAGGTAATATACGGATTATATTTAGTGTTATTCAAGCCAAGCTTTCTGTCCGTCATAAACAATCAACTTTTATAGACGGCCGTCCAAGTCCCATCAGCTCCATGGAAGGTGATGTTGTCTAAATAATAGAGAACCCCATCCTGGTATATTGAACTAGGATAATCAGGGCCAGAGCCATTAAGTATGATTGTTGCCAAAGCAGTTACTTCCTTCTCAGTACTTTTGGGAGAAGGTGTATCAGCAGGACCTGCGGCAAATGCGGGAGCGGCAGAACAGAGCAAAGCGAGTGACAAGGCTGATCCTGCTAAAACTTTTTTCATCTTCATTGTAAACACTCCTTTTCTTTATTTAATACAATTGTATTATTACATATTGTGCCAAAAATGTACATGATTATTTTTGTTGATTTTTTGTGAACAAACAGATAATCTATTTAAACGCAGAGACAGAATAAGTATGATGAAGCAATCATCATCTATAAAAAACAATAAAAATCATCTGCTCTTGCGAAATGAGGGGTTGCATGACATTTACGGAGCGGGCGTTAGCCATTATTAAACAGATACCTGAAGGAAAAGTGATGACGTATGGGCAAATTGCCGGTCTTGCGGGAAGTCCGCGGGGAGCGAGGCAGGTTGTGAGGATTCTTCACTCCATGAGTAAAAAGCATCGTCTCCCTTGGCACAGGGTCATCAATGCGAAGGGGGAAATCGGATTGAAAGATGAAGAGATGTTTTCTGTACAGAAGCTGTCCCTTGAGGCTGAGGGGGTAGAGGTCACGTCAGACGGGCGGATCGATCTCAATTTATACGTCTATGATCCGAACATGTAAAAAACCTGCCGTATATCGGCAGGTTTTTCAGTTATATGCTCCGAGCCGGTCAGAAAGGTTTTGCCGGATATAAGGCCATTCCTCCCGAAGGATGGAGTAGTAGGCGGTATCTCTGAGGCCGCCGTCGACAGCCCGAAGATGCGCGCGGCGGATTCCTTCAAATTGGGCACCGATCCTCAAAATCGCAGTCCGTGAGCGCTGATTGCGAACGTCGGTTTTCAGCGTCACCCTGACAGCCTGCCACACGTCAAACGCATGGGTCAGCATCAAAAGTTTACACTCCGTATTGACACCGGTCCGCTGTACGGAAGAGGTATACCACGTGCTGCCAATTTCACACACTTCCGGAGCTGCCTCCGCCGGCCGCGTAAACACCTCCACATCCATAAACCTCGTGCTTCCGACGATTCGGTCAGTTTCAAGGCTCCGTACTGCAAAAGGCAATGCGATTCCTTTTTCATAATCGGAAAGCGCACGCTCAATATAACGCTTTGTTTCTTCGATGCCGTCAGGAACATGGGTGTAAGCATAAGCCGTCCTATTTTCTGAAGCAGCTTCGCAAAGTGCCTGAGAGTGATCAATCGCCAGCGGCTCTAACTGAACGAGTGACCCTTTAAGAATTACAGGTGTCAGCATCCCAATCACAACCTTTTTTCATGAATGGGTCAAGTATAGTCGAACGGCTTATCATTCAAAAGGGCCAATTTTAAATTAAAATGGCATGTCAGTGAAATCCTCGGTTCAAACTTATGCATACATTCAGGAAAAAAGCGGAAACCTTTATGTGAAGAGGTGATGGGCATGGCATATGTGTTATCGGTCGGAACCAGCATTCCGGAATATCATGTCTCGCAAGAAACGGCGGCGGATTTTGCGAGAGGGATGTTTGCCAATTCATTTAAGGATATTGACCGGCTGTTAAAAGCTT
The DNA here is from genome assembly GCF_001184225.1 of Bacillus sp. JFL15. NCBI lineage: Bacteria > Bacillati > Bacillota > Bacilli > Caryophanales > Bacillaceae > Bacillus > Bacillus sp. JFL15. The sequence continues at coordinate 3,641,271 of NZ_KQ236689.1, read as the reverse complement.
TTCAAAACGGCGAAATTGAATCAAGACAGTTTGTCCGGCCGATTGAATGGTATAAAACGGCACGGGGTTTTTCAGAAAAAAACCGGCTGTATACGGAAGAAACCGTTAAGCACAGTGTGGATGCGGCGGTTGATTGTTTGACAAACCCGGGATGTTTAACAAACCCAATTCCATATGAAAAAGTGGATGCGATCTTTTTTATTTCCAGCACCGGGCTTTCGACACCAAGCATTGAAGCGAAAGTGATGAATCAGCTTCCGTTTTCTTCAAAAACAAAACGGATTCCGATCTGGGGACTAGGATGCGCAGGCGGGGCGGCCGGCCTGTCCAGGGCGTACGAATACTGCCGCGCCTACCCTGAAGCTTACGTGCTTGTCATCGCGGCCGAGCTTTGCAGCTTAACGTTTCAGCCTGAGGACAAGTCAAAAAGCAACTTAATCGGAACCTCCCTGTTTGCGGACGGAATTGCCGCCGTGCTGATCGGAGGGGAGAAGGCGAACCGAAAAGACGTCAAACAGCCGCTCGTTCCGCGTATATTCGCCACTCAATCGGTGATGATGCCCGATGCGGAAGATGTGATGGGCTGGGAATTCACCGACAGCGGGTTTCAAGTCATTTTTTCAAGAGACATTCCCACCCTTGTTTCGCATTGGCTGAAAGACAATGTTGATGTATTTTTACAAGAACAGGGAATACTGTCTCACGACATTAAAACCTTTCTTGCCCATCCCGGCGGGAAAAAGGTCATTGACGCCTATTTAACGAGTCTTTCAATGGACACCGGACAGCTTGCTGCATCTCAGAAGGTGCTGCAAAAACATGGGAATATGTCTTCTGCAACTATTTTTCATGTCATAAAAGAGCAGCTGTTGCACGGACGGCAGAAAGAAAACGAAAAAGGGCTGATCGGCGCTCTCGGGCCGGGATTTTCGTCCGAGCTTTTGCTGTTCAGCTGGGAAAAGGGGGCATCTTAATGTTTTGGCTGTTTATCATGTTGCTTGCCGTCCAGCGGATTGCGGAGATGATCGTAGCCCGGCGCAATGAGCGGAAAGTGAAAAAGCAAGGCGCCGTCGAATACGGAGAAGGGCATTATCCCTTTCTCGTCCTGATGCACGTGCTCTTTTTTGTCTCTCTTACAGCCGAGGTCGCGGCATTTCATAAAGCGCTTTCTCCAAGGTGGGCCGCCATTATATGTATCATTTTCTTTGTGCAGGGGATCAGGTATTGGGCGCTTTTATCATTAGGGCAATATTGGAATACGAAAATTCTTGTCGTGCCGGATGCGGAGCTTGTCAAAAAAGGGCCGTACAGGTGGATGAAACACCCGAACTATGCGGTCGTCATTTTAGAATTTATCTTGCTGCCGCTGTTATACGGAGCGTACTGGACATTGTTTCTCTTTTCAATCTTGAATGCATGCATGCTCACTGTGAGAATTCGCGCCGAAGAGAAGGCTTTAGAAGAAAACACCGCAAAATAGGATTGAAAATCATTCTCACTCGTGATAAGATGTAAATATGAAAATGATTCTCATTCAAGGTGGTGCGGAAAATGACCATGTTATTTTTACTGGCAGCCGTTTGTACATACAGTGTTTTAATTGGTTTTGTTTTGAAAAAAGTTTCGAATAAATCAATGTCCTCTTAAACATCTGCGGTTTTTCCGGCCGCGGGTGTTTTTTCTTTATCAGCTGCCGATATCGGCGGCTTTTTTGCGTTTCCAGAAGAAAAGTAAGCCATTCTTGTGTAAAATGGGAGAGAGGTTTTTTTCAGAGCTTTCTAAAAACGAAAACGTCATTTGATGCGACAGACACAAAGGGGTAAAGACACATGACAGAAGAAGAACGCCGTAACAGGGAGATGTTCAACAGAACGGGAGCTTTATACGCACAATTTTTGGATCACCATGATGAAAAACGGGCCGATCAGCTCGCGGCCATTATGAAAAAAGCGGCTGATGAAGAGGTTTATATCGCATTTACCGGGCATTATTCGGCCGGAAAATCCTCTTTATTAAACACATTGCTCGGTGAGGACATACTGCCGACAAGTCCGATTCCTACAAGCGCCAACCTCGTTGTCATCCGGCACGGTGCGGATAAAGTCGTGCTTCATACGACTGACGGGGCTTATGCAGAAATAGAAGGAAGTTACGATAAAGAACAAGTGCAGCAATTTTGTAAAGACGGTGAGCAGATTGAGACGGTGGAAGTCTATGCCGGCTTTGAGGAGTCAGAGCCCCATGCGGCCTACATTGACACACCGGGGATTGATTCAACCGACGAAGCGCATTTTTTATCAGCCGCATCAATTCTTCACCAGGCTGATGCTTTATTTTACGTCGTCCATTATAATCATGTTCATTCAGAAGAAAATATGCTGTTTCTCAGCTCCGTCAAGGACCGTATACCGAATCTGTTTTTGATCGTCAACCAAATTGACAGGCAAGATGAAACCGAAACGAAGTTTGAAGAGTACCAGAAACAGGTGGAAGAGATGCTCGAAGGCCTCGGAATACCGAAGGAATCGCTTTTCTTTACATCTGTCACCGAGCCTGATCATCCGTTAAACGGCATTGAAAAGCTGAAAAAACATCTGCAGCAGCTGAAACGGCAGGCAAAAACAAACCTATGGCCCTTAACGGAGAAAAAAGTTGAACATTTGGTCAAGGAGCATACAGACATGCTCGTAAAAGATGCGAAGAGCGGCAGCGGGGAGCGGTTTGAGAAACAGGAAACACTCGTCCGTTCTGTCGAAGCTGAACTTGAAAATGCCGTTCAACAGGCTGAAACAGCAGAGAAAGACATCAGAAAAGACGTGCAGAACATCTTGCAAAACGCAAATCTGACACCGTTTGAGATGAGGGAGCTTGCATCTGCTTATATTGAATCACAGCAGCCCTCGTTCAAAACAGGATTATTCTTTTCAAAAGCGAAAACGGCAGCAGAAAAAGAGAGAAGGCAGGCTGAATTTTTTGCTGATATTAAAAAAAGAACGGAAGGGGAAGCGGATTGGCATATTATCGACACATTTACGAAAGCGGCCAAGCGTTATGAAGCGGAATCTGATGAACTGATCAAGAAAATACAGGCGTACCGCACAACGCTTTCTGATGATATCACCGCACAAGCCCTAAAGCAGGGAGCGGCCTTTTCAGCTGAATACGTATTAACCTATTCGAAAGATCTCGCCGACATGATCCGAAGAGAAGCGAAAAGGCAGACAGCAGAGCTCATTGAGGAACTGACTGCTTTTGTGCAGGCAAAAAACGGACCGCTTATAGAGAGCCTGAGAAAACGGCTTGAGAAAGAAAGAGCAATAAGAGATGAGCTTGCGCAATCGGCAGAAGAAGAGCGCAATGCCGAAGAAAAAGCTGCCCGCGTCCGCGCTTTGTGGGAAGAAGAATCAGCCTATGATAGGGGGAGCAGCGACTGGTATACGCGAAAAAAACGCCTTGCGAAAGCACCCGTCCAAAAAGAGAAACCAATAGAGACTGTACTGCATGAAGTAAACAAGCCCGAGAAAATTGCGGTGAAGGAACTTTCTATAAAAGAGCAAGTGGATCGGTTCTATGAACTGGCGGGGATTCTTGACTCATCAAGCCTATTAGGAAAACAGGCAGAAGCCTTTCGAAGCAGGATTGATCGGCTTGAAAACCGTCAATTTACATTGGCGTTATTCGGAGGTTTCAGCTCGGGAAAATCATCGTTCGCCAATGCACTGGTCGGGGAATACGTGCTTCCTTCATCACCGACGCCGACAACGGCCACGATCAACAAAATAACGAAACCGCAAGACGGCAAACCGCATAAAACTGCGGAAATCGTTTTTAAAACGGAAGAGGAGCTGGACGCTGAAATGCTTCAGCTGACAGAGCTGAAAGATACTGACATAAAAGGGCGGTCACTGAACGAGAGGTGGAATTATGCCATTAAAAAGGGAAAAGTGCCTGATGATCTTACGCCGGTGATTCAAACGATGCTTCAGGCGTATAATACGTACGAAGAACAGATCCGTCAGAGGCTGACATTGACGGTTCCGATTGAAGATTTAAAACCGTACGCAGCTGAAGAAAAAACGGCCTGCTGCGTGAAGGAAGTCACCGTGTATTATGATTCGCCTCTCACGCAAAAAGGCATTACCATTGTTGATACGCCGGGAGCAAGCAGTATAAACAAGCGTCATACGGAGCTTGCTTTTCAATATATAAAAGATGCTGATGCGTTCTTTTATATGACGTACTATCAGCATTCTTTTTCAAAAGGAGACAGGTCTTTTCTGAAGAAACTCGGCCTCGTCAAAGAATCATTCGGCATGGATAAAATGTTTTTTGTCATTAACGCCGCCGATCTTGCCAAAACGGAAAGCGAGCTGGAAACCGTCAAAGACTATGTCCGCTCTGAACTCTCAAAAGAAGGAATTAACCGGCCGAAATTATATCATGTCTCAAGTAAAGAAGAGCTTGCGGGAAAGAATAAAGCTTTCTATAACGGATTCTCTGATGTAAGAACCGGACTTGCGCACTTTATTGAGGAAGATGTAATGAGGGCCAGCTGCGCGCAGCTGCAAACAGAGGCGGACAAATTGTGCGATATGGTGGAACAGCTTCATGAATCTCTTCACCAGTCGGCAGAAGAAAAAGAAAAAAAGAAACAGCGTCTGGAATCTTCTTATGAAAAAGCACTCGCTGATGTTTCAAAGCGCCGTACGTCTGAGGTCATCATTCGAAAAGTGATGAAAGATACGGAAGAACAGCTCTATCACATTAAACATCGTCTGTCATTTTATGCGAATGATATGCTGAAAACCGCCTTCCATCCGGGTCTTCAAAATGGCGATTGGAAACGAAATATATCAGCGGCGCTGAAGGAGGCGCTTAAGGAATTCCGTTTTGAATACATTCAAGAGCTGAAGACGCTCGATATCCGGATGACCGGGTTTATTGAGCGCCATATGACTGAGGAGTGGATGGAGAACTGCCGGAAGAAGCTCATGGAAGACGGGAATTTTTCCATTTATGTCAGCGCTGAAAACGAATTTGCCGTTCAGCTGAAAGAGGTCGCGCCGGTCATTGACGTCTCAGCATTCACACATCACGTTAAAGAAGTGAAATCGCCGAAACAGTTTTTTGAACAGAACGGAAAAGCGGCATTTGTAGAGGGGCTCAGGCTCAGCCTGCAAAAAGTGACAGAAAGATGGCTTGAGCAGGAGAAAGAAAGCCTTTCAGCACGCTATACTGAGCAGGTGCGCCGTCTTCAGGAAAAAATGGCGGTTCAAAGCCTGTCCCAGATCCGTGAGCAGCGTGACACTTATTTACGGGGGCTTGCGGAAAATACCGGTGCCGGAGAAATTGAACGCCTTTACGAGGCCGGAAAAGCATGGAAAAAGAAAGATGAAATCCTGAAAATTTAAAAATCCGGTTGGCGGGTATATAACAGTCGTGGTAGACTAAAATGAAAAAAGCGAGATGAAACCTTTTATGTCAGAAGTCCATAAAGCAATTTCAGCACATTCCGCAAAACAGCATCAGCACGTCAAAACATTTGTGCAGCTTGACTATCAGCGTGAACAGGCGATTGAAGAAGCCATTGTAAAATGCAGACGGAATGAACCGTTTACGACAGATGCCATCAACGGCATCACCGCAAAAATGAACCAGCTGGCTGAAAAGGGAATAGTGCCGCAAAGGCGATTCGTAAGTGAAGAAATGGTGAAAGAATTCGTCAGCAGACAGTAATGGTTGAACCTGCCGTGTGTGGCGGCAGCGCTTGCTGCGCATACTATCCGTATCTTCTCTAAGGGGGGATATGACAATGGGCAGAACAAAACTGGGAAACAGAAATGCTCAGCAGAATAACAATGCCAAAAAGAAAAACGGTTTCGGACAGAAATTTGATTCTTATGCCGGCCGTGAAGCTGAAAAGCTGATGGCAAGCAATAAAAGACACGGTGAGTAACGTGACGGCAGCATCTTCCAAACGGGAGGATGCTGTTTTTTTACGGCCTTCCTATGGTAAAATAGGAACATTGAATAAAAAAGGAGTTTCGATATATGAATAACAAATTACTGCTCGTTGACGGCATGGCGCTTTTATTCCGTTCGTTTTTCGCGACAGCCGTGCATCGCAATTTTATGATAAATGAAAACGGAATTCCGACAAATGGAGTCAACGGATTTTTAAAGCATCTCATTACGGCGGTTGATACTTTTCAACCCACACATGTCGTCTGCTGCTGGGATATGGGAAGCAAAACGTACCGCAATGACTTGTTTCAGGATTATAAGGCCAACCGGAGCGAGCCGCCTCTTGAGCTCATTCCGCAATTTGATTTAGCGAAAGAAGCAGCGCGAGAGCTCGGGTTTTTAAACATTGGCATAAAAGGCTATGAAGCCGATGACTGTATCGGTACGCTCTCTGCCTTATTTTCCGGTGAAGCGGAAATTACGATTGTAACGGGCGATAAGGATCTGCTTCAATTGCTGAATGAACAAGTTCAGGTGGCCCTGCTGCAAAAGGGAATCGGCAATTATAAAGTATATACAGATGAGATATTCAGAGAAGAAACGGGGGTTCCGCCAAAGGCGCTGATTGACATAAAGGCGCTGATGGGAGATACAAGCGACAACTATCCCGGCGTTAAAGGAATCGGAGAAAAAACGGCGTACAAGCTGATCCGTGAATACGAAAACATAGAACGGTTATTAGAAAGTCTCGCTTTACTGCCGAAGGGCCAGCAAACGAAAATTCAGCAAAGCTTAAAAGAATTGGAGCTGTCAAGGCAGCTTGCTGAAATACATTGCGAAGTGCCGTTAGTCTGTACGCTTGAAGAAGCGATTTTTTCATTGAAGATGGAAGAAGCATCCTTAATGCTCAGACGCCATCAGATAAAAGGAATTGAAAGGATGCTCGAAAAGCTGAACGCCAGAGAGATCAGCTGATCCCTCTAGCGTTTTGTATTGCTTTTTTTTGCGTTGTTTTCAAGGGCTGATTTCGGGTCTTTGTGCGCATTTCCCTCCATATTTCCCTGAGGATTCACGCCTCCGGTCAGCCGGCCTTTATTTTCTTTTCTCATAGCTGTTCACCTCAATTTTAGGATGAACAGTGTGACGCAATTTCATTCCGGTTATTTATTCAGCCGAACCGCTTTTTTTGCGAGCTGATCGGCTGTCTGGTTCTGTCTGCCGGGAATCCACTTAATAAAAAACAATGGAAACCCGGCCTTTAATCGGACGATTTCATCCACAAACGGCTGGAAAGCCTTATTTTTAACCGCTTCAAGTTCCGCGGCCCGCTCCACGATATCTGAATCCGTCCGGAATGACACGGAATCATATCCGCGGGCGGCACACAGCTTCATTCCTTCAATTAAAGCGAGAAATTCAGCTTCCTGATTTGAATGGTCGCCGATCGGAATTGAGAAAGATTCTGATTTCCCGTCATGCTTAATAAAAATACCGATACCGGACGGACCCGGGTTTCCGGCGCTTGCACCGTCTACATAAATTTCAGCGGGCATCATCCGTCACTCTCCGTTCGGTGTCATTCGTTTTGCCGCATATGCATATGGGACAGAAATGAGTGATACCGCAAATTTAATCAGATAAGTTGAAATAAAAATGCTGAACCATACTCCCGCAGAATAAACACCGATAAAGGCCACGGCAGTGAAGATAAATGTATCCAGCAATTGGCTGAGTGCCGTGCTTCCGCTGTTTCTGAGCCAGAGAAGCCGATCTGAAGGAAAGATTCGCCGAATGGCGGAATATACATAAACATCTATCGTTTGGCTGAAAATAAAAGCCAAGAGGCTCCCGAGCGCAACACGCGGCAGAAAACCGAAAATTGTCTCAAGGGCAGGCTGCGCGATATCTGACGCAGCCGGTTTATATAAAAGAGCCCCCTGCATGGCGCATGTCAAAGCGAGCAAAGTGGAAAAGCCGAGCCAGACGGCTTTGCGCGCTTCCCGGGGACCGTATTTTTCGTTCAGCACATCCGTTGCGAAGAAAACGGTGCCGTACATGATATTTCCGAGTGTCGCCGTAAGACCGAACAGCTCAACTGTTTTGACGACCTGCAAGTTGGCGCACACCGTGGCGAAACCGATCCATACAAATAGGCCCGTTTTGCCAAATCCTTTATAAAACAAAAGAACAATGATAAAATGAATGATCGCAAATAAAACCCATAATACATCATTAAACAAAACCTGCTGACTTCCTTTCAATTTGAGAATGGTTTGATTATAGCACACGCCCGTCAACTAATGAATGGTAAGGTGATTTCAATGAATCTTAAGCCGTATATCGAAATAGAAGCAAAAGGAACAGGACCAGTCGCGTTTTTTTCTGAAGATTGGCTGACCGTTCCGAAAGCGCGCATGCTTGCAAGAGAAGTCAGCCGCTTTCCTTATATAAAAGACATTTACTTTGAGGATGAAAAAGGCGCAAGCTGGACGCTGAAAGAGCTGGAAAAACTTACGGAAGAGCTTGCGCACGAACCTGACGACATTACGGTGTATTTCGATGGCGGATTTGACAAAAAAAGCGGCTTAGCCGGACTCGGAATTGTCGTGTATTATTCTCTCGGCGGCAAGCGCCACCGCATACGGAAAAACAAAAGCTTAACGCTTCAGACGAACAATGAGGCGGAATATGCCGCATTGTACGAAGCGCTTAAGGAAGTGCAGGAACTTGGCGCAAGCAGAAATTCAATCACGATAAAAGGGGATTCCCTCGTCGTTTTGCATCAGCTTGACGGCAGCTGGCCGTGCTATGATGATACGCAAAACGACTGGCTCGATAAAATTGAAGCGCTGCTCGAATCCTTAAAGCTGACACCGACATATGAAGCCGTAAACCGAAAGGAAAATCAAGAAGCGGATGACCTTGCCAGAAAAATTCTTTCGGCCGGCCGGCAGATTGAAAGCCGCATTATACTAGAAGGTAACGGAGATGACTGATATTGGATAAAAAAAACATTTATAAAGAATTGACAGAGCTTCAGGATGAATATTGCAAAGACTGCTTTGTTAAAAAGCATTTCCGCAAGGAGTTCGGAAAAACGCACGCCCATTCTTTCTGCATTAATCAATGCACGGTGGGGGAGAAACTGAAAGCCTACGGCAAGGTGCTGACAAATCAATAAAAAATAAAACCGCAGCTTTTGCGGTTTTATTTTTTGAATTCATCGAGCTGATGCTGGCAATCGTCCAAAAGCATTCGCTGCTTTTGCAGGAAATCTTGATCGAGTGCCTGCAGTTCACTGGATTGTGACATCGTTCTCGCATCCTGAATCGCCTGGTAAGCAGATTCAACCAAAGTTGAATTTTGACCCCGAGTAGCCGCGCCTGTTGTTTTCTGGGCCGTTTCCACTGCTAATTCAAGCTGGCGTTTATCCGTCAGTCCGTTTGGAAAAAATTCAGAGTCCATAAAAAACACCTCCGCAAATAGTTTGGAGATTTTTTTTAGAAATATGTATGGAAAATAGAAAAAATTATAGAAAATAAGCCGATATAACTATTGAACCTGATAATTAGGGCTTATTTACTATTATTCAGGGTATCTTGGGAGAGAAGGGAAAAACCAGCCGTGAATGATAAAGATTTAAAAACAATCCTTCAGCAGACATTTAAAGAAATATACGGTGATTTGGGAAGTTTAGCGGAAATGGCAAAAAAAGGAATGCCGTCAATGGAGAAACAAATTGAAGAAATCGAGCAGCGGTGCAAGCAGAATATTGTAGCAATCGAGATTCAGACGGCAATCAAATAGGAGAGGCATACGCCTCTCCTCTATTTGTCATCTGACCAACATGTATTGAGTTTAGAGTTTTACAACATTAGAAGCTTGAGGTCCACGATTACCTTCGACAATTTCAAAAGAAACTTCTTGTCCTTCTTCTAATGATTTGTATCCTTCTCCTTCGATAGCAGTGAAGTGAACAAATACATCGTCTCCGCCTTCAACTTCGATGAAGCCGAATCCTTTTTCGTTATTGAACCATTTTACTTTACCGTTTTGCATATTGCTTAATTCCTCCTAGTACTGTAGCACCTTCGTGCTAAAAAAAATTTTGTCATCATCCAACGGTACGTATGTAAACGTTGTTAAATGATGGTTCAACTATACACCAAATGGGAGCGGGCGTCAAGCGGCCGCTCTCTATTTTTTATCTTTATTTTTCCAGCGGCAAAACTTATCCGAACAAAAAGCACACGAGTCATTCGTGTGCTTTTTGTTATGACATTGCCATATCTGCCTTCCCGGCCATCAGTTCAGATTCTTTTATAATGTCCTGCAAAATGACTTCAGAAGAGTTGGGGAGGTGAAGGCTTTTAATATTGTCCTTCATCCGGTTCAGCTTTTCCTCATCCGCAAGAAGGGAGGTGACAGACTCTAAAATTTCTTCGTGGCGGTTGACCACGACAGCCGCACCGCGGTCTTCAAAGAAAATGGCATTTTCCTTTTCCTGTCCTGGCACGGGTTTGTACAAAATAACCGGTACGCCGATCGCTGTCGCTTCCGTCAGCGTGATGCCGCCCGGTTTGGTAATCATGCAGTCCGTAATCCGGAACAGCTCGTCGATTCTTTCTACATAGCCGAGCACTTTCAGCCGATCGGTGTTGCCGCTTTCCAAGCTGCTGAGTGATTCTTTCAGCGAGCCGTTTTTGCCGCATACCACTACAACCTGGACCTGATCGTCATGAACGAGGTTTTCACACAGTTCTTTTACGTTTTTCAGCACACCATGCGCTCCCGCCATAATAAGAAGCACTTTTTTGTCGGGAGAAAGATTGTATTTTTTATAAATCGGTTCTTTCGGCATCGTTTCCTCGAATTGAGGCCTGATGGGAATGCCTGTGATCTTTACGTTGTTCGGATGAGTGCCGATTTCAATCAGTTTTTCCTTCACATAATCCGTGGCGACATAGTATTTATCCACATTTTCATGAACCCAGATTTTGTGAAGGCAGAAATCGGTCATAACGTTGAACGTCGGGATCACTTTTCCGGTTCTCCGTCTGTATTCCGGTACGACAATCATCGGAAATGTATTGATTATAATGTCCGGCTTATGCTCTTCGACGAGCTGGCCCAGACGTTTATTTCCCATTTTAAAATAAATATTGAATTTGCGTTTATTATAGATTTTGTCAACTCCGTAATAAAACAAACGATAAAACTGTTTCCCGATTGAGAAGCTTTTTAAATAAAGGTATTGAGTAACCTCTGAAACAATCGGATTTGACTCTTGATACAAATTGGAAACCGTAACATCTAAGCCGAGACGCAGACATTGTTCGTAGAGCGTTTTGGCCACTTGAACATGTCCGTTTCCGTAATTTGCAGTCAAAATTAATACTTTTTTATTGGTATTCAAGTAAATTCACCTCAATGTAATCAACAACAAGCAAGCTTCATGCATCGTAAGGAGTTATTGTCTATAGATAAACATAACACAAGTACATCATTTTATAATAAGCGCGGCAACATATTTAAACTAAATTTAATTGATATGTTCCAGTATTTTAAAGTTCTGTTATACCCATACTGAATCAAGAGTATTTTATCATATTTTTGTCACCGTATCACTCAAAACAAAAATTAATCCCATTCATACGGGGTTTCCTGATATACATAATAATTCAGCCAATTCATAAACAATAACGTCGCATGAGCCTTCCAGCGGTTTACAGGTTCATTCCCGCCGGGTGCAAAATAGTGCTTAGGAGCTTCTACGTTTGAAAGCTTTCTTTCTATATCCCTCTCATACTCTTGAAGAAGCGTATCAGTATCGTATTCCGGGTGACCCGTTAAGAAAATCTGCTTTTCGTCTTTAGAAACGATTAAACAGACACCGGCTTCTTCTGAAACGCTCAGCACATCCAGATCTGAAGCTGATTTCAGCTGCTCCGTATTAATATCTGTATGCCGTGAGTGGGGCACATAGTATAGCTCGTCAAAGCCTCTTACCAATCTCTCGTGTTTTTTAAGAACGGTATGCTCAAACACTCCGAAGATTTTTTTCGGCAGCTCCGTTTTTTCAATGCCGTAATGGTGGTATAAACCGGCTTGAGCTCCCCAGCAGATATGGAGCGTTGAAGTGACGTTCGTTTTGCTCCACTCCATAATTTCCTTTAATTCTTCCCAGTAAGAAACATCTTCAAACGGCAGGTGCTCAATCGGAGCGCCGGTAATAATCATTCCGTCAAACCGTTTGTGGCGGATGCTGGAAAATTCCGTATAAAATTCATCCAAATGCTGCCTTGCTGTATTTTTTGGAGTATGTGTGCTCGGAATTAGGAACGTAAAGTGAACTTGTAAAGGCGAATTCCCAAGCAGCCTGAGGAGCTGGGTTTCCGTTTGGATTTTTTTCGGCATCAGATTTAAAATCACGATCTTCTGCGGCCGGATATCCTGAGAAAAAGCCCGGCTTTCATCCATTACAAAGATGTGTTCACTTTCAAGCACCTGCTTAGCGGGCAGGTGATTTGGTATATTAATAGGCAACATGCCACCTCCGTTATTCCCCGTTAATTTTCTTCATTATAGAAATTTTTAAGCCATTTTTCAATCCATCCCGGCGTAATAAGCCGCAATTAACGCATAAAGACAGGATGAAAGCGGCAAATGGGCATAAATTCGGGGCGGCTCTTTATTATGACGGGCAAAGAGCCGTTTGGTTCCTCGAAAAAAATGTTTACCGGTAAATGGAAGGGAAAAGCGGTTTCCGTTTGTTTTGCATTGTAAAACAGTTAAAATAAATGAAGAATGAAAGTAGGAGGGGCGCAGATGACAATCTACGACATAAACGTACGGACCATAACTGGCGAAGACATGACGCTATCGGCTTACAGGGGCAAGGTGTTGATCATTGTGAATACAGCGAGCAAATGCGGGTTCACGTCCCAGCTCAAGCAGCTTCAGGAGCTCTATGATACATACCGGGAGGAAGGGCTTGAAATATTAGGATTTCCCTGCAATCAATTTATGAACCAAGAGCCTGGAAACGAGGCGGAAATTCAGGAATTCTGTGTGAAAAATTACGGCGTCACATTCCCGATGTTTGCGAAAGTGGATGTCAATGGAGCAGACGCTCACCCTCTTTTCACATATTTGACGGAGAAGGCGAAGGGAATGCTCGGCACAAAGGCGGTTAAATGGAATTTCACTAAGTTTATTGTGGACCGAAACGGCGAGGTCACCGGGCGTTTTTCTCCAAACGTCAACCCGAAGGAGCTTGAAGATACAGTACAGAAGCTTTTGGCTCTATAAGAGGTGACACGGTGAACGAAAAGAAAAAGAACAGCTTATCAATGAAAGAACGGGCCATGACTGGCTTCATTCCCGGATCGCAACACTTCCTGTTTGTATTGCAAAAGAAGAAGGCGCACCGAGGCGGCCGCGCTGGTTCATGATCTAATTGATGATAAGTTCAAAGAAAGGCTGACGGCGGGCGGAGTGATGCTCTTTCAACATCGCGCATGACTCCATTCAGGAGATTGCGGATATGATCACGGGGATGTCTTTTTTGCACAGGGAACTGCTGAAAAAGCGGCCGCTTTCATTGGAAGGAAAAGTTGTTTCAGGATGCAGACATGCTTGATGCGATCGGCGCTCTGCGGGTATCGGCTTAATGAATACAAAAACAGGGGCCGGGTTGGCAGGGGGGCGGCATCAATTTCTATTGCAGTTTGCCGCCCGCATTCAAAAAGAGGCCGCATGGCAAAAAGCTAAGCGGGGCAATAGAACGCTTGTGCAGGCTGTGTTAGAATAAGTGTCAGATTGTGCATAGGAGGACCAATATGAAGATTAAATCAATAGAACCGACGCCGAGTCCGAACACGATGAAAGTGATCTTGACCGAAGAGCTTCCGGCAGGCAAAAGCAACAATTACAAGCCGGATCAGGCAGAAGATGCTCCGGCCGTCGTACGTGATATTTTAAAGATTGAGGGAGTAAAAGGCGTTTATCATGTTGCTGATTTTTTGGCTGTGGAGAGAAACGCCCGTTTTGACTGGAAGGAAATTTTGCCGCAAGTCCGATCAGCCTTCGGAATGGAACAAACGGAGCAGTCTGAGAGCCGTTCTGAACAGGAATCATTCGGAGAAGTGAAGGTTTTCGTCCAAATGTTCAGCGGAATCCCGATGCAGGTCAAATTGACAGACGGCGAACGTGAAGAACGGTTCGGCCTTCCGGAACGTTTTCAAGAAGCCATATTAAAGCTGCGTTCAGAAGCCTCAAATGTCGTATTTGAGCGCTCCTGGAAAGAACAAGGCGTCCGCTTCGGAGATTTTACCGAAATCGGACACGATGTCACAGAAGAGCTTCAGGCTGCTTACAGTGATGAGCGGCTCAAACGCCTGACCGAAGCGGCCGCACAGCAAAAAGGTGAGGCCAAGCCGGCAGTGCAGCGGAAAGCTTATAAAGTGACACCGGATATGCTCGATGATGAAGACTGGAAACAGCGCTATGCCCATCTTGAGCAAATGGACCCGGATGAAGACGATTTACTTGTATTGGAAAAAGCGCTTCATGATCCGAAGACATCGATCAGAAGACAAGCCGTCGTCTATTTAGGAATGATCGAAAAGCCGTCTGTGCTTCCGCTGCTATACAAAGCGCTTGAAGACAAAACGGTGACGGTCAGAAGGACGGCGGGTGACTGCCTGTCAGATATCGGCGATGCGAGCGCCATCCCGGCAATGATAAAATCGCTCAGTGACTCAAGCAAGCTCGTGCGCTGGCGCGCGGCCATGTTTTTATATGAAGTCGGCGATGAAACAGCGCTGGAAGCATTAAAAGCGGCGGAAGACGACCCGGAATTCGAAGTCAGCCTGCAAGTCAAAATGGCGATTGAACGGATTGAGCACGGAGAAGAGGCGAAAGGTTCAGTCTGGAAACAAATGACTGAAAGCAGAAAAAAAGAACAGCAGTAATAAAAAGGTGCGCTATGCACCTTTTTTACTTGAATTCACTTTTTATAAAAATTATTTAGAATATTGTTGAAAAATGATTCAAAACTCTATATAGTAAGTACAATATTAATTGTTGGAGGGTTTTTATCGATATACAAAAAGAATACGAAAACGGACAGGGCGGAAACGCTGTAACTGGAAATATATACAGAATGCGCCCTTAAATAAACTGAAAATTTTAAAAATATCGCACAGTCTAAAAACAGTAGGGGGATCACCATGGCAGAATTACGCAGCAACATGATCACACAGGGAATTGACAGAGCGCCGCACCGCAGCCTGCTTCGCGCTGCCGGCGTAAAAGAAGAAGACTTCGGCAAGCCGTTTATCGCGGTCTGCAATTCATACATCGATATCGTTCCCGGACATGTTCATCTGCAGGAATTTGGAAAAATCGTAAAAGAAGCAATCAGGGAAGCGGGCGGAGTGCCTTTTGAATTTAACACAATCGGAGTAGATGACGGAATCGCAATGGGGCATATCGGCATGAGATATTCGCTGCCGAGCCGTGAAATCATTGCCGATTCAGTTGAAACGGTCGTCTCGGCGCACTGGTTTGACGGAATGGTCTGCATTCCGAACTGTGATAAAATTACGCCGGGAATGCTGATGGCGGCTATGCGGATTAATATCCCGACCATTTTCGTCAGCGGAGGGCCGATGGCAGCCGGCCGCACAAGCGACGGCCGCAAGATCTCGCTTTCTTCAGTATTTGAAGGCGTCGGCGCCTATCAAGCCGGGAAAATCGGTGAAGGCGAACTGCAGGAGCTGGAACAGTTCGGCTGTCCGACGTGCGGATCTTGTTCAGGCATGTTTACGGCAAACTCGATGAACTGTCTGTCTGAAGCGCTCGGTTTGGCGCTTCCGGGCAACGGAACAATTCTTGCGGCTTCTCCGGAAAGAAGAGAGTTTGTGAGAAAATCAGCGGCTCAATTGATGGAAACCATCAAAAAGGACATTAAGCCGCGCGATATCGTCACCGAAAAAGCGATTGACAACGCGTTTGCGTTAGACATGGCTCTCGGCGGCTCAACCAACACAGTGCTTCATACGCTTGCGCTTGCCAATGAAGCGGGAGTCGAGTACTCATTAGAACGCATTAACGAAGTGGCAGAACGAGTACCTCACTTATCGAAATTGGCGCCGGCCTCAGACGTCTTCATTGAAGACCTGCACGAAGCGGGCGGAGTCTCTGCGGCCCTTAATGAATTGGCGAAAAAAGAAGGCGCGCTTCATCTTGACGCGCTGACTGTGACAGGCCGGACACTCGGAGAAACAATAGCAGGTCATGAAGTAAAGGATTATGACGTGATTCATCCGCTTGACAATCCATTTACCGAAAAAGGCGGTTTGGCCGTGCTGTTTGGGAATCTGGCTCCGGATGGCGCCATTATCAAAACAGGCGGCGTACAAGACGGGATTACAAGACACGAAGGCCCCGCTGTCGTCTTTGATTCCCAGGATGCCGCGCTTGAAGGGATTATAAACCGCAAAGTAAAAGAAGGAGACGTTGTCATTATCCGTTATGAAGGTCCAAAAGGAGGCCCTGGCATGCCGGAGATGCTCGCTCCGACTTCTCAGATTGTCGGAATGGGGCTCGGCCCGAAAGTGGCGCTTATTACAGACGGACGTTTTTCAGGGGCGTCCCGCGGCCTTTCAATCGGCCACGTATCCCCTGAAGCGGCTGAGGGCGGCCCGCTCGCATTCGTCGAAAACGGAGACCATGTCATCGTTGACATAGAAAAACGGATTTTGGATGTGCAAGTGTCTGAAGAGGAATGGGAAAAACGTAAGGCGAATTGGAAAGGCTTTGAGCCGAAAGTCAAAACAGGATATCTTGCCCGGTATTCCAAACTCGTGACAAGCGCCAATACGGGCGGAATCATGAAAATTTAAATCAGCGGCCTGAACAATTGAATTCCGGCTCCCTCTATAGTATCCTTGACATCATATAAGGATTTTAGAGGGGGCTGTTTTTATGTCAATGGCTTATGAAGAATATATGCGCCAGCTGGTCGTGCCGATGCGCCGCGAGCTGACGGGCGCGGGTTTTCAGGAATTAACGACGGCGGAAGAAGTGGAAAGCTTTATGGAACAAGCTGAGGGCACGACATTGGTCGTTGTCAACTCCGTGTGCGGCTGTGCCGCGGGTCTTGCCCGTCCGGCTGCGACTCAGGCTGTTTTACAGCATGAAAAAGCGCCTGATCATACGGTTACCGTATTTGCCGGTCAAGATAAAGATGCGACTGCAAAAATGCGTGAATATTTTACGGGGCAGGAACCTTCCTCGCCATCAATGGCGCTGTTAAAAGGGAAAGAGGTCGTTCACTTTATTCCCCGCCACGAAATCGAAGGGCATGACATGGAGGATATTATGAAAAATCTGACGGATGCCTTCGATGAGCACTGCTGAAATGCCCGAATTCCGGGCATTTTCTTTTGGAGAAATAAATGATCACAACCAGTTACAGACCTAGCGAATATACGATACACACAGCACAGTCTCTCAGTGACAGGCTGGGTGACACCTATTGCAGCCGCAATAAACAGCCCATTGAAAAAATGCTGGAACAAGCGGCAAACGATCTTTTGGTCATTGGAAAGGAACGGTTCGAACTTTACACGAAGCAAGGGGAAAAGTTCTTTTTTCACCCGAATACAGCGATGTTCCGGGCAAAGCGGTTATTGAGAGGGGAAGCCGAGCCGATGTTAAAAGCAGCTGGTTTACGCGAAGGGGACTCCTTTTTAGATTGCACGCTCGGCCTGGCATCCGATGCGATTTTGGCAAGCATGGCTGTCGGAAAAAGCGGACAAGTAATCGGCCTGGAGAAAAATGAGCTTGTCTCATTGCTTGTTAAAACAGGCCTTCAAACATGGGAAACCGGTATTGAACCGCTGCAAGCCGCCATGAAACGCATTCAAGTCAACCATGCCGACTGCGCCGATTATTTGCGGGAGCTCCCTGATTCATCGGTAGATGTCATCTATTTTGACCCGATGTTTCACGAACCTGTTGAAACGTCAGACGGCATTGCGCCGCTCCGTGCGCTGGCAGAAGAAGGTTTTAACGAAGAGTGCATCACGCAAGCCGTTCGGGCGGCGAAAAAATGCGTAGTGCTTAAAGACCATTGGAAAAGCCCGCGGTTTGAACGATACGGCTTCAAGGTGCTGAAAAGAAAAACGGCGCTTTTCCACTTCGGTGTCATTCATGTAAGCTCATGATTTCATGAGCTTTTCTTTCGTTAATCAGTGATTTCCATGACGACAAAATAAAGCAGCGTGAGAAGTGATACAGTCGCAAATAAAGCGTTAATCATCTCATCCCCTCCTTTTTCTCTTTCTTATTGTAAGCGGTTTAGCCGCTCGGTCACAGTTACCAATTTCCCATATTGTATGATCAGGCGCTTCCGGACATGACGCCGCGCTTTGTTCTATGCTAGAATATAGGGACAAGAGGACAATAAAACAGAGGGGAACTATCTATCATGAAATTGTGGATGAAAAAGACCCTTGTGGTTCTGTTTACCATTGTAACGTTCGGGCTCGTGTCTCCTCCGGCTGCTCTGATGACAGACAAGCCTTCAGGACAGTCGAGCAGTCTTGAGCAGAATGATTACACCGCTTTTTATGATGAACACTCCCTGCCGGGGGAAGAGAAGGCAGGGCGGGAGCCTGAATTACCGTTTCAATCGTATCAGCAGCAGCTTCTCGGTGATGCTGAAAATCAAGCATTTTTAAAATTCGGCAGCAAAATCTCTCCGGTCATTGAAGATGATTACAGAAGTGAAATTCTGCCGAAAATCGAAGATGTGATCACAGGGCATTTAGCCAAGTTCCAAGATGATGAAGCGTATCAGGATGTGGTCATATCCAGCAAGCCGTCGGCCGGAAAAACCGAAAAAATTTTTCATGTGTATAACAGGCTGACGGGTGAAGATCTTTTAAGATTCCACGTCCGCCGGGATCATCCTCCGCAAGACGGCTACTGGTTTAATTTTCATTACCATACCGCTGAAGACGGATTTCAATCACACCATGAGCTCGGCAGCATTTATTGGGACCGGAATACGCCGCCTGACTGGATGAGCGTGTAATAACGTGAAGAAATAAAAAAATCATTTCTGAGAAATTTTGCAGAAATGATTTTTTATTGTGTTACACTACTAAAAGACTACGTTAAAAGGATGAAAAAGATGAAACAATATAAAGATTTGTGCCGTCATGTGTTAGAAAACGGAGAAAAAAAAGGAGACCGTACGGGAACGGGGACGATCAGCACGTTCGGCTACCAAATGCGGTTTAATCTTCAGGAAGGTTTCCCGATGCTTACGACGAAAAAGCTCCATTTTAAATCAATCGCGCACGAGCTGCTTTGGTTTTTAAAAGGAGACACGAATGTCCGCTACCTTCAGGAAAACGGAGTCCGCATCTGGAATGAATGGGCCGATGAAAACGGAGAGCTTGGACCGGTTTACGGCTCTCAATGGCGCTCATGGCGCGGAGCGGACGGCGAGACGATTGATCAAATCTCCCGGCTGGTTCATGACATCAAGACCAATCCGAATTCCCGGCGTTTAATCGTCAGTGCGTGGAATGTCGGCGAAATTGATCATATGGCGCTTCCTCCTTGCCACTGCCTGTTTCAGTTTTATGTCGCTGACGGAAAACTGTCGTGCCAGCTTTACCAGCGGTCGGCGGATGTCTTTCTCGGCGTGCCGTTTAATATCGCGTCTTATGCGCTTTTAACAATGATGATCGCGCATGTGACGGGTCTTGAACCGGGTGAGTTTGTTCATACGTTCGGAGACGTCCACATTTATCAAAACCATGTGGAACAGGTGAATTTGCAGCTGACAAGAGATGTCCGTCCGCTGCCGAAACTGCGGTTTGCGCGCAACGTTGATTCTATTTTTGATTTTACGTTTGAAGACTTTATCATTGAGGATTATGACCCGCATCCGCATATAAAAGGAGCTGTCAGCGTATGATTTCGTTTATTTTTGCGATGGATGAAAACCGGCTGATCGGAAAAGATAACGATCTGCCTTGGCACCTTCCGGACGATCTCGCATATTTCAAAAAAGTGACGACGGGACATACCATTGTGATGGGGCGGAAAACGTTTGAATCAATCGGACGTCCGCTTCCGAATCGGCGTAACATCGTTGTAACTTCACGGGACGAATCCTTATTTCAAGGCTGTACGGTCGCTTCCTCGGCTGAGGAAGTGCTCAAATTGATCCCGGGGAATGAAGAATGCTTTGTAATCGGCGGCGCCCAGCTGTACAGTGCGCTCTTTCCATATGCGGACAGACTCTACATGACTAAAATTCATCATGTCTTTGAAGGTGACCGTTTTTTTCCGGAGTTTAATGAAGCTGAATGGGAATTGACATCCCGCAGACAGGGAGTAAAAGATGAAAAAAACCCTTACGATTATGAGTACCTTGTATACGAGAAAAAGAATTAAGCAGGGGGACAAGAATTGATTCGTTACGGCTGCCTTGTCATGTACGTTGTATTTATGTTCATGAAAAATATTCAGGAATATATCAATCAAAAAGAGCTTGACCCGCGGCTTTCTTTTCAAAAACAGATGAAACGGGTGTACGAACAGCCGAAAGCGTTTATGAGGGGCTGCATTGACGTGTCGGGATCGGTAATCAGCATTCATCATGATCGGCCGATACCGGACGGACCTGTATTGTATGTGCATCCGAGATTAGGTGTGGGTGATCTTGTACTGCTTGCGGGACATCTTGAAGATCCGGCTGGTTTTATCGCCGGCAAGAAAGCTTTTCGGATGCCGTTTCTGGGGAATTGGCTGAGACTGATGGGTGTCATTTGTGACGGAGAAAGCCGGGACGTGCGTCAGGAGGCGGAAGTCAGCCTGCAAAAAGGACAAAGCCTGATTCTTTCTGAAGACGGCAAAATCAATCCGGAGGAACTGGCCCTGCGTTTTGATCTTCCGATTGTTCCGGTCAGCACAACGGGAACAGACCGGCTGCTTCGGGGCAGATTATTGAAACGGCTGAAACCGGCTGACATTGAATTGCATGTCAAGCCCGCTTATTATCCGGCCGTTCAAAAACGTCTCCGTGCATAAAAAAAGCACAGTCTCCTTACGAGAGGCTGTGCTTTTTTATTTCAGATAAAGGGAACTTTGACACAATAAAATAAAATACAGAAAAACATTGAGGCGCTGCCGCCTAAAACAAAGCTGTGCCAAATGGCATGATGAAACGGGATCTTTCTCCAAATATAAAAAATGGTGCCGGCGGAATATAATAAGCCGCCGAGAAGAAGAAGGCCGAATCCCGGGCCTGACAGCGAAGCGTACAGCGGTTTAATGGCGACGATAATCAGCCAGCCCATCATTAAATAGACAAGCGTTGAAAAAATGATAAACCGCTTCACGAAAAAGATTTTAAACACGATGCCTCCGAGGGCAAGCGACCAAACGATAATTAAAAGAGTCAGGCCGAGTGCGCCTTTAAGCGGCCCTAATAAAAATGGCGTATATGTCCCCGCTATCAAGACGTAAATCGCGGAGTGATCCACAATCTCAAGAATGTCTTTCGTTTTTTTATGCTGAATGCTGTGCAGGAGAGTCGAGCTGAGATACAGAAGCAGCATTGAGGCGCCGAAAATCGAGAAGCTGGCGATGTCTGTCGGCGATCCGTATTTTACCGCGAAGATAATGAGAAAAATCAGCGCCGGAATCGACAGCAATACACCGATTCCGTGTGTGATGGCATTTGCGATTTCTTCTTTAATCGTGAACAATCAAATGTCCTCCTTTTAAAGGATTTGTTTTTGCAGTGACTGCAAAAAGCCTAACCCTTCTATTGTGATTTTTGTTCCTGCGCGTCCCCGGCCTTTTGTGACATAGTTCATCTTTTCTAAGTAATCAAGCCTGTTTCTGACCTGCTGAGGCGTCAATGTCATTGTGCCGTTCTCACTTAATTCGGATATGCTCCGTCTGCTGGCGGGTTCGCCTTTGGCATTTAAGCCTTTGATTGATTCCAAAATAAACAAAAATTCTTCTTTCTCCATCAATGTCAGGCGCTTTTCTTTTTTCTTGGCGGTTTTCGCTTTCTGGCTGTTTTTGATATACGGCGGGACATCCTCGGGATAAATCGTACCGCCGGAGGCTGCCGAAGCCATATAATGCGCCGCGTTTTGAAGCTCTCTGATGTTGCCGTTAAAGGTGTGCCGCTCAAACAGCGGATAAACGGACGGATCGAGATGCAATTGCTGCCCAGAGGCTGCCAGCATATGCTGAAGAAGGAGCGGTATATCGCCTTTTCGTTCAGATAAAGCAGGGAGCGGAAGGCATAACACGTGAAGCCTGTAAAATAAATCTTTGCTGAACGTGTTTTCCGTATCGGCAAGATCCGCCGTGCTGCTTGCAATGATGCGGGCGGAAAGCCCGGCATCAAGCTCCGAAAGAAGGCGGGCCTGTACCGACAGCGGCATGTCTCCGATTTCATATAAGAATAATGTTCCGCGGCGGGCCCTATTTAATGCACCTTCAGCACAGAACAGTTCATGATTGAGCCGCTCTTCGCTTTGGCTGCAGTGAACGGTAATAAATAGTTCGCTGTTTCTGCGGGATTTATGGTGGATCGCTGCGGCCATTTGTTTTTTTCCGGTTCCGACTTCACCTGTGATGAAGACAGGCAGATCCGATAAGGCGAATTTGGCGGCCAATCGTTTCGTTTCTAAAAAGGATTTATGTTCGCCGGCTAGCTGATGAAAGGGATCAGATTGTTCAATTACAGTCATGAATTGGCTCCTTTTGGTTCTAATTGGTTTAAGTATAACATGTTTTCACCTTTGAAAATATCTTTTTCTCACGAATCGGTTTATTTAATTTTATTTACGAAATTCAAATAATTATCTTATTATTTGAATATTCATGTTATAATGGCATATTAAATAGGGATTTAAATAAGAAAGGACTCTGTAAATGAAACCGTTACTTAAAGAAGACTCTCTCATCCAGGTAAAAGACATTTTAAAAGCGCACCAAAACGTAAAGGACGTT
The DNA here is from genome assembly GCF_001184225.1 of Bacillus sp. JFL15. NCBI lineage: Bacteria > Bacillati > Bacillota > Bacilli > Caryophanales > Bacillaceae > Bacillus > Bacillus sp. JFL15. Next base: position 3,618,243 of record NZ_KQ236689.1, on the reverse strand, counting down.
GTGATACATACGCCTTTGCAGAGGAATGACAGACTTTCTGAGAGATATGACTGCAATATCTATTTGAAAAGAGAAGACCTTCAGGTGGTCAGATCATTTAAGCTCAGAGGGGCTTATAATAAAATGAGACAGCTCTCAAAAGAGCAGACTGAAAACGGAATTGTCTGCGCCAGTGCGGGAAACCACGCGCAGGGGGTTGCGTTCTCATGCAAACATCTCGGCATTCACGGCAAGATTTTTATGCCGTCAACCACACCGAGACAAAAGGTATCTCAAGTGGAGCTGTTCGGAAAAGAATTTGTTGAAATCATATTGACGGGTGACACTTTCGATGATGCATATAAGAGTTCTGCGGAATGCTGTGAAAAGGAAAACCGCACGTTTATTCATCCGTTTGACGATCCGGACGTCATGGCGGGGCAGGGAACGGCTGCCATTGAAATTTTAAATGACATTGACGTTGAGCCGCATTTCCTCTTTGCGAGTGTAGGGGGAGGAGGACTCCTTTCCGGTCTCGGCACGTACATGAAAAACATTTCGCCGGAAACAAAAATCATAGCGGTGGAGCCGAAGGGCGCAGCTACATATTTTGAATCGAAAAAAGCCGGACAAGTCATTGAACTTGAGAAAATCGATAAATTTGTTGACGGGGCGGCTGTAAAAAAAATCGGCGCGGAAACTTTTCAGACGCTTGAAACCGTAGTTGATGACATTCTTCTTGTCCCGGAAGGAAAAGTGTGCAGCACAATTCTCGAATTATACAATCAATGCGCCATCGTAGCTGAGCCGGCGGGCGCATTGTCCGTGTCGGCACTCGATCTGTACAAGGAAGAGATTAAAGGAAAAAACGTCATCTGTGTGGTCAGCGGAGGGAATAACGACATCGGCAGAATGCAGGAGATGAAGGAACGCTCCATGATTTATGAGGGGCTGCAGCACTATTTTATCGTTAATTTCCCGCAAAGGGCGGGAGCGCTTCGCGAATATCTTGATGAAGTGCTCGGGCCTGATGATGACATCACCCGATTTGAATATACGAAAAAAAATAATAAAAGCAGCGGACCTGCATTGGTCGGCATTGAGCTGAAACATCGGGAAGATTACGGCGCGCTCATTGCCCGGATGGACCAAAAAGGATTTCATTACGTAGAAGTGAATAAAGATCAGGACCTGTTCCACCTGTTAATCTGACTTTTTTTAGAACGGCCGCGCAAAATGACAGACACGCTTTCTCAGATTGTATATAATAAAAAGAAAACAATCGAAAAAGAAGGATTGATATCTTGTTACTCAAAAGCCTAGAGTTCAAACGACAGGACGGGATTCAGGTGAAAGTGACAGAAATACCGGTTGTCACGAAAGGTGAACATTATTTTTTTCAAATTCATCGGCACCTTGAGCTTTATTTGAGAGAAGTTTTTGCTTCACGAAGTGTGAGAACAGTGTATTCATTCCGACAATATGTTAAGCGCCGTATGAAGTGGAAAGATTACGAGGCCGTTTTCAACCAAGAGATATTAAAACATAACGCATGACGGCGCGCATTCCTTAGCGCCCTCCTTTTGATAAGAGAGGGTGCGGGGATTTTTTTATGATGAATGATGTAAGCGTTTTATCCATGGGGGGAATGGAAATGAAAAAAATGAAAAGCTTCGCTGCCGTCATCTGTTTGCTGCTCTTGTGCGCCTGCGGGGGGAAGACGATAAAAGACCCGCTGAACTATCAGATTGAGCCGTTTTCCTATCAGAACCAAGACGGAAAAACAGTGTCACTGAAAAGCCTGAAGGGGCATGTCTGGATTGCGGATTTTATGTTTACAAATTGTAATTCGGTCTGTCCGCCGATGACAGCCCATATGACTGAACTGCAAAAAAGACTGAAGGCTGAGAACCCGGATGTGCGGATTGTGTCGTTCAGTGTAGATCCTGAAAATGATACGCCTAAACAGCTGAAAGCATTTGCTTCCAAATATCCGCTCTCACTTCGCAACTGGGATTTTCTGACCGGTTACAGCCAAAAGGACATTGAAGATTTTGCGCTGAACAGCTTTAAAGCAATCGTCAACAAGCCGAAGGGGGAAGATCAGGTTATACATAAAACTTCTTTTTATTTAGTCGGACCTGACGGCAAGGTGCTTAAAGATTATGACGGCGTGCAGAAAGTTCCGTATGATGACATCCTCTCAGATGTCAAAGCGGCTGAGAAGCTCAAGTAAACTGGCAGATTAGACATTTTCAAATCTGAAAAAACATGTTACACTTTCCACTAGTAGACGGGGAAGGAGCAACCAGATTGAAGCTGCGAATGTTCTCATTGATCGCCGGACTGACCTTGCTTTTATCAGCTTGTTCTGTCCAGCGCACCGGTTCTGATGCTGAAGAACCGAAAACGAAAGATCATATTGTCATAGCTGCGGTCGGAGATTCATTGACTGAAGGAGTAGGAGATTCTGACGGTTCAGGATACGTCGGCAAGGTGGCGGATTCCCTTAAGAAAAAGGGACATGTGAAAACGGTAGATATTAAAAATTATGCGGTGCAGGGCGACAAGACGTCTGACCTGCTTAAAAAGCTTGATGATAAAAAAGTGCAGAAATCATTGAAGGGCGCCGATTATATCTTTTTTACCATCGGCGGTAATGATTTAATGAAGGTGCTCCGCCAGAACGTTATGCAGCTGACGGTTCAGCCGTTCCAAAAGGAAGAGAAACCTTTTGAAAAACGGTTCAAGGCGATCATTTCAAAAATACGCAAATACAATCAAAACGCTGAGCTGGTGTATGTCAGCATGTACAATCCGTTCACATTTACGTTGCCTGAGTTAAAAGAGATTAACGGGGTTGTGACTGATTGGAACCAGATCGCTGCAAAAGAGCTGAAAAAAGATCCTCACGCCGCCGCGGTGAATGTTGAAGACTTGTTCAGTCAAAAAAGCGGCAGCAGCCGGATTTCAAAGGATGATGATTTTCATCCGAATGCAAAAGGGTATGCACTCATCGCCGATCGATTGTACGGCACTATTGAAAAACAAGGGTTACCAGCAGAATAGGGTGAAATGATGAAGAAATGGAAATCGCTGTTTTTTATTCTTCTTGCACTCAATGTGATTGCCGCCGCGGTAATCGTGACATTGATGGTTATACCGGGAGAACAGGCGAAAATACAAGATGAGACAAAAAGCGAGTACGGCTTTCATATCACCAGCTCCAAAGAATCACTTGCCAGGTTTGTGAATTCGTACTTAAAAGAGAAGGCATCGAATCAGCTTGACTACAAAGTGGACATCAATAACGACGTGCACGTAGCCGGTAAAATCAAGGCGTTCTCAACATCCATTAATGCGGTTGTCACATTTGAACCGTCCGTACAAAAGAACGGAGATGTGGTTCTGAAAGTGACGAAGTTTTCATTAGGTGAATTAAGCCTTCCGATCAGCTTTGTGCTGAATTATATGGACAGCTTTTACGAACTGCCGTCATTTGTGCACGTTCATCCAAGTGATAAAAGCATTGAGGTCCGTCTGTCGGAAATGCCATTAGACAACGGTATGTATGTTAAGGCTGATAAAATCAATCTCGACACGGATGAAATTGAATTTTCCTATTATCATCCGAAGCAATAAGTTTTCATAAAAAAAAACACAGATCCTTTCTGGGATTTGTGTTTTTTACGTTTCAGCGTTTTTTATCCAGCTTGCTGAACAGTTTGATTAACGTTGCGAGCTCTTCATCAGAGTAGCAGTCAAACCGTTTAAAAAAGTATTCTGTTTTTTTCTGGTTGAAATGATCGACAATTTTCTCCCCGTCTTCCGTAATATGGATTCTGATAATTCGTCTGTCCTCTTTAGAACGGATGCGGGTGATCCATTCCTTTTCTACTAAAGCGTCGGTCACTGCGGTAATGTGGCTTGCGGAGACCTCAAGAATGGGAGCGAATTCCGTAACTTTTTTAGGGCCTTGTTCACTGAGAATCCGTAAAATGGTGAATTCGTTCCTGGACAGCTCTTTATCTAGAATTTCATTAACTTCATTTCTGATTTGTTTAAACACTTTTCGAAGCAAAGCTTCCATATCATACATCATTTGTGTTCTTACTTTCAAATCATGAACCTCCAATATGTAGTCAGCGCGGTATTCGGCTTATGCTTCCCTTGAAGAAAGCAGAATTATTTTTATTCTGTTTATACATGCTATAATATAATAATACCACGTATGAACAAAGGAGGGCACCCGTATGTCAGAAAAAAAAGAAATCGCCACATTTGCAGGCGGCTGTTTTTGGTGCATGGTGAAGCCGTTTGACGAACAGCCCGGAATTGAAAGAGTGGTGTCCGGTTATACAGGAGGCCATACTGAGAATCCGACTTACGAAGAAGTGTGCAGTGAAACGACCGGCCACAGGGAAGCCGTTCAAATCACATTTCAACCAGACATTTTCCCGTATGAAAAGCTTGTCGAGCTGTTTTGGCAGCAGATCGACCCGACTGACGCAGGCGGCCAGTTTGCGGACCGCGGCAGTTCATATCGGGCGGCGATTTATTACCATAATGATGAACAAAAAGAGATAGCTGAAGCCTCAAAAAAACGGCTTGAAGACAGCGGCATCTTTAAAAAGCCGATCGTGACAGACATTTTAAAGGCTGAGCCTTTTTATGAAGCGGAAGGCTATCATCAGCATTTTTATAAGAAAAATCCTGATCACTACGGGCGCTACCGTGTAGGCTCCGGACGTCAAGGATTTCTGGATGAACATTGGAGGGACAGATAGGATGGCTCTAAATAAAGAAGAAAAAATCAAATCATTAAACCGCATGCAATACGAAGTCACGCAAAACAACGGAACAGAGCCGCCATTTCAAAATGAATTTTGGGATCACAAAGAAGAGGGGCTTTATGTTGATATCATTTCAGGAAAACCCCTGTTTACTTCTCTGGATAAATTCGATTCTCATTGCGGATGGCCGAGTTTTACCAAACCGATTGAGGAAGAAGAGGTTGACGAAAAACTGGACACGAGCCACGGGATGGTCCGGACGGAAGTGAGAAGCAAAACAGCGGACTCCCACTTGGGCCACGTTTTTAATGACGGCCCTGGGCCGACCGGTCTCCGTTATTGCATTAACTCTGCGGCACTCCGTTTTATTCCGAAGGATAAGCTGAAGGAAGAAGGCTATGAAACCTATCAGCATTTATTTGAGAAATAGAGCTCAGCAATGAGGCCTGCCGATTTAGACAGGCCTTTTTTCTATGCTTTTTTTTCTTCATGTAATCGTTCAATAATCTTTACGACTGTGTCTGTTGTAATGAGCGGCGCTTGATCGGATTGATATCTGGGGAGATTGACCCTCTTGAATTCAGGGTGTTTGGTGGGGTCCGGCAATATCGCGTAAAGATTGCCCCATTCATATAAAGATTCCGTTTCATGAGGGGAGGTCAGTTCTTCGTGAAGTTTCTCCCCGGGGCGTTTTCCTACTACAACAGCGGCGGGGCGCGGCAGTCCGTGCCGGATCGCATATTCCTCAAACCCGTGAAGCAGTTCTTCAAGCCTCAGGGACTCCATTTTAAAAATAAACGTTTCTCCGCCCTTTGTAATCGCCGCAGATTGCAGGGTAAGCATTGCTGCGTCATCAATCGACATAAAAAACCTCGTCATATTTTTATCCGTAATGGTGAGCGGGCCGCCATCCATCATCTGTTCAAATAATATAGGAATAACAGAACCGCGTGAACCGAGGACATTGCCGAAGCGGACCGAACAAAACACCGTACCGCGGTTTTGAACATGATGATTTGCCTGATGAAACAGCTTCTCGGACAACAGCTTCGTAGCTCCCATTGTGTTCACCGGAG
>NZ_KQ236689.1:2457987-3612385 GCF_001184225.1 Bacillus sp. JFL15 | reverse complement strand
AATTTGCTCAGCATTTATTGGAGGCTGCTTTGGAAAGGAGTGCAGAGTAAGCTTCTTTTTTTGATTTGTTTGTAGTCAGTATCTTAATAAACGGCTTTATCGGTACTGATATTAATCACATGCGCCACCTCTTGCAGCAAAGCGGCTTCTGCGACATTTTGTCCGCCGATAAGGTTGGTTTGAATGGCTTCAAACGGATGATCCTCACAAGTCGGAACCTGCTTCAGCGCAGCGGCGTGAAAGACAATATCAACACCTTTCATCACTTGGTTTACTCTTCTGTAGTCACGTACATCGCCGAGCACAAATGACAGTCTTTGTTCATCCGCGTATTTTTGTTTCATCACATATTGTTTGCTGTCATCTTTGCTGAATACAATGACTTCTTTAGGCGTTAAGAGCAAAAGGCGTTTAACAATTTGGCTTCCGATTGACCCTGTCCCGCCGGTGACGAGAACAGTTTTATCGTGAAAAAATGGTTTTAGCTCTACTGCTTGCTGTTTAGGCATGGCTTATCCTCCAACTCTCGTTTCTCTACCATGCATCATATGTTGAACAATTTCAGCGAGTTAATGAAAGCAACCAATAAATTAAAAATTAGAGGAAATCATTAATCTGATGCGCTTTCATTTCGCTTGATCCGATTAATAGAAAAAGAATTACTAACAAATCATTGTACTAAATATTCACTAGTAATTCTGCTCCCGTCTTTTTTCTTCTCTCAACACGCATTTTCACTTTCTTACAATTTTCACAAAAACTTAACACTGATGATCCTGTATGTATTTTACAATTGAAGTGCAGGTTTAAAAAAGGAGGAAGTAAAATGAATCATTCAAAAACACTTTTGTTAACCGCGGCAGCCGGACTGATGCTCACATGCGGTGCCGTTTCTTCTCAGGCCAAGCATAAGCTGTCTGATCCTTATCATTTTACCGTCAATGCGGCGGCGGAAACGGAACCTGTTGATACAGCCGGTGATGCGGCGGACGATCCTGCGATTTGGCTGGATTCCAAAACTCCTCAGAACAGCAAATTGATTACGACCAATAAAAAATCAGGCTTAGTCGTTTACAGCCTCGATGGTAAGATGCTTCATTCCTATAATACCGGGAAACTGAACAATGTTGATATCCGCTATGATTTTCCGTTGAACGGAAAAAAAGTCGATATTGCGGCAGCATCCAACCGGTCTGAAGGGAAAAATACAGTTGAGATCTACGCCATTGACGGAAAGAACGGCACATTGCAAAGCATTACAGATCCAAAAAATCCAATTGCATCAGCAATTGATGAAGTATACGGTTTCAGCTTGTATCACAGTCAAAAAACGGGAAAATATTACGCGATGGTGACAGGGAAAGAGGGCGAATTTGAGCAATATGAATTAAAGGCGGACAAAAATGGATACATATCCGGCAAGAAGGTAAGGGCATTTAAAATGAATTCTCAGACGGAAGGAATGGCAGCAGACGATGAATACGGCAGTCTTTATATCGCGGAAGAAGATGAAGCCATTTGGAAGTTCAGCGCCGAACCGGACGGCGGCAGTAACGGAACGGTTATCGACCGAGCCGACGGCAGGCATTTAACGCCTGACATTGAAGGATTGACGATTTACTACGCTGCTGACGGTAAAGGCTATCTGCTGGCATCAAGTCAGGGAAACAGCAGCTATGCCATTTATGACAGACAAGGACAGAACAAATATGTGGCGGATTTTCGTATTACAGACGGGCCTGAAACCGACGGCACTAGCGATACGGACGGAATTGACGTTCTGGGCTTCGGGCTGGGGCCAAAATATCCGTTCGGTCTTTTTGTCGCACAGGATGGGGAAAATATAGATCACGGCCAAAAGGCAAATCAAAATTTTAAAATAGTGCCATGGGAAAGAATTGCTGATAAAATCGGCTTCCGCCCGCAGGTCAATAAACAGGTTGACCCGCGAAAACTGACCGACAGAAGCGGAAAATAAACATACAAAAAGCAGCTTGGATAAGCTGCTTTTTCATGTGAAGAGTGTTTCATGAGAAAGTATCGGAGCGAATAGCCGTAAGCACGGCCGGAAGCTGGTCATACGTGTAAGCCGGCACTGTCTCTTGATAATTAAGTGCCGCAATTCGTTCACGTTCAGTTGGGTTTGTCATATAAAATTGGATCTTATCCGCAAAATCCGCAAGCCCGCTGTAAGAAACAAAGGATGAAAAAGGGGGCGCGGGAGATAGATCTGTCAGCTGAAATGTCTGACAGGCCGCAATGTCAAAGCTTCTCGTATTTAAACTGATATTTTGGATGCCGCGTCCATTCTGATTGAGCGCAAACCGGTAAGAACGGTGCGGGTTTAAGACCACGTCTGCGCTGTTGTAATACAATGCGGCATGTTCAGGTTCAATCCATTCATCCATTATGAGCACATTTTTCTGTCTGGCGATTGTTTTAGGCAGATGTCTGCGCCATCCCTTCCCGATGATACGAAGCGTATACGGAAGCTTCGCCGCTGCTTTCACGAGTTCAACACGATTCGGATACGGATATCCGATCAGAAGCAGATTGGTGTGAAGAGAAGCGTCAGGCGCTTGTTTCGTAAAAATCCGCTGATTAACGGGAATCGGGACATAATATACGTGCTGTAAGCCCATTTGCCGATAAGCATCAAGAGCGTTTTGTTCTATGGTCAAAACGGCATCGGCGAGCGGGGCGATTTTCGCGCTCACATCAAAATAAAAAGGGTCCTCCGTCAGCCATAGATAGACGGGAATCTGCTCTGTTCTCAGCCATTGAAGCCATTCTGACGGAATACGGTCGCCCGCCATCATCAGACTGATGTCAGGTTTGAATGCCCGTATGCTGCTGATTGTATCTTCCTGAAGCTCAGAAACAGAAAAAAAGCGGACGGAAGACTGTAAAAAACCTTCCTCGATCCAGCGGTCAAAATACGTGTAAATGCCTTTATATCCTGAACGGATATATAGAACGTTCATCTGCTGTTACGAAGTGAAGGTGACACTTTCGACTTTGTCAACGTCAAGCAATGTTGTAGCAGAGCCTGCCGGTGTAACAGAATTTTCCTGCGTAACATAAACAATTCCGTGAACTTCGTCAAAGAAAACAAATTGAACCGGACCGATCATGTCTCCTGAATCCATCACAATGCTGATAACAGTGCCGGGCTGAACTCTCGCAAAAATCCATCTCGCCGCTAATGAAATGCCGCTTCCTAAAACAGATTGAGCGCTGAGACTGTCTTGCGCAGCTGCTTCATCCACTTTTGCATCAATTGCCGATTCTAATAAATCTTTTATATTGTTTTCCACGTTATCTCCTCCATCTGTGCCGCTAGATAAAGCGCTGTTGTCAAATATAGGGTTCAAAAGAGTTTTCAATAGCTTCTTTTTGAGCTCTAAACGATCCTCACTCATGGGATCATACACCTCCTTTAACTATTTCAACCTCACGTTTATTCATATTCCTGATTGGTGTGATTGGTATAAGTCGAATGCCGTTTTGACGTATTTTTTTCATATTTAATAAAACCGCTGAATTTAGAATCAGGCTTTATCTGTCTATGCGGATTGCAAGCGTGCGACATACGTTGTATAGATTAAAAAAAGAAGGAGAGGAATTATTTTGGATTCAGAAGAAACTGTAAAATGCGGGGGTTTTGATGAGGAATTTCATCTTTTACTGCTGCTTCTTCTTTTGGTATCGCGTCAGCCGTCAGGAGATCAATCAGATTTGCGGCGTCAGCTTGTGATGGCAAAAGAGCTTGGAGTTCCTGTTTCACGTGTCAATCTGGTTAACGGCAGCACATTGCAGAACGTGATTGTCAAAGAAGTGCTGTCAGATTTGGCCGTTTTTCAAAATCCTCTCAATAATACAAGATCAAATGTCGCGATTTCAAGCATCGTCAGCTGGGGTGCTTTTTAATACCAGATATCAGGCTCTGTCATTTTCGGAGCCGTTTTTTATGTGTTCAGAAGGGGTGATGGGATGGAAAAGAAGATCTCGATTATCTTAACGAGTTACAACAAACCGTATCTCGTGAAACAGGCAATTGAAAGTGTGTTGCAGCAGACCTACAGCAATTGGGAGCTGTTTATAATGGATGATCATTCAAATGAAGAAACCTCGGCGGCCATCAGTACGTATATAAAAGATCACCGCATATACTATTACAACAGTTTTATCAATCCGGCTGAACGGCTGAAATCGACCCGGTATGCCGTTTTGATTAATGATGCGCTTACACGGATTAAAGGTGAATACGTCACTTATCTGACGGATGACACCGTATATCATCCGGATAGACTCAGCCGCATGGCGGAAACGCTTAATCAATGCACCGAATTTGATGCCGTCTATTCCAGTCAGAAGGTGGTGCATGTAAACGAGCGCGGAACAGAGCAATTCCACTTTTATCGTTTTGCTGATGACGTGCTTGACCAGGCTGCTTTTCTCGTTGATCACTGTTCAGTGATGCACAGGAAATCATTGCTTCGGTGTGTGAAGGAGAAGTACGGCAGTTTTTGGGACGAAGATGTCATGCATTGGAATCACGGAGACTCTGTTTTTTGGAGCAGGCTCAACACATTTACATCATTTCTGCCGATAAAAGAAGTGTTGGATACGACCTATAAAACACCCCACTCATTCCAGAATACGTATCAATCGCTTCCGTCAGAGCTGGTTGACGGGTCTTTTGTAAAGGGGACGGATCAGAAAGTATATCAGCTTGACCGGAATAAAAGAAAGCTTGTCAATGAGCGCTGGCGACCGTTATATGAAGGAAGAGCCGTCGTCATTCCGGATCCTTTTTTATTTCAATACGAGGAAGAGAACGCTGCCGGTATTCCGAATTTTCAGCTCGTCACGGATCAGTGTCATATCTATTTTGTAGAAGACGGGACGAAAAGGCTGATTGATCTTAACGCCTTTCGCTTTTACCAATTTAAACGACCCGGCATCCTGGCTTTAGAACGGGATGAAATCCAAGCGCTGCCGGACGGTCCGCCGATCAGATGGGAGAGATCGGGCTGTGTTCAGCATCTTCCCGGAAGAATGCTGTTTCGCATTGAACGTGAATTTTATGTTTATTTGAGAGGGGTTCTCCATCCGATCAGTCAGGATGTAGTGAAACGCTTTTTTGCGAATCAGAAGGCGGTACCCATTTCCTTTCAGCAAATTAAACAATTACCAATTGGAAAGCCGTTCTATCCGATGTACGATGAAATTATAAGAAATCTCAATATCACAAAAGGATGAGAGATGCAGTTGGATGTGTAAGGAAAAGGAGAGCTTTTATGACCGATCAATTTGCTAAAACCGAGAAACAATATATTGAGCTTACTTCCGGCATGCAGAGGTTCGAGCATTACACTGTGTATAGAGACCCTTTGCTGCCGCAGATTTTTTCACATAACTTTGTTCAGCTGCACCGTACATTTCCGTTAGACGGACTGCTTCCGTTTTTTGCGTCTGTTCCGAACATGCTTCAAACCAATTATATTCATGTGAAAGCGTCACCGGAGCACACATTTCCGCTTCTTTTGAAACAAACATTGGTAAAGCAGGGATACGTAGTGGAGGATGAACTGTTTTTTGCAAGGAAGCTGGAAAATGGGGACCGGCAGGCCGGACATCCTCTCACCGCTTGGGGAACGGAAAAAAGTCTTGCTGACGGGTCATCTATTATGAACATTTATGATGCCCTTTACATTGGCGAGGCGGCGGCCGAACAAAAGCTTCAGCGGAAATATCCTTTGTATAAGGACGGGACGGTTTTGCTTGTCGTGTGCTACAGCGATGCCTCCAGAACGATTCCGATCGGCTGCGGAGAGCTTTTCATCAACAAAGCGGATAAAACCGCCAAAATTGAAGAAGTTGCCATTCTGGATCAATTCCAGCGGAAAGGCTACGGGACGATATTGATGAACGAACTGATGGCTGCGGCGAAGCTGAACGGCATGGAAACCGTATACCTTGTGGCGTCCGGGATGGACGGTGTAAACCGCTTTTATGAGAAACTCGGCTTCAAAAGATTTCGGCGTGTGCATACAATTTTTCATTATTTTCTTACATAGATGGGCATTCGCATAAAACAATTGGGAGTTGGCCCGCATACAATGCCGTATATCGTAAGAAGAAAGGGTGATTCGGATGTACGGATACGGATATGGGGGATGCGGCAGTTATGGCTTTGGATACGGCGGCTGCGGAGGCGGAACCAGTACATTCGTGCTGATCGTGGTATTGTTTATTTTATTAATCATCGTCGGTGCGGCTTTTATTTGTTAGACTGAAAAAATCCTATAAAGAACATCAGCCTGCAGAGAACATCCTGCAGGCTTTTTGTTATGTTCATGTTGAAAGTCAGCTTGAAAAACATTTTAATACATATTACTTTTCTGAAATGTGAAAATAACGATTGAAGAATGACCTGAATCAAGAATTGCTTATTTCCGAAACGTCGGGGAGTATGGCGGAAAGCAAAATAAAGAACTTATGGAGTCTTTTAAAACTTGGGCGCAATTGAATAGCCTGCTTGATCATTCTGCTATTTTAGGAATTCCGCAAGATCATCCGAATCGTACGCCTCAAGAGAAATGCCGCTATGATGTTTGCGCTGTTATTCATCAAGATCATGTGCCTGAACCAGCACGGGTTGGTACATCTTCCGGAGGCAGATACGCTGTTTTCTTGCTTGATCATACGAAAGAGGCAGTCAGTGGATTTTGGAAAACTGTTTTTTCAGAGATCGAAAAAAATAATCTAATCGTAAGAGAACAGCCTATTATCGAAAGGTACACCTTTCAAAAAGTGAATGATCATTTGTGTGAAATATTGGTTCCCATACAGTAAAGAAGACGGGAATTTCCGCCTTCTGCTTATGCCGATTCCGATCAAAATGGCGGAGGTTTTGAGCTGAGCAGATAAATAGCAGAACTGAGAACGCTCTTCAGGCTGTCGGGACATCTCCGGCAGCCTGTTTTACAGAAAGGTAATTACTGCAAAAAAACTTTCTGAAGGATAAGAATGCCGTTATTCATCTGTTCATACAATGAAGCAAATGGGTTTTTGAGGTGGAAAGATATGGGGAGTTATTTAATCAAACCGGAGCTTGACGGGATCTATCCGACAGTCAGCCATGGAAAAGGATCATATGTGTATGATCTGGAGGGGAACAAGTATCTTGACGGGGCATCGGGAGCGGTCACTTGCAATATCGGCCACGGGACGGAGGATATTATACAAGCTTTAAAAGAGCAGCTTGACTCCGTTTCGTTTGTGTATCGCTCGCAATTCACCAGTGCGCCGGCAGAGGAGCTGGCTTTATTTCTGGCTGATCATTTGCCGGGCGGGCTGAATTGGTCATTTTTTGTAAACAGCGGCTCAGAGGCAGTTGAAACAGCGATGAAAATGGCCGTTCAATATTGGCAGGAAAAAGGCCAATACCAAAAATCCGTCTTTTTATCAAGATGGGGCAGTTACCACGGAATTACTTTGGGAGCGCTTTCATTATCGGGGTTTTATGAACGCAGATACCGTTTTACCCAGCTGCTTGAACGGTTTCCTGCCGTTTCAGCGCCGAATATGTACCGTTCTGAGCTGCAGGGAGAGGAATTTGTAAAAGCTGCGGCAGACGAGCTGGAAACGGCTGTTAAACGGATCGGCGCCTCATTTATCGCCGGTTTTGTCGCAGAACCGATTGTCGGAGCAGCCGGGGCTGCCATCACTCCGCCGGCAGGCTACTATGAAGCGCTTGAGGATGTCTGCCGCAAGCACCGTATTTTGTTTATCGCGGATGAAGTCATGACGGGGCTCGGAAGAACAGGACGGATGCTTGCTTCTGAGCATTGGGGAATCGTGCCTGATATCGCGGTGCTTGGAAAAGGGTTAGGCGCCGGTTACGCTCCGATTGCGGCAGCCGTTGCCTCTGATGACATCATTGAAACGATCAAGCGGGGCTCCGGGGTCATTATGAGCGGGCATACGTACAGTGCCAACCCATACTGTGCAAGAGCGGCGCTTGAGGTGCTTCGCTATGTCAAGAAACACGGGCTGCTTCAGCAGGCAGAGGAAAAAGGCGCAATACTGAGGCAGCAATTAGAACAAATCAAAGAGCGCAGCGGGGTGATCGGGGATGTCCGCGGAAAAGGCCTTCTGATCGGGGTGGAGTTCGTCAAAGATAAAACGACAAAGGAAGTTTTTCCGAAAAAACAGGCGTTTACAGAAAAAATGATATCAGAAGCAAAAAAACGAGGGCTGCTGATTTACCCTGCAAAGCCCGGCATTGACAGCGGCGAAGGAGACGCCGTTATCATCGCGCCGCCGCTCACGATTTCATATGCTGAGCTGGATGAACTGTCAGATCTATTTTCACTAGCTGCAGAAGAAGCAGAAAAAATGATGAAGAGGGATTGAACTGACATGTCTATTTTTCATAAAAAAATCGATATACATGAAGCAATTGCCGATGTCAAGGACGAATCTGTCATCATGTTCGGCGGTTTCGGGGGTGTGGGGTCTCCTCCGTCATTAATTGAAGCGATTTTAGAAAGCGGCGTTAAAGAGCTGACCGTCATCTGCAACGATGCCGGCTTTCCGGAAATCGGTATCGGCCCGCTTATCGTTCATAAACGGGTGAAACGGCTGATCGCTTCCCATATCGGTTCAAACCCTGTAGCGGGCAGACAAATGACTGACGGAACGCTGGAGGTGGAATTTTCGCCTCAAGGGACGCTTGCCGAACGGATTCGCGCAGGCGGAGCGGGGCTTGGCGGTATTTTAACGGATATCGGGATTGATAACGCAACCGTTTGCGAGAACAAAGAAACCGTAACGATTGACGGAAAGCCCTATTTAGTTGAAAAAGCGCTGACGGCTGATTTTGCTTTTGTGTCGGCACATACTGCTGATGAATTCGGGAATCTGACATATGACAAAACGGCGCGCAACATGAACCCTCTGATGGCGGCTGCGGCCGAAAGAACCTTTGCTGAGGCGGCAGAGATTGTGCAGGCCGGCGAACTTGACAGCGAGCATATTGTAACACCGGGCGTTTTTGTGGAGGGTGTCGTGCAAAGTGAAGGAGTGAAATGGAAATGGGCTTGGGAATAGCGGAAAGAGAGAGTATCGCAAGGCGGGCCGCCAGTGAAATTACCTCAGGCATGATTGTCAACCTGGGGATCGGCATTCCTTCTTTAGTGCCGAACTTTCTGCCGGCCGGCATGGAGGTGATGCTGCAGGCGGAAAACGGCGTTCTTGGGATAGGAGGAAGTCCCGAGCCCGGAGCGGAGGATGAACTCTTATGCAATGCCGCCGGATTTCCCGTCAGCACGGTAAAGGGAGCTTCATATTTTGATTCAGCTCTGTCTTTTGCCATGATCAGAAAAGGGCTGATTGATATTACCATTTTAGGCGCATTACAGGTCAGCCGGACAGGTGATCTCGCCAACTGGCTCGTCCCGGGGAAAAAAGTGCCGGGAATGGGCGGGGCAATGGAGCTTGCCCAAGGTGCGAAAAAAGTGGTTGTCGTCATGAGCCACACCGATCAGAAGGGCAGGCCGAAATTAGTCGAAAGCTGTTCATTGCCGCTTACGGCTTCGCGCTGTGCAGACCTCATTATTACAGAGAAAGCCGTCATCAGCATAGAGGATGGGACTTTTGTTCTTGAGGAACTGCTGAATGGCTCGACGATAGACGATGTCATCCAAACAACGGATGCCGAAATCAGATTGGGAGAATGTTTTCTTAAAAGGGGGCCTGTCCATGGATCAATTAGAAAAGAAAATTACTGAGTGGGCGGAAGAAAATGCGGCAAAAGCGGTAAGTCTGCTGAAACGGCTGATCGGGGAAAAAAGCACGTTCGGACATGAATTTAACGCACAGGCAGTCGTTTTAGAAAAACTGAGACAGTTTGACATGAATATTGATGTGTGGGAACCGAATGTCAAACAATTAAAAGAGCATCCTTATTTTGTATCGGAACGCAAAGACTTTCATGAAAGCCCGAATATCACCGCCATAAAGAAAGGAGCCGGCGGCGGAAGATCACTGATACTGAACGGACATATTGATGTTGTCCCGGAAGGAAATCCCGCCGCATGGACGTATGAACCGTTTACCGCTGTTGAAAAGGACGGCAAAATTTACGGCCGCGGTTCAACGGATATGAAAGGCGGCAATACAGCTCTCTTGTTTGCATTAGAAGCGCTTGAAGCCTGCGGGGTTACATTAAAAGGAGATGTTCTGTTTCAAAGTGTCGTAGATGAAGAGTGCGGCGGCGCAGGAACGCTTTCGGCGGTTATGAGAGGCTATAAGGCTGACGGGGCGCTTATTCCGGAACCGACTAATTTAAAGCTGTTTGTGAAGCAGCAAGGGTCTATGTGGTTCCGCATTACGGTAAGAGGATTGTCCGCACACGGCGGCACCCGCTATGAAGGGGTGAGCGCGATTGAAAAAAGCCTGCATGTCATCACAGCGCTTAAAGAGCTGGAACACGTCCGCAACGCCCGCATCACTGACCCGCTTTACCGGGATGTTCCGATTCCGGTTCCCATTAATATCGGCACCGTCCAAGGCGGAACGTGGCCATCTTCGGTAGCTGACCGTGTCGTGATAGAAGGCAGGTGCGGGATAGCTCCGGATGAAACGCCTGAAGCCGTAAAAGAAGAGCTCGCAAGCTGGCTCAAAGATTTGGAGTACCGGGATGAGTGGTTTAAACACCATCCGGCGGAAGTTGAATGGTTTGGAGCTCAGTGGCTTCCGAACGATCTCCCGGATGACCATCCGCTGATTTCCGCTTTGGAATCATCTTTTGAGAAAATGAAAGGGGAAAAACCGATACGTGAAGCGTCTCCGTGGGGAACGGACGGGGGGCTTTTGCATCATGCGGGGCAGACGCCGGTCATTGTTTTCGGGCCGGGAGAAGTCAAAGCGGCGCACCAGGCAAATGAATATATTGAAGTCCGGGCGTTAATTGATGCCGTCAAAATCATTTCTCTTTTTATGATGGAATGGTGCGGGGTAGCAGATGGGGGTGGCAGAGCTGATAAAGGAACTGAGGGCTGAAAGCGGATCGGCCGAGATTGATGCAGACCGTTTCAACGAGCGGATCAGGGTCATTC
Source organism: Bacillus sp. JFL15 (assembly GCF_001184225.1). Lineage (NCBI taxonomy): Bacteria > Bacillati > Bacillota > Bacilli > Caryophanales > Bacillaceae > Bacillus > Bacillus sp. JFL15. The sequence goes on along the minus strand of NZ_KQ236689.1, from coordinate 3,601,256 downwards.
GTTATGACGGGCAGCCCGAGGCGCTTATCCCGGCTGTTTTGGCAGAAGCGAAGCAAGAAGGGGCCCAAAAGGTGATTTTCTTTGCCAAGCGCGGTGATGAGCCGGAACTTGTCAAGCATCTCTTTATTCTTGAGGGGGTCATAGACGGATATTACAATGGGCATGAGGCTGCTGTGATGGTGCGTTATTTATCAGAGAAACGGAGACAGTCTGATTCATATGTATCGGAAGATTCGACTGTTGACCGTTTATATGAGACACAGCGGCGGAAACTGACCGAGACAGAAAGCAAGCTTATATTCAGAAAAGCGGATGAAGATGATGCAGACCGCTTATCGCACTTATATAAACATGTTTTTCTCACCTATCCGACTCCTGTCTTTAACCCCCTTTATATAAAAAAAACAATGAGAGAAAACACCATCTATTATGCCGCCTTCGATCAGGAACGTCTTATCGGCGCGGCAAGCGCGGATCTCAATCCCGTATTGGGGCACGCTGAAATGACCGATTGCGCAGTTTTGTCAGATTACAGAGGAAATTCCGTAACGGCACACCTGTTTAAAGCCTTGGAGCAGGAACTTTCGGGCCGGGGAATCATTCATCTTTTTTCCTTGGCCCGTGCAGCCTCTTACGGGATGAATGCCGTTTTGTATCATGCGGGATACGGCTACAGAGGCAGGCTTGTGAACAACTGCCGGATTTCAGAAGGGCTCGAAAATATGAATATATGGTGCAAGACATTACGTTTCAGCCATTCATAAGGAGGAATTCGTTTGACAAATAAGTGGTTTCAGCCGAAGCGTCATTGGAAGGAGATTGAATTATGGAAGGATGTGCCGGAAGAAAAGTGGAATGATTGGCTGTGGCAGCTCACTCATACCGTAAGAACCGTCGATGACCTGAAAAAAGTCATTCATTTGACCGAAGAGGAAGAAGAAGGCGTCAGAATGTCTGTAAAAACGATTCCTCTGAACATTACGCCTTATTATGCTTCCTTAATGGATCCCGATAACCCGAGATGTCCGATCCGCATGCAGTCCGTGCCGCTGTCAGAAGAAATGCACAAAACGAAATATGACCTCGAAGATCCGCTGTTTGAAGATGAAGATTCGCCGGTGCCCGGCCTTACGCACCGCTATCCCGACCGCGTTCTTTTTCTCGTGACAAACCAATGCTCGATGTACTGCCGGTACTGCACCAGAAGGCGCTTTTCCGGGCAGATCGGGATGGGCGTGCCGAAAAAACAGCTTGATGCGGCGATCGCTTATATTCGGGAAACGCCTGAAATACGTGACTGTCTCATTTCCGGCGGTGACGGACTTTTAATTAACGATCAGATTCTCGAATATATTTTGAAAAACCTTCGCGACATTCCTCACCTCGAAATTATCCGGATCGGAACGAGAGCGCCTGTCGTTTTTCCGCAGCGGATAACGGATAACCTTTGTCAGATTCTGAAAAAATATCATCCGGTCTGGCTGAACACTCATTTTAATACGAGCATCGAACTGACGGAAGAATCGGTTGAGGCGTGTGAAAAGCTTGTCAACGCAGGTGTTCCGGTCGGAAACCAGGCCGTTATTTTGGCGGGCATTAACGATTCGGTGCCGATTATGAAAAAGCTCATGCATGATTTAGTGAAAATCCGCGTCCGCCCGTACTATATTTATCAATGTGATTTGTCAGAGGGAATCGGTCATTTCAGAGCGCCCGTGTCAAAAGGGCTGGAAATCATTGAAGGGCTGAGAGGCCATACAACTGGCTTTGCCGTGCCGACCTTTGTCGTCGATGCCCCGGGCGGAGGCGGAAAAATTGCCCTGCAGCCGAACTATTTGCTCTCCCAAAGTCCGGAGAAAGTTGTGATCAGAAACTTTGAAGGGGTGATTACATCTTATCCCGAACCGGAAAACTATATCCCGAATCAAGCCGACGACTATTTTGAATCTGTTTTTCCGGGAACGATGGCCAAACGCGAACCGGTCGGACTAAGCGCTATTTTCGCGGATAAAGAGGTCTCTTTCACACCGGAAAATGTATCGCGAATCAGCAGGAGGAAAGCGTTTACTTCTAACCCTGATCATGAAACGCTGAAAGACCGGAGGGAAAAGAGAGATGAATTAAAAGAAAAGAAATTTATAGCACAGCAGAAGAAAGAGCAAAAAGAAGGCTCGGAAGTCGGAGGTGAATCGCCGTGAAGCCATGCGAGTGGTGCGGCAATCAGAAGGCGTCAGCTTGTCAGTCGGCTGTATACTGGGAGCTTCCTGACGGTACGAGGGCCATAGAAATTACAGACACACCCGCGTTCGCTTGTTCTTCCTGCGGGATGACGTATCAGGAGGAAGCGGTCATAGGCGAAATCGAAAATCAGCTTTTTTTAGTCGACGCCAAAAAATTACCGGAAACACTCACATATCAAGAGCTGATGCAGACAGAACGGATATTGAAACGGAATTATTTTGACTTCTCCTAGTCTTCTTTTGTTGTAATTTCACTTTTGAAATGTATAATAGTACAACAAAAGACAGTCATCAGGAGGGGAAACCCATGAAATCCTTTTACCACTATTTAATGAAATACAGGCATCCTAAGCCGCAGGACGCAATCAGCCGATTTGCGAATCAGGCATATGAAGACCATGGCTTTCCGAAAACGTCAAGCGATTATCATGAGCTCAGTTCGTATTTAGAACTGAGCGCCGATTATTTAGAAACGATGTCGACATTTGATGAGGCTTGGGAAAAATATGAGACCGAGGTGCATCACGCCTGACGAAAAACCGCACATGACATTGTGCGGTTTTTTTGACATGTTGAACAGGTGCAGAAATGGATATTTCCTGTGGTTTTCATGCCCATGCGAAATAATGACGGCCGGCATACGATAGCGTATGACAGTCCGCGGCAAGGGGGAGACAGCATGAAGCCAAATAAACCGAAATTTCAAGTGGGAGATATCGTGGTCGTCGTGATGTACGGAACCGTCGGCACCATTACGAAGGTTCATCAAATTGATAAACATTATCTTTACGAAGTCAACCATAATGAAGTGCTTTATTTTGAATCGTCCATCCAGCTTTATAAAGATTATGAGGGCGTAATTGTTGATATGGAAAAATTGGATATTGAATATGAGTTTCTGATCGGCGACGTCGTATATGTAAAGGACTACGGAAAAGAATTATTCCGTATCATCGGCCACAGAACTGAAATATGGAGATATTTAGAGGATGGCTGGGAGGATATTATTTATGAGCTGACTCGGCTGAAAGACGGAGAGTGGCTTGAAACGGAGGAAGAGGATCTCACGCTGGTTCTGAGAAAATATGAAATGGATCAGTTTGTGCATCAGCTGCTGTTTGTCCACTATGTTGGGGAAGCATCTCATGAGATCGGCGAGGATACCGCCGCGTCCGCTCTTCTTCAGTTTGAAGGCGATGCTGATGATCTTGATACCCTGCATGTGCTGGCGGTATCGATTGTAGATGAGCTCCTTGATATTTATAACGATTATAAGATTCTTTATGATATGTTCGGTGACGAAGAATATAAAGATATGATGAATTTTGTGCTGGAAAGCCTGCGGGAGCATTTCAGCTAGCCGGCAAAAAAACGGACGGTGACATATAAAAACCAGGGCAGACAGCCGGCAAAGATTACAAACGACATTCCTTTCAGCACTTTTTCCAATACGATATCAAATCCATCTCCGTCCAAAAAAGCCATCATTTTCGTCATCATCTTTTCTCCCTCCGGGGGCTTGTTTTTTTAAAAGTATATGAGCAGACAAAGCGATTAGAACTTTCGGGTATAATTTGAAGGGTTTTTTCATAAAACATAAAAAAGGAGGCGGTGTTTGCATGAAAGAAATAGATCTTGTGATTGACACAGAAGAGATAGCCGATTTTTTTTACAGTCAGCTTGCTATGCGCGGGTACATACCGAGTGAAGAGGAGATCTTTGAAATAGCCGACATCACCTTTGATTATTTATTAGAAAAATGTATGATAGACGAAGAGCTTGATGAAGACTGAAACTGCGGAACCGAAGTGAAAAAAGCTTCGGTTTTTTCAATCGGCTCGGGAGAATGAAAAATGGGGGGAAAACGTTGTACAAGCCAGCAGGTCTTTTCGCATTGTTTATTCTGCTCGCAGCAGCCATCCGGATCGATGCTGTCCGGGTTTTTGACGAGAGGGTGATAGAAGCGGCGGTCAGGATCAGGGCTGCCTGGCTGAATGAATTGATGTTATGGATAACAGAGCTCGGCACGACCGCGGTGCTTTTACCGCTTCTTCTATTGACGGGAGCAGCCCTGTATATGTACAAAAAAACGCCTGATGTTGTGTTTTTGCCGCTTCTCTTCCTCATTGAACGAATAATTAACATAAAAATAAAAGAATTGATCGAAAGAGCCAGACCCGCTTTTGAGCCGCTCGTCCATGAAACCTCATACAGTTTTCCGAGCGGCCACTCCATGAATTCGGCAGTGATGTATCCCGTCATCGCTTACTTTTTAATCAAGCACGTTCCTTTCTTCACGAAAAGAAAGCGGGCTGTCTCCGTTTTTACCGGAGTTCTCGTCATCCTGATCGGGCTCAGCAGAATTTATTTAGGCGCGCATTTTCCGACGGATGTACTTGCCGGATTCAGTCTCGGACTTTGCCTCGTCTCTCTATTTGCGCTCTTTGACGAAAAGTATCACCCGTTTCGACAAAAATAGAGACAGGAAAAATGAGAAAAAACGCTAATACTATTAAGAAATAAGAGGGAGGGATCTTGATGCTGTTATCGCTGCCCGTGTTTAAAAAAAAGACTTGTGCCTATGATGTGACGATTTTTCAAACACCCCGCTACGGCGAGAAAAAGGGATACAGGGTCGTCTATCGGACAGAGCTGGCCGCTGACAATCATCAAGACGCACTGGAAAGGGCATTTTCTGTTTTTAATGTGCCTGATACGGTTCCAAATGACTATCAAGCCAGATTCATAGCGACCGGCGATGTCATACTCATAGACGAAGGAAGAAAAGGAAAGACCTATTACAGGCTTAACCCTGCGGGATGGAGCAAAATCAACCGTTTGCTCGTCCAGCCGAGGTAAGACGGAGCCGGCTGAATGTTCAGCCGGCTTCCGTTTTGTTTTAAGGCTTCCGTTTAGCAGCGGAATGCTCTTTTCCATGCGCTTCATCAGCCGCAATCACGTCTGAAACGGGTACGTGATTGTTCTTTTTCTGGCCGGTCACCCGGTTGCGCTGTTTTTTGCCCATTTATGCTCACTCCTTTTCCTTAGGCTGTCATCCCGCATATTCTGCCCAAGATCGCTCTGATCAATGCTGATGATTGTCTCTTACCGTTATTCAGTGTACAATGGGTGGGAGTTTGAATAGGCAGGAGGAAATGGAAATGAGTGTACATATAAACGCAGAAAAAGGTCAAATTGCGGATACAGTGCTTTTGCCGGGAGATCCGCTGAGAGCGAAATTTATTGCGGAAACTTACCTTGAAAATGTGGAATGCTATAATGAAGTCAGAGGAATGTACGGATTTACGGGTACATATAACGGTAAAAAAATATCAGTGCAAGGCACCGGGATGGGTGTTCCGTCTATCTCTATATATGTGAATGAACTGATTCAAAGCTATGATGTTCAAAACCTGATCAGAGTCGGTTCATGCGGAGCCATCCGTAATGACGTGAAGGTGCGCGACGTGATTTTGGCTATGACGTCTTCAACCGATTCACAGATGAACCGTGTCGCTTTCGGAAGTGTGGATTATGCGCCTTGCGCAGATTTCGACCTTCTTCATAAAGCGTACCAGGAAGCGCAAAAAAATAACCTTCCTGTAGCCGTCGGAAGCGTATTCACCGCCGATCAGTTTTACAATGAAGACTCGCAAATCGAAAAGCTTGCGAGATACGGCGTCCTCGGCGTAGAAATGGAAACGACTGCTTTATATACGCTTGCCGCAAAATACGGCAAAAAAGCGCTGTCTATCCTGACTGTAAGCGATCACGTGTTAACGGGAGAAGAGACAACCGCAGAAGAGCGTCAAACGACTTTTCATGATATGATAAAACTGGCGCTGCATACTGTATCGTAAACTTGAGATGAGGGTCATGCTGATAAAAGCAGCCCTCTTCTTTATGCACCGCTCTGATTCAAAAAAAGAAAGGTAAGGGTAAAATGAAGAAATCCACTAAATGGTTCTCGCTTGCTGCTGCTCTCAGCGTAACCGCAATCGTGGGCACCGGCTGCAGCATTTCAGGGGGCGACAGCCATAAGGACACAAAAACAACGGCTCAAACAAAACAATCAGATGACACATCAAGCAAAAAAACAACGAAGACAGAAGACAGCGATTTTGTATTGGAGAGCAAATATTTTAATGACATTAAAGAAGTGAACGGGCTTGAAACCATTCAAAACCCGACAAATACACTTGCGCTCGTGAATAAGACATACACGCTGCCGGGAGATTATAAACCGAAGGATCTCGTCATCCCGAAAGTTGAATTTTCTTTCACTGAGAAAATTGAGAAACGATATATCCGCAAACCTGCCGCCGATGCTTTGGCGGAATTGTTCAACGCGGGGAAAAAAGAAGGCTATGACCTGGTTGCCGTTTCAGGATACCGCTCTTATGACAGACAAAAAGTGATTTTCGATATTGAAGTCAGTCTGAAAGGTGAAAAGAAAGCGAAAGAAGCCGTCGCATACCCCGGGCAAAGCGAACACCAGACGGGGCTTGCCATGGATATTTCCAGCAAAAGCAACGGATATGAGCTGAATGAAGCGTTCGGAAACACGGCTGACGGCAAATGGGTGAAAGACCATGCGTATGAATACGGCTTTATCATCCGCTATCCAAAAGGCAAAGAAAATGTAACAAAGTATGAGTATGAACCATGGCATTTGCGTTATGTAGGCAAAAAAGCGGCAAAAGCCATCCATGACCATCAGTTAACTCTTGAAGAATATTTTAATGAAGTAAAGAAAGTATAATAAGAAAAAGCCCGCTAAAGAATAAATTTAGCGGGCTTTCTTTATTACCAGAAGAGCAAACCTCCAAGCGCAAATCCGGTAATTAAACCAAGGCCGATACCGTAGGCTGCTCCCCAGCCTCCCCAGCCTCCTCCCCAATAACCGAATCCGTACCCTCTGTGACGGCCGCCGACAGGGGCGATATACACTTTACTTTTTGTCACCCGTACGATTCTTCCGACGTGGACTCTGCCGTTTCGTTCTGTAATTCTTGCTACTTTTCCATGGTGCTGCCGGCAAAGATGATAATAGTTTTGCATCTTTTCTCCTCCTATCCAACCTATCTTTCTATGTCAGCTTATGATAGAGTGCGTAAAAAAGGTTGGACGAAAACAGGAGGACAATCGCCGTTTTACTTGTAAGCTACAAAAGCGCAGTGCCCCATATATTCACCGTACTTCTGCATAAGATCGTAATGAGCCGTCAGCGTATCGTAGTGAACCGGCTGGATAACGGGCGATAAATCCATTTCTGTAGTCGGTTCCTGCGCATTGTTTTCATAGAAAGCGGGAATGAAATCCGCTTTTTGAAAGCCTTGCTGAAGCAGTATCTGCTTCCATGCCGCTTCATCCTGCAATACGGTAAAACCGTAGAAGTCTTTTAACTGCGTGACAGCGTTTTCCGGCAGGGGTTTTTTCAAAGCTGCCTCAATGCCGATCAGCATGCCCCCTGGTTTAAGGACCCGCAGTATTTCAGACAGCGATGAATCAAGCTTTGAAAAGGTGAGAACTGATTCAGAGAGAACGGCAGAAAACTGATTTTCAGTAAACGGAAGCCGCTCAAGCTCCGCCAAATAGCTTTGAATGGTTAAGCCTTCAGCGGCAAATCGCTTTGCTGCCTTTTCAAGCATAAGGGGATCCTTATCAACACAGGTGACGGGATACAGCAGGTGGCTGAGATAAGCGGCCGTCTGTCCCGTTCCGCAGCCGGCGTCAAGGATCGGCTCGCCAGGAGGAGGAGCCGCTTTTGCGAGAACAGCTTTAGAAAAAGCGAGTCCGCCGGGGTGAGCCCCTCCGACTCCGAATAAGGACAGCATTTCTAAATATTTGCTCAAAGTCCGAATCCTCCTTTCTTCCTCAGCATATGTTGGGAGAAAAGCATAGGTTTGGGTAAACGGGAAAGAAGGGCGCCTCACGTTTGAAGTTGACGAATGAGCGTTCGTCTATGATAATAATGTAAGAATAAAAAGGTGGTGTTTTCTTGAAGCGGCAATTTAAACTGTTTTTTATCATATTGATCACTGCGGTCGCAGCCTCGGCGCTTACGCTGTTTATTACGGGCAATACGACCATTTTCGGACAAGGCTCGGCTGCTTTGACGAACAGCAAATTTGAGAAATTCAATAAAGCCTATGAGCAGATTAAAAGTGATTACTATCAAAAAACAGATGACAGCAAATTAGTAGACGGAGCGATAAAAGGCATGATCAGTTCCCTGGATGATCCGTATTCTTCTTATATGGATCCTCAGGAAGGAAAGTCATTTGAAGAAACAATTTCCGCTTCGTTTGAAGGTATAGGCGCACAAGTGGAAGAAAAGGACGGCAGCATTCTGATCGTATCACCGATCAAAGGGTCTCCTGCGGAAAAAGCGGGGATTAAACCGAATGATCAGATCTTGAAGGTTGACGGCAAAAGCGTCAAAGGCCTGAATGTAAACGAAGCTGTCGCGTTAATCCGCGGCAAAAAGGGGACAAGCGTCAAGCTTGTGCTGCACAGAGCGGGTGTCGGCGATCTGAACCTGTCGATCAAACGTGACACCATTCCGGTTGAAACGGTGTACTCTGAAATGAAAAAAGGAGACATCGGCGAAATCCAAATCACATCTTTCTCCGAATCGACGGCAAAAGAGCTGAATTCAGCCATTGACAAACTCGAAAAACAAGGAGCGAAAGGATACATTCTGGATTTAAGAGGCAACCCGGGCGGCCTGATGGATGAAGCCATCAAAATGAGCAACATGTTTATCGATAAAGGAAAAAATATTATGCAGGTCGAATACAAAGACGGCACGAAAGAGGTCATGAAAGCAACGAAAGAGCGCAAAGTGACAAAACCGACAGTCGTCCTCGTCAATGACGGCACCGCGAGCGCCGCGGAAATCATGTCAGCTGCGCTGCATGAATCATCGGGGATTCCGCTGGTCGGAGAGAAAACGTTCGGAAAAGGGACCGTTCAGACGGCAAAGGATTACAGCGACGGTTCAACCGTTAAACTGACAATCGCAAAATGGCTGACAGCGGACGGAGAATGGATTCATAAAAAAGGCATCAAACCGCAATATCAGGTTAAGCTGCCTGATTATGCGAACCTGCCGTTTTTAGATGCGAAAAAAACGTACAAATACGGGGATTCCGGAACGGACGTCACCAATGCGCAAAAAATGCTGAAAGCGCTGGGATACAGCGTGAATGTAAACGGCACATATGACAAAGCATTTGAACAAGCCGTCAAACAATTTCAGGCAAAAGAGAAACTGAAAGAAACAGGCATTTTAACAGGAGACACAACGGCAAAATTGATGACAGATCTGCAAAAACAGCTTGCAGACAACGATACACAAATGAAAAAAGCCGTTGAAACATTAAATCAGAACATGAAGAAGTAAAAAAACACCCAGTGCGTCTGTCACGCATTGGGTGTTTTCTGTTTGCAATCCTGCTTACGTCGTTTCCTGTTCAAAAAGGTAGCTGTTCGCCTGAATGAAAAACTGTGATTGTTCATAGTGATAGGTGACTTTTGAAAAGTCGAACGGCTGGCCGTTGGTTAAATGAAAAATCGTTTCAACGCAAAGCTTAGGCGCTCCGGTAAACAGTCCTAAGTACTCCGCTTCTTCTTCATTTAACATTCCCGCATACAAATATAGATCTGAAAAACCGCGCTTCAATCCGAGACCTTCCCTAATATAATCAAATATTGATTCTGATACGATCTCTTTATTCAAGTACGGAATAATCGATTTGTTGTAAAATGACTCCTCGATACATAATGTCTTCCCGTCAATATACCGGATACGTTTGACATAATACACCTCGCCATCAGACGGCATATTCAGATTTTGTGCAGCCTCAGGTGTGGGCTTTCTCACTTCCAGCGCCAATAATTTGGAGGTGACATTAAAATCTTCAAGCGATTCTTTAAATCCCTGATTAGAAAGCAGGCTGATATACCCTTTTCTTTTATTCCGCCTGACAAAAATGCCGCTTCCTCTGACTTGAAACACAATTCCCTTTTTTTCTAATAGATCCAAGGACTTTGTGATCGTGCTTTTGCTCACGTTAAACTGGGTCATTAAGGTTTGCAGCACAGGAAGTTTATCCCCTTGCTGAAGCTGATGCTCTTCTATGTATTTTTCAATATCCATCGCGATTTGCTGGTATTTTAACATATACATTCCTCATTCATTTATTGTCCCGCTTCTTTCAGAATTATAGCATAATCGTTTTGAAAAGCCATTTTGTGAAATAAATATGATTGTTTATGCATTGATAAATTGTACCGGTACAATTATAATGTTTATGTATAATAAGAAAACTGACTTTTCATGTAAATGCAAAGCATTCTTCCAATCTTGCAAAGCGGATCTATTCGGCGTGACAAGCGGCGGTCAAAAAAGGAGGACATGAATGATGGGAACATTGCCAAAAGACTTTTTATGGGGAGGCGCTCTAGCCGCCCATCAATTTGAAGGGGGATGGAACAAAGGCGGCAAAGGGCCGAGTGTAGTGGATGTTATGACGGCGGGCGCGCATGGTGTGCCCAGGAAAATAACAGATACAATTGAAGCGCGGGAATTTTACCCGAATCATGAAGCCATCGATTTTTATCATCGTTATAAAGAGGACATCGCATTATTCAGCGAGCTGGGACTGAAATGTTTAAGAACCTCTATCGGCTGGAGCAGAATTTTTCCTAAAGGCGATGAAACGGAGCCTAACGAGGAAGGATTGGCTTTTTACGACCGGGTGTTTGATGAATTGCTGAAGTATGGGATTGAACCGGTGATTACGTTGTCGCATTTTGAGATGCCGCTGCATTTGGCGAGGGAATACGGGGGTTTCAGAAGCAGAAAAACAATCGGCTTTTTTGTAAAGTTCGCTGAAGTGTGTTTTGAACGCTATAAACATAAAGTGAAGTATTGGATGACGTTTAACGAAATCAACAACAAGATGGATGTGAATAATCCGATCTTTTTATGGACGAACTCAGGTGTCGCCGTCAAAGAAAACGAAAACGCAAAAGAAGTCATGTACCAGGCCGGCCACCACGAATTGCTGGCGAGCGCATTGGCTGTTTCAAAGGGAAAGGAGATCAACCCAGATTTCAGGATCGGAGCGATGGTATCACATGTCCCGATTTATCCTTACTCATCCAATCCGGAAGATGTGATGCTGGCTGAGGAAACGATGAGGCAGCGCTTTTTCTTCCCGGATGTGCAGGTTCGCGGATATTATCCGAGTTATGCGTTAAAAGAGTTTGAAAGAGAGGGCTACCGGATCCGCTTTGAAGACGGTGATGAAGAGATTTTGAAAAACGGCAGGGTGGATTATCTCGGATTCAGTTATTACATGTCCACTACCGTAAAAAGTGACGTGATAAACGATAATACCGGGGATGTCGTAAACGGAGGATTGCCAAACGGTGTGGAAAATCCCTATATTAAAGCGAGTGATTGGGGATGGGCGATTGATCCGACCGGTTTACGGTACACATTAAACCGCTTATACGACCGCTACCAGATACCGTTATTTATCGTGGAAAACGGATTCGGCGCTATTGACACGTTAGAAGAGGACGGTTCAATCCATGACGCAGCGAGAATAGAATATTTAGCGTCACATATAAAAGCTTTGGAAAAAGCGGTCACATATGATGGTGTGGATGTAATGGGGTATACCCCATGGGGAATTATCGATATCGTATCATTTACAACCGGTGAAATGAAAAAACGCTACGGTATGATTTATGTTGATCGGGATAATGAAGGCAATGGGTCAATGAAGCGATTCAAGAAAGACTCATTTGAATGGTATAAAAAAGTGATTGAAACAAACGGCTCATTTGTATCCTAAAGGTGTATGTTAAAAGAGAAGGCTTCACAACTGTGTGAAGCCTTCTGTTTATCAGCATATTTGAAAGCGTATTCATAAACCAGGAAGGGAATGATGATAATGTTTCTTAAAAAAGGTCTGTCCATTACGGTTGCTTTTCTTTTGCTTTCCTTTCTATTTTCAAGCAGCTTGGAAACCGAAGCACATGCGGCTGATCGGAATGCTCCGGACAAAAATAAAGTCAGGGTGTGGTACAGCTCGGAAAAAGATCCGGCTTCCCGTACGTGGTATGACGGGCCGCTAGAAGTGAAATACGCCTTAGACGAACAAACACCGCTTACATGGACAAAAAAGAAGCCTTCTGACTCCGCTGCCGTGTATATTGATCCATCGCACCGTTATCAAAGTGTGTTAGGTATAGGATCATCTTTGGAAGAATCGACCATCCATAATTTATCGAAAATGTCTCCCGGAAAAAGAAAAGAAGTGTTAAAAAAACTGGTTGATCCCAATGAAGGCATCGGCATGGACGTCATGCGCATAACGATAGGGACATCAGATTTTACGGCACAGGAATTTTACACATATGACGATATGCCTGAGGGCCAAAAAGATCCACAACTCAAAAATTTCTCGATTCAAAAGGATATTGATTTACACATTACATCAACCATCAAAGAAGCGCTGGCGATCAATCCGAAGCTGAAAATCATTGCCTCACCGTGGAGCCCGCCGGCATGGATGAAAACGAATGAAAACCTCAAGAGGGGAAAGCTGAAAGATCAATATATTGGTGAGCTGGCCGTTTATTTTCGCAAATTTATTGAAGCATACGAAAAGCAGGGAATCCCGATTTATGCGATGACCCTTCAAAATGAACCTTTGCTGGAAATCGACTATCCGAGCATGTACATGCCGCCGTCTCAGCAGCGCAAACTGGCGATAGCCGTGAAAAAAGAATTGAAAAAACACGTAATTGACACGAAAATTTGGATTTATGATCACAATGCAAGCGGGGCGTGGAACTATATTCCGCCGATTTTAGATGATAAAAAAGGAAATCAGGCGGCAGACGGCATTGCTTTCCATGATTATGACGGAGACCTTTCCGTTATGTCGGAAATCGGAAGAAGGTACCCTGATAAATCCATTCACTTAACGGAGCGGTCCGTCTGGGGGACGGCAGGGGCGGACCGGATCGCGCAGTATTTTCGCAATGGCGCGTCCAGCTACAATGCGTGGGTGACGATGCTCGACAGTCAAATCAAGACGCACCATTGGATAGGCACCCCGGACCCGACGCTGTTTATTCAGGATGCTAAAAACCCTGACCGCTATTGGAATATCCCGATCTATCATATGACGGGCAATTTTTCAAAATTTGTCGAGCGCGGAGCCAAACGGATAGAAAGTAATTACGGCTCCAAAAACACCGTCACGAATGTCTCGTTCCTTAATCCTGATCAATCTATTGTAACAGTCGTCATCAACCAGTCATCCGCTGACCAAAAATTCCACATTGTTTCAGGGAACCGGCAGTTCGAAGCCGTCATCCCGGCAAAAACCGTCGCCACCTACAAATGGCAGCACAAAAAGTAAAAAAGCCGGCACATTGATGTGCCGGCTTTTTTTTGTTAAGCGCCTTTTTGATTCAGTTTATCAGAGGGCGCTTTTTTGAATAAACCGTCTTTGACGGCGTTTGAAGCCGCTTTTTTTACAAAAAACGGGTTAAGGATAATAACGGCGGCCATGTTAGCGGTCAAACCCCAAAAGCCTTCATATATACCGTGGGCGGATTGGGTGATATTTACGGTGAATGTCACGATAAGACCGACGAGAAGGCCGATAATTGTCGCTTCTTTCGTTTGATTTTTCCAAAACAGACTGACGGCGATCGCCGGAAAGATCTGCACCATGCCGGAAACGCCGAGAAGCTGAAGCGTAACGAGCGCAGTCGGGAACAGCATGCCGAATAAAAGCGCGAGCCCGATGACGACAAATACCATTGAACGGGTGATCATCGTCAGCTTGTTTGGTGACACATTCGGGTGAATCAAATCCCGATATAAGTTATTCGCAAATAAGTTTGATGCTCCGATCGCCATAATAGAGCAGGGAATCAAAGAAGCAAGAGCGATCGTGGAATAAGCAAAGCCTTGGGCGACCCCGCCGTATGACGTTTGAATCAGCTTCAATAAAGCGAGCCGCGGGTTAGTATCTTCCGGCAGGACAAGAAATGCGATAAAGCCGAGAAAAATAACAAGAATCAAAACAATATTATAAAGCGGAAGAAACATGCTGTTTTTGCGGACGGCATCCGCGCTTTTTGCCGTGAATACACCAGTTGCCGCATGCGCCCACATAAAGAGCGCCAAGGCAGATACGATGGAAGCGGTGATAAACCAAGGAATTCCTTTCGGCCCCGAGTCTGGGATCGTCAGCATTTGCGGCGCTTTTTCCGCCAAGGTGTGAATCATCGGCGTCCACCCGTGAAAATGGATCAGCGGGAGCGACACGACCATAAACAGCATAATCACCCACACCAGAATGTCTTTAATAATTGCCGTAAACGTCGGTCCTTTAATTCCGCTGAAAAAGGTATACAGCGCTACAAGAATAAAGGAGATGATAACGACCATATTAACATTAATGACACCCGTTCCGGCCACCTGAAGCGTATCCTGAATGCCGCTCAGCTGGAGACAGATATAAGGAATGAGCATAAGAACGCCGACAATGGCGACAAGACTGGCCAAAAGCTTACTGTCAAAGCGCTCACGGGCGTAATCGGCAAGCGTCGTTAATTTATGGATTTTTGCCACTTTCCACAGCTTCGGCAGAAAGAAATAAGCAATAAAATACGCCAAAACAGAATACGGAATTGCAAAAAAAGCTACGCTTCCCCCTGTGTAGGCGGTGCTTGTCAAGCCTAAAAACGTATAAGCCGTATAGAGGTCCGCGCCGACTAAAAACCAGACGAGCAGCCCGCCGAACCGTCTGCCCCCGACAGACCATTCTTCAACAGAAGTGCGTGATGATTTGTCTCTCCCGGCTATAAAGCCGATGCAGACAACGGTTAAAACGATGACGGCTGTAATGATCAATGCTGTTATATTTGCGGGCATCAGTCCAGTCCTCCTTGTTTCTTCTGCAGTCTATAAATAAGAAACGAACATAATGGAGTGACTGCGATCCATAAAAGCAGCCAGAAATGAAAAAACGGCAGCCCGATGATGATCGGATGAACCCGATTAGCGACTGACAAAAGGGCCAGCTGGCTGAAAGGGATTAAAATAAGAACGAAAATTAGTGCTTTTCTGACCATTTACTTTCCTCCTGAAACCTGATAATGCTCCTTATCATAGCAGTTGTCAGATAAGATCACAAGATATTTTTCAGAAAAAAAAGAATTCTATTACTTTTTTAACCGAAACACTTTAGTTGCAACTTCATTCATAGTAAATTAGAATAGTTAATATCTCGAAGTCAAGATATTTAGGAGTGAATACAATGAATACTCAAGGATTGCACCATGTTACCGCATTTGCGAAAGATCCTGCTGAAAATCTGCGGTTTTATACTGAAGTATTAGGCTTGCGGCTCGTTAAAAAAACCGTTAATTTTGATGACCCGGCCACGTATCATTTTTATTTCGGCAACCAAAACGGAGAACCCGGCACGATTATTACATTTTTCCCTTTTCAGGGCAGCCGCCCGGGAACCGTGGGAAAAGGGCAGGCCGGAAGAATTTATTTCTCTGTGCCGAAAGGGGCACTCGCGTTTTGGAAGCGCCGGCTTGAAGAAAACGGCATACCTGTAAAAGAGCAGACTATGCTTTCTGAACAAGTGCTTCTCTTTGATGATACAGAAGACCTGCCGCTTGCCATAATGGAAGATGAAAGAAGCGGACAGAGTGAATGGACTCCTGCGGGCATTACTGAAAAAGAAGCGATTACAGGCATGAGGGGTGTTCTACTGTACTCGTACCGTCCTGAAGCAACCATTCAATTTCTAATGGAACGCTTCGGCTATTCAAAGACAGGGGAAGAAAATCAGATTGTCAGACTGCAATCGGAGGCACGGATCGGACATATCATTGATGTTGACCTTGCGCCGAAAGAAGCAGGTGTCGGCGGTTACGGGACAGTTCATCATGTCGCTTTCCGCACCACTAAAAAAGAGCAGGCGGAATGGAAGAATATTCTGGCTGATTCTCATCTTGCTTCATCTGACATTCTTGACAGATCTTACTTTACATCAATTTATTTCAGAGAAAGCGGCGGCATTTTATTTGAAATGGCAACCGATGAACCGGGATTTATGACGGATGAATCCTTTGAAAATCTCGGTACAGAGCTGAAACTTCCGGAATGGCTGGAAGAGCACCGCGGTCAAATAACCGCTATTCTTCCCAAAATGGAGAAAGGAGAATGATGATGAAACATGTATTTGAACAAGGAACGTCAGAAAATGTTTTGCTGCTTTTGCACGGAACGGGGGGAAATGAACACGATCTTCTGTCGCTCGGACGTTTTATCGATCCGAAAGCAAGCTTGCTCGGCGTCAGAGGATCAGTGCTTGAAAACGGCATGCCCCGTTTTTTTAAGCGGCTGAAAGAAGGCGTATTTGACGAGGAAGATTTAATTGAACGGACGGAAGAATTAAAGAATTTTATTGATGAAGCGGCGCAAATGTACGGATTCAGCAGAGAAAACGTGATTGCTGCCGGCTATTCAAACGGTGCCAACATTGCGGCAAGTCTTTTGTTTCATTATAAAGACGTACTGAAAGGGGCGGTTCTTCATCATCCGATGGTGCCGATTCGCGGAGTGAAGCTCCCTGATATGGCAGGGCTTCCTGTTTTTATCGGTGCAGGGAAGCGGGATCCGCTTTGTACAAAAGAAGAATCGGAGGAGCTTTATCAATATCTGACTGCTGCTGGTGCATCCGTTTCTCTTGTTTGGCAGGAGGGCGGCCATCAGCTCACACAGCAGGAAGCCGAGCAGGCACGAACCTGGTACAGTGAGCGATTCCTATAAAAAACCCTTAGTCCGTTTATGCGGACTAAGGGTTTTTTTCATCTTACAGCCAAGTTGACACTTGTGATACAGGGATCCGGTTGCTTTTGTGCGCAGGCTTAACGGCTTTACCGATTGAAATCAGCATGACGGGAACGAAACGTTCGCTCACGTCGAATTCCTTCACGAATTGCTCTTTATTAAATCCACCGATCGCGCAAGTATCATAGCCTTTAGCTTTTGCAGCAATCATCAGCTGCATCGCCGCTAAAGAAGCGTTTAAAAATGCTGAATCACGGGCAAACTGTTCATTTTGGTATGCACCGTTAATCTGGCTTAACAGCGTCTGTTTGATTTCTTCTGTAATATTGCCTTGCTCAGCCAGTTCAGCATAAACGTCTTCACCATTTTCGTTTGCTTTTAAGTCGCCTAATACGGCAATGACAGCTGAAGATTCAATAATCTGTTTTTGATTAAAGGCAACCGGAAGCAGGGCAGCTTTTGCCTCATCACTGTGGAATACTTGGAAATGCCAATGCTGAAGGTTCCAGGCGGAAGGGGCTTGCGTTGTAATGTCCAGAAGTTCTGTTAATTCCTCTTTTGTAATGACCGCATCTTTATCGTATTCTTTAACGGATGCGCGTTCTTTCAAAACGTCTAATACGGATGTCATCTTGTTTCCTCCTTCGGATAAACGTGTTATTATAATAGAAAAGTTAGAAGCTTACTAAATGTAACTTGAGAACTAATTTTAATGGATTACAGAAAACTTGTCAATTCATAGATGAAGGGATGAACTCACATGGGATATACAATGTGTCCTAAAATGGAATCCGCTTTTTCTCTTTTGGGAAAGCGCTGGAACGGCCTCATTATCCATGTACTGATAGACGGGCCGAAACGTTTTAAAGATATGACCGAAACCATACCGACGATCAGCCAAAAAATGCTCGCGGAGCGGCTCAAAGAGCTGGAACAAAATGAGATCGTCGAGCGCCAGGTGCTGCCTGAAACGCCTGTCAAAGTCATTTATAAGCTGACTGATAAAGGCATGGCCCTGCAAGCCGTTTTTCAGGAAATGCAAAAATGGGCAGACAGTTTTTGCGAGCCCGGGGGGCCTGTCAAAGACGAATCGTGTCATGAATAATAAAGGCTGCCCAAGGCAGCCTTTTCTTAATGAAATGGTCAATCTTTGTCAAAACCATTGATGTCAAAATTGCTCAGATCGAGATTTAAGCCTTTTAATTGCCTCAATAAAGCATCGAATGTAAGGGAATGACCATTTTTACATTCCGCCGGAACATCATCTGGAGAAAATAATCTCATCCCTCTCTCAATCTACTGTTTCCGGTACAATTGAAATGCCGCTTCAAGTAAATGATCAGGCGTTACAATAAACCCTAATCTTACATCATGGTCTTCACTGTAGCCGAACTCAAACCCGCAGCAGGAGCAAATATCAAATGTTTTATGATATACGCCATTGCAAACAGGACTTTCCTCTAATCCTTTAAATCCGCATTACAACTCACTAACCAACATCCATCACTTTTACTATCGCCCAATCAATTTCCGCACTTTATGAATACCTTTAAGAATAAGCAGACATAAAGGAGGAAAAACATGTACCCTCGTCATGCGTTGTATCGCGGGAATTTCGGACCTGCCGGATTTCCGGTGAGAAGTCCTTTTTTGTTCGGCGCTCCTTTATTCGGCGGATTTTTAGGCGGTCTTCTAGGAGGCGTGATTGCCACAGGTTTTACGAGACCCCGGTATCCGTACGGTTTCGCCGGTTACGGATACGGAGGCCCATATGGCGGTTTCGGGCCGGGAGTCGGCGGTTACCCGCCATTTTATTAAAGAAAAAACGGCCTGCATCACGCGGGCCGTTTTTTTATCTTAAAATCTCCACTTCCGATAAATTGTAGTCTTCCAGTTTTGAAAACATGACTTCAATCATCCCGTCTTTATAGACTGCCTTTGTTCCTTTCCGTTTGACGAGGCTCGGAAGAACAATTTCTTTTTTTCCTTCCGCCAGACTGCTGTTCTCTACCACGAGGCTGTGTGACGTATGCTTAATCCTGATCCGGTCGAGTTCATCTTGCTCAGCGGGAATTTTCGCAAAAACATGATCGGATGTTTCAAACAGGTCAATTTCCGGCTTGGGCGGTTCTGCTTCGACCGGCTCGGCCTTTTGGGACATCGGGTCGCGAAAAGGGAACTGCCCGGCATAACCGGCGCCGAATACGCTTTCCATTACTCGGTTGACATATGTCTCGACATCTTTCGGATCTGCATTTTTAAACGTTTCTTTAGAGAACTGATTTTGGAAGGGAAAATATCTGTTCCAATCAAACACGGCATCTCACCCTTTCTTAACGGACAACATAGTATATGCCCGCCATAACCTTCCCGTGATATAATATAATCTGTTTACAGAAAGGAAGGGGAAGGCAGTGCAAGGGAATACCGCAAGAAAAGGAATCATTTATACCGCTTGTTCATTTGCCATGTGGGGGCTGTTTCCGGTCTATTGGAAGCTGCTTGAACATATACCCGCATTGGACATTTTAGCTCACAGAATTATATGGTCGTTTGTTTTCATGTGTGTGCTTTTAACTGTGCTTAAAAAGTGGAAAACCGGATGGCGTGAACTGTGTCTTTTAAAATCTGAAGGGGGCCTGCTGGCGCTTTTTTTCGCTTCTGTTTTAATATCCATTAATTGGTTTGTGTACATATGGGCAGTTAACCACGGCTTTTTGCTTGAAGCAAGTCTCGGTTACTATATTAATCCGCTCGTTTCCGTTCTTTTGGGCATCCTATTTTTTAAAGAAAAGCTGAACAGACTGCAAACAGCAGCTGTTTCGATTGCCGGAGCGGCCGTGATCATATCGGCGTTTCAGTATGGCGCAGTTCCTTATATCGCGTTGCTGCTTGCGTTCAGTTTCGGCCTGTACGGCCTATGCAAAAAAAGAACCCGCATGTCCAGCACAATCGGACTGACTTTGGAAACGCTCCTGATTACTCCGGCTGCTCTTATTTATTTAGGTTATGCGGCTGACGGGAGCACTTCCGGGTCCTTGGGTGCAGAAACATGGGCGCTCCTTTTTTTCGCAGGCGTATTTACAGCCCTGCCGCTGTTACTGTTTGCAGAAGGGGCAAAGCGACTGCCGCTGTATCAAGTCGGCATTTTGCAATATATATCGCCCACCATTACCCTTATGCTCGGCGTATTTGTATATCATGAGCCGTTTTCCGGGCAAAAAGCGTTTACCTTCATTTGTATATGGGCAGCATTGCTCTTGTTTACCTTTTCACAGATAAAATGGAAACGGCCGTTAAAAAGCCGCTAAGCCTTTCGCTTTCCAGTGATAGCTTAAATTATGTATAATCATTACGAGTATGTAAAGGAGCTGTACAATGGGCACTGATAAACACATCGTAAAAGCCTATCAGGCGCTGTGGAACAATCGCACACTCCCGGCTTCAACCCTTGAAGAAGCGGAGAAGGCAATTGATCTGGAACTGCTTGATCAAAGAACACATCCGAGGCTCCGAAAGACGCCCGAGGAAAAATTTGCTCTGGCGGTGCAGCGAATTGTAGATTCCCGGCTGCAGCCGATTGAGAAATATGAATTGGTTGAACTACATACGAAGCGATTGCAATTTTTAAAAGAAGAAAGAGGGGAGCAGCTATGAAAGCGATCATAAAAGAAGATGTGCAAACTTCTTTAGAACGATTTGCCGATCGTCCTGTATATATCCATTTGGAAACAACGACCGGTTCTTATTCAGCGCATCTGAATGAGAAAAACATGACGGTTGTAGCCTATATACGCAATGCAAAAGTGACGTACCATCAGGCGAAAATCAAAGGGAACGGCCCGTACCGCGTCGGTTTGAAAACTGAAGAGGGCTGGATTTATGCAGAAGGCCTGACTGAATATACAGTAGATGACGAAGACCGTCTGTTAATGGCAGGGCATCTGCCGGGCGGAAAATTGGCGATTTCGCTTCAAATCAGCGAAAAGCCGTTTACAGTTTAAAGAAAAGGGTGAAAATCATGAAAGAACACGTACTCGTCATCCTGCCTCACCCTGATGATGAATCATACGGAGTGGCAGGGCTGATTGCTTTACACAGACAAAAAGATATTCCCGTTACGTATGCATGCGCAACGCTTGGAGAAATGGGCAGAAACATGGGGGATCCCTTTTTCGCAAACCGTGAAACATTGCCGCTGTTAAGAAAGCAAGAGCTGATAGACGCATGTAAAGCAATGGATATCACTGACCTGAGAATGCTCGGGCTTCGTGATAAAACACTTGAATTTGAAGATGACGAGTGGCTCGCGGATATGATGGAAGAGATTATCGACGATGTAAAACCGAGTCTGATTGTCACATTCTATCCGGGACACGGCGTCCATCCGGATCATGATGCATGCGGCGAAGCGGTCATCAGAGCGCTTTACAGAAAGAAAAAAGAGGACCGCCCGCGCACGCTTTGCATGGCCATCACCCGCAACAGGGAGGAAGCCGTCGGCAAGCCTGATGTCATTCTTGATATTAAAGAGGTCGCCGATATTAAAATGAATGCCTTAAAAGCGCATCGCACTCAAACAGAAGGTATGCTGAGAGAGCTGGAAGAAAAAATAAAAAATAACGAGCCGGTTCTCCAAACCTGGTTTGAAGAAGAAGTGTATTGGACATATCCGTGGAAAGACTGATAAAAAAAGGGATAAGGCGTTTCAGCCTTATCCTTTTTTTATGTCAGATCGGAAGCGATCGCTTCCGCAAGCGAAGACCGTATTGATAAATTTGAAAAACTCAGGCCGAGCTGCACCGCGGTTTGGGCGATTTCAGGCCGGATTCCGGATAATGTCGCTTTCACGCCGAGCATTCCGAGTGATTCAATTAAAGTGAAAAGCTGTTGGGCAACCATCGTATCAATCATGGCCACGCCTGATAAATCAATGTACAGCTGCGTGATCCGTTTCTCTGAACATTGGTGCAGCGTATTTTCTAAGATCATTTTGGCTCTTGCCGTGTCAATATCCCCGATCAGCGGCAGCAGTCCGACATTGTCAAAAAGCACTATGACAGGCGAACTCAGCTCGGTGATCAACTCCTTTTGCGCTTCAAGCTGAATGTGTGTGTTTTTATACATCTCTTCTATGAAAATATGAATGACCACATCAAATGATTTAATCAGCGTGTGGAATATATCTTCAGCATCTTCTTCTGTGACGGTGTCTGAATGCAGTTTGGTAAACTGCTTTACATGGCCGACATACAAATCACGAACTCTGATAAACTCGCGAATGATGTAATGGATCGGAGTTTTTAAATGTTCTTTATCCTGTGCAGCTTCGAACGCCCACTTTTCCAATGCCGCTGTATAAACTTCCTTCTTTTCAGAAAAAATCCGATTGATTTGATAATTAAACGTCAGATTTTGTTTTTTCAGGTTCGTGATTACCGCCGGGTCAGAAGAAGCATAAACAGAATCAGGATCCGTATCATGAAGGGTATCAAACCATGTCTGACTGATTTCCTCCGCCCGTTCGGTTAAATAATCGTACAGCAGTTTATGTGTTGGCATTTCTGTTCCTCCTCTATGAAATCATCATTTTTTTCACATCACGCTTTTGCAGCTTGAGCAGTCTGAAGAATAATCCGACAGCTCCTGCGGCGAGTCCCGCAATTAAACCGATCCAGTAGCCGTATGCCCCGAGGCTCGTATAAGTGCCGACTGCATAACCGAGAGGAAGCCCGATGATCCAATACGAAACAAAAGCCGCACCGAGTGTATAATTGACATCCTTATATCCTCTCAGAGCGCCTTGGATCGGAGCTGCCACGGCATCAGAAAGCTGGAAAAACAAAGCATAGATTAAAAAGTGCTGCGTCAACATAAGCACGTTCGGTTCTGATGTATACATTCCGGCGATTTGCGGTCTGAACAGCAAAATGAAAGCAGCCGTGCATAAAGAAAAACAAAGGGCCATCACAATGCCGATATAGCTGTATGACCGGGCATCCCTGTAGCGTTTTGCCCCTGCTTCAAAGCCGACTAATATGGTCAGCGCCATGGATACGCTGAGCGGCAGCATATACAAGAGGGAAGCAAAATTCATTGCCGCTTGATGGGCTGCAATCGTCACCGTCTGGAAATGGCTCATAAGCAGTGTGACAGCCGCAAAAATGCTCGTTTCAAAAAATACGGCAAAACCGATAGGCAAACCGATTTTCAAAAGCTTTCTGCATTCAGACGGAGAAAATCGGTACAGTTTCCGGAATACAGAGTATCCGGCAAACGGCTCAAATCTTGAGACGATAAAAAAGCTGATAGCGCAAATACACCAGTAAGTCAGGGCGGAAGCAAGCCCCGCACCGACTCCGCCCAATGCCGGCATGTTGAATTTCCCGAAAATAAACACATAATTCAAGACAAAATTGATGGGCAGTGAGCAGAGCGTAATAAGCATAGTGACTCTCGTTTTGCCCAGTGCATCGATAAACGAGCGCAAAACGGCGTACACAAACAAAGGAAAAATGCCAAGAGATAAAAACCCTAAAAAGTGTTTGGCGATCGTCCGGACACGAGGCTCCAGGCCCAAATGACCCAAAATCACATCAACAGTGAAAAAGCCGATAAGGATGACCGCCGCACTAAGAATGGCCGCTACGTAAACAGCCTGAATGACAGAAAACGGCGCTTCCTTTTGTCTGCCTGCGCCTAACAGCTGCGACACAACGGGCGTAACGGCCATCAAAATTCCTGCCAGTCCCGTATAAACCGGTGTCCACAGGCTTGAACCGATTGCAACGCCGGCTAAATCCGCGGCGCTCACTTTCCCTGACATCACCGTGTCCAAAAAGGTAATCAAAGAAAGACCGGCTTGTGTAATCAAAATCGGAATGAAGATATGTAACAGCTGTCTGACCTTTTGGCCGATCGTGTTCGTTTCTCTCAAGTTAGGTTCCCCGTTTCTTTATTTTAACGAGAGAAATTATAACATTTTATGTATAAAAAGCAATGAAACCCGGCCTACTCTTTTTTATCCGGTTTCGGCTTTTTAAACATTTTGGCATAAATGAATGAAAGTGAAATGACACCTAAAAAGGTGCAGATATACTGCAGCAGCCTTGTGAGTTCCATACAAATCCCGCCTCCTTTCTTGATTATCGTGCGCATTGCGGCGCATATCCATGCGCGCGATGCAGAAAATAAGGAAAAGGAGCTGATGTGACATGCGCCACACTCAAATGACGGAAAGTGCGTTTACCGCTGCCGTTCAAACGTATTTGAAACAAATTACGGAGGATGCCGCAATGATACTGCGGACATTGGATGAAAAAGATCAATGCCTGCTTTGCGAACTAGATGAACTTGGACATACGTTTCAGGAAATGCAGGCTGTCGCTTCGTCATTTTACCTGCAGACATATATCGAACATTTCACGCCTTCTTATACAGAGCTGGCGAGAGCCGTGCAGCATCTGGCAGAAGAGAAGCACGGAGCGCTGATTGTGATTGAACGGGCAGATCCGCTGGACGGAATGATACAAAAAGGGACAAGTCTGCATGCTGAAATCAGTTCAGCTTTAATTGAGAGTATTTTTTACCCCGGTAATCCGCTTCACGACGGGGCCGTATTGGTCAGAGAAAACCGGGTTATATCGGCGGCCAATGTGCTTCCGCTCACAACAAAAAATGTCGGCGTCAAATACGGGACACGCCACAGGGCCGCGATGGGTCTTTCGGCTGTGACTGATGCACTCGTGCTCGTTGTTTCAGAAGAAACGGGGAAAATGTCCTTTGCTAAAGACGGCGGGCTGTATCCGCTTGTTTCGCCGCGGACGCTTCATACGAAATAATAAGAAAATGGGAATATTGTACCCATTTAATATTAATAAGGTGAACATCTTTACCTTTTTCTGTATTGATGTTATCGTTTAAATATACATAAAATTTAAAAGAATAGGGAGTGGGAAGATGGCACATGTATTGATGATCGGCTTTCCGGGAGAAGGCCATATCAATCCGTCTTTAGGCGTCGTAAAAGAATTGAAGGCAAGAGGGGAACATGTCGTATATTACGGCGTGAAGGAATATGAGAATAAAATCGTGTCAAGCGGAGCGGAATTCCGTGAATATGAGGATTTCCGAAAAGATGAATTCGGAAAAAACGCAACGGGTGATGAACAGCGGGACGCTACAGAGTTTTTACTATTAATGATTGAGACTTCCAAAAAAGCCGCACTCCGCATTCTTGAGGATGTAAAAGATGAATCCTACGACTACATCATATACGATCATCATTTTCTGGCAGGCAGGCTTGTGAGAAACATGCTGAAACTGCCGGCATATTCACTTTGTACGACATTTGCGATGAATGAAGCATTTATTAAAGAAGTCTTCTCAAATATAAACCTTGTATCAGAGGAATCATCCCATTATCCGGCTTATACCGAAGCGGTCAGCCAGCTCAACGAAGAATTCAGCACAGACATTAATACGCCGTATGATATTTTCTCAAATGACGGCAGAAAAACCATCGTGTTTACTTCAAGAGCGTTTCAGCCGAAAGAAGAAGAGTTCGGAGATTCTTATCTCTTTGTCGGTCCGTCCATAACCGACAGGGAGGCGTCCCATGATTTCCCGTTTGAACAGCTTGAAGGGGAAAACGTCCTGTTTATTTCAATGGGAACGATTTTTAACAACCAGAAAGAATTGTTTAATAAATGCTTAAAAGCAGCCAGAAGCTTTAACGGGAAAGCCGTCATGTCAATCGGCAAACATCTTGACCCGGCTGAGCTGGATGAAATTCCGGAGAATGTCATTGTAAAGCCTTATGTTCCGCAGCTTGAGATTTTAAAGAGAGCGGACTTATTTATCACGCACGGCGGAATGAACAGTACGAGCGAAGGCCTTTACTACAAAACCCCGATGATCGTCATTCCGATGGGCGCAGATCAGTTCGCCGTCGGAAGCCAAGTGGAAAACACGGGAGCGGGCAAGATGTTTAAAAAAGAAAATGTGACAGTGGAATTGCTTACTGAAGCAATAAAAGAATTGAGTGGAAATCCTGAATATCAGAAAAAAGCTGATGAAATCGGAGAATCCCTGAAAGCGGCCGGCGGAGCACAGCGTGCAGCGGAATTGATATTAGAAGACGTGAAAACTGCCGTGACCCGGGTGCTGTAATCGCTCATTACCTGCTTCCTTTAAAGGAAGCGGGCTTTTTTTTGCCTGTTTTTCGGGAGGATTTTTCCTGCCGCAAAGAGAATTGTATGAAAAACAGACAAGAAAGGTGGAATGTCGCGGAAAAAAGCCATGTTATGAAAATGATTCCAAAGTCTTTTGTGAAATGGTCTCTATTTATGTAAAATGTGTGGCATTAGTGATGATTTAAGGTGTAAATGAAACGGAAATGATGTCGACTTCTGCATGAATCCTGTATAACAGGCGGCGTTTGAAGAAAAGGAACGCCCCTTTCAGCAATGATAAATAGGAGGTTTTTCGTTATATGAAGAAAAAAATCGCAGCCGGTCTGGCTGTATCTGCAGTAATGACTTCAACCTTCGCCGTGCATCCTGCTGAAGCAAAAACCATTCAAGTAAAAAACGGCGATTCTCTTTGGAAGCTTTCCCGGCAATATCATACAAGCATTTCAGCCCTCCAGGTGGAAAACAAATTGAAATCAACGATACTTTACCCCGGACAGCGGCTGAACATTCCTGACGGCAGCAGCACACATAAAACAAAACAAAAGGAAAAACGAAGCACGGGCGCTTACACGGTTACATACGGAGATTCCTTATGGGTGATCGCAAAAAAATACCGCATGAGTGTTTCGGAGCTGAGAAGCCTGAACCGTTTGAGCTCAGATGTCATCTATCCGGGCCAAAAACTGAAAATTAAAGGTTCTGCCCCCGGCACGGACAGAGGCGGCAAACAGACCAAACCTGATAAAGCCGCATCAGGGACTTACACTGTAAAACCGGGTGATTCGCTGTGGAAAATCGCCAATCAAATCGGCATCACCATCGCTGAACTGAAAAAGCTGAATCAATTAACGTCAGACTTGCTGTATCCGAACCAAGTGTTAAAAACCAAAGGCTCTCCACATAACGGAAACAGCGGCACGACACCGCCATCTCATCCAAACCCTTCTGAGAAGCCGTCCACATACAAAGTAAAAGCAGGCGATTCCCTCTGGAAAATTGCCAATCGGTTCGGCATCACCGCCCAGCTCATCAGAGAAAAAAATAAACTGACAACTGATGTGCTGCAAATCGGACAAGTTCTCGTGATAAACGGGACGGAAAAAACAGAAGACCCTGTGCGCCAGCCGGAAAACAAGCCGGCAAAGCCAAACAAACCTCATACTCCCGAACCTCCGGTGACAGGGTCAAAGATTGACAGAATGATAGGCGAAGCAAAAAAATATGTCGGCGTGCCTTACCGATGGGGAGGCAATACGCCTGCGGGGTTCGATTGCAGCGGCTATATCTATTACCTTTTAAATAAGGTAAGCTCTGTTTCCCGTCTGAGCACCGCCGGATACTGGAATACAATGAAACAAATCAGCCAGCCGTCAGCAGGCGACTTCGTCTTCTTTACGACATATAAAGCGGGTCCTTCTCATATGGGAATATATTTGGGCGGAGGAGATTTCATTCACGCAAGTTCCTCCGGGGTTGAAATTTCAAACTTAAGCAATCCATATTGGAAAAAAGCTTATTTAGGAGCGCGCAGTTATTTTTAAAAAAAGCCTTTCGGGGCTTTTTTTGTTTACCATATTTATGTTTTGACAAGACTGATTGATAAAAATAAGGGGGAGAAAGCATGAACCGTCTCTTGCTTTTTCTCATGCTCGCATCAATCACGCTTGGCGGCTGCGGAGGCAGTCCCGCTCCAGTTCCTCCTAAAAAACATGAAGAAAGCCGCGCATTGGAGGCGTCAGCATACCGCGAGCATGCCGGACTCATCAATCAAAAAGGTAAAAACATCGGATATATTGAAGTGAAAGATTCTGATGAGGAAGGGTCAGACATCCATATATCAGCAGGACATCTGCCGCCGGGCGCTTCTCTCGGGTTTCATATTTATGATAAAGGGGTGTGCCAGACACCTGATTTCGAATCAGCCGGCGGCCCGTTCAACCCTTTGAACAAAGAGCACGGCTTCAACAATCCGATGGGGCATCACGCCGGGGATCTCCCCAATCTTGAAGTGGGGGCTGACGGTAAAGTAGATGTCATAATGAACGCGCCGCAGACTTCTTTAAAAGAAGGAAGCAGACTCAGCCTGCTTGACCGGGACGGGAGCGCGTTCGTCATTCATGAACATACGGATGATTATTTAACAAACCCGAGCGGAAATTCCGGAGCCAGAATCGCCTGCGCTCCTCTGACAAAAAGCGCCCGCAGGGAATAAGCCCTTTTGTATTGAGTATACAAGGGCTTTTTTAGTATACTCGGTTATGGAATATGAATGGAAAGGAAACATCACCTATGACTTCAGAATTACAGCACTTATCACTGCCCCAAGATATACAAAACAAACTGCAAGCTTATCAGAATCATCCCGTTTCCCAAGAATTTCAGGATTTAATCGGATCATCGGGCTATGAGGCCGAAGATAAAGCGATTATATTCGATGCGATCATCGCTTTGACAATGGGAAAAAATATCTTATTAAAAGGACCTACGGGTTCAGGGAAAACAAAATTGGCGGAAACGCTTTCGAACTATTTTCATAAACCGATGCACAGCGTCAACTGCTCCGTAGACCTTGATGCAGAAGCGCTTGTCGGTTATAAAACGATTGAAAATGAACACGGAAAGGCGACAATTGAATTCGTTCCCGGACCGGTAACAACGGCAATGAACGAGGGGCATTTTTTATACATTGACGAAATCAATATGGCAAAGCCTGAAACCCTTCCGATTTTAAACGGCGTGCTTGATTACAGAAAAATGATGACGAATCCGTTTACAGGAGAAGTAATTAAGGCGAGCGAAGGATTCGGTGTCATCGCCGCCATTAATGAAGGCTACGTCGGCACGGTGCCGCTGAACGAAGCCCTTAAAAACCGCTTTGTCATTATTGATGTTCCGTATATTAAAGGAAGCCTTCTGAAGCAGGTTCTGACCTCTCAGTCTGTCTTAAAAGATGAGAAATTAATTGAACGTTTCATGACATTGTCTTCTGATTTAATCGCACAAGCGCATAACGGACAAGTGTCAGAGGAAGCGGCGTCAATCAGGGCTCTCATTGATACGTGCGACTTGGCTGCGTATATTCCGCCGAAACGGGCGATTGAAAGAGGCATCGTGGAAAAGCTTGATGACGACAGAGAGAAAGCCGCTGTCAGAAATATTGCAGAAACGCTGTTCGAATGAGGGATATACAATGAAGTTTATCAAATTTAACGACAGCACGATCGATTCGTTTTTGTTCATGATGCTGACTGATCTGGCCAAAACACTGACCAGAAGCAGTGAAGTGGAAGTGGAATACGGCGTGCAGTCTTACTACAATCCCTTTGAAAAGAAAATTTACATGAGCCACTTTTGGAAAGACAGATCAGCCGGGGATATGGAAGCCGGCTTGAAAAGCGATGTGTATTTGCGCGCTGTCGGAACACGTAGCAGCTCATTCCGTGAATTTGCCGGGTTTTTAAATGACGTCCGCCGGCACTTCACCCGCCAAAGCTTTGCAAAGCAGCTGTTCATGCTGCTTGAAGATATCAGAATTGAAGAGCTGATCAAAAAAGAGCGGCCGGGAACGAAACGTGTATTTCAGAAGCGGAGAGAAATGTACAGGAAATACTTCACAACACAGCTGACATTGAATTTGGAACGGAGTATTTTCACCGACGCTTTGTATTGCGCGATGTTTGTCAAACTGACGGCTGAGTCTCCGCTTGAAGGCATTCCCTCCATGCAGGAAGATATTGATATGATGATACCGTATATTGAACGCCAGCTCATCCGGGTTTATGAGGCCGAATCTACGCAACAGATCGCAAAAATAACAGAAGACCTCATGGAAGGCCTTGATGAAGTGCTGGAGAAAGATATGCTGAACACCTATTTCTTTCTGCCGGAACTTGATTACGAAAAAGCGGCTGAAGAGCCTTTATTCGAAAGCATCAAAAGAGCGCCGTCATTAAGCGACGATATCACGCTTCCTGAGTCTTCCGACGGAGATGAAGATATCCATGAAGAGAAAATGAATACGTGGCACCGGGAAACTGAAGCGCCGTCAAAAAGTTTCCTTCAATTTGATATTGAACACGGCGCGAAATCAGACCTTGGGAATGACGCCGCCAGAGAAGGCGATGACGGTGATCAGGCGCTCGGCTCCGTTCAAGGCTCAGCACGCCAGACGAAAAGAGAGGATTATTCCCAGCTGGAAGCGCTTGAATCCAGACAGGATGAACACGGGGGAGCGGGACTGGCTGACGGAAAAGAAAACAAATTTGCCTTCCCGGTTTACCAAACACCGCACAAAGCGTCTCTGGAAGATGAACAGTCTTATAAAGAGCAGGCGAAAACGATAGAATCATATCAAAAGCGCCTGAAGCAGATGATACAAAAAACACTTGAGCACAAAAAGACGCTCCCGCGGACCGATCTTCATGCAGGCAGGCTGAACCGCAAGCTGCTCCGCTACTTTACGGAACGGAATCCGCGCCTTTTCTATAAAAAGCAGGATCCGTCTTCAGAAATTGACGCTGTGTTTACATTGCTTGTCGATTGTTCGGCCAGTATGTTCGACAAAATGGATGAAACAAAGAGAGGGATCGTCCTTTTTCATGAAGCATTGAAATCAGTGTCCGTTCCGCACCAGATCGTCGGTTTTTGGGAGGATACAAACGAAGCGACCGAAACGAGCCAGCCGAACTTCTTCAATACGGTGATTCCGTTTGAAGAGTCGCTGCTGCAGGCGGCGGGTCCTTTGATCATGCAGCTTGCGCCGGAGGAAGATAACAGAGACGGATATGCCATCAGACAAATGACAAAACAGCTGATGAGGCGGAGTGAGGCACAAAAATTTTTAATCGTGTTTTCAGACGGGGAGCCCGCAGCGTTCGGCTACGAGCAAAACGGCATCGTCGATACGAGCGAGGCTGTCATCGAAGCGAGAAAAAGAGGGATCGAAGTCATAAATGTTTTTCTGTCCAATACCGCGATAGAAGAATCCCAGATGAAAACCATTCAGGATATGTACGGAAAGTACAGTATTTTTGTTCCGGATGTCGATCAGCTCCCCGATGTGCTGTATCCGCTCTTGAAAAAACTGCTTCATAAAAGCATAGGATAAGCTTTTTCCTATGCTTTTTCGCTTTTTATTTTAAAATGATTTAATTTTTTCGTTATGGATATGTTTTTTTTACTATTTTGTGAACAATCAAGGTAGAATCCAAACGCAATCAGTGGTAAAATATCCTTGGAAGCGTTTTTATTACATAATTTTGGGCACAGCGTTCAAAAGTTATTTCAAGATAGTGAAATGATCACTTGATTATCTAGGTTGGGGGTAATATTCAAATGTTTCAAAATAATATGAAACAAAGAATGAATTGGGAAGATTTTTACGGACCGAACCTCGGCTACGCACTGGAGCTGTACGACCAATATGCTGAAGATCCAGACAGCATTGATCCGGATCTGAAAGACATGTTTGACGAACTCGGCGCTCCGCCAAGCCAGATAAAAGAGGCATCGGGAACAAAGGAACAGGGACGCGTCACCGCAGATCTGATTCAAAAGATCGCAGCAGCAGTTAAACTTGCAGAAGATATTCGAACCTATGGCCATCTGAACGCTTCCGTCAATCCGCTCAGAAAGGATCAAAAAAAGAGCGAGCTCTTTCCGTTATCCGAGTACGGGCTTACAGAAGAAGAACTGAAAGCAATACCCGCGTCTGTCATCTGTAAAGACGCACCTGCCAATATAACGAACGGCTTAGAAGCCATCCAGCATTTACGCAATACGTATAAAAGAACCATCTCCTTTGAATTTGACCATGTGCATGATTTTGAAGAGCGCGCATGGATTACAAAAATGGTTGAATCGGGAGAACTCTTCCGGAAAAATTCACCGGAAAAACTGTCAGCCGTTTTAGAAAGACTGACGGAAGTAGAAGGATTTGAACAATTTTTACACCGGACATTCGTCGGTCAGAAACGTTTCTCAATTGAGGGATTAGACGCGCTTGTGCCGGTTCTTGACGACATTATCGCCCAGTCTGTGAAAGCAGGCACAACCAATGTCAATATCGGAATGGCGCACAGAGGCCGTTTAAATGTCCTCGCGCATGTGCTCGGAAAACCATATGAGATTATTTTCTCAGAATTCCAGCACGCGCCGAATAAAGATCTTGTACCGTCTGAAGGCTCGACCGGAATCAGCTACGGCTGGACGGGAGATGTAAAATACCACCTCGGTGCAGACAGACAGCTTCAGGATGCCGAAACCAAAAGCGCGCGGATTACGCTCGCGAATAACCCGAGCCACCTGGAATTCATCAATCCGATTGTTGAAGGAAGTACGCGGGCGGCACAGGAAACAAGAACGCAAAAGGGGTACCCGGTTCAAGACGAAACAAAATCGCTCGCCATTTTAATTCACGGTGACGCAGCGTTCCCGGGAGAAGGAATTGTCGCTGAGACGCTGAACTTAAGCTCTCTGAAAGGCTATCAGGTCGGAGGGGCCATTCATATCATCGCCAATAATATGATCGGCTTTACAACTGAAAGCGATGAATCCCGTTCTACAAAATATGCCAGTGATTTGGCGAAGGGCTATGAAATCCCGATCGTTCACGTCAACGCGGATGATCCTGAAGCATGCCTGTCAGCCGTTAAGTTTGCGGTCGAATACCGGAAGCGTTTCAATAAAGATTTCTTAATCGATTTAATCGGTTACAGACGGTACGGCCACAATGAAATGGATGAGCCGTCCACGACACAGCCGATGCTGTATGACGCCGTCAGAAAACACCCGACTGTCAAGCGGATCTTTGCGGAAAAACTCGTAAGTGAAGGCCTGATCAGCGAGGAAAAAGCGCAAAACATTGAAACGGCAGTGACAAAACGTATTGAAGACGCCTATAAAAAGGTGCCCGCCAAAAAAGAAGACGCCGTACGGGAAATCGAATTGCCGGAACCGGTGTCCAACGGTTTTCCTGACGTTGACACAGCCATTGATTTTGATGTTCTCCGCAAGCTGAACGGCGAACTCATCAACTGGCCGGAATCCTTTAACGTGTTCGGCAAGCTGAAAAGAATTTTGGAAAGACGCGCCAAAGCGTTTGATGATGATCGTAAAGTGGAATGGTCATTGGCTGAATCGCTTGCGTTTGCTTCCATTTTGAAAGACGGCACGCCGATCCGGCTGACCGGACAGGATTCAGAGCGCGGAACGTTCGCTCAGCGAAACCTTGTGCTGCATGACAGCGAAACAGGAGAAGAATTTGTTGCACTCCATCATTTAGACGACTGTGCTTCTTCATTTACGGTGCATAACAGCCCGCTTTCTGAAGGGTCGGTTCTCGGCTTTGAATATGGGTACAACGTGTATTCACCTGAAACGCTCGTGATGTGGGAGGCGCAGTACGGGGACTTTGCCAATGCGGCTCAAGTCTATTTTGATCAATTCATCTCTGCAGGACGGGCAAAATGGGGACAAAAATCAGGATTAGTCATGCTGCTCCCTCACGGTTACGAAGGACAGGGGCCTGAACACTCCAGCGGCCGCGTCGAGCGGTTCCTGCAGCTGGCGGCAGAAAACAACTGGACGGTGGCCAACCTGACAAGTGCGGCTCAATATTTCCATATTTTAAGAAGACAAGCGAAAATGCTGCTTCGTGAGGAAATCCGCCCGCTTGTGATCATGACACCGAAGAGCCTGCTGCGCAATCCGAATACGGTATCTGAAGTGCAGGAACTGAGCGAAAGCAGATTCAAGCCGGTCTATGAGCAATCCGGTCTTTCCCACGCTTACGAAAAAGTGACCCGCGTCGTGTTATCAAGCGGAAAAGTGTCAATTGACATCAGCGATCACTTTAACAAAATGGAAGGCGATAAAGATTGGCTTCATATTGCCAGAATCGAACAGCTGTATCCGTTCCCGGCAAAAGACACGAAAGAACTTTTCGCCAAACTGCCGAACCTGCAAGAGATCGTTTGGGTTCAGGAAGAGCCGCAGAACATGGGGGCTTGGAGTTATATCAGCCCGTATCTGACGGAAATCGCGCCGAAAGGAGTAAATGTTCAATACATCGGCCGAAGAAGACGATCCAGTCCCGCAGAAGGAGATCCGACAGTCCACAAAAAAGAACAGGAACGCATTGTATCTGATAGCTTGACTCGCAAAAACTAAGGGGGAAATGTAAAAATGGCGGAAATTAAGGTACCTGAATTAGCAGAATCAATCTCAGAAGGAACGATAGCCCAATGGTTAAAGCAGCCCGGTGACTATGTAGAACAGGGTGAGTATTTGCTTGAACTGGAGACGGACAAAGTAAATGTTGAATTGACAGCAGAAGAATCGGGTGTTCTAAAAGAGGTATTGAAAGATTCGGGTGATACCGTCCAAGTAGGAGAAATTATCGGCACCATTACAGAAGGCGCTGGCGAAAGTTCTGCACCTGCCCCTTCAGAAAGTGCTCCAGCCAATGAACAAACGAAAGAGGAAGCAAAAGCTGAACCGGCTGCTCAAGAAGTCAGCCAGGAAGCACAATCAGAAACAAAATCAAAAACGGTTGCGTCTCCGGCTGCACGCAAGCTGGCAAGGGAAAAAGGAATTGACCTTTCACAAATTCCGACGGGGGACCCGCTCGGCCGCGTACGCAAACATGATGTGGAAGCTTATGAAAAGCCGGCTCCAAAACCTGCGGCACAGCCGAAACAGCAGGCTCAAAAAACACAGCAAAGCTTTGACAAACCTGTAGAAGTTCAAAAAATGTCCCGCCGCCGACAAACGATCGCGAAACGATTGGTTGAAGTGCAGCAGACTTCTGCAATGCTGACGACGTTTAATGAAGTGGATATGACGGCCGTTATGAATTTAAGAAAACGCCGTAAAGACCAATTCCTTGAGCAAAATGAAGTAAAACTTGGTTTCATGTCTTTCTTCACAAAAGCCGTCGTGGCAGCATTGAAAAAATATCCGCGCCTTAATGCTGAAATTCAAGGCGATGAGCTGATCGTGAAAAAGTTTTATGATATCGGTATCGCTGTCGCGGCTGAAGAAGGGCTTGTCGTCCCAGTCGTGCGTGACGCTGATCGTCTGACATTCGCCGGCATTGAAAGAGAAATCGGCGAGCTTGCGAAGAAAGCGCGAAACAATAAATTAACATTAGGTGAGCTGCAAGGAGGCTCCTTCACGATCACAAACGGAGGTACATTCGGCTCGCTTATGTCAACACCAATCCTAAACAGCCCTCAAGTCGGAATCTTAGGTATGCATAAAATTCAGCTGCGCCCAGTAGCGATTGATGCCGAGCGCTCTGAAAACCGTCCGATGATGTACATCGCTTTATCATATGATCACAGAATTGTAGATGGCAAAGAAGCGGTCGGATTCCTTGTCACCATTAAAAACCTGCTTGAAGATCCGGAGCAGCTGTTGCTGGAAGGATAATTAGTGTTAGATAAAAAGTACACTGCTTTTACAAGCGGTGTACTTTTTTTATTGAGGAAGGGGAGAAATGCAGATGAAAAACTATTATCCGCTTGAGATTGAATTTGAACATAATGGAGAAGGGCATTCTATCACGCCGGTTCTTCTGCAAGACGAACATGACACGATTTTAATAGACTGCGGATATCCCGGTTTTACAAACCATCTTCAACATGCTGCTGCCCGGCACGGTATGCCGCTTCATTCATTGACAAAAATCATTGTAACGCATCACGACATAGACCATATCGGCTCACTCACTGCATTGCTCCGATTGTATCCGGATATCAGCGTGACAGCACACGAACATGAAGCGCCGTATATTGACGGCTCCAAAAAATCTTTACGGCTTGAACAGGCTGAATCAACGTTTTGTTCATTGCCAGAGGAAGCAAAACCTCATGCAAAACAGTTCATCCGCTCGCTTCAATCAGCCGAATCGGCTCCGGTTCACCGGACAGTTACTGACGGCGAGCTGCTTCCTTGGTGCGGAGGCATTCGCATTGTGGCCACGCCGGGTCATACACCCGGCCATATCAGCCTTTATCTGCCTGCCGAAAAAATAATGATCACAGGCGATGCGGTCGTTATTGAAGACGGAAAGCTGAACCTTGCTCATCACGGTTATACGTTATATATGGGAGATGCGGTCCGTTCCGTAGAGCGGCTGCTCGATTATGATATCAGCCAATTGATTTGTTATCATGGAGGTTTATTTCAGGGGAATGTAAAAAAAGCGCTTTTGCGCCTGTTTCGTGATCTGCAGAAAAAACAAGGATAGAGCGGCAGCCGCCCTATCCTTGTTCAGTTATGAAAGCGGAATCTTTGCTGTTTCATCCTCTTCTGCGCTGTTATTCCCTTTTTTCTTAGACCAGTAGGTGGCAAGAGCAGATCCTGACAGATTGTGCCATATGCTGAAAATCGCACTCGGTACGGCTGACAGAGGGGAGAAGTGTGCTGTCGCAAGCGCCGCGCCCAGTCCGGAGTTTTGCATCCCGACTTCGATCGCAATCGCTTTTTGCGAAGCATAATCCATTTTGAACAGCTTTGCGGTCAGGAATCCTAACAAATATCCGATTCCGTTATGTAAGATGACGACTGTCACAATCAGCAGTCCTGATTGAAGCAGATGTTCACGATTTACGCTTACAACAGAGGATACAATCGCTACGATGCCGATTACCGACACGAGAGGAAGCGCGTGAACGGCTTGGCCGACTTGTTTTTTGAAGAGCAGCTTCACAATTACACCGAGGATGATCGGTAAAAGCACGGCTTGCATAATGGAAACAAAAAGTGAGCCGAAAGAAACAGGGAGCCATTCTTTTGCAAACAGCATAATAAGTGCCGGCGTTACAATAGGAGCAAGCAATGTTGAGATTGTAGTGACCGCAACTGAAAGCGCCGTATTGCCTTTTGCCAAAAAGGTCATAACATTTGAGGCGGTGCCGCCCGGACAGCATCCGACCAAAATGACGCCCGCTGCAATTTCTGCGGGGAGGCGGAGCCCGGCTGATAAACAGAAAGCCGTAAGCGGCATAATCGTAAACTGAGCAACGACCCCGATGATGACATGCCAAGGTTTCCTGATTAATTCCTTAAAATCGTCTGTTTGAAGAGTAAGCCCCATTCCAAACATAATAATACCTAGAAAAACCGTCATATAAGAACTGATCCAAGAAAACAAATCAGGATAGGCAAATCCTAAACCAGCAAAGACGATCACCCATAAGCCGAAAGTTTGTCCCGCAAACCCGCTTATTTTTTTCATCCATTCCATAAACACAGCTCCTTTTTCATCTAATCAATCAAGTCAGAAAATCTGACTGACTTTTCTGTATTCCATTATAAATAATATTCTGAATAATTCAATATTAAATATAAGTTTTTTATAATTATATTATGTCAACTAATGTCTTCTTGACTATTCAGACATATATTCTTACAATTGATTTTTATACTGAAATGAATTGGGAGTGCTGAAGTGAAAGAAGCTAATCAATGGTCATCTAAGCTGGGATTTATTTTAGCTACGGCCGGCTCTGCAATCGGGCTCGGCGCAATATGGAAGTTCCCTTACGTAGCGGGAACCAGCGGAGGCGGCGCTTTTCTGCTCGTTTTTATTTTATTTACGATTTTAATCGGACTGCCGCTTCTGCTTGCTGAATTTATTATCGGCAGAAAAACGCAAAAAAACGCCGTTGAATCTTATAAGGCGCTTGCGCCGGGGAAAAAGTGGCATTGGATCGGATATCTCGGAATCATTACGTGTTTTATTCTATTATCCTTCTACAGCGTAGTGGGGGGATGGATATTAATCTACATTATAAAGGGCTTTACAGGCGGTTTATCGCTCACATCCGGATTTGATACGTTATTTATCGATACCATTTCAAACCCTTATGTAGCGGTTTTCGGCCAGCTGCTGTTTATCGTGCTGACGATTTTAGTTGTTGCAAAGGGGGTAAGCAGCGGCATCGAAAAAGTAAGTCAGGTGCTGATGCCGGCTCTGTTTATTCTCTTTATTCTTTTAATGATCCGCTCCGTTACGCTTCATGATGCAGCGAAGGGGTTAAAATTCTTCTTCATGCCCGATTTCGGCGCGATGGACGCCAATACCATTTTATATGCGATGGGACAGTCATTTTTCTCGTTAAGCGTCGGAGTATCCGTAATGGTTACATACAGTGCGTATTTAGAAAAAGAAGAAAATATTGTTCAATCCGCTGTATCAGTGACGGTATTAAATGTCCTTGTTGCGGTGATGGCGGGCGTGGCGATTTTTCCGGCGGTGTTTTCATTCGGCCTCAAGCCGGATCAGGGCCCGCAGCTTTTGTTTAACGTGCTTCCGACCGTCTTTAACCATATGCCGTTCGGTATCGTGTTTTTACTCGCCTTTTTGCTGCTGTTTTTATTTGCGACACTGACATCGGCTTTTTCAATGCTTGAGATTTTGGTTGCCGTTTTGTCAAAAGGCGATTCGGCAAAACGAAAGCGGTATGCATGGATTGGGGGACTTGCCATCTTTATTGTCGGCGTGCCTTCTGCGCTGTCATATGGAATGTTGAGTGATGTTTCAATTTTTCACCGCAGTATTTTTGACGCTGCGGACTTTCTCGTCAGCAATGTCTTAATGCCGCTGGGCGCGCTTTTAATTGCTGTTTTCGTCCCGCTGAAAATTCCGAAACAGGCGCTGTTTGATGAACTGAAAAGCGGTTCAGGCATTAAACGGAAATGGTTTGCAGTCTGGCTCCTGTTAATCCGTTATGTGTCTCCTGTAGCCATTATTATCGTTTTTCTGCACGTGCTCGGTATTTTTTAAAGGAAAAGAAGCAAGCCCCCGTTCAAAACGGGGGCTTTTTTAATAAAGCGGCCACATTACGCGGTGCGCTTGCTCGAACCGTTTCTCCGCCTCCCGCCAGTCAACGACATTCCACCATTGATCCACGTAAGCCGATCGGTCGTTTTTATATTGTAAATAATAGGCGTGTTCCCACACATCTAAAGGGAGCAAAGGAATGACGTCCCATTGGCTGTAAAGCTGATGCTTCTCAGCTGCCAAAATCTCCAGCCGCCCCGAGCGCGGTGCCCAGACAAGGATAGCCCAGCCAACGCCTTCGACTTTTTTAGCTGCCTGAGAAAATTGTTCTTTAAAAGCAGAATAGCTCCCGAATGATGAGTCAATCATTTGAAAGAGAGCGCCTGTCGGCCGTCTTTTTCCGTTTGGGTTCATGGAAAACCAGAAAATACTGTGCAAATAATGGCCGGCGCCGTGAAACGCCAATTGCCGCTCCCAATGCGCCACTAAGTCGTACTGTTTCATCTGCCGCGCTTTTTTCAGCTCCAGTTCAGCATGATTCAGGCCGTCAACATAGCTCTGATGGTGTTTTGTATGGTGAAGTTTCATGATTTCCCTTGAAATATGCGGTTCCAGTGCGGAATAACTGTAAGGCAGTTTAGGCAGTACATGCTTGCCGATCGGCACAAAAGCTCTGGGCTCATCCGGCTCTTCCGATTGGGTAATGTCCCGGTAAAGTCCTGATGCCTGTTCGTACCATTCCGCCTCCGTTAATCCATCATCCTGAAGAGTGTGAAAAATCCGGTCGATTTGTGCCGCGAAGCGATCGAACCGGCCTTGCTGAATGACTTGTTCCTTCAAGGTTTCACACCAATTCAGCATCTCGGTTTGATAAGCGTGCCGTTTCATTTTTCTTCCTCCTTTTCACTCACTTTCATAAAAGTGCTGAGCGCAAGCAAAGAAAATACATACGGGTAGCTGTGATACTTGATGTAAAATTGTTTCGGAAGGCCGATTCCAGTCGGATAGCTGAAAGGAGCTCCCTCGTAATGCCGGTTTTCAATAAGAAAAGATATGCCTTTTGTGATGGCCTGGTGATGTGGTTTTTCGTATTGCAGCAAGGCTTCCGCAGCCCATGCCGTCTGTATAACCGTTCCGTAAGAAAGGGGGACATAAGTTTTGATTTCTGCGCTTTTACAGGATTCTCCCCAGCTACCGTCCTCATTTTGAATAGACTTCAGCCAGCGGATCGCTTTTTTTACGGCCGGGTGGTTTTGGCTGACACCGCAAGCTTTCATACCCGTCAGCGCAGCCCACGTTCCGTAAATATAACAGACGCCCCATCTGCCGTACCATGAACCGTTCTCTTCTTGATGGCGGAACAGCCATTGGACGGCTTTTTCAATCTGGGGGTGATCCGAAGAAAGCCCCGCTTCCCCTAAACAGTGAAGCACCCGTCCGGTTAAGTCGCTTGTTGAAGGATCAATGGCAGCTTCCTCAGCCGATTCAAGCGGGAGCAGGCGGATCAGCGGATGATTGACATTTTTCTCAAAAGCAGAGAAGCCCCCGTCACTGTTTTGCATGGACAAAAGCCAGCTCAGTCCGCGTTCCCATGAGCCGGGATAAAGTTTTCGCGGAATGGCTTTAAGCACTGCCGCTGTGTCATCACAATCAGGATTATTCGTATTGATGTTTGAAAAACCCCATCCTCCCGGCTCTGCATGCGGGTTGTGGACGGCCCAATCCGCCACTTTCGTCTGCTGCCGTTCACGCAAAAAGCGGGCGGCGCTGGTTATCATCTGATCGTTATCTGAAATGCCGCTTTTCATGAGCGCATAGTTGAGAAGCGCCGTATCCCAAACGGTCGACGTGGAATTTTCCAGATACGGTATATTACCGCAAGACGTGAGTAAAGCTTTCGTGCCGGCAAGCGCTTTTCTGATAACGGGGGAGTGGCGTGATACACCGAGAGCGAGCAGGCTGTACACCATAAAAATAGTGGCGCTCGCATAGCTGTACAATGTGCCGTCTTCTTCAATCCGGTCAAGCATATATGTTTTGGCCGTACGGAGACCAAGCTGGTGAAAGGCGGCGGGAATCTGCAAAAGCCGTTTCCAATGCGCAAATAGAGAAGAGAGATCTCTGTCATCTTCCTGATCGGAACGAAGCCATGTAAACGGATTTTTGGTCATATGCGGATCTAAGTGCGCGAGAGACGGAACGTTGGGATTTTTCAGTGAAAATCTTTTATTAAGCGTCACAGCCATCGGCACAAAATGGATCCGCGCGTATGTACTGAACTGATAAAAATGCAGCGGAAAAGAGGGGGGGATCACTAAGAAAGATAATGGCAGGTGCAGTGCGGGCCAAGGATAAAGGCCGTTTGCCGCAAGCATCCACTTTGTCATGAAATGTACGTTCCGCAAGCCGCCGTTAGAGATGATAAAACGTTCGGCCTGAATCATATGCGCTTCAGAACGGTTATATAAGCCGGAAGCCAGCAAGCCCATATAGCCCTGTACAGTGGCGGTCACATTTCCCTTCCGTTCATCGGGATAATTGGCAAATGTTCCGTCCGGACGCTGCTTCGCGCGGATGCCTTTTGCAAGCTCAGCGATCAGTTCTTTATCATTGTCTCCGAGAGAAGTGAGAAGGAGGATCAGAAAGGCGTTTGTCAAAATCGGGCCTTCAAAACAAAATGACCATGAGCCGTCAGCATTTTGCTTTTCTCTTAATAGGGAGATGGTTTTCTTTTGGCGGCTTCTGACTTTTTCACGAATTGTGCTCACACTCGCTCAACTCCTTCAGAAGCATATATATTCATATGCAAAAGGCGGCATGACACAAAAAAGAAACTGCTGGCAGGCAGCAGTTTCTCGTTTTATTAATCTTCCAGACTGATCCAGACGCTTTTCACTTCTGTATAATTATCCAGCGCGTAAGAGCCCATTTCCCGTCCGAGGCCGGATTGCTTATAGCCGCCGAAAGGAGAGGCCGCGTCGAATACATTGTAGCAGTTGACCCAGATGGTGCCGGCCTGGAGACGGTCAGCAATGTAATGGGCGTTTTTCACATTCTCAGTCCAAAGTCCGGCTGCAAGGCCGTATTCCGAGCGGTTCGCACGCTCAATGACTTCATCTACCGTATCATACGGAATAGCGGCTAAAACCGGGCCGAAAATTTCTTCTTTTGCGATGGCCATGCTGTCATCCACGTCCGCAAATACTGTCGGGGAGACAAAATACCCTTCTTCAAACGGACAGCTTCCGCCTGTAACGGCTTTGGCGCCTTCTGCTTTTCCTTTTTCAATATAAGAAAGCACGCGTTCATGCTGTTCCTTACTGACGAGCGGACCGATTTGCGTATCTTGGTGAAGACCGGCTCCCTGCCGAAGTGATTTCGCATATGAAACCATTTCGCTT
Organism: Bacillus sp. JFL15; assembly: GCF_001184225.1. Lineage (NCBI taxonomy): Bacteria > Bacillati > Bacillota > Bacilli > Caryophanales > Bacillaceae > Bacillus > Bacillus sp. JFL15. The sequence continues at coordinate 3,558,720 of NZ_KQ236689.1, read as the reverse complement.
ACAACCTCATCATATTTATCTTTGTGAATGAAGACACGGGAGCCGGCACAGCATACCTGCCCCTGATTAAACATGACCCCGTTTAAAGCGCCGGGAATGGCTTTTTTCAAGTTGGCGTCAGGCAAAATGATGTTAGGTGACTTACCGCCAAGCTCCAGCGTTACGCGCTTGATACTTTTCGCGGCTTTCTCCATAATTTTTTTGCCGATTTCTGTAGAACCGGTAAAAGCGAGTTTATCGACATCGTCATGGTTGGTCAGCGCTTCCCCGGCCGTCTCGCCGAACCCGGGAACAATATTGATGACGCCGTCAGGAAAGCCCGCCTGATCAATTAATTCAGCTAAATAGAGGGCGGTCAGCGGTGTCTGCTCCGCCGGTTTCAAAACGATTGTACATCCTGTGGCAAGGGCGGCGCCCATTTTCCACATCGCCATAAGGAGCGGGAAGTTCCAAGGGATGATTTGCCCCACGACGCCGACAGGCTCATGACGGGTGTAATTAAAATATGAGCCGGCGACCGGAATCGTTTGTCCGGTTATCTTTGTGGACCACCCGGCATAATAACGCATATGTTCAATTGCCAGCGGAATATCTCCATTCGTCGTTTCATTAATCGGTTTCCCGTTATCAAGTGTTTCAAGCTGCGCGAGTTCAGTCTTGTGCTCTTCCATTAAATCGGCAAGCTTATACATCAGCCTGCTTCTGGAAGCGGCCGGCATAGTGCGCCATTCGCCGTGATCAAAGGCTTTGCGTGCCGCTTTCACTGCACTGTCAATGTCTTCTGCCTGTGCCTCGTAAAGCGTCATCAAAGTTTCTCCGGTTGCCGGATTCGGTGTGACAAAGGTTGATCCTGAAGCGCTCGGAACAAATTTTCCGTCAATATAAAGCTTCTTCGTGCCTTGCAAAAATGTTTCCAGCCTTTTTGTGATCTGCATCGTTAAAGAACTCATTCGTAACAAACCTCCCGAAATTTTTTATGGTCTGTTTTGAGCATCTTGATGTCCGCGCAAAGTAAGCGCATACAGTCATTTTATAATACAGACCCAAGTAAAATCAATTGATAACCGTTATTGCAATTCACAAGAAAAAACGGCTACAATAAGCTTATCGATGAAGAAAAGGAGTTTTACAGATGATTCATAATAATTGGCAGACAAAAGAAAGTGTTAAAAAGGTAAAATGCGTACATACAGATGCGAAAAAATACATTGTCAAAAACGTACTGACGCCCGGCAAAGAGTATGAAGTCAAAAATGAAACAGAAGAATTTATTTTTGTCGTGGACAACACAAATAAAGTCGGCGGCTTCTACAAAGAGTATTTTGAAGAAGTCTAAAGCTGAATGAATTTATTTTGCTTCAGCATGTTCGGAAAAAGGCACAGACAAATAAGGAACAATTGAAGATACAGATCGTTGATGTTTTGTTGAAACCGCGGCATTCAGAGGCCGCGGTTTTTTACGGCGATAAGAAAAAACTGACTTTTCGAAAAAAATATGGTTTTCTTGAAACCTTTTCTTCTGCAAAACCGTATTACTTCATAACAGAGCACCTTTCGCGAAAAGGCCTATCCGATGAACGTTCTGAAAATGTAATCTGTTCGTAATGGTTTAAATGCTGTCTATGTCGTATTCTTATATAGGGATAAAGAACTTATTTTTTTATGTATTTGATAAAATATAGTATAGAAGCAGAAAGTGGGGTTCTTCATTGGGAATTTTTTCTGTCAGCAGATCAACCGACACAAAAAAGCTGGAGGCTTTGCTCGTTGAGGGAGAACGGATCGAAACGATTTATAAACTGCGGGTTGACCAAATATGCTTTACAAATAAACGAGTGATTTTCTTTGATAATAAAATGTTCTCCAAAAAGAAAGTGCGCGTCTTCCTTCCATATAAAACAATTGAAAGCTTCGCCATTCAAGAAGCAGGGATGTTTGATCCTGATACGGGCCTAGTATTAATGACAAGGGGAAAAACATTCGAATTGGAATTTGCAAAAGAAACGGACTTGACCGAGGTTCAAGCCATTTTAACAAAATACTTATGCAGCTAAATATGACATAAAAGCCATCCGAATGCAGGCGGATGGCTTTTTTATTAGATAATGCTTGTTTTTCCGGAGTTCGAATCAATGAGATCCGGATCAGCAATAGAACTGATGGGGATATAAATCGGCGCCAAATCACCATTTTCTTCACCGAATCCATAGTTAATCTTATTGGATAAAAAATAATCGATTTGCTGATACGGGCCGATCGTAATGGAAGAGCCGCGGTCGACCGCATTCACTTTAAAGCCCCCTACATTTACCAAAACCGGCGAAAACATCATAATGGGTCTCCTTTCCCGGCGGGGATTTTGCCGCATGCTGACTCGAAGGTAGACGGAGCATCAATTTGATCTCTGTCATCCACTTTCCCATTCGTGCCGAAAAAGCCGCTAGCATCCCCGAAATTCTGTCCGTACCCCTGATTCTTTTTATCGGAATTCTGCCATTCCGCCAGTAAATTCTGTCCGACATTCACCGCTGAAGCATTTTCAAAGGAATTAATTTTCAACATGAAAATATTAATATTGATATATGGAGTTGGTTGAACCACAGGCAAACCTCCTTTAATACAGGTGTATGCCGGCTGTTATGACCGTATGCTTAGACAGGAGGACGATAAAAAAATGGATTTCGACAAGATGAAGCAATGGATGGAAATGGCGCAAAACATGTCTGGCGGTGATTTTTGGAAAAACATTTTTGATGATGAGCAATTGAAGTCGTTCCAAAACGGTCATTCTCATTTTCCCTTTCAGCAGGGAGAAGGGCAAATGAGAAGGAATGAGGATGCTTTTCCTCTTATAGATATAGTGGAAACCCATGATGAACTCCAATTTTTGCTGTATCTGCCCGGCTATCGGAAACAAGATGTTCAGCTTTTGTCTTACGGAGAATATATTGTCGTAAAAGGCACGAGAAAATCCTTCTTCAATGAACAGGATTTTAAACAGAAGACCGGAAAATACGGCGATTTCGAAAAAAAACTCGACCTTCCTCATTCCGCTCAGGGAACGAAGGGGATGCAGGCGGTATTCAAAGACGGAATTTTATATATATCAATTGCTAAACATTTGGGGGATGCAAGCCATATTATTATCGAAGGCTGACCTTATTTGCGGTGCCGTCTATCAGATCTGAATCATCAATACTCATGATGGGGATAGCGACTACAGTGCAATCTCCGCTTTGTTCACCATATCCTTCATTTCTTTTATTAGCGGCAGTGCGCCTCAGTATAACGGAAGAACCGGTGTTAAAAGTCGCTCCGCTGCTGATTCCGTTCATTTTTATATGCTCAAAGTTAATAACCGATGGAAAAAACATCATCATTCACCTCCTTTTTGTATACCATGTTTATATATTCGCAATGCGGGACACCTAGAACTTTCCAAGAGTGACGGGGAAAGAAGTGATTTTCTTTGAAAAAAATAATGAAAGAGCTTTTCAAAAAAGTATGTGAAGAAGAATTAGACAGGCTTCAGAAAGTGGAACAGCAGCTTGATGAGCTTCAGAATAAATGTCATTCTGAACCGCAAACGGTTGAAGGGGAAAAAACGTATGTCCATATCGAGAGCGTAAAAGTGGACAAAGTGGAATACAACATTGACTTTGAAAAGCTGAATATAGGAGAGCTGAGCGGAATGCTGAATATCGGCGCCACATACCATACGCCGGAGCACCAACTCAAAAAAGCCTGCCCTGAAGAATTTCGGGACAACCAGGATAATGATCCGGTGAAAGAAAAAAGACAGACAAAACAGCAGACACCTAGTGTCAACATCAGGGGGAGAACACATTGAGACCCATTGTTTCAGCCGCCTTTTTTGAGGGTATGTAATAACTGAACTGAGAGCAGCAGGAATACAGACGAAAAAGGAGATGCTGAATATGTCATTATCAAAAGAACAGCGGGACAGCCTTTATCATAAATTAATCGATTTAAAGGACGATCTTCAAGGAGAATCAAAAGAAAAACATTCAATGAGGGAAGACACGGGAGAACTGTCAAACGGAGTAGATAATCACTTGGCTGATCACGGAAGCATTTATTTGGACAGGGTTACGAATCAGACCTTGGATGAAGTCGATCAGAATCTTTTAGATGAGGTGAATGCCGCGCTTGAGCGGATGGATAAAGGAACATACGGAATATGCGAAAAAACGGGAAAAGAAATCCCTTATGAAAGGCTTGAAGCCGTTCCGTACGCCAGAATGACCGTTGATGCGCAACGGGAAGCAGAGGGGGATGTGGAAACAGACGCCCCGTCATATGAAAGGGAATTTCACGAGCAGGTGAAAGACCTCTCAAATAAAGAAACCGTTGATCAAAAAAGCTCACAAACTTACGAAATTCTGGATCGCGAGCAGGATTCACAATAATATCAGCAGGTACATTCACATGTACCTGTTTTTTTATTCCATAAAAAAATCTCAGAATCGAAATAAAAACGTTGACTTTATATAAAAAAGAAAGTAACATACTATTTGTAAGTGAATATTAAAAGATTACCGGGAGGAATTTAGAATGTCTCAAGTATTATTTGTAAAATCAAGTGACCGTACGGCTGAAGAAGGCGTATCAGTAAAATTATATGAAGCGTTTCTCGCTGCTTATAAAGAAAACAATCCGAATGATGAAGTAATTGAACTTGATCTTCATAAAGAAAACCTTCCTTACCTCGGAAGAGATATGATTAACGGAACATTCAAAGCTTCAAAAGGAATTGAAATGACAGACGAAGAGAAAAAACAAGCGTCAACAGCTGACATTTACTTAAACCAATTTGTCAAAGCTGACAAAGTCGTGTTTGCATTCCCGCTTTGGAACTTCACAGTGCCTGCTGTGCTTCATACTTATGTTGATTACCTGTCTCGCGCAGGGGTTACTTTCACATACACACCTGAAGGCCCTAAAGGTCTGATGGGAGATAAAAAAGTAGCGCTCTTAAACGCACGCGGCGGTGTATATTCTGAAGGACCGATGGCATCTCTTGAAATGTCATTAAACTTCATGAAAACTGTTCTCGGCTTCTGGGGAGTTCAAGATCTTCACACAGTTGTCGTTGAAGGCCACAATGCTGCGCCTGATAACGCTCAAGCGATCATTGAAAAAGGACTGCAAGAAGCGAAAGATCTGGCTGCAAAATTCTAATCTAATTGCCGAAAACTCTTGCACCCCTATAGGGTGTGAGAGTTTTTTCTATTATATATAGAAGAAACTGGTGACAGCTTTCGCAGCAATCTTATATTGATATATTGATATTTTGTCGAAAAAACAACTTTTATCGAGAAAAAAGCATTTTTTGCACAGAAAAAAGGTTTTCTGTAAAAGAATTAACCCCCTTGCCAAAATACGACTGATGGTGTAGGATATAAGAGAAGCTACATTGTTCGTATTGTTAATTAAGTTTTAACCTTTAAGCTGTAATAGGGAGTTTTATATCGAAGCTGGAATGTCATGCCTCCATTGCAGAGGACGACAGGAACGCTTCTGCAAACACCCACTTTGAGGAGTGGTGGTTTAAAACTTTCTTACTTGCGTACGGCATACGTAGCGAAAGCCATTTCCCTTGCGGAGATGGCTTTTTATTTTGACCTTGAGCAGCGTACTTTATCAGTATGATAAAATAAAAGAATCAAAGACAAAGTGAGGTTTTACGACATATGCTGGATAAAGCCGAATCCCTTCTGGCGCATTATTTTGGCTACGACAGCCTTCGCGCGGGGCAAAAACAGGCGATACAATCAGTTGCAGAGGAGAGAACAAACACGGTCTGCATTATGCCGACGGGGGGCGGGAAATCAATCTGCTATCAGATTCCCGCACTGCTGTTTGAAGGAACCACAATCGTTATTTCCCCTCTTATTTCCTTAATGAAAGACCAAGTCGATGCGCTTGAAGAAGCGGGTATCGCGGCAGCTTATATTAACAGCACTCAGACAAGCCGTGACATTCATGAGCGCCTGACCGGTTTGAAGGAAGGGGCTTACCGGCTCTTTTACATCACGCCAGAGCGTTTGACTTCTCCTGAATTCATTCACATCCTGCAGAATATTACGGTTCCTCTTGTCGCCATTGACGAAGCTCACTGTATATCGCAATGGGGGCATGATTTCAGGCCGAGTTACCGGAACATCGAAATCCTTTTTAATGAATTAAAAGAGCCGCCCGTCATCATCGCATTAACGGCGACGGCTACGCCTGAGGTTCATGATGATATCTGCAAGCAGCTTCACATCAATAAAGAACAAACTGTGTATACCGGTTTTGCCAGAGAGAATTTAACATTCAAAGTCGTAAAGGGCGAAAACAAAGACCGTTTTATCGAGCAGTACCTGGAAAGAAATAAACACGAAGCCGGCATTATTTATACAGCAACAAGAAAAGAAACGGACCGTTTATATGAGAAATTAAAACGCAGCGGCATCAATGCCGGCCGTTATCACGGCGGATTGGCGGATGATGACAGAAAAGATCAGCAGGAGCGGTTTCTTAACGATCAGATACAAGTGATGGTTGCTACGTCCGCTTTCGGAATGGGAATCGATAAGAGCAACATCAGATTCGTTCTGCACGCCCAGATTCCGAAAGATATGGAGAGCTATTACCAGGAAGCCGGACGGGCAGGGCGCGACGGCCTCAATAGCGAGTGCGTGCTCTTGTTTTCGCCGCAGGATATTATGGTGCAGCGTTTTTTGATAGATCAATCGGCTGCCGGAGAAGAAAAACAAAAGCAGGATCTCAAAAAACTGAGGCAGATGGTGGATTACTGTCATACCGAAGATTGCCTGCAGCGGTTTATTCTGAAATATTTCGGCGAGAATGAGGCGGAAGCTTGCGGAGCATGCGGCAATTGCACTGATACAAGAAGCGCGCATGACGTCACTAAAGAAGCGCAGATGGTATTGTCATGCATCATCAGAATGAATGAACGTTTCGGAAAAACGATGGTGGCGCAAGTGCTTAGCGGGTCAAAAAATAAAAAAGTGCTGGAAAACGGCTTCAGCAGCCTGTCCACTTACGGCATTATGAAGCATCAAACCGCAGCGGAAATCAGTGATTTTATCGAATTCCTTATTTCAGATGAATACATCAGAATGGCAGACGGGACTTTTCCGACGCTTATGGTCACCCAAAAAGGAAGAGACGTTCTGCTTGGAAAGAGTGCAGTCGCGAGAAAAGAAGCCTTACAGGCCGCCGCCGTCACCGAAAATGATGAATTATTTGAGATTCTCCGGCGTCTCCGCAAAGAGATCGCAGCGGAACAGGGCGTGCCTCCATTTGTCGTGTTCTCGGATCAGACGTTAAAAGAAATGTCTGCGAAACTCCCGAAAACGGATCATGATCTTCTTTCCGTAAAAGGGGTCGGGGAACAAAAACGATTGAAATACGGAGCGCTTTTTTTAGAAGAAATCCGAAATTATGTAAGAGAAACAGAGTGAAAAAAAGTTTTTTTAGAAATTTGCACATTGTGTTTTTCATCTGCGCCGGAAAAATCAGAAGCTTGAAAACCCTTGCTGTATCAAGGTTTCAGCAAGACTTACCAAGTGAGAGAAATGTTTCATGTAAAGGAACTGTAATCTAATTCAAATCGTTTTGTTATTGAACTGACATTTTCATATGTTACGATATCACCTGTTAGCCGCCAATAAAAAGCTAACAAGGGAGGATTTACTTATGAAGAAGACGATTATGTCCTTTGTCGCAGTTGCAGCAATTTCAACAACTGCATTCGGAGCTCACGCTTCTGCTAAAGAAATCACGGTGCAAAAGGGTGACACGCTCTGGGGGATCTCGCAAAAAAACGGAGTGAACCTAAAGGACTTAAAAGAATGGAATCAGTTATCTTCTGATTTAATCATTGAAGGAGAGAAACTGACTATTTCTTCAGTAGAAACAACCACATCTGGGCAGTACACAGTGAAGCAGGGCGACAGCCTCTGGAAAATTGCTCAGAAATTCGGAACATCAGTCGGTAATCTGAAAAGCTTGAATAACTTGCAATCAGATATCATTTACGCAGGCACAACATTAAAGGTGAAAGGTCAGGCACAGGCTGCACAGCCGGCTCAAGCCAGCCAGCCGCAACCTGAACAAAAACCAGCTGCCGAGACAGAACAGCCAAAACAAGAAGCTGTCCAAAAAGAGCAGCCTAAACAAGAACCTGTTCAAGAACAACAACCTAAACAAGAAGTGAAGGCTGTCGAAGCAAAACAGCAGCCTGTTCAATCAAATACAAACCAACAAGAGCCTAAAAAGCAGCTGACAATGACTGCAACTGCTTACTCCGCTAACGACGGCGGCATTTCCGGTGTAACGGCAACCGGTGTTGACTTAAACAAAAACCCTGATGCAAAAGTCATCGCGGTAGACCCTAGTGTCATTCCGCTTGGCTCTAAGGTTTATGTTGAAGGTTACGGAGTGGCAACAGCAGCAGATACAGGCGGCGCAATTAAAGGAAATAAAATTGACGTATTTGTTGCAAAGAAAAGTGACGCTAACAACTGGGGCGTCAGAACAGTAAATGTTAAAGTGTTAGACTAGTTTCATATAGAGATGAAGAACACAAGGCGAAATGCTTTGTGTTCTTTTTTTCTTCCCTTTTTTGTCTGTGTATAATCGTTATATGCGGAAAAAGAAAAAGCGTTTCTCTAATATAATAAGGAATGGATGTGAAAGCGGCATCTGAAGGGATGAATCGAATGGAGCCGGAACTTATATTGTTGTGGAATACCTTCACAGAATCACCGATATTTCAAGCAGGAATATGCACCGCTTGCGCCATTGTGCTCGTTATCGGACTGTCTATGCCTGCTGTCAGGCTGTTTCAGGCGCTTGAAAGAGGGAAGGGAAGGCCCGCCGTTATTGAAAAGGTGAAACGTACCGGCGTGATGACGAATGGCAGACACGAGCTTGTACTTATTTTAAAAGTGAAAAAACAAGACGGAACGCATGATAAACGTGAACTGGCACATGCCGCGTGTCATGAAGAAATCAGCCGTTTTTATGAAGGAGCTTCCGTATGGGTGACGGCAGCGGCTGGCGGACGAATTATGATCGCTCCGCGAACGCCGCGGCATAAGACACCGAAATAATAAAAGACGGGGCGGTTTTCCCGTCTTTATGTATTAATGCCGATCGATCCATATTCGTCCGCCTTCTGAGCCGGCTTCTATTTTGCATGTTCCTCCGATCGGGAAAGTCATCATAGGAGAAGTATGGCCGAAGTCAGCGTTTGCGATAACGGGCATAGACGACAGTTCTTTTTTTGTACGGATGACGGCGCAGAGAGCTTCTTCAGACACATTTGAAGCATGCTGGAACCGTCCGATGACAATTCCTTTCACGGCTGAAAAAGCGGGAAGATGAATGAGTGACTGCAAATCCCGATCAAACATATGAATGTCAGACATATGATCATCTTCTATAAACAGAATCACTTGTTCCATCTCCGGAAAGTATTCCGTGCCTTGCAGAAGATTCAGGGTGCAGAGGTTTCCTCCGATCAGTGTTCCTTCCGCATAACCGGGTTGAATGACGAGCGGACCCGGATTCGGATAAAAACGTCTGTCCTCCTGGTTCATATACCATTTATCATCACTCCACTCGGCCGAAGGCTTTACTTCATACGGCTTATCAGAAGCGCAGCAGGCTAAGAAAGAGTCAATCGTATAGTCCAATCCTTTTTTCATGGCGAATGAAGAAAAATGGGGGCCGGAATATGTGACAAGCCCGGTTTTTTGATAAATGGCATGGCCAAGGGCGGTAATATCTGAATAGCCGCAAAGGATTTTCGGGTGCTGTTTGATGTTTTCATAATCAAGATAACGAAGCAGCTGATTTGATTGGAACCCGCCGAGTGTCGTCAAAATCGCTTTGATGTCAGGATCAGCGAAAGCTTCGTGCAGATCCCGGACACGCGATTCAATGGATGATGAATCAAATTCATTTATTTCTTTCGCATGCTCTGAAAAAGACACACAAAAACCCAGCTCCTCCAATTTTGTCTTCGCGGCATTTATATTTTCATCTGTCATAACGGACATGCTCGTTGCCGGAGAAACAATACGAATGCCGTCACCTTTTTTCAATTTTTCCGGATACAAAAAAAACCCTCCTTATATGGTTTTATCTATTACACCATAGAAAAGGGGGTTTTTCTATCACTTTTTTACAGGTCGACCCATTTAATGCCGCCTGATTGTGTATCCTTGTCAATCCAGACATCAAATTGATGCTTTTCATAAAAATGAACGAGTCTGTCGACATGATCCCAATCACGCTTAGCGATGTCGCCCGTCACTTTCGGGATATTCTGCTCCCTGGCGATATGTTTTAAAAATTTCATGCAGATCGAACCGTAGCCGTGGTTCGGCGGGCCTTTAATGTCCCCGATATGAATGGCATTTTCATAATAGGAAGCAATCAGTGAAAAACATCCTCTTCCCCGGTAGGCTGATTCACAGTCAGTCAGCATAATCTTACATGTTTGGCCATCATCAATCGAGGAAACAATGATCCAATCGTCATTGTTCGATTGATCAATACCAAGCACTCGCGCGTCTTTTGATACATCTATCAGATTCTCCCGCATTCTGAAAATCTGAAATTCAAGCTTATGAAGCTCTTTTTCCAGCTCTTTCTGATCTCTTTCTTCTGCAGTAAACAAAATCATACTCCTTTCACAGCGTAAAACGTCTTAGTCAAACACAAGTATCCATTGTAGTAAATGATGTCTTGGTTTGTAAATGGGTTTTGCAAAAACTTTTTTAGAAAAGTCTGCCGTATATATGCAGATTGACGTTTTTAAGGAGGCCGGGATAGGGAAAGGAACAGGGAGAAGCGGAAAAAGGAGGAATCTATGATGGCAATTGACTCGCTCATCGGCAAATTGAAGTACGTAATGACGGAATCTCCTGATAAAATGCTTTCCTTATATGTAAATACGGATATGAGAAATCCGGATCAGCAGGGGGGAGAGTGGAAAATCGCTTTAAAAACCGGTTTTCGGAGATTAAAGGAGTATCTGTCTGTCAGTGATCCAAAAGAAGAAAAATCCCTCGTCCGCATCATGGAACGTGTCTATCAATATATCGATGGGCTCGGTAAAGAAATGCCGCGAAGTCTCGTATTTTTTGCATCGGGGGAAAGCGGTATATGGGAGACGATTGAGCTGCAAGTTCCTGTCGAAACACGGTTTTATTGGGAAGAAACGGCCGTCCTTGACCAATTGGAACTTCTCCGTGAACAATATCCGAGCACGGCTTTTATTCTCACCCAGCAAAATGAAGTGAAGATTATCGAAACCGTACTCGGAAAAATTGAAGGTGTAGAGCACTATCAATACGACGTCATCAATGAATCCTGGAAACCGCAGGATGTAAGCGAGAGCTCCGCATCAATGGCCGAAGACGCTGCTAAAGCCCACGTCGAAGAAAATCAAAACAGGCTGTATAAACGATTGGCTTCAAACCTTGATCAAAAGGCCTCATCACATAAATGGGAGCGCCTCGTAATCGCGGGGGATAAGGAAACAGCCGACATTCTCGATCAGCATATGAACAAACCGATTGATCGGATCATTCCAAAAAATCTGTTGAATGAAAACGAACATAAGGTGATAGAAGAACTGTTGAAGGAAGCATAATATGACGAAAGGCCGGGTCTCAAACACCCGGTCTTTTTAGGGCTTAAGTTTGTCTAATTTCTGACGAAGCGGGCGAAACCGTTGACATCAAAGCTGAATTCTCATACCATTTGGATAGTCAGTAAAATTGAGAGAGGTCATAAGATGAATCAGACAGAAAACAACAAACCTAAAAGTTATACCGGTATCGTGCTGACATTGACCGTTTTGATCAACGGGTTAATTGCGGTGCTGTTTTTTATGCCGAAATCGGGTCAGGTCAGCATTGCCAATATTCATATTCTGCCGATGTTAAATGCCATTTTTAACAGCTTTACTTTTATCTTTTTGCTGGCAGCGCTCTTTATGATTAAGCAAAAAAACATTCAAGCGCATAAACGCTTTATTTTGGCGGCGTTTACGACGACTCTGCTGTTTTTGATCTGCTATGTCGTGTATCACTCGATAGCTGAGAATACTTTATTCGGCGGCCACGGCATCATTCGGGGGATTTATTTCTTTATTTTGATTACGCATATTTGCCTTTCCGCCATCATCGTGCCGCTTGCGCTGTTTACGCTGATCAGAGGTTTCAGCATGCAGGTTGAGCGCCACAAAAAAATCGCCAGATGGACGATGCCGCTCTGGCTGTATGTCAGTCTGACGGGTGTCATTGTATACTTAATGATATCGCCGTATTATTAAAAAAAACCGTGCTTCGCGCGGTTTTTTCTATTGAAAAAAGGCGCCTCAGACAGGGCGCCTTTTACTCTTCAAGCGTTTCAAGTGTTGTTACATTTAAGGATTGTTCAACGGTTTTTGTTTTTGCTTTTACTTTTTCTGCGTACGTGTAATCACCATAGCAGTAGGGATAACGGAAATTGCCTTTGTTCCCTCCGCAAGTGTAAAGTTTCGGATTCTTTTTGACCTGCTGCTCGGAGTATTGTTTTGCCAGTTCCTCAGTATGCGATCCTCCATGTTCAGCCACAAAATCAATATAGCCGGCTCCCATGTTGTAGCTTTGTATAATCGTATCCAAGTCTACGCCTTTTCTCTTGCCTGTTTGGTACATGAGAGTGAATTGTTTGATTCCCTGTTTGATACTGGTTTGAGGGTTTTTGATTTGATTTCGCTTTAAACCCAGAGATTCTGAAGACTGCATGGGATCATTTCCTCTTCCTTTTGACTCCTGATATATCATGCCGAGTACCAGCGATGTATATCTAGTGAGCCCTTTTTCATCCAGCTCGTCCTCCACAAGCGGTTTGTAATCCGTCAGCCGTTCAAGCACGATCGGTTTGACATCAAACGGAAGACTTTTGAGCAATTCATTATTTGAAAATAACAGGATGAGAAAGAAGGACACCATGACAAAAACACATATCATCATAAGACCCGCAGCAGCGAAACAGCCTTTTTTCTTTTTCTCCACTGTGTTTCACCCTCAATTTCAGGAGCATTATGACTTTTTCATTATGACACAGATGAATGCGCGAAACCAAGCAGAAACCCGTATTTGAAACATAAATTTAAAATAACGGTTCTTTTGTCAGGCACAGGATGTATCTGCATCAATTGACATTTGGTATAATTGGGCTACTTGAGAAAAGAAGGGTGAGGTATATGACTGAATTTCACGAATCCGGAAACATGAATGACCCCGCTGTCGATTTAGATGAGGAAACATTATTTTTGGTTGCCCAGACTTTTAAGGCGCTGTCTGATCCGACCAGAATCAGAATTCTCCATTTGCTGTCACAGGGTGAGCACGCGGTAAATGATATCGCAGAAAAGCTGAATTTACTGCAGTCTACCGTTTCTCATCAGCTGCGTTTTCTTAAAAATCTGCGCCTCGTCAAATCACGCAGAGAAGGAACATCCATCTATTATTCTCCTGAGGATGAACATGTGTTAGATGTGCTTCAGCAAATGATTCACCATACGCGGCACGATTAAAAAACATCCCTGCTTTTTAGGCAGGGATGTCAGCCATATTGACTGTTATTTGTCTGGTCTCTGCTCGTTTTTAAAACATAAAAAGAGAAGCCGCTGTAATAAACAGCGATGAAATAAAAGACACTGATGGTCAGCGGATCTGCGCCGACCGTTTGGCTGTATGCCTCCGGATGGGTAAAATCCGCTGTGACCCGGTAAATTTCAATAACCCGATAAACAAATCTCGATAGGAATAACGTTAATAGAATAAGTTCAATCCACAGATGAGTCCGAAAATACATTTTTCCGCGGCGCTCTTCAAAAGAAATGTTTCGTTTGGCAAACAGAACCAGAAGCCAGCCGCAAAAAGTGCCGAATATAAGATACCCGTATAAAGCCGGGTGTGTGATGCTGAAAAAAGCCAGAGCGGCGGCCAGCAATGAAAACAAAATCATTCTTGTATAAAGCCAGCGGGGTTTCAAAGGCTGAAAGCCGACGGACCGTTTCACCTTTTTATACAGAAAAAAGGCAATCATTAAGACAGGGCAGATGCTTTGAAGTGTGATATGCATGATGTGGAACTCCCCCTCCGTTGAGTAGTGTATGCTTATCCGGCTGGTTTTAGTAGTCTGATTTATTCGCAGGCTGAAAGCATCTTTTATCACAGTATGCGCGTTTCTTTTTTTGGCATGAGAGAAGCGCCCGCGCCTTTTTTAAGATTTAAACAGAAAACGCTTGATAAACTAACGGTATTAGTTATAATAAAACTAATAACATTAGTTTTAGGGGGATATTGATGAGAATCTTACAATACGGAAACGTTTGGCAGCTGACCTTTTTTCCGGTGCTTTTCCCGGTGAATTGTTATTTGGTTGAGGAGGAAGAAGGGGTAACCCTGATTGACGCCGGCCTTCCCAACAGCCATAAAGGAATCAAACAAGCTTTGCAGCAGCTTGGGAAACCGCTGAATACCATATTGCTCACCCACGCGCATGGAGATCACATCGGTTCGCTTGACTCATTATCTGCGGAATTTCCAGATGCTGATGTCTGTATTTCTGAACGTGATTCTTTCTTGCTGAAAGGTGACACTTCATTATTTGAGCATGAAGCACAAACGCCGATAAAGGGAGGAGTGCCGAAAAATATTCAGACCGAACCTGATCGCCTGCTGAAAGGCGGCGAGCGGATCGGATCTTTGCTTGTCATTCCCGCTCCCGGTCATACGCCGGGGAGTCTTGCTTTTAAAGATTTGAGAGATAATATGCTGATCGTCGGAGATGCCTTTCAAGTACGGGGCGGCCTTGCGGTTTCAGGAAAGCTGAAATGGAGATTTCCGTTTCCCGCCTTTGCCACCTGGAATAAAGAAGAAGCTGTAAAAACAGCAAGAACGCTTATCGCTCATCAACCAAGCTGTCTGGCCGCTGGTCATGGAAATGTTCTCTATCATCCTGCTGAAATGATGGCTGAGGCTGCTGATGAAGCCGAACGAAGCCTGCGGGGAGGCCGATTATAATGTCACCGAGAGTCGGAATGAGCCTGGACATGATATTGAGAGCCGCAGCAGGCATCGCTGACGAAAAAGGGCTGAATGAAGTGACGCTTGCGGCCGTTGCAAAGTCCTTAAACGTAAAACCGCCTTCCCTTTATAATTTTGTCAATGGTCTTCAAGGAATTAAGACAGAGCTGGCCGTCTCCGGTTTAACCATGTTATATGAAAACATGGCGGCATCCTCAGAAGGACTGACAGGTGAAAGGGTCATGCTTTCACTTGCTGATGCCTATATCAATTTCGCTGAAGCCAATCCCGGATTATATGAAGCAACATTTCAAAAAATAAAAGACAGCCGAATGGAGAATCTGTCCAGCCAGCTTGTGAATCTTGTTGTCAGGCTGCTGACAGCAAACGGTTATGCACGTCCCGAAAACGCAATCCATGCCGCAAGAGGACTGAGAAGCCTGCTTCACGGTTTTGCTGCGCTGAGGAAACAGAGTGCATTTGAATTGACTGAATCAATTAAGGAAAGCCGGAAGTTTGCCGTTGTTGCTTTTTTAAGAGGTTTACAATTAAATAAACAATAATATTATTATGTAAACTAAAAACACGAAACAGATCATCCAAAAAGGAGGGGCAAATGGATTCATTACAGAACATCGTTTGTGAGCGGCGCACTTATTCACATATTTTTGATTCCCATGTTCACACATACTGTCAAATGCTCTTTCCTCTCGAAGGACAGCTGGACTTGGAAACAGAAAGACGTGAGGTGAGATTAAAACCGGATCAAATGCTGTATATTCCGCCAGGACATGAACACCGGTTCCGTTCTTTGGAGCGAAATGAATGTCTCGTTCTTGACATGCCGGCATATTTTTTAAGAGGCTCATTTGACCCCGGTGTGATCAATAAGCTTGATTCCTTTTGGACTTCGATTCGGTTTCTGCTGACAGAAGAGGCAAAGCAGCAGTCGTCTCATTCATTGAGTCTGCTTGCAGAATATATTGCTGAAAAGATGCAAGAAAGCCGTACAAATGATTCAATCACGTATATCCGCCGAAATCTCTCAAAGACTTTTACTATTAAAGAGCTTGCCGCAATCGAACATTACCACCCGGCTTATTATTCTGACTGGTTTAAAAGGCAGACGGGGAAAAGCCCGCAAGCTTATATTTCCGAGCTCCGTCTGAAGAAAGCGGAACAATTGCTTATTGAAACAAAATGCCGGCTGACAGACATCAGTCATGAGGTCGGCTTTCAAAACTTGTCTTCTTTTACCAGGTGGTTTGTCAGACATAAGGGAATAACACCGCGCGCCTATCGAAACACCTTTCAAACAGATAAATAAGCCCAAAGATCGGTTAAATAAATTGTGTCTTTTTTTGGTATCATGATTGTAAAAAAGGAGTTTTGACATGGCAGTCATCGAAGATTTTATGAAGCTTGATCTCAGAATAGGAACGGTCGTAAAAGCAGAAGTATTTCCGGAAGCAAAGGTCCCGGCTATTAAGATGACAATAGATTTCGGCGGAGAAATCGGCATAAAGCAATCAAGCGCCCAAATTACAAAACGGTATGCGCCAGGTGATTTGACAGGCAGGCAGGTTACCGCTATTGTCAACTTTCCGCCGCGGCGGATCGCCGGATTCAAATCAGAGGTGCTCGTTCTCGGCGGCATCCCGGAAAAAGGAGACGTCGTCCTGCTTACGCCCGAGCAGACCGTACCGAACGGAACGAAAATCGGATAATAAAAAAAGACGTTTGCAGAAGCAAACGTCTTTTGCGTATTGAGGCGATACACCACACGCCACATTCGTGTGCGCCGCAAGGGCATGTGCATCGGCTTACACAATTCAGCTCATCGCTATATGAATATAGCATGGCGGCTGTAGAAATGCAAGAGATATTTTAATATATGTTATATCTGTCTTTGTTTTGCCGATCACCATGACTACTTGGTGTAAGGTTTTGTTCAAATTCTATGATCTTGAATAAAGCAGTTCGACAAATGCAAGAGGGGATTTGAGCAAATTGTGACCCGAAGTGTGACCTGAGTGTGACCCCAAATCCATTATTATGAGCTGTCAAAAACGTTGTTATATCAATCAAAACGTACTGAAAATAAAGTGATTACAAGGTGTAAGTGTGACCTGGAATTAAAATCCAGGTCTTTTTGTGTAAAAAATGCATGCGAAGAGACCATATAGGCATTAAATGTTATTACTGATGTCTTCATTTATCTTTTTGCTAAGTTTCTGAACCTTCTCTTTAACATTTGAAACAGCTCTTTTTTGAATGTCATCAAAGTTCTCCTGAATATAGTTCATGACACTTCTTATTAGAACTTACTTTCAAAATTGAATATCTCATTTATTTCTGACTGTTCTTCATCTGTTAGGTGATGGTATTGAAGTTGTTTAGCATTTACTTCAGCAGCTACATCAATCCTAACTTTAGTTGTTCTGGTTGTACAATTTCATATTCACCTTCTGCATACTCTTGCTCTGCATAATGGACTCCCCATTGACAGAGCTCCTGCAAGATAGGTTTAAGAGATTCTCCAAGTTCAGTGGATGAATATTCAACCTTCGGCGGTACTTGATTATACATCTTTCTGCTCACAAGTCCACTGGCTTCAAGCTCTCTAAGTGTTTGAATCAGCATTTTCTGAGTTATATTTGGGATAATGCGCTTTAATTCACTCGTTCTCTTTGGTCCATTCATCAAAAAGTATAATACAAGGCCTTTCCATTTTCCGCCAATAACTTCCTTTGTCACTTCAAATCCACAGCTAAATTTTTTCATGTCTAAAGCTCTCCATTCCACATTTGTTACTTTTTAGTTACTATATCACAAAAAAGTGGGTACTTCCGATAATGTGCTTACTGAAGGATACTATATCTTGTAAGTTGTTCTTCAAGTACTTAAAGGTACTAGACATAAAATAAAATTAATTCTAAAGGAGTGTTAAGTATGGGTAAATTTGAAGGTAAAATAGCGCTTGTAACGGGTGGAACAAGTGGGATTGGTCTTGCTACAGCACAAAAATTTGTAAACGAAGGTGCATATGTTTATATCACGGGACGTAGACAAAACGAACTTGATAAAGCTGTTAACCAAATTGGCAAGAACGTAACCGGTGTTCAAGGTGATATTTCTAAGCTTGAAGACTTAGACAAACTATATGACATTATAAAGCAGGAAAAAGGTAAGTTGGACATTCTTTTTGCTAATGCAGGCATCGGCAACTTCCTTCCATTAGGTGAAATTACTGAAGAGCAGGTTGATAGAACGTTCGACATTAACGTTAAAGGAACCATCTTTACTGTTCAAAAAGCGTTATCACTATTCCCGGACAAAGTAGGTTCTATTATTGTAACGGGCTCTACTGCTGGATCAATTGGCAACCCAGCGTTTAGTGTATATGGAGCATCTAAAGCAGCATTAAGAGCACTAGTTCGCAACTGGATTCTTGACCTGAAAGGCACTGAAATCCGTGTAAATGTGGTTAGTCCAGGAGTTATTCTTACACCTGCATACGATGAGCTTTTTGGTGATGCACTTGAGGGAGCCATGGAAAATACGAGAAATACTGTTCCAGCTGGAAAAGTTGGGACACCTGAAGAAGTAGCAAACGCTGTATCTTTCCTTGCTTCAGACGAAAGCAGTTACTTGACGGGTGTTGAATTGTTCGTAGATGGCGGGCTAGCACAGGTATAATTTCACTGCGCAGAGATTACAAATAGTCCCCAAAAAAGGTTAATGGGGATTTACTTGAAGAAGTCGTATAAAAAAGTCGTTCTCCTTAAAGGACAGGGAATTCGACTTTTTTATGTTTGAATTTGATTAACGTTGTAAATTCGCATTTTCCTGGGGCTACCACTAATGCTAAATGGGAAATAGACTCACAAAACGGTAACATTTTAGGTGCTGGTCGTGTTGAAAGTGCTTCAAACTTCAAGGACTATGCTGAGTATTTTGAATCTGCAGATGGCAAAAAGATTGAAAGTGGATACCTTGTAACCCTTGAAGGAGATAAGATTCGCAAGGCTTAAAAAGGTGATGAGATGCTAGGTGTTATTTCTGAGACAGCGGGCGTTGTATTAGGTAGTGCTGAGATTGGAATGACAGATACTTAAGAAATGATTTCGGTGGATTGATCTATGAAGAAACTGAAGTTGAATACACAGATAAGGATGGGAACATAAAAACTGAAAAGAAAAGCCTTCCTAAGCCCAATCCGGACTATGATCCTGAATTAGACTACACTTCACGACAGGAGCGTGATGAGTGGCATATTGTTGGACTTATTGGACAGGTGCATTTACGTATTGGTGATACTGTTCAAGCAGGTGATAAGATTATAGCTAAGAATGGTAAGGGATCCAAAGCGGAAGACAACACAGGATTAACAGTCATGATAATTAAGCAGCCATATGATTCTAATAAGGGATATGGTGTAGCAATAGCATTTATCAGATAAGGAGGTAATAACGATTTATAAGGAATCAGTATTAAATGATGAGGATATTCATGTGAATAAGTCATTTAAGGATAAAGTAGGGGAGCTACTTCAACAGTTCACATCAGATTTCAAAGCTAAAATGGAAGAATTGTTACAACAGTTCACTGCACATAGTTTTAATCAAATCCGACATACCTCTGATGCTGAGCGTAAGAAATGGAACGGAGCTGTCACATATGCCAACATCATGCTAAAGAATGGGGCTACAGCAGGTACGCGGACAACAATGTACGCAAAATGGGGAGCGTTTTTAATTTTAAGGGGGCATGTGAAAACAGATCCGGAAATCATTTTCGGCTCAATTCCGGTTGAATTCGTACCATACGGAGGTGCAGTAAAATCAGTACCACTTAGCGGAACAGGTGGAACAGCCAATCTGATAATTTACGATTGGTGGTTATTCTAAATCTGATACTAAATGGAATGGTTATGGTGCATCTGATATTAAGAAATTTATTGCTTATGCCAAATCAATTGGCTTTGAATGGGGTGGAGATTGGACAGGGTTTGTAGATCAGCCACACCTTCAATTCAACTATAAAGGGTATGGTACTGATACATTCGGCAAAGCTTCATCTGCTAAACCAGTTAAGATTGTAAGACCTTCTAAGCCATCAGGCATCAAATCGGTTGGTAAGATCAAAATTGTCGGTGTAAAAAGCGCTGCAATCGTTATGGACAAACCAGACCGTAATAACGCTAAGAACGTCGGTATTTTGGAACTTGGTGAGACAATTAACATCTCAGGCTCTGTAAGAGGTTCAAACAATGCTAAGGGTTATTGGGAATTCATTTATGATGGGAAACGGAGATACATTTCTGGTCAATTCGGTAAACAAGTTTAAGTAAATAAATAGTTCCCTTGAAAATTTTCGAGGGAATTCTTTTATTTATTTGGAAAAAAGACCTAAACGTTTGAAACTATTGTTTTAGTTGTCCCGTATACTAAGGATACTTATAGAGGGGGTAACAATTAATGGATAAATATGAAGAAGAAGAATTGAAAGCCCGTATTTTAGGAGAAAGAGACATGTTTGCTTATTATCTGGAAGAAGTTTTGGCGAATAATTTGATTGAAAATCCCGTGGCATTAGGGATTGCCCGTTTGATTATTGATAAGGGTGCTGAAGGATTAACTGACAAGCAGTGGTATACATTTTTAAGACATGGTGTTGGAGCCATCAATTATGTCCCACAGTGCCGAAGGGATTATGAACAAATTCCTTGGGAAGAAATGCTTTTAGCTGTTCACATTGAAGAAGATGATTTATGTGGCTACTGTAGACATAAAGAAGAAAAAGGAGAATAAAAGATGGTAATCGCAAAGTTTGATCCTCCTGTTGGCATGTAGACTGCCCAAACAAATAAACCCCTCACAATAATGTGAAGGGGGTTTTTTTAATACTCGCATACTTTATCTTCACACTCAGGTTTCCGAGTGGCATCGACAGTAAATGAACCTACTTCATCATTTCCTTTATCATAGATTCCCCAGATTTCTTTTTTCTTATTTCCATTAAGGAAACCATTGATTTCAATGCCGCCCATTGGATTAATTTCATAATCGTCAGTGTAATCAATTCGGTCAACATCTTTATAGTTTGTTTTAATAAAGTCAGTCATTCTTTTTTTAGCCAAAGAGTACAACTCTTCTTTTTGCTGAGTTTCTTGGGCTTCCATTTTTTTGTCGTGTTGTTCCTTCATAAATATCCCTCCAAGTGTTATAATAACCAGAGCTATAAGGATAATTATGTATTTTTTCATAAAACCATCCTTTCTGTCTTACATTTTACATGAAGGAAGGGGTATTGTACATGAATACAAAGACTGACATACCTAATTTAACTGATAAAGACTATTATTTTCTCAGTCAAAATACATACAGTGAAAAGAAAATGAAAAAAGCCTATGAAAATAAGACTCCAATCGAAAATGGATCAAACAAGGCTTTTTACGTGGAGAAAATCAAAAAAGATCCAGATACAGGCCTAGATGTTTACGTATTTGTCCAAGCCAAGAAAAAAGAAGGTAAATGGGTAAAACCAAAAAAACCAGAAAATGTTGTTGTAGGTTTTCAAGGAACAAATCAGGAACAAATTAAAGCTGATGTTATAAGTGCAGATGGCGGCAACGTAGTCATGGGTAAAGACCCGAAAAAGAAAGTCCAATACATAATGAAAAAAGATGCGTCCGAAAACTCTAAAGCTATTGCCAAGTATAACGGCAGTATGGAACAAGCAATAATGATTAAGAGTGGAGAATACAAAATTGTCACTAAGACATCTCAATTTGATCAAGGTGATAAGCTCGTTGCCAATGAAGTGAAAAAGTATGCTGGCACTAACACAGTGATTTCGACAACAGGTCACTCACTTGGAGGGGCAGATGCGGAATACGCTGGTGTAAACAATAACGTTTACAGTGTAGCTTTTAACAACCCTTCCATTGTTAAACTGCACGATGAAGAAACACAGAATAAAATCAAAAATGGCGAATTTGATTTGTATCATAAAGCAATCATTAATCCTGATGATATGGTGGGATCAGGTTGGTTTTTAGAATACGACAGACACAACGGAACAACGATATACACGAAAGATCCAAGCATCGCACGTCAAGATCGAGCTCAAAGACTAATTTCTTCTTACGGAGTTCCTGGTATTTTGACCAACTTGATTACTTCTTTCTATGGCCAAGCATTTGCAAAAAATCCTGATACTCATAGTTTAAATGATTCGAATTTTAAATTTGATAAGAATGGTAATATCCAGAGTGTTGATAGCAGCAACGGTGTTTATAACCAGAATATCGAATCGTTCTCAGCTTATTCAGGTATGAATGGGCAAACCATTAAAGTCGATGCTAAATATGCAAAAGAATTAGCTAAACGATTACAGGCAGCTATCGAAGACTTAAAAACAAAGAAACAAGCAATTGAACGATTCCCTCATGATCACAGCAAAATGGTGTATGACGTAAAATCGATTTGTGGTAAGAGATTGGGAGAATTCAAGGATCTAGAACCAAGCGATGTTGATAAAGCTGTATTGTTTCACGCACCTTATGTGAAAGATGGGGCAGCATTTTATGACTCAGAAGAACAGTATCAAACTGAGGCTTCTCTTCATTATTTGATTAGAGATTTAGAGGATATTAGTGAGTTTATTGTTAAAATGGCTGAGGATTTAAAAGATAAGGATAATGAATTAGCAAGCTGGTTACGGTTATAAGGGGGATTTAAATTGCCATATGGAGTTAATATGGATGCAGATGAATTTTACAGACGGTTACAACAGAATGAGGAATTAAAAAAAATTGTGGGTTCAAGTTTAAAAACTCATTGCCAGAACCTAAAAGAAGACACAAAAAACGCATCAGACTTTTCTTCAGCACAACAGGTTATAGCTGAAGTGTATGTTGCTTTACTCTCTTCATTTGAAGGTAAAGCTAAAGAAGCATTAGTCCAAAGGCTTAATGAAAATGCGACTATGCTGACAAATGCTACAGAGAATAGAAGTGCTTTTCTGAGGAGTATAAGGACTAAATAATTAAAACAGACTCTTCACAAGAGTGAGGGGTCTGTTGTTTTTAATCTTCTTCATACTTTGAAACATAATAAACAAACTTATCTAGATTTAGTGGATCATACTCAGTTCGGAGAACTCGAACGTACAAATCTCCATCTGCAAGCCCCAGAGTAAATCGCCCATGCTTAAATCAAACTCTTCCTCATCTTTACTTAACTCTTCTTTTGTAGATTTGTAGAAGAAGTGTCCTTCTTTATCGTTGAGATCTTCTATGTATCTAATCTCAATACTTGCCGTGTTTTTCATTATATCTTCCCCCCTTAATCAGTGTGCTAATAACATATATTAGTACCAATTTATGGAGATGGGATTTGAAGAAATACTTCGTTAGTATTATCTTTTAAAGTATTCTTTTTTCATTCTTAAAACCTTGAACCTTCCCAACAGCAATATGTCATTCAGCTTGAACAAGCAAAACAGATGGAAGAAGCCGGAGAAGTGACTTGGGATATTTTAAAAGGAGCCGGCGTCGGTCTTTATGATGTCGGGAAAGACACGGTAACCGGTCTATGGGACTTTATAACCGATCCGGGAGAAACCTTGTCAGCACTGGGGAATGCAGTGCTTCATCCAGTTGAAACATACGATGCTATTGCAACAGCAATAGAAGAATCGTATCAAAAAGATATGGTGAACGGAGATGCGTATTCCCGATCAAGATGGGTGACATATGCGGTCGGTTCAGTGGCTGTGGTCGTCGTCGGAACCAAAGGCGCAGGAGCTATTAACAAAGCTGATGCGGCGGGGAAGATCATAAACAAGGCAGGACAGGCAGGGAAGAAACTTAAGGATGTAAACCTTCCAGATCTGCTTCCCTATCATCCAAAGTACAAATTTGCTCTAGCTGATAACGTACCATACAATGTGGTTGACAGCCAAAACCTTAAAAATGAACTTTTGACCAATGCAAAGAAAATCCCGGATGGAACGAGAAAGCCGTTTACCGGTCAAGTAATAAACCTTCCTTGGTTAAATAAAGAAAAGTACGGTGCCTTTGAAATAGACGGCAAAGTAAAAGTTAAAGGACAAATTAGAGATGTAAGCCGTAGAGTCTATACCTTAAATGACATTGATATTAATCAAAAAACTCCAAAAGGAAAAACCAACCTGGAATTAATGAAAGATGGTAAGTCTCCTTATGCTAAAGACGGAACACAGATTAACTTACATCACCTCATACAAGAAGAAAGTGGACCGTTGCTTGAGATACCTAATAGTTTACATACAAAGTATAGCGACGTAATACATGGCCTTAAAGGTAATGGAGAAAGCTTCAGGAATGATGTTTACCTGGAGAAACAGTACAATAATTTTAAGACAAGGTATTGGAAGTGGAGAGCAAAACAATATGAGAAAGAATAAGAGGTTATAAACCATGGATTTTTATTTGAAAGTAAAAGAATTCATAGCAGATAATGCAAAAGAAAAAGATTTTACGGGTGGGGTTGGAGAAGATAAAATTTTAAAAATTGAGCAAGACCTTCAAGTCACGCTGCCAGATAGCTACAAATGGTTTCTTAGAAGCTATGGTTCTGGCGGGGTTTATGGAATCGATTTATTAGGCTATGATTTTGGCGGTGCTTCAGTTGTAGAAACAACCAGGGAATATCATGAATATAGGGGGTTGCCAAATGGCTTAGTAGTCATAGAACATGTTGATTTTTTTGGGTATTGCTTAGATACCAATAAAATCAACAGTGAAGGAGAATGTCCAGTTGTTATTTGGAGTGAATTCGGTGGCTATAAAGAACTTAATTCTGCCCATTTTATAAAGTTCTTTTATGAAAGACTTCATGAGATGAAAGAAAACTGGGAAGAAGATGAAGACTGGGACGATTAATAAAAAAAGCTCTCTTTTAGAGAGCTTTTTTCAATTTTTAACAGGATTTATAATGAGCAAACAGGCATTGCTCAAAATACTCGCCGCACCTATCCAAAGCAGCCATTGTGTTTCGGTCAGCCACGAGGCAGTTAGGATAAAGAGTCCAATGGCAATTGATATATAATTGCCGGCTCGGTCCAGTTTGCGTTTGCGATGAATTTTATATTTGGCATGAGAGATAAATTGAGCAATTTTATTTTTCTGCTCATAGCTTTTTTCCTTTATCTTATTCCTTGCCTCTTTTACTTTTCGATAAAGCATATTATTCATCGTCTGCACTCCCGTATCGCCGTTTTGAAAATTCAGCCATGATTTTTTCTTCATAGCCATCTGGGATGAATTGAGCCTGGTCTTCAACTTTCAAATGTGCTTTTTCTTCAAAACCATCCTGTTCTTCACCATCAAAACGATAAAGTTTTTGCAATAGCCTCCAGAATGTTTCAACTTCTTCAGTTGTGAATTCGTGAAACATATCCGCTAAAAAATAGGTGGATTTTTCTGAACAGGAAATTAACGCTTTTGTTCCTTCAGGGGTAATTTCAATATTGATTGCACGTTTATCCAGTTTGCTTGGCACAGTGTGAACATATCCTTTTTTCGCAAGGCTTGAAATTAATTTGTTAGCGGTTTGTTTTGTTGTGCCCAGCTTTTTAGCGATATTCATAAGTGTGGTATCTTCCGTCGGTAAATGAGCAATAGCGATAAGAGTCATGTGCTGTCGGGAAGTCAACATTTCTAAGTATTCGTCTCCGCGAGTTTGCACCTTATTGACAACCGAAAACAGTGATGCATAACTTTGTTGCATAAAATGCAGTTCTTTCATTAGTAAATTAATATCCATAAGTGATCTCCAATATAAATTGTCACCATGTTGACAATTACAATATACATTGAAATGGGAAATAAGTCAATATGGTGACTAAAAGGGGGAGGTACGGCTGTTTTACAAATGTCACAGGCAGTCGGAGTGTTTTCAAAAGGTGAAATAAGTATAATAAATGCGAAAAGGGCATTAATCCAAAGCGAGAAGGTGTTTGACATGCAGAAAGTGAACTGGTCAGAACAGTATGAATGGTTCAATAAACAGGATGAAAAAGACGGGCGTTTAATGGCGCTCCTTCGTCATGAGCTTGCATATGAGGAAGTCATACGGTTATATACGAAAGGGTTTTATTTGAAATCCAAAGAAGGGGATGTTTCGTTAAGTAAGAATGATATCTGTCGTATGTTTGGGGTTGAAGAGAGGCAGGGCGGCAAATCTTAATGAACGGGAAGAGAAGAACTCTCTTCCCGCTATTCACGGCAGCTGTTATTCTTTTTCCAGCATGGCAGTCAGCCATTCTCGTAATGCAGTTTTCTGTACATACCGCTTTCCGTTTCTGGTGATATGCGGAATATCGGAAGTGTCAGGCACGATTTGTTTTGCTTCTTCCTTAGTCACTCCTAAATAATAGCCAATGTAGAAGTGAAGATCTTTTTCTTTGATGAGAATTTGGTCAGTGTGTTCATGAGGATCAGGTGATTTAAAGTTTTTTAATCCGTCTCCTATGAAATATCCGGCTAAAGCGATGCCAATGCCGGTAATAATATCCATACAGCAAACCTCCAATAAAAGTCATTATGTTTTATACGGTCAAATCCGCCGAAAGGATTCACTTTCAGTAAGAGCGGGGGAGCTTATTTTTGCTTTCCGATCTTTTCCACCTGCACCTTTCCGGAGAAGAAAACAGCGCCTCCGCCCATATCTGCAAGCCGATCGGGAGTGAGTGAATTGACCAGCTGTTTTTTATCATCCGCGTCAGCCCAAAGACCTTGGCTGACTGCAACGCCGGGAAGCACTTGTTCGCCGACTGAAGCTGTCAATTCACATTCGCCGCGGTTGTTCCATATTCTCACGGTTTCCCCGTCTTCGATGTTCCGGCGCTCAGCATCTTTTGTATGAATAAAAAGCTTTGGCGCTTTTTCCAGTTTTACGTGTTTTTCATTATTCGAAAATGTCGAATTTAAAAAGTTATGATTCGGTCCCGGGACAAATAACAGCGGGAAATCATCATCGCTCTCAAGAGGGATGTGTGTCGGCAGCGCCGGATAACCGTCCTGTTTCATCTTTTCAGAATATAACTCAATTTTTCCGCTCGGTGTCTTGAGCTTGCCAGGAAAAAGCGGTTTTTTCCGATTGGCTCTCATGAAAGAATGGGATGAAAGCGAATCGTAATCAATATCCTCGATATACGGATTGGCGGGAAAGTCCAGCGCCTGTCTGATTAATTCTTCATCGGAATCCTGAAGCTCCTGCTCGGTAAAGCCCATCGCCCCGGCAAGCAAACGGAACACTGCCGTATTCGATTTGCTGTCCCCATATGGTTCGATCACCGGTTTTTGCAGCTGAATAAAATGATGCCAGTAAGACGTGTAAAAATCCGTGTTTTCAAAGGCGGATGAAGCAGGGAGCACGATATCCGCATATTTGGCGGTTTCCGTTAAAAACAGATCGTGAACGACTGTAAATAAATCTTCCCGCTGCAGGCCTTTTCTGACTTTATTCGCTTCCGGGGCAACTACCGCGGGATTGGTTCCGTAAATAAACAAGGAGCGTACGGGCGGTGTTGTTTCTAAAAGAACGCTTCCGAGTCTGTTCATATTAAATGATCTTGGCTTCCTGCCATAAAGCAGATCAGGCCGCTGGAGCGCTTGTCTGTTATAGTTTAATATCGCGCTGTTGTGCTTGATTGCGCCTCCCCCGGTGCGGAGCCACTGTCCTGTCACAGCCGGAAGGCAGGCGACGGTGCGGACGATCATTCCGCCATTGTCATGGTGCTGAATGCCGTTTCCGATCCTGATAAGGGAAGGGGAGGTTTCGCCGTACATTCTCGCAAGTCGTCTGATATCGTCTGCTTTAACGCCTGTTATAACAGAAACCGTTTCAGGATCATACTGTTTGACATGCGCTTTTAATTCTTCACTGCCTTCGGTGTACTCTGTGAGAAATGCTTCATCGTGAAGGTTCTCGGCAAATAAAACATGCATGATACCGAGAGCGAGTGCGGCATCTGTGCCGGGGCGAATGGGAATAAACCAATCGGCAAGCCGGCCTGTTTGGTTCTTATGTACATCGATAACGACAATTTTAGCTCCTTTTTTCCGGGCTTTTTGAGCAATCATGA
This sequence comes from Bacillus sp. JFL15, assembly GCF_001184225.1. Classification (NCBI taxonomy): domain Bacteria; kingdom Bacillati; phylum Bacillota; class Bacilli; order Caryophanales; family Bacillaceae; genus Bacillus; species Bacillus sp. JFL15. The sequence goes on along the minus strand of NZ_KQ236689.1, from coordinate 3,530,452 downwards.
CCTGATGCATATTCGTGCTGACGGCATTGATTCCCCAGAAAATAAAGAGCTTTGCATGTATGGTCTCTTCCGGGTCAGTACCTGCGCCTTCTCCCATTGTATAGTTGTAGCCCTCCGATCCGGCTTTGCTGCAGATCGTCCGTTCGAGCTGGCTCGCCCCGAGTCGGTGGAAAAAACGGCGGTCCATTCCCTCTGCCGCCAGTTTTCCCATATTGCCGTAAAAGCTGTACGGGAGAATGCTTTCCGCTCCTTCTTCGGCAATAAGCTCTTTCCAGCGCGCACTGATCGTATTGATTGCTTCATCCCATGAAATAGGCGCAAACACGGCTTTGCCTTTTTCGCCGATCCGTTTTAACGGGACGGTTAAACGTTTTTCATCATAAATGCGCTCAGCCATGTGTCTGACTTTGTTGCAAATATTCCCTGATGTGACGGGGTGATCCGGGTCTCCCTGAATGTTAACGATTTTTCCGTCTTTTTTTGTCACAAGTAAGCCGCATTGATCGGGACAGTCCAGGGAGCACACCGATTTAAAGACGCCGTTTGGCTGTTTTGCAGCAGAATTCATAGCCATTTCTCCTCTTTTTTTATATTGTAAGCATTATAACATTTCGAAATAGATCGTCAATTCAGAAAAAAAGTATTGACATCACGGAAAGACTTATCTATGATGAGTTTATTCTTTTTAAAAGCCTGACAATTTCATCATTTTATTTTCTATCAAGAGAGGTGGAGGGACTGGCCCTATGAAACCTCGGCAACATTTATTGTGCCAATTCCAGCAAGCGTATGCTTGAAAGATAGGAAAGAATGGTCTATACATATTTGTGCGCTTCATGCGGATAAAGACGGTATATGAATCTCTTTCCTTCTTCGGGGAAAGAGATTTTTTTGTGAAAAAATTTATGTGAAAAGGATGTTTTGGACCATGACGGTTTTAATTACCGCACCATATCACGACGAGGGGCTGAAGGAGCTGACAGATCTGTTCGGGCGGACTGTGCACCTGCCGTGGAAGAAGCACGGCAGGGCCTATCGGGAAGATGAATTAATCCGGATGATTCAAGAGACAAACGCGTCGGGGCTTATTACCGAACTTGATGAGGTATCAGAGCGAGTGATTGATATATTGCCGGATTCCGCTTTTATCGGCGTCTGCAGAGGGATGCCGTCTAATGTGGATATCACGGCGGCGACTAAAAGAAAAATTCCCGTCTTCTATACACCGGCCCGCAATGCCCAGGCTGTTGCTGAAATGTTTATCGGAAATGTCATTTCATTTTTGCGCCACACGTATTCTTCTCATCAATGGCTGAAGGACGGGAAGTGGAATGGTGATTATTTGCAGGCTTACGTCAAATTCAGGGGAAATGAGCTGACGGGGAAAACAGTCGGCCTTATCGGTTTCGGAGCTGTCGGACAGAGAATCGCCCGGCTGTTGGCGGCTTTTGACTGCAAGGTGCTGTACTATGACCCCTTTGTTAATCATGAGAACAGGGAGTATGAAAAAACGACGATTGAACGGGTATTTTCTGAAAGTGATATTGTCTCCGTTCATTTGCCGCGCACCGAAGAAACCATCGGCCTAATCGGCGCCCGGCACTTTCAATTGATGAAGCAAGAAGCTGTTTTTGTCAATACATCAAGAGCAGCGGTTACAGACCGAAAAGAGCTGCTGCGGGTGCTGAAAGAACGGCGGATTAAAGGAGCGATCCTTGACGTGTTTTATCACGAACCGCCTGAAGCTTCTGATTATGAATTGATCTCACTGCCGAATGTGTTCGCGACTCCCCATTTAGCGGGCGCAACTTTTGAGGTGGAGGATCACCATGTGAGGATTTTAAATGAGGCGCTTTTCAAATGGAAAAAAGATCAGCTCTGCTCAATACGTGAACTTTATAACAAAAGAGAACTTGAGATGGAAGGATAGAAAAAGGAGGAGGCTGTAATGGCTGAACAAAAAGGCTACCTTGTATTTGACATCGGGACAGGGAATGCGCGAGTCGCGGTTGTGACTGCCGGCGGCGACGTGACCGCACTGGAAAGGGAAGACATTGAATATGTGACGGATCCGCTTTATCCAGACGGCCGTTATTTCTCGCCGGAAAGATTATGGACGCAAATCAGCGCTATGGCAAAAAAGGCTATTGCCAAAAGCCCTCATATTACATTAATCGGCATCACCTCAACAAGCCAGAGGCAGGGAATTGTTCTGATCAATAAAGATAAAAAGGCGTTTCTCGGTCTGCCCAACATTGATAATAGAGGGCGCGAATGGGAGGGGGAGATCGAGTTAAAAGAAGAAGTGCATCAGCGCGCCGGACGCCTTCCGAGCGCTTTATTTTCCGCCATGAAACTTGTCGGGTTAAAAAAAAGACAGCCGTCATTATGGGAAGAAGTGAAGTACATCACAAGCATCAGTGACTGGGTGACATTTGAGCTGAGCGGAATTTTAAGCTATGAACCGTCACAGGCCGCTGAAACACTGCTGTTTGACGTAAGGGAAAAGGCGTGGTCAGAGAAATTATGCAGCATCTTCGGGGTGCCTTCTGCCATTCTTCCTTCACTCGTCCGATCCGGGACGGTTGTCGGAATGTTAACGTTTAAAAAAGCGGCGGTTCTCGGTCTTTCTGAAAGAGTGCCTGTGATTGCAGGCGGGGGAGACACACAGCTTGCCATTAAAAGTGCAGATGCAAAGCCGGGAGATATCGTCATCGTATCCGGCACGACGACGCCGATTACAAAGATAACAGCGGAGACCGGAACCGAAAGTTTAGAGAATGCATGGCTGAATTGCCATACAGAAGAAGGTCAATGGCTTCTTGAAACTAATCCGGGTGTAACAGGACTCAATTATCAAAAATTAAAATCCATTTTTTATCCGAATGAATCCTACAGCGTCATGGAACGGGAAATCGCCAGTCTGCCGAAACATGATCAAGCTTGTGTTTCTGCGTTAGGCTCCTATTTATCGTCTGAGAAAAACGCACTCGCAAAAGGCGGATTTATTTTTGATGCCCCGCTGTCCCAAAGTTTAAGCCGAGCGCATTTTGTCAAAGCCGCTCTGATGGAAATCGCTTTTTCAATCAAATGGAACTATGAGGCGTTAACAGAAGTGACTTCCTTTTCAAAAAATGATGTGAAGGTGTGCGGCGGCGGTTTCCAAAGTGATGCGTTGACACAGTTTCTTGCTAACCTTCTGCAAAAGAAGATTTATAAGAGAGAAGGCTTCAGCCAGGCATCCGTAATGGGGGCGGCGATGATCTGCAACGAAGCTCTCGGTGTGAAAGAAGAACTTTCGAACCGCACAAAGCTAATTGAACCCGAATCGGATCAGACGGATCTCTTCCTATATGAAGAATGGAAACATACGCAAAAATTATTTGCGCATTTTCAGCCCAGCGGTGAAAGCCTGACTTGGGGATGAGATGACAACATGAAAGATTGCTGAGGAGGAACAAAAATGCTTAATAAAATAGGAATTCCGAAACAGCTTGCCTGGGGATTTTTAGGGGTCGTGCTGTTTATGATGGGGGACGGCCTTGAACAAGGCTGGCTCAGCCCGTTTTTAGTTGAAAACGGCTTGACGGTACAGCAATCAGCATCCTTGTTTACGGTTTACGGTATTTCTCTCGCAATAGCGTCTTGGTTTTCAGGCGTCTGCCTCGAAGCCTTCGGCGCAAAGCGGACGATGTTTATGGGGCTGTTATTTTACGTTATCGGAACAGCCGCGTTTATCGCATACGGATTTGAAAATCTTAATTTGCCGGTAATGTATGTCACGTATTTTATTAAAGGGCTGGGCTATCCGCTGTTTGCCTATTCTTTTTTGACATGGGTGATTTACCGGTCGCCGAAAAACAAGCTCAGTACGGCGGTCGGCTGGTTCTGGATTGCATATTGCTGCGGCATGTTTGTATTCGGAGCCTGGTATTCTAGCTGGGCCATCAAATCCTTCGGCTATTTGAATACGCTGTGGAGTTCAATTTTCTGGGTATGCCTCGGCGCGTTTTTTGCTTTGATTTTAAATAGGGACCGCTTTGAAAAGAAAAAAGCAAGTAAACAGGAAAAGGTGCAGGAATTAATGAAAGGAATCACCATCCTTGCTGAAAATCCGCGTGTGCTTTCAGGGGGGATTGTTCGGATCATCAACAGTATCGGAACATACGGATTTCCGGTATTTCTCCCAATGCATATGGCGCAGCACGGCATTTCTACAAATGTATGGCTGCAGATTTGGGGCACGATCTTTCTCGGCAATATCGTCTTTAACTTAATCTTCGGTGCAGTCGGCGATGCGTTCGGCTGGAAAAAGACTGTCATGTGGTTCGGAGGAGCGGGCTGCGGCATTTTTACCCTTTTATTATATTATGCTCCTGTTGTATCACATGGGAACTTGCTTTTCGTCAGCATTGTCGGCTTTATTTGGGGAGGGCTTCTGGCCGGATTCGTTCCGATCGGAGCTATCGTGCCGACGGCGGCCGGCAGCGATAAAGGTGCTGCCATGTCTGTGTTAAATCTGGCCGCGGGCCTGTCGGCATTTGTCGGCCCCGCGCTTGCCTGGGCGTTTATCGGGCTTGTCGGCGCACAAGGCGTAGTATGGATTTTCGCGGCGCTCTATTTCGCAAGTGCAATCCTGACAAATCAAATCAAAATACCTGAAGAAAAAACGGCAAAACACGATAAATCATTGCCTGAATATGCTTCTTAACAGAAACGCCCCGAAGGCTCGGGGCGTTTTTTACAGCTTCTGAAGAAACTCGGCAAAGCGCTGAATTTGTTCACGTAACGATTGTTTGTTTTCGTGAAATTGTTTGAAACGATGTCCGTTTGCGCCGGACGGATGCGGGAAGCCTTCCAAAATGACCGCATGATTCATCCTCCCGTTCTTCTTCAGCATGCGGCAGGCGGATTCTGCTGCTTTACCGAGAGGGATAAGCAGAATGTCCTTTTTCATCATTTCTATTTCGTCCGGAAAATATTTCAGCGCATAACGGCTGAGAAGAGCTGACCTGCTGATTAGCGGCTGATGTCCCGTATAGTTTTTCTGTTTATAAAAAACAGGGTGTTTGATAACGGATGTCGTATGAAGCAGCTCCCGTTTTGAACCAAATAAACAGGATGAATTCTCAACTCGGAGCGCGGCCGGCAGACCGCATTCATTAAGCATTTCGATCATGTGCTGCCTCATGGAACCGGAAAGCCCGGCCGCTTTTTTTGTCTCATATGCTACCACCTCAAGAGATTCGCCGTTTTTTAAAAGCTGTGCCGCTGCTTTGTAAGCCCGCTGCATCTGAAAAAAACCGGGTGTAATTCCGGAGATGACAACTGCAGCATGAGGGTTGATATACTCATTATGAGGCGAATAATATATATCCAAATCTCCGTCTTTTGCTAAATGGAACTCCGGAGTCAGCAAATCCGATTTTGTAAATTCTCCCGAAGATGATAATGCTTTAAGCTGGCGCAAAAAATGTGCAAGCCGCTCACGATTGCAAATCATATTATGCCTCCTTGAACCCGCTCATTCTCTTAGTGTCAGCAAAAACGGCGGATGACATGCAGGCTCATAAATCACTTTTACCGGCGTCCCAGAGCATCTTCAGGACATGAGTCGTTCCTTTTGCTTCAGCAGCCGTCGTTTGCACGGCTGTTTTTTTAGTGAGAAAGTCTTCCTGCAGTTCTTTCTGCTTTTGTGATAACAGACGGGTTTCTGTTTTGATTTCTTCAACGGACGTCTGCATGGACGCTGCCGTGACGTTAATCTTCTTTATATCAGGTGCTGTGTTTCTTTTAAAACGCACGGCTGATACGGCTAAATAAACCAAGGCGGCAGCCGCAACGGCAGCACTGATATACAAAATGATAATCATCTGCTTTTCACTCCTTTTTTTCAGTTGATACCCTTTATAGAGATTGATGAATCATTTTATTTGCTAATTGTTTTTTTTCTGCTTATAATGTGAAATCGTACATAAGGACATTCAGAAAGGGTGAAAGACATGGAAAGCATACAGAACAAAACGGCTCTTATCACGGGTGCGGGCAGAGGAATCGGCCGCGCCGCCGCTATTGCTTTAGCGAAAGAAGGAGTCAATATCGGTTTAATCGGCCGCACTGAAGCAAATGTTAAGAAGGTTGCAGAAGAAGTGGAAGCCCTTGGTGTAAAGGCATCATTCGCTTCTGCCGATGTGAAAAGCCAAAAAGAGGTCGAACAAGCCGTCGCTTCTATTAAAGAAGATCTCGGTGAGATTGACATCCTGATTAACAATGCCGGAATCAGCAAATTCGGCGGATTTTTAGATCTTACGCCAGAAGAGTGGGAAGCCATCATTCAAGTTAATGTAATGGGTGTATACCATGTGACACGCGCCGTTCTTCCTGAAATGATTGAGAGAAAATCAGGAGATATCATTAATATTTCCTCTACGGCCGGCCAAAGAGGCGCCGCGGCGACAAGTGCGTACAGCGCTTCGAAATTTGCCGTTCTCGGTCTGACTGAATCTCTCATGCAGGAAGTCAGAAAACACAATATCCGTGTCAGCGCAATGACTCCGAGCACGGTTGCCAGCGATATGTCAATTGAATTAAATCTGACAGACGGCAATCCGGAAAAAGTCATGCAGCCTGAGGATCTTGCAGAATATATGGTTGCTCAATTGAAATTACATCCGCGCATTTTCATTAAAGCTGCCGGTTTATGGTCAACCAATCCTTAAAAAACGGGATCTGTCTTTTTAGACAGGTCTTTTTTTGTTTCCTTAAAACTGAATGAGCAGATATAAAGGATTTGTGCGAAAAAAGGAATGAAAAAGAAACCGATATCAGTTATAATTAAACTAAATAAACTATGTACCAAATGTTCAATTATGTTTTTTCCTGCCGCTCTAAAAAACAAATAAATACAAATTAAACTGTCCGCACAATAAAAGGGAAAACGGAATATAAAGAGAATATTTAGTACATGGAATAATTTGTTGGAGGGAAGGGTGTGCACATATTGAAAGAAGAAAAAAGAAGTTCAACCGGTTTTTTAGTGAAACAAAGGGCTTTTTTAAAGCTTTACATGATTACAATGACAGAGCAGGAACGGCTTTACGGACTGAAGCTTCTCGAGGTGCTGCGCTCCGAATTTAAACCCATCGGTTTTAAGCCGAATCATACTGAGGTATACCGTTCACTCCACGAACTCTTGGATGACGGGATCTTAAAACAGGTAAAGGTCAAAAAAGAAGGAGCCAAACTCCAGGAAGTCGTTCTCTATCAATTTAAAGACTATGAAGCTGCGAAACTTTACAAAAAACAGCTTAAGACAGAGCTTGACCGCTGCAAAAAGCTGATAGAAAAAGCCCTTTCCGATAATTTTTAAATCTGTCCGGAACACACCCCGCCGCCCGGGCTCAGGCGGGGTGTTCTGTGATTCATTATACATAATAGCAGACAGGGAACAATACATATCAATAAAACCTTCAAACTTGACATTGACTCCTGACATGATAACATAAAAAACGTGTGAAAAATGCGAACAAAATACGAACAAGGGAGATGTTACCGATCTTAGATCAAAAGAAAGTTGCTTTTATAGGAGCAGGATCAATGGCTGAAGGAATGATATCAGGCATGGTCCGCGCAAAAAAAATTCCCAATCAAAACATCTGCGTGACAAACCGCCGAAATACAGAGCGACTCGCTGAATTGGAACATCAATACGGAATTCAAGGCACAGCTTTTGACAGCATGAAAACCGAAGACATTGATGTCTTTATTTTAGCTATGAAACCGAAGGATGCTGAAATCGCTCTGGAGACGCTGAAACGGCGTATTCAACCTCATCAAATCATCCTGTCTGTCTTGGCAGGCATAACAACCTCATTTATACAACAATCATTACATGAGAATCAGCCGGTTGTAAGAGTCATGCCGAACACATCCAGCATGATCGGCGAATCGGCAACAGCTGCGGCTTTCGGAGACCATGTCTCTCAAAGTTCAGCACAGACTGCGGTATCCCTTCTGGAATGTCTCGGTGAAGTATATGTGATCAAGGAAGATCAGATGGACATTTTCACCGGCATCGCAGGCAGCGGACCGGCGTACTTTTATTATTTAATGGAGTTTATCGAAAAAGCAGGTGAAGAAGCCGGCTTAGATAAACAACTGTCCCGCAAAATCGGCGCGCAAACATTATTAGGCGCAGCAAAAATGCTGATGGAGACGGGGGAAAAACCGGATGTGCTTCGAGAAAACATCACCTCTCCAAACGGCACGACTGCAGCCGGCCTTGATGCGCTCAGGTCTGAAGGCGGCGGGGAAGCCATTGCCAAAGCCATTAAACATGCGACTGAACGTTCTATTGAGATCAGCAAAACAATTGAAAAAACAGCAGCACTATAAAATAAAAACAGGAGTGATACAGTGACGTCTCGGACGGAGATCAAAAGAGTCGCGGTGAAAATCGGCAGCAGCTCACTGACGAGCCTGCACGGAGAAATCAGCAGAAGAAAACTGGAGACATTGGTGGATCAAATCGCACAGCTGAAAGACAGCGGTTATGAAGTGATTTTAGTATCTTCCGGCGCAGTGGCGGCAGGTTATCGGAAGCTCGGCTTTATTCAGAAACCGGAAAGCCTCCCTGAAAAACAGGCTTCTGCTTCCATCGGGCAGGGATTATTAATGGAAGCTTATTCAAAGCTGTTTTTAGCGCACGGTTATGTCGCGTCACAAATTTTAATTACAAGAAGCGACTTTTCTGATGAATACCGCTATCATAATGTCCGCAATACGATGAACGTCCTTTTGGAACGAGGCATTATTCCGATTATTAATGAAAATGACACCGTCACAGTCAATCGGCTGAAATTCGGTGATAATGATACACTCGCGGCAAAGGTCGCAGGCTTAATTGATGCCGACATGCTTGTGATTTTATCAGATATCGACGGATTATATGATGATAATCCGCGCAGCAACCCGGAAGCGGCACGAATCAGACATGTAAGTGACATCACCCCGGAAATAGAAGCAAGCGCGGGAGATGCCGGGAGTGAGATGGGAACCGGCGGAATGCGTTCAAAGCTGGATGCTTTTAAAATTGTGATGGCCTCCGGTATTAAAGGTTTCCTCGGGCAGGCTAACGCCCCGGACATTCTGCTTCAAGCGGTAGAAGAGGCGGCTGAAGGAACTTATTTTGAAGCGGAAGGAACCCTCCCGTTAAACCACAAAGAACAATGGCTTGCATTTAATTCCGGCCCCGAAGGCGAGATTGTGATGGAGAAGAAAAGCAGCCGCGATATAGCGAACGGAAATGTGGCGCTGTCACCGCAGGATATCGAACAGATTAACGGCAGATTCAGCAGCGGGGCGGTTGTCAGACTGCTTGATCAGCAGGGAGAAGAGCTTGGGCTCGGCATCGTCAATTATTCCTCAGCTCAGCTGAAGACATATAAAGAAACGCCGCATAAACAGACCGGTCAATCAGTCATCGATCCGGAAGCGTTTGTCTGCCACGTTGAACTGTCCATCCCGATCAGCTGAGAAAAATCAATAAAACATGGCAAAGCCCGAGGCTTCGTTTTGAAGCTCGGGTTTGTTTTTATTGATATTGTTCAAGTTTGGAGAAAAATTGAATGACAAAATGATAGAAATCATTCGCAGACGGAGCCAGTTCTCTGCCTTTTGGCTTAATAATGCCTACGGTGCGCTTCACTTGAGGGAATTCAATCGGAATTTTGACCGTGAACCGAGGTGTGGTTTCCGCAAAGGTGCTTTCAGGTAATAAAGTAACGCCCATGCCTGCGGAGACTAATCCTTTAATGGCATCTAAATCCTCGCCCTCCGTTGATACAAGCGGCGCAAAGCCAGCCTGTCTGCAAGCGTCAATCGCCATATTGCGGAGAATAAATCCTTCAGGAAATAAAACAAATTGGTCGCCGCGCAGATCAATTAAATGGATATTTTTTTGTTTGGCAAGCGAATGATGCAGCGGAACAAGCGCGTAAATCTTTTCTGTGAATAAGATATTGCCTGTTATGTCGGGAAATTCCGTCGGAACGGGGCCGAGCAGCGCCGCATCTATGTCCCTGTTTCTTACGGCTTCAATTAAAAACTTATAAGATCCTTGGCGGAGCAAAAACTCAACGTTCGGGTGCTCCTCTTTAAATGCTGAAATCACTGTCGGCAAAAGCTGACTTGCAAGGCTCGTCGGGAATCCTATTTTGACGGTTCCGCGATTAGGATCAAGATATTCATCGATTTGTTCCTTCGCGTAATCAATTGCTTTCATCGCTGTTTTAATATGTTCTAAAAATTGTTTGCCGATCGGCGTTAACTTAATATTTCTGCCTTCCCGTTCAAATAAAGTGACCTTCAGCTCTTCTTCAAGATTTGCAATCTGCCTGCTGATGGCGGATTGGGCGACATGAAGATGATCAGCCGCTTCTGACACATGTTCCCGTTCTGCTACCTCCATAAAATACCGAAGCTGGCGTAATTCCATTGCGTTCACACCTATCTATCTCATTTTGAGATGTATTTGATCTAAATTATATATTGTTTATATTGTTTTGAAAACTTACAATTAATTTAAAGTTGTCAGATTTTATGACCGATAATTAACGGAAACTGATCGGGGGAGAGGAATTATGACTTACAATCAAATGCCGAAAGCACAAGGTCTCTACCGTCCGGAATTTGAGCATGATGCATGCGGAATCGGCTTGTATGCCCATTTAAAAGGGAAACCTTCACATGACATTGTCAAAAAAGGACTGCAGATGCTTTGCCAGCTGGATCACAGAGGAGGACAGGGCAGTGACCCGAATACGGGAGACGGCGCCGGCCTGATGGTTCAGATCCCTGATGCTTTTTTTAAGAAAGAGTGCGGAGAAATGAAGCTGCCTGAAAAAGGCCGTTACGGGGTAGGAATGGTCTTTTTCTCGCAAAATGAAAAGGAAAGAAAAAAGATCGAAAAACAGGTGAATGCATTCATTGAGCAGGAAGGGCAGACCGTTCTCGGCTGGAGAACCGTTCCCGTTAATGTCGGAAAAATCGGAACAGTGGCACAAAGTACTTGCCCATACGTGCGCCAAGTATTTATCGGTGCCGCAAACGATTTGAAAGACAGCCTTGCTTTTGAACGCAAACTGTATGTCATCCGGAAGCAGGCTGAAAATTGGGGCGTTCACAAACAGCTTGATTTTTACTTCGCAAGCCTGTCAAGCCAGACTATCGTTTATAAAGGTTTGTTAACGCCTGAGCAGGTTGACGCGTTTTATTTGGATTTGCAGGATGAAACCTTCGTATCTGCATTTTCACTCGTACATTCACGGTTCAGCACAAATACCTTTCCTACTTGGGAACGTGCCCATCCGAACCGCTATCTGATCCATAACGGAGAAATCAATACGCTTCGGGGCAATATCAATTGGATGCGGGCGAGAGAGCAGCAGTTCGTTTCAGAAAGCTTCGGAGACGATCTTCATAAAGTGCTGCCGATTTTAAATGCTGAGGGCAGTGACTCATCTATTCTTGATAATGCGTTTGAATTTTTCGTGATGGCGGGACGGAAGCCGGCACATACGGCAATGATGCTAATCCCGGAACCATGGACCGAAAACACTCACATGTCTAAAGCGAAACGGGCTTTTTACGAATATCACAGCTCTTTAATGGAGCCGTGGGACGGACCGACCGCCATTTCGTTTACGGACGGTAAACAAATCGGCGCCATCCTTGACCGTAACGGCCTGCGTCCGGCACGTTACTATGTGACAAAAGATGACCATATTATTTTCTCATCTGAGGTGGGCGTTATTGAAGTGGAGCAGGAAAACATTCTTCATAAAAAACGACTGGAACCCGGAAAAATGCTGCTCATTGACTTAGAGGAAGGCCGGATTATTTCAGATGAAGAAGTAAAAACGGAAATCGCCAATGAATTCCCGTATCAAAAATGGCTTGAAGAGGAATTGGTTCAAGTGAATCCTGATCCGGAAATCCGGGAAGAGGAACAATTCGATGATCTTCTCGTCCGGCAAAAAGCGTTTGGCTATACGTATGAAGATATTCAGAAATATTTAATTCCTGTTATTAAAGAAGGCAAAGACCCGCTCGGCTCCATGGGAAATGACTCGCCGCTCGCCGTTTTATCCGATCGTGCCCAATCACTGTTTCATTATTTTAAACAGCTGTTTGCGCAAGTCACAAACCCGCCGATTGACGCGATCCGCGAGCAGCTGGTGACCTCCACGGTGACATGGCTCGGAGCTGAAGGCGATCTGCTGCATCCGAGTGAAAGAAATGCCCGCCGCATTAAACTGTATACTCCTGTATTATCTAACGAACAGTTTTATGCGCTGAAAACACTTGTGCATCCTGACATTAAGAGCCAGAACATCCGCACGCTGTTTTCCGATGACCTGGAAAAAGGCCTGAAGAATTTGTTTCAGCAGGCGGAAAAAGCGATCAAGGAAGGCGTATCTCTGTTAATTTTATCTGACAGGGCAATGAGTAAAGAATTGACGCCGATTCCGCCGCTTTTGGCCGTCAGTGCGCTGCATCAGCATTTGATCCGTCAAGGTCTGCGCACTAAAGCAAGCATTATCGTTGAATCAGGCGAAGCGCGTGAAGTTCATCACTTTGCGGCTCTCATCGGATATGGGGCCGATGCTGTCAATCCGTATTTGACTTACGCTACGTATAAGCAGGAAATCGATGAAGGACGGCTTGATATTCCGTATGAGGAAGCTGTCAGCAAATACGGAAAGAGCGTGACAGAAGGCGTCGTGAAAGTGATGTCAAAAATGGGAATTTCAACTGTGCAAAGTTACAGGGGCGCCCAAATTTTTGAAGCGGTCGGCATCGGTGAAGACGTCATCTCCAAATACTTTACGGGAACTGCATCCCAGCTTGGCGGAATCGATATCGAAACGATTGCGCAAGAAGCGAAACAGCGTCATCAAGCGGCTTACAAGGATGATTACAGTCAAACTCTTGAGCCGGGTAGTGAATTCCAATGGCGGAACGGGGGAGAGCACCACGCTTTCAATCCGAAAACCATCCATACTCTGCAATGGGCGTGCCGCAAGAATGATTACAGCCTGTTTAAGCAATATTCTCATGCAGCGGATGAAGAACGAATCGGGTTTTTACGTAATCTGTTCGCCTTCAAAGAAGACCGCAAACCTTTAAAATTAGAAGAAGTCGAATCAGCTGCGTCCATCGTGAAACGTTTTAAAACAGGGGCGATGTCGTTCGGTTCCTTAAGCAAGGAAGCGCATGAAGCTTTGGCAATAGCGATGAACCGGCTCGGCGGAAAAAGCAACAGCGGAGAAGGCGGAGAAGACCCGAAACGTTTTATTCCGGATGAAAATGGTGACGACAGAAGAAGTGCAATTAAACAGATCGCATCCGGCCGTTTCGGCGTAAAAAGCCATTATCTCGTCAATGCGGATGAATTGCAGATCAAAATGGCGCAAGGGGCGAAGCCGGGAGAAGGCGGCCAGCTTCCGGGCAACAAAGTATATCCTTGGGTCGCGGATGTCCGCGGTTCTACACCAGGTGTCGGGCTGATTTCACCGCCTCCTCATCATGACATTTATTCAATTGAAGATCTGGCTCAGCTGATCCATGATTTGAAAAATGCAAATCGAAACGCGCGAATCAGCGTCAAGCTCGTGTCAAAAGCCGGCGTCGGCACGATTGCGGCCGGTGTGGCAAAAGGTACGGCGGATGTCATCGTCATCAGCGGGTACGACGGCGGAACGGGTGCTTCACCGAAAACGAGTATTAAACATACAGGTCTTCCGTGGGAGCTTGGTCTTGCAGAAGCTCACCAAACGCTGATGCTGAACGGTTTACGGGATCGTGTGGTATTGGAAACGGACGGTAAGCTGATGACAGGGCGCGATGTCGTGATGGCCGCCTTGCTAGGCGCGGAAGAATTCGGCTTTGCCACAGCGCCGCTCGTCGTTCTAGGCTGCGTCATGATGCGCGCCTGTCACTTAGATACATGTCCTGTAGGTGTCGCGACGCAAAATCCGGAGCTTCGTAAAAAGTTTATGGGCGATCCTGATCATATCGTAAACTACATGCTGTTTGTCGCGGAAGAAGTGCGTGAATATATGGCGCAGTTAGGTTTTAAAACACTGGATGAAATGATCGGCCGTACGGACGTTCTTCATGTCAGCGAACGTGCAAAAGCGCATTGGAAAGCGGGACAGCTTGATTTATCAACGCTGCTGTATCAGCCTGAAGGCGTGCGGACTTTCCGGACTGCGCAAAATCATAAAATCAGCCAGTCACTTGATATGACTGAAATTCTTCCGGCGGTGCAGGCTGCAATTGAAGCCGGTCAGGAAGCGGAAGCGGAAATCAAGATCAATAATACAAATCGCGTAGCCGGAACCGTGACGGGAAGTGAAATTTCCAAACGCTACGGAGCGGAAGGACTGCCGGATGATACGATCAGGCTTCATTTCACCGGATCAGCAGGACAGAGTTTCGGCGCATTTGTCCCTAAAGGGATGACGCTTCATTTGACCGGGGATTCAAATGACTATGTAGGAAAAGGGCTGTCCGGCGGAAAAATCATCGTGAAAGCGCCTGATGCGTTCAATTGCGAAACGCATGAGAACGTTATTATCGGGAACGTCGCCTTTTACGGAGCAACAAGCGGGGAAGCGTACATTAACGGGCGCGCCGGTGAACGTTTTGCGGTCCGCAACAGCGGAGTCAATGTCGTTGTAGAAGGTATCGGAGATCACGGCTGTGAATACATGACAGGCGGCCGGGTTGTCGTCCTCGGTGAAGTCGGCAAAAACTTCGGAGCGGGGATGTCAGGCGGTATCGCATACGTCCTGAGCGATGATGCCAAAGCATTTAAACGCAAATGCAACATGGAAATGATTTCATTTGAAAAACTGACGGATGAAACGGAGATCAAAGAAGTGAAAGAAATGGTCAAACGGCATGCGGCGCTGACAAACAGCAAAAAAGCCGCAGACCTCCTGGATCATTGGGAAGACGCCGCAGAGACCTTTATCAAAGTCATTCCGAAAAACTATAAACAAATGCTCCTCAGCATCGAAGAACAAAAAGCGGCGGGTTTATCAGAAGAAGACGCCATTATGTATGCTTTTGAAGCCAACACAAAGGCTCACAAAACGCCGGCCAAAGATCAAAAACAAGCGGTAGTGCAGTAAGAAAGGGGAGAGGAACATGGGGAAACCAACTGGATTCATGGAAGAAAAACGAGAAAAACCGGCTGAGCGGGACCCTCTCACTCGCTTAAAAGATTGGAAAGAGTATTCGGCTCCATTTTCAGATGAAGCGTCAAAGCGGCAGGGGGCGCGGTGTATGGATTGCGGCACACCGTTTTGCCAAATCGGCGCTGATATTAACGGTTTTACATCCGGATGTCCGATTTATAATTTAATACCGGAATGGAATGACCTCGTCTATCGGGGGCGCTGGAAAGAAGCACTGGAGCGCCTTCTGAAAACGAATAACTTTCCTGAATTCACAGGGCGGGTCTGTCCCGCTCCTTGTGAAGGATCTTGTACACTGGCCATTTCAGATCCGGCTGTTTCAATTAAAAACATCGAGCGGACGATCATTGACAAAGGTTTTGAGAACGGATGGATTCAGCCGAGAATTCCAGCGAAACGCACAGGTAAGAAAGTCGCTGTCGTCGGTTCAGGCCCGGCAGGTCTGGCAAGCGCTGATCAGCTGAACCAAGCCGGTCATTCCGTAACGGTCTATGAACGTGCTGACAGAGCCGGCGGCCTGCTGATGTACGGCATTCCGAGCATGAAGCTTGAGAAAAATGTCGTCGAACGCCGTATTAAGCTTTTGACGCAGGAAGGTATAGATTTTGTGACAAATACCGAAATCGGCGTTGACATAACGGCTGATGAGCTCAAAGAACAATTTGATGCCGTCATTTTGTGCACAGGCGCCCAAAAGCAGCGCAATCTGCTGATTGAAGGCCGGGAAGCAAAAGGCGTCCATTACGCAATGGATTATTTAACACTGGCGACGAAAAGCTACTTAGATTCCAACTTCAAAGATAAACAATTCATAGACGCTAAAGGGAAAGACGTCATCGTGATCGGCGGGGGAGACACAGGAGCTGACTGCGTAGCAACCGCGCTGCGCCAAAAAGCGCGCAGCGTGCATCAGTTCGGGAAACATCCTAAACTTCCTCAGACGCGCACGAATGACAATATGTGGCCTGAACAGCCGCACGTCTTCACCCTTGAATACGCCTATGAAGAAGCGCAGGCAAAGTTCGGCAAAGATCCGAGAGAATATTCAATTCAGACGACAAAAATGGTGGCCGATAAACAAGGCCGCTTAAAAGAGATCCACACCATCCAAATGGAAAAAGTCAGAAATGAATTCGGTAAGTATGAATTTCATGAACTGCCCGGAACGGAGAAAGTATGGCCTGCTCAGCTGGTGTTTATCGCCATCGGTTTTGAAGGAACTGAACAGCCATTATTGAAGCAGTTTGGTGTCGATTCGGCAAATCATAAAATTCAGGCGGCATATGGGGATTATAAAACGAATGTTGACGGTGTTTTCGCCGCAGGGGATGCGAGAAGAGGCCAAAGCCTGATTGTATGGGCGATTAATGAAGGCCGGGAAGCAGCGCGCGAAGTCGACAGTTATTTAATGGGGAGCACTGTTTTACCGTAAATAAAGGGGATTAATTATAGAACCGGCTGGGCTCAGCCGGTTTTTTCATATGTCATGGAACTGAACTGTCAGCATGATCTGCTTTCTGAAACAGAGCGACGTATAATTTGTTCTTCCGTTCAGCAGTTTCAAATCGGTGAACGAAAGAAGGCCTGTTTTGATAGCTGCCGCAAAACGTTACGTAAAGGATTGTGCTGACAAAAGATATCTAGAAGCGCTGTGCAAGCTCGGGCGGCGCCGTTTAAAGACACTTTTGCTGTGCATTTTTTTGACGGGCACTTTACCCGTCGTGTGGCTGTATCATCGAAAAGTTTTAAAAACCAGGAAAACACTTTTTTATTTGAAAGAAATAATATCAAGAGTATGTCAGAGCGGAAGGCTCATAAACAAAAAAGAGAACGGAGGGGTCCGCTCCTCTTTTTAGACATCTATATGAAAGCCGATATTGCCGAACTGCCGTCCTTCTTGCATTCTCTTAATGGCATCTGCTGCTTCTCTAAGAGGGTACATACGGTCGATAATGGGGCGGATGCCGCAGCGTTTTATTAATTCCAGCATTTGCGCGAATTCCTCATTGCTTCCCATTGATGTACCGAGAATATGAATCTGCGGAAAAAACAGCGAGCGAATAGGAAATCCTAGCTGATCACCTGAACTGGCACCGAATGTTACGATCCGGCCATTCGGTTTCATAATGTCAAGGTAGTGTTGATATAAAGCGGGACCGACACCGTCAAGTATGATATCTGCTTTTTGGCCATTCAGCGCTTCATTCCAGTCGCCGTAACTGTCAATTGCCCGGTCTGCACCGTATGACAGTGCGGTTTGTTTTTTGTTTTCACTGCGGGAGGTGACGCTGACTGTCGCTCCGATTGCTTTTGCCATTCGTAAGGCGTATGTTGCCACGCCGCTCCCGATGCCCGGAAGGATAAGGTGTTCGCCCTTTTTCAATTGTCCTTTTGTAAATAAGGCGCGATAAGCGGTTAATGCTGATAACGGCAGCACGCCCGCTTCCTCCCATGTCAGATGATCGGGTTTTACAATGGCATTTTCCGCAGGAACGATGACATAAGGTGAAAAAGTTCCGTCGCTTGGACCGCCTAAAATATCAGGGACGTCTGGTACATCCTCAACAGTCTTCCAATTCAGCACCGGGTTGATGATGACTTCCGCATGCAGTAAATGAGAACGGACGCCGTGTCCTATTTCAGTTACGATTCCCGCGCCGTCTGAACCGAGAATAAATTCACGGTTTCCGGTTTCGTGGTTTTTCATCAAAAATAAATCGCGATGGTTTAATCCGGCTGTTTTCAGCTTTATTTTGACTTCTCCGTTCCCCGGATGTTTGTCAGGTATCTGCCTGAAATGAAAGCTATTTTCGTGTATGATAATGGCATCCATTATTTTTCTCTCCTTTATGGTTGATGAGAAAAATTTTACAGGCTGTAACAGCTGCAGTAAATGAAGGAAAATTGATAGCCGGCTATCAATAAAAATCATAGCAAGAAGGTGTCCTTACATGGAAAGCGGAGACTTAAAGATTTTTCAGGCTGTCGCCCGCAAAGGCAGTATTTCAAAGGCGGCCGAAAGTCTGCATTATGTTCAATCAAATGTGACAAACCGGATTCAGCAGCTGGAACGGCAATTGCAAACACAGCTGTTTTACCGGACGAATCGGGGAATGACGCTGACGCCAGCAGGTGAAAGCTTATTGAAAGATGCAGACAGAATTTTGCAGCTGCTATATGAGGCGCAAAAAAATGCGCAAGAGGCAGGGCATCCGAACGGCCCGCTCCGCATCGGTTCTTTAGAAACGGCGGCAGCCGTCCATCTCCCTCAATTTTTCACGGAGTATTGCAGACGATATCCGAAAGTACAGCTGTCACTGTCAACCGGTGATACACATACCTTAGTGCAACGCGTCCTGCAGTATGAGCTGGACGGGGCTTTTGTTTATGGGCCGGTCGAACACGAAGACCTTAAACAATCCGCCGTATTCCAAGAAGAATTGATCGTGGTCTCAAATGTGCGGGAAGGCAGCTTGCAAAACCTGCTGCGAGAGCCTATTCTGTTTTTTGCCGCCGGCTGTTCGCACCGCCGTAAAATAAAAAACATATTGAAAGAAGAGGCAGTGCCTGCACAGAAAATCATTGAATTCGGAACGCTGGAAGCCATTATTGGAGCGGTGCAGGCAGGGTTGGGTGTTTCCTTTTTGCCTGCGTCAGCCGCCCGTTATTTTAAAAACCGGGAAAATCTTTTTCATCATCAGCTCCCTGAACGTTTTCGGGATATGAATATATCATTCATCTACCGGCGTGATTTATTTTTGACATCGGCGTTTGAAGAACTGCTGACTGGATTAAAAGCGTTCCCGAATGGATGATGACGTAACAGGACAGCAGAATATGCCGAATTTTTTACCGATTTTTTTAAAAAAACTTTCTTTTCCCGAAATTTTATGTATAATAAAAGAAAGTTTTTTCGGATAAAGAATCTGCAATGATAAGGACATGAGTCATTTTAACCGGCCATACAGAGAGGGGAGGCAAGGCTGAGACCTTCCCGGCACGAAGAATGGGCTTACCGCCTTTTGAGCTGTATCGGTGAACGAAAGCAGCCGATACCGTATAGCCGCGTTACGGCAACAATGAGCCGCCGCTTGAAGTGGCGGGAATTTGGGTGGAACCGCGGGTCTGACACACACTCGTCCCTTGCTTTGGGATGAGTGTGTTTTTATGTTGATATAAGAAAAAAGCAATGATAAGGACATGAGTCATTCGAACCGGCCATACAGAGAGGGAAGGCAAGGCTGAGACCTTCCCGGCACGAAGAATGGGCTTACCGCCTTTTGAGCTGTATCGGTGAACGAAAGCAGCCGATACCGTACAGCCGCGTTACGGCAACAATGAGCCGCCGCTTGAAGCGGCGGGAATTTGGGTGGAACCGCGGGTCTGACACACACTCGCCCCTTGCTTTGGGATGAGTGTGTTTTTATTTTCTTAAAAATAAAGGAGAGATCAGACCGTGAAGAAACCGCACATTGTGATTACTTTTCCTGATGGGAAACAAAAAGAATACCAAAAAGGTGTTACGTTAGAAGAGATAGCCCAATCAATCAGTCCGGCTTTGAAAAAGACATCAGCCGCCGGCAAG
This sequence comes from Bacillus sp. JFL15, assembly GCF_001184225.1. Classification (NCBI taxonomy): domain Bacteria; kingdom Bacillati; phylum Bacillota; class Bacilli; order Caryophanales; family Bacillaceae; genus Bacillus; species Bacillus sp. JFL15. The sequence continues at coordinate 3,510,601 of NZ_KQ236689.1, read as the reverse complement.
GTAAACGGATCGTTATATGACCTTAGAAGAAGCATTCATGAAGACGCTGAAATTGAACTGTGCAGTTTTCAATCTGAAGAGGGGCTGGGAGTGATGAGACACACAGCAGCGCACGTATTGGCGAAAGCGGTAAAACGTCTGTATCCGAAGGCCTGTTTAGGGATCGGTCCCGTTATTGAGAATGGCTTTTATTATGATTTTGACATGAATGAAACGATTACAGAAAAAGACCTGGCCGCCATTGAGAAAGAAATGAACAGAATCATTTCAGAAAATCCGGAAATCATCAGAGAAGAAATCTCCAGAGAAGAGGCAGAGCATCTGTTTGCTCACGAGCCGCTGAAGCTCGAGCTTTTAGCCGATATTCCGCAGCAGGATACAATCAGTATTTACCGTCAGAGCGACTTCATTGATTTATGCCGGGGGCCGCACTTGGCGTCTGCCGGTCAGATAAAAGCTTTTTCGCTCACTCATGTGTCAGGGGCTTATTGGCGGGGCGACAGCAATCAAAAAATGCTGCAGCGCATTTATGGGAAGGCATTTTCTTCAAAAAAGGAGCTGAACAGGCATTTTCAGCTGATAAAAGAGGCGGAGAAGAGAAATCATCGAAAATTGGGAGCGGAATTACAGCTTTTTATGTTTTCAGAAGAAGCGCCGGGTATGCCTTTTTATCTGCCGAACGGTCAGTTCATCCGAAATACGCTTGAATCATTTCTGCGTTCAAAGCAGGATGCCTATCATTATCAGGAAGTGCGCACCCCTATGATGATGAACCAGCGTCTTTGGGAGCAATCAGGCCATTGGGATCATTATAAAGAGAATATGTATTTCTCAGAAGCCGATCATCAGCGCTTCGCGTTAAAGCCGATGAACTGTCCCGGCCACATGCTCATTTTTAAAGAAAAGCTTCGTTCTTATCGCGATCTTCCGATTCGGATGGCTGAATTCGGGCAGGTGCACCGTCACGAATTCAGCGGGGCGCTCAATGGCCTGCTTCGCGTCAGGTCCTTTTGCCAGGATGATGCGCATATTTTTGTAACGCCCGATCAGATCGAGAGCGAAATTACTTCAGCGCTTCAGCTGATTCACGAGGTGTACACCGCATTCGGTTTTTCCTATGATATTGAGCTGTCAACAAGACCGGACAATTACATGGGAAGCGAACATTTGTGGGACCGGGCGGAGAGCGCATTAGAGAAAGTATTAAAAGAACAGGGATATCGTTTTCGATTTAATCGGGGGGATGGCGCATTTTACGGCCCGAAAATTGATATTCATATAAAAGATGCGCTGAATCGAAGCCATCAATGCGCTACTGTCCAGCTCGATTTTCAAATGCCGGAGAAATTTGATTTAACATATATTGATGAAAAAAATCAAAAAGTCCGTCCTGTTGTTATTCACCGGGCGGTATTCGGATCTCTTGACAGATTTTTCGGAATCATTACCGAACATTTCGGGGGAGCGTTCCCTTTATGGCTTGCTCCGGTACAGGCAAAAATCATCCCGGTATCAAATACCGCACACCGGGACTGCGCAGAACAGGCGCACCGGCAGCTGAAGAAAGCGGGTATCAGGGCTGAGCTTGATCAGCGGGATGAAAAACTCGGGTATAAAATCAGAGAAGCACAAATGAAAAAAATACCGTATATTGCTGTTGTGGGGGATCACGAGTGCCGCCATCAATCTGTACAGGTAAGACAATACGGACGGGACGACACATTTGAAGAGAGTGTGAGTGATTTTGTTTCCCGGATCATAAATGAAACAAAACAAGAGAATCAAGTAAATCGACATTGACATATCGCAAAATCACGATATAATAAAACGTATGAAACCTATTGATGTTTTTAAAGCGTTGTCTAATGAGTCCCGGCTTGAGATTTTACAATGGCTGAAAGAGCCGGACCATCACTTCGCCCCGCATGATGGCATTGATATGAATGAAATCGGAGTATGTGTGAGTCAGATCACCGATAAGCTTCAGATGACACAGTCAACGGCGTCTCAATATCTTTCCATCCTTCAGCGGGCGGGCCTTATCCAAACGAAACGGATCGGCAAATATACCTATTATAAAAGAGATGAAGAAGCGATAAAGGCGATGGCCGATTATTTTCAGCGCGAAATGTAGGGCTGAATCCTTTGAAGAGGGATTCAGTTTCTTTTTCTGATTACACATCGACATATTGCGATTTGTTTCTGTTTATAATCTTTTATATCGATATATCACAATATATCTTTATATAAATCATCAATGAAGGAGTGTATCAGATGCAAAATACATGGAAGGTTTATATTTTAGCGATTATCAGCTTTTTAGTTGGGACCTCTGAATATGTAATATCCGGAGTGCTTGATAAAATTGCAGGTTCTTTGGGCGTCACTGTGGCAGCGGCAGGGCAGCTGATTACAATTTTTTCACTCGTTTATGCAATCGGAACGCCCGTCGTGATGGTTCTGACAGCAAGGCTGGACAGAAGGAAGCTGATGATCTATGCTCTGGGGCTGTTTGTTATCGGGAATATCATTTCTTTCCTTGTGCAGGGATTCGGCTTATTTGCGGGAGCGCGGGTGATCATGGCGCTTGGAGCGGGAAGCGTGGTGGTAACCGCGCTTACGATCGCAGCAAAAATCGCTCCTCCGGGAAAGCAGGCAAGCTCTCTTGCGACAGTCATTATGGGATTTACGGCGGCGCTCATTATCGGTGTGCCGATCGGAAGAACCGTGTCTGAAGCTTTCGGCTGGAAGATGGTTTTCGCCGGTATTGCGGCACTCGGAATCATTGCCATGCTGATTATACGTTTCGCGCTGCCTGAGATAAAAGGAGATAAACCCGTGCCGCTCATTCAGCAACTCTCTTTTTTGAAGAAACGAAAAGTGGCTGTCGGCCTGGCCATCACGTTTTTTTGGCTTGGAGGCTATTCGGTTGCGTATACGTACCTTTCGCCATTTTTACTGAACGTTACTCATACCAGCAGCGGAATGCTGAGCACATTGCTCCTTATTTTCGGGGTTGCAAGTCTTGCCGGCTCTAAAGCAGGCGGTTTCAGTGCAGACAAATGGGGGGCGCGTGTCACATTGACCGGCGGAATGGCGCTTCATGCTATCATGCTCATGTTATTGCCCTTTGTTACACATTCTGCTGCCGGAGCGGCGGCAGTGCTTATTTTTTGGTCCTTTTCCGCCTGGTCATCCGGGCCGGCTCAGCAATATCATTTGGCAACGATGGAGCCGGAATCATCAGGTGTATTACTTGGCCTCAACCAGTCTATGATGCAGCTGGCTATGGCTGCCGGGGCAGGTATCGGGGGCATTGTTGTCACTCATCTGTCTCTTGCGTCAGTGACATGGATTGGTGCAGGCGGTGTTGTCATTGCGATGTGCGGTGTGCTTTCACTTATGTTGTTAATGTCTGAAAAAACCTCATCCGAATACAGTGCCGAATAAACAAAAGCCTCGTTTCTCAGTTTGAGAAATGAGGCTTTTTGTCTTGTTATTTTTCACATTTCTTCAAGTTTACGCCGATTGCAGCTCCATTTCGGCTGGAGTCGGCAACGCCGGTGAAGGTGCCGTTTTCACGATCAATCAGGATGCTTTGCACGTTTCCGATATCAACCGGACTGCTGCCGAATTTATGCCCCATTTCGTTCAGTTTTGCGCGGGCTTCTTCCGGCACTCCTTTTTCATAACGATAGGACGTCATACTGTTTGTGTAAATTCTCGGCTCTTCGACCGCCGCTTTTAGATCCATGCCGTACTCGACTTTGTTCAGGATCGTTTGCAAAACGGAAGAAATAATCGTTGCTCCGCCGGGGGAGCCGACAGTCAGGACGGGTTCGTTATTTTTAAATAAAATGGTCGGAGTCATACTGCTGAGCGGACGTTTATTCGGCTGCACTTCATTTGCGCCGCCCGGCACTGCGTCGAAGTCTGTTAATTCATTGTTCAAAACAACGCCATATCCGGGAACCATAATGCCGGAACCGAACAGCTGTTCAATCGTTGTCGTATAAGATACAACATTGCCGAAGCGATCGGTTACCGTGAAGTGAGTCGTTTGACCCTCTTGTTTATCAGTCGGCTGTTCGACTTGTTTATAGTTTGCAGCGCCTTCCTGATAAGCCCAAGGATCACCGGCTTTCGGTTTTTTATTCACTTTATTAATATCTATCAGCTGTCTGCGGGCATTGATATAATCTGGATTCAAGAGACCTTTGAGAGGGACGTTGACGAATTCTGGATCCCCGGCAAATGCGGCGCGGTCAGCATAAGCCAAATGCATTGTTTCTGCGAGAAGCTGATATTTTTGCCAAGAACGGATATCATATTGGGAAAGCTTAAAATCATCCAGAAGGTTCAGCATTTGCAACAGGAAAACACCGCCGGAGCTTGGAGGAGGAGCAGTTGCGATATGATAGCCCTGGTAATCTCCCCAGATCGGTTCGTCAATCGTCACATTGAAGTTTTTAATATCTTTTTCTGTCATTGAGCCGCCGAATTCCCGTACTGTTTCCGCGAGCTTTTTGGAGAATGCTCCGTCATAGAACGCTTTTGTGCCTTTGTACTTAATAGCTGTAAATGTTTTGGCTAAGTCTTTTTGGACCAGTGTGTCTCCTTCTTTCAAAGGTTCTCCGTTTGGAAGAAACACGTCTTTTGCAGCAGTGTGTGATAATTTGTCTTTATAATCTGAGATGGCGTCAGCTAAAACCGAATCAATCGGAAAGCCTTTTGAGGCAAGTTTAATGGAAGGGGTGATGAGTTGTTTCATGGAGCGGGTGCCCCATTTGTCGAGCGCTTTTTCAAGTCCTTTTAATGTTCCCGGAACACCGACTGCAGTCCCTTTTGTAACCCGCTCAGAGAAAGGAATGGCTTTGCCGTTTTCATCCAGGAACATATCCGGTGTTGCGCCTTCCGGTGCGCGTTCCCGGCTGTCGATAATGGTGGTGTCTTTCGTTTTTGCATCATAAACCATCATAAATCCGCCGCCGCCGATACCCGACATCATCGGTTCGGTTACGTTTAATGCAAATTGGATGGCAACCGCGGCGTCAATTGCATTGCCGCCTTTTTTTAGCACGTCGGCACCGATTTGTGAAGCGAGAGGATGGGCGGTGGCGACCATGCCGTCTTTGCCGACATCTACCTGTTTGTAGTCATCATAGGAAAACGGGTGTTTCTTAGCCTGAGCATGATAAGGGATGCTTCCGGCTGCGAGCAAAGTACTGAGCAGAACGATAAAACAGAGATTCATAAACTTTTTCTTTTTCATAGTCTGCCTCCTTTGTTTTCCGCTTACAATTATAGAGTAAGTAAAATGTGCTGTTTTCACAAGTGACAAACGGAATAGTCCGGTGTGCAAAAAGACGGGGTTTCTGTGTGAATGTAATCAGTCGGAAATGGGATAAATGGGAAACCGGACAGAAAAAGCTGTGAAACAAGCATTAAGGCAAAAAATAAGCTACAATAAACAAAACAGAATTCACTCACATGACATATGAAAGGAACGTGAGCCATGTATTTAACCATTAAAGAGACAGCGGAGTTTACCAGTCTTCCTGAAGAATATGTACACAATCTTATTTTGACGAATAAAATAAGAGCGGTCCACGACGGGCAGCAATATTTAATCAACAAAGAACAATTTCAAACCCATCTTGAACAGCTGGAAAAATATAAAGAAATGATACAAGAGTTTTTAAATGAACCGCTCCCTGAAGACATTGATGTAAAAGACGAAGATTAGGACACAATTTCATATTGTGTCTTTTTTTTGCATTTCGTCGGCTGTTCACAAAAAAATTGGACGCTCAGATTTCATTTTAAGGGCGCTGTTTTCTTTTTTGAATACTAAGAGACTCCGATGCCTCAAAATCCCGTCACGGGGATATAATCGATTTTTTTGGAGATCTTTTTGAAAACGGGTGTCTTATTCTCCTTATGTAACACTATGTATATTATGTTACATAAGAGGTTTTATCCTTTATCATTCAATGGGTTTCAGCTATAATAGTAACATAATGCTCAATATGTTACTTTACCAATTATAAGGGGTTTTTTGATGCATATCGTACAGCCGATTCGAAGTTTGGAGAAGATCCAGGAAGTCAAACAGTATTTAATGAAGAAAAGTGAACGTGATTATTTTTTATTTATTTTCGGCATGAACAGCGCATTGCGGATTTCTGATGTTCTGCCGCTTCGCGTGAAGGATGTCAGAAACAAAGATCATGTATGGGCGACTGAGAGCAAAACGAGAAAGAAAAGAAAAATTCTGATATTGGAATCTCTAAAGGCCGACATATACGCATATACAAAAGATATGAAAGAGAATGACTATTTGTTTAAATCGAAACGGACGAATAAGCCCATTTCGCGGATTCAGGCATACAGAATATTAAAAGAAGCAGCTGCTGCGTGCGGATTGGAGGAGATCGGGACGCATACGCTGAGAAAGACGTTCGGGTATCATTTTTATCAGAGGACGAAAGATATTGCCGAACTCCAGCGGATATTAAATCATTCTTCTCCGTCTATTACGATGCGTTATATCGGAATAGATGAGGATACGACGAGAGCGGCTTATAAAGTGTTCGGCGGGCTGTAGGCTTGAAAAAAACGGCCGCCAGCGTTACTATATAAGCAGGCTCTAGTAGCACAGCGGATAGTGCAGCAGTTTCCTAAACTGCAGGTCGGGAGTTCGAATCTCTCCTAGAGCGTTTTCAGCATAAGATAGGTGCAGATTAATAATGTCGGTAAAACAGAAAAACCCTTGTCACACAAGGGTTTTTGTCGTTTTTGTAAGCTTTTTATTTTTGTGAAAACCCACTGAAAAACGATGCGATTTTATTTTTTTTACACAAATTTTGCACATTTTTAAACAGATGTTTTCACGTCAGGCATTTTTTCAAACAGATAAAGGGTGTTTCGTGTATCTTCTTCACGTAGTTTTTTAATTACACTCAAATAATAATTAATCCCTCATATGCTCTAAATATTTCGTGACATGAAAAGCCTTTCCCCGCCATTGCATCATTCAAAAAAGCCCGCTAAAAGCGGGCTTTTCTTTATATAACAGCATCAAATTGATTGACTTTCCAAACGTTGTTTTCTTTTACGAATGTAACGTCGCGTTTTGCTGACGGAGAACCGTCAAGAGTCGGTACAGTGAAGCGGTACGTTTGGACGCTTCCTTTTTTAGAAAGAAGGGTCATTTTTGCTTTTTTCCAATTCAGGAGGTTATCTCCGTCGCCGACCGGAACAGCCAATTTGCCGTCTTTTACAGTGAAGTGGTACTCTTTAAGCCCTTTATCAATCGCCTGCTTTGTAAAAGCGGGTGTCAGATATTTTACGGCTTTCGCTTTTGTTCCGAGTTCTTTGCACATGAATACATATTGAAGATTTTGATATTCGAACTGCTCGGATGTGCAGTTTGCTTTAGACTTAAGCGTTCCTCCGCTCATGGTGTTCCAAAAATGTTCTCTTGCTGACAGAGCCAGCTGAAGTGCTTGTTTTTGTGTTAGGTCATTAGGCGTATTTTTGGCAGTCGCCGCAGTGCCCAGTGATAGAATCAATGTAATAGTAGTAAGGAATAATAGCCATTTTTTCATGATTTAATCTCTCCTTCAACGAATCTCTTTCTCTTATGTTACAAATGTTACAATAATTACGGTAAGATTACAATACCTTTTCAGAAATATTTTCCGCACTTTTTATTTTTATGATTTATTTCCATGTAAGACGGAAGAAAAAGATAAAGAGTTTCATTGAACAAAAGGTTTTTACAAGCTGTCTGCTGAATAATAAAATGGAAGAAAATCAAAAAAGGAGTCCTACATATGGAGGTACAAGATAATCTGGAGACAGCGGAAGGCCCCGGCCAGTCTGTCTGGCGGTCTATGTCATTATTTTTAGTCCCGCTGCTATTAAGCAACGTATTGCAATCTGTCGGCCAGTTGGTCGGAATGGTGTTTGTCGGAAGGTGGCTCGGAGTCGATGCGCTTGCCGCTGTATCGTCTTTTTTTCCGCTTTTTTTCCTGCTGATTTCCTTTACAATCGGAATCGGTTCAGGAAGTTCCATTCTGATCGGGCAGGCTTACGGCGCGAAAAACGAAGAGAGAATGAAAGCGATTGTCGGCACTACGCTGACGTTTACCTTTATGCTCGGAATTGTTCTGGCAGTTGTCGGCAGTGTGTTTACGCTTGATATTTTGCGGCTGATGGGAACGCCGGAAAACGTAATAGATGTCAGTGTCCGATATGCGCGCATTCTGTTTTGCGCGATGCCGCTGATGTTTTTATATTTTGCTTATACAACATTTTTACGCGGAACGGGAGATTCAAAGACCCCGTTTTATACGTTAATCGTCAGTACGGTCATTAACATCGGGCTTTTGCCTTTATTGATTCTCGGACTTTTCGGACTTCCGAAGTTCGGCATTTACGGATCAGCGTATGCAACGGTCATTTCAAACATCGTGACATTTATCGTGCTGATGGTTTATTTGCGGAAAAAGAAGCACCCGCTTGCATTTGACCGGACTGCGTTCCGCTCTCTTAAAATGGACAAAAAGCTGCTCGCGCTTTTACTGCGGCTCGGTATTCCGTCGAGCATCAATATGATTCTCGTATCGCTTTCTGAAATCGCGGTCATCTCTTTTGTGAATCATTACGGATCAAATGCGACGGCTGCTTACGGGGTTGTCAACCAAGTGGCGAGTTATGTGCAGATGCCGGCGGTAAGCCTCGGTATCGCCGTTTCAATTTTTGCCGCCCAATCCATAGGAGCCAATCAATTCGGCCGGCTGAAGCAGGTCATCAAAGTCGGCATCGGCCTGAATTATTTGATCGGCGGGGTTTTGATTGTGCTGATTTACACCTTCTCCCGGCAGATACTGGCTTTGTTTTTAACCGATCAGGATACGCTTCATATTGCCCGCAATCTTATTATGATTACACTTTGGAGCTATCTGATTTTCGGTCACGCTCAGATCGTTTCAGCGACAATGCGGGCGAGCGGTACGGTATTATGGCCGACTGTTATCAGCATTTTTGCAATTTGGGGAATTGAGGTGCCTATCGCCTTTATACTATCTCATTACACGAAACTCGGCATTCTCGGCATTTGGGTCGGTTATCCGGCAGCTTTTGTCATCAGCCTGCTGCTGCAGTACGGCTATTACCGGTTTGTATGGAAGAAAAAACAGATTACGCGGCTGATTCAATAAGGTTTTACCGCACATCGCTCAGTTCATACGGGCGATGTTTTTTTCAGAGAAGGAAAATGAGTTTAGAAAATGGAATTCCTATACATGCTAGAAAACAAGGAAAGGGCAGGTGCTTATGACGATTGAACATACGACTTATTTAGGGGCTTCGGCCGTAAAAGCGGAAACTGAACAGGCTGAATGCATTATTGTGCCGGAATGGGGCTCACATGTCATTGCGATCCGGGATAAAAGAAACGGTATGCAGATTCTGAGAGAACCGGAAACCGCGGAACAATTTCGCGAAAAACCGATGCTGTACGGTATTCCCGTTTTATTCCCTCCGAACCGGATTACGGACGGGACGTTTCGTTTTGACGGCCGCACGTATCAATTTGACATAAACGAAGAGGATAAACATAATCATATTCACGGCTTTCTTCACAACCAGCATTGGAAATTGGCGGCGGCGAAAGAAGAGGCGGATGAACTGACAGTCGAAACAGAAATTGATCTTACAGAAATTCCCCGTGTCCATAAACAATTTCCGCACGATGTCATTGTCCGGATGACTTATACATTAAAAAACAATGTGTTTACGCAGCGGGCGCTGATTATCAACAAGGGAACCGAGGCTTTTCCTTGGGGGCTGGGCTATCATTCAACTTTTGGTTTCAATGAAGAGCGATCACGTCTTTTTCTGACGGCTGACCGCATGTGGGAATTAAATGAACGTTTCGTGCCGACGGGCCGTTTATTGGATGTGCCTGATAAAGAAGCGTTCCGTAACGGAATGTCTTTGAAAAATAAGCAGTTTGACGATGTTTTTCTTTCTTCCGGACGGAATGGCGGCAATAACGAAGCTGTTATTTATCATCCTGATGAGCAGCTATCCGTTTTGTATCAGGCAGACACGTCTTTTAAGCATTGGGTGGTATATAACGGTGACGGAAAGCAAGGGTTTGTCAGTCTTGAGCCTTATACCTCCGTTACAGATGCATTTAATCTGAATCAGCCTGCATCACTGACGGGGCTTCAGATACTGAAACCGGGCGAAGAAGCGGCCGCGTCATCCCGGATCACCATTTTGCATGACGAAGAATAAGAAAGAGGCGGGGATAACATTGAAAACATATGTCAAACGCTTGACCGCGGTGTTTCTCCTTTTGGTCATAGCCGCCGTTCCTTATATTGATGATTCCGCCAAAGCGGCCGAACAAAAAAATGCGTTGCAAAAAGAGCTGGAACACATTCTGAATGAAGAACCTGCCTTAAAGGGCGCCGCGGCAGGCGTCAGTGTCCGATCCGCAAAAACAGGGGAGGTGCTGTTTGGCAGCCGGGAAGATATGCGGCTGAGGCCTGCATCACTGATGAAGCTGCTGACGGCATCTGCGGCGCTTTCCGTTCTCGGAGAAGATTACACCTTTAAAACAGAAGTACGGGCAGACGGCGCCGTGAAGGGAAAACAGCTGCGCGGAAACCTTTATCTCAAAGGAAGTGGCGATCCGACCCTATTGGCTTCTGATTTTGAGAAGATGGCTAAACAAGTCAAAGCCAGAGGCATCCGTGTCATTCAAGGAGATCTGGTCGGGGATGATTCACGGTATGACGATACCAGGTATTCAGTTGATCTGCCGTGGAGCGATGAAGGCCAATATTATGGCGCGCAAGTATCAGCTCTTACCGCTTCACCGAATGAGGATTATGATACCGGAACGGTGATTGCGGAAATCAGCCCGGCGAAACAGCCCGGTAAAAAGGCGCATATTACGATTTCTCCCCATACGGACATCGTACGTGTGAAAAATGAAGTGAAAACCGCCACTTCTGATGAAAAGAAAGATTTGACGGTTGAACGGGAGCATGGGGGCAATGTGATTACGATAAAGGGAACCATGCCGGCGGGCGCGGCAAAGGCAAGAGAATGGGCGGCAGTGTGGGATCCGTCGTCCTATGCTTTAGATTTATGGAAACAAGCGCTTACTAAACAGGGCATCACTGTAAAAGGGAAGGTCAAAGCCGGGCGCATGCCGCATCACACCCAGCCAGTCACATCACGGACATCCATGCCTCTTTCGGAATTATTGATCCCGTTTATGAAACTGAGCAACAACGGGCACGCCGAAATTCTAATCAAGGAAATAGGGAAAGTGAAAAAAGGCGAGGGCAGTTGGGAAAAGGGTTTGGACGTGATGAAATCGGAGCTCAAATCGTTCGGGCTGAATCCGGATGAATTGATTGCCAGAGACGGATCCGGCGTTTCTCATATTAATGGCGTATCCGCCGGCCAAATCGGAGAGCTTTTGTATGCCGTTCAGAAAGAAAAGTGGTACCCGGCTTTCCTTCGTTCGCTCCCTGTCGCCGGTGCAAGTGACAGAATGACGGGAGGCACCCTTCGGAATCGGCTGAAGAATACTCCGGCAGAAGGCAAAATTAAAGCGAAAACCGGGTCACTAACATCAGTCAGTTCAATCGCCGGCTATGCGGAAACAAAAACAGGGGATACGCTTATTTTTTCCGTGCTTCAAAACGGATTGCTTGACGAAGATGACGGAAAAGACATTGAAGACAAAATCGCAGTCGTGCTGGCAAATCAATAAAAAAGCCGATCCTTATAGGATCCGGCTTTTTTTGATGGAAAACGAATATTATATTGCTATTATGAAACAATCTCTTCAAAAAATAATATCTTCAATATTCCGCCTTTTTGACACTTTCTTTTCTTATGTGTCACCGTTTTTTCATTTTTATTATAAAAACTTCTTTCCGGGAGGAAAAATCTTTTTGAAGATGCGATTTATTATACATTTTATTCCTTATTATAGTATTTAAGAACCAGTTTGTGATGTGCATACATACCGTTTTACATGGTATAAAAATTATAGAAATGAAGAATCTAAGTAAGTACAATATACTATATTCTAAAAAATGTTAGAGAAAATTTAATTTTTTATTGTGATTTCTAAAATATGTTTTAAAATAATGCTATATGGATGATTTAGTCATATGCTGTCGAATTTTAATTGTAATTATTTCACTTTCTTATCCTCTTAAATTGAAATGGAGGGATTCCATTGAAGAACACTGTTTATTCTTTAACTCACGCCCAAAGAAGAGTCTGGTTTACAGAGCTGCTCGAGCCGGGCACAAGTATCTGCAATCTCGCGGCGTGCGTCAAATTCAGGGGGAACATCGACTTTGACGTATTGCGCCGTGCTTTAGATTTCTCTATCTTGCAAAATGATTCGCTCAGGTTTCAACTGACGGAAGGGGACGGCTCAGAACCCCAGCTGTATCTGGCCGGGCATCGGCCGATTTCTTTAGAGACCGTTGATTTTACTCATATTGATCAATCAGAGCGGGATGCATGGATTGACACACAGACGCGTGTTCCGTTCAAGCTGTTTCATTCACCGCTGTATCAATTTACTCTGCTTGTCATGTCAGACGAAGAAGTTTGGCTTTATTCAAAATTTCACCATATTATCATGGACGGTATCTCGCTCAATCTGCTCGGCAATCAGCTTATTGAAATCTACCAAAAAATCATGCGAAGCGAGGATTTGGCCGACCATCAAAGCCCATCCTATCTCAGCTACATGGAAAAAGAACAGCAATATTTACAATCTTCCCGTTTTCAAAAAGATCGTTCATTTTGGACTGAAACGTACCGAACTGTTCCTGAACACCTTTCACTTGCGGAACGAACCTCTCATCTTAGACAAAGCACTGCAGCTTCCAGAGATACAATCACTCTTTCCCACTCCTTAGAACAATCAATCCGGCGTTTTTGCAAAGATCATAATGTCAGCATCATCTCTCTGTTTATGGCTTCGTTATACATATGCATCAGCCGTCTGACGGCTAAAAAGGATATTGCCATCGGTACTTATTACGGAAACCGGGGTTCCAAGCTCGAAAAGGATATGCTCGGCATGTTTGTCAGCACACTGCCGATCAGAATGACGGCAGATCCGGATGCGGAGTTCCTGTCTTTTGTCCGCAGTGTAGGAAAACAGCAGCTGTCTGTTATGCGGCACCAGAAATATCCTTACAATCTTTTTGTCAATGAATTAAGGCAGGTTCATCACGATCTGCAAAATATCATCGGGATTTCGATGCAATACCAGCCTCTCGCGTGGCATCAGGCGGAGGGCTTCGATTATGAAACGGCGATGTTTTTCAGCGGGCATACGGCAAATGAGCTGTCCATTTTAATTAAGGAGCGGACAGATACGGGATTGATTGAGCTGAATTTTGATTATCAATCCGCTTTATTTACTGAAACATCGATTAAACGGATTCAAACTCATTTGCTGACGATCGTTGAAAATGCCGTTAGAAATCCAAACCGGCTGATTCGGCATATTGATATGGCCGATGAAAAAGAAAAGAAACGGGTGTTAACTGCGTTTAACCGTACAGAAACGGCTGAACCGCCGGCCCCGACGCTTCACGGGCTGTTTACCCGCCGCGCCGCGCTTTCGCCGCATCGTCCGGCGCTTCGTTTTCCGGACGGTATGCTGACGTACGCCGAGCTTGACCGGTACACAGACAGGCTCGCTGTTCGGCTCCGCCAAAAAGGCGTCCGCAAAGAAAGCATGGTCGGTGTGCTCGCTGAACGCTCGCCGGAGATGGTGATTTCAGTGCTTGCCGTGTTAAAAGCAGGCGGCGCCTACGTGCCGCTTGACCCGGAATATCCGGAGGACAGGCTGCAATATATGCTCGATGACAGCGGCGCCTGTCTCCTGCTTCAACAGTCAGGGTTATCCGTTCCCGGTTTTTCCGGCGAGACGCTAGAAGTGTCTCTTTCTGCCCTTACAGGTGAGACGGAGACAGGGGCTGTCTCTGAAGAAGCGGATGCCGATTCGCTCGCTTATATCATTTACACGTCCGGTTCGACGGGAACACCGAAGGGGGTGGCTGTTGAACACCGTCAGGCCGCCGCCTTTTTATCCGGGATGCAAGGGCAGTTTCCGTTAACAGAAGAGGATATGATCGTGCTGAAATCATCTTTTTCTTTCGACGCTTCCATCTGGCAATTGTTTTGGTGGACGATGTCCGGCGCCTCCGTGTATCTGCTTCCGGCCGGATGGGAGAAAGATCCCGCGCGGATGATTGAAGCGTTTGCCTCGGAAAAGGTGACGACCGCGCATTTTATTCCGGCGATGGTCAACAGCTTTTTAGACGCGCTGGAAACAAAGCCTGAGGAAACAAGAATCCGCCTCGGCAAAACCTTGACACGCGTGTTTGCCGGAGGGGAAGCTCTTTCACCGCTTACGGCTGACCGGTTTGCCGATCTTCTGCCGGAGACCGTGCTCATTCACGGCTACGGGCCGACAGAAGCGACGGTTGATGCGGCGTTTTACGTCTGTGACCGAAAACGGGACAGCGGACGGACAAGGCTTCCGATCGGAAAACCCGTTCCGGGTGCCCGTCTTTATGTGTTAGACGGTGGGGGAACCGTTCAGCCTGCGGGCGTTGCCGGAGAGCTGTACATCGCGGGGACAGGGGTGGCCCGGGGCTATTTGAACCGGCCTGAACTGACGGCAGAACGTTTTCTCGATGATCCGTTTTATCCGGGAGAGCGCATGTATCAGACGGGTGATATCGCACGCTGGACAGAAGACGGGCTAGTCGAATGGCTCGGCCGGTCAGACGGACAGGTGAAAGTCCGCGGCTACCGGATTGAACCGGGGGAAATCGAAGCGGCGATCCGGCGCATTGACGGCATTCGTGAGGCGGCGGTCACCGCCCGGACTGAACACGGCGAGACCGCGCTTTACGCCTATATCGAAGGCCGGGAAAGCGATGACGTGAGGGCAGAGCTTGCGAAACGTCTTCCGGCCTACATGACGCCGGCTCAGTTTATTGAGATGAGCGAGTGGCCGGTCACACCGAGCGGAAAGCTTGACCGCCGCGCGCTGCCAGCTCCTGACGGAGCGGCAGGCAGACAGGCGTACACCGCACCGCGGAACGTCACGGAAATGAAGCTTTGCGCCCTTTGGGAAGAGGTGCTGAAAAACGGCCCCGTCGGCATTCGGGATCACTTTTTTGAGCGGGGCGGCCATTCGTTAAAAGCGACGGCTCTCGTCTCCCGCATCGCCAAAGAGTTCGGCGTTCAGGTGCCGTTACAGGACATCTTCGCCCGGCCGACGGTGGAAGAGCTCGCCACGGTCATTCAGGACCTCGAAGAGAGCCCGTATGAAGCGATTCAGCCGGCGAAAATACAGGATACTTATCCGGTGTCTTCAGCGCAGAAACGGATGTATGTGCTCCAGCAGCTTGAAGACGGCGGTATCGGTTACAATATGCCGGCTGTGCTGGAACTGACGGGCCCGCTTGACCGCGGCCGGCTAGAGGAGACGTTCCGGCAGCTTGTGGAGCGGCACGAGTCGCTCAGAACGTCCTTTGAAACGGGGCATGACGGCGAACCGGTGCAGCGCATCCATGACAGCGTGACGTTTCAGCTGGATGAGGCCGAGTCAGCAGACGCATTCGTCCGGCCGTTTTGTCTGGAGGAAGCGCCGCTCTTCCGGGCGGCCCTCGTGAAAAAATCGGACGAACGCCATCTTTTATTAACGGATATGCACCATATTATCTCTGACGGTGTGTCCGTCAACACCTTGATTAAAGAATTCGGCGAGCTGTATGCCGGCCGCTCGCTTGCGCCGATGCGTCTTCAATATAAAGACTATGCCGTCTGGCAGAGGGCGTTTCAGGAGAAGGAAGGATACCAGAAGCAGGAAGCCTACTGGCTGAAGCGGCTTGAAGGTGAGCTTCCGGTGCTTGAGCTTCCGGCTGACAAGCCCCGTCCGGCTGTCAGAAGCTTTGCGGGCGGGAACGTATCGTGCACGCTTGACGCTGAAACGGCATCCGGCCTTCACCGCATCGCCCGCGATCACGGCTCAACTTTGTATATGGTGCTTCTCGCCGCGTACAATACGCTGCTCGCGCGCCTGAGCGGACAGGAAGATATCATTGTCGGTTCGCCGATTGCCGGGCGCCCGCACAAAGACCTTGAACCAATTCTCGGGATGTTCGTCAATACACTCGCCATCAGAACGGAGCCGAAGGGAGACAAACGGTTTACCGATTATTTGGCGGAAGTCCGCCAGGCCGCACTGGAAGCGTATGAGCATCAGGACTATCCGTTTGAAGAGCTTGTGGAACGGCTCGGCGTGCAGCGGGACATGAGCCGCAATCCGCTGTTTGATGCGATGTTTATTCTTCAGAATATGGAGCGAGAGGAGATAAATCTGGCCGGGCTGAAGGCGTCACGATCAGAGCATACCGAACATGATGTATCAAGTTTTGACCTGACCTTATCAGCTGCTGAATCCGATGGAAACATCCGCTTTGAAATGGAATTCAGCACCGAGCTTTTTATGAAAGAAACGATTGAACGCTGGATGGGCCACTTACTGAATCTCTTGCGCCATGTTGCCGCCGAACCGGAAGTCACACTATCAAAAGCTGATATGTTGACAGAAGAGGAAAAGCAAAAGATACTGACTGAATTTAATAATACACAAACCGAGTTCTCGGAAAAAAACAAACTGTTCCATCAGCTATTTGAAGCGAAAGCAGCAGAAACGCCTCATCAGACGGCCGTCATTGAAGGAACACAACAGATCAGCTATTCGCAGCTTAATGAGCGGGCAAATCGGCTTGCACGAACATTACACAAAAATGGATTCGGTCCGGGAAAAAGAGCTGCTATATTGGCAAATCGTTCGATTGAAGCGATCGTCAGTGTTCTTGCCGTCATGAAATCGGGAGGGGCGTATATCCCCATTGATTCACATTATCCTAAGGAACGGATTCGCTATTTATTAAAGGACAGCGCGGCATCCGTCTTGTTGGTGCAGTCTGAATACAAAGAGCTTGCTTCACAGCTCGCGGATCACAATTTGTTGCTCATTCAGCTCGATCAGGAAGAACAATACGATATTTGTGCGGAGAATATTCATCCGGCAGTGTCTCCGGATGATACTGCTTATATCATATATACTTCGGGAACGACGGGAACGCCGAAAGGAGTCGAAGTCAGAAATCGCAGCTTTACCCATGCAGCACTTGCATGGCGCAGCATTTATGAGCTTGACCGTATACCGGTCAAGGTGCTGCAGATGGCGAGTTTCTCATTTGATGTTTTTTCAGGAGATCTTGCCCGCGCCTTGCTAAATGGAGGAACGCTTGTCATTTGTCCGGATGACGTCCGGCTTGAGCCGAAACAGCTTTATCAGCTCATTGATCAGCACCGTATCACATTTATGGAGTCGACACCCGCGCTGATTGTTCCGTTTATGGAATATATATATCGCCGGAAACTAGCGCTGCAAAGTGTAAAAGTACTGGTGCTGGGCTCAGATATGATCAAAGCGAAGGATTTTTATACGCTTCATAAGCGTTTCGGAGAAAACATGCGGATCATAAACAGCTACGGTGTAACAGAAGCGACAATTGATTCTTCGTATTATGAAGCCAAAATGAGCGAAAAGCCGCGGGAAGATGATGTGCCGATCGGTGTTCCGCTTCCGAATGTGCAAATGTACGTCTTAAACAAAGACAAACAGGTTCAGCCGATCGGCGTTTTCGGAGAGCTGTATATCGGAGGCACCGGCGTCGCCAAAGGATATTGGGGACAGCCAGAGCTGACAAAGGGCGCATTCAGCGACCCGTTTCAAACGGGAGAAATACTTTACAGAACCGGAGATCAAGCCTGCTGGCTGCCGGATGGCACTCTTCGTTTTCAAGGGCGGATTGATAAGCAGGTGAAAATCAGAGGATACAGAATTGAGACGGGAGAAATTGAAAGTGTGCTTTTGAAACACGATCAAGTCAAAGAAGCGGCTGTGACCGTGATGAAAGATGCCGAAGGACAGGGCAGATTAGCGGCATACATCGTACCTAAAACAGCTGATATCTCATCACTTCGCGAGTTTCTCATGCAGGAGCTTCCTGCTTATATGATGCCGTCTCATATTATCGGTTTAGACAGCATGCCTCTGACACTGAACGGCAAACTTGATAAATCGGCTCTGCCGGCAGAAGAGATACATTCATCACAGGCATTTGTCGCGCCCGGCGATGAAAAACAGGCGCTGTTATGCCGGATTTGGGAAGATGTGCTTCATATTCAGAAAGCGGGCATTCATCACTCTTTCTTTGAGCTTGGGGGAGATTCCATTAAGGCGCTTCAAGTGTCAGCCCGACTGGCCGGAGAAGGCTGGAACATGTCGATCCGCGATTTGTTTCAGTTCCCGACGATTGCAGAACTCGCGAAGCACCTCACGCCGGCTGTTGCAATGGCTGATCAGGGGCCGATAGAAGGAAGCGCTCCGCTGACACCGATCCAGAAAAGATTTTTTGAGGAACCGGGTGCTTTTGATCTTCATTATAACCAATCAGTCATGCTGTGCAGTGAAGAAAGATTCCAGATAAATGCTTTGTCTCAGGCGGTTCGCTCGCTGACAGCGCATCATGATGCGCTGCGAATGACATTCACTGAAAATGAGCATGGGGAAGTTGTTCAATATAACCGCGGAATCACAGAGCGGCATGAAGAAATCTTTACGCTTAACGTCATAGATCTTTCAGAAGAAACACAGCCGGAAAAACGGATAGCAGCCGAGGAAAAAGAAATACAGCAGGCCATGCGCCTTGATCAAGGGCCTCTGTTTCATCTCGGAGTGTTCCGGCTGAAAGAAGCCGACCATCTGCTGATCACGATTCATCACCTTATCACGGACGGCGTGTCGTGGAGAATATTGCTTGAAGATCTGCAGACAGCTTATCAGCAGGCATTAGAAGGCCAACAAATCAAACTGCCGCCGAAAAGCGATTCTTATATCACATATGCCGAACAACTTTTTGACATATCCAAAAGCAAAGCGCTGCTTGAAGAAGCCGCGTACTGGGACAATGTGATGTCTTTTGAAACAGCGCCGCTGCCGAAAATAAATGATGGAAATGCCGGACGGATGCAGGAAAACGCGCGCACGGCATCGTGGATATTAAGCAGCGGGCTCACGAAACAGCTGCTTTTAGAAACACAGCAGGCATACGGCACGGATGTTCATGAATTGCTTTTAACGGCGCTTGGAATGGCGCTTCATGAGTGGACGGGTTCTGAACGGATGCTTATCAGCACTGAAGGACACGGACGCCAGGGACATATGCCTGACATTGATATTTCGAGAACGGCAGGCTGGTTTACATCTGTTTATCCGGTGCTCTTAGATATGAGAGTGCCGGACGGCTCAGGCGAAAAAACCGCTCACCGTATAAAGACGGTAAAAGACATGATGAGACGGATTCCTCATTACGGAACCGGCTACGGGCTGCTGAGATATTCGCGAAACATTCTTTATAAAGACCCAGAAATAAGCTTTAACTATCTCGGTGCGTTTGACGGTCTTGAGGGAGGACTGAAGATGTCGCCATTCAAGCCGCAGCATGATATAGCGGCCGGGCGCATCCGCGAGTTTGACCTGGATATTAACGCGATGACGGCGGACGGACGTCTGGAGGTAAAAGCCGTTTATACCAGCGTATTTGCACCGGGGGCAGTCGAGTCTTTCATGAATCGTTTCCAAACTCATCTTGAGGACATCATCGCCCACTGTTCTGGCAAGAAAGAGCGGGAAAAAACATTGACTGATTACAGCCATAAGGAATTGACCGCTCAAGCATTATCAAGCATTGAAGATCTCGTAAAAGGACTTTAATTTCATAAAAAGGTGTGTGGCATTCGTGACACAAGCGACAGAAATCCAAGATATTTATCCTTTATCATATATGCAGGAAGGCATGCTGTTTCATTCGCTTTTAGACTCCGGATCAAACGCATATGTCGAGCAGATTTCGTTTACGGTCAGCGGAGATTTATGCGTTGATACATTTCAAAAAAGCCTTGATATGCTTGTCAGCCGCTATGATATTTTCAGAACAATTTTCATAAAAGAAGTACCTGACCTTGAAGGGCCGCAGCAGGTAGTCCTTTCGCGCCGTGACACTGCCGTACGGACTGAAGACATTTCAGATTATTCGGAAGAACAGCAGCAAAGCATCATTGACGAATTTAAGGAAAACGACCGGCATAAGGGGTTTGATCTGCAAAAAGGCCCCTTAATGCGCCTTGCTCTTTTTCATACGGGAAAAAACCGCCATACATGTGTTTGGACTCACCATCACATTATGATGGACGGCTGGAGCCTGGGCATTGTGCTGAAAGATTTCTTCAGCATGTATTATTCGATCCGGAACGGGCGGCCTGTAAACCTCGGCAGTCCGGATCCTTACAGCACTTATATCAAATGGCTACGAAGCCGGAATAAAGAAGAAACGTCAGCGTTCTGGTCCGGCTATTTGAAAGATTACGGAGAAACCGTTTCTGTTCCGCAAACGAAGAATAAGCCGGCGCAAAACGGTTATACATCTGAGCATTTTCAATTTTCCCTTGAGCCTGAAACCGTACAAAAACTGACAGACATCGCCCGGGGCATCGGGGTCACGCTGAATACTATATTTACGGGCATTTGGGGCCTGCTTCTCCATCGTTACAACGGGACTGAAGATGCGGTCTTCGGTTCGGTTGTTTCCGGCAGGCCGTCAGCTATTGGCGGCATTGAATCCATGGCCGGGCTGTTTATCAATACCGTTCCGGTGAGGGTGCGCGCAGCAGAGGATATGACTTTTACATCGCTTGTTAAAGCAGTGCAAAAAGATTCACTCGCAGCGGAAGAGCATAGCTATTATCCGCTTTATGACATTCAAAACGAGAGCGGTCTGCAAAAAGATCTCTTGAACCATATCCTTGTCTTTGAAAATTATCCGGTTCAGATGCAGGCTGCGGTAAACGGCTGGCAGCAGACTGAAAGCCATGCTCTCTCTCTTGAAAACTTTTCGATGGCGGAAGAAACGAACTATGATCTCAACGTCGTCATCGTTCCGGGGGAAGAGTTTTATGTGAAATTCAGCTACAATGCTGACATTTATGATCGGGAGGACATGAAACGGATCAAAGGGCATATTCTTGAGGTCATCTCCTGTGTAACAGAGGATCCGGACAGGCTCTTATCAAGCATCAGTCTCGTGCCGCCGGAGGAAGAGGCCTTGATTCATTCGTTTAACGACACAAACCGTCCGTATCCTGAGACAACCGTTCACGGGCTTTTTGAAGAACAGGCTGCCAAAACGCCCGACCAGGAAGCGTTGAGATATAACGGGATAAGCTGGAGCTATAAGAAATTAAATCAGCGGGCGAATCAGATTGCGCATGCGTTAAGGGAAAAAGGCGCCCGTCCCGATCAGATCACCGCTGTTATGCTGCGCCGATCGATGAATACGGTCGCCGCTCTGCTCGGAATTTGGAAATCGGGCAGCGCTTATATGCCGATTGATGCGGAATATCCGCCTGAACGGATCTCATTTTTGCTGAGAGACAGTGAAGCTTCACTGCTCGTGACTGAAAAAGACCTGCTCCCCCTCATTCCGCCTCATTTCAAGGGAAACGTCGTCATCTTGGAGGAAACGGTTTCCCGGCAGACCGGACCGCTTCCGCCGGTGTCCGGCAGCGGAAATTGGGCGTATGTCATTTACACCTCGGGAACGACAGGCCGGCCGAAAGGTGTGCTTGTACAACACAAAGCGATCAGCAATACATTGCAATGGCGGCGTGAAGAATACAGCATGTCAGAAGGCGACATAGCGCTTCATCTTTTTTCATACGTATTTGACGGCTCTTTGACAAGTCTTTTCACTCCGCTGCTGTCCGGCGCTTGTGTACTGTTGACTGATGAAGACGATGCAAAAGACGTTCTTTCAATGAAACAGAAAATCGCCCGCCACGGGGTAAGCCATCTTCTGATCGTTCCGTCTCTGTATCGCGTCCTGCTTGATTCTCTGACAAAAAAAGATGCGCAGACGCTTCGGGCGATAACATTTGCCGGGGAAGCGGCAACCCCTGATATCGTGGAAGCGAGCCGGAATGTATGCCCGAATGCCGAGCTGCTGAATGAATACGGCCCGACGGAGAACAGTGTGGCAGCGACGATCCTGCGCAATCTGCAAAAAAGCAGCCGGATTACGATCGGACGCCCGATCTCCAATACATCCGTCTATATCATGCACGGTGTCCAGCTGCAGCCGGTCGGAGCCGTCGGTGAACTGTGTATTTCAGGAAAAGGTCTTGCACACGGATATTTTCAGCAAAAAGAGCTGACGGACAAAGCCTTTGCCCCTCATCCGTTTCGTGAAGGTGAACGGCTGTACAGAACGGGGGATGCAGCCCGGTTTTTACCGGACGGAACAATTGAATATATGGGGCGTTTTGATGATCAGGTGAAAGTCAGAGGCTACAGAATCGAATTAGGAGAAATCGAAACGGCACTCAGAAGTCTGTCCGGGGTAAAAGAGGCGGCAGTTATCGTGCGCAAAACGGCGGACGGAGATCAGGAGCTTGCAGCTTATGTCGTACTGCAAAACGCGGGTGTGACATTTGATCCGCACGCCGAATTGGCGGGGACATTACCTGCTTATATGATACCGGGAAGCTTTACCAAACTGACGGAAATGCCGCTGTCTGCGAGCGGAAAACTTGATAGAGCCGCGCTTCCTGAACCGGAAGAAGCTGAGAGAACCGGTGATTATCAAGCGCCCCGCACAATGCTTGAGACTGAGCTGCTGTCTATTTGGCAAGATGTGCTGAAACGGGACCGCATCAGTATGAGAGATGATTTCTTCCAAATCGGCGGACAGTCGCTGAAAGCCGCATCACTTGTTTCAAACATACATAAACGGCTGCAAATTGAACTTGCCGTCCGCCACGTCTTTGAACATCCGACCATTGAGAGCATGGCCCGCTCCCTTGAACAGAGGAAAAGAGGAGAATATGCGGAAATCACGCCTGCAAAGCCGAAGGACTTGTACCCGTTATCTTTTGCTCAAAAAAGGCTTTATGCCCTTCACCAGCTTGCTTCAGACAGCACGGGCTATCATATGCCCGCTTGTCTGGAACTGAGCGGCAGGCTCAATCGGGACCGTCTGCAAGAAGCCTTTTCAGTGCTGCTGCAAAGGCATGAAGCGTTACGTACATCATTTGTGTTACGAAACGGGGAGCCGATGCAGCACATACATTCACATGCCGATCTCGAACTCACAGAGCTTCACATGCCGTCCGAGTCACTTCTTCATGAGACGATGGAAACTTTCGTTAAGCCGTTTGACGTGGAAAAAGCGCCGCTTTTGAGGGTGACTTTAGCCAAAGTCAATGAAGACCGCCATTTTCTGCTGCTCGATATGCACCATCTTATCGCAGACGGTGTGTCAATGAGCGTTCTGATACAGGAATTGACGGATTTGTACAGAGGGAAGGAATTGCGGCCGTTAAAACTGCAGTACAAAGATTTTTCCGTCTGGCAGCATGACCGGTCTGCCGCTGAAGAGTTCAAAAAACATGAGCGGTATTGGCTGGATGCGCTCGGGGAAAACATTCCCGTTCTTGATCTGCCGCTGGATAAAAAGCGCCCTCAGCTTCCTGATTTCAGCGGATCCGCGGTTCGAACATGTCTTCAAAAGGAAGCGGCGGAGAATTTGCGCCGGCTCATGGATGAGACGGGTTCCACGCTGTATATGATTCTTTTGGCCGGCTATTCCCTGTTCCTGTCTAAATTGAGCGGACAGGAAGATGTTGTCGTCGGTTCACCTGCGGCAGGCAGAAGCCGCGCGGAGCTTGAAGGGGTTATCGGCATGTTTGTTAACACCGTGGCCATGAGAAGCAGGCCGGAAGGTGATAAGACATTCCGCGCTTATTTAGAAGAGGTGAAAATGCTCGCCCTCGGCGCAGCCGAACATCAGGAATTCCCGTTTGAAGAACTCGCCCAAAAGCTTGATACACATCGGGAAGTCAATCGCAATCCGCTGTTTGATGCCATGCTCGTTCTGCAAAACAGTGATGATTTCAAAGTGAATCTTCCGGGCTTAAACGTTTCTGCACATGCAGTGAAGCATGACATTTCAAAATTCGACTTGACGCTACATGCTGAGGAACGGCCGGATGGCGCCCTGGATTTTCATTTTGAATACAGTACCGCATTGTTTGAAAAAGAAACGATCGAACGGTGGGCCGGTCATTTTAAAGAGCTTTTAGGACAAATCGCGTCGGATTACGATCGGAAGCTGTCTGACATTCATTTGCTGGACACAAACGAGCGGCAGATGCTTCTGGAAGCTGATAATCAAACGGCTGAGTATCCGCGGCATGAAACGATCGTCAGTTTATTTGAAACACAGGCGGAAAAAACGCCGGATCAAATCGCAGCCGTCATGGCCGATGAGCGTCTCACCTACCGCGAGCTCAATGAGAAGGCGGATCGAATCGCCGATATGCTCTCAGAAAACGGGCTCCGCTCAGGACAGATTGTCGGGATGATGACTGAACGATCTCCGGATATGCTGATTGGGATTCTCGGTATTTTAAAAGCGGGAGGGGCGTATCTGCCGATTGATCCTGAATATCCGGACGAGCGGATTTCATTTATGCTGACTGACAGCGGCGCGCGTGTTCTTTTGACGCAATCGGGTCTTGGGATTTCCGGAATGGACGGTCTGCCGGTTTTATACATTGATAAGCCTGAATCTTTTTCAGCAGACAATCCGAAAGAAACGATAACACCTGAACAGCCGGCTTACGTGATTTACACATCGGGCACAACAGGGAAACCGAAAGGCGTTATGACGGAACACCGCAATGTCATCAGCCTTATCACACATAAAGGGCTGCCGTTTGATTTTGGGCCAGAAGACGTCTGGACGCTGTTTCATTCCTATTGCTTTGATTTTTCTGTTTGGGAAATATTCGGTGCGCTTTTATACGGCGGAAAAGTAGTCATCGTGCCGAAAGAAACAGCCCGTGATCCGCATTTGTACCGGCAACTGCTGCTAAGTGAAGGCGTAACGGTGCTGAACCAAACGCCGACCGCTTTTTCCGGACTCATTCATGAAGAAGCCGGGCATACGGACAAGCTGAAGCTTCGATATGTCATTTTCGGCGGAGAAGCGCTTCAGCCCGGCATGCTGAAAAGCTGGAAAGAGAAGTACCCGGAGACGGAGCTTGTGAACATGTACGGCATTACGGAAACCACGGTTCACGTCACATACAAAAAACTGAATATGGAAGATATTGAGAGAAATAAAAGCAATATCGGCAGACCGCTGGAAACCCTTCATGCTTTTGTCATGGACGCCTATATGAATCCGCAGCCGATCGGAATTCCCGGTGAGCTTTATATCGGCGGAGAAGGCGTCGCGAGGGGATACGTAAATAGAGATGATTTAACTGCCTCCCGTTTCATCCCGAATCCGCACGTTTCCGGCATGCGGCTCTACCGGACGGGCGATATCGCCAAAAGGCTCTCAAATGGCGAGCTGGAGTATGTCGGGCGGAAAGATGCGCAAGTAAAAGTCAGAGGCCACAGAATTGAATTGGGGGAAATTAAATCAGCGCTGCAGAAGCTTTCTTTCGTGAAAGAGGCCGCCGTGATCACACGTGCTGATCAGCACGGTCAGCACTCCATTTACGCCTATGCCGTCTTACACGGAAACGAAAAGTTAAAAGAAGCAGAGGTTCAGGCCTCTCTCAGAGCTTTCCTGCCGGAATATATGATTCCCGCACGCTTGACAGAGCTTAATGAACTGCCTCTGACGGCGAATGGGAAGCTGGATGAGAAGGCGCTCCCGCAGCCTGAATTAAACGAAAATCCCGGAGATGATATCAGCCTGAGGAATGAAACTGAAGAAATGATGGCTGACATTTGGGAGGAACTCTTAGGTGTTGAAGGCCTTGGCCCCAATGCTCATTTCTTCCATCTCGGCGGAGATTCGATTAAAGCGCTGCAAGTATGTGCGAGGCTGAAGCAGCAGGGCTACGAAACGACCGTCCGTGAGCTGTTTGAGCATCAGACACTGGGAGAGGTGTCGATGCGGCTCCGGAAAGTCCGCCGCGTAATTGATCAGGCTCCCGTCACGGGAGAAGTGCCGTTGACGCCGATCCAGCACTGGTTCTTGTCACAATCATTGCCGCATGATCATTTTAATCAGACCGTTATGCTCCGCAGTGCGGACAGAATCAATGAATCTGCCATGAGAAAAGCGCTGGCGCATCTGGCGGTTCATCATGACGCATTACGGATGATATGCGGCACGCAAAATGGATCGGTGATGCAATATAACAGAGCTGAGAACCTTTCTGATGAAGAACTCTTTACGTTTGAAACGCTTGACGTGAGAGGGACAGGGTCATTACAAGAGGAGCACGCCGCAATTGAACAGGCGGCCGCCCGTATTCAAACTTCTATTCGGCTGGAGACCGGTCCGCTCGTAGCTGTCGGTTTATTTCACGCCGCAGATGGCGATCATCTGCTGCTTTCCATTCATCACCTTGTCATTGACGGAGTGTCATGGCGGATTTTATTTGAAGATCTCACCGCGTGCTACAGGCAGGCGCTTGTTGGAAAAGAAGCCGTTCTTCCGGCGAAAACTGATTCCTATCAGACTTATGCAAAGCAGATTTCTGATTATGCAAAAAGCCGTCGGCTGCTGCAGGAAGCAGATTACTGGTCTGAAAGAGAAGAAGCGGCGGTCAAACCGCTTCCGAAAGATGCCCGCATCTCTTCCAATCTCCTTAAAGATACAGATGTGATGACCATTACATTGACAAAACAGGAGACTGAGCAGCTGTTAACGGAGGCAAACAGAGCGTACACAACGGAGACGGGTGAATTATTGCTTGCGGCGTTAAGCCTTGCGCTGAACAGATGGACCGGAAACGAGACATTCAAAATCAGCATGGAAGGCCACGGAAGGGAAGAGCACCTGGAGCATCTTGATATCAGCAGAACCATCGGCTGGTTTACGTCAATTTATCCGGTATTGGTTGATGCAAGTTTTCAAGATCAGGCTGATGACAGCGGGCGTCTCGGTTATCACATTAAGCGGACAAAAGACATGATGCGCCGCATTCCGCATAAAGGAGCGGGATACGGGGTGCTGAAATATATAAGCAAATTCTGGGGAGAGGCTGAATCTGATTCTCCTGAAATCAGTTTTAACTATTTGGGGCAGTTTGACCGGGAGATCCGTTCCACCGGCTTCGATGTTTCTCCCGTAAAAGCGGGAAATGAAGTCAGCCCAGACTGGGAACGTCCGTACACACTTGATATCAGCGGCTCCGTATCATCGGAATGTCTCAGCTTGAATGTGGTGTATAACCGTTTTCATTATCAAAAAGAAACGATTGAAGTTTTGACGGGGCATTTTCATACTTTTCTCAAGCAGATCATCACGCATTGCACAGGCAAAGAGGAGCGTGAATGGAGCGCTGCTGATTTCAGTGATGAAGAGTTAACGCTGGAAGATCTGAGTGACATTATGGGAGCCGTCAACAAACTATAGAAAAGGAGAGGCGCAATGGGGCAGCAACCGGAAATACAAGATATATACCCTTTATCTTTTATGCAGGAG
The DNA here is from genome assembly GCF_001184225.1 of Bacillus sp. JFL15. Classification (NCBI taxonomy): domain Bacteria; kingdom Bacillati; phylum Bacillota; class Bacilli; order Caryophanales; family Bacillaceae; genus Bacillus; species Bacillus sp. JFL15. The sequence goes on along the minus strand of NZ_KQ236689.1, from coordinate 3,482,870 downwards.
GGCATGCTTTTTCATTCTCTTTTGGATCATGACTCAAGAGCCTACTTCGAACAAGCAGTGTTTACGATCAGCGGACAGCTTGACCGGGAACGATTCCAAAAAAGTATAGATGCTGTTTTTGAACGATACGATATTTTCCGTACGACGTTTATTCATAAGAATGTAGCGAAGCCCCGCCAAGTCGTGTTAAAAAACAGGCCGAGCCGCGTTCAGTTTCATGATATTTCTCATTTGGATGAGAAGGCGCAAGACATGTATGCCGACCGGTTCAGTAAAGAAGACAAAGATAAAGGCTTTGATTTGCAATCAGACCCTCTCATGAGAGTCTCCATTCTGAAAAAAGCGCCCGAACGCTATGTTTGTATTTGGAGCCACCATCATATCGTCATGGACGGCTGGTGCTTCGGAATTGTCATGAAGGAATTTCTGATGATCTATCAATCTCTCGGAGACGGGCGGCTCCCGTCTCTCGAGCCTGTTCAGCCATATGGAAAGTATATTAAATGGCTCATGAAGCAAGATCGTAAAGAAGCTGAGTCATTTTGGAAAACGAGACTTGCCGATCTTGAGCAAACGGCGTCTCTTCCGAAAAAATCCGCCGAACCAAACGGCGAGCTTGAGCAGGCTGTTTTCACTATTTCTGAAGAGCAGACAAATGAGCTGAAGAACATTGCGGCAAGGGCGGGAGCAACGCTGAATACGGTGTTTCAGGCACTGTGGGGCATTTTGCTGCAGCGTGTCAGCCGCTGTGAAGACGCCGTTTTCGGTTCTGTCGTTTCCGGCCGGCCGTCGGATCTGGCGGGCGTAGAAAAAATGGTAGGGCTGTTTATCAATACGATTCCCGTGCGGGTAAAAAGCGGTTCGTTTTCTTTCCTGGAGCTCGTCAGGCATTTACAGCAGGAGACACTGCAAGCAGAAGCGTACAGCTATTATCCGCTGTATGACATTCAGGCGCAAAGCCCTCTGAAGCAGGCGCTGTTTGACCATATTATCGTGTTTGAAAATGTGCCGGCCCAGCGTGAAATTAAAAATGTGAGTCAGGCCGGTTCATTTGATTTTGCGGTAGAGGATTTCACGATGGAGGAAGTCACAAACTACGGATGCAGCGTAAAGGTGATTCCGGGAAGTTCTCTTTATATCCGCTTAAACTTTGATACCGGTATATACGATCGTGTTTTTATGAAGAAGATTGAAACCTTTTTACGGCATATGATGAAATCAGTCATTTCCGACCCTGAAATGAGCGCCTCCGAGATCGCATTGCTGGATGCGTGTGAAGCCAGAAATATGCTGGATGGGTTTAACCGGACAGATGCGGTTGAACCGCCGGCTCCGACGCTTCACGGGCTGTTTACCCGCCGCGCCGCGCTTTCGCCGCATCGTCCGGCGCTTCGTTTTCCGGACGGTATGCTGACGTACGCCGAGCTTGACCGGTACACAGACAGGCTCGCTTTTTGGCTCCGCCAAAAAGGCGTCCGCAAAGAAAGCATGGTCGGTGTGCTCGCTGAACGCTCGCCGGAGATGGTGATTTCAGTGCTTGCCGTGTTAAAAGCAGGCGGCGCCTACGTGCCGCTTGACCCGGAATATCCGGAGGACAGGCTGCAATATATGCTCGATGACAGCGGCGCCTGTCTCCTGCTTCAACAGTCAGGGTTATCCGTTCCCGGTTTTTCCGGCGAGACGCTAGAAGTGTCTCTTTCTGCCCTTACAGGTGAGACGGAGACAGGGGCTGTCTCTGAAGAAGCGGATGCCGATTCGCTCGCTTATATCATTTACACGTCCGGTTCGACGGGAACACCGAAGGGGGTGGCTGTTGAACACCGTCAGGCCGCCGCCTTTTTATCCGGGATGCAAGGGCAGTTTCCGTTAACAGAAGAGGATATGATCGTGCTGAAATCATCTTTTTCTTTCGACGCTTCCATCTGGCAATTGTTTTGGTGGACGATGTCCGGCGCCTCCGTGTATCTGCTTCCGGCCGGATGGGAGAAAGATCCCGCGCGGATGATTGAAGCGTTTGCCTCGGAAAAGGTGACGACCGCGCATTTTATTCCGGCGATGGTCAACAGCTTTTTAGACGCGCTGGAAACAAAGCCTGAGGAAACAAGAATCCGCCTCGGCAAAACCTTGACACGCGTGTTTGCCGGAGGGGAAGCTCTTTCACCGCTTACGGCTGACCGGTTTGCCGATCTTCTGCCGGAGACCGTGCTCATTCACGGCTACGGGCCGACAGAAGCGACGGTTGATGCGGCGTTTTACGTCTGTGACCGAAAACGGGACAGCGGACGGACAAGGCTTCCGATCGGAAAACCCGTTCCGGGTGCCCGTCTTTATGTGTTAGACGGTGGGGGAACCGTTCAGCCTGCGGGCGTTGCCGGAGAGCTGTACATCGCGGGGACAGGGGTGGCCCGGGGCTATTTGAACCGGCCTGAACTGACGGCAGAACGTTTTCTCGATGATCCGTTTTATCCGGGAGAGCGCATGTATCAGACGGGTGATATCGCACGCTGGACAGAAGACGGGCTTGTCGAATGGCTTGGCCGTTCAGACGGACAGGTGAAAGTTCGCGGCTACCGGATTGAACCGGGAGAAATCGAAACGGCGATCCGTCGCATTGACGGCATTCGTGAGGCGGCGGTCACTGCCCGGACCGAACACGGCGAAACCGCGCTTTACGCCTATATCGAAGGACGGGAAAGCGATGACGTGCGGGCAGAACTTGCGACACGCCTTCCGGCCTACATGATGCCGGCTCAGTTTATAGAGATGAGCGAGTGGCCGGTCACACCGAGCGGAAAGCTCGACCGCCGCGCGCTGCCGGCTCCTGACGGAGCGGCAGGCAGACTGGCGTACACCGCACCGCGGAACGTCACGGAAATGAAGCTTTGCGCCCTTTGGGAAGAGGTGCTGAAAAACGGCCCCGTCGGCATTCGGGATCACTTTTTTGAGCGGGGCGGCCATTCGTTAAAAGCCACGGCTCTCGTCTCCCGCATCGCCAAGGAATTCGGCGTTCAGGTGCCGTTACAGGACATCTTCGCCCGGCCGACGGTGGAAGAGCTCGCTAAGGTCATTCAGGACCTCGAAGAAAGCCCGTATGAAGCGATTCAGCCGGCGAAAACACAAGACACTTATCCAGTGTCTTCAGCGCAGAAACGGATGTATGTGCTCCAGCAGCTTGAAGACGGCGGTGTCGGCTACAATATGCCGGCTGTGCTGGAACTGACGGGCCCGCTTGACCGCGGCCGGCTGGAGGAGACGTTCCGGCAGCTTGTGGAGCGGCACGAGTCGCTCAGAACGTCCTTTGAAACGGGGCATGACGGCGAACCGGTGCAGCGCATCCATGACAGCGTGCCGTTTCAGCTGGATGAAGCCGAGTCAGCTGACGCATTTGTCCGGCCGTTTTGTCTGGAGGAAGCGCCGCTCTTCCGGGCGGCCCTCGTGAAAGAATCGGACGAACGCCATCTTTTATTAACGGATATGCATCACATTATTTCCGATGGTGTGTCCGTCAACACCTTGATTAAAGAATTCGGCGAGCTGTACGCAGGGCGCTCGCTTGCGCCGATGCGCCTTCAATATAAAGACTATGCCGTCTGGCAGCGGGCATTTCAGGAAAAGGAAGGATACCAGAAGCAGGAAGCCTACTGGCTGAAGCGGCTTGAAGGTGAGCTTCCGGTGCTTGAGCTTCCGGCTGACAAGCCCCGTCCGGCTGTCAGAAGCTTTGCGGGCGGGAACGTATCGTGCACGCTTGACGCTGAAACGGCATCCGGCCTTCACCGCATCGCCCGCGATCACGGCTCCACTTTGTACATGGTGCTTCTCGCCGCGTACAATACGCTGCTCGCGCGGTTGAGCGGACAGGAAGACATTATCGTCGGCTCGCCGATTGCCGGGCGCCCGCATAAAGACCTTGAACCGATTCTCGGGATGTTCGTCAATACACTCGCCATCAGAACGGAGCCGAAAGGGGACAAACGGTTTACCGATTATTTGGCGGAAGTCCGCCAGGCTGCACTTGAGGCTTATGAACATCAGGACTATCCGTTTGAAGAGCTTGTGGAACGGCTCGGCGTGCAGCGGGACATGAGCCGCAATCCGCTGTTTGACGTGATGTTTGTGCTCCAGAATATGGAGCGTGAATCCTTGGTTTTAAATGAGCTGCATTTGACTCAAGCTGCGGATACCGGCCATAAAACAGCAAAATTTGATGCCACGCTTTATGCGGCAGAAGGGTCTGACGGCACCATCAGCTTTGATTTTGAATTCAATGCAGATATCTATCAAAAACAGACAATCGAAAAATGGCTTTCTTATTTTACCCGTATTCTTACGAAAGTGATTGAAGACCAAACAATACCGCTTGGTGACATTCACGTGCTGGATGATGCTGAAACAAATCGCGTCATTTATCAATTTAATCAGACGAAAAGCGATTATCCCAAACACGAAACCATCAGCCGTTTATTTGAGCGGCAGGCGGAAGAAACACCTGATGCCCAGGCAGTTGTATATCGCGGACAAATCTTGACATACAGAGAGCTGAACGAACGGGCTAACAGAATTGCTGCGGCGCTCCGATCAAATGGCGCCGGTCCGGAAAGTGTGGTCGCACTATTAACCGGCCGCACAACAGAGCTTGTTTCCGGTATTCTCGGAATATTAAAAGCGGGTGGCGCCTACTTGCCTATCGCTGACGATGTGCCGCGGGAACGGGCTGAATGGATGCTTAAAGACTGCAAAGCTGATATTCTCCTTCAATCTGATAAAGTTGACGGTCTGCCGCTTTCAGGAAAACGTTTATTCATAGAGGATATTCAAACAAAGGCCGGCTTGAGTTCGGAAAATCCCGAACCGCTCGGCGGACCCGAATCATTGGCCTATATGATTTATACGTCCGGGTCAACGGGTGCGCCAAAAGGCGTCATGGTTGAACAGAGAAGCGTGATCCGTCTTGTGAAAAATAGCAATTATATTGATTTCACGCCGAAAGACAGACTGTTGTTTACTTCATCATTAGGATTTGACGTCACGACATTTGAGATATTCGGCCCGCTTTTAAACGGCGCTTCTTTATATGTAAGTGACCAGGAAACCTATCTCGATTCTGATGTTTTGGAAACATTTATACAGCAAAACGGTATAACGACACTTTGGCTTACATCGTCTCTGTTTAACCATTTATCTGAACAAAATGAACATGTGTTTTCGGGATTATCACGATTGATTATCGGCGGAGAAGCACTGTCTCCAAGCCATGTCAACCGGGTTCGGGGAGCACTGCCGCATCTTGCAGTATGGAATGGATACGGACCGACGGAAAACACAACGTTCTCGACATGCTTTTTGATTGAACAATCATACGATCATTCGATCCCGATCGGGCGCCCTGTCGGAAATTCAACCGCGTATATCATAAACGGCAGGGGAACACCTCAGCCGATCGGCGTCATCGGCGAATTATGCACGGGCGGGGACGGTGTGGCGAGAGGATATTTCGGACGTCCTGAGCTGACGGAAGAAAAATTTGTCCCTAATCCATTTGTTCCCGGAGAACGAATGTACCGCACCGGAGATTTAGCCCGCTGGCTGCCGGACGGAACGATCGAGTATGCCGGCCGAATGGATGATCAAGTGAAAATCCGCGGTTATCGGGTGGAGCTGGGAGAAATTGAAGCCGCTCTGAGGAGCTTGGACGGCGTGAAAGAAGCCGCAGTGTCAGTCAGAACCGGACAGTCCGGCAATAAAGAACTGATCGCATACATGAGCCTGCAGGCGGACATGAACACAGAAACAGTGCGTTCTTTACTTTCTCAGCGCCTGCCGAATTACATGGTTCCGTCCTATATGATGGAGCTTGAGAGGCTGCCGCTTACGCCGAACGGTAAATTGGATCGGAAAAATCTGCCCGAACCGGAGCTCGCGCTTCAAACCGCATACACAGCTCCCCGCCATGAGCTTGAAGAACAGCTTTCCGCGATCTGGCAGGAAGTGCTCGGCGCAAAGCAAGTCGGAATTGAAGACTCATTTTTTGAATTGGGCGGCGATTCAATCAAAGCGCTGCAAGTTTCCGCGCGGCTCGGACGCTATGGGTGGAAAATGGCGGCAAGTGACTTGTTCCGCCATCCGACCATTAAGGAACTCGCGCCTCTTATCCGGAAAGCGGAAAGAGTCATCGATCAGCGGCCGGTTGAAGGAGATATTCCTTGGACCCCCGTTCAGCACTGGTTTTTATCACAGCGGATGGAAAACAGAAATCATTTCAATCAGTCCGTCATGATGTTCAGCTCGGACGCTTTGCGTAAACAGCCGCTCAAAGAAGCTTTGCAGCATCTCGTCATTCATCATGATGCACTCCGGATCACCGTCAATGCAGAAAACGGAAGTCTCAGACAAATCAATCAAGGCATCCAAAAGGATGAACTGTACAGCTTGGATATATGGGATCTGTCTGAAACGGATTCATGGGAAAGAGAAATAGAAACTGAGGTGGCTGCACTCCAACAGCGGATGGATATTGAAAAAGGGCCATTATTAAAAGCCGGCTGGTTCAAAACCCGGTCTGGGGATTATTTATTCATTACCATCCATCACTTGGCAGTTGACGGAGTGTCATGGCGTATTTTGCTGGAGGATTTATCAGCCGCTTATACTCAAGCCGTAAAAGGTCAGCCGGTTCAGCTTCCGCCAAAGACTGATTCCTTTAAGCAGTACGCAGAAAGGCTTTCAGAATATGCAAAAAGCAGCAAGCTGATGCGTGAAGAAGACTATTGGCGTTTTATTGAAGAAGAAACCGCCGCCTCACTTCCTTATGAAAAACCGCTGCATCAGACGGGAGCCGACAGTATTCGGCAAACGGTAAGCATTACACTTTCAGAAGAAGAAACGTCCGTTTTGCTGCAGCAGGTCAACCGGGCCTACCATACCGATACGCAGGATATTCTTCTGACTGCGGCAGCCTTGGCTTTACGGGACTGGACAGGAGGCAGACTCCGCATCGCGATGGAAGGGCACGGAAGGGAGCATATCATGCCGGAGCTTGACATCAGCCGCACCGTAGGCTGGTTTACTTCCATGTATCCGGTGCTCATTGACTTGAATACAGCCGGTTCAGAACTTGGGACCGCGGTAAAAACAGTAAAAGACACACTCGGAAGAATACCGGATAAAGGAATAGGCTACGGTATTTTAAAATATATGACACCGCCTGAGCAAAAAACAATTCGGTTCGGACTAGCGCCTGAAATCAGCTTTAACTATTTAGGGCAATTCAATGATACAGAAGATCAGCACACGTTCAGTTTATCCGGTCTTGCGAGCGGGCACGACATTACGCCGACATGGCGGCGGGAACAAGCGGTGGAAATGAGCGCGATGGCTGCACAGCACAAGCTTCACTTCAGTTTGAGCTATCCGCCGAGCCGCTTTCGCAAAGAAACGATGGAACAGCTGCTGCAAACCTTACAACAATATTTGCGTGATATTATGGCGCACTGCACCGGCAAAGAAGAATCAGAAAAAACCGTTAGTGATTTTAGCAGCAAAACGTTAACATCTGATGATTTGGACAGCATAGCGAGTTTTGTCGAGGAACTGTAGAAAAAGGCGACGGGGAGATCATAACATGACAAAAAAGAATGCAATTCAGGATATTTATCCGCTGTCTTATATGCAGGAAGGAATGCTTTTTCATTCCCTCCTGCAAAAGGAATCACAGGCTTACGCCGAACAGGCCTCCTTTTCAATCACGGGGAAGGTTGATACCCGCGTGTTTGAAGAGAGCGTCCATGTTCTTTTCGAAAGACATGATATTTTCAGAACGATCTTTATCAGCCAGAACGTGTCCGTTCCGCAGCAGGTCGTATTAAAAGAGCGGAACGTCAGCATCATTGAAGAAAACCTCACCAATTTAAATAAGGCTGATCAAACAAAATATATCGAAGAAGCCAAACGAAGAGACCGTGAGAAAGGATTTCATCTGCAAAAGGACATGCTGATGCGGGTGACGCTGCTGCAAACCGGAGAACGTGAATACACATGCATATGGAGTTTCCATCACATCATTATGGATGGCTGGTGTCTCGGAATCGTGCTGAAAGAGTTCTTCCAGATATACGCCTCGCGGCTCCGCCAAACACCGTTAACGCTTGAGCCCGCTGTGCCGTACAGGACCTATATCAAGTGGCTGATGGAGCAAGATAAAGAAAAAGCCGCTTCGTACTGGGAGCGATACCTTGAAGGCTTTGAGCAGCAGACTGTTCTGCCGAAACAGAAAAAAGCCGGCGGCAGCAGACAGGAGGAAGTGACGTTTTCCTTTTCAAAAGGAGACACAGCCAAGCTGAAAGAGCTGGCCGTGAAAGAAGAGGTCACACTGAGCACCATTTTCCACACGCTCTGGGGCATTTTGCTCCAGGCGTACAATCAGACAGAGGATGCGGTTTTTGGTTCTGTCATCTCAGGAAGGCCGTCTGAAATTGAAGGCATCGAGCGAATGATCGGCCTGTTCATTAACACCGTCCCTGTCCGGATCAGCGGAGCGGACATCCCGTTTCAAAAACTGATCAAAAACGTGCAAAAGGACGTTTTGAAAGGGCAGGCGTACAGCTACCATCCGCTTTATGACATACAAGCGAATTCACAAGTAAAACAAGGCTTAATTGACCATATTCTCGTCTTTGAGAATTATCCGGTTGAACAGGAGCTTGACGTGCTGAACAGCGAGGGGGATACGAAAGATCTTTTCCACATCCATGATTTCAGCATGGAAGACGAAACCAATTACAGTTTTTATCTTATGGTGGCGCCGGGTGACGAGATTCATTTGAAAATGAGATACGATTCAAACGTGTATGACCGCCAATTTATCGAAAATATCAAAGGTCATTTGACACGTATCGTTTCCCAGATTCTCGACAAACCTGATATCACGCCGGATAACCTTGTAATCATAACTCCTGAGGAAAAAGAGCAGCTGCTTGCTCCAATTTCTGCAGAAACCGAAAAGCCTGAATATGACACAATTCATGCGATGTTTGAACGGCAGGCCGCACAAACGCCGGATCAAATCGCGATCAAGTATGAAGGCGAGTCAGTGACGTACAAAGAGCTGAACGAATCGGCTAATAAGTTGGCCCGCCTTCTGCAAAAACGCGGATTAAAGCGGGAGGAGCCGGTAGGCGTCATGCTTGGCCGTTCCCCTTCTTTAGCGGCGGCCGTTCTCGGTATTTTAAAAGCGGGCGGCGCCTTTGTCCCGATAGATCCCGGCAGTCCAAAGGAGCGTATCCGCTATATCATTGAAAACAGCGGCTGCGTCCATGTTGTAACAGAGCGGCATCAGACAGTTCCCTCGGAACAAACGCTGCAAGTTACATACATAGAAGAAGCCGGGACAGAAGCGGACGGAAGCAATGTGCAATCCATTAATACAGCGGACGACCTGCTTTATATGATTTATACATCCGGAACGACAGGGAAACCGAAGGGTGTGCTGCTCGAACATAAAAATATGGCCAACCTGCTTTCTGACCAATTGACGAACACAGACATTGATTTTTGCACAAATGTGCTGCAGTACGCATCTGTGGCATTTGACGTCTGCTACCAGGAGTTATTTTCAGTACTCTTGAGCGGCGGCACTCTTTGTATCGTGCCGGAATCAATCAAACGAGATGTTTCTCAGCTGTATTCGTTTATCGATCAGCATAAAGCGGAAGTGGTATTTTTCCCGACTGCCTTTGTCAAAATGCTTTTCAATGAAGACGATTATGCACAGTCTTTTCCCCGCTGTGTGAAGCATGTCATTACGGCCGGAGAGCAGCTGACCGTCTCGCGGTTGTTCAGGCAGACGCTCCGTTTACACGGTATGCATTTGCATAATCATTACGGGCCGTCAGAAACCCATGTGGTTTCAACGTATACGATTTCTGCGGGAGATGACATACCCGAACACCCGCCGATCGGGAAACCGATCCATCATAATAAGATGTATATTCTCAGCAAAAACAGACAGCTTCAGCCTCTCGGAATTGCGGGAGAATTGTATATTTCCGGAGCGAATACAGGAAGAGGCTATGTGAACAATCCGGCACTGACCGAAGAGAAATTTTTGCCGGATCCGTTCAGAAAGGGTGCCGTCATGTACCGTACCGGAGATTTGGCAAGACTGCGTGCGGACGGCCAAATTGAATACATCGGCCGGACAGATGATCAAGTGAAGATCAGAGGGTACCGGATTGAACCGAAAGAAATTGAAACCGTTCTGGCAAATCATCATGCCGTGAAAGAAGCTGCCGTGCTGATTCAAACGAATGAGTCGGGCGAAAATGAATTATGCGCCTACTGCAGCGTCTCACAAGCAACTGATCCTTCTCAGCTGCGGAGCGATTTGGCGAAAGAGCTGCCTGATTATATGATTCCGGTTAAATGGGCTTTTGTTGACACGATTCCGCTCACTGCAAACGGAAAAGTCGACCAGCGTGCCCTTCCGGAAGCTTCGGGGTACGCCGCAGGCCGTCAATACACGGCTCCCCGGAATGTGACGGAGCTGAAACTGACCCGGATATGGGAAGAAGTGCTTCAGAGCGGCCCGATCGGTGTTCACGATCACTTTTTCGAGCTTGGCGGCCATTCATTAAAGGCGACGGCGCTTGTGGCAAAAATAGCCAAAGAGTGCAGCGTGCAAATTCCGCTGAGCGATGTCTTCAGCCATCCGACCGTAGAAGAACTCGCCAATATCATCAGCGAAGCAGAAGAGAATCCGTTCGCCTCTATAGAAAAAACAGAAACGAAAGAAACCTATCCTGTCTCATCCGCCCAAAAACGGATGTACGTCCTTCACCAGCTTGAAAATGGAGGAGTCAGCTATAACATTCCAGCCGTTTTAGAGGTGAAGGGGCCGTTTGACCCAAACAGGATAGAAGCCGTGTTCAAGGAACTGATCCGGCGGCATGAACCGCTAAGAACGTCCTTTGAAGAAAAAGACGGCCGGCCGGTGCAGAGGATTCATGACGAGGTTCTGTTTGCATTTACACAAGAACAATCAGCTGAAGCGTTTATCCGGCCGTTTGACCTCGGCAAAGCGCCTCTTTTCCGGGCCGGATTTGTCCAAATTGAAAAAGACCGGCACCTGCTTTTAGCTGACATGCATCATATTATTTCAGACGGCGTATCCGTCAACCTTTTGATACGTGAATTCAGTGAACTGTATGCTGGGAGAAGTCTGCCTCCGTTACGGATTCAATACAAAGATTATGCCGTTTGGCAGCAATCATTCATGGCCGGCGCAACATACAAAAAACAAGAGGAGTACTGGCTGAACCGTCTTGCCGGGGTGCTTCCCGTACTTGAATTGCCGGCTGATAAGCCGCGTCCGCCGGTGCGGAGCTTTTCCGGTGACCGGGTGTCATTTGTCATCAGCGAAAAACATACGGCACAGTTGAAAAAGCTGGCGAAAGAAAACAAATGCACACTGTATATGACGCTGCTCGGTGTGTACACCGTTCTGTTAGCCCGTTTAAGCGGACAGGAAGATATGATTGTCGGGTCTCCGATTGCGGGAAGGCCTCATGCCGATCTTGATAGCGTTCTGGGCATGTTTGTCAATACGCTTGCAGTCAGGACGCGCCCCGCAGGAAGCAAGACATTTAAAGATTATTTACAGGAGATTCGTCAAACAGCGCTTGAGGCCTACGAACATCAGGATTATCCGTTGGAGGAACTCGTCGATAAGCTCGGTGTGCCGCGGGATATGTCCCGAAATCCGCTGTTCGATACAACATTTGCGTTGCAGAACATGGAACAGCAAAAGCTTAGGGCAGACGGGCTTGAACTGCAGCCGGCAGACATCAGCCTGCCGATTTCTAAATTTGATATGTCGCTGTACATCTCGGAAAACGCTGGGGAATTGTACTGCCAGTTTGAATACAGTACCGATTTGTTTGAGAGAAAAACGATTCAAAAATGGGCGGGATTTTTTGCAACACTTGCCGAAAACGCCGCTGCTGATCCGGGATTGGAATTAGACGATATTTCCGTCTTATCAGAAAAAGAAGAAATGTCCCTGCTTCATGATTTCAGCCCCTTGCAGAAAACAGCGTTTCCGCTTGAGCAGCCTCTTCATGCTCTGTTGGAACAGCGGGCGGAGAAAACGCCGGACCGTCCGGCAATTTTAACTGACGACATTTCGATTACGTATCAAGAGCTGAACGAAAGGGCAAATGAGCTTGCGCACCAGCTGATAAAGCGGGGGATAAGGCTGGAGGATAAAACCGCCATCATGGGCCGGCGTTCTCCTGACATGCTGATCGGCATTTACGCCATCTTAAAAGCAGGCGGTGCATATCTGCCGATTGATCCCGATTACCCGAAAGAGCGGATTCGCTTTTTACTGAAAGACAGCGGCGTAAGATTCTTACTTGCGGAACCGGAACTTTCGGCCGCAGATCTTTTTGACGGAGAGATCATATCGCTGAAAAGCGGGCAAACAGGAAACCCGGAAGCCGCGGCCAACCCGAATGTTCCCGTAAAACCCGATTCATTGGCTTATATTATCTACACATCCGGTTCTACCGGACGCCCAAAAGGCGTGCAGGTTGAACATCAGTCAGCTGTAAACTTTTTATACTCGCTGCAAACGCGTTATGGATTAAGTGATTCTGACATCATTTTGCATAAAACATCATACTCTTTCGATGCTTCGATTTGGGAGCTGTTTTGGTGGCCGATCGCGGGAGCTTCTGTTTTCCTTCTTCCGCAAGGCGGCGAGAAAGACCCTGAAATAATACTGAACGCACTGGAGAATAACCGCTTAACGGCGGCCCATTTTGTGCCTTCTATGCTTCATGCTTTCTTGGAATATATAAATTCCAGAAAACAGTCCGTCAAAAAGACCAGCTTAAAAAGGGTTTTTGCCGGCGGCGAACAATTGGGCCCGCACCTGGTTTCCCGTTTTTATGACCTTCTGCCGAAAACGGAATTGACAAATTCCTACGGACCGACAGAAGCGACTGTGGAAGCCTCGTACTTTGATTTACGCCGAGGAAGTGAATTTCACAATGTTCCGATCGGCATTCCAGGACATAACATGCGGCTGTATGTTTTAAATCAAAAGAAACGGCTTCTCCCGCCGGGATGTATCGGAGAGCTTTACATCGCGGGGGCAGGGGTGGCCCGGGGCTATTTGAACCGGCCTGAACTGACGGCAGAGCGTTTTCTCGATGATCCGTTTTATCCGGGAGAGCGCATGTATCAGACGGGCGATATCGCACGCTGGACAGAAGACGGGCTAGTCGAATGGCTCGGCCGGTCAGACGGACAGGTGAAAGTCCGCGGCTACCGGATTGAACCGGGAGAAATCGAAGCGGCGATCCGGCGCATTGACGGCATTCGTGAGGCGGCGGTCACTGCCCGGACCGAACACGGCGAGACCGCGCTTTACGCCTATATCGAAGGACGGGAAAGCGATGACGTGCGGACGGAGCTTGCGACACGCCTTCCGGCCTACATGATGCCGGCTCAGCTTATAGAGATGAGCGAGTGGCCGGTCACACCGAGCGGAAAGCTTGACCGCCGCGCGCTGCCGGCTCCTGACGGAGCGGCAGGCAGACAGGCGTACACCGCCCCGCGGAACGTTACGGAAATGAAGCTTTGCGCCCTTTGGGAAGAAGTGCTGAAAAACGGCCCCGTCGGCATCCGGGATCACTTTTTTGAGCGGGGCGGCCATTCGTTAAAAGCGACGGCTCTCCCGCATCGCCAAGGAATTCGGCGTTCAGGTGCCGTTACAGGACATCTTCGCCCGGCCGACGGTGGAAGAGCTCGCTAAGGTCATTCAGGACCTCGAAGAGAGCCCGTATGAAGCGATTCAGCCGGCGAAAACACAGGACACTTATCCGGTGTCTTCAGCGCAGAAACGGATGTATGTGCTCCAGCAGCTTGAAGACGGCGGTATCGGCTACAATATGCCGGCAGTGCTGGAACTGACGGGCCCGCTTGACCGCGGCCGGCTGGAGGAGACGTTCCGGCAGCTTGTGGAGCGGCACGAGTCGCTCAGAACGTCCTTTGAAACGGGGCCTGACGGCGAACCGGTGCAGCGCATCCATGACAGCGTGCCGTTTCAGCTGGATGAGGCTAAGTCAGCAGACGCATTTGTCCGGCCGTTTTGTCTGAATGAAGCGCCGCTCTTCCGCGCGGCTCTCGTGAAAGAATCGGACGAACGCCATCTTTTATTAACGGATATGCATCACATTATTTCCGATGGTGTGTCCGTCAACACCTTGATTAAAGAATTCGGCGAGCTGTATGCCGGCCGCTCGCTTGCGCCGATGCGTCTTCAATATAAAGACTATGCCGTCTGGCAGCGGGCGTTTCAGCAGAAGGAAGGATACCAGAAGCAGGAAGCCTACTGGCTGAAGCGGCTTGAAGGTGAGCTTCCGGTGCTTGAGCTTCCGGCTGACAAGCCTCGTCCGGCTGTCAGAAGCTTTGCGGGCGGCAACGTCTCGTGCACGCTTGACGCTGAAACGGCATCCGGCCTTCACCGCATCGCACGCGATCACGGCTCCACTTTGTATATGGTGCTTCTCGCCGCGTACAATACGCTGCTCGCGCGATTGAGCGGACAGGAAGATATCATCGTCGGCTCGCCGATTGCCGGGCGCCCGCACAAAGACCTTGAACCGATTCTCGGGATGTTCGTCAATACACTCGCCATCAGAACGGAGCCGAAGGGGGACAAACGGTTTACCGATTATTTGGCGGAAGTCCGCCAGGCCGCACTGGAAGCGTATGAACATCAGGACTATCCGTTTGAAGAGCTTGTGGAACGGCTCGGCGTGCAGCGGGACACAAGCCGCAATCCGCTGTTTGATGCGATGCTTGTCGTACAAAATATGGAGCATGAGGAATTACTTCTGGACGGTTTGCATATTCAGCCTGCGGACATGTCCCGTCCGGTTTCCAAATTTGATTTCACTTTGCAGGCTTCTGAAGGCGGGGGACAGATTCATTTTCTGTTTGAATATGCCGCGGCTTTATTCCGGAAAGAAACGATGGAACGCTGGGCTTCCCACTTTTTAACGATACTTGAACACATTGTCCGTGAACCGGAATCCTCTTTACGGGAGATCAATATGCTGACAGCACCGGAACGAAACCGGATTCTTGCGGATTTTAACGGCATGACGGATAAACAGCTGCCGGAAAAAACAGTTCATGAACTGTTCATCACCCAGGCACAAAAAACACCTGATGCTGCGGCCCTTATCAGCGGGGAAACATTGGTCACATATAAAGAATTAGATGAATGGTCGAATAAAATCGCCAGAGCTCTGCAAAAACGGCAGATCGGACCTGATGCAGCCGTCGGCATTGTGATACCAAGATCGCCGGAACAAATAGCGGCAGTCTTCGGAGTTTGGAAAGCCGGAGGCGCCTACGTCCCGATAGATCCTGAATATCCGGAGGAACGTAAGCAATATATCACCTCAGACAGCGGCGCAGCGATTCTTCTTACCGTACGGGGCGCGATAGATCAAGTGCCTGATCGTTTTAAAGGTGAAGTACTCGCATTGGAAGATATCCAGGAACAGGACGCTTCACCGATTCAGTCACTGTCGGCGCCAGAGGATTTGGCTTACATCATTTATACGTCAGGGACAACAGGCAGGCCGAAAGGGGTTATGGTCGAACATCGATCCGTCAGCCAGACCCTTCAATGGCGGAGCGGATTTTATGATCTGAATGAGAAAGATACGGTTCTTCAGCTCTTTTCATTTTCCTTTGACGGATTTGTAACCAGTATGTTCACACCGCTGATTTCCGGCGCGAAAGTGGCGGTTTTAGCTGAAGACGAAGCGAAAGATATTCTGGCCATTAAACACTATCTCGCTTATTGTCGCATTACTCACATGATTATTGTTCCCGTGCTGTACCGTACACTGCTTGACGTACTGGAGCCGGGAGATGCCGAGTCTCTCCGGATTGTCACATTAGCGGGAGAAGCGGTCGATCAAAATATTATCAGCCGCAGTTTATCGGTTTGTCCTCACACGGAACTTGCCAACGAGTACGGTCCGACGGAAAACAGCGTCGCCACTGCAGCGGCAAGACATATAGAACAAAATGAGGAGATTACAATCGGCCGGCCGATTGATCATTCACACGTTTATATTTTAAACGGGGATCATCTGCAGCCGATCGGTGTAACAGGGGAACTTTGCATCTCAGGTTCCGGCCTTGCAAGAGGGTACCGCAATCTTCCTCAGCAAACGGCTCAAGCCTTTGTCCAAGACCCGTTCCAGAAGAACCGGCGCATGTACCGCACGGGCGATCTGGCAAAATGGCTGCCGGACGGCACGCTGCAATATATCGGCCGAATGGACGAGCAAGTCAAAATCAGAGGCTACCGGGTGGAGCTGCAAGAAATTGAGGCCGCCTTAACAGGCATAAAAGGTGTCAAAGAAGCAGCCGTCACTGCTCTGCCCGCATCAGCAGGCCAAACGGAATTATGCGCTTATATCGTGACAGAAGAAGGAACAGAAAGCGAAATGGTGAAGCAGGCGCTCAGAAATGAAATGCCCGCTTATATGGTGCCGGCGCTCTTTGAAACACTTGAGGCCCTGCCGGTCACACCGAACGGGAAGCTTGACCGCCGCGCGCTTCCTGAGCCGCGGAAAAAAATGCAAACGGGACGGGCGTTTACAGAACCGGCCAGCGCCATTGAAAAGGAATTGGCCGCGATTTGGAGCGACGTGCTCGGAACTGAAAACATTGCAGCGGATCAATCATTTTTTGAGCTTGGCGGCGATTCCATCAAAGCCCTGCAAGTCTCGGCCCGATTACACCAGACAGGAAAACAGATCGCTGTAAAAGATATTTTCAGCCGGCCGACAATTAAAGAACTGGCGCCTTATGTCCGTACAGAGCGGCAGCCGGTCAGCCAAGCTCCCGCACAAGGAGAAGTGAAGTGGTCACCTGTTCAAAAATGGTTCTTCGCACAGGACATGAAGGAAGCAAACCATTTTAATCAGTCCGTTATGCTGACGAGAACAAATGCAATTGATGAAGAGGCTTTGAGGAAGACGTTAAAAGCCATTACCGTTCATCATGATGCCTTGCGTCTTGTATGCAAAAAAGACGGAGAGAAAGGCCTCTTCCTCTTCAACAGACCGGCTGGCCTCCCAGATGAGCAGCTTTACAGCCTGACTATTTTGGAAGCGGCAGGCGATGAGGATGAAAAGGAACGTTTTATAAAACGCCGCGTCGCAGAGCTTCAGAGAAACATGGATTTGGAGAACGGGCCGCTTGTACAGGCAGGGCTGTTCCGCTCTGAAGCAGAAGATTACTTGTTTCTTACCGTCCATCATCTCGCCGTCGACGGGATGTCATGGCGGATTTTATTGGAAGACTTGGCTTCTGCCTATGAGCAGGCTGTCTCCGGAAAAGAAATCAATCTTCCGCCGAAAACCATGTCATTCAAATCATATACGGAGCAGCTGGAGGATTATGCTGAAAGCCGACAGCTGCTTCAGCAGGCGGAGTATTGGCGGGAGATAGAACACTATGAAACAGAAAGTCTTCCTTGCGAGCAGGCAGAACGATCTGAAACTTCTGCGGAAAAACGGAACACGGTATCTTTCACATTGACAGAAAGTGAAACAAATGCGCTGTTGAAAGATGTGCACAGCGCCTACAATACGGATACGCAAGATGTGCTTTTGGCTTCCGCCGTGCTCGCTGTTCAGAAATGGTCGCCGCGGGATGCTTTGAAAATTGCCCTTGAAGGACACGGACGCCAATCGGAGCAGGGCGGTGCGGACATCAGCAGAACGGTGGGGTGGTTCACTTCCATTTACCCGGTGCTTTTCCGGGCGGGAGCTTATGAACCTCTTGAAGAATATGAAATTCGCACATTGAAAACCGTCAAAGACACATTGCGGCGCATTCCGGATAAAGGGAACGGATACGGCGTCCTTAAATATTTGACACCGCCGAAGCTTGCCGGGATGACTTTCGGGAAAGCACCGGAGATCAGCTTTAACTATCTCGGACAATTCGATGTGCCCGGCGGGAATCCGGCAGAAACGGAACAGCCTGATGCGTTTCAGTTTTCTCCTTTGGGCAGCGGAGATGATGTGACGGATACATGGAAACGGGAGCAGTCACTTGAAATCAGCGCGATTGCGGCAAAAGGCCGGATGACCGTCAGCATTTCCTATGAAACGGGACGCTTCCGGCAGGATACGATCGAACGGCTGTCCGAAAGCTGCCGGTATTTTCTCCTGAAACTGTCGGAACATTGCCTCAGTAAAACCGATACGGAGAAAACCGTCAGTGACTTTGATGATCGGGAGCTGACCGAGGAAGCATTGCAGGATATTGCCGACTTACTCAGCTTCCACTAAATCGAGCGGGAGGAACACATGGACAAAACGAAAAATATCCAAAATATTTATCCCCTCAGCCGAATGCAGGAAGGAATGCTTTTTCATTCCTTTCTGCAAAAGGAGGGGGCTGCATATATCGAGCAATCCGTCTTCACCATAAAAGGCCGGCTTCGTCCGGAATTGTTTGAGCAAAGCGTACAGTCTGTCATCAGCCGCCACGATATTTTCAGAACGGTATTTTTACCTCATGTCGCTCAGCTGAACGGCCCCCGCCAAGTCGTGCTTCGTGAGCGGGAATTCCGGCTGCACCGCGAAGATCTTACACATTTGGATGAAGCGGGACAAAACAGCTATATACAGCGATTTAAGGAACGTGACCGCTTAAAGGGCTTTGACTTGCAAAAAGATATGCTGATGCGTGTTTCTTTGTTTAAAACAGCTGACGAAGAATATGTATGCGTCTGGAGCCATCATCACATCCTCATGGACGGCTGGTGCCTCGGCATCGTCCTTCAGGAATTTATGCATATGTACCGGGCGATTGAATCTGGCTCACCCGTCACCTTGGAGCCCGCTAAGCCGTACAGCACTTATATTACATGGCTGACCGATCAGGACAACGACGCAGCTTCTGAGTATTGGAAAGGATATTTAGCGGGCTTTGAGACACCATCAGGACTGCCGAAAATATCGGTCCGGCCCCTGGAAAAAGGCTACCGCAAGAAAGAACTGCTGTTTTCTTTAGATCAAAACCTGACGGACAAGCTGAAAACGACCGCCAAAGAAGAGGGAACAACGCTTGCAGTTCTTATGCAGACCGTCTGGGGCCTGATGCTGCAGCGCTACAACCGGACGGACGATGCCGTGTTCGGAGCCGTCGTATCAGGGCGGCCTTCTGTCATTGACGGCGTGGAAAGCATGATCGGACTGTTTATCAATACTGTCCCGGTACGCATTAAAACGGGTGATGAAAGCTTTAGAGAACTGCTGGGCCGCTGCCAGAAAGAAATGCTTGATTCAGAGGCGTTCAGTTATCATCCGCTTGCCGACATCCAATCTCAGACTGAGCTGAAACAGGATTTAATCGACCATATTATCGTGTTTGAAAATTATCCGATTCAGCAGCAGATGAGAGACGCGGAAAAGGAATCGGATGCGCCGTTTAGAATCGGGAATGTCAACGTGTCGGAACAATCGGGCTATGACTTTAACCTCATCATAGCGCCCGGCGATGAGCTGATTATCAAATTCAGCTACAATGCGAACGTTTATGACGAAGTATGGATAGAGAGCGTAAAAGGACACTTGGAAGAAGCGCTGCGCGGCGCCGCTTTTAATCCCGATGTTCCTGCTGACCGGCTTCCGATGCTCGGACAAAAGGAAAAATCAAGAATAATCGGCGAATTTAATAACACGAAAACAACTTATGAAAGAGACGAAAGCATCATCAGCCTATTCAGCCGTCAGGCGGAGAAAACCCCGGATCATCAGGCGCTTCACGCCGGCGGGCTGACGTTGACGTACCGGGAGCTTGATGAACGGTCAACTGCATTCGCCCGCACCCTGCTGGAAAACGGTTTGGCGCAAAAGGGAATTGCCGGGATTTTAGCCGAACGCTCACCGGAATTTATCATCGCTGTTCTCGCTGTTTTGAAAGCGGGAGGGACGTACCTTCCGCTCGATGCAGATCTGCCTTCCGACAGGATCGCCGATATGCTCACTGAGAGCGGGGCACAGCTGTTAACGGTACAAAACGGGATTGAGACTGATATTGACTTTTCTCACATCATCTCTATCCCGGCTGCCGCTGAGAAACAAACCGCTGACGCAGGAAAACTGAATACCGTTACGTCACCTGATGATCTTGCCTATATTATGTATACATCCGGTTCCACAGGAAAACCGAAGGGCGTGATGATTTCCAACCGCAACGTCGTATCGCTCGTGTCAAACAGCAATTACACGTCGGCCGGCACGACGGACCGTCTCATTCTGACAGGGTCCATCGGTTTTGACGCAGTGACGTTTGAAATCTTCGGAGCGCTTTTGAACGGAGCGTGCCTTCATGTGGTTGACCGCACGACAATGCTTGCGCCTGAGAGGTTCGGCCATTATCTTTGTTCCAATCGTATTACGATTCTGTTTTTGACGACGGCGCTCTTTAACCAGTTTGCTCAGGCGGATCCGGAGATGTTTTCCGGATTGCACACCTTATATGTCGGCGGAGAAGCTTTGTCACCGGCGCTCATCAATAAGGTCAGACACCGCTGTCCGAATCTCAGCCTTTATAACATATACGGACCGACGGAAAATACGACATTTTCCACCTTTTATGAAATCAAGCATGATTTTTCTCAGCCGATCCCAATCGGAAAACCGATCACTAATTCAACCGCGTATATCATTGAGAAAAATGGCGGACTTGCGCCGATCGGCGTGCCCGGTGAGCTTTGTGTCGGCGGCGACGGGGTTGCCAAAGGCTACTTAAACAGGCCTGACTTAACAAGTGAAGCATTTGTCAGCCACCCGATTCATCCTGAAGAAAAGATTTACAAAACAGGCGACTTGGCTTATTGGCTGCCGGATGGAAGCATCGGATACATCAGCCGTATCGACCGTCAATTCAAGATTCGCGGAAAGCGTATCGAGCCGGCCGAAATTGAAGCGCGGCTGACTGAAATTGAGGGAATCAGGGAAGCGGCAGTCATCGTGTCAGACGAAGGACAAGAAGCCATCCTTTGTGCGTATTATACAGGCGCGCATGTTGAAGAAAGAACCATTCGCTCCCTATTGGCAAGGCCGCTTCCCGACTATATGATTCCGCAGTATGTGGTAAAGCTTGACCGTATGCCGCTTACCGCAAACGGCAAAGTGGACCGCCGCAGACTCCCTGCGCCAGAACGGAAAAAGACGTCATCAAAAGCCGTTCCCCCGCGAAACTGGGTAGAGCGTGAGCTGATCGACATTTGGTCGCCGATACTCGGCTGCGGGGAGCTGGGCATACAGGATGACTTTTTTGAGCTTGGCGGGCACTCTTTGAAAGCATTGCAAGTCATTCACCAGCTGAAGACCAGACAGCAGATGGATGTCCCGATTGAAATGATATTTGAATATCCGACAATTGAACAATTGGCTGAAAAGCTGTATTCCAGCAAACTGTCAGAATCTGCCGAACAGCATATCAGCAGATTGAATCAGCCGAAAGGCCGCAACCTTTTCTGTTTTCCGCCAATCTCAGGTTTCGGTATTTTCTTCAAAGATCTGGCGGCAGCATTAAATGGACGGGCTGCTGTGTACGGTTTTAACTTTATTGAAGAAGACAGCAGAATGGAACAATACATTGATAAAATGCTGGAAATCCAGCCGGAAGGCCCTTATATCCTCTTCGGATATTCAGCGGGCGGCAATACGGCATTCGAGGCGGCAAAAGCAATGGAAAAGCGCGGCTTAGAAATCAGCGACGTCATTATCGCAGACGCGTACAGAAAGCTTGACACACTGCCGCCGCAGCCAACAAACGCAACAGCCGAAAATGTTCCGGAAGCCGTCAGGGAAGCGGTCATCAGAAAAACAGAGCGCTATCAAACGTACTGGGCGGAACTGATAAATGACGGCCAAATTGCGGCAAACCTCCATTTTATTGAGGCCGGCATAAAGGAAGAGCACAATGCTGAGCCTGAGCCGAAGAAATGGGAAGGCGCCACAACGGGACTCTATCAGGAATATCAGGGCGAGGGAGCCCATAAAGATATGTTTGAACCCGAGTTTGCACACAAAAATGCCGAGGTCATACTGGACATCGTTGCAAACAGCGGCAGACGCTTGGAACGGAATATGTAGCATCCGGCAGAATGGTTCAGGATGACAGAGGGCAAGATAGGGGAATCAAACCAGGTTTTTGGAGGCTTTGTCATGACGAACCTATCTTGGCTTACATATGTAATGATCATCCTTGCCAGCTATCGGCTGACCCATTTAATTGTATTTGATAAGATTACCGAATTCATAAGAAAACCCTTTTTAAAGCAAGAAAAAACCATCGATCAAAACGGGCGCGCCGTCCAAAAAAAAGTCCCTTCCTCCGCATTCGGTTATATGCTGCAATGTTATTGGTGTGCGGGTGTCTGGTGCGCCATATTGATCGGCATCTGCTATTTGGTCTGGCCCCGCTATGCACATCCGGTTATTTTCATTTTGTCCATTGCCGGAGCGCAGGCCATTCTTGAAACCTGTGTCGGTGTCGGAACGAAGGTCATTGACGTGCTCGCCGCCATGAAACATAAAAAGTCCTGAAGCGTTTCAACCGCTTTAGGACTTTTTTCTTTTTTTTAGGCTGAGAAGAATAAAACAGGCTTTTTGATTCACCGCCCGGAATGCTTCGGAATACCGTAAAGCTGAAAGGGGGAAAAACATGAAAGGCTGCCGTTCCAGCATCATATGGTTTTTGGCCGTTTTACTGACAGCAGGCATCTTTACAGTCTCAGCACCGGAAAAAGCTGGCGGCACTCAGGCGAAGAGGGAAATGAGAGCCGTATGGATCGCGTCTGTCACCAATATCGACTGGCCCTCTAAAAAAGGGCTGTCACCCGATGAGCAAAAAAAAGAATACAGCAAGCTGCTGGATGACGTTCAGGCAATGGGGATGAACGCCGTGATCGTTCAAATTAAACCGACGGCTGATGCTTTTTATCCATCAGATTACGGTCCATGGTCAGAGTATTTGACAGGAACGCAAGGCAAAAATCCGGGCTACGATCCGCTTGCTTTTTTAGTTGAAGAGACACATAAACGGAATCTTGAATTCCACGCTTGGTTCAACCCTTACCGGATCACGATGAATCACACAAATTTGAATGCGCTTTCAGATGATCATCCCGCCCGTTCTCATCCGGACTGGGTCGCCGCATACGGAAATCAGCTGTATTATAATCCGGGCATTCCCGAAGTACGGCAATTTATAACGGATGGGATCAAAGAGGTGGTCAGCCGATATGACATTGATGCGGTTCATATGGATGACTATTTTTACCCTTATAAAATCGCCGGAAAGGAATTTCCCGATCAGGCGGCATACGAACGGTACGGAAAAGCTCACTTTGCATCAGTTGATGACTGGCGCAGGGATAACGTCAACCAGCTTGTAAAAGAGATCAATCAGGCCATTAAACGAGAAAAATCTTATGTCAAATTCGGAATCAGCCCATTCGGCGTATGGAGAAATGCCGCAGATGACCCGACAGGCTCCAAAACGGCCGCCGGAGTGCGGAACTACGATGACTTATACGCTGATACGAGAGAATGGATCCAAAAAGGATATATTGATTACATCGCACCGCAGATTTACTGGAGTATCGGCTTTAAAGCGGCGGCATATGACGTCTTAGCGGATTGGTGGGGCAATGAAGTGAAAAATCGTCCCGTGCATTTATATATCGGGCAGGCAGCTTATAAAATCAACAACAACGCTGATCCGCCTTGGGCCGATCCGGAGGAATACGGAAGACAGATTGCTCTTAACAGGGAATCAGCTTGGATTAAAGGCAGCATGCATTTCAGTTTAAAGGATCTGAACCGTAACCCGCTCGATGTGAAAAACCGCTTGATCAATGACATGTACAGCCGGCCCGCATTAATACCCGAGATGCCTTGGCTCGGACATTCCGCTTTAAAAAAACCGGCTGTCAAACGGGCGGAGAAGAACGCTTCAGGCAGTACACTCTATATCGAAGATGCGAAATCCAACGGTGAGAAAACGGCTTATTACGCCATTTACCGCGCAGAAAAGGGAAAGCAGCCTTATTTAATTGATACAGTCAGAAAAACAGCACCACGGACGCAGACATTTTCAGATACTGATATCCAGGCGAAAGGCGCCTGCACCTATATCGTTACTTCCGTTGACAGGCTTCACCATGAAAGCCGTCCTTCCGCAAAACGGACGGTTAAATAGCATTTCTAAACAAACTGACAGTTGCCGCGCTGTCAGTTTTTTTGCGGCGGATGAGTCCGAATGTTCAGACTTTATTTGGATGGAATGAATAAAGATCCCCATTAATAAAATGTAGAAAGCAGCAGAAGGAGGAAGGTTAATGAATTTTCAACTGACAAAAGAACAGCAGATGGTGCGCGAAATGGTCAGAGATTTCGCCAAAAATGAAATTGCCCCGAAAGCCCATGAGGTTGATCAATCAGCCGCCTTTCCGATAGACACATTTAAAAAAATGGGCGAACTCGGGCTTCTCGGAATTCCGTTTCCGGAAGAATACGGAGGAGCGGGCGGTGACACCATTTCCTATGCAGCGGCAGTTGAAGAAATCGGAAAAGCCTGCGGAAGCACGGGGCTGAGCTATGCGGCAGCCGTGTCACTCGGTGCAAGCCCATTGTACTATTTCGGTACTGAACAGCAAAAACAAGAACACCTTACTCCGCTAGCTTCCGGAAAAGCGCTCGGATCATTCGGATTGACGGAGCCGAATGCCGGTTCAGATGCCGGCGGAACACAGACAAAAGCCGAGAAAATGGGTGCTGACTATGTGATAAACGGAGAGAAATGCTGGATCACTAACGCCAATTATGCCCGCACGGTCATTGTCACCGCCGTTACGGGAAAGAACTCCGCCGGAAAACCGATCATTTCAGCTCTCATCGTCCCGACAGACACACCGGGATTTACGATCACAAGTCCGTACGACAAGATGGGTGTGAGAGGATCTGATACGGCCGAGCTTGTGCTGGAGGATGTCAGGGTGCCTGCCGACAACCTGCTCGGTGATCCTGAAAAAGGTTTCAAGCAATTTTTATATACATTAGACGGCGGACGGATTTCGATTGCGGCGCTGGCTGTCGGTATCGCTCAAGGAGCGTTGGAGGCGTCGCTGTCATATGCGAAGGAACGCAAGCAGTTCGGAAGCCCGATATCGTCATTTCAAGCCATCCAATTTAAGCTCGCTGACATGGCGATGGAAATTGACCTTGCCAGACAAATGGTGCTTAAAGCGGCCTGGCTGAAGGATCAAAACCTGCCATTTACGAAAGAAGCGGCATTCGCCAAGCTCTATGCTTCAGAAATGGCCGTCAGAACATGCCTTCAGGCCATCCAAATTCACGGCGGTTCCGGCTATATGAAGGAGTGCGGTGTCGAACGCATGCTTCGTGACGCAAAGCTGATGGAGATTGGCGAAGGAACGTCAGAAATTCAAAGAATGGTCATTGCAAGACAGCTCTTGAAGTGAAATGAAAACGTTTACCAAAACAAGAATGGAAGGAAGCAGGTCATATGGCTGAACTTATCCATTTAACAGCAGGAAAGCTGCTTGAGCGGACCGCGGAGCTTTTTCCGGATCATGAAGCGGTTGTTTACCCTGAGCGCGGCCTTCGTTATACGTATGCGGAGTTTGACCGGTTATGTCGGCAAACCGCAAAAGGGCTGATGAAGCTGGGAGTTGAAAAAGGAGATCATGTGGCCATATGGGCATCCAACATACCGGAATGGCTCGCGGCGCAATTTGCAACGGCGAAAATCGGCGCCGTCCTGGTCACCATCAATACGAATTTTCAAATCGCAGAGCTCGATTACCTGCTGACACATTCAGACGTCACGTCCCTGATTATCATGGATTCATACAGGCAGACATCTTATGTTGAAATGGTGAATAAGCTGATTCCGGAGCTG
Source organism: Bacillus sp. JFL15 (assembly GCF_001184225.1). NCBI lineage: Bacteria > Bacillati > Bacillota > Bacilli > Caryophanales > Bacillaceae > Bacillus > Bacillus sp. JFL15. The sequence goes on along the minus strand of NZ_KQ236689.1, from coordinate 3,456,827 downwards.
AAAACTTGTGAGCGCGGCAGGCTGTGTTCGAAACGGTATCCCTTTTTACGGACGGTGTTATATATCGGTGATCAAAGACCGCCCGGCATGCACCGGTGGGATTCTTTGCTGAAGGGTGCCGAGTCTGTAACGGATGCAGCGCTTAACGGAAGGATGGACAGCCTGGATAAGGATGATTGCATTCAAATGCAATATACATCGGGTACGACCGGATTTCCGAAAGGTGTCATGCTCTCACATTTTAATATCGTCAATAACGCGGCCAATATCGCAGAGTGCATGAAGCTTACCCCAAGTGACCGTTTATGCATTCCCGTGCCGTTTTTCCACTGCTTCGGGTGTGTGCTCGGCGTGCTGGCATGTGTTTCCGCGGGTGCAGCGATGATCCCGATTGAACAGTTTTCTCCGCCGGCCGTTCTGAAAACGGTGGAGCAAGAAGCCTGCACGGCTCTGCACGGTGTGCCGACGATGTTTATCGCCCTCCTAAATGACAGCCGTTTTTCTGAATATGATCTTTCTCACGTCCGAACCGGAATTATGGCCGGCTCGCCATGTCCGGCGGAAGTCATGAAAGAAGTGATCGGCAAAATGGGGATGACCGGCATTACCATTGCCTACGGACAGACCGAAGCATCACCTGTCATTACGCAGACAAGAACGGATGATCCGTTTGAAAGAAGAGTGGAAACAGCCGGGCGGGCGCTTCCTCATATCGAAATCAAAATCGTTCGGCCCGGAACATCCGAGGAGGCCGCCCGGGGCGAACAGGGAGAGCTCTGCACCCGCGGATATCATGTCATGAAAGGCTATTATAAAAATCAAGAAGCGACCGAAGAAGCGATAGACAAAGACGGCTGGCTGCATACGGGTGATTTGGCGGTCATGGATGAAGACGGGTACTGCAAAATCACGGGCCGTCTGAAAGACATGCTGATAAGAGGCGGCGAAAATATCTATCCCCGGGAGATTGAAGAAATGTTATATCGGCATCCCGCAGTAGCAGACGTTCAAGTTGTCGGCGTGCCTGATCCGAAATACGGAGAAGAAGCCGCGGCGTGGATCAGGCTCAAAGACGGACAAACCGCTTCCACAGAAGACATCAGAACCTTTTGCATAGAACATATCGCCCGCTACAAAGTCCCCCGGTATGTGTTATTCACAGATGAATATCCCATGACAGCCTCAGGAAAAATTCAGAAATTCAAGCTGCGGGAAAAAACGATTGAAGAGCTCAAGTTAACTTAATGAAAAAGGAGTGCTTCACATTTGTTCACAAAAATCCTGATTGCCAACAGAGGAGAAATCGCCTTACGAATTATCCGCACCTGCAAACGTCTCGGCATTCCCTCGGCAGCTGTCTATTCAGAAGCCGATCAGAATGCGCTCCATGTAAAAGCGGCAGATGAGGCCTATCCGATCGGTAAATCGAGAGTAAATGAAAGCTATTTACATATCGACAGAATCATAGAAGCCGCTAAAGCCGCCGGAGCAGACGCCATTCACCCCGGCTACGGACTGCTGTCAGAAAACAGTTCGTTCGCCGAACGCTGCCGGAAGGAACAAATCACGTTTATCGGCCCGCCCGGTGACATCATCGCCAAGATGGGCAGCAAGATAGAAGCCCGAAAAACGATGCAAAAAGCAAAGGTCCCGATCGTTCCCGGTGTTTCAGAACCGTTGCCCGATGTACACTCGGCTTTAGCCGAGGCCCGCGCCATCGGCTTTCCGGTCATGCTGAAAGCGTCCGCTGGAGGCGGCGGAATCGGCATGCAGATCGTACATTCAGAAGAAGAGCTGGCCAAAGCGTTTGAAGGCAATCAAAAGCGGGCTGCATCCTTTTTCGGAGACGGCGCGATGTATATGGAAAAAGTCATTGAAAACGCCCGTCATATTGAAATTCAGATTCTCGCAGATTCTTTCGGCAATACCGTTCATCTGTTTGAACGTGACTGTTCAGTGCAAAGGCGCCATCAAAAAGTGATAGAAGAAGCGCCGTCCCCGTTTGTTGATGATGAATTAAGACAAAGACTCGGCGAAACCGCCGTTAAAGCCGCTAAATCGATCGGCTACCAAAATGCGGGCACCATAGAGTTTCTCGTCGACCAAAAGAAACAAATCTATTTCTTAGAAATGAATACAAGACTGCAGGTAGAGCATCCGGTGACAGAAGAAATTACAGGATTGGATCTTGTGGAAGAACAGCTGAAAATTGCCGCGGGTCAGCCGCTGACTTTTTCACAGAAAGACATCACACATCACGGGCATGCGATCGAAGTGCGGATTTATGCGGAAGATCCGGTCACCTTTTATCCGTCACCCGGCACCATCTCGTCTTTCTCCGTATTACGGCATCCGTCAGTGAGACACGAATGCGCCGTTGAAAAGGGAAGCACCATTTCTCCGTTTTACGATCCGATGATTGCCAAAATGATCGTCACGGCGAATACGAGAAAACAAGCCATTGAACAACTGAAAACCGCTCTTGGCGAATACCATGTAGAAGGGATTAAAACCAATATTCCCCTGCTGTCAAAGATTGCCCATTCAGAAGCGTTTGAAAAGGGTGAAGCGACAACCGGATTTTTACAAACCATGAACGGGGAGGCGTCCAAATGAGTGAGATAAAAATTCAGATGGCAGGAAATCTATGGAAAATTCATGTAAAACCGGGCGATGTCATCGAAAAAGGACAGGAAGTAGCTGTCTTGGAATCAATGAAAATGGAAATTCCGATTATTGCTGATGTATCCGGAACGGTGAAAGAAGTGAGAAAAGCAGAAGGTGATTTCACCGATGAAGGAGAGGTCCTGATTGAGCTCCAATAAAACGGGAGGTGCAGAATGAACTGTCCGAAGCATGTCCGCATCAACGAAGTGGGACCCCGTGACGGCCTGCAGAATGAGTCCGCGTGGGTGGATACAGAAGATAAGATTGAGTGGATCAATATGCTTTCAAAAACAGGACTTTCCTATATCGAAGTGACTTCATTCGTGAATCCGAGGTGGATTCCGGCGCTGCGTGACAGTCTGGACGTTGCAAAGGGAATTGCCAGAACAGAACATACAGTATACGCGGCTCTCGTTCCAAACCTCATCGGGCTGGAGCATGCGGCAGAAGGCAGAATTGATCAAGCCTGTGTGTTTTTATCAGCAAGCGAAACCCATAACCAAAAAAACGTCAACAAACCGATTGACCGGACCGTTCAAGAGCTCAGGCAGGTCATTTCTGAAGCAAAATCTGAAAACATGGCAACGAGAGCTTATCTTTCCACCGTATTCGGATGCCCGTATGAACAAAACGTACCGATCGAACAAGTCATCCGGCTCACAGACACGCTTCTTGAAATGGGCGTTGATGAATTATCACTCGGCGACACAATCGGCGCGGCGAACCCCTTGCAGGTCATAGCCGTGCTTGAAGCTCTTTTACCGAGAATTCCCGCCTCAAAAATCGCACTCCATTTCCATGATACAAGAGGCACGGCTCTTGCAAATATCATTCCCGCTCTTGATATGGGGATTACATCCTTTGATACCTCCTCAGGCGGGCTTGGCGGCTGTCCGTATGCTCCGGGATCAGCAGGAAACGCCGCCACAGAAGACGTCATTTATATGCTTGAACAAATGGGGATTGATACCGGGACGGACATGAATAAACTACTTGAAGCCGCCGGCTGGATCGGGGATAAAATCGGCAAAGACCTGCCAAGCAGAAACCTGCAGGTCTTCAGAACGAAATGAGAGAGAGGAGAAGCCATGGGAGATTGTGTATTGTTTTCCGTCTGTCAAGAAACAATCGGCCTGATCATGCTGAACCGCCCGCATGCGGCCAACTCACTGTCATCAGAAATGATTGATGATTTACAGCGTGTGATTACAGACATCAAAAATTCGCCATCCATTCGCTGTGTCATTCTCACCGGCTTCGGAAACACATTCTGCGCTGGTGCTGATTTAAAAGAAAGAGCGGGGATGAATCATGAACAAGTCAAACAAAGCGTCAGGCGTATCGGTGAAACCGCCGCCTCAATTGAAGCACTCCCGCAGCCGGCCATTGCAGCGCTGAATGGAACGGCAGTCGGCGGCGGACTTGAACTCGCCCTCGCTTGCGATATCAGAATCGCCGCCAGCCGGGCGGGCCTCGGCCTCCCTGAAACAGGCCTTGCGATCATACCCGGGGCGGGCGGAACACAGAGACTGCCTAGGCTTATCGGACCCGGTGCGGCAAAAGAGTTGATCTACACCGGCCGGAGGCTCACGGCCCAAGAGGGAAAAGACATAAAGCTGGTCGAGCATGTATGTGAAACCGAAGAACTTTTGGAAAAAGCAAAAGCACTGGCCGGCCGCATCGCCGCCAATGGGCCGATCGCCGTCAGACAAGCAAAATTCGCGATAAACAAGGGGCTGGAGACTGATCTCAATACAGGGCTCGAAATCGAACGAAAAGCATATGCACAAGTCATCCCGACACTTGACAGAGAAGAGGGGCTGCGCGCTTTTAAAGAAAAAAGACCCCCTGAATACAAAGGAAAATAAAACATGGAGGGACTCGGATGGATTACGAAAAAGAACGGCAGACACGCAGCAAAACGATTGAAAAGGGAGGAGCCGCGAAATATCACGCAAGCAATGAAAAGAAGGGAAAACTTTTTGTAAGAGACAGGCTGAAACTTTTATTCGATGACGGCATATCCGTTGAAGACGCTTTTTTCGCCGAGTGCATGTCAGACGGACTGCCGGCTGACGGGGTCGTTACCGGGATCGGAACCATCGGCGGCAGAACCGTTTGTGTGATGGCAAACGACTCAACCGTAAAGGCGGGCTCGTGGGGCGCGAAGACGGTGGAAAAAATCATCCGCATTCAGGAAACGGCTGAAAAACTGCAGTGTCCGCTTCTGTACTTAGTCGATTCAGCAGGTGCAAGAATTACCGATCAGGTCGACATGTTCCCGGGCAGAAGGGGAGCCGGCCGCATTTTTTATAATCAAGTAAAGCTGTCGGGACGCATACCGCAAATCTGTTTATTGTTCGGTCCTTCCGCTGCGGGCGGCGCTTACATTCCTGCCTTTTGCGACATTGTTATTATGGTTGAAGGCAATGCATCCATGTACTTAGGCTCTCCGCGCATGGCGGAAATGGTAATCGGCGAAAAGGTATCGCTTGAAGAAATGGGCGGCGCCCGTATGCATTGTTCCGTATCAGGCTGCGGTGATCTCCTCGCCCGGACGGAACAGGAAGCAATCACGATGGCGCGGACATATCTCAGCTACTTTCCGGCAAATTATACGGAAAAAGCGCCTGTCAGCGAATCCAAGAACCCGAAAGATTTTGAAAAACCGCTCTCAGATGTCATTCCGGCACATCAAAACGCACCGTTCAACATGCTGGATTTAATTGAACGTGTCATCGATGAAGACTCTTTTTTTGAGATTAAACCGTTATTTGCGCAGGAATTAATAACGGGACTTGCGCGGATTCACGGACAGCCGGTCGGCATTATCGCCAACCAGCCGCGTGTCAAAGGCGGGGTTTTATTTCTCGATTCGGCGGATAAAGCCGCAAAATTCATCGCTTTGTGCGATGCATTTCATATTCCGCTTCTGTTTTTGGCAGACATCCCCGGATTTATGATCGGAACGAAGGTTGAGCAGGCGGGCATCATCAGGCATGGCGCGAAAATGATCTCAGCAATGGCGGAAGCGACTGTTCCGAAGCTTTCTGTTATTGTCAGAAAAGCCTACGGTGCGGGATTATATGCGATGGCGGGCCCGGCTTTTGAACCGGACTGCTGCTTAGCGCTTCCGACTGCGCAAATTGCCGTAATGGGGCCAGAAGCAGCAGTAAATGCGGTCTACGCAAACAAAATCAGCGAACTCGCTCCAGAAGAAAGGCCGGCTTTTATTCAGGAAAAGCGAGATGAATACAAGGAAGACATTAACCTTTACCGTCTTGCCTCTGAAATGGTGATTGACGGCATCGTTCCCGCTGATTCCTTGCGGGACGAACTCAATAAACGCCTCACTGCTTACATGTCTAAACAACTGACTTTCACACACCGGAAACACCCCGTATACCCGGTATAAATAAAAAAGACCGCATAGATCCGGCCCGCGGCCGTTCTTCTATGCAGTCTTTTTTTCATAGTCTTGATCTCATCTTTTTCACGACAAAATAAACAACAATAAATACAAGAGCCAATATAATGATCGGAGTCGTGTACATTCCGGCATAGCTGTCTACATCTTTCCACTGTCCGCCGAGCTGATACCCGAGATAAACGAAAATGACAGACCACGGAATAATCGCAAGCGTCGTCAAGGTGACAAACTTGGAAAGCGGCATTTTCGCGAGGCCGGCCGGGATGGAAATCGCGTGTCTGACGACCGGGATAAACCGGGCCGAGAAAACTACACCCGCACCGTAACGGCGAAACCAGTTTTCGGCAACATCAATATGATGCTTTTTCAGCAGCAAGTACTTGCCGTACTTGTCCAAAAACGGCCGCCCCCCATAACGGGCGATCCAGTAAATAAAGCACTGCGCGATCGTTCCCCCGATCACGCCGGCGATAACGGCGCCGATAAAACTGATCGTGCCTTCTGACACCATATAGCCTCCATAGGCCAAAACGATTTCACTCGGAATGATTTCGATCATTAATCCGAGCGCAATCCCGAAATAGCCCATACTTGTCAGCCAGGATAATATTTCACTAATAAAATTGCCCACACTGTTCACAACCTCTTTATCTTTTTACCCAATTATATGACTGATTGACAAGCAAAATGGTTACAAATTATTTTTTAATGCACGTTTTCTTCAGATTCTCTTTTTAACACCTCTTCTAAATAAGCTAAGAGTTTCGGTCTCATTTCCTTCCGCAGCAGCCCGATCTCCGTGCCGGCCTTAAAACAGCCGAGCTTGTCGCCTATATCAAACCGTCTTCCTTCGAGCTCCCGCGCATAGATACTTTGGGTGCGGCACACTTCGCGCAGCGCGTCTGTCAATTGAATTTCGTTGCCTGCGCCTCTTCCGATCGTCTTCAGCGCTTTAAAAATGGCAGGGGTTAATATGTAACGGCCCATCACGGCGATGTGAGAGGGCGCCTTTTCAACAGCCGGCTTTTCAATCAGATCCTCAACCTGGTACACATGACCGTTCTGCTGCCCCGTCTGTATAATACCATATTTGCTGACATCGGCGGGATCGACGGGCTGTACGCCGATCGTTTCTGTGCCGTGTTGGTTATAGACGTCTATGAGCTGCGAGAGCGCGGGAGTGTCAGATACCATAATATCATCACCTAAGAGAACGGCAAAAGGCTCTTCTCCGATAAAATGCTCCGCACACAGCACCGCATGACCTAAGCCGAGCGGCTCTTTTTGGCGGATGTAATGAATATTGGCCAATTCGGCAATCTGCTGCATTTCCTTCAGCATCTCCGTCTTGCCTTTTTCCCGCAGGTTGAATTCCAATTCCGCCGACCGGTCAAAATGATCTTCAATCGAGCGCTTATTTCTCCCTGTAATAATCAGAATATCTTCAATCCCTGACTCGGCGGCCTCTTCTACGATATATTGGATTGCCGGTTTGTCAACGATCGGCAGCATTTCTTTCGGCTGCGCCTTTGTCGCCGGCAGAAATCTCGTTCCTAAACCCGCTGCGGGAATGACCGCTTTTCTCACTTTTTTTCTCATTCATCTTCACTCCTGATCCTGTATGTTTTTCAGCGAATCTCCGAATACCCAGATTCGGTTTCCGATAAAATTCATCATCATTCCGCCGATAGTGGCGGCGAGCTTACTCACCAAAAGCGAACAGCCGCCTTTTTGAAATGCGTACAGCAGCAAAAAGGTGATCCCCGATGCGGCAAGATTAATGATAAGAAAGCGCACGATCTCTTTCCCGTCAGCCTTGCGCTTTACACGAAACGTCCAATTCCGGTTCCACACATAGCTGTTGATCATTCCGGCCGAATAGGAGCAGATCTGTGCCGGCAGATAAGGGACACGGCAGGCGGTAAGCAGAAAGAAGACCCCAAAATCGATCAGCGTATTGCCGGCCCCGACCGTACAGAAACGGCCTAATGTCTTTATTTTTCCTTTCAGCATAACGGTGACCTCCCCTCTAATAAAATGCGGATGGCTGTCCTATTTGTTGATATCGATTACTTTAGCGGACAGCGTTGAAAAAACAATGACTAAAATATGAACAAAACATGAAAACGTTAAGTTAACAGATTGATAGTTTGGGTTGACATATTTCAAGAGGAGCACTAATATTCTGTATAAGTGTTAACCTTTAATTATTTTGGTTAACATTATTTTTCAAGGCAAGAGAAAGGAGGGGAAAGGAATGGAGGAAGAAACATATTACAGCGTCAGAATGAGAGCTTCCCGAAACGCCCCTCATGAACAGGGCGGGAAACACATTTCCGGCGGAGAACGGCTTATCACTTACAGCGGAATACAGGAAGCGGTGAATGGCTTATTACATAAAGGCTTCTCGCATTCAAGAGGGACGCCTGATTTTATGCAGATCCAGCTTGAAAGCGTCAATGAACCGATCAAAACGATCCGCCCTTTGCCGATTACCGTACATCAAACAGATACGGCAGAGAAAGGACAAGCAATCGCCCGGACGCTTTTGCAAAAAGCAGGGATTCCTCCGTGCATGATAGAGAAAGCCTATCAAAACATCGTGGAATATGCAGAAGCAAGAGGAGCGGTCCTGTTTGACATCCGGACAGGAAAACGCGTTGACGGCAGAAGAGAAAGAGGTGTGCGGGTATCCCGAATGGATTGGCCGGCACACGATTTTCAAAAATGGGCTTTAGATCACAACATGCCGGAAAATTCACGAATCAAAGAAGCACATGCCATCGCGGCAAAGGTTTGCGCGCATCCGGGAATCATAGCTGAAGTGTGCTGGTCAGATGACCCTGATTACATAACGGGCTACGTTGCCTCAAAAGAGCTGGGCTATCAGCGGATTACCAAGATGAAGAATGACGGCGATGAGAGCGGCTGCCGGATTTTCTTTACAGATGGAATCACAGATACAGAGAGCTGTATCCATTTTTTAGAGAAACAGCCTGTATTCATTCAGCGGGAGGGGAACATATGAAACAATCAATGATTGAAAAAAGCAAAAAGCATCTTTGGCTGCCTTTCACACAAATGAAAGATTACGATGAGGATCCGTTAATAATTGAAAGCGGAAACGGAATCATGCTGAAAGACACAAGCGGCAAAGAATACTATGACGGCTTTTCCTCAGTATGGCTCAATGTACACGGCCACCGCAAAAAAGAAATAGATGAGGCGATTCAACAACAGCTTAAAAAAATCGCTCATTCGACCTTGCTGGGCATGACGAATGTTCCCGCGACAGAACTTGCCGAGATGCTGACGGGCATTGCACCTGAAAATCTGACACGTGTTTTTTACTCTGACAGCGGAGCGGAAGCAATGGAAATCGCTCTGAAAATGGCCTTTCAATACTGGAAAAACATAGGGAGGCCCAAAAAGCAGACATTCATTTCGATGCAGAACGGCTATCACGGCGATACGATCGGAGCGGTCAGCGTCGGTTCTATTGAACTCTTTCACCATGTATACGGCCCGCTGATGTTTGAAAGCTACAAAGCGCCGATTCCTTACGTATACAGATCTGAAAGCGGCGACCCCGTACAGTGCCGGGATGAATGTCTGAACGCGCTCGAACAACTGCTCGCAAAGCATCACGAAGAGATTGCCGCACTTACGATTGAATCGATGGTGCAAGGCGCATCCGGCATGATCGTCATGCCTGAAGGTTTTCTGGCAGGCGTACGAAAGCTGTGTACGGCATATGATGTGTTAATGATCGTTGACGAAGTGGCGACGGGGTTCGGCCGCACCGGAAAAATGTTTGCCTGTGAGCATGAAAATGTCCAGCCGGACTTGATGGCGGCAGGGAAAGGAATTACGGGAGGCTATTTGCCGATCGCTGTGACGTTTGCCACAGAAGCCATTTATAAAGCCTTCTACGATGACTACGACAAAATGAAAACATTTTTCCACGGCCACTCCTATACAGGAAATCAGCTGGGCTGTGCCGCGGCAATTGAAAATCTCCGTTTATTTGAATCAGAGCGCATCGTTGAACAAGTTGCCGAAAAATCAAAAACGGCAGCGATGTTTCTTCATGATCTGAAGCAGCTTCCTCATGTCGGCGATGTCCGCCAGCTCGGTTTCATGTGCGGCATAGAGCTCGTGCAGGATAAGGGGACAAAACAGCCTTACCCGCCTGAAAAGCGTGTTGGATATAAGGTGTCTTTGAAAATGAGAGAGCTCGGTATGCTGACGAGGCCGCTCGGAGACGTAATCGCCTTTCTTCCGCCGCTCGCCAGCACGACTGATCAGTTAAAAGCCATGATCTCCATTATGAAAGAAGCGATAGCCGAGGTGACCGGCCGTGGATTTTGACGGATGGCTCTTCGAAAGGCTCGATGCGGTGAAAAGAGACGGGCTGTATCGGACGCTGCGGAAACAGGAAACCGCTCTCAAAAACAAAGGGGAAAAGATCTGGGCATCCAATGACTATTTAGGCCTGTCTAAAGATGAGCGCCTGATCACAGCCGCGCAAACGGCGCTAAACTGCTTCGGAGCAGGAAGCAGCGGTTCCCGGTTAACGACAGGAAATACTTTCTGGCATGAAACACTTGAACAAACAATCGCAGATTTTAAACAGACGGAAGCTGCTTTATTGTTTTCCAGCGGTTACTTGGCGAATATAGGCGTGCTTGCTTCACTGCCGCAAAAAGGCGATGTCATTTTAAGCGATCAATTGAACCATGCGAGCATTGTTGACGGCTGCCGTTTATCGAAAGCGGAAACCATCGTGTACCGCCATATTGATATGGCTGATCTTGAGGAAAAACTTGCCTCCGTCCAGTCCAGGAACCGCCGCTTTATCGTCACGGACGGCGTCTTCAGCATGGACGGCACCATTGCGCCTCTTGACCGCATAATGGCGCTTGCAAAGCAGTATCAGGCATTTGTGATAGCAGATGACGCGCATGCAACCGGTGTACTCGGGGAAAACGGCGGGGGAACCAGTGAATATTTTGGTGTTTGTCCTGATGTTGTCATCGGCACGTTAAGTAAAGCGGTCGGAACGGAAGGAGGTTTTGCCGCGGGGTCAAACATTTTCATTGATTTTTTGCTGAATCATGCGCGGACGTTTATTTTTCAGACGGCCCTTCCGCCGTCAATTTGTGCGGCTTCCCATACGGCATTTGACATCATATCAGATATGTACGATACGCGCTGTGAACTGCTGTCGTCTGTCAAAACGATCAAAACCCGTCTGGCCGATATGGGTTTTACCGTAAGAGGCGGAGATACACCAATCATCGCCGTCATCATCGGTGATGCAAAAACAGCGGTTTCAGTTGCTGCACTGCTGGAGAAAAAGGGAATCTGCGCCCCGGCCATCCGCCCGCCATCCGTTCCTGACGGTGAAAGCAGAATCAGGCTGACCGTCACGGCGGACCGCAGCTTACAGGACATAGATGGGCTTACAGAAGCATTTGATTCCATTAGAAAAGAGCTGAATATAAACAAATGAGAAGTTTTTTTGTCACAGGAACAGATACGGGCGTCGGAAAAACTATCGTCTCTTGCGGACTAGCCGCGGCATTCAGGCAGAAACGTGCGGATGTCGGAGTGTTTAAGCCGTTTTTAAGCGGGGTGCCGCGGACTCATCCGGAAAGTGACACCTCGCTGTTGAAAAACATGTCACAAACCGCACTGTCTCATGAAGAGATTACGCCATTTGAATGGAAAGAGCCGCTTGCACCGTACACGGCCGCCATGCTTGAAGGAAAATCCGTGAGCATAGAAGAGGTCACGGCCCACTGGAGAAAGATCAAAAATCGTCATGAGTGTTTCATCGTCGAAGGGGCAGGCGGCATTTCCGTCCCGCTTGGTGAAAATTACTTAGTCAGTCATCTGATAAAAGCCTTGGAACTGCCGGCAGTGATTGTGGCCAGGCCTGATCTCGGAACCATCAACCACACGTATTTAACCGTTGAATATGCGAAAAAAATGGGGATAGAGGTTCTCGGCATCATTATCAACGGCGTAAAGAGCCGGCCGGGGCTGGACGAAAAGACAAACCCGAGCATCATTGAAACCTTATGCAAAGTTCCGATTTTAGGAATGACACCGAAGCTGGATCACGTTTCAGCAGAAAACATTCAACACATGATTGAGAAACATGTAGATGTTTCCTCTTTCATGAATCTGACACAAATGGGGAGATAAACATGAATCAATGGATGGATCTTGCAGAGAGAGTGCTGGACGGGGCGGAAGTAACGAACCAGGAAGCGCTTGCCATTTTAAATTGCCCTGATGAGGATCTTTTATTGCTGATGCATGCCGCTTTTCATATTAGAAAACGATTTTACGGAAAAAAGGTAAAGCTGAATATGATTATGAATGCAAAGTCAGGCCTGTGTCCCGAAAATTGCGGGTACTGTTCACAATCTGCAATATCAAAAGCGCCGATTGAGTCTTATCGGATGGTGGATAAGCATATATTGCTTAAAGGGGCAAAACGCGCCCATGACCTGAATATAGGAACATACTGCATCGTCGCCAGCGGGCGGGGACCGTCGAACAGAGAAGTAGATCAAGTGGTTGATGCTGTCAAAGAAATTAAAGAAACGTACGGTTTGAAAATCTGCGCATGCCTCGGTCTGTTGAAGCCGGAACAGGCGGAGCGGCTGAAACAGGCAGGAGTCGACCGGTACAATCATAACATCAATACGTCACAAAGAAATCACGCAAACATTACGACCTCACACACGTATGACGACAGGGTCAACACTGTACAAATGGCGAAACAATCAGGGATGTCACCTTGTTCGGGTGTCATCGTCGGCATGAAAGAGACGAAACAGGACGTCATTGATATGGCGAACAGCTTGAAAGCGCTTGACGCAGACAGCATCCCGGTTAATTTTCTGCATGCGATTGACGGAACTCCGTTAGAAGGGGTAAGCGAATTAAATCCGGTGTATTGCCTGAAAGTGCTCGCCTTGTTCCGTTTTATCAATCCGGCAAAAGAAATCCGTATCTCAGGAGGACGGGAAGTCAACCTGCGTTCGCTGCAGCCGCTCGGTCTGTACGCGGCAAACTCTATATTCGTCGGTGATTACTTAACAACCTCAGGACAGCATGAAACAGAGGATCATAAAATGCTCCATGATCTAGGTTTTGAAGTTGAATCCGTCGAAGAAATGAAAGCCGGCTTACAATCCGCCTGCAAAACGGAGGTATAAGATGACGGCGGGCGTATCAATTTCACATCCGTCCCTCCAGGCGGATTCAGATTTTTGGAATGACCCTTACCCGTTTTATGACAAACTGCGGGCCATTGATCCTGTTTATAAAGGAACCGTATTAAAATATCCGGGCTGGTATGTCACCGGGTATAAAGAGGCGGAAGCGATTCTGAAAGACAACCGGTTTAAAAACCGTGTTCCTCTTCCGGAAGCTTCAACGAAATATCAAAATCTATCGCATATCCAGCACGATATGCTGTTATTTAAAAATCAATCAGACCATAAGCGGATCCGGATGGTTATAGGGAAAGAATTCACCGCAAAGACGGCGGAATCACTCCGCCCCTGTATAAAAGAAACGGCGCATGACTTATTGGATCAAGTCCAAAACAAAAAAACCGCAGACCTTGTTTCAGAGTTTGCCTTTCCATTGGCAAGCCTCATCATTGCGAAGATACTCGGAGTGCCGAAAGAGGAGAGATATCAATTCAGACAATGGACGGCAGACGTCATTCAGGCCATTGATTTTACCCGGTCAAGAAAGACGTTAGTCAGAGCAAGCGGCACCGCAGGCAGGATGACGTCATATTTCAGAGATTTGATTCACAAGCGGAAAATCCAGCCTCAGGAAGACTTGATCAGCAGGTTTATTGTAGAAGAACAGCTTTCAAAAGAGGAAGTACTCGCGACATGTGTATTACTTATCATAGCCGGACACGAGACGACGGTAAACCTCATAAGCAACGGTGTGTATACTTTATTGAAACACCCTGAACAGCTTAGCGCACTGAGAGAAAACCCCTCGCTTATTGAAACTGCAGTCGAGGAATGTTTGCGTTATGACAGCCCTACACAGCTGACGGCCCGCACCGCTTCAGAAGACTGCGAAATAAATGGAAAGATCATAAAAAAAGGAGAGCAGGTATATATCCTTTTAGGTGCAGCCAATCGCGATCCAAGCATATTCAATCAGCCTCACAAAATGGACATTGAAAGAAAACCGAATCCGCATCTTGCATTCGGAAAGAACGCCCATTTTTGCGTAGGTTCACGATTAGCGCGCATTGAAGCACAAATAGCCATTCTCACGCTGTTAGAGCGGATGCCTAAGCTTCGGCTGGCCGCACCCAGGCTTGAATACCGGAAGCTCATTGGTTTTAGGTCGCTCACAGAGCTTCCAGTTGTCATCGGCTGATGACCATGCAGGAGGGTCGGATTTTACCGGTTCCTCCTGCAGGAAATAAATGAAAGAAAAAAGAATACATATTTATAAAGCAAAAATCCTCTCTCTCCTATCCAAAAAAACTCACCGCTCAGCCATTCAATATAACGTAACAAGGGCTTCCTTTTCTTTCCGCCAAAACGGAAACTTCCGATTGTCCGGAATTCATTCGTTTTAAAAAAACGGAAAACCAAGCATGATGTAAGCTTGGCATGGTTGTTGCATTTTCTTCCTTCGAATCAATTTGTAAGCGTTCGCTATCATGAAGCAGAAAAGAGGGGGATTTGTGGACATTGTCATTATTTTATTGGCATTATGCTTGCTGATGTTTGCGGCTTATCGAGGCTTTTCAGTCATTTTATTTGCCCCGATTTGCGCGCTGTTTGCTGTGCTTCTGACAGATCCGAGCTTCGTACTTCCTTTCTTCTCGAATATATTTATGGAGAAGATGGCGGGCTTTATTAAGCTGTATTTTCCCGTATTTCTTTTGGGGGCTGTTTTTGGCAAGGTTGTTGAAATATCCGGGCTCGCCGAGTCGATCGCAAAAACAATCGTCAGGCTTGTGGGAGCAAAAAGAGCCATTCTTGCCATCGTCTTAATGGGTGCGATTTTAACGTACAGCGGCGTCAGTCTCTTCGTAGCGGTGTTTGCCGTCTATCCGTTTGCTAAAAACCTATTTATGAAAGCTGATATTCCCAAACGTCTGATACCCGGAACGATTGCATTGGGCGCTTTTACATTTACAATGGATGCGCTTCCCGGCACACCGCAAATTCAAAATGTCATTCCGACAGCATTTTTTAAAACAAACATTTATGCCGCTCCCTGGCTCGGACTGATTGGTGCAGCGTTTGTGCTTACGGCCGGGATGTTTTATTTAGAATTCCGGCGCAAGAAAGCGGCCGATGCAGGAGAAGGCTATGCTGGGTTTCCGTCTGAAGTTTCCGCTGCAAAGGAATCCTCAGGTCTGGCTTATGAAAAAAACACGCCTGATTTACTGCAGGAGGCAGAACCCAGTACCGCGCGGCAAGTGCTCGCCTTTATTCCGCTTATCCTTGTCGGGGTATTGAACAAATGCTTCACGATGTGGCTCCCGTATTGGTATCCCGACGGATTTGATTTTGCGCCGCTCGGTTTAGAAGCGTTCGGAAAGATTGATCTTTCTTCCGTCACTGCGATCTGGTCAGTAGAGCTCGCACTGTTCATCGGTATCATGACAACAATTTTGTTCGATTGGAAAAAAGTGCTCTTCAATTTGAAGGAAGGACTGAATGAGGGCATCGGGGGCGCCTTGCTGGCGTCAATGAATACAGGAGCCGAATACGGATTTGGCGGCATCATTGCAGCGCTTCCCGGCTTCAAAGCAGTCAGCAGCGGCATATCGCAGACGTTTACTGATCCGCTTGTCAATGGAGCGGTGACGACCACTGCGCTTGCCGGGATTACAGGGTCGGCCTCAGGAGGAATGGGCATCGCTTTAAGTACGATGTCCGCAACGTATACAGAAGCAATCCATACATTTCACATCCCGCCGGAAGTCATGCACCGGGTGATCTCGATGGCCTCCGGCGGGATGGACACTCTTCCGCATAATGGCGCCGTCATTACGCTGCTCGCGGTCACAGGGTTGACTCACCGCCAATCCTACAGAGATATCTTTGCCATTACCGTCATTAAAACAGCGGCTGTGTTTGTCATCATCGGTATTTACAGTCTGACGGGCCTTGTGTAGCCAAAACAGAAAGGGGAAGCGAATATGGGAAAAGGGAAAATCATGGATTCGTTTAAAGAAGCTGCTGAACTGATCAAAGACGGAGACACCCTCATCGCAGGAGGATTCGGCCTGTGCGGCATTCCGGAACAATTAATTCTCGCGATCAGGGACAGCGGCGTGAAAAACCTGACCGTTGTCAGTAATAACTGCGGTGTTGATGACTGGGGATTGGGCCTCTTGCTTGCAAATCGGCAGATCAAAAAAATGGTCGCATCCTATGTGGGAGAAAACAAAACCTTTGAACGGCAGTTTTTAAGCGGGGAGCTGGAAGTCGAATTGGTTCCCCAAGGAACGCTCGCAGAACGAATTCGCGCGGGAGGGGCGGGCATCCCGGGTTTTTATACATCTGCGGGCGTCGGGACATCAGTAGCCGAAGGAAAAGAACAGAAGACATTTGAAGGACGCACCTATCTTCTGGAGAAAGGAATTACAGGGAACGCCGCCATCGTAAAGGCCTGGAAAGCTGATCCTCTGGGCAACCTGGTTTTCAGAAAGACGGCGAGAAACTTCAATCCGCTCGCTGCCATGGCAGGCAAAGTGACGATTGCAGAGGCTGAAGAAATCGTCGATATCGGTGAGCTTGATCCGGATCACATTCATACACCGGGTATCTTTGTTCAGCATGTGCTCAAAAGCACAACACAAGAAAAACGGATCGAACGCCGCACCGTCCGGGAAGCATGAAGAAGGGAGCTGATCTTATGAAAGATGGCAGAAAACGAATGATCGCACGGGCAGTAAAGGAAATTAAAGACGGAATGAATGTGAATTTAGGGATAGGCATGCCGACGCTTGTCGCCAATGAAATCCCGGATCATTACAATGTGATGCTTCAGTCGGAAAACGGCTTGCTCGGAATCGGCCCTTATCCCCTTGCCGGAATGGAGGACCCAGATCTTATTAACGCCGGGAAAGAAACCATTACCGAAGTCAAAGGAGCCTCGTATTTTGACAGTGCCGAATCGTTTGCTATGATTCGCGGGGGGCACATTGATGTCGCCATCCTCGGCGGCATGGAAGTGTCCGAACGGGGAGATTTGGCGAACTGGATGATCCCCGGAAAAATGATTAAAGGAATGGGCGGCGCCATGGACTTGGTTCACGGAGCAAAACGGATCGTTGTCATCATGGAGCATGTGAATAAATATGGAGAGTCCAAAGTGAAATCGGAATGTACGCTGCCTTTAACCGGCAGGCAGGTCGTCGATCGGCTGATCACAGATTTGGCGGTATTCGATTTCTGCCAAGGCCGTATGACGCTGACCGAATTGCAGGAAGGCGCGGTATTAGAGGAAGTCCTCGAGAAAACCGAAGGCCGGTTCACTGTCAGTGAAGCATTAACGTCCCGGCGGAAATAAGGAGGTATCATCATGCATTCAATGCTGAAACACAAAACAGCTGTAGTGACAGGGGCAGCCAGAGGAATCGGATTTGAAATCGCTCAAGAGTTCACCCGTGAAGGAGCCTCCGTTCTCATAGCGGATGTTAATGAACAGGCGGGAAAAGAAGCTGCTGCAAAACTCAGCGGAGAAGGCGCCCATGCCATCAGCATCACGTGTGATGTAACAGATGAAAAACAAACGGCCGATATGATTCAAACAGCTCTGACAGAATTCGGTCGGCTCGATATTCTCGTAAATAACGCGGGCATTCAGCATATCGCCCCCATCGAGGAATTTCCCGCGGAACAGTTTGAAAGGCTCATCCGTGTCATGCTGACTGGACCGTTTCTCACCATGAAACATGCATTCCCCGTCATGAAAAAACAGCAGTTCGGACGGATCATCAATATGGCGTCTGTCAACGGACTGATCGGTTTTTACGGAAAAGCGGCATATAACAGCGCCAAGCATGGCGTCATCGGCTTAACGAAAGTCGGCGCACTTGAAGGCGCGGCTGACGGCATTACCGTCAATGCGCTTTGCCCGGGATATGTGGACACTCAGCTTGTCCGCAATCAGTTAAAGGATATTTCCGCAACAAGGAATGTACCGTACGAAAGGGTGCTGGAGGACGTCATCTTTCCGCTCGTTCCCCAAAAACGGCTGCTGTCAGTGAAGGAAATTGCGGATTACGCCGTATTTTTGGCCAGCGACAAAGCAAAAGGCGTCACCGGTCAGGCCGTCGTTATGGACGGCGGGTATACCGCTCAATAGTTCTGATACCCATGAAAAAACAGCCGTTCTGAGCGGCTGTTTTTTTCTGTCCAAATAAGATTGGGGTTCTTGATAAGCAAGATGGTGAATGCTGACGGAAGGTTACAAAACAATGTAAACAAAAAAACAGCCGGAATTTAATCGATTGAGAATGCATCAATCGGTATGGAGCGGGATCATCCGTATGTGCTGCGCCGCATTTCACTGCTGATTTTCCTCTTCCAATTCCATTCCTGCACCCCCAGTTTACAATCCTTCACAGATATACAAATGGACTTTTACAATAAACAGAAAAGATGTAATTTCTGACACAATTATGCCGATATACCCAAAAAATATGAAGCATCAAGGGCGCACCCTGAGTGAAGAAGAGTCGGTAACAGGCTTCCAGGCCGGATCTTATCACCTCTCTTTAAGACTGATTTTTCAGTGTCAGCTCCATCTTGTATTTTATGAACAATTATAACCAGTTCGTTTGTGAAATCGAACAATAACTCCTCCGAAAGTATTCTATACACCTTTGTTATAATCATGCTACGATGTTATATAAAGGGATATATTGTATGATATTGGATCAATGTTCAATACGATCGGAGGGAGCTCATGAACAATCTTGCCTTTTTATTTCCTGGACAAGGATCTCAATTTGTAGGAATGGGCAAACAATTTTGGAATGATTTCGGGGTCGCAAAAAGATTATTTGAAGAAGCGGGCGACGCGATCTCCTTGGATATAAAAAAGCTGTGTTTTACCGGTGATATGAATGAATTAACAAAAACAATGAATGCGCAGCCCGCTATTTTAACGGTCAGTGTGATTGCGTTTCAAGTGTATATGCAAGAAATAGGGGTTAAGCCGCGCTTTCTTGCAGGTCACAGCTTAGGAGAATACTCGGCGCTTGTCTGTGCCGGCGCCCTTTCTTTTCATGATGCCGTTACACTTGTAAGGCGGCGGGGAATTCTTATGCAAAATGCGGATCCTCAGCAGCAGGGAACGATGGCTGCTGTGACCCGGCTCTCTCTTCAAACATTGCAAGAAATGTGTGCGAAAGTGTCGACAGAAGACTTTCCGGCAGGTGTAGCCTGCATGAATTCAGACCGGCAGCATGTCATTTCCGGACACCGGCAAGCTGTGGAGCGTGTCATCAGGATGGCGGAGGAAAAGGGGGCGGCATACACTTATTTAAATGTAAGTGCACCTTTTCACAGTTCAATGATAAGATCGGCATCCGAACAATTCCAGAGTGCATTACACCAGTATTCCTTCCGGGATGCCGCATGGCCGATCATTTCAAATGTCACCGCGCGCCCTTACAGCAGCGGAAATTCGATCTGCGAACATCTCAAGCAGCACATGACGATGCCGGTAAGATGGGCGGAATCAATGCATTACTTGCTTTTACACGGAGTCACGGAAGTCATCGAAATGGGGCCGAACAATGTCTTATCCGGTCTGCTGAAAAAAATAACGAATCACATTGTACCTTATCCCTTTGGACAGACATCTGATATTCACCCGCTTTCCAATTCAGCGGAAAGAAAGAAGCATATTGTCCGTTTACGCAAAAAACAGCTGAATAAATTGATGATTCAATCCGTTATTGCGCGAAATTATAACAAGGATTCAGCGGCTTATTCCAATATGACGACGTCATTATTTACGCAAATCCAAGAGCTGAAAGAGAGAATGGAAAGACATGAAAATGAGCTCTCAGAACAAGAGCTCGAACATTCGATCCATTTATGCAAATTAATTTGCAAGGCTAAACAGCTTCCGGCATGGGAAGAATTGCGGATTTTAAAATAAAGCGCCCAGGAGGGGACCTATGTATACCAGTCAATTCCAAACCTTAGTAGATGTCATTCGGGAAAGAAGCAATATCTCTGATCGCGGAATCCGTTTTATCGAATCCGATAAAAAAGAGACAGTTGTCTCTTACCGCCAATTGTTTGAAGAAGCGAAAGGCTTTCTTGGCTATTTACAGCATATCGGCATTCAGCCGAAGCAGGAAATTGTATTTCAAATCCAAGAAAACAAATCATTTGTCGTTGCTTTTTGGGCTTGTATATTAGGAGGAATGATCCCGGTACCGGTCAGTATCGGAGAAGATGATGACCATAAGCTGAAGGTGTGGCGCATTTGGAATATATTAAATCATCCGTTTCTGATTGCCTCTGAAAAAGTATTGGACAAAATAAAGAAATACGCTGCAGAACACGATTTACAGGATTTCCATCATCAATTAAACGAAAAATCTGACATCATTCAAGATCAAACCTACGATTACCCCGCTTCGTTTTATGAACCTGATGCGGATGAACTGGCTTTTATCCAATTTTCTTCCGGATCGACAGGAGATCCAAAAGGAGTCATGTTAACGCATCACAACTTAATACATAACACGTGCGCCATTGGGACTGCCCTAGCCATTCATTCGAAAGACTCTTTCTTATCATGGATGCCTTTAACGCATGATATGGGGCTCATCGCCTGCCACCTTGTTCCCTTCATAACCGGAATCAATCAAAATCTAATGCCTACAGAATTATTTATTCGCAGACCTATTCTTTGGATGAAAAAAGCTCATGAACATAAAGCCAGTATTCTATCCTCTCCTAATTTCGGGTACAACTACTTCCTTAAATTTCTGAAAAACGAACCAGACTGGGATTTATCCCATATCAAAGTCATCGCAAACGGTGCAGAACCGATATTGCCGGAGCTCTGTGACGAATTTTTGAAAAGATGCGCAGCATTCAATCTGAAAAGATCCGCTATTTTGAATGTTTACGGTTTAGCGGAAGCTTCGGTTGGCGCAGCGTTTTCTAAAATAGGTAAAGAATTCGTTCCTGTTTATTTGCATCGTGACTATTTAAATCTTGGTGAACGAGCTGTAAAAGTCAGCAAAGAGGATCAACATTGCGCTTCATTCGTCGAAGTGGGACAACCCATTGACTATTGTCAGCTTCGGATCTCCGACGGAGCAAATGAAAGAGCAGAAGACGGAATCATCGGTCACATCCAGATTAAAGGAGACAATGTGACTCAAGGGTATTATAACAACCCCGAGAGTACGGAAAAAGCGCTGACTTCTGACGGCTGGGTAAAAACGGGAGACCTCGGATTCATTAATGAAAGTGGCAACTTAGTCGTAACCGGAAGAGAAAAGGACATTATTTTCGTGAACGGAAAAAATATCTACCCGCACGATATTGAACGGGTTGCGATTGAAATGGAAGAGGTTGACTTAGGAAGGGTTGCCGCCTGCGGGGTATATGACCAAAAGACACAAAGCGGAGAAATCGTGCTCTTTGTTGTTTTCAAAAAATCGCCTGAAAAATTTGCCCCGCTTGTCAAAGAGATCAAAAAGCATTTATACCAGCGGGGCGGCTGGAGCATAAAAGAAGTACTCCCGATCAAAAAGCTGCCAAAAACGACGAGCGGGAAGGTGAAACGATATGAACTGGCCAGACAGTATGAGGCAGGGGATTTTTCATTAGAGTCTGCCGCCATTAATGAATGTTTGGAGAGCGGCCCGGAAAAAACCGGACAGACTCCCATTCATGAAATCGAAACGGAATTACTGTCTATCTTTTCCGATGTGCTCGATGGGAAAAAGGTTCACCTCACTGACAGTTATTTTGATATGGGCGCAAATTCATTACAGTTATCACAGGCTGCCGAGCGTATAGAACAGAGATTTGGACGCGAGCTTGCCGTCTCCGATCTCTTTACGTATCCTTCTATTACTGATTTAGCGGCATATCTGTCTGAAAGCCGTGCTGAGATCAAGCAGGACGTGACAGCGAAACCAAACCATGTGACACCGAAAGATATCGCCATTATCGGGATGTCGCTCAATGTCCCGGGAGCATCGACCAAAAGTGATTTTTGGGATTTGCTAGAAAAAGGAGAGCACAGCATTCGAGAATACCCTGCATCCCGGCTGAAAGATGCGGCGGATTATTTAAAGTCCATCCAAAGTGAATTCAATGAGAATCAGTTTGTGAAGGGCGGTTATTTAGATGAAATCGACCGTTTTGATTATTCGTTTTTCGGTTTAGCGCCTAAAACCGCTCAGTTTATGGATCCTAACCAAAGACTGTTTTTGCAGTCTGCATGGCATGCGATTGAAGATGCGGGCTATGCCGGGGACGGGATAAACGGGAGCCGGGTCGGGGTATATGCGGGGTACTCGAAGGTGGGCTACGATTATGAACGCCTCCTTTCTGCGAATTATCCGGAGGAACTTCATCAATATATAGTAGGCAATCTTCCTTCCGTGTTAGCCAGCCGGATCGCTTATTTCTTAAATTTAAAAGGGCCGGCGGTCACAGTGGATACAGCTTGCTCTTCATCGCTTGCCGCCGTTCATATGGCATGCAAATCTTTAATTTCCGGCGATTGTGACATGGCACTTGCCGGCGGGATCCGGACATCGCTCTTGCCGATCCGTATCGGACTTGATATGGAATCCTCGGACGGGTACACGAAAACGTTCAGCAAAGATTCAGACGGCACCGGCTCGGGTGAAGGCGCGGCGGCAGTCCTGTTAAAACCTTTGCAGGATGCAGTTCGCGACGGAGACCATATTTACGGCGTGATTAAAGGAAGCGCGATAAATCAAGACGGAACGACCGCCGGGATTACCGCACCGAATCCGGCAGCTCAGACTGAGGTCATTGAGACGGCCTGGAAAGACGCGGGCATTGCTCCTGAAACGCTGTCTTTCATCGAAGCGCATGGCACCGGAACGAAGCTCGGCGATCCGGTTGAATTTAACGGGCTTTGTAAAGCGTTTGAAAAACACACGGCAAAAAAGCAATTTTGTGCGATTGGTTCTGTTAAATCGAACATCGGTCATTTGTTTGAAGCAGCAGGCATCGTCGGACTGATCAAATCTGTCCTCATGCTGAATCATAAGAAAAACCCGCCTTTAGCGCACTTTAACGAACCTAATCCGCTCATTCATTTTCACTCTTCACCATTTTATGTGAATCAGGAAGCTGCGGAGTTCACATCCGGTGATGAGCCGCTGCGAGGCGGAATCAGCTCGTTCGGTTTTAGCGGAACGAACGCTCATGTGGTATTGGAGGAATATACTTCTCAAAATGAGGATGCACCCGAGGACGAACATGAGCCGCACCTATTTGTTTTATCCGCTCATACTGAAAAATCACTCTATGAACTCGCACAGCAGTACCGTCAATATGTAGCAGATGACAGCCAAGCTTCATTGAAGTCCATTTGCTATACAGCCGGCACGGGCAGGGCTCATTTGGATCATGGCATTGCCATGATTGTATTCAGTAAGCAGGAATTATGTGACAAGCTGACTTCTGTAATCCAAGGAGACAGACATCTTCCCGGAGTATACGTTGGTTATAAGAACTCGAAGGAAATGCTGCCTGCCCATAAAGAGGAGCTGAATAAACAAGCAGCCGCTCTGATGGAGCAGCGTATACGTACACATGATGAACGGATCGCATGGCTGAATCGCGCCGCCGAATTATTTGTGCAGGGAGCCGTTATAGACTGGAGCGCCATTTACGCCGGTGAAACCGTACAAAAAACGCCATTGCCCCTGTATCCGTTTGAACGGAACCGCTGCTGGGCTGAAGCTGACCAATTGCGCCTAAACGAGGGCCAAGAGAAAGGAGAAGCCGCATTGAACATCAATCAATCGAAGGCGCATATTGAATCCTTCCTGAAAACTGTCATCAGCAATTCTTCCGGAATCAGAGCGGAGGAACTCGATCTGAATGCCCATTTTATCGGGCTCGGAATGGATTCTATCATGCTGTCACAGGTCAAAAAAGCTATCGCGGATGAATTTGGGATAGACATCCCGATGGATCGTTTTTTTGATACGATGAACAACCTTCAAAGTGTCATCGATTACTTGGCTGAGACCGTTCCATCGTCTCATGCATCCGCTCCGGCTCAAGAGAATGTTCCGGCGCAGGAAACACTGGTCATTCCAGAAGCACAGCCTGAATCTGGTCACAGAGAAGATCATCAAGGGCATATGCTCGAAAAAATAATCGCTTCTCAGAATCAATTAATCCAGGACACCTTGCAAGCTCAGTTAAATAGCTTTAATTTGCTGAAAAACGGCGGTCATCATTCCGATGTGAAAGAACACGATAAAACCCAAGAGAAACCAATTCCTTCTGTCAAGCAGGGGCCTCCGGCTGTCACTGCAGAAAAGACATTGACTCGAGAAACGAAACCTTATGTTCCTTTTCAGCCTCAGAACCTGCATGAACAGGGACACTATACCGCACGGCAAAAACAATATTTAGAAGATTTCATCGTGAAATATGCAGATAAAACGAAAGGTTCCAAACAGTATACGGACAAAACCCGATTTGCTCATGCAAATAATCGCAACTTGTCCAGCTTCCGTTCATATTGGAAGGAAATCGTGTACCCGATTATCGCTGAACGTTCTGACGGTTCCAAGATGTGGGATGTTGACGGCAATGAATACATTGATATCACCATGGGATTCGGGGTTAACCTTTTCGGACACCATCCTTCCTTTATTACACAGGTTATCGATGATTCAGTCCGTTCATCATTGCCTCCGCTCGGCCCGATGTCGGATGTCGCAGGAGAAGTTGCGGATCGGATCCGCACATGCACTGGGGTGGAAAGGGTCGCTTTCTATAATTCCGGAACAGAGGCTGTCATGGTTGCCCTTCGTTTAGCGCGGGCGGCAACAGGAAGAAAGAAAGTTGTGGCCTTCTCGGGATCTTATCACGGTACGTTTGACGGGGTATTAGGGGTTGCCGGCACTAAAGGCGGAGCCTCGTCTGCGAATCCGCTGGCTCCGGGTATACTGCAGAGCTATATGGATGATTTGATTATTTTACATTACAACAATCCCGATTCGCTCGATGTGATTCGCAGCCTCGGTGATGAATTGGCAGCCGTACTGGTGGAACCTGTACAAAGCCGCAGGCCGGATTTGCAGCCGCGGGCATTTTTGAAAGAATTGCGGGCGATCACGCAGCAATCCGGAACAGCTTTGATTATCGATGAAATTATTACCGGATTTCGGATCGGTCTCGGCGGCGCCCAGGAATGGTTCGGTATTCAGGCTGATTTAGTGACCTACGGAAAAATCATCGGCGGCGGACAGCCGTTAGGGATTGTTGCCGGAACAGCTGAGTTCATGAATGCGATCGACGGGGGAACCTGGCAGTATGGGGACGATTCCTATCCGCAAGATGAGGCGAAACGCACGTTTGTGGCCGGCACATTCAATACTCACCCGCTTACCATGAGAATGTCGTTAGCCGTGCTTCGCCATTTACAAACCGAGGGAGAACACCTGTATGAACAGCTGAATCAAAAAACAGCCTCCCTGGTTGATCGGCTAAATCGCTTCTTTGAACAATCGCAAGTGCCTATCCGCATGGTTCAATTCGGTTCTTTATTCCGGTTTGTCTCATCGCTTGATAACGACTTGTTCTTTTACCATCTCAATTATAAAGGGATCTATGTGTGGGAAGGACGCAACTGCTTCCTATCCACAGCGCATACCGCGGATGATATTGAACACATCATTCAAGCTGTTAAAGACACGGTGAAGGATCTTCGCCGAGGCGGATTTATTCCGGAAGGCCCGGATTCTCCTGATGACGGCGGGCATAACAAATCCGGGGCGTACGAGCTTTCAGATGAACAAAAACAATTGGTCATGGCATCCCATTATGGGAATGAAGCTTCTGCAGCTTTAAACCAGTCCATTATGCTGAAAATAAAGGGCGAACTGCAGCATACACCATTAAAACAAGCCGTCCGGCATATCGTCGACCGTCATGAAGCTTTACGTACGGTGATTCATCCCGATGACGAAGTACAGCAAGTGCAGGAACGAATGGCTATAGAAATACCTGTCATTGATTTTACCGGTCACCAGGAAGAGCGGCGGGAAACAGAAATTCAGAAATGGCTGACTGAAGATGCCAAGCGGCCGTTTCACTTCCAAGAACAAAAGCCCTTGTTTCGAATCCATGTGCTTACATCGGCCCACAATGAACACCTGATTGTGCTCACGTTCCATCATATCATTGCTGATGGATGGTCGATCGCCGTTTTTGTTCAAGAGCTGGAGACCAGCTACGCGGCAATCGTACAAGGAAAATCAATTCAGCAAAAAGAGGCCGCTGCTTCGTTTCGCCAATATTTAGACTGGCAGCAGGCGCAAATTGACAGCGGCCATTATGAAGAAGGAGTCCGGTATTGGCGGCATCATTTCTCAGAACCGATACAGCAGGCAGTCCTGCCGGGCGCCGCTTCTCCCCGCCATCAGAACGGATACGAGGGAGACCGGTGTACCGTCCGGCTTGGGCGGCCTTTAAGCGAGGCCTTAAAGTCTTTAAGCATTCGGATGAAAAATAGCGTATTTGTAACGATGCTTGGTGCATTTCACCTTTTTCTGCACCGGCTTACCAAACAGACGGGCCTTGTAATCGGGATGCCGACAGCCGGTCAATCCCATATGAAACAGCATGATCTGATTGGAAATTGCGTCAATATGATTCCGGTAAAAAACACGGCTTCTTCAGAAAGTACTTTATCCGGCTATCTGGGCCGGATGAAAGAAAACGTGAATCAAGCCATGCGCCATCAAGCCGTTCCGATGACACTGACGGCCAGAGAACTTCCGCACGATCATGTGCCGGACATGCGTATTATTTTTAATTTGGACAGGCCTTTTCGAAAGCTTCACTTCGGAAAGGCGGAAGCTGAGCTCGTTGCTTACCCTATGAAATGCATTTCATACGATCTGTTTCTTAACGTAACGGATGTGGATCAAGAATACATTCTTGATTTTGATTTTAATACGAATGTCGTCAGTCCGGAGATCATGAAAAAGTGGGGAGCGGGCTTTACGACATTGCTACAAAAGATGGTTGAGGGGGATTCAGTCCCTCTTAACGCCTTGGTGATGTTTTCCGATGAAGAACAGCATCATTTACAAGAACTTTACGCTGAACACCAAAAGCGGGTTTCTTCAATCGTAAGCAATACGGAAAACCTTGCTGATGCCTACGAGGCGCCGGCAAATGAAACGGAGCGGCAGCTGGCGCAGATTTGGGAGGAGCTTTTCGGCCTTGAGCGGGTTGGCAGATTAGATCGCTTTCTGGAACTGGGAGGAAACTCACTCCAAGCCACGCTTATGCTTTCCAAAGTTCAGAAGACATTTCAGCAAAAAGTTTCCATCGGACAATTTTTCAATCATCAGACTGTTAAGGAATTAGCACGTTTCATTCAGAATGAAACGAAAGTCATGCACCTCCCAATCAAAGCTGCTGAGAAAAAAGCGTATTACCCGACATCGCCGGCGCAGCAAAGAGTCTATTTCCTCCACCAAATGGAGCCGGATCAGCTGGCTCAAAATATGTTCGGGCAAATATCAATTATAGGGAAGTACGATGAGCAAGCCTTGATTTCTTCCCTTCAGCAAGTCATAGAGCGGCATGAAGCGTTTCGCACATACTTTGAAATGATAGACGGGGAAATCGTTCAGAAACTTGAAAACGAAGTCGATTTTAACGTTAAAGTCCGGACCATGAGCCGGAACGAATTTGAAGCTTATGCAGACCGATTTGTAAAACCGTTCCGCTTGGAACAAGCTCCTTTGGTTCGCGCGGAGCTGATCAAGATTGAAAACGAGCAGGCCGAACTGCTCATCGATATGCACCATATCATTTCGGACGGTTATTCCGTCAACATCCTTACAAATGAATTGCTGGCTTTATATCATCAAAAACCGCTACCGGATATTGAATTTGAATATAAAGATTTCGCAGAATGGCAAAACCAATGGCTGAATGAGGATGCCATGAAGCGGCAGGAGGCATATTGGCTGGAACAATTTCAAGACGAAATCCCGGTCCTTCAATTGCCGACAGACGGCTCAAAAGCGGCGGAGCAGTCTTCCGAGGGACAGCGCGTGACGTGCTCCTTACAGCCTGATGTCATCCGTTCGCTGCAAGAGCTGGCGCAAAAAGCGGGAACGACTCTCTATACGGTGATGCTGGCCGCCTACAAAGTGCTGCTACATAAATATACGGGCCAAGAAGATGTTGTCGTAGGTACGCCTGCTTCAGGAAGAAATCATCCGGATATTGAAAATATCATCGGTATTTTCATACAAACCATCGGAATCCGAACGAAGCCGCACGCCAATCGAAAGTTCTCGGATTACCTGGAAGAAGTAAAGCGGCAGACGCTTGACGCTTTCGAAAACCAAGACTATCCACTCGACAGGCTTGTGGAGAAATTAAATGTCCAGCGGGAAACAACGGGAACATCGCTGTTTAACACGATGTTTGTGTTTCAAAATATTGAATTTCATGAGATCCGGCATGATGAATGTACGTTTAAGGTGAAAGAGCGAAATCCCGGAGTCTCTTTATATGATTTGATGCTGACGATCGAAGATGCCGGACAACAAATCGAGATGCATTTTGATTTTAAATCGGGACAGTTTGAAAAAGACACCATTGAACAGATCACCAGACACTATACCGGCATTTTAAACAGCCTTGTGGAGCAGCCGGAGATGACGCTGTCTTCCGTTCCTATGCTGTCTGAAACCGAACGGCATCAATTGCTGACGGAGTGTAATGACACAAAGACGCCGTATCCGCATAAGGAAACAGTAACCCGATGGTTTGAAAAACAGGCGGCACAGCGGCCCGATCATGCAGCCGTTATTTTTGGCAATGAGCAGTATACGTACAGACAGCTCAATGAACGGGCGAACCAATTGGCGCGGACGTTACGGATAAAAGGCGTACAAGCGGATCAATTCGTTGCCATCCTTTCTCCGCATTGCCTTGAGCTGATTGTTGGAATTTTGGCAGTTCTGAAATCCGGCGGTGCATATGTGCCTATTGACCCTGAATATCCGGAAGATCGGATTCAATATATGCTGAGAGATTCAAAAGCGGAGGTTGTGTTGACACTTCAGAGCCTGCAAGATCAATTACCGTATGATGGTGACGTTGTGCTTTTGGATGAGGAAAGTTCATATCATGAGGACCGCTCGAATCTTGAATTGGATAGCAATGCACATGATTTGGCCTACATGATCTATACGTCGGGTTCTACGGGAAATCCGAAAGGTGTACTCATTGAGCACCAAGGGCTGGCTAATTATATTTGGTGGGCGAAAGAGGTTTATGTAAAGGGTGAGAAAACCAACTTCCCATTATACTCTTCCATCTCTTTCGATCTGACGGTGACTTCGATATTTACACCGCTGGCTACAGGAAATACCATCGTTGTCTTCGATGGAGAGGACAAAAGCACCGTGCTTTCTGAGATTATAAAGGACACAAGAATAGACATGATCAAATTGACACCGGCACATTTGCACGTCATCAGGGAGATGAATATAGCAGGCGGCACCGCAATACGGAAAATGATTGTGGGCGGAGAAAATTTAAGCACCCGTCTGGCCAAAAGTGTCAGCGAGCAGTTTAAAGGCCGGCTGGACATTTTCAATGAATACGGACCGACGGAAGCTGTCGTCGGATGTATGATTTATCACTTCGACGCAGAACGGGACAAGCGGGAATTTGTACCGATCGGCACTCCGGCTGCCAATACGGATATTTATGTGGCCGATGCAAGCAGAAACCTGGTTCCGGTCGGGGTAATCGGCGAAATGTATATCAGCGGACCGGGTGTGGCCAGAGGGTATTGGAACCGCCCGGATTTAACGGCAGAGAAATTTATTGAAAACCCATTTATACCGGGAGCGAAGATGTACAAAACAGGGGATTTGGCTAAACGATTGAAGGATGGAAATCTTGTATATATTGGGCGCGTTGATGAACAAGTCAAAATCAGGGGACACCGAATCGAGCTTGGGGAAATTGAAGCGGCGATGCATAACGCGGAAGCGGTGCAAAAAGCCGCGGTTACAGTGAAAGAAGAAGAAGACGGCTTAAAACAATTATGCGCGTATTACGTAAGCGACAAGCCTATAGCGGCTGCGCAGCTTAGGGAACAACTGTCATCCGAGCTTCCGGACTTCATGATTCCTTCTTATTTTGTCCGTCTGGACGATATGCCGTTAACGTCCAACGGGAAAATAAACCGTAAGGCACTGCCCGCGCCAGAAGCGAGTCTTCAGCAGACAGCTGAATATGTTCCGCCGGGCAATGAGGCGGAGTCCAAACTCGCAGATTTATGGCAGGAAGTGCTCGGAATAAGCCGTGCGGGGATTAAACATAATTTCTTTGATCTCGGAGGAAACTCCATTCGCGCAGCGGCCTTAGCCGCCAGAATTCAAAAAGAGCTGGATGTGAATCTGTCTCTAAAAGACATATTCAAGTTTCCTACCATTGAACAATTGGCTGAAAAGACGTTACACATGGACAAAAATCAATATATACCGATCCCGGCCGCAAAGGAAATGTCCTATTATCCGGTTTCTTCAGCTCAGAGACGGATGTATTTGTTAAGTCACGCAGAAGGCGGCGAACTGACTTACAATATGACGGGTGCCATGAGCGTGGAAGGAGACGTTGATCCCGACCGGTTAAACGACGCTTTCCAAAAATTAATCGAGCGTCATGAAGCGTTGCGGACCAGCTTTGAATTATATGAAGGTGAGCCGGCGCAGCGAATTCATCAGAGCGTCGAATTTACAATAGAACAAATTCAAGCAAGCGAAGAAGAAGCGGAAGACCGTGTGCTTGAATTCATCCAAGCGTTTGATTTAGCCAAACCGCCTCTGATGCGAGCGGGATTAATTGAACTTGAACCTTTGCGGCATGTGCTTGTGGTTGATATGCATCATATCATTTCTGACGGCGTGTCCGTCAATATTATGATGAACGATCTGAGCCGGCTCTACGCAGGGAACCAACCGGACCCGCTTTCAGTTCAATATAAAGATTATGCGGTCTGGCAGCAATCGGACATTCAGAGACGGAACATTAAGAGCCAGGAAGCGTATTGGCTGGAGCAGTTTCACGATGACATTCCCGTACTGGATATGCCTGCGGATTATGAGAGACCTGCCATACGCGATTACGAAGGCGAATCCTTCGAATTTGTTATACCGGAACACTTGAAACAGCGTTTAAGCCATATGGAAGAAGAAACAGGCGCAACACTGTATATGATTTTATTGGCGGCCTATACGATTCTTTTATCTAAATACAGCGGACAAGAGGATATTATCGTAGGAACGCCGTCTGCCGGGCGGACTCATTTGGATGTGGAGTCCGTTGTGGGAATGTTCGTCAATACGTTAGTCATTCGGAATCACCCGGCGGGCCGTAAAACATTTGATGCCTACTTAAACGAAGTAAAGGAAAACATGCTGAACGCCTATAAAAATCAAGACTATCCGTTGGAAGAATTGATACAGCATTTACATCTTCCGAAAGATTCAAGCCGCAATCCTTTATTCGATACGATGTTTGTGCTGCAAAATCTCGACCAGGCTGAATTGACATTTGATTCCCTGCAGCTCAAGCCATATCCATTTCATCATCCGGTTGCCAAGTTCGATTTGACCTTGTCGATTCAGGCGGATCACGACAACTATCACGGGCTGTTTGAATATTCGAAAAAACTGTTTAAGAAAAGCAGAATCGAGATTCTATCAAACGACTATTTACACATCCTATCAGCGATTCTGGAACAGCCGGACATTCTGATCGATCAAATCGGATTGAGCGGAAGTATTGAGGAAGAAGAGAACGCGCTTGATTCTATTCAATTGAACTTTTAGGGAAAAGCATTTATTTCTTTAAATTATATAAAATGAGGTGCTCCAATGTCGGTATTTAGAAATCAAGAAACGTACTGGGAAAACCTGTTTGACGAAGAAGACGGCCTAAGCGTATTCCCTTACTTTAAAGCAGCGGATAATGCGTCATTGGCCCGTACCGGCTATCAGGAAAAATACATCTGCCGTTCCTTATCTCCGGAAGTATCTCAAAGAATCATGACAATGGCGAATCATTCCGATATGGCGGTCTATTTGATTTTATTAGCAGGTATTGAATGCTTGCTGTATAAATATACCGATCGAACGAGCCTGATTCTCGGCATTCCAACGGTATCGAAGCAAAAAAGCAGCCAGTCAGCCGTTAACACCGTTGTTCTTTTGAAAAATACGCTTTCAAACGAGAGTACATTTAAAACCGTGTTTGAACAGCTGAAAGAAGCCGTTAATGATTCTCTGAAAAATCAAAACCTGCCGTTTAGAAAAATGGTTCAGCATCTAAACGTGCATTACAATGATGAGCGTCTGCCGCTGATTCATACTGTCGTTTCGCTTAACGAAATTCATTCTTTGCAATTTAAAGAAGACATTGCAGCCGATACGCTTTTTCACTTTGATTTGGAGAACAACGGGATTCATTTAAAGCTTTTTTATAACGGCAATCTGTACGATGAGCGCTATATGGATCAAATGACAGCCCATTTGGATCAGCTGCTGTCTGTGATCCTGTTTCACCCTCAAGCGGAGATCCATACAGCAGAAATGATACCCGAAGCGGAAAAACAGAAACTATTGTTTGATTTTAATGATACCGGCAGAGATTACTCCGGGAGCAGAACCGTCTATCAATTATTTGAAGAACAGGCAGAAAGAACGCCTGAGCACGCGGCGGTCAAGTTTAAAAACGCCCATTTGACGTACAGGGAATTGAATGAAAAGGCAAACCGTTTGGCAAGAACATTGCGTAATTGCGGGGTTCAAGCCGATACATTGGTCGCCATTCTGGCTGATCGTTCATTAGAGATGATCGTATCCATTATAGCCGTTTGGAAGGCGGGGGGCGCTTATGTGCCCCTGGACCCTGAATATCCAAACGAGCGGCTTCAATATTTGCTTCATGATGCGAATGCAGACGTTCTCCTTATTCAGCGTCATTTAAAAAACAATCTCACCTTTGACGGCCCGGTGATTGATTTGAATGATGAAACATCATACCATGCCGATTGCTCATTGTTATCACCAGTAGCGGAACACAGCCATTTAGCCTATGTCATTTATACGTCGGGCACAACAGGAAAGCCGAAAGGAGTCATGGTTGAACACGGCGGTATTGTGAATTCGCTCCATTGGAAGAAGGCGTTTTTCAAGCATTCTTCAGCGGATCGCGTGCTTGTCTTGTACCCGTATGTTTTTGATGCGTTCATTTTAAATTTCTTCGGCCCGCTTATCTCGGGTGCGACTTTGCACCTTTTGCCGAATGAAGAAAATAAAGACCTTTTCGCCATTCAAAATGTCTTGAAACAAGAGCGGATTACACATTTTTCAACTTCTCCCCGTCTTTTGAAAACGATGATCGAAGAGATGAATGCGGACGACTTCATTGATGTTCAGCATGTTGTTGTAGGCGGAGAGCAGCTGGAAACAGACACAGTTGAGAAGCTGTATTCTCTGCAGCCTCACATTCGGCTCAATAATGAATACGGACCGACAGAAAACAGCGTGGTATCGACCTTTCACCCTGTTCAGTCCGCTGATGAACAGATCACAATCGGCAAACCGGTGGCTAACCATCAAGCCTATATTTTAGGAGCGCACCAGCAAATCCAGCCGATCGGCGTACCGGGAGAGCTGTATGTCGGAGGAGCGGGGGTGGCCCGAGGCTACCTGAATCGGCCTGAGCTGACGGAGGAAAAATTTGTTCAGCATTTGCATCTCTCCGGTCAAAAGATGTATAAAACGGGGGATCTCGCCAGATGGCTGCCAGATGGAAGAATCGAATATGCAGGGCGGATCGATCATCAAGTGAAAATCCGCGGCTACCGAATCGAAATCGGCGAAGTAGAGGCGGCTATGTTCAATCTGGAAAATGTTAGTGAAGCTGCAGTCATTGCGCGGGAAGGCGCAGACGGAGCCAAGCAATTGTATGCCTATTATGTCGGCGAGCCTTCTGTGACTGCTGCGCAGTTCAGAGCCGAATTATCCCGTAAACTGCCGGATTATATGATTCCCTCCTACTTTATCCATTTGGAACGCATACCGCTCACTTCCAATGGAAAAATTGATTTGAAAGCTTTGCCTGCTGATGAAGAAAATACGCTGACGGATAACGAATACATAGCCCCGCGGAACACAACAGAAGAACTGCTGGCGTCTATCTGGCAAGAAGTATTAGGGGCAGAGCGTATCGGAATTATGGATAATTTCTTTGATTATGGCGGAGATTCGATTAAATCAATTCAGGTGTCTTCCAGATTGTATCAAGCCGGATACAAGGTTGATATGAAACATCTGTTTAAATATCCCGCGATTGCAGAACTAAGTCAATTTGTCTTGCCGATCGGCAGGATGGCTGATCAAGAGGAAGTGACCGGCAGCACAAACCTGACCCCGATACAGCATTGGTTTTTTGAACAAAAAATGCCGCAAGCTCACCATTACAATCAGGCCGTCATGTTATATTCGGCGGAAGGCTTGAAAGAGGCTCCGCTTCGCCGGACGATGGAACGGATTGCGTCGCATCACGATGCCTTGAGGATGATTTTTGAAAAAACACCGAACGGGTACGCTCCGCGAATTACAGGAACGGATGAAAGTGAATTATATCATCTGGAAGTGATGAATTATAAAGGCGAAACCGATCCTGCTCAGGCAATTTCCGATAAAGCGAATGAGATTCAAAGAAGCATGGCATTAGACCGGGGGCCTTTGATGAAACTTGGTTTGTTCCAATGCCCCGACGGAGATCATTTGCTGATTGCAATTCATCATTTGGTGATTGACGGAGTATCGTGGCGCATTTTACTCGAAGATTTTGCAAGCGGTTATGAGCAGGCAGAGCGCGGACAAACCATCCAGCTTCCGCAAAAAACAGATTCATTTCCATTCTGGGCTGATCAATTGTCCAAATATGCGAAAGAAACCGACATGGAAGAGGAGATTGCTTATTGGGCCGAGCTTTCAAGCACGAAGCCGCAGCCATTGCCTAAAGACAAAATAAGCGAAGATTCATTATTAAGAGACAGCGAAGAAGTGACGATTCAATGGACAAAAGAGGAAACGGAGCAATTGTTAAAACAAGCCAACCGCGCCTACAACACGGATATCAACGATCTGCTGCTGACTTCGTTAGGTCTCGCCGTTCACAGGTGGACTGGCATGGAAGACATTGCCGTAAATGTGGAAGGGCACGGGAGGGAGCAGATTATTCCGGATGCGGATATCTCCCGCACGATAGGATGGTTTACAAGCCAGTACCCTGTCGTCCTGAGAATGGAAGCCGGAAAAGACTTGTCACAGCGGATTAAGACCGTGAAAGAAGGGCTGCGCCGTATCCCGGATAAAGGAATGAATTACAGCATCATCAAATATGTATCCGGGCATCCCGAAGCCGACAGCCTGCAGCTGAAACCGGAAATATCGTTTAATTACTTGGGTCAGTTTGATCAAAACCTGAATCATCAAGCTTTGCGCATATCGCCTTTTTCCACAGGGTTATCGATGGACGAAAACCAAGAGAGAACGGCTGTTCTAGATGTAAACGGCATGATTTCTGAAGGGACATTATCGCTGACACTGAGCTACAGCAGCAAACAATACGAAAGACCGACTATGGCGCAATTTGCACGGAACTTGAAAGAAAGTCTGCAAGAAGTCATTGCGCATTGCGTAAGCCGGCAGCAGACTTCTCTCACACCAAGTGACATCCTGTTGAAAGACATCTCAATCGACGAACTGGAACAGCTTTTGGAGCAGACGCGTGAATTAGGCGAAGCGGAAAATATTTATCCATTAACGCCGATGCAGAAGGGCATGCTGTTTCACAGCTTATTTGATCCGAATTCAGGTGCTTATTTTCAGCAAACGATGTTTGATCTGCACGGAGAGTTAGACATTGATGCATTTTCAAAAAGCTTGGATGGCTTATCGCAAAAATATGATATTTTCCGGACGAATTTTTACAGAGGCTGGAAGGATCAGCCGCTGCAAATCATATTGAAAACGAAAAAGATCGGTTTTGAATTCATTGACTTACGCGAGATGAAGGAATCACAAAGAGAAGAGATGGTTCAGCAGTATGCCAGAGAAGATAAAATGCGGGGGTTCGATTTAGAGAAAGGCGCATTGATGCGGTTACTCATTCTCCGTACGGATGAAAAGACATACCGTTTCATATGGAGTTTTCACCATATTCTGATGGACGGCTGGTGCCTGCCGCTGATTACAAAAGAAATATTCGAGCATTACTTTGCCTTGCTTCACAAAAAACAGCCTGAACAATCGCCAATTACTCCGTACAGTCAATATATTGAATGGCTCGGCCGGCAAGATGCAAAAGAGGCCATGACTTATTGGGATCAATACTTGGAAGGATATGAAGAGCAAACCGGCCTTCCTAAGGATCACCATGCACCAGAAGAACGATACATTCCGGAGAAAGTGACGTGTGACATAAGCACCGACCTCACTTTAAAAATGAAGCAGACGGCCGGCGGGCGCCAAGTCACGCTGAACACGCTGCTGCAGACGGCATGGGCGGTTTTGCTGCAAAAATATAACCGAAGCAAAGATGTTGTTTTTGGGAGTGTCGTATCCGGAAGACCGGCTGGAATTCCGAATGTGGAAACAATGATCGGCTTATTCATTAACACCATTCCCGTCCGGTTCAGGTGTGAAGCCGGGACAACGTTTGCCGAGCTTATGAAAGAGGCGCAGGAAAGGGCTATAGCATCTCAACAATACGAGACACACCCGTTGTACGATATTCAGGCACGTACAACGCAAAAGCAAGATTTAATTACACATTTAATGATCTTCGAAAATTATCCTGTTGATCAGTATATGGAGAGCATTGGCCGGCAAAACGGATCATCCATCACCATTTCCAACGTACAAATGGAAGAGCAGACCAACTATGATTTTAATATGACCGTTATACCGGGCGACGAGATGAACATCTCTTTTGAATACAATGCCAATGTGTATGAGCGGGCAAGCATAGAGCGGGTTCGGGAACATTTCATGCAAATCCTGCATCAAGTCGTGACAGATCCGGATATCCGGGTGGATCAAGTAGATTTGTTAACGGAAAGTGAAAAAAGAACCCTTCTGCGGACGCTTAACGACACGGCAGCGCCATTTCCGCAGACGCCGGTACATCAATTATTTGAAGAGCAATCGCAGCGTACGCCCGATCAAGCGGCCGTCATTGATAAGGACAGGCAGCTCACGTACGGAGAGCTCAATAAGCGGGCAAACCGACTGGCGCGGACGATCAGAGCGATGGGTGTACAGACGGATCATCCGGTAGCCATCATCAGCAGAAACAGCATCGAATCGGTGGTCGGAATCCTTGCCGTTTTAAAATCAGGCGGCGCCTATGTCCCTATAGATCCGGAATATCCGCAAGACCGCATCCGGTATATGCTGGATGACTCCCAAGCCGGAATCGTTTTGACGCAGCGAGATGTCAGGGAACAGCTTTCCTATGAAGGCGTCACGATTTTACTGGATGATGAAGAGTCGTATCATCAAGATGACTCTGACCTTGAGCCGATAAGTGATGCAAGCCATTTGGCATATGTCATTTATACGTCAGGCTCTACAGGCCGGCCAAAAGGCGTATTAATCGAGAACCGGGGCTTGACCAATTATATTTGGTGGGCGAAAGAAGTTTATGTAAAAGGCGAGAAAACCAACTTCCCGCTGTACTCCTCCATCTCTTTTGATCTGACGGTGACTTCTATTTTTACACCGCTTATCACAGGTAATACGATCATCGTCTATGACGGAGAGGATAAAACAGCTCTGCTTCAATCGATTGTGCAGGACCCGAGGGTGGATATTATTAAATTGACCCCGGCCCATTTGCAGGTTTTGAAGGAAATGAACATCGCCGATCAAACGGCTGTCCGAAGAATGATTGTGGGCGGGGAAAACTTAAGCACCCGGTTAGCCCAAAGTATTCATGAACAGTTCGAAGGCCGGATTGAAATATGCAATGAATACGGACCGACGGAAACTGTTGTCGGCTGCATGATTTATCGTTATGATGCCGCAAAAGACAGACGGGAATCGGTACCGATCGGAACCGCTGCGGCAAACACGAGCATTTACGTTCTTGATGAGAATATGAGACCCGCGCCGATCGGTGTCCCGGGAGAAATCTATATCAGCGGCGCCGGGGTAGCAAGAGGATATTTGAACCGTCCGGAATTGACGGCAGAGAAATTCGTCGATGACCCGTTCGAACCGGGAGCCAAGATGTATAAGACCGGAGATTTGGCGAAGTGGCTGTCGGACGGAAACATTGAATACGCGGGCAGAATAGATGAACAAGTGAAAATCAGAGGCTACCGTATCGAATTAGGCGAAATCGAGGCAGCGCTGCTTCAAGAAGAAGCGGTCAAGGAAGCGGTCGTTACAGCAAGAGTTGATGCCCACGGGTTTAAACAATTGTGTGCATATTACGTGAGCGGCGGGCAAACAACGGCAGCCCGGCTCCGGAAACAACTGTCTCACAGCCTGGCGGGTTATATGGTTCCGGCTTATTTTATCGAGCTTGATGAAATGCCTTTAACGTCTAACGGAAAAATAAACAAAAAAGGGCTGCCGGCTCCGGATTTCGAGCTGCAGGACAGAGCAGAGTATAAAGCTCCCCGAACAAAAGCGGAAGAAATATTAGTTTCTGCCTGGGAATCGGTATTAGGCGCAGAGAATATCAGTATTCTTGATAATTTCTTTGAACTTGGCGGAGATTCCATTAAGTCAATCCAAGTGTCATCCAGATTAAAACATAGCGGATACAAAATGGAAATCAAAGACTTGTTTCAATATGCTACGATTGCTGAATTGAGTCAGCATATCAAGCAGAATCTGCGTATAGCCGATCAAGGTGAGGTCAAAGGAAAAGTCAGCCTGACTCCTATTCAGCATTGGTTTTTTGAACAAACAACAATAGATCCGCAATATTATAATCAAGCCGTCATGCTGCATGCGCCGGAAGGTTTTCGGGAAACGCCGCTTCGTCAAACCCTGCAAAAGATAACAGAACATCACGATGCGCTCCGGATGACGTTCCAGACTACGGAAAAGGGTTACGAGGCACATCATGCAGAGATCGCCCAAAGCGGACTGTACAACCTTGAAGTCCTGAATCTGAAAGCAGAATCCGACCCAGGGCAGACCATTGAAGCCAAGGCTGATGAGATACAAGGCAGTATGCGTTTAAGTGATGGCCCGTTAATGAAAGCCGGATTGTTTCAATGTGCAGATGGAGATCATTTGCTCATTGCCATCCATCATTTGATGGTAGACGGGGTGTCATGGCGCATTTTACTGGAGGATCTCGTGACCGGCTACAGGCAAGCCGAGAACGGGCAAGTGATTCAACTGCCGCAAAAAACAGACTCTTTCCAATTATGGGCTAAGAGACTTTCAGAATATGCGCAAAGTGAAACGATAAAACAAGAACAGGAATATTGGACAAAGATCGAACAAACCGAAGTAAAACCGCTGCCTACAGATTTTCAGGAAACCCATACAACTGCAAAAGACAGTGAAACAGCAACTGCGGAATGGACG
The DNA here is from genome assembly GCF_001184225.1 of Bacillus sp. JFL15. Lineage (NCBI taxonomy): Bacteria > Bacillati > Bacillota > Bacilli > Caryophanales > Bacillaceae > Bacillus > Bacillus sp. JFL15. The sequence continues at coordinate 3,416,769 of NZ_KQ236689.1, read as the reverse complement.
AAAGAGGAAACGGAGCTCTTATTAAAACAAGCGAATCGCGCTTATAACACGGAAATAAATGATTTGCTTTTAACTTCTCTTGGTCTTTCTATATCCCATTGGTCGGGGCTTGACCGGATTCCGATTCATTTAGAGGGACACGGAAGAGAACAGATCATTCAGGATATGGATATATCGCGCACGGTCGGCTGGTTTACTAGTCTGTACCCGGTTGTGCTGCACGTGCAGCCAGGCAAAGAAATCTCTGATTATATCAAAACGACCAAAGAAGGACTGCGCCAAATTCCGCATAAAGGGATCGGATATGGAATAGCAAGGTACTTAAGCGGCGGAATGCCATCGAAGCTCGATCCTGAGATCAGCTTTAACTACCTGGGACAGTTTGACCAAGATTTACAGCAGCATGGGGTTCAATTATCTTCTTACTCTTGCGGTTCAGACTCGAGCGGAAATCAAGAAAGACCGTATGTATTGAATATAAACGGAATGATCACCGAGGGCCGGCTCAAGCTCACGATCAGCTACAGCAGCAAACAGTACGCAAAAGAAACAATCAAGCGGTTATCGGAAACAATTCAAAGCCGCCTGCGGTCAATCATTACGCATTGCGTTCAGAAAGAACAATCGGAACTGACACCAAGCGATATTTTGTTAAAAGGCATGTCCATTGACGAATTGGATAAGCTCCTTATTCAACTGCCGCGTACAGGTGAGATTGAAAACGTGTATCCGCTCACTCCGATGCAGAAAGGAATGCTCTTCCACAGCTTACTGGACGAGGACTCACATTCTTATTTTGAACAAGCATCGTTCGATTTGCAGGGAGAGTTAAAGATTGATTGGTTTAAACAAAGCTTGGAGCGATTGTTTGAAAGATACGCCGTGCTCAGAACCCGTTTTTACAGCGGCTGGAACGATACTCCTTTACAAATTGTCTATAAAACGCAAAAACCGCAAATTCATTTTGCAGATTTGCGTGACATAGAGGATCACCGGCGTGAGGATGTAATCGCAGCCTATCAAAGAGAAGACAAGGCAAAAGGATTTGACTTGGCTCGCGATCCGCTGATGCGAATAGCAATTTTCCGCATGGAAGACCGCAGCTATCATTTGATTTGGAGCTTCCATCATATTGTCATGGATGGCTGGTGTCTGCCTCTTATCACAAATGAAGTGTTTGATCATTATAGCGCCTTACAAAAAGGAAGGGGAAAAGAACCGTCATCTGCAGCGCCTTACAGCGACTATATCGAGTGGCTTGACCGCCAAGATCAGGGAGCAGCAAAGCGGTTCTGGAGCGAGTATCTTGAAGGATATAAAGGTGAAACCGCGCTTCTTCATAAAACACCGCAGCATGAACAAAAAGAATACGCTTATGCCAATGTGATCTGCCAATTTGATCACGAACAGACAAAACAATTACAGCAGATCGCAAACCAGCATCAAGTGACTTTAAATTCCTTGATCCAAACGTTGTGGGGAATTTTATTACAGAAATACAGCGGGTCCGCAGACGTTGTCTTTGGCAGTGTCGTGTCGGGAAGGCCGGCGGAAATTCCTGATGTGGAACAGATGATCGGCCTGTTCATCAATACCATTCCGGTTCGGGTCTGCTGCGATGAGGACAACTCTTTTGCCGATACGATGCAAATGGTTCAACAAAAAGCGTTGGCTTCCCAAGCATATGATACTTATCCTTTATACGAAATTCAGGCCCAAACGGAACAAAAGCAGAACCTGATTGACCATATCATGATTTTTGAAAACTATCCGATCGGGCAGCAGGTCGAAGAGACGGGACATCATGGTACGGAGCTGAACATTACGAATTTTCATATGCAGGAACACTCCCACTATGATTTGAATGTGGTTGTCATACCTGGCGAACAGCTGGCCGTTCATTTCGGTTTTAATGAAAACGAATATGAAAAATCAGAAGTGGAGCGGCTCTGCGGACATTTTGAACAGCTCATGCAGCAAGTATTACAGCAGCCGTCTGTCAAAATAGAAGAATTGGAGCTTCTCTCTCAGCAAGAAAAAGAACATCTGCTCAGCAGCTTTCAGTCTAATGACATGCATTACCCGCGTGAACAAACGATTCATGAGCTGTTTGAGGAGCAAGCGCATCGTACTCCGGACAATACAGCGGTTGTATTCGAGGGTAAACAATTCACCTACGAAGAACTGAACCGGCGTGCCAATCAGCTTGCGCGAACCTTGCAGGCAAAAGGTGTGCGGACGGATCAGCTTGTCGGTATTATGACTGAACGCTCGCTTGAGATGATTGTAGGCATCTTGGGAGTTTTAAAAGCGGGCGGCGCATATTTGCCGATAGATCCTGATTCTCCGTCTGAACGCATCAGTTATATTTTAAATGATTCAAGCATCAGCGTTTTGCTTTACCGCGGGAAGCTGCAGGATAACATCGGCTTTTCAGGAACATGTATCGATCTCATGGAGGAACATTTCTATCACGAAAAAGACAGCAGTCTTGCACTCTCTTATCAGTCCAGTCAACTGGCCTATGCCATTTATACTTCCGGTACGACAGGCAAGCCTAAAGGCACGTTAATTGAACATCGCCAGGTCATTCACCTGATAGAAGGGCTGAGCCGCCAAGTATACTCTGCCTATGAGGCGGAGCTGAATGTAGCCATGCTCGCTCCATATTATTTCGATGCTTCTGTTCAGCAAATGTATGCTTCCTTGCTGTCAGGACATACCTTGTTTATTGTTCCGAAAGAGATTGTGTCAGACGGTGCTGCCTTATGCCGTTACTATCGGCAGCATTCGATTGACATCACCGACGGAACACCTGCCCACTTAAAGCTTTTGATAGCTGCAGGTGATTTGCAGGGAGTCACGCTTCAGCATCTTTTAATCGGAGGAGAGGCTCTTTCCAAAACGACGGTAAATAAGCTCATGCAATTATTCGGCGATCATGGCGCTTCACCTGGGGTTACCAATGTTTATGGGCCTACGGAGACTTGCGTAGACGCGTCTCTGTTCAACATTGAATGTTCTTCCGATGCGTGGGCACGCAGCCAAAACTATGTCCCTATAGGCAAGCCGTTAGGCAGAAACCGCATGTACATTCTTGATTCAAAAAAACGGCTGCAGCCGGCGGGCGTCCAAGGCGAGCTGTATATTGCAGGGGACGGTGTCGGGCGGGGTTACTTGAACCTGCCGGAACTGACGGACGAAAAATTTGTTGCCGATCCGTTTGTACCGGAGGACCGAATGTACAGAACCGGTGATCTGGCCCGCCTTCTGCCGGATGGAAATATTGAATATATCGGCCGGATTGATCATCAGGTGAAAATTCAAGGTTTTCGGATTGAACTCGGTGAAATCGAATCGGTGATGCTGAACGTTCCTGATATTCAAGAAGCCGCCGCAGCTGCCCTTAAAGATGCAGATGATGAATATTACTTGTGCGGATACTTTGCTGCGGATAAGACAATACAGATCAGTGAACTTCGCGAAAGAATGGCCCGGCATTTACCGGGATATATGATCCCGGCTCATTTTGTTCAGCTGGATAAGATGCCGCTGACGCCAAACGGGAAGTTGAATCGCCAGTTATTGCCGGCTCCGGTCAAAAAGCGTGACAGCGGCATAGAGTACGTCCCGCCGCAAACTTCGGCAGAAATCCAGCTGACAGCAATTTGGGAGGATGTCCTCGGATTAGAGCAGGTGGGGATCAGAGATCACTTTTTTGAGATCGGCGGACACTCCCTGCGGGCAACGGCGCTGATTGCAAAAATACAAAAGCAAATGCATGTCCAAATTCCTTTGCGGGACGTCTTTCGTTTCCCAACCATTGAACAGCTCGCACAGACGATCACGAAGACGGAGCTGACCGGATATGATGCGATTCCTGCAATTGAAAAAAGACCTTATTACCCGGTATCCTCAGCACAAAAACGGTTGTACATCCTGAATCACTTGGAAGGCGGAGAACTCAGTTACAACATGCTGGGACTGATGGCTGTCGAAGGCAAGCTTGACCGTGACAAGCTGCAGCAAGCCTTCCGCACGCTGATTTTGCGCCATGAATCTTTGCGCACCGGTTTTAAAATGGCTGACGGAGAACCCGTTCAGTATGTCTTAGATCACGCAAAGTTCGAAGTAGAGTGGTATCAGGCAGAAGAAAATGATGCGGACCTTTATATCCGCCAATTTATTCGTCCTTTTCATCTGGATGAGCCGCCGCTGCTTCGCGTGGGGCTGATTGAACTTCAACCTGACCGCGGAATTCTGATGTTTGATATGCACCATATTATTTCTGACGGAACATCCATGAGCGTATTGATTAAAGAATTTATCCGCATTTATGAAGGAGAAACATTACCGCCTTTGCGCATCCAGTACAAGGACTACGCGGTATGGCAGACCGGCGAAGCGCGGTTAAAACAGATCCAAAATCAAGAAGCCTATTGGTTAGAGCTGTACAGCGGCGACGTTCCTGTCCTTCATATGCCGACCGATTATATCCGGCCGTCGGCACGGGATTTTGCGGGAGCCACAATGCAGTTTACGCTTGATAAGCAAAAAAGCGCCGGATTAAAGCAGCTGGCATCCCAAACTGAATCGACTTTATATATGGTGCTCCTTGCGTCTTATACATTATTGCTTTCAAAATACAGCGGCCAGGAAGACATTATTGTCGGCAGTCCCATAGCGGGAAGACCGCACGCCGATTTGGAACCGATTATCGGAATGTTTGTGAATACATTGGCCATGAGAAATTACCCTGAAAAAGGGAAGACGTTCTCTCAGTATCTGTCCGAGGTGAAGGAGAATGCATTAAAAGCTTATGAGCATCAAGATTATCCGTTCGAAGCGCTGATCGATCAACTGAATATCGCCAGAGACTTGAGCCGTAATCCATTGTTTGACACCATGTTTGTGCTTCAAAACACGGAGCAGGAACAGTTAGAGATAAATGACGTCACTTTCAAACCATATCCAAACGGACATACGATGGCTAAATTTGATTTAACCTTAACGGCTGTGGAAGAAGAGTCGGGTATTCAGTTCACGATGGAATACTTGACGGCTCTGTTTAAACCGGAAACGATCGAACGTATGATGGGGCATTTTGTGCAGCTGATTGATTCGATTATTAAACAGCCTGATGCCGAGCTGGCTCGTCTGAATATGATGACCAAGGAAGAGGAAAGAGACATTCAGCAACTCTTTAACGATACTGCAGTTGCGGAAAAACGAATTCCAACTACGGTTCATCAGCTTTTTGAGCAGCAGGCTGAGCTTAACCCGGACCATGAAGCCGTCAAGTTTGGAAATCAGACGCTGACTTATCGTCAGCTGAATGAACGTTCCAATCAGCTGGCGCGCCTCCTTCAAGATAAGGGTGCCTGCACTGATCAGGTTGTTGCCGTTCTCACGGATCGCTCAGCACATATGATCATCGGCATTTTAGCCATATTAAAGGCCGGCGCAGCATTTCTCCCTATCGATCCGGAGCTTCCCGAAAAACGGCGGGCTTTTATGCTGAAAGACAGCGGCGCCGATGTGCTTTTGACTTGTGCAGGTCACGCTATTCCGCCGCTCTTTGAAGGAGAAGCGCTTCTGCTTGATGATCCGATGATATATCAAGGCAGAGCAGACAATCTTAATCTTTCCTGCTCGGAAAATGATTTAATGTATGTTATTTACACGTCAGGCACAACGGGGCAGCCGAAAGGCGTTCAGCTGGAGCACAAGACGATGACGAATCTGCTCGCTTATGAGCAGGATCATACGCAGCTGCAGTTTGACAGAGTGCTGCAATTTGCCGCAATGAGCTTTGATGTTTGCTATCAAGAAATGTTCTCCGCGCTTTCAAGCGGAGGAACACTCTTTGTCATCGGCAATGAGGCAAAACGTGACATACGTCAGCTCAATGATTTTGTCAGAACGCACAGGATACAAACAGCATTTCTTCCGACCGCGTTCCTTAAGCTTCTTGCCTCGGAGAAACACTATTTCGAACCGTTTGCCGAGTGCGTAGATCACATCATCGCTGCGGGAGAACAGCTCATCGCAACAAGGATGCTGCGTGACATGCTGGCACGCCATCAAGTCACATTGCATAATCATTATGGCCCGTCGGAGACGCATGTCGTAACCATGTATACCGTCGATCCTGATACAGATCAGGAGCTTCAGCCGATCGGCAAACCGATTTCAAATACGGAGATTTTCATTTTGAATGAAGCCGGAACGCTTCAGCCTGTCGGAATCGTCGGTGAACTTTGTATTTCAGGAGTGAGCCTGGCCAGAGGCTATCATAACAGGGAGCCTTTGACACTCGAAACTTTTGTTCCCCACCCATATGACTCGAATCAGCGGATGTATAAAACAGGCGATCTGGCCCGTTACCTTCCTGACGGAAACGTTGAATATGCGGGAAGGAGAGACCACCAGGTCAAAATCCGCGGTTACCGGATTGAACTCGGTGAGGTGGAGGCCGCTCTTCTCAAGCACGTACAGGAAGCAGTTGTTCTAGCAAAAGAAAATACCGATGGCCAAAGTGATTTATATGCCTATTTTACAGCGGAGCAATCACTCTCGATCAGTCAGCTGAAAGAAAAACTTGCTGGTCAAATACCGGGATACATGATCCCTTCATACTTCATCCAGCTGGAGAAACTGCCGCTAACCGGCAATGGAAAAGTAAATCGAAGAGCATTACCGATGCCTGAAGCAGGTTTGCAAACGGGAACCGACTACGTTGCTCCACGGACGAATATGGAAGAGCAGCTGATATGCATCTGGCAAGACGTTTTGAAGGTAAAAGAAATAGGTGTAAAAGATAACTTTTTCGATTTGGGCGGCCACTCGTTGCGGGGGATGACACTCATCGCCAAAATTCATAAGCAATTCAGCAAAAACATTTCATTAAGAGAGGTCTTTCAATGTCCGACAGTTGAAAAAATGGCACAGGCTATTGCAGAAGCTGAAACCAACGGACCGGATTACATTCCGAAAGCTAAAGCAAAAGATGTCTATCCCGTATCGTCCGTGCAGAAGATGGTTTACCTGTCAACACAAATAGAAGGCGGAGAACTGAGCTACAATATGCCGGGAATCCTTACATTAGAAGGAAAACTCGACATAAATCGCTTGCAAACCGCTTTCCAAAGACTGATCCAGCGTCATGAATCGCTGCGTACCGGTTTTGAAATGGTCCGCGGAGAACTGATGCAGGTGATCAAACCGCAAGTGGAGTTTTCGATGGAAAGATACAAGGCAACAGCTGACGAGGTTGAGGAATGTTTCCGCACCTTCGTGCGGCCGTTCGATCTCAGCCAGGCTCCATTACTCAGGGCCGGACTCATCGAGTTAGAACAAGACCTGCATATTTTCATGTTTGACATGCACCACATCATCACGGACGGCGCCTCCATGAATATTTTTGTCGAAGAACTGATTCAAATGTATGACGAAAAAGAGTTAGCTCCGCTCCGTATTCAGTACAAAGACTTTACGGAATGGAAACATCAAAAAGAACAGAGAGAACGAATCAAGAAGCAGGAAGAGTATTGGCTTGGTGTATTTCATGAAGAGCTCCCGTCATTCGAGCTTCCGAAAGATTTTGCGAGACCGCCGGTTAGAAGCTTTGATGGAAAAAGGCACAATTTTACGCTCGATAAGACTGTCACCCAAGGGATAAAGCAGCTGGAAGAATTGACCGGAACGACCGCTTACATGATTTTGTTCTCGGCCTATTCCATACTGCTGGCAAAATACAGCGGTCAGGATGATATCGTCGTCGGAACCCCTATTGCAGGGAGACCGCATGCGGATTTGGAACCCATTATCGGAATGTTTGTCAATACATTAGCCATCCGCACCGCTCCGATGGCGGAAAAGACATTTTTGGATTATATAACGGAAACGAAAGAAACCATGCTGAAGGCTTTTGAACATCAAGAGTATCCTTTTGAAGAATTAGTTGAAAAACTGGGTGTGAAACGGGACTTAAGCCGCAATCCATTGTTTGATACGATGTTTGTCCTGCAAAATACCGAACAAACGGATATTGAAGTGGATTCTCTCGCAGTCAGACCTTATGAACAAACGGAGACGGCAGCCAAGTTTGATTTACAGCTGAACTTCTTAATAGATCAAGATGATATTCAGGGCAGTTTTGATTACTGTACGAAACTGTTTAAAAAGAAAACCATTGCTGTATTGGCCAAGGATTACGTCATGATTCTTTCGGCGATTATGAGAAACCCATCCATTCCTTTAAAAGACATTCAATTAAGCGAAAAAGTAAACAAAAGTAAACATCTTGCAAGCACAATCGAATTGGATTTCTAATCACGGGGGCAGCGGCTGTCCCGGCATGAATGCCGCGGCTGCCGCCAGCTGCCTGAAAACAGGAATGAAACCAACTGGAGGGATATGAATGTCAGAATTCAAACAACAGGAGTTGTTCTGGGGCCGAATGTTTCACACGGAAGACCGTCCCAGTGCATTCCCTTCGTTTCAAGTGTCCGACTCAACAGTAAAGCGTGATATAACAAGCGGATCTGACTGTATTCACAGTTCATTGAGTGCGAATGTATCACGGCGCATCCTGACCATGACGAACCAAACGCCAATGGCCGTCTATCTGGTTCTCCTGATCGGAATTGAATCCCTTATATACAAATACACGGGGGAAGAGGGCGTGATTACAGGGGTTCCAACCTTTGAAGACGAAACTGATGAAGATCTTCGTTCAGACCAGCTCATGTTAATCAAACAGCATATCAATTCCGGCAGTACGTTTAAATCAATTTTCCATGAATTGAAACATACGCTGGACGAAGCGATCTTATATCAGGACGTTCCCTTTGATAAAATGGCCGGACAGCTGAGGCTGAACTACAATGCAAATCATTTGCCGATCATCCATACAGTCGTTTCACTAGAGCAAATTCATTCTGATGGTTTCATAGAAACGGCTGCTGCAGATGCTTTATTTCAGTTTGTTATGGGTGAAGACTTGATTGACCTAAAGTTATGTTTTAATGAACAAGTCTATGACCGTCAGTATATGATGCAGGTGCTCGGACATTTAAACCGGCTATTTTCTGTCATATTATTTCAGCCTGACCTCCCCCTCGGCCAAGTGGATATTTTGCCAGAATCGGAGACACATACACTTCTCGTTGACAATCAAACTGCGAAAACTGAATATCCGCGGGATAAGACGGTTTATCAGTTATTCGAAGAACAGATGAAACGAACACCGGATCAAGCAGCCGTTATTTGCGGAGAAAAGCAATTCACATATCGTCAGCTCAATGAACGTGCCAATCAATTAGCCCGAACGTTAAGGAAAAAGGGGGTAAAGACGGACCGGCTCACTGCGATTATTTGCGAACATGAGATCGAACTGGTCGTGGGAATACTGGCCGTTTTAAAAGCGGGAGGGGCCTATGTGCCAATTGACCCGGATTATCCGAAGCATCGCATACAGTATATAGCAGAAGACTCCCAAGCTGATATCATTCTGACGCAGAGCCATCTTCAAAAACAGTTGGAACTTGCGGGCACAATGGTTTTCCTCGATCAGGAAAGCTCTTACCACGAAGACGGCTCTGACCTGGAACCGATCAGCAGTACGAAGGATTTGGCTTATGTCATTTATACGTCAGGCTCCACAGGCAAGCCTAAAGGAGTGGCAATTGAGCATCAGGGCTTAACCAATTATATTTGGTGGGCCCGCCGGGTCTATGTCAAAGGGGAAAAAACCAACTTTCCCCTATATTCGTCCATCGCTTTTGATCTGACGATAACGTCTGTTTTCACTCCGCTCATTACAGGAAATTCCATTATTGTCTACAGAGGAGAAAACAGTGCTGCCTTGCTTGATTGCATTATTCAGGATTCAAGGACGGATATTATCAAGCTGACCCCGGCGCACTTGCAGTTATTGAAAGAGATGAATATCCCTGCTGAGTGCACCATTCGGAAATTCATTGTCGGCGGTGACAATTTAAGCACGCGGCTCGCCCGTAGCATCAGCGGGAAATTCGACGGAAAAATCGAAATTTTTAACGAATACGGGCCTACAGAGACAGTCGTCGGCTGTATGATTTATTCCTTTGATCTGCAAAACGACAGACGGGAATCAGTGCCGATCGGAACCGCCGCGGACAACATGAACATTTTCGTGCTGGATAAGAGCATGAAGCCGGTGCCGGACGGCGTTCCGGGAGAAATCTATATCAGCGGGGACGGCATCGCCAGAGGATACTTGAACAGAGCGGAATTAACGGCGGAAAGATTTTTGCAGCACCCCTTTGTGCCAGAGGTGAAAATGTACCGGACCGGAGACTTAGCAAGGCGGCTGCCGGACGGAAATATCGAATATTTAGGCCGGATCGACCACCAGGTGAAAATCCGCGGTTACCGCATTGAAATCGGGGAAGTCGAATCCGCATTTTTCCAAATACCGCCGATTCAAGAAGCTCTCGTTACGGCACAAGAAACCAACGGGGAAACATCCTTGTGCGCCTATTATACCGCACAGCATTCTTTAACCGCAGGCGAAATTCGGGAGCGCCTGTCCCGGCAGCTTCCGTCCTATATGATCCCTGCTTATTTTGTACAGCTGGCAGCGATGCCGCTTACTCCCAACGGAAAAATAGATCGTCAGGCGCTGCCTGCTCCAACGGGAAATCTCACTGGCAATCCTTATACAGCTCCGCGGACAGAACTGGAAAAAATACTGGCCGGGGTGTGGGAATCGGTATTAGGCGCAGAACAGGTCGGAATCGATGATCATTTCTTTGAGCTGGGAGGAGATTCGATTAAGTCGATTCAGGTGACCTCAAGCTTATATCAAGCCGGGTATAAGCTTGACATCAAACACTTGTTCAAACACCCGACGATCTCCGGGCTTGCTCCTTTTATTGAGCCCGTTTCCCGAATCGCAGAACAAGGGGAGATCAAAGGCCGTACCTTATTGACGCCGATTCAGCATTGGTTTTTCGCCCGGCAATACCCTGATCCGCACCATTATAATCAATCTGTCATGCTTTATTTTAAAGAGGGTTTGGACGAATCGAAGCTTCAGAAAGTCATGAAGAAGATTGCCGAGCATCACGATGCTTTGCGCATGGTCTATGTTCAGGGAGATCATGAATACGAAGCCAGAACCCGCGGGATCAGTGAAGGAGAATTATTCAGCCTCGACGTGTTCTCTTTACTCGAAGAAAACAACCCTGCCGAAACGATAGAAACGATAGCAAATGACATTCAGCAATCCATCCATTTAGCCGATGGACCGCTCATGAAACTGGGATTGTTTCAATGTCAGGATGGCGATCATTTGCTGATTGCGATTCATCATCTGGTTGTAGATGGCGTATCGTGGAGGATTTTACTTGAGGATATAACGTCAGCTTATGAGCAGCTCCAAAACGGAGAAGCGATCACGCTCCCTAAGAAGACGGATTCCTATCTGTTATGGGCTGAACGATTGAAACGTTATGCAGAAAGTCCGGAATTTGAAGCGGAAAATCAATATTGGCTTGAGCAGAAACATATCTCGCAACACAAATTGCCAAAGGATAATGAGCAGGAGACCGGTCTGGCCGAAGACCGGGAAACGATCATCGTCCAATGGACAGAGGAAGAAACCGAGCGTTTATTAAAAAAATCGAACCGGGCCTATACGACTGACATTAATGATTTATTGCTGACCGGACTCGGAATGGCTGTTCATCGCTGGACGGGGCATGAAGAAATTCATGTTCATCTGGAAGGACACGGCAGGGAATCTATTTTTCAAGACGCTGATATTTCACGTACGGTGGGCTGGTTCACAACCCAATACCCGGTTTCTCTTCAAATCCAGGCGGACCGGGACATCTCCCAGCGGATTAGGACGGTGAAAGAACAGCTGCGTCAGATTCCCCAAAAAGGAATAGGATATGGCCTGATGAAATATTTGTCCGATCATCCGAAGGCATCAGAATGGACCGGACATCCGGAAATCAGCTTCAATTACCTCGGACAATTTGATCAAGATTTCGAAAATGGAGGAATCGAGGTATCTCCTTACTCCGGAGGGAAAATTGCAAGCGACAGACATCCCATTGCCTATACGCTTGACATTAACGGCATGATCTCAGACGGCCGGCTGTCATTGGCCATCAGTTACAGCGGTAAACAATATCGAAGAGAAACAATGGAAACATGTGCAGCTCTCTTAAAGAACAGCCTAAAAGAAGTCATCGAACATTGCGCAGCCCAAGAACACATTCACCTGACGCCAAGCGATATCTCGCTGAAGGACATAACAATCGAGGAATTAGATCAATTTGTTCAGCAAACACAGCATATCGGCGAGATTGAAAATATATATCCTTTAACTCCCATGCAGAAAGGTATGCTGTTCCATAGTTTAATCGATTCGGCTTCCAGAGCTTACTTTGAACAAGCCGCTTTTGATCTCAAAGGCGACTTGGATATCGAGGCATTTACAATGAGTTTGTCGCAGCTGGCGGAAAGACATGAGATTCTCCGGACTCATTTTTATACGGAATGGAAAGATCAGCCTTTGCAGATCGTATTCCGGAAAAAACCGATCGAAATAACCGTTGAAGATATTCGAAGCATGAAGAATAAACAACGAAACGAGTTCATTGCCGGCTTTGTACAAAAAGATAAGGCAAGAGGATTCGACCTTACTCAAGATGCGTTAATGCGCGTATCAATCCTTCGTACAGAGGATGACCAAGCCCGATTGATATGGAGCTTCCATCATATTTTAATGGATGGCTGGTGTCTGCCTCTTATTACGAAAGAAGTGTTTGAAACCTATTATGAGCTTATTGATAGAAGAAAACCGGAGCCCGAAGCCGTCACCCCGTACAGCCGATATATCGAATGGCTGGAAGACCAGGATCATAAGCACGCTTCAGCCTATTGGCAAAAATATTTGGACGGTTATGAAGGACAAACCGTTGTACTGAAAGAACCTGTCTCAAACCAAGCCAAGGGATATCAAAAACAAAGGCTTGCATGCCGGCTCGGAAAACAGCTGTCAGAAGAAATCAGACAGACTGCAAGCAAGCATCACGTCACCGTGAATACGTTCATTCAAAGTGCGTGGGGACTATTGCTGCAAAGATACAACAACAGTCAGGATGTCGTTTTCGGGTCGGTTGTTTCCGGCCGCCCAGCAGAAATTCCGGGTATCGAGTCCATGGTCGGTTTATTTATCAACACCATTCCCGTCCGTATTACCGCTCAGCCTGAAATGACTGTGGAACAAGTGTTGAAAATGAGCCAGGAGCAGGCATTGGCTTCTCAAGGGTATGATACATTTCCGTTATATGAAATTCAGGCTCAAACCGAACAAAAGCAGCAGCTGATCAGTCATATCATGGTATTTGAAAATTATCCGGTCGAGAAACAAATGGAACATATGAAACCGAATCGTGACGCGCTGGACATTATCAATTTCCATATGGAAGAGCATACCCATTACGATTTCAATTTCATTGTCATGCCCGCGGGAGAAATCGACATTCATTTTGTATACAATAGCAACGTCTATGATCATGCAAGTGTCAAGCGGATGGAAGAGCATTTTATGCAAATCATTAAGCAGATGGTGAACAGTCAGGCGATTCGCGTCCAAGACTTGGATATACTTACAGGGGATGAACGTTCGCTCCTTATAGAGGCATTTAATGATACGGAAGCAGATTATCCAAAGGAAAAGACGCTTCATAAATTGTTTGAGGAACAAGCACAGCGTACGCCTGATCAAACGGCTGTCGTATACGGGGAAAGCCAGCTGACATACCGGGAACTGAATGAAAGAGCCAATCAACTTGCCCGGACATTGCAATCAGAAGGCGTGCAGCCGGATCAGCCGGTCGGGATTATGGCCGAACGTTCCTTGGAAATGATCGTAGGACTCTTCGGGATCTTAAAAGCCGGCGGCGCGTATGTGCCGATCGATCCGAGCTATCCGGAAGAACGGATTCACTATATATTGGAGGATTCGGATACGAAGCTGTTGTTAGTACAGAGTCACTTGAGGAAAAGCGTGCCTTTTACGGGAAAAGTACTTGACCTGGAAGATCCGCGATTCTCTTGGGAAGATGGTTCAAACTTAAAACAGACGGCCGGACCGAATCACTTAGCTTATGTTATCTATACTTCGGGATCAACAGGCCGACCGAAAGGGGTTATGGTGGAACACCGATCCGTAATCAATCGTCTCGTTTGGATGCAGGAACATTACCCGCTGGATAAGCAGGATGTCATTCTGCAAAAAACCCCAATCACCTTTGATGTATCGGTGTGGGAATTGTTCTGGTGGTCGATGACTGGTTCTAAAGCGGTATTGCTTCCAAACGGAGGAGAAAAGAACCCTGACGTCATCTTAGATACGATTGCGCAGAAAAATGTCACCGTTATGCATTTTGTGCCTGCGATGCTGCATGCTTTTCTTGAGTCCATGGAGCAGAAATCCGACGAGGAATTAAAGAGAAAGCTGGCGTCATTAAAATATGTATTTGCAAGCGGCGAGGCTTTGACGCCTGCGCACGTTGCCGGGTTTCATCGCTTGATCACACCGGCGGGTGAGGCTAAAATCATCAATTTATACGGGCCGACCGAAGCGACGATCGATGTATCGTATTTTGAATGCGAAGCGGGAGAAACGCTTAACTCAGTTCCGATAGGTAAACCGATTTCCAACATTCAATTGTATATCGTACACCCCGAATCGGAATATTTTCAACCGCTCGGTGTGGCAGGAGAGCTGTGTATCGCCGGAGACGGGCTCGCACGGGGCTATTTGAACCGCCCGGAGCTGACGGCTGAGAAGTTTGCAGCTCACCCATTTGAAGCAGGGAAGCGGATGTACCGGACAGGCGACTTGGCAAGATGGCTGCCCGATGGCAATATCGAGTATTTGGGACGAATCGATCATCAAGTGAAAATCCGAGGCTACCGGATAGAACTCGGCGAGATCGAAGCATCTTTACTACAACTTGATGCTGTCAAAGAAGCGGTCGTCATCGCGATTGAAAAAGAGGGCTCAAAACAGCTGTGCGCTTACTTGTCAGGAGACGAATCATTAAATACGGCGCAGCTGAAGCGTCATTTGCTGAACAATCTGCCCGCGTATATGATTCCGGCTTATTTTGTACAAGTAGAGAAGATGCCGATAACCGCTAATGGAAAAATCGATCGAAAAGCGTTGCCGGCTCCTGAGGGAAATAGGCTTACCGGAACCGAATACGCAGCGCCCGGAACGTTAATTGAAAAGCAGCTGGCCGATATATGGAAGGATATTTTAGCTCTGCCTGACCCCGGGATTAAAGATCACTTCTTTGACGTTGGCGGCCATTCACTTAAAGTATTGCAGCTCATTCATCAAATTAACGCCAGTATGGGAATCAACATGCATTATCAAGCCGTATACGATTTTCCTACCATCGAAACAATGGCACGCGCCATTCAAGCTGCAGTTTTCGAATCCGAGACGGATCATAACGTATTCGTCAAGCTGAACCAGGAAGATTCAATCCCTGTGTTCTGTTTCCCGCCTTTAATCGGGTATGGACTCGTTTATAATGAAATGGCGAAAAGACTTGATGGCGGCTGCACCGTCTATGCGGCAGATTTTTTAGAAGAGCCGTCTCATGAGAAAGAGATCGTTGACCGGTATGCAGAAAGCATGATACGCATTCAAGAACAAGGGCCTTTTGTTCTGCTTGGTTACTCTTCCGGATCGAATTTGGCTTTTGAGGCTGCCAAAGCTTTGGAGAAGCGGGGCCGCACCGTATCTGATGTGATTATGCTGGATTCTAAAATCACCGATTCGGTAACTCATTTATCGGAAGAGGAAATCCAAGAGATCGTCCATCTGAATATGGACATTATTCCGGACTACTACAGAGAAATATTAACCATTCCTTCGATTAAGGATAAAATCAGAGGCTATCTTGCGTATCACAATGAACTGATCAATTCCGGCGCCGTTAACGCCAACATCCATCATTTACTATGCGGCGATGTAACCGATGATAGGGGCTGGACACAATCAACAGCACAGCATTATCTTGAGTACAAATTAAAAGGAGATCACGTGACGATCTTTGAACCTCACAATATCGAAGAAAATACGGATGCAATTCGATCTATTATTAAACGGATTGAAGAACGGCATCATCACGGACTTGTTCTTGAAGAACAACTGTCAATGGGATCATTTGCGGGAAATACGAAGTTTGACAAAATGTAAATGATCCAGTGTAAAATGCCGCTGGATGACAGTCAGCGGCATTTTGTACGAAAAAGAAGAGAGTAAACTCATGTATTTGAAACGGTTTCCTCGAATGCGTTCTCCATGACCATTTGTCATCAAATGTTAAAAGAAAAACCTCATTTTAAGGAAAAAGAAGGATATTCAGTCATGACAAAAAAGTGTAGCTTATGTTTAGGGGTTCTTGCTTTATGATTGAGTTGCTTATCTGGGAAGTCGTCATATGCTGCCAACACTGCAATTTCCCAAAAGGACCCTTATTTTAGGAAAAGGGGGATATTAAGTAATGAGGAAAAAATGTAGCTTATGTTTATGGGTTCTTGTTTTATTATTGAGCTGCTTATCTGGGAAGTCTGCGTATGCTGCCAGTACGCCAATTGCAAAACATGCAGGGAATTCAAACCCGCTGATCGACCATCATCTGGGCGCAGATCCGTTTGCACTGACTTATAACGGAAGAGTCTACATCTATATGTCAAGTGATGATTATGAATATAACAGCAACGGAACGATTAAGGATAATTCATTTGCCAATTTGAATAGAGTATTCGTCATATCTTCAGCGGATATGGTGAACTGGACAGACCACGGAGCCATTCCGGTAGCAGGTGCCTATGGTGCTAATGGCGGCCGGGGGATCGCAAAGTGGGCAGGTGCGTCCTGGGCCCCGTCAGTCGCCGTTAAAAAGATAAATGGCAAGGACAAATTCTTCCTTTATTTCGCAAACAGCGGCGGCGGTATCGGGGTTCTCACTGCAGACAGCCCGACCGGTCCGTGGACAGACCCGATCGGAAAACCGCTGGTGACGCCAAGTACACCAGGAATGTCCGGCGTTGTATGGCTTTTTGATCCGGCAGTATTCGTAGATGACGACGGTACCGGTTACCTGTATGCCGGCGGAGGCATCCCCGGAGGTTCAAATCCGACACAGGAGCAATGGGCAAACCCTAAAACAGCAAGAGTCATGAAATTAGGGCCTGATATGACCAGTGTTGCCGGAAGTGCATCTACGATCGATGCGCCTTTCATGTTTGAAGATTCGGGAATGCACAAATATAACGGGACATATTACTATTCCTATTGCATCAATTTCAGCGGCGCGCACCCGGCCGATAAACCCCCAGGTGAGATCGGCTACATGACCAGCTCAAGTCCCATGGGTCCCTTTACATATAGAGGGCACTTCCTGAAAAATCCGGGTGCATTTTTCGGAGGCGGCGGAAACAACCATCATGCTGTTTTCAATTTTAAAAACGAGTGGTACACGGTGTATCATACTCAAACTGTCAGCTCCGCTCTGTTCGGGGCCGGCAAAGGATACCGTTCTCCCCATATTAATAAGCTTGTGCATAATTCAGACGGATCGATTCAAGAGGTAGCGGCAAATTATACAGGCGTAAAACAGCTTTCTAACTTGAATCCATATCACCGGGTAGAAGCTGAAACGTTTGCCTGGAATGGACGGATTTTGACCGAGAATTCCTCTGCACCCGGCGGGCCGGTAAATAATCAACATATAACAAACATTCAGAACGGAGACTGGGTTGCTGTAGGAAATGCAGACTTCGGGTCAGGCGGTGCCAGGACGTTTAAAGCAAATGTAGCATCCGCTCTTGGCGGGAAAATAGAAGTGCGTCTCGATAGTCCAACTGGTAAACTTGCGGGAACACTGAATGTCCCTTCCACAGGCGGAACACAAAATTGGAGAGAAATAGAAACTGCGGTAAGCGGCGCAGCCGGTGTGCACAACGTATTCTTTGTATTTACCGGAACAGGTTCAGGAAACTTGTTTAATTTTGATTATTGGCAATTTACGCAAAGATAACATCAGTTTTGTGATATAAAAGCAGGACAGAACACATTTTTCTAATACGGTAAAAGACAGATAAAGGAGAGAAAAAATGATGTCGAGCGTAAAAAAAACAATTTGTCTATTATTGGTATGTTTCACTACGCTGTCAGTAATGTTAATGGGCCCAGGCGCTGCTGAGGTCTTGGCGGCAAATGATGTAACAGTTAACATTTCCGCAGAAAGACAAGTGATTCGCGGTTTTGGAGGGATGAACCACCCGGCTTGGGTTGGAGATTTAACAGCTGCTCAAAGAGAAACTGCTTTTGGCAATGGACAGAACCAGTTAGGCTTTTCGATCTTAAGAATTCATGTAGATGAAAATAGAAATAACTGGTACAAAGAAGTAGAGACTGCAAAGAGTGCGATCAAACATGGAGCAATCGTTTTCGCTTCTCCCTGGAATCCGCCAAACGATATGGTCGAGACTTTCAATCATAATGGTGACACATCAGCTAAGCGGCTGAGATACGATAAGTACGCCGCATACGCGCAGCATCTTAACGATTTCGTTAACTTCATGAAGAGTAATGGTGTGAATCTGTATGCGATTTCCATCCAAAACGAGCCTGATTACGCTCACGAGTGGACGTGGTGGACGCCGCAAGAAATACTTCGCTTTATGAGAGAAAACGCCGGCTCAATCAATGCCCGCGTCATTGCGCCTGAATCATTTCAATACTTAAAGAATTTGTCGGACCCGATTTTGAACGATCCTCAGGCCCTTGCCAATATGGATATTCTCGGAACCCACCTGTACGGAACTCAGGTCAGTCAATTCCCTTATCCTCTTTTTAAACAAAAAGGAGCGGGGAAAGACCTTTGGATGACGGAAGTATACTATCCGAACAGTGATAACAACTCGGCGGATCGATGGCCCGAGGCCTTGGATGTTTCGCAACATATTCACAGTTCGATGGTAGAAGGGGATTTACAAGCTTATGTTTGGTGGTACATCCGAAGATCATATGGTCCTATGAAAGAAGATGGCACGATCAGCAAACGAGGCTACAATATGGCCCATTTCTCTAAATTTGTGCGCCCTGGATATGTAAGGATTGATGCAACGAAAAACCCTAATCCGAATGTTTACGTGTCAGCCTATAAAGGTGACAACAAGGTCGTGATTGTCGCCATTAACAAAACCAATACAGGGGTCAACCAAAACTTTGTGTTGCAGAACGGATCCGCTTCTCAAGTATCCAGATGGATCACGAGCAGCAACAGCAATCTTCAGCCCGGAACGGATCTCAAAGTAACGGACAATCACTTTTGGGCCCATCTGCCGGCTCAGAGCGTGACAACATTTGTTGTAAAGCGTTAATAAAAGCATCTGATAGATCATAGCGATAAGCCAATTTTCTGACTCCAAAAAGAAAATTGGCTTATTTTCTGTGGGTCTGACTGAATCCCTCACTGAAGTACAATCTCATTGTACAACTCCAACCTTAACCCGTATTAATCCGAACCTTACATCAACCTTAAATTAACCAGTACAGAATAAGGGCTCGTCCTCTTACAGCAATCATAAGATTCAATGCTATATTGAGACTCATCACATTTAGCATATCTACGTTGGAAATAAATTTAATTTTTCGATTCGATTGAAAAATGACGTGTAAAGTCCCGATTCCGTCCAGTTTTCTTTGTTCTATATGTGTCAGGTGTATCTTATTCAATAGAGATAGAGCAAATTGACAGGCTTTTAAACCTCCCAAAAACAAGAAATTAGGTTGATAGACAATCATGAGAAAGATTTTTACAATGAGTTCGTGCTCATAAGAAGTGAGAGCCAAAATGATGTGAAGGAGGAAAAGATCAGATATGAAACGGTCAATCTCTATTTTTATTACGTGTTTATTGATTGCGGTTTTGACAATGAGCGGCATGCTGGCTTCGCCGGCATCTGCAGCAGGGACTAAAACGCCAGTAGCCAAGAATGGTCAGCTTAGCATAAAAGGGACACAGCTCGTAAACCGAGACGGCAAAGCGGTACAGCTGAAAGGGATCAGTTCACACGGATTGCAATGGTATGGCGATTTCGTCAATAAAGACAGCTTAAAATGGCTGAGAGACGATTGGGGCATCACCGTTTTCCGCGCGGCGATGTATACGGCAGATGGCGGTTATATTGACAACCCGTCCGTGAAAAATAAAGTAAAAGAAGCGGTTGAAGCGGCAAAAGAGCTTGGGATATATGTCATCATTGACTGGCATATCTTAAATGACGGCAATCCAAACCAAAATAAAGAGAAGGCGAAAGAATTTTTCAAGGAAATGTCAAGTCTTTACAAAAATACGCCAAACGTCATTTATGAAATTGCAAATGAACCAAACGGTGATGTGAACTGGAAGCGGGATATTAAACCGTATGCGGAAGAAGTGATTTCCGTGATCCGCAAAAATGACCCCGACAATCCCATCATTGTAGGTACCGGTACATGGAGCCAGGATGTGAATGATGCAGCCGATGATCAGCTAAAAGATGCAAACGTCATGTACGCGCTTCATTTTTATGCCGGCACACACGGCCAATCTTTACGTGATAAAGCAAACTATGCACTCAGTAAAGGAGCGCCTATTTTCGTGACGGAATGGGGAACAAGCGACGCGTCTGGAAATGGCGGTGTATTCCTTGACCAGTCGCGGGAATGGCTGAATTATCTCGACAGCAAGAAAATCAGCTGGGTGAACTGGAATCTTTCTGATAAGCAGGAATCATCCTCAGCGTTAAAGCCGGGAGCATCTAAAACAGGCGGCTGGCCGCTGTCAGATTTAACTGCCTCAGGAACATTCGTAAGAGAAAACATTCTCGGCAACAAAGATTCAACGAAAGAACGCCCTGAAACGCCAGCACAAGATAACCCCGCTCAGGAAAACGGCATTTCTGTACAATACAAAGCAGGGGATGGGGGTGTGAACAGCAACCAAATCCGCCCTCAGCTTCACATAAAAAATAACGGGAATACCAAGGTTGATTTAAAAGATATCACTGCCCGCTACTGGTATAACGCGAAAAACAAAGGCCAAAACTTTGACTGTGACTACGCGCAGATTGGATGCGGCAATCTGACCCACAAGTTTGTGACGCTGCATAAACCTAAGCAAGGTGCAGATACCTATCTGGAACTGGGGTTTAAAAAAGGAACGCTGTCACCGGGAGCAAGCACAGGGAATATTCAGCTTCGTCTTCACAACGATGACTGGAGCAATTATGCACAAAGCGGCGATTATTCCTTTTTCCAATCAAATACGTTTAAAACAACGAAAAAAATCACATTATATTATCAAGGAAAACAAATTTGGGGAACAGAACCCAATTAGTCAAGCTTTAGGCGGACATCAGCAACACGATGTCCGCTTTTATGATCTTAAAAACAGCAATACAAAACAAAGAAGTTTACGTGGCGGATGAAACTTTGATGGTGTACCAAGACAAGAACAATTCGATTAAAAAATCTTAATTACTTTATAAAATTCTTAAAAATTGATGTTAACGATTGTTATGCTATACATTGCAACTTTATATTTTTTGTTTTTTCTAATAATTTATTGACTGAAAGCGCTTTTAACATTATGATGTAGCTATAGTTAACCAAAAGTTACCCATTATTCAACATCAAGTATCTAATTGTTAATCATTTTTGTGGTCATAAGTTTTAAAACCTATACGCGGTTTCAAAGAGTACACATTTTTTGTTTGTCAACATCACTTCACCAGTTCAAAAATACGATATGGGGTTGAATTTTACGGAAGGAAAAAATGGTTGATGCAGGTTGTTGATTTGAACGATGCGTTGATCACAAGTTGGAAATGAAGCATGAAATATACAGTGATATTCTCGATTATTTCATTCATCTTTTGGTTTTCACAATTTCTATATGTTCCAGTTTTATCCCCCTATTTGGAGACATTAGGGGGAGACTATCTCTTAATCGGTCTCATATTAAGCAGCTATGGGCTCCTGCAGCTTTTATGCAGACTCCCATTAGGAATATTAGCGGATTATTTGGAAATAAGAAAACCTTTTATTCTGCTCGGGATTTTAGCCAGCACGATCAGCTGCCTCATATTTTTCTTAACAGAAGATTTGGTTTTTGCTTTAATTGCCCGCTGCTTCGCTGGATTAGCGGCCGCAACCTGGGTCGTGTTTACTGTGATGTATGCAAGTTATTACCATGAACATGAATCCAATCAAGCAATGAATCTGATTTCATTTATTGTCGTATTTGCACAACTTCTTGGAATGGGGCTGAGTGGGTATTTAGTGAGTCAATGGGGGTGGCATGCACCATATTTTCTTGGTAGTTTGCTCTGTATCCTTGCATTTGTTTTACTGCTGTTTATATCTGAACCGAAACATTCTAGGACTCGCAGTCAAATAGAATCGAAAGCGCTTTTATTCACTTTGAAGAAACAAACGCTTCTTCAACTATCGTTTTTATCCATTTTGGCACACGCTATGATTTTTATTACAACGTTTGGGTTTACATCAGCTTATGCATTAAGTATTGGGATTCCTAAAAGCCAGTTAGGATTGACGACTTTCTCTTTTATGATTCCACATGCAATCGCACCTTTAATAATAGGTAAAATCGCTTCTTCGATAAGAAAACAATGGATGGTTTTAATCGGCTCATTTATGTTTGCCACAATGTGTATTTTTACAATGCCTATCACCACTCATCCAGCTATTTTTTTCATCATACAAGCGATGATGGGTCTCTCATTAGGTGTTATTTTCCCTCTATTACTAGGTATGTGTTATCAGTCGGCTTCTGATCACATGAAATCTACGGTTGTTGGTGCATATCAAGCGCTCTATGCAATAGGAATTTTTGGCGGACCCTTTATCGCAGGAATTTTTAACTCTTGGTTTGGACTTAGTGCAGGCTTTTACTTTGCTTCCTTGCTAGGTGGAATCGCAACATTACTTGCTGCGAGATGGAAAAGCAAAGCGATGAAAGTATAATATTTATCATGACAGCATTGGCAAAATATAAAGTTTTCTTAAAGGTATAATTTCATAAATCATATAGGAGATGAATCTATGGGGCAATATTTAGTACATCAACAAGTTACTTCCCCCAAGTGTTTAGATCAAGCATTACCAGAACTCGTTTATGTTTGTCATGCCACTGAGCAACATACTACTTTACCGCGAACAATGCATATGCATAAGCAAATGTTAGAGATTGTTTTTATCAAAAAAGGCAACGGAAGGCACTTGATTGGCAATAACATATATGATGTCAAACAAGGAGATATCTTAATCTATAATAGTCATGTTTTGCATGACGAGTATATGGATCAAACATCTAAAATGAGTGTGTACTGCGTAGGAATGAAAAATGTTAAGTGCCCAGGCTTACCAGAGAATCACTTAATACCCGAATCAATGTCGTGTGTATGGAACTGTGGAGATCAAGCTCAACAAATAGAAACCTTATTAGAAATGATTCTTTTCCAGGTCAAAACAAATCAAGCTGGTCACCAAGAAACATGCAGTTATTTACTATCTGCTCTTATCTCTTTGCTGTTAACCATCCCTAAAGAACAACCGCTCATGACAGAAGAAGTCTGCTGCTCTCTATTTTTAAACATCAAATCATATATTGATCTTCATTATGCTGAAAATATCACACTTTCTTCTATAGCAAAAGAAATGAATGCGAGCCCTTATTATATTGCCCATTTATTTAAGAAACACACCGGATTCTCACCAATTCAGTATATGATTCGTCGACGGATTGGCGAGTCTCAATCACTGCTAATCAACACAAATTTTACGGTTACTCAAATAGCCGGTATGACCGGGTATGATAACCCAAACTATTTTACATCTTTATTTACAAAACTGATTGGCATATCTCCTAAAAAATATCGTCAATTATGGCGGGGTGTTTAAATGAAACTAGGCTATTTTTAACACAAGATCGTGAAGGTTTTTGATGAAAATAACGATAAATATGACGAAACTCCAATATATTTAAACAATAATTTGAAGGAACAAAATGTTTTTGAGATTTATAATAAATATACAAACATATTGTATGCGCTTTCTTTTGTGAAGGAGGGAAGAAAATGAGTGAAAAGAATAAGCTTTTTTTCACTAAAATAGGGATTCCATACTCGCTAAGATGGGGATATCTTGGCATGATACTTTTCATGATTGGAGATGGATTGGAACAAGGCTGGCTGTCACCTTATTTAGTCGAAAGGGGACTATCAGTCACACAGTCAGCTCAATTATTTGCGGCATATGGTTTAGCTGTCGGAATAGCTGCTTGGGTATCAGGAGTCTTAGCTCAAATTTGGGGAATTAGAAGGGTGATGTGGGCTGGATTTATCATGTTTGCGATATCTTCTATTCCTTTTATCGCTCTAGGTGTTTCCAACTTGAACTACCCTGTTATGCTCGTTACATATGTGTTAAGAGGTGTAGGATACCCATTATTTGCTTATTCATTTATCGTTTGGATCACGTATCGGGCAGAGCAAAAAATATTGGCACGAGCCGTAGGGTGGTTTTGGTTCGTATTTACATGTGGATTGAATGTTGCAGGGCCATTTTATTCGTCTCTAGCAATACCTATTATTGGTCATATTTATGTATTATACACAGGCATCTTCTTTGTATTGATAGGGGCCATCATCGCACTTGTGCTGACAAAAGATGAAGTGAAACAAAATACAAAAGATCAATCATCTATCAAGGAGCTATTAAGCGGAATATTTTATATGTTTGAGCGTCCAAGATTAGCTGCAGGTGCAATAGTCAAAATAATCGGAACATTAGGCCAGTATGGATTTGCCATATTTTTACCTGGTTATCTCATAAAATACGGTTACTCAACTGAAGAATGGTTACAAATTTGGTCATCCATTTTCGTTGTGAATATTTTATCAAACTTATTATTTGGTTTTATTGGAGATCAAATCGGATGGAGAAAAACGATCATTTGGTTTGGATGTGTAGCTGTGCTCTATCTACCATCGCCATCTATATAGCCCCGATGATAATTGGCCACAATTTAATCGGAATGATATTGATCTCATGTTTATTTGGATTTTTTTTAGCGGGCTATGTACCAATTACGGCGCTAATCCCTTCTATGGCTCCAGCAAAAGACAGAGGAGCCGCAATGTCTGTACACAATCTAGGATCTGGTTTAAGCGTGTTTGTCGCACCATTCATAGTCAGCCTCTTTATAGAGCCGTTAGGAACAAGCGGCGTCATTCTCATCTTTGCAGCCTTATATTTATTTAGCGGATATTTAACAACATTTTTGAAAACTCATGAGGAGTTAGAACAAAACATAAAGAAGACAGCAATACAAATGAATGTGTTAGATAAAACACCATAAAGCGAGGAGAAATGTCTATGTCTATTCAAATTGCAGGTGCCCCTTGCTGCTGGGGTGTTGATGATCCCAAAAATCCATACCTTCCTCCATGGGAAAGAGTCTTAAATGAAGCCTCACAAGCTGGCTGTCAAGGAATTGAATTAGGACCTTATGGATATATCCCTTTTGACATACAAAAAGTCACAAAGGTTTTAACAGAACTGGATTTAACGATTATTGCAGGTACTATTTTTGACAATTTAGTAGATCAAGAAAATATTGAAAATCTAATAAAACAAGTGGACGATATCTGTTCTTTTATTACCAAATTACCCGCAGCCCCTGTATTAAAGCATCATCAGTATCAAGCTCCTTATTTAGTTGTCATCGACTGGGGGCACGAAGAGAGGAATAAACATGCAGGAAGACCGGAAGAGGCTCCTCGTCTATCAGAACAGAAATGGAAACAGATGATCCAGCATATTAAAAAGATTGCAGAACATGCATGGAATAACTACGGAGTCCGGGCTGTGATTCATCCTCATGCAGGTGGATACATTGAGTTTGAAGATGAAATCAATAGATTGTTACATGAAATCCCTCATGAAACAGCAGGTCTGTGTTTAGATACTGGGCATCTATACTATTCAAAAATGGATCCTATCGAATGGATCGAACGATGTGCTGACAGATTAGACTACTTGCATTTTAAAGATATTCATTTAGACACGTATGACCAAGTGATGAAAGAGCGCACACGTTTTTTTGAAGCATGTGCTAAAGGAGTCATGTGCCCAATCGGTCAAGGAGTCATTGACTATCATAAAATTCGACATCTATTAACAGAACTAAACTATTCAGGATATGTGACGTTTGAACAAGAACGTGACCCGCGAGATGCTGATACAAGCTTAGAGGATGTCAAACAAAGTGTAGATTTTCTGAACAAACTTGGATTTGCAAATGAATTGAAAGCGAGGAATCGTTAAATGATTAATGGTGAAAAAATAATCGAGCGTCCCATTCGTTGGGCGATGGTCGGCGGAGGACGCGGGAGTCAAATTGGGTATATTCATAGATCTTCCGCTTTACGAGATGGGAATTTTCAGCTGATTGCAGGGGCATTTGATATTGATCCAGAAAGAGGGCAATCCTTTGGAATCAACCTACATATCGACCCCTCACGATGTTACTCAGATTATCGGACAATGTTTGAAGAAGAACAAAAAAGAAGTGACGGTATTGAAGCTGTCTCGATTGCCACACCAAATGGTACGCATTATGAAATTTGTAAGGCTGCACTACTTTCGGACCTTCATGTAATTTGTGAAAAACCACTTTGTTTTACAACACAAGAAGCAGAAGAGCTATTAAAGTTAGCAGAAGAGAAGAATAAAATTGTTGGCATCACATATGGTTATTCGGGCCATCAAATGATTGAACAAGGAAGACAGCTGATTGAGGAAGGGAAATTAGGAGACATCCGCCTTGTCAATATGCAATTTGCACACGGATTTCACTCAGAGGCAGTCGAAAAGAAGAGCGCAAGCACAAAATGGCGTGTAAATCCTAAAATGGTTGGTCCAAGTTATGTTTTAGGTGACTTAGGTACACACCCGCTATTTTTATCTGAAATCATGTTACCAAACTTAAAAATAGAAAAGTTAATGTGTACGCGGCAAAGCTTTATCAAAGAGCGTGCTCCTTTAGAAGATAATGCTTATACAATCATGAAATATGACAATGGAGCGGTTGGAACGGTGTGGTCTTCAGCTATAAATGCAGGATCTATGCATGGTCAAAAGATTAGAATTGTAGGCTCAAAAGCGAGCATTGAATGGTGGAGTGAACAACCTAACCAGCTTCGATACGAAATTCAAGGGGAACCAGTACGAATATTAGAAAGAGGTATGCCTTACCTGCACCCACTAGCCATAGAAGAGGATCGTATTAGTGGGGGACATCCTGAAGGGTTATTCGAAGCTTGGTCAAATTTATATGCAAGATTCGCTAAAGCGATGGAAAATACACGACTAGGCATTAAAGGTTCAAGCGAAATATGGTTTCCAGATATTAGAGCGGGCATAGAGGGTGTAAGATGGGTAGAAAATTGCGTGCACTCTGCAAATAATGGCGCTGTATGGGTTGACTATATTTAAAATCATATCATAGAAAGGCGTTGAGAAATGAAGTTTGATGGGATTAATCACAAATGCTGTTTTTGCTTATCCAGACGGTCCTGAATGGTCGAATGAGTTCACTTTAAGATCGATTAAACAAGGTTTGTATATTTAAAGTTTTGCTGGGAGCCTGTTTGAGGCTCTCTATTTTATTTTTGGTTGAACGAGCATTTTGTTTAATGGAGATATGTCGATCCCAAGAACCAAATCTGAAAAGGGCATAGATCTCTTGTATCAAGACATATGAATTTCTTTTCATCTAGTTTACATAATATATATTCTAGGAAGTTAAACAAAGAGATGAATTTCCTGTCTCATAAACTAAGTATACTTTAGTCAATGAGACGAAAAAGAAATGTATAGCAAAATAACCGCATATTCCGTTTGCGCTATTATTAATCTGTCACGCACAAATTTAACTCCGGTTGATACAGCTGAATCAAACCTAACACTGCAAACGTCGCAAAAGCAATTTTTATGATGACAAAACCAAACCATAACAAATTATTTATCCAATGAACACACAAATGAAAAATTCATGTCTGGTAATACTTTTCTGCTCTTTCCTTGCTCATTTTCGAAGATTTTTTGCACTGGCTGCGCACAGCGATTTCAAATAAGTCGGCAAATGACGAATGTTGAGTACAACACAATTACGACAGCGCTTCCATTTCATAATTTCAGGATGCTTCTCTATATTCACATGATAAATAAGCCGTCTTGAACAGACGGCTTTACAGCTTGTTATTTGCTTTGCTTACCTGCGGATGTGTGAGTGATCCGATACCGCACAGTTAAAAACTTCAGGCCGAACAGCCACATATGATGAACGGCCTTCAAGCTTGTTTCGCTCCGGGCCGCAATAAGAAATGTCTCTGCCAGAGGAAGATGGCATGCCCCCCATTTCGTCTGCAGATAAATCCCTTCATCACCCGCTCCGCTTTTTCGGCGTCTGCTCGTCAAAATAAGATTCTGCTTATGCGCATAAGGTTTTAAAATGCCCGTCATTTGGCCATACGGCAGCGGGAGAGAAATATTCATGTATCCCTCTCCTTTTGACCTGTACGCTGAATACAGCGCAGTAAAAACGGTTTCCTGCTTGTCATTTGTTCTGATCCATGCCCGGACATTTTTTCTGCCGTCTCTGTCAGAATCGACTCCTTTCATGCGAGTGTGCATGGTATACCAATCCGGATTCATTGACAGGTGGATCTGCCCCGCTCTTCTGCTGAACGGCTCGTACATGCGCGCGAACGGACGAAACCATCCGCTCCACGTCACTTTTGCCTTGATGTCATAATCAATTGTCTCTTCATAAAAGGAAATAACGGCCGGAGCCAGTTTTTCAGTTGAAAAGTCTTCAGAATGCAGTTCTCTCATCTGATCCTGAAGGCCGGTATAATGGATTTCATTTGCTGCATGAATGTCAGTCAAAAAATTTTTGCCTATCGTTCCCTTCCCGTAAATTCGGCTGAACGTTCTTTCACTGCCCTCATCAAACGGTCTCGGATTTTCTATTATCCATCCCGTCAATGCCGGCAGAATAACGCCGAATGCATTGACTGCTCCGTGAACCCAAATCATCTGACTGATCGTGAGCGTTGCCTCCTCGCGGTAGACACCGAACGAATATATCAAAGAAAAAACAATTGTAATCATTAACACAGCCGAAGAACTCCTGATCAAGAACCTGCCTGTTTTCACAGCAAACGGCACCTTAAAGACGAGATACGCATTAACATACAGACCCGTCAGATACAGAGCGACAGCAATCACATCAAGTGTCTTTGAAAATGTAATCCCCAGGGCGATAAGGATCGGCGAAATCAGGATGATGACCGTGCTCAGCCTGTAAAGAACGCGGTTCTCCCGCAGGATCCTGCCGAGCAATCCGTTAAAGATCGGAATGAGAAAAGCCGAATAGTGAAAGTGCACCGCCGTCAGCAGCACGATAAGCGGACTGAAATCCATGATAGGAATCTTAAGGATATATGCAAAAAACCAAAATCCGCCGCCGGCCAAATAAACGAAACCCATCATAACAGACATCTCTTCCGCTCTGTGGATATTTGTTTTCATCAGCCGCCATACAGCATACAGTGCAAGTCCAAGCGTATAAATGAGCCAGACAAAGGCAAAAAAGCTGAAGTCTGTAATCAGCGCAAGCACTGCACATAAAGCGGCAATGGGATAACTCCGTAATAGCACATTCTCTAAGGTCTTTGACGGCCGAAACGCAAAGCGGAATACAGCAGGAACGAAAAATAGCACGGATAATAAAACAAACGTCTCAGCAGCTGATATATGCGGTGCTTCAGCCGCCGCAAATCCCAAAAAGCAAACCGCGCCTACCATGAGATGACGCTTCAGCATGTTTCTCCCTCTCTTTCCCGGAAAGTCCCCCGGTAAGAGAAAATTGTGCCGAGTATCCGGTTTTTCACATGAACCTTTATGCTGAAGCAATTCAATTCCTCATCATAAGCCTCATAAACGGTTGAACTGCCGCACAGCCAAGCCGGAAGCGGGATTTTCTTTCCGCCTATCAGGAGCCACTGCTTTCCGGATGTAATAACAAGCCCTCCGTCTGAAGCCGCTTCTAAATGCAGTTCAGACAGCAGGATATGAGGTTTACCGAAGTAATCAAGAATTCTGTTTTCCCGCTCGTCATATTCCATGACCGCATCAAAAAACCGGGTTTTGCCTTTAAAGAAAAAGGTTCGGTTCCACTCCACACCATTTTTCCTGTTTTTGTTCTCAATGGTAAAAGGGATATCTGTTCCCCTCTCTGAGAAAAAACATCTGAAAAAAACGCCTGTCTTTAAAAGCATTCTGACAAACAACGAACCTCCCTTAATTTCTGACATAACCCCTTCTCCGCAAAACGTGCGTGATCCGGCAAGTTTGTACCGTTTCTGCAGCATCGGATGCAGGAATTGATAATGAATAATCGCTTTTTCATACATTGAATCCGTCATTTCACTTCTCTCTCTTTCGTTTTGTATGCGCGGCGCTCGGCAGCAGGAATGTAAGAATCATACCCGCTACCGTAAGTAATCCTAATGGAATAGCGAATCCGCCGCCGGAATACTGCATTGCCGTTATACAAAAGAAGGCTGACTGTCCGGTGTGGATCAGCCGCTTTCTCCGCATAGGCAGCATCCATAATATCCCTAATCCTGTCTTCAGCGCTCCCTTCACGATCTCTGCATCGGCACAGCTATCATGAAAACCTTGAAAAAACCAATACAGACTGAATACGAGACACATCAGGACATAGACAAACCCGAAACGGACTGATATCTTCGGATGTCGGTTTTGTTCTATCCAAAGCCGCAACGCATCAAAGCTCCATGCGGTAGCCCAGCCGAGCAGCGGACGAAATAAAAACCGGTCTATCCATCTTCCCGGCAGACCCCAGGCCGTTTCATATTGATATTGAGTCAAAAATGTGATGTCCCCGTTATCCCGCTCTATATACCTCCAGTAGCCCCGGCCGTCTTTTATCAGAGACAGCGGATGATCCGATGCAAAAGCAAGCGCCGACACCCTTTCTGACGATTGAGGCCTTATGTCACCCATTGATTCACCCGTGCCGGACACCTTCAGCCCAAAACCGATTCGCGTTTCATATAGGAATCTCTGCGGTTCATCCGGTAACTTATGAAGATATGTAATGTCAGAAAAGCGCAGGTCCCATTCCTTATGAAGAACCGGATTTTGCGTATATTCCCAAAGCGTTTCTATATCAGACGCTATATTGATCTCGACATATATCGGCTTCTGTTTCATGCTCCCTCCTCTTCCCTTCTTTTGTAAACAATTCCTATATTATCATAGGGATGTATGAAATTCCGCAATAAGATTTCAGGAATATGAAGCTGGTTTTTAACATAAAAAAACCCTTCACATTAAACGTGAAGGGTTTCGTAAATGATATGCATATTCCTCAGTTGGCAGCCTTGTGTTCAGGGCTTGTACTTTCTTCTTCCGCCCATGTTTCAATATGCTTGAGTTCCGGAGTATTCTCTGCTTTAAATACGGGATCAAGTCCTTTTTTGCGCTGAGCGGCATAATCTTTATAGATTTTATAGGCTACATTACTCAGCAGCAAGATTGCCACTAAGTTAATGAGAGCTAAGAGACCCATGAACAAGTTTGCCATGTCCCAGACAATCTGGAAGTCAGCCAAACATCCGTATACCACCATCACTACGACGAATACGCGATAAATATTAAGCCATGTTTTGCTTGTTTTAATAAATTCGATATTCGTTTCACCATAGTAATAGTTGCCGACGACTGAGCTGAATGCGAATAAGAACATCGCAATTGCAATAAACGTCGGGGCCCAGCCTCCAAGATGGTGCTGCAGTGCGGCTTGTGTCACTTGGATGCCGTCGCCTTTAGGCGTAAAGCTGTACAATAAAATGATAAAGGCAGTCGATGTACAAACGATAAATGTATCGAAAAATACGCCTAGCGTCTGGATTAATCCCTGCTTAGCCGGATGCGATACGTGTGCAGCTGCTGCGGCATTCGGCGCGCTCCCCATACCCGCTTCGTTTGAAAACAGGCCGCGCTGCGCACCGATAATAATGATGCTTCCTAAGCTTCCGCCGACGATCTGCTCAAAACCAAACGCATTTTTCACAATCGTCGCAAGCAATTCAGGTACCGCGGTAATATTCACAATCACAACATACAACGCGATCAAAATATACATACCGGCCATGATCGGAACGATTAATTGCGAAACGGATACAACACGTTTCAGCCCGCCGAATATAATGAAAGCCGTTAATACAGCTAAGATGATGGCGATAATTGTTTTATTCACATGGAAAGCTTCGTCAAACGCGACAGAAATCGTATTTGACTGCACGGCATTAAAGATAAGTCCGAAAGAAACGGTAATCAATACGGCAAATAAAATACCGAGCCACCGGGCGCCGAGACCCTTCGCCATGTAATATGCCGGACCGCCGCGGAATTCGTCACCTGAGCGCACTTTATACAGCTGCGCCAAGGTACTTTCCACAAAGCTTGAAGCCATACCGACAATTGCTACGATCCACATCCAAAATACTGCGCCGGGACCGCCTGTTGCAATCGCCAGCGCGACACCGGTCAAGTTTCCGGTACCGACACGCGAAGCGGCCGAGATAAAGAATGCCTGCATTGAAGACACTCCTTTATTTCCTTGCGGCTTCTCCCCGACGATTCTAAACATTTCAATAAAGTATTCGAATTGAATGAAGCGAAAACGGAATGTGAAATACAATCCGATTCCTACTAAAATATAAACAAGATACTTCCAAATAAAATCATTTGGAACATTTATGATTTCACTGATGAAAGCCTCCATGTTTAACCTCCCTTTTACATATCTTTTACTGTCATTTTTGCTGCATATGTTAGATCTTTTAACACAACGGGTATTATTATATCACAACAACAGATGTTGAGAAGTTTTTTTAAGAAAATGTTTCGGTTTCTTCATCATGCTTATTGCTGGTATGCCCCGTTTCTTTATCCTGTAACCTGAAAAATGTTGTCACATCAGAAGGGCTGCGTGCATATCATAACAAATAGGCCTTTAAGAATAAAAGAGATGAAAAGACGGACGGAATGGTATATACTTAACCAACATAATAATTTTTTAAATTTAATAAATGTGTTTACTTTCAATTTAAATTAGGGTATTATAATAAAAATATTCAGACTTATGAAGGGGGGAGAACATTTGAAAAAAATCTTGTTTTTAAAAGCTTCTATTTTATTTTTAGCGATTGCAAGCTTTCATTTGCTCTCCATTCCCCATGCGTTTGATACTGCTCATCATTTTAAAGCCGTAGCCGATCAGCAGGAAATACACGAAATGAAGGCCGGCCAAAATGCTGACGATGAGAAAAAATCGCTGACGGGCTCATTTTTTTTGACGGCGCTTTTTGCCGCTTCTGTCTCATTGATCGTGATATCAGACAGAAAACGCCCCGCTTCCCGGAGAAGACAGCGAAAGAAAAGCTTTCTAATCGCTAAATTTTATCAGTCCTCGTATTTCGATGAGCTTCATGTTCAACATCGCCTATCTATGTAACATAAAATGAGGAGGTTGTTCAACATGTTGTTTATCTTACGAATGGTGATTTTAGGCTTATTTTCATTCACTGCATTAAATTTATTTGTGTGGCAGGGAATTGAAGTCGTTCACGCTATCACGGACTTATTCGGCAGCCACGAGAGCTAATAAATAGCAAAACCTCCGCTTTAGGACCAATTGAGCGGAGGTTTTTTTTACTTTATTTTATTTTTACTCTTAAACATCAGACGCGGGGATACGCCATACATCTGTGACCGGCCCTGTCTCATCTTCATCTGTAAAGAAGGAGCCGTTGCTGTATCGGTCATTAGCCCGCAAGGATTTCACGGAGGCTTCAATTCTCTCGCCTTTTTCGGTTTCCGCAGCGATCATGTCGGCTAAAGCGCACGCGAATACTCCGACAACACGATGCGGGTTCTTTTTAAGCTCACGCAGCATGATGACGCCGCGCTTAGCCCTGGATGTTCTTTCGAATTCAGAGAGATTCATCCGTTTGATGGCTCCCCGCTGTGTGACGAGGACAAGCGAATCTGCTTCATGCAGGATTTGTCCTGATACGACGGTATCGCCGTCTTTTAAATTAATGCCCTTCACACCGGCCGCACGGGCTCCGACTACATTTACTTCATCTTCACCGAACCATAAGCCGTACCCGAGCCGGGTGGCGATAAACAGCTGGCAGCCGCCGTCTGTGACATGAACATCAATCAGCTCATCGTCCCCTTTAAGGTTAAGAGCAACAAGCGCTTTTGAGTAACGCTGCGCTTTGTAATGCGTCATTTCAGTTCTTTTCACCATACCGTTTTTCGTCATAAACAATAAATATGAAGATGGATCAAATTCTTTTACCGGTATAGCTTTCACGATGGTTTCGTCACGGTCCATCGTGGTGATGTTCGTGACGTGCTGCCCCATGTCTTTCCACCTGATATCAGGAAGCTGGTGAACCGGACAATATATATAGCTTCCCTTATTGGTAAAGAGCAGGAGCACATCCGTTGTATTCATTTCAAATTGGTGAATCAGCCTGTCCGTGTCCTTCATCCCGAAATCCTGGCCGTTAGAAGCGGCAAATGACCGCTGGCTTGTTCGTTTTACATAGCCGTCTTTCGTGACTGTCACATAGACGTCCTCAGAGGCAACCATGACTTCGAGATTGATTTTAATTTCTTCAATCTTCTCTTCAATGACCGACCGTCTGCTGTCGGCATAAGTCTTTTTCACTTTTTTCAGGCTGCTGGTAATGACTTTTAACAGCTTTTTATCATGACTTAAAATGGCTTCAAGCTCCTGAATTTTCTTGCTGAGCTCTTCCGCTTCCTCTTTTAATGCCGTAATATCCGTATTTGTCAGACGATACAGCTGCAAAGATACGATCGCTTCCGCCTGAGGCTCCGTAAATGCGAATTTAGAAATTAAGTTTTGTTTCGCATCTTTCTTGTCGCTGCTTGCCCGGATGACGGCAATGACCTCATCTAGCACAGACAGTGCCTTCATCAGTCCTTCAACGATATGGTGCCGCTCTTTTGCTTTTTGCAATTCAAAGACGGAGCGGTTTGTCACCACTTCCTTCTGGTGGGAAATATACGCATCCAGAATGGCCGTAAGACTCATCAGCATCGGCCGGCGGTTATGTATGGCGACCATATTAAAGTTATACGTTGTCTGCAGGTCAGTGTTTTTATATAAGAAATTCAAGATGCCTTTTGCATCGGCTTCTTTCTTTAACTCAACGACCACCCGCAGTCCCGTGCGGTCCGTTTCATCCCGGACTTCAGAAATACCTTCAACTTTTTTGTCAATGCGGTATTCGTCCATTTTCTTCACGAGATTGGCTTTGTTTACTTCAAACGGGATTTCTGTAATGACGATCTGCTCCCGTCCGCCTCTTACGGCTTCCACTTCAGCCTTGCCGCGGATAATAATTTTGCCTTTACCGGTTTCATAGGCCTTCCGAATGCCGTCAACACCTTGGATGATGCCTCCTGTCGGAAAGTCAGGCCCTTTAATCACCTGCATCAAGTCATCGACGGTACAATCGGGCGATTCAATCCGCTTAATGACAGCATCAATGACCTCACCCAGATGATGAGGTGGAATGTCAGTCGCATAGCCCGCGGAAATCCCGGTAGATCCATTGACCAGCAAGTTAGGAAACATAGCGGGCAGAACAACCGGTTCTTTACTTGTGTCATCAAAGTTTGGAACGAATTCAACCGTATTTTTATCGATGTCCCGCAAAAGCTCTGATGCGATAGAAGATAATCTTGCTTCCGTATAACGCATGGCAGCAGGCGGATCACCGTCAATGCTTCCGTTGTTGCCGTGCATTTCAATCAGCACATTCCGCACTTTCCAATCCTGGCTCATCCGCACCATCGCTTCATAAACGGAGCTGTCTCCGTGCGGATGATAATTACCGATAACGTTCCCGACCGTTTTTGCCGCTTTCCGGAAATTTTTATCGAATGTATTTCCGTCTGCGTGCATGGCGTATAAAATTCTCCGCTGCACCGGCTTTAACCCGTCACGTGCATCGGGCAGCGCCCTGTCCTGGATAATATATTTACTGTAGCGTCCGAAACGGTCGCCGATTACTTCTTCTAACGGTAAATCATGAAATAATTCTGGCTGTGCCACTATTAAACCTCCTCAGCGACCGACAAGTTTTCATTTTCTAAAATATTGCTTTCCTCGTCTAATCCGAAGGCAACATTCTTTTCAATCCATTTTCTTCTCGGTTCTACTTTGTCTCCCATTAATGTCGTTACGCGGCGCTCTACGCGTGCCGCATCGTCAATCTTGACTCTGACGAGCGTTCGCGACTCGGGATTCATCGTCGTTTCCCAGAGCTGGTCTGCGTTCATTTCTCCCAGACCTTTATAACGCTGAATGGTATAGCCTTTGCCGACTTTCTTTAAAACGCCGTCCATTTCTTCGTCGGACCAAGCATATTCAATAATCTCTTTCTTGCCGCTTCCTTTGCTGACTTTGTAAAGAGGCGGAAGCGCGATGAAGACTTTTCCGTGCTCAATTAAAGGTTTCATATAGCGGTAGAAAAACGTTAACAGCAAGACTTGAATATGTGCGCCGTCAGTATCCGCATCGGTCATGATGACGATCTTGTCATAGTTAATGTCGTCTATCTCAAAATCTGCGCCGACTCCCCCGCCGATCGCATGAATAATTGTATTGATCTCTTCATTTTTGAAAATGTCTGCAAGCTTTGCTTTCTCTGTGTTGATGACCTTTCCGCGAAGGGGCAGCACGGCTTGGAATTTCCGGTCTCTTCCCTGTTTTGCAGAACCTCCGGCAGAGTCACCCTCCACGAGATACAATTCATTCTTCGCTGGATTTCTGGAACCGGCCGGTGTGAGTTTTCCGCTCAGCGTCGCTTCTGATTTTTTGCGTTTTTTACCGCTTCTCGCTTCTTCTCTCGCTTTACGGGCAGCTTCACGGGCCTGGCTTGCTTTAATCGCTTTTTTGACGAGCAGGGTCGCTGTATCGCGGTTTTCTTCCAAGAAATAAGCAAGATTCTCAGAAATGACTGCGTCTGCGGCGGATCTCGCCTCACTTGTGCCAAGCTTCCCTTTTGTCTGGCCTTCAAATTGCAGCAGTTCCTCAGGGATACGCACAGAAATAATCGCGGACAGCCCTTCTCTGATATCGGCGCCTTCTAGGTTTTTGTCTTTCTCTTTTAAAAGCGCGACTTTTCGCGCATATTCATTAAACGCTCGTGTCATTGCCGTTTTGGCTCCTGATTCGTGGGTGCCGCCGTCCTTTGTTCTGACGTTATTAACGAATGACAGCATATTTTCTGAGTATCCGTCATTAAATTGGAAAGCAAAATCGACTTCAATGTCGTGGTGCTCGCCTTCAAAAGAAACCACTTCGCATAAAGCGTCTTTTTCTTCGTTTAAATAGGCGACAAATGCTTCAATTCCGTTCTCATAATAAAATACTTCTTTTACGTTGTTCCGCTCATCAATTAATTCTATTTTTAAGCCTTTTAATAAGAAGGCGGATTCGCGCAGACGTTCCGACAGCGTGTCAAAATTATAAACCGTTGCGCTGAACATTGACGGATCAGGTTTAAAATGGGTAAGCGTTCCCGTTTTCTTGGTCGTACCGATTTTTTCAAGTGAAGTCACAGGCTTGCCGCCGTTTTCAAACCGTTGTTTATAAACATAGCCGTCACGCTCAATGGTAACTGTCAGCCACTCTGATAAAGCGTTTACGACAGATGCGCCGACACCATGCAGACCTCCGCTTGTTTTATAGCCGCCCTGGCCGAATTTCCCTCCCGCATGCAGCACGGTGAAAATAACTTCCGGTGTCGGCTTTCCGAGCTTATGCATTCCGGTCG
Organism: Bacillus sp. JFL15; assembly: GCF_001184225.1. NCBI lineage: Bacteria > Bacillati > Bacillota > Bacilli > Caryophanales > Bacillaceae > Bacillus > Bacillus sp. JFL15. Next base: position 3,378,627 of record NZ_KQ236689.1, on the reverse strand, counting down.
GCATTCCGCGCCCTCTGTCCTGCACGGAGATGCTGTTGTCCTTATGTATCGTTACGATAATATGATCTCCGTAGCCGGCAAGGACTTCATCGACGGAATTGTCGACGATCTCATATACCAGATGGTGCAGGCCGCGTGCGTCCGTCGAACCGATATACATTCCCGGTCTTTTTCTGACGGCTTCCAGGCCTTCAAGCACCTGTATGGCATCTTCGTTGTAATCAAATTGCTGTTTTCTAGCCAAACGTACAAACCCCTTTCAAAAAACCTGCTCTTAATCATTCTCTTTTTAAATGTTTTCATGTCTTTGTTTTTCAGTATGCGCAAGCTTCGGTCCAATTCTCCTCGGACTCACAATTATAACCAATATGCTTGATTTCGCAACATCTTTAAGCGAATGGCTCGTTTTTTAGGCCGCAAGACATACATTCGAACGGCTTTTCATCTTTTTGGTGCTCTTTTCCGGGAACAAGAACTTATGTTCGCTTTCTATTATATAGATTTATGCCGTCCATCGCAAACAGACTGCAGCCCCCTTTAATGCAGGGGTTTCTAAAAAAGCTGTTCATGCTTTATTGTATCTGTTTCAACATCATACGCAAAGAGTATTCTTTCAATAAAAAAACAAAAACCCCTGATTTGCCAAGGATTTTTGCCTTTTTTGTTCCTATTTTATAACAGCGCGGGCGACTTTTATACATAAATCCATAATGGCCGTCCGCCCTTTCTCAGTAATCATGCGGTACGCTTCTTCATTTGCCAGGCCCTGCTGCGCCCAAAAAACGGGAGCATCCGTCTGTAAAAACTCTTCAGCGACGCCGGGAAGCTGCTCAGAGCGTCTGAACACATTGACGATATCAATCGGTCCCTCAACGTCTTTTAATGAAGCGACGGCTTTAACGCCAAGCGCTTCATCAATCGTCGGATTGACAGGAATAATCTCGTACCCTTCATCCTGCATCGCTTTGGAAACCATGTAAGAAGTCCGGTCGGGACGGTCTGACAGCCCGACGACGGCGATACGTTTGCTTCGGTCAAGAATTTCTTTAATCTCTGACTTTGAAGGATTTTGCATCTTTACCATCTCCTTTTGTATTATTGTACACGACAGCTTCACCGGATTCAAAAAAAGCGGTTTGTCAGCTTAATTCTCAAAAAACTTGTCATCAGACAATAACAACTCGTGTTAAAATAAAGTGAAGGGACATTGAAAAGGAGAAATGTAGATGTTGATTGCTTTATTGATTATTTTGGCCTATGTAATAGGCAGCATCCCGTCAGGTTTAGTCGTAGGCAAACTTGCGAAAGGGATTGATATTAGAGAACATGGAAGCGGTAATTTGGGCGCCACAAATGCTTTTCGCACGCTTGGCGTTAAAGCGGGATCTGTCGTCGTTGCAGCCGATATTTTAAAAGGCACCTTGGCCGCGGCGCTGCCGTATTTATTGCACGTTCCCATTCACCCTCTTCTCGCAGGAGTGGCGGCAGTGATCGGTCATGTATTCCCCGTATTCGCAAAATTCAAGGGCGGAAAAGCCGTAGCCACTTCAGGAGGCGTCCTGCTGTTTTATGCTCCTCTGTTATTCGTAACGATGGTTGCAGTGTTTTTCGTATTTTTATTCCTTACGAAATTTGTTTCTCTGTCTTCAATGTTAACAGGGATTTATACGATTATTTACTGTCTGTTTGTAAAAGACCCTTATTTATTAATCGTAGTGACGCTCTTGACCGCGTTTGTTATCTACAGACACAGGGCAAACATCAAACGGATTATGAACAAAACAGAACCGAAAATCAAATGGTTTTGATGAAACTTCAATTTTGACATCAAAATGCCATATGCGTTTATAATAGAGATAATTTCTTTATGAGAAACAAAAAGGGAGTGTACCGGATGAACATGAAAGTAACGAAAGGCGCGCTGGATTGGTACAAAGAAGAGCTTGAACTGGAAACAGGCGATCAAGTCCGTTTCTTTGTCCGTTACGGAGGATGCAGCAGCGTCCAGAAAGGCTTTTCTCTCGGTGTTTCAAAAGACCAGCCGATGAACGTCGGAATCAGCACGGAAGTTGAAGGCATTACCTTTTTTATTGAAGAAAGCGACTTATGGTACTTTGATAATCACGATCTGTCCGTCACATATTCAGATCAGTCAGAAGAGCCGGTATTTGATTACGTGTAAGAAAAAAGAACGCATCCGCTGCGTTCTTTTTTTTACAGTTTGAACCTTCTGATATGATCAGTCAGATGTTCTTTTTCTAATATGCGTTTCTGCGTTTCACCGAGCAGGTCAAAGTGGGGAAATGCATTTTTATGATGAATCCACTCAGGCTTCAGCCCGTATTCCGATCCCCATCGGATCAGCTTATCGAGATCGCTTGACCCGGCCTTCGTCACGGTCTTAGCCTCCGGAAAGCGGTCGTCCAGCCAATAATGCGTTAAAAAAGCGATTTTTCCTTCCGATACATCCCGCTTCCATCTTTCCAGTTCTCTACGTGTAATTCCAAATGCCATAACTGAGCCGCTCCTTATTTTTTTGCCTTTTCGTAAGCGGCGTGCCAATCAGGAAAGGCCTTGCGGAACTGAATCGGTTTGAAGCTCTGTTTATCGACGCATATGTGAGAGGATGACGCTTCGATCGCAAGTTCTTGATCCGGATTATAGATGCGGTAGCCGTAAATGATTTTAAATCCGTTATATTCTTCAATCCACGTATGTACTTCTGCTGTTTCTCCGTAGCGGAGCGGCTTTTTATAAGAAATGCTGATATCCACTACAGGTGACAGCACCCCTCTTTCTTCCATGTCCTTGTACAGAAATCCGAGGTCCTTAATGAGCGCCGTTCTCCCGACCTCCATCCAGACTAAGTAATTGGCATGATAGACGATGCCCATTTGATCTGTTTCCGCATAACGCACTTCTATTTCTTTTTTTGACACATGCAACGTTCTCTGCTCCCTTATTATCAGATTAGCCCTATTTTATCACAACGAGGCGGAAAGAGAAAAAACCAGGTTTCCCTGGTTTTTATTACGATTGATAGCCGTTTTCTCTCGCAGCCGATTCATCCTGAATTTCACTTCGGAATGATTCAATGCTTTCATTGCGTCTGGCATTCTTCTCCTGAATGCGCTGTTTTTCCTCTTCTGTCGCAAACTCCATTGATTCTTTCGCTTCTTCTATATTTTCGATTGTATTCTGTACCATATCCTGAAGCTTTTCAACGTTATCAGAACGGTCGTCCGGGTTCGGTCTTTGGTTATGATTTGTCATCATGTCAGCTCTCCTTTAATGATATTATTCGCCTTTCGTCTGCATGACAATCGGATGTCCGTTTGACTTGTCATGAAACTTTTCCCCTTTGTTTCGTTTATATTTAACGGGTTTTGTCCCTAAGTGGCTCGGAGCGTACTGCGGCTGGCCGTCTTTCTTGTTTGTGCCCATGTTCATCCCTCCTTAAGAGTATATTTCGCAAAAGGAGGCGCAAACATGACTGCAAATTAAAGGTTATTTTTGTTTGAACCGCTGCTCCAGCTTTTCTTCAAGCTGATTCAAATATTCCGTATTGGTCATCAGCTCACGTTTATTCTCCATAACCAATTCATGAAAAGAACGTTTTCTCATTTTTTTCAATCTTCTCACCTCCGTGTTTTCATTCATTTTTTCCAATTTTTTAAAAGATAAGCCTTTCGCATAAAAAAAACTGAACCTCTACTTGAGATCCAGTTTTTCTTTCATTTCTTTTTTTGTCATCGTGCCTACTCGGATGTGCTGAATGGTTCCTTTTTCGTCTAATATGTATGATGTCGGATAGGAAAGCACGTTGAAATCTCCGTTAATCCCGCTTTTGTCAATCAGAATTGGAAAGGTCAGCTGATAAGTATCAGCGAATGATTTCACAGCCTGTATATTTTTTTCAGAGGACGTAAAATTAACGGCTACTACCGCAATATCAGGATTTTCTTTCTGCAGCTCCTGCATATCGGGCATTTCCATCCGGCATGGCTTGCACCACGTCGCCCAGAAATTAAGGAGCACTTTTTTACCTTTATAATCAGAAAGGGAGCTGCTTTTTCCTGACAGTGTGTCGAGTGTAAAGTCAGGAGCCTTCATCCCTTCTTCTGTCCCTTCTTTCGGACTTGTTTGTGCAGAATAAATGTTCCAGCCCGCATACACTAACAACCCGATAAGTAACAATACGCCCAGCCATTTTGCAAGCATCTCAAGGCCTCCCGTATAAAAAGAGAGAAAGCAGGCCGCTTTCTCTCTTTTGTCATTCTGCTACTGTTTCATTTTATCGCGAAGCACCATTTGTAAGATGCCGCCGTGGCGATAGTAATCAATTTCCACTTCACTGTCGAAACGGACAACGACTTCAAATGTTTTTACCGTACCGTCTTCACTGATAGCTCTGACAGTCAGCAAGTCGCGTGGACGTACAGTTTCATCAACATCCACCTCGATAACTTCCTTACCGGTTAAACCGAGTGTATCCGCGTTTTCACCCTGTTTGAACTGGAGCGGCAGCACACCCATGAAGACGAGGTTACTTCTGTGAATTCTTTCAAAGCTTTCCGCAATGACTGTTCTGATGCCTAGCAGGTTTGTTCCTTTTGCAGCCCAGTCACGTGAAGAGCCCATTCCGTAATCTTTGCCGGCCAGGACGACAAGACCCGTTTTATCTTCTTTATACCGCATGCATGCGTCATAAATAGATGTCACGTCACCGGTAGGCCAGTGTGTAGTGTATCCGCCTTCTGTACCAGGCGCGATTTGGTTTTTAATGCGGATATTGGCGAATGTTCCTCTCATCATGACTTCATGGTTTCCGCGGCGTGAGCCGTAAGAGTTAAAGTCCCGAGGAGAAACGCCTTTTTCCTGCAGGTATTTGCCCGCCGGCGTGTCTTTTCCGATCGCTCCGGCCGGAGAAATATGGTCAGTCGTCACGGAATCTCCGAATTTGCCGACAACGCGAAGCCCTCTTAATGGCTCAACTTTTCCCGGTTCTACAGACATTTCTTCAAAGAACGGCGGGTTTTGGATGTAAGTAGAATCCTTATCCCACTTGTAAAGTGCTTCATCCGTCGTTTCGATTTCATTCCAGCGCTGGTTGTCGTCAAATACCGTTTCATATTCTTTACGGAATAATTCCGGCGTCACAGTCTGTTTGACGAGGGAATTGATTTCATCCATTGACGGCCAGATGTCATCGAAGTAAACGTTTTGCCCGTCTTTTCCGACACCGATCGGGTCAGATTTCAAGTTAATATTCACAGTGCCTGCCAATGCGTACGCGACGACAAGCGGCGGTGAAGCAAGGTAGTTTCCTTTGACAAGCGGATGGATCCGGCCTTCAAAGTTTCTGTTGCCTGACAGGACAGAAGTGATCAGAAGATCATTTTTAGCAACCGCTTCTTCAATCTCTGGAGAAAGCGGTCCGGAGTTTCCGATACATGTCGTACAGCCGTAACCGACAAGATTAAAACCGAGCTCCTTCATATAAGGAAGAAGGCCTGAGTTGACTAAGTATCCAGTAACAACCTTAGATCCCGGTGCAAGTGATGTTTTCACATAATTCGGCACTTTCAATCCCAATTCTACCGCTTTTTTCGCTACCAATCCGGCACCGATTAATACAAAAGGATTAGATGTGTTTGTGCAGCTTGTAATGGCGGCAATTGCAATTGCCCCTGTTTTCATGACCGCATCTTCGCCGCTGTTAAGTTTAAATGAGATTTCTTTGTTCTCTTCAGCAGCATCCATTCCGAATCCTTGGTTGCCGGCCGGGCTGACGAGATGTTTTTTAAACGTTTCCTGCATGACAGAAAGCGGGATTAAATCCTGCGGACGTTTCGGGCCTGATAGGTTCGCTTCAATTTTTGACAGATCAATTTCTACAACGTCTGTAAAAATCGGCTCTTCTGCGTCAGGCGTATAGAATAAACCGTTGTTGCGGCAGTATGCTTCCACGACATCGATCTGTTCTTCTTCACGGCCGGTCAGACGCATGTAAGAAAGTGCTTCCTCGTCAACCGGGAAGAATCCGCAAGTCGCTCCGTATTCCGGCGCCATATTGGCAATAGTCGCCCGATCCGCAAGCGGAAGCTCAGCAACACCAGGGCCGAAGAATTCAACAAATTTATTGACTACGCCTTTTTCGCGCAGCACTTGAGTGACTTTCAGCGCTAAGTCAGTTGCCGTCGTTCCGTTAGGCAATTTTCCGACAAGTTTCGCGCCGATGACCTCAGGAACAGGGAAATATGAAGGCTGGCCGAGCATTCCTGCTTCCGCCTCAATACCGCCGACACCCCAGCCGAGAACGCCGATTCCGTTAATCATCGTGGTATGGGAGTCTGTTCCCACCAAAGTATCAGGATATGTCACAAGCTCTCCGTCTTCATCTTTCGTATGAACGACACTAGCCAAAAACTCAAGGTTTACCTGGTGGACGATACCTGTTGCAGGCGGAACGGCCTGATAGTTGTTAAACGCTTTCTTTGCCCAGCTTAAAAATTTATAACGTTCTGCATTTCTTTTGAATTCTAAGTCCATATTAATGGCTAACGCGTCTTCCGTACCCGCTTTGTCGACTTGTACGGAGTGGTCAATGACCAGGTCAACCGGAATTTCAGGATTGATTTTATCAGGGTCACCGCCGACAGAAGCCATGGCTTTTCTTAAAGATGCCAGGTCAACTACGGCCGGAACGCCGGTAAAGTCCTGAAGGATAACCCGTGACGGTTTAAACGGCACATCGATATCTTTTAATTCAGCAGTACCCCATCTTGCTAAATTTTCAACATGTTCTTTCGTAATGACGCGTCCGTCTACCTGACGCAAAACGGATTCCAAAAGAACCTTAATAGAATAAGGAAGTTTTGAAACATTGCCGACCCCTGCGTCTTCCAATGCTTTTAATGAATAGTAGTGGTATGTTTTCCCGTTTGAAGAAAATGTTTTTCTTGCTTGGAAAACGTCTTGTGTTGCGACTTTTTGCTGATTTGTCATTCTCCAAAATCCCCCTTCAAAGATCAAGATCGTTCTTTAGATGAATGTTCACATTCCATCACAATTTTCTCACAATTTCATCTTAGTATAAAATCATACATAAGTAAATATCAATGTTTTTATTAAATACAATAAGATCGTCTTATCAGAATAATTTCCGGTAAATTTTGTCCTGTTTTAAGTCTCATACAACGGGCAGTAAAGAGCCATATTAAAGTTGAGGTGATGATCATGGTAAAACGAAAAGCCAATCATGTGATAAACGGCATGAATGATGCAAAAAGCCAAGGTAAAGGCGCGGGTTATATTGAAAATGACCAGCTTGTCCTGACCGAAGCAGAACGGCAGAACAATAAAAAAAGAAAAACAAACCAATAGCCGTCACCCCTTAAAAAAGGAGGCTTTAACATGACAAATAAAAATACGAGCAAAGATATGCATAAAAATGCTCCGAAGGGCCATAATCCCGGCCAGCCGGAACCATTAAGCGGAAGCAAAAAAGTGAAAAACCGCAACCATACAAGACAAAAACATAATACAAGCCACGATATGTAAAACAGACCTCGGTGTCTGTTTTTTTGTGCTTTCACCCATTCAAAGCTTCTGCATACGTTATAGCAAGGCTTTTTTAATATGGAGGGATGCTTCCATGAATCATTCAAATCACGCTGAAGAATTTGATGATATCGAAGAATGGCTGCGGCAGTTTTACGAGGACCCGTATGCTTGGTATGACGAGACGCTTCCGATCGACCTATATGAAACAAGCCGTCAATACATCATTGAAGCTGACCTGACGGCGCTGAAGCCGGTGCAGGCGATGACCGTCACTCTTTCGGGAAATGAGTTCATGCTCTCTGTTAAAACGCTTGAACAGACGTTAAACAAACAAATGATGCTGCCTTTTTATCTGAATGACAAACATATTTTCACTGATTTCACAAACCATATTCTGACCGTCTCCATGAACAAGGAGTCAAATGAAACCCCTGCCTCTTTTTCCTTTCAATTTCCTCTATAACATAAAAAAGCCGTTTTCATCCCTCAATGAAAGCGGCTTTTTTTTCCGGTCATATCAGTCATATACCCTCGAAGTGAATCTCCCATGGCCAAATAGCAGAATCACTATACGATAGAATATGTTCTAGCAACCGGATTGACTGGACATCTATCATTTTTTCTATTCTTTTTTCATGTGTTCTTCTATTCTGTCTTCGTTTACAATATGGTTAAAGTAAGGAGGAGATAAAACAATGCTTGAAGGCTGGTTTATGTGGTTTATTTTATTTTGGGTCATCGTAATGATCGGATTGCTGTCCATCGGCGGGTTCTTTATGTTCCGAAAATTTTTAAAACGCTTACCGAAAGAAGACGGCCGGTCAGAACTGGATTGGCAGGATTATTATATTGAAAAAAGCAGACACCTTTGGGATGAAGGCGACAAGGCGTTTTTGGATGAACTGGTCGCCCCCGTGCCAGAGCTCTTTCGGGATGTAGCCAAAGCTAAAATCGCCGGAAAAATCGGTGAAATCTCTTTACAAGAGGAGGCAGAACAAATAAACCGGGATTTAATCATCAGGGGTTACATACTGGCCACCCCTAAGCGGGATCATCAGTTTTTGAAAAAACATCTCCGCGAAAAACAGATTGACCTTACTCCTTATCAAACCCTGCTCAAATAAAAAACCTTTCCGGCGGACGGAAAGGTTTTAATTCATCTGAATATCAGCGGTCTTCAGTTCATTGGCAAGTTTGCGGTACGACATAAACATCGCGATGCGCCACGGGACAATCATTCCGAAAGCCAGAATCCAAAACATTCCGCTTAAAGCTCCGTAATCAATCGTCGTGCTCAAAATGGATTTCATAGCGATTCTGATAACCAGCAAACCAATTAGGATAAACACAAATGCTTTTGACCGTTTTAAATAGATTTCATTATTTTTAATCTCAAATTTAGATGTTTTTATCAGAAAAATAGAGAAGATCACGCCCAGCGTAATGGCCTCCAAAAATTCTTCGCCCGTCACTCTGAAAATCGGAAAAAGAAACATCAGCGCTCCCGTACTCATGAAAATCGGCGGGAGAATTATTTTTTTTGGTGAAGCGGGCTTATCGGAGGATTTAATCCTCACGATCATTACAGAGATTGCCATGGCCGCTGCAATAACGGATGAAATTATAATCATCATCTTTATCATTCCTTTGCTTGCACGGAGTTTGATACTATATACTATACTCCAAAAACATAAAAAAACCAATGTGAAAAGAAAATACGTTTATGTTCCCGTTACCCTGCCTACGGCCTCCAGCACTTTAGACCCTTCAAACGGTTTAACGATAAAATCTTTAGCGCCCAGTTCAATCGCTTCCAGAACGATCCGCTGCTGCCGCATGGCGGTGCACATAATGACATGGGCTTTCGGGTCAAAAGCTAAAATCTCCTGAAGCGCCTGTATTCCGTTTTTAACCGGCATGGTAATATCCATTGTCACCAGATCGGGACGGATTTTTTGATAAACGGCCAGAGCTTCCTCGCCGTCAGCCGCTTCTCCGGCCACTGTATAATTCGCCGATTCCAGAATCTCTCTGATTTTCACTCTCATGAACTTGGCGTCATCTACAACTAAAACTCGTGTCATATTCCCCTCCACATATTTAACATTAACTAGTCTTATTGTACCAAAAAAGAAAGGGTATATAATAGTTCAAAAGTTATCAATCTCTTACAGCCCCTTGAACCCTCCGAAAAGATTTGACAGAACGATCAGAATATAACTCATCCAGTTAAAAAACAGCATAATTCCGATGACAATCATAACAATGCCGCCGGTTCTCATGATAAGCAGCTGGTGCTTTCGAATCCAATTCATTCTGGTAATAAAAAATGAAAGAACTAGAAAAGGAATGGCGAATCCCAAAACATATAAAAACATATACGGCACTGCTGAAGAAGGATTTGTACCGGCCAGTGAAAACACGGCGCCTAAAATAGGCCCGCTGCACGGCGACCAGCCGGCTGCAAACGCCAGGCCGATCAGAACAGAGCCGATAAACCCCTCGGGCCGGTGCTTAAAATGAATGCGCCGCTCTTTCATTATGATTTTCGGCTGAAACACACCCGCCGTAATGAGCCCGAAAAGCACCAGCATGATAGCGCCAAACTGGCGGATCGCTTCATGATAACGGGTAAAAAAACTGCCGATGAACGAGGTGCCGTATCCAAGTGCAATAAAAATCACGGAGAAACCAAGCAAAAAACAAAGTGTATGCACGAGCCCCCGTTTTTGCAGCATCACCTTTTCCGTTTTCACCTCGTCCATGCTGACACCGGTTATGTATGACAAAAAAGCGGGGTACAGCGGCAGACAGCAGGGAGAAATGAAAGACAGAAACCCGGCCCCGAACGTCAGAAAGTAATTAAAACTCACCATGACACACTCCTTTCGAGTTATGACAAAATCATTTCATTTTTTTAACACTTTCCCATGAAGGATTACTTTTTATAGAAAAAGCTTATATAATTTAATTTGACATCAAGATATTATACTCCTTCTTATTTGAAAAACAGTATAAATGTGGATATAATAATAGCGATTCAAGTGAAAGATTTATGTATGAAAGGATATATCCCTGTGATTAGAGAGCATCTATTAAATGAAATTGAAAAAAAACGGGCAGAGCTGCTTAAAATCGTCATGACAAACGGAATGACATCAAACATTACGATAGAACTCAGCCAGGAGCTTGACCACCTTCTCATACAATATCAAAAGGAACTGCACACCGGCAGTTGGGGTGAAACATGACGCCAAAATAAAAAACCCTCTCCGGGTTTTTTATTTTTATAACCATGTATCTCTATATCATAATCTTTACGTATTATTTCGCTTGATTATTCATGGCTTTCATCATTTGATTAATTTTCTTTTGAGAAGGTTTCATTCCCATTTGCATCATCATCATGCGTAACATTTGTTCATTAATAGGCGGATTCTTTTTCAAATAGCTCATCATATATTTACGAGCAATAAAAAACCCGAGTGCAACACCTATGAGCAATGCGACAACGCCCACTAGGATGCCAACCCATAAAGTCATTTTATTTCCTCCTTCATGTTGTCTAGTTTAAAGTGTACTAAACCAAAGGCTATTATACAACATTTACATCTCTTTTTGCTCGTTTTTAGACAAAATTTCTTTCTCTGACCGGATTTAACCACCCATAACGCCTTGTCTTAAAATCCATCGCAAGAAAGCAGGGGCTGATTTTACGGAGAATCTCGAAGAAAATCGTTTCCGCCTCATAATCTCCCGAAGCTGCAATCTCAATCAAACTGTCTTTCATCATGAAGGTGGCGCGGCCCTTTTCTCCGGGCAGTGTAAGCTGATAAATTGAATCTAAACGACTGTAACACATTCGGTTTAAATGAAGCTGGAGACGCTGATGCATATGTATCACCGGAATCGGTTCTGTTATATAGTGAACTTGCTTTTTTGTCAGTTGATATTCTTGGGGTGTCAGGTTTGTCCAATGATAGTCTCGAAACAATTCAAACATAGCGGTTTCCCGCCCGAAGTAGTGGTTCGCAAACTCATCCTTAATCAGGTGCGTATAGTAATGACGTTCCATTTCCTCATCCCCTTTTACAGCGCTGCGTATTGCTTTCTATTATACAAAAGGAGAAAAGAAAGAATTGTCTATTACTGTTACGGCGCCCCTTCTATTTTTGTCGTATAAACAGGAAAAAGAGGATGATTTGACTCATCCTCTTTTCTTTCTTTATTTGTTTAGCAGTTTCTTCACGCGGTCAGCCACGTTTTCTGCAGTAAACCCGTATTCTTTCATAATTGTTTCTCCCGGAGCTGAAGCACCGAAACGGTCAATTGCGAGAACGTCTCCTTCAAGACCGGTAAATTTGCCCCATCCGAAGCTTGATCCCATTTCAATCGCAAGACGTTTCGTCACATTCGGAGGAAGTACGCTGTTTTTGTACTCGGCCGATTGTTTTTCGAAACGGTCCCAGCTCGGCATGCTGACTACAGATACATGAATGTTTTCGTCAGCAAGCTTCGCCTGTGCTTCAATCGCAAGTCCGACTTCAGAACCTGTCGCTAAAAGAAGGGCGTCCGGTGAATCAGTTTTTGCTTCGGAAACGGTGTAAGCCCCTTTTTCTACTCCGGCATACGCTTCTTCAGCCTGCTGATCAATTGTCGGCAGGTTTTGGCGTGTCAACACAAGAGCTGTCGGATGATCCTGGCTTTGAACGGCTAGCTTCCACGCAGCTGCGGTTTCATTGCCGTCAGCAGGTCTGATCACAGAAAGATTAGGAAGCGCGCGTAAAGATGCAAGCTGCTCAATCGGTTCGTGAGTCGGTCCGTCTTCTCCTACGGCAATACTGTCATGCGTAAATACATAAGTGACAGGAAGCCCCATTAATGACGCCAGACGAATAGCAGGTCTTAAATAATCTGAGAACACAAAGAATGTGCCGCCGAATACGCGGAGGCCGCCGTGAAGCGCCATTCCGTTTAAAGCAGCGCCCATCGCAAATTCACGGACACCGAACCAGAAGTTTTTCCCGGCGTAGTCTTTGGCCGTGAAGTCCCCTGCGTTTTTGATTGTCGTTTTGTTTGAACCTGCAAGGTCAGCAGATCCTCCGACAAAGAAAGGAATTTTCTTGGCGATGCCGTTCAGCACCTCACCTGAAGATGCGCGGGAAGCAAGGCTGCTGCCTTTTTCATAGACAGGAACTTCCTGATCCCAGTCTTTCGGCAGTTCGCCTTTCATTCCGAGTGACAGCTGTTCAGCAAGCTCAGGGTATTTTTCCTTATAAGCCGCGAACTGTTCATTCCATTCCTGTTCTTTTTTCGCGCCGGCTTCTTTTACAGCTTCGTTGAAATGCGCGTATACTTCTTCTGGAACATAAAAATCTTCTTCAAACGTCCAAGCGTACGCTTCTTTAGTCAGCTTGCTCTCTTCTAGTCCCAGCGGAGCGCCGTGAACACCGGATGTGCCCGCGCGGTTTGGAGAACCGAAACCGATTGTCGTTTTCACTTCAATTAATGTCGGTTTTTTATCATTCTGGCGCGCTTTCTCAATTGCAGCCGTCAATTCAGCGATGTTATTTCCGTCCTCAACATAAAGGACTTCCCAGTTCATGGCTTCAAAACGCTGTTTTACATTTTCAGAGAAAGAGCGGTTTAAATCGCCGTCTAAAGAAATATCATTAGAATCGTATAATACGATCAGGCGGCCTAATTCCAGATGGCCTGCAAGAGAAGCGGCTTCAGAAGAAATGCCTTCCATCAAATCGCCGTCTCCGCAAATACTATATGTATAATGATCAACTACGTTGAATGAATCACGGTTATATGTTTCAGCCAGATGGCGTTCTGCAATTGCCATTCCCACTGCCATAGCGATACCCTGTCCCAAAGGCCCGGTCGTTGCGTCGACTCCGGCTGTATGCCCGAACTCCGGATGTCCCGGTGTTTTACTTCCCCATTGACGGAACTGTTTCAGATCTTCAATGCTGAGGTCATACCCGCTTAAATGCAGCATGCTGTACAAAAGCATTGAACCGTGTCCTGCTGATAAAACAAAGCGGTCGCGGTTAAACCATCCCGGATTCTGCGGATTTACATTCATAAACTTCGTCCACAGCGTGTAAGCCATCGGAGCAGCTCCCATCGGCATCCCTGGGTGTCCGGAATTAGCTTTTTCAATTGCGTCTATAGATAGTGTACGTATGGTGGCAACTGATTTCTTTTCAATTGTATCCATTATAATCCCCTTCCTTATTGTTGTACCTTTTCATCATAAAGCGATGCTGACTTTTTCTCAACTCTTTCAGCTTAAATTTGAGATAAACTTGTTGAAAATTGTCGCAAATCACAGCCTGATATTAGTATATACAAAAAAGAATACGTATTGCCGTATTCTTTCTGTTTAATGAAGATTATTTTTCTGTTGCTCCCTTTTTAATTTTTCAGGAGTGACATCATTACCCTCCGGATCAATAACTTTTACGCTCTTTAACGTATTTTTCATTGAGGAGCGGAACCCTTTCAAATACTCCTGGCGAAGCTTTTGCTGTTCGGCTTTTTCCTCATCTGTTATCGTGTTTGATTTAGCTTTTTGAGCCAATTCGTTAATTCGTGCGATTTTTTCTTTAGAAATCATAATAAGCTCCTTTGGTGCGTGTTGATTATATACTACTAAAACATAGTCTTTTTTACAACTGAAGCATGTCAGCTGCCTTCACTGTCTGCGATATATTCCTGAAAACGCCGGTGAACCGTGGCTTTGGATACATCATAGCCGAATCCTCTTAAGGTGGCTGCGATTTCTGCAAAGGTAAGCTTGTTGGCTCTCAGCCTGATAATTTCCGAAACAGGAACCTCTTTTTTTTCTTTTCCGCTGTTTTCATGTCTGTTTTTCAGATTCCGTTCAGGTTTATAGCCGTTTTTTACGGCTCTTTTCATTCCCCGCCGGATTTTCATATTGTGAATTTTCCTTTGATATTCCTCAACAATACTGACGATTTCGAGTACCATCGTATCAGCTTCGGAAAGCTCCAGCTCACCTTTATGAGCCGTCGTATATATCTTTACGTTCTCCCTGTAAATACAATGCAAAAGCGCGATCTTGGCGTTTCCTCTTCCCAGTCTTGTTTCATCCTGCACCAATATCGCGTCAATATGTGACTTTTTAATTTCATCAAGCATTTCAAATACTCCGTCGCGGTCCATTTCGTAACCGCTGGCTTTCTCTGAAATGACTTTTACGACTTCCATGCCGTTTGCTGCAGCGATCTCACTGAGCTCCTCTTCCTGTCTTTTTAAAGACGTCTGCTGCTGTTCTTTGTTTGTGCTTACCCGGGCATAAATGAGCGCCTTCATTTCTCTCTTTCCTCTCTAATTGACAATGGCCAGCTGATATACGGCCGGATGCTCCTTCTTAACCGGAAGAATAAGTTCGTCTCCGGGCTTTATATCAGCAGTTTGGAGATGATTATTCTCCGTCACCCACTCAATAAAATCTTCTTTGTTAATATTTTTCTTCTCTGCTACTTGATCCGCAAGTGACCACAGAGTATCTCCGTCCTGAACCTTTATTTTAACATATTGGCTGAGCGCCTGATCATTTCCCGCACATGAAACAAGTAAAATAACGGCACTTAAAATCGCAGTAAACAGTCCGACAAATATGATAGATTCCTTCGCCATTTAAACAACCTCCAGAATGTTTGTTCGCTTTTTATACCTTTCAGTATATACGAACAAACGTTTCTGTCAATCGTTTTTTTCGAACCTATGTTTGTACTGTCAGGAAAATCATGCTATAATCTACTTAAAATCGACGTTTTGAGGTGCGAAATATGACGAAGCTATCAAAAAGGCAGCTTGATATCCTGCGTTTTATTAAAGAAGAGGTAAAAACGAAAGGATATCCGCCTTCTGTAAGAGAGATAGGAGAAGCAGTAGGACTGGCTTCCAGTTCAACCGTGCACGGACATTTGGCGCGGCTGGAGACAAAAGGCCTGATCAGACGGGACCCTACTAAACCGAGAGCGATTGAGGTATTGGATGAAGAAGAAGTCCAAATTCCGAAAAGCCAGGTTGTCAATGTCCCGGTCATCGGAAAAGTGACGGCTGGTATTCCGATTACGGCTGTTGAAAATATCGACGAGTATTTTCCGCTTCCTGACCGGATGGTTCCTCCGGGAGAACACGTATTCATGTTAGAAATCATGGGAGAAAGTATGATTGACGCCGGCATTTTTGACAAAGATTACGTCATTGTCAAACAGCAGAACACGGCCAATAACGGGGAAATCGTGGTGGCTATGACCGAAGATGATGAAGCCACGGTCAAGCGCTTCTATAAAGAAGACAATTATGTGCGGCTGCAGCCGGAAAATCCGACGATGGAACCGATTATCCTGCAAAACGTAAGTATTTTAGGGAAAGTGATCGGCGTATTCAGAGCCGTTCATTAATTCTATTAAACTTTATTTATCGTAAAACCCCTCTGAAAGGGGTTTTTCTTTTGCAAAAAAAGAGCAGATTCGCCCTGGCTTAAGAAACGAACCTGCTAAGGAGGAAAAACTTACATCTTTATTATCTGTTATCTCACTTTTGAAGTCAACAAATAATGTTTCCTAAAGGAAACTTTTTATCCATTTTTCAACTTTTGTATTTGTGCGGGCTGATTTTGATATACATCTACCTTTACCTGGAGCGGGCGGATTACATTGTATTTTTGAAAATTTAGTACATAGTACAATAGGTTTTGATGAGGTGTAAAAAAACCCGCTGCCTTTGCGGGTATCTATTTTCAATCAAAATGATAATATTCCACGCCGTATAACCCTTTAATATGAACAGGTTCACAGACGTTTGAAGAGCTTTCAATCAGAATCCTGTATTTGTGATACGGATCAATTGATTTTTTGTCCTGGGCACTTAGGTTTAACCAGCTGCCGCTGTAGCTTTTAGAACTTAATGTATAAAAGTTTCCGTTCAGCGCCATCCGCTGGAGTTTTACGTTTAAATTGCATGAAGAATTGTTCACAATGGTGAACTTGTATCCTAATAGGTAATCATCAGCTGATACAGCCCCCGGGTTTTCAATAAAAAACTCTTTTACATCTCCCTCCATAATGAAGCTTGTTTTTGATCCGAATTCAGTGGTAGCCGCTTCTGCTGAGTGTACTCCGCAAAAACATAATAAAAAAACAGCAATACATATCCACCATTTTTTCAATTTTGCATCCCCTTTTTTTACATATTTTAACTTGTGAATAGGGTGATGTCTATTTACATTTTATTAAAACGCACACTTCATAACCACTATATACCAGTTTAAAAATTTGCTGATTGCCTACAATGAAGACTAAACGAAATAACGAAGGTGGTTCAAATGAAACATGTAATTGCTTTCGCTTCTAAAACAGCGCTCACACTTGCTTTGCTGTACATTGTTCTGGATCTGATGTACCAAGTAACTTTTTTAAACGTTCTTTTTATTACCTTGATTTTAAGTTTGATCACTTACTTTTTGGGTGATTGCATGATTCTGCCGAGAACAAGCAATTTTACAGCCGTTGCAGCTGATTTCGGAATTTCATTCATTATATTATGGATATTTCTAATGAACATTGGGGGGTTTAATGTCTCCCCTGCAGCGGCAGCGGTTATTTCTGCATTTTGCCTTTCTGTTTTTGAAGCATTTTTCCACCGGTATCTGCAGCAATTTGTGCTGCCTGAAGATTATCAGGGCGAAACAGGGACAGACAGTACACAATTGAGATATCAAACCGAGGCGTCTGAAGAATTAATGCCGGAAAAAGATTCTGAAGAAAAAACATAAAAAGGAGGCATCCGCCTCCTTCCTTTTTATTTTTGCTTCTGATCGTCCAGCGGCAGCTGCAGCAGTGAGTCTGTGCCTGTCGCTTTCGGTGTTTTTCCGTCCCATTTTTCAATCCATTTATATTTGATCATTTCATCAGACATTGATTTTTTTATGATTTGGTTATAATCAGCGATCCCCTCCGCTTCAATTTTTTTCTTTTTCGCTTCTGCTTCAGCTATTTTAATTTCAGTCTGCGTCCGTTCAAGCTCCTGTGAAGACTTCACTCTTGCATCAATGGCTTCCTGTGTGGCTTTATCCGGCTTCGGTACGCCAAGCGTCAGATCATCAATTAAAAATCCAAGGTTCTTCATATCCTCAGCAAACCTTTTTTGAACATCGGCAGCGGCTTCTGCAGATTTTTGCCCGTATGTGTCAATAACCGAGTATTTGCTGATTGATTTTCGCGCCGCGTCCCACAGTCTTGTTTTTAAATATGTATTTTCAATCGTTTCAACGTCTACCGCCCCGAATTTGTTAAACAGATCGACTACTTTATCAGGCTGCACAACATAGTTGTAAGCGATATCCATTTCAATATTTTTACCGTCTGAGGTTGCCACTTTTATATTTTCATTATTTACGGTCTGCATACGCACCGGATATTCCGTTACTTTATTAAACAAACCGACTAAGTGCCAGCCTTGATCCAAAGTTTCGGATTTTACCCCGCCGTTCGGTGAGTATACAACTCCGACATAACCATTCGGTATTTTTTCAATAAATAATGACGCCGTAACGCCTGCAATTAAAAGGGCTGCGCCTATAATCACACCGCCGAGTATTTTTTTTGTGTTTCTCCGCTTATTTTCGCTCATGCTGATCTTCTTCCTCCCATGACTTTTTAAATTTTTTGGCTCCGCTTCCCACTTGTTTAAAGATTGGACTCAGCATCAGCCATAAACCGAATCCGATGATGGCAAGAAGAATGACAGACCCAATCATCACTTTCATTCGCCCACCTCTTTTCTTTCATCCTGTCAGTTATGTATACGATCTTAAGAACTTAAAGTTTCATAAATTTCAAAAGAAAAAGCTCCGCCGGCAAAAAGCGGCGTGCTTATTTATAATTGTCATTGATAAAATCAGAAATCGTTTTTGTGAATTGGAGAAAGGTATCGTTTTGTGTAGACGCTCTGCTTTTAAGCGTAAAGGTGTCAAACAGTGATTTTCTAAAACCGGTGCTCATTTCAATTTGAATACTTAATCCGGATGAAGATTGATTGGCAAGATTGTTCGGACTGACACCTGCGTATTTATCATTTATGCCAAGAAGAACGGCAGGATACCCGTTTCGTTTCAGCACACCTGTCAAAAGTTCGGCCCGTTCTCTGTCTGTACCGCCGATTTTTATCTTTTTATCGTCGCTGCCGTAACCGTGCAATGAAATGACATTTGAGTGCTCTTTCACCATTTGAACGGCTTTAGGTTCGTCGAAATGCGAACTGGTCAAATGCAGCTCAGCATTGCCGGCTGATTTTAGCCCTTCAAATAAATACAGGCTCCGGTTTTCGGCAATTTTTCTGGCCAACTCACTGGTCCCCGGCTCTATGCCTCCGCCGTGTATAGCTAATATGAGAACAGAAGGGTCATGTTCTTTCGATGAAATAGAAAAAACGGAGGGGACCTCATGCAGTTTTAATTCTTCGAAACTGCCGTAAGTATCTGAAGCGGCATCAGCCCGTAAAAACGGCAGAAGAAAAAACGATAAAATTAAAACTAAAATTCCTTTTTTGGTTATTGATGGCAATTGTATGTTTATGTTACAATACAAATGCTTCAGCCTTTGAAGCGAACGGCAGAACAGGGTGACTTTGGACGGTTTCTTCTGCTCTGCCTCTTTGCCAGCAGCTTTACGGTCTTCTCTTCTAACCCTTTTTTTCATAACATCATCCTTTCTTTTGTTTACACTTTTGTCACAATATTATATACGTTGGACAAGACCTCCGTTCATCTTAAAGAATAAAAACATCAGAGCGGCTTCTAGATAGACGGAATGCTGAAGACGGAATATCGGGAAATCATTTATCAATATGCTAGCGCGGCTGGCGCTTCGAAATCAATAAAAAGACTGCTTAACAGCAGTCTTTAATCGTTTTATTTTGTGCCTGTTGATCCCAGACCGCCTCGGTCATTGTTTCCGAGCTTGTCCACTTCGATCAATTCCACTTGAGGCATTTTCTTCATGATTCTGAATTGGCAGATCCGCTCTCCCTTGGAAATATCGGTATCCCGAAGTGCGTATGCCGGGAAAAACCAGAAATCATTGTCACCTTTATAAGATTCATCGATGACACCCATTGAATTTGTCTGAATAATACCGAAATGCTTATATGTACTTGAACGCGGAACGACATGGGCCTCATATCCTTCCGGCAGCTCCATCGCAACTCCGAGCGGGATAAGTTTGAACTCACCTTTTTTGATTGTTATATCCTCTGCAGCCCGCAGATCGATCCAATCCCCCTGTTCAATTTTACTGATTCTCGTTTGTGTATCATCTGAATATTTAATTTTAATTTGTAAAGTCATGTTCGCCGCTCCTTTTGATTCCCTATTTTAGTCGTATAATGACCAATCCGTGCACCATTATACCATTTTAACTGAGCAGCTGAGGAAAGGATTTAACGCTTAATTGAGAAGAAACCGATAAAAGGGATTTCCCACACAGGCTTTTGATTACTGTTGGTCATAATAATCATTATACTTTTGATCAAATACTTGTTCGCTTCCGCAGAGATAAATAATACATTCAATAAATGCTTATGAATGCCGAAACCGCCTAGAAAAAATGCTAATATTGCAGCCGCAATTCTGCTTTTCTTACTTATCATAACGTCCCCAACAATCTTTTTCCATCGTTTTCACAGCACAGCTCCACTTATAATACACTCTCTCTATATATAAAGGTAAATTTTATACTAGTTTTCAAAAACTTTCTTAGTTCTGATCTTTCACCTGAAATAAGGACGTTTTTTTAAAATTCAATCTGATTTTAAAAGGGATTTCGTTCTCAACAAAGAATTTGATGAATAAGCGCATAAGGCGCGCGGCTTTTTTGTTCTCCCCTGCGTCAAGCGCTTATATCAAAAGAAAGAGGTGTCTTTAGAATGGTTCAATTTAAAAACTTTCCTGATCCGTCTTTAAACGCCGCATTGCAGTCTCACCCTGCTCATTCCTCTGAATTGGAACATCTCAAAGCAAGGATGCAGAATTTTATTAAGCATTCCGCAACAGATGATAATCTTGAGATCGCAGATGCCCGGGTGACGGCGGAAGGAATGGTCACCTCACTTTTAAAAGAACGGCTTGATACTGAATACGAAATGCTTATGAATAAAATCACCCGGGAAGTAAATGTGGAGGATTACGGAGCGGTCCCTGACGGCCGGGACAATACGGAAGCCTTTCGGAGAGCGATCGGGAACGGCCGCGTCAAAGTAAATGTTCCCGCAGGAGAATTTTTGGTTCAAGGGATAAAACTTCCGTCGTGGACTACCATCTCCGGTGAGGGACAAGGGATTACCGTAATTAAACTCCATGAGGACACTCCCGCATATGAATGGGTCATTACCAATGATAACTACGAAAATGGAAACCGTAATATTTTTGTCCAGGGCATGACTTTAGACTGGAATCCTGATCGTCAATGCGGAGTCCGAAACCCTGGAGGACAATTTTCCAGCTGTTTAACGTTTGCCAATGTGCAATACGGCTGGATCAAGAATGTTGAAGCGGTTAACGCAGGTCTGCATGGTATCGATATCACATCCCCGGCTTATGATCATTTGCCTGAAACAGAATGGACGAAAGACGGCTGCCGTTATATATGGATAGATAACTGTGTGGCGTACGGCGCCGGAGACGACGGTATTACCACCCATTACAGCGAATATATTTTCATTTCCAACTGTCATTCAGGAAACCCGCGCGGCACAGAGCATGCCGAGGGCAGCGCAAATTCGAATGGCATTGAAATTGATGACGGCTCTAAACATGTGTGGCTTTTGAATAACTATACGAGCGGAAATATCCGCGGAATTGAAGTAAAGGCGCACAGCCTGTGGCCGGCTTCCCAAAATGTTCATATTATCGGCCATGTTTCGTATCGTGATGTACGTTCGTTTGATATTCGTCATATCGGACACCATCAGGCCTCAGACCCCGAAAGTACGACGGCTTATGATGTTACTTTAACCGACTGCACCGCGATTGAACCGGTCTTCAACGCTCTC
This sequence comes from Bacillus sp. JFL15, assembly GCF_001184225.1. Classification (NCBI taxonomy): domain Bacteria; kingdom Bacillati; phylum Bacillota; class Bacilli; order Caryophanales; family Bacillaceae; genus Bacillus; species Bacillus sp. JFL15. The sequence goes on along the minus strand of NZ_KQ236689.1, from coordinate 3,356,967 downwards.
TATGACAGCGTGACGCCAAGGGCGCTGGTTATCTCGGCCTATAAAAACGTAAATGTAAACGGATTCACAGCTATTGGCGATCCTTCTTATGATTATGGCGGGAATCCTGTCGTAGCCCTTCAATACCGGAGTCAAAATATTACGATCAGCGGCATTAAAATACGCGGTTTTACACAAGCCGGTGTTGACATCAATATATCCGGCGGATCAAATAAAACCGATTATGTTAAAATTTCAAATTTTGATATTTACAAGTCTTCCCCCAAAGGCATCTCAATTGGCGGAGGGCAATATAACGTAAATATTATGAATGGAACGATGATCGGAGATGGCGGTGCTGTCGGAATTACGTCCCCTAACAGCCAGGCTGTCATTCTCGGCGTGCAGGCGGAAGGCTACAGGGCTGCCGCTTCTATAAAAGGACAGACTTACGAGCAGATCCCCGTCAATTTAAAAGGAGGCGCACAGCTTGCGACAAGCTCGGGTTTTGCATTTAACCCGACAAGCGCCGTTATTGCGGGCACAGGCGATATTACGGCAAGGGGTGACAGAAATGCGATCATCAGCTCTTCCGGAGGTTCAAGTTCTGAAGGTTCAAGGGCATTTATCGCTGCTTCAAACAATGTACATGTTACGGGCAGCAAAGTCTCCAGAACTATTCTGTCATCAGAAAGCATTACATTGGAAGAACCGTACACCGTTGCCGGAGGGCATCAGTCCATTAAGTGGAAACTGGACTCAGCGGGCGGCCACGGAACTTTCGCCGGAGCCGTCACCTCTTCCCTGTCAGGGTACGGAGAATATTTTGAAAGTGTAAACGGCCAGACGATTCCCGCCGGGACGATCGTCACAGTGAGGGGAGAAAAAATCGAGCCGGCTCACGTTGGTGATTATATGCTCGGCGTCATTTCAGAAACAGCCGCTTTTATATCAGGAGCCGCAAGCTTCGGATGGCAAAGCCGTTTTTTGACAAACGAGTTCGGCGGTTTCATATATGAAAATGTAACTGACGAAGAAACAGGAGAAACGATACGCGTGCCGAAACAAAACCCAGACTGCAGTCCGGCTCTTGAAGCTGACTATGAAGCGCGCGCCGCCAGAGACGAATGGCATATTGTCGGACTCAGCGGCCGGCACTACGTACGGGTAGACAGTACGGTAAACCCGGGAGATTATATCACGGCCCATAACGGAATCGGTACAAAAGCCGCGGAAGGCTGGAAGGTATTGAAACTGACCGCCTTATACAGTCCAGAAAAAGGGTACGGCATTGCAATAGCGGTTATCAAATAGTATTTTCATATCAGGATCATTTCCTCCCTATCTATCGGACGGGTATGATCCTGTTTTTTTATACCGGATGAGACGCCTCTTTTACAGCATATCGTTTCATTTGTCCAAGCCATCTGTTCCTTCTGTCATAGAATACTACCGTCAGATGAAAAAGGAGGGATATGAGTATGGATATGGACATGGATATGAATATGGAAATGGAAATGGATATGGATATGGATATGGACGGACATTATGATCACGGTAAAAAGGAAGAAAAGCAGCCTAAACAAAAAAAGAAGAAGAAACAAGACAAAAAGCATCTTGATTATGATTACATCGTTGTCTATAAAAGAAAATGCAAAAAATGTTGCTGACATGACATATCAACGCTTTTTACACCCGGTGAACTCCGGGTGTTTTTGTTAATGTGCATTTCTAAATAAGATTTTGATCGTGATAATCAGCATATTGAATTCCACAGACCTTAATGCGAAAAAACTTGCGGCAGCGCACCGCAAGTTTTTTATTTTTGCACCGAGATACTGCTCATTTTTCTCCTTTATAATGAATATACTTGAAATGGTCTTCGATCACAGATCCGGTAAAGTCTTTCAAAGTGAGGGTATGTCATGTCAAAATGTTTAAAAATAACTCTGTGGAGCATATTTGTGTTGATTATCTTGTTGGTGATTATTGGAATCGTTTCTTACAATCAAACTCCTTCTGCAGGAGACGCAGCTGAAAGATTGCTTTATAGCGTCTCATCAACGTCCTCATTCAGTATAGAATATACACGTGTATCATGGGGCAGTCCGTTTTGATACATATATCCTCTCAAAATTCCTTCTGATTGAAACCCCGCCTTTATCAATAATTGATGAGACGCTGCATTCTCAATGAAAACAACAGCGCCTATACGATTCAGCCCAAGCTTTTCAAACCCAAAAGACAGAACATTCTCCAACGCTTCAAAAGCATAGCCATTCCTCCAATAATTCGGATGAATCTCATAACCGACCTCCGCCCGCTTATGCTTAGGCACCCAAGAGTTGAAACCAATAGTTCCGATTATTCCATTCGCATCTTTTCTCTCAATTCCCCAACGGCTTCCCTTTTTATCATGATATTGATCTTTAAACCAGCCAATCATTTTTTCAGCCTGTTCCATTGAATCAAAAGGTTCCAAACCATAATAGCGTGTTACATTTGCATCCTGAAAAACAAGCAAATATTTGCTTTGCATCTTTCTTTTCAACTTCTCTAAGAATAAGTCTGTCCGTTTCTATTACAGGAAGCATTTACGATCCCCCCCCTTTAAAAGATGGAAATGTGAGAAGAAAATATATGCAGACGAACTTTTTTTCAAAAATAAACTAGCATCCCTATCAAACTTTTACATTCAGCATAATATGTATTAATCCTCTTAAGGGAGGTGAGATCATATGGGCGGTTATGGTAGCTCCTTTGCGTTAATCGTGGTGCTATTCATTTTATTAATCATCGTCGGTGCTTCTTTCCTCGGCGGTTATTAAGAGTCTCCCTTACCTCCGCATCCATGTCAGCATTACCTCTATGATCGTAAGGCGCCATAATGAATTCATTATGGCGCTTTGCTGTTTCCTCCTTTAACTAACTCTTTCAAACGAAAAAGATCGGCAATGCATGAATGCAGCCGATCAGTCATTTCATAGATTACTGTGTAAGGTTTATATCAATGACATTATAGAAGGCATTGGAAGTATCCGCGACATCCCATACCCCTAAAATGATATGATAACCGCTTCGATCAGTCGGCACAAAAATTCTATGAGTCAGATTCGTATCTGCCTTGGAGCCATCGTGGTTTACCGTTCCGATTAATTCGAATTCATCCCTCGACAAAGGTTTATTAGGATTCCAATTTTTCTTGGTGATATAATAGTGCCACTTTGATGTCGCATGGGGTGCGGTATAGTGCCAAGTAAAAGAATTAAAGCCGCCGCGTATATTCTGTTTTACCCAATGATCTGCAGTCTGCTTGTCCAGTCCGAAATCAATTTGTCCCGATCCTCCGTTTGCAGATGCAATTCTTCCATCCGGCGGACCTGCGGCCGGAAATCCTTTCGGCCCTTCAACAGACTGAGGATTATCAATGACGGAGCCATATTTCTGAGCAGCGGCCGTCCAGCCCATTGTCTGTTTCTCTAATGCTCCCATGTACGCTCTGCTGACGGGATCTTTTATATACCCGTGTGCAGATGCATCACTTGAATAGAAAGCGCCTCCAATACCGAGAGTAACAGTTAAAACTGCAGCTTTGACTAAACCCTTCATCTCTACATCATCCTCCCTCTTTTGTAAATATAAACCTTTCAGTATATACACTTCACGATGGAGGATGAAATGACCTTCCTTTTCTTGATAGGAAAAAGCAATGAGGTTCGCGCTCTTCCCTTTGTTTTTTATAATCATTAAAAAAGCCGGACCGTTTCTGATGTCGAGTCCGCGATGTTCAAAAACCGGCCCGCTCCGCCTGACTCCATTTAATCGCTTGATTTGCCGGTTTCTCTTCGGATCACCGGTGCTACTTCTGATGCTAATCGTTCGATGTTTTCCGCAGCTTTTTTAAACGGCATACCGCCTATATCGATCTGCGCGAGAAACCGCTGATGGCCAAACAGCTCGTATTGGTGCATGATTTTTTCAATGATCTGCTGTGAGCTTCCGACAAATAAGGCTGTTTCTTTACCGGACGCCCGCTCAAAATCTTCCCTCGTTAAAGGTTCATGAATCCCGTGGTATGAATGAACATGAGACCAATAATTAGAATGATACGGGTAAAATTCTTGTATTGCCTGTTCATTCGTTTTTGAAATGAACGTATGCCCGGTTACAGCAACCTTCACATGTTCCGGCGGATGACCGGCTTTAGAAGCTGCTTCTCGGTATTTGTCAACAAGCGGTTTAGATGATTTCGGATCACCGCTCAATACAGCTAATGCCAGACCGGCGCCTGCTCTTCCGGCCCGCTCCGCACTTTCCGGAGTTCCTGAAACACCTAACCACAGCGGAATGCTTCCGTGAAAAGGCTGAGGGGAAATTTCTGCGTCATTCAGCGGCGGCCGGTAACGTCCTTTCCAGGTGACCGATTCTTCCCCCGAATTTAATTTCAAAAAAAGCTCAACGTGTTCTTCAAACAGTTCTTTATAATAACCCACATCATAACCGAAAAGAGGAAACGAGTCTAAAAATGCACCGCGTCCCGCAATGATCTCCGCCCTTCCGTTTGATATCAGATCAAGCGTTGCAAAATCCTCAAATAAACGGACGGGATCTGCGGTGGATAATACAGTCGTGGCACTCGTAAGCTTAATGTTTTCGGTGAGCTGTGAAATCGCTGATAAGATGACCGGCGGCGACGACACTGCATAATCAAGACGATGATGCTCGCCTACGCCGAATACATCAAGCCCTGCGTCGTCAGCCAATTTCGCCAGCTTTATCAATTCCTCTACCCGCTGCTTTGCGCTGACTGTTTTCCCTGTCAGAGGATCGGGGTATAATTCTGCAAATGAATAAATTCCAATTTCCATACCATCATGATGTTCAGCCCTCACGTATCTCTCCTCCTGCACTGTGTAAAAAAACTTTTATGCTGTTATTCTATTCAGCCGTTTTGCAAAATGGAATTCATCCAAATAAATACAGCATCTTAGCACCCAGAAGTTCCGTTACATTCCTCACGTACAAATGCGAAACCGCGCAAGTAAGAACACACCTCGAATAAGCTAATTCGAATGCATGCGTTCACTTTCAATCCAATCGTGATTTTGGTCATAAAGCGCACGTATTCTTCCGGTATCAAGGGCGATAACTTCACACCCTCTGTCATCATATATAAAGAAAATAATGTCTTTTGCAATATTCACAAAGAAAACATCGGGATACTCAACGGTGTAACCCCCGAACCTTGGCTTCAGCGGAAAATCTTCGTGAGCAGCTGCCTTAAGTAATGGGGTAATACGCAAATCCTTCCGTTTACATAATAAAGAAAACTGCTGCATCTCGTATTCTTCTGCATCATCTTCTTCGAACGGATACGGACAGGTCTCCACCTGAATCCGATATAAATCATCCTTGCACTTCAGAAACGGCTGATAAATTTTTAATTTGCTGGCGTCATTACCTTGAGTTTTGTGCTTATATATGTTTGCAACAAGGAATAAGTCATCGTTTTGTTCAAACAGCTCATTAAAAATTTCGGTCATTTGATGATGGACACACTGAAAATACTCAAGATTCAGCTCACCGTTTTCATTAAATTGATATATATTACGGCCAAGAGAAAAGTGAATTCCAACGTCCCATTGATGATAAATGCTCGGCATTAATTTTAAAGCCGGAAACCTTTCCTTCAGATAATCCTTTATTTTCATTCAAAACATTCTCACTTTCTGTTAATGATCGACCCACTTTTTATTTTTTCGTCTTGTAATATTATTCCGATTGGAATACAATGAAATAGAACACTGTGAACCCCATTGATCAGGGTGGATGCTGGTCACATCCATCCTGATCCTTTTTTCACAAGCTCACCTTCACTGATCCTTCCATTTCCGAAGCTGTTCATTGATTTTACACATTCCAGGGTATTACTTTCTTATACATAGGCAGCAAGTGACTCTTTAATCGACCCAGATCAATTTAGAAAATCGAGAAAAACAGACAAAGCTAATTGTTTTGGATGAAAGAGAGGGTTATACCGCCCTTTTTAGTTCAGTCATACCAATGTATTCTTTTCAGTTTAAATTTTTCTTTATAGGACTCATGATCGGTTTTCCATACTGCTTCTACAGTGATTTCATGACCGATCACTTCATTTTCCGGCATATATTCAAACGTCTGAATATGATCTTCCCCCGTTCCGCCGCCTGCTAATTTCTCTCCGGTGTATTCTGAAAGATGATAGTCTTTATCTTCTCCATATTTCCGGCCGTCAATAAATAATGTTAATCTCTTAATCACCGTTTTCTTTTTATTCTCTTTATTGCCTCTGTAGTACAAATTCAAGAAATAATTAGGACCGATAGAGGTCTTTCCTGATTTTTCAATTGACGCTTCCCACGCCTTGTTCTGGCTATAGCCGATATATTTGACTTTCTCTCCTGAAATTAAAGAAAATAGTGCAATTCCGGCCGTTATGGTCAGAACAGTGATAATAATCAGCAATGTTTTAATGACTTTATACTTCTTCATTGCATCCCGCCTTTATCATTTAGAACGTATGGACATTAGAATTGTTACATTTAAATTCGAAAACTTAATAAATAGAGGTTCAGATTCCAGTCATCAAAAAAATACGAAAAATAAGCCATGTTCCCCTTAGTATCACATCCCCGATTGCCCTGCGATTATAATAAAAGCCGTCCAAAAAACTGTAACTAAAATAAGCATAACAGTTAGAATCATTAAAATGAGGCAACTTATCGACAGAACTGAGTCCTTGTTTTTGTTAAAATTCAGCGTAATGAATGATCCTGCAGCAAATATATACGACAAAATCGCACCGACCCAATACCACAGCATTGAGTCATTGCTCCAATAAGCCATTGATTGCATATAAATACTGAATAAACATCCTATCAAAGCTAATACGAACGAAACTAAATGTGACTTCAAGTTAGAGTTCCTTTCACCATTAGTTTTATTAGATCACATCAGGTAACGCCATCTTTTCATGATTAACGTTTTTTTTCTTAAAATTAAATAGATGTTTGATACGCGTTAATGGCTTGACTTCTCAACAGCATATTATCCTTCGTAACCAGTCCAAGATTGTATGCTTGTTTGATGATATCCAGCACTTGGTTATCGGTTTCAGTTACAGCTCGTCCTCCAGTGATTTTGGACTTCCAGTAATCGAACTTGTGATGTAACTCTGAACTGCTTTGCAGATTTTGATTTTCAACCACTTTGCCATTCTCCAGCGCTTCTTTGAATTCAGTAAAACCAATTGAACATTGCTGATTCGAACTAATTCCTGCACCTTCTGTCGCTAAACTGCAAAATGCTAAAAACTTTGGATCTTTCGTGATATTGTAAGAGTTATTTAGGCTTTCCATCACATTCACCCTCTCTCGAATTTAACAACTTTACGATAAATGATTTTCACTGCTTTTCCAAACCTGAATCTCATTTGATCGTTACTAAACTAAGCATTTTTCAATTCCGTAATCTATTGGTAATATCGGTAAATTTTTAACTTAAACGCAAAAAAACTGCCCTCGGCGAGTTTTTTTGCGTTAACTATGTTTTTGCTTTAACCATTCTTTCTTTAGCAGTGCGTATTGGAAAGTGTTTTCATATTTAGGTGTTCCATCCTCATATTTTGTAAACGAAATAAATTCAAGAAAATAACCTTCTTTACGCATTCCTAATCTTTCACATAATTTTTGTGACTTGTCGTTATCATCTTCAACATATGCATAGAGCCTTCTTGCGTCTTTTTGCATAAAGAGATACTCAAAGAAAGCCTTTGCACTTTCACTGGCGTATCCCTTCCCTTCAAATCGAGCATTGAAATTCCAACAAACGGAATATGTATCAGGCTCTTCTTTTAAATAAAATAGTTCTCCGATCAGATCATTACTGTCTTTTAAACAAACAGCAATATAAGAATCATCTCTGCTTCTTTTTTGAACGTTTAAGACTGCTTCTTCTATCGTAGAAATTCTGTCATCAAGAAAGCAGTTCACTCTCGGATGTGCCGAATATTCCAAAAGACCGTGCGAATCTTCCTCGGTAAAATTTCTTAAAACTAAGCGAGGGGTTTCAATTTTTTGCATTTGTTAGTCTCCTTTTTTTGAAATGTATCTTCAACAGGCCTCGCCCGTTTGTTAAAGAACGATCTCAATCTATTTGTACTATATATGTTATCATTTTTGTCCAAATCAATAATGTTTAATGCTGACGGTTTTTTTTAATGAACCTCATTACCCAGAATAGGGAGAAGAACCAGTTAAGCCATTAAAAGCTTATTGAGTAACTTTTCAAACTTATTCACGCTCATCATTTCATGAGTGAGAAATTCTCCATTATAAAACACGCTGAAAGTTGTCCAGATTGCCGGTGATGTTTGGGCCTTATCTTTGGAGGATAATCGATGAGCCTGAAAATGAAGCCCTTTCTTTTCAGTCAGTTCCTTCAAATCCTCTAACACTCCGACTGCGAATGGACATTGAGCTGTATAAAATATTGTGATCCCCTCATCATTAAAAGAACAACTTTTAACCTGTTTTTTAAATACAGGAAGAGCTGCATGCTCATTCCAGGTCAATGACATTAACTGAAAATAGGGTTTTGCTTCATCTTGCAAAGTAAATCCCATATGCTCGAAGAAATGCTTATCACTTAAATAGGGAAGTTTTTTCTTACCAACTATATGAACAATTCCATCCATACCGCGGGATTTGGCATCTTCCGCACATTTATCTAACAAGTGTTTCGCATGTCCGCTGTTCTTATATCTCCCCGAGACCCAAAGACAATTAATATACATAAAATTAGGAGCGCTTATCGGAACCCACGCTTTTTCTGCAGGTAAATATTCAATAAAAACTTTTGCCCGCTCGTTTAATCGATAAAACACCAAACCATCAGCCATTCGATCTTTAAGCCAGCTTTTCTTTTCCGTTACGGCCTTCTCATATTGTTTCGCACCTAGTGCGCAGCAAATATGATTGTCATCAATATTGTCCTTTTTCAATTCAATGTATTCCATTATGATCTCCCCATTCCAAGATCAGCGTTTAACCCGAAATTGTTAAGCTCATGTTTTTTCTATAAAAAAACTGCTTTCTCAGAAATATAGAGTCCCAAAACCAATAGATTAACGCAGCAGTAATGCTCATCATGTAATAAATGAAATTCTCGAAAACTCTAACATCAATGGAATGACTACCCATGCACCAGAACAAGAACACAGCTAAAAAAGCGACTGCTGTATAAATGAAAAGATGAATCAAACTACACTTTTTCGGCTTCTTTCTTAACCAAAATTGCACAGGAACAGCAAATAAAAAGTAAGTGACGAAAGCGTAAAAAGCAATGATAACTACAGTGACTAATGCGAATGGCACAAAACCCGAGTATACAAACATATACAATCCAAAAACAAGACCAAAAGACATGCTTGAAAACGCCAATGTGAAAACATAACATTTTAAGCTGCTCCGCGCCGCCCCTTCCATTTATTTCACCCGCTTTTTAAAATTCAGTTCTCTAATTTTTCATTTTCTTCCTGTTATTTAAATCAGTATATATTGATCACTTTAAAAGATCTATAATTTTTGAAATCTTTTTTTTGCCCATAAAAAAGGTCAAGGAGATACCTTGACTATAATAATCTTCAACCGGTTCATCATGTTCAAATCCAAAGGCCGGTAAGTATCAATATAACGGAACTGACTTCTGCAAGAAAGTTCCGTTATATGACTATTCCAAATTTTGATCAATCGTTCCTTCAAAATAGTCATCGCTGACCTGTTCATGTGTTTCAGCCAATCCTCTTTCCAGTTGTGTATTACCCTCATAATCTGATGTTTCAAAATATTCCCCTGCCGTATTTGTTGTTGCAGTTTCTTTATGATGAGTTTGTGTTTCCGTGTCTGTCTGGTTTGCTTTGGTATCGCCGGCTAAAGATTGCTGCTGAAAATCATAGTCCTTGTCCAAAGAAGAAAATCTTTTGTAATCGTCCGGTCTGTCTGCGCCATGTTGTTCAGCCATGTTATTCACTCCATATTGATCAATTTTGTTTGACGAGTGTAACTAAGTATTTTCATTTGTTTTTGGTTTGAACTTTTTTGGAATCATCTGCTTTAAAAGCGGTTTCGGTCTCATGGTCTTTTTTTAATTGTTCAACGCTTGAATTTTGGATTCCTTTTTTGCTCACTGGTTCTCACTCCCTTTCAGATAGAATATAGACTGTTCTTATTGTGTCTATGGGGATCATATTCATACGCTATTCGGTGGATTTTCTTAAAAAGAAGCCTTCAGACAATCGCTTTGAATTAAGGCTTTCAAGGATAACCTTTGCCTATAAATTCTCCTTATCAATCAGCCCATCACACCTAATGACCGCACTTCATAAAAAAAATCCCCTCCTTCTGAGATGGGGATTTATCTGTTTTTCTTCAACTGAATAACGCTTGATAAGAAGCGGGAAATTCTTGATTAACGCGCTGCACTTCCCGTGCAAATTCACGTTCCTCTTCTGTCACTCTTCTCAATCTGTCAGCTTTTTCTTGTGAGTCTATGTCTGCTCCGGGAGGAACAAACCGATTCGGTGCAATGCGTACACCATTTGTTATGGCAGCGTTGTATGAAATAAATGATCCTTTGCCTACAATCGCATTGAACACGATGGCTTTAAAACCGACGAACGTGTGATTTCCAAGATAACAAGGGCCATGAATAAGGGCATCATGTCCGACACTTACATTGTTTCCGATATAAATGGAATATGCCCTATCTTTGACTGAAACAAATTGTTTTAACAAACCATGTAAAATGACGCCATCTTGAAGGTTTGTATTTGACCCAATATAAAAGGGCGTCCCTTCATCTGCGCGAACAGCAGCATTCGGCCCGACATAAACATTGTCCTTTATTCTCACGTCTCCTATCACACTGGAAAATGGACTGATAAATGATGTTTTATCAATTTTAGGGTATCTCCGAACCGGATTAAATGACGTAACAGGATTAGGGCTGATGAATGGCGCAAAGTTAGCGGGCTGGTGATTATCAAGGTTTTCTTCTGTCAGCTTTCTATCACTCAAAAAAAAAGACCTCCTTTGAAAACGTACTATTATATATACTATGTAAATTCCGTTCATAGAGAGACGACAAATTCCTATTTAAACACTATTCGGATAACAAATAATTACTAGTATCTTTATAGCGTGCGCCCTCAATAAATTTTTAGAGATACTTGTCTGCAAAGTTATGTAAGGGTTTTCAAAAGAAGAGTATTGTGCTAAATTGTATGATAAGTACCAATTTTCTGTAAGTATTTGAAAGGGGTGTATGTTGTGAAAGCAGTAGTAGCAACGAAGGACAAAAATATAGCGATCGTACAAAAAGAATTGCGTCCTTTGCGACACGGTGAAGCCAAAGTTAAGATGGAATACTGCGGTGTATGTCATACTGACTTGCATGTTAAAAATGCTGATTTCGGGGATGTGACAGGCGTCACTTTAGGTCATGAGGGAGTAGGCATTGTAACCGAGATTGGTGAAGGCGTAACAAACCTGAAAAAAGGAGACCGCGTCTCCATTGCGTGGATGTTTGAAAGCTGCGGCCGCTGTGAATATTGCTTAACAGGCCGTGAAACCTTGTGCCGGGATGTGAAAAATGCCGGCTATACAGTTGATGGCGCAATGGCTGAAGAAGCAATCGTGGCGGTTGATTATGCAGTGAAAGTGCCTGAACATTTAGATCCGGCAGCCGCAAGCAGCATTACCTGCGCAGGTGTCACAACTTATAAAGCAGTAAAAGTCAGTGAAATTAAACCTGGTCAATGGATCGGTGTATTTGGAGTCGGCGGTTTGGGCAACTTGGCTGTTCAATATGCAAAAAATGTCTTTAACGCTAAAGTGATTGCTTTCGACATTAGCGATGAAAAACTGAACTTTGCTAAGAGCTTAGGCGCTGACACGGTTGTAAACAGTTTAAACGAAGACCCCGTCAAGAAGGCTAAAGAAGTGACCGGCGATTTAGGTCTGGATGCCGCGGTCATTACTGCTGTCTCAAAAATCCCTTTCAATCAAGCGATTGATGTTGTAAAAGCCGGTGCGCGTGTAGTGGCTGTCGGTTTACCGGTCGACAAGATGGAATTAGATATTCCCCGTCTTGTGTTAGATGGTATTCAAGTAGTAGGTTCATTAGTAGGAACCAGAGAAGACCTGAGGGAAGCTTTTCAATTTGCTGCAGACGGTAAAGTTGTACCTAAAGTGACAAAACGCCCGATTGAAGACGTGAATGATATATTTGAAGAAATGGAGCAAGGGAAAGTGACCGGCCGTATGGTTATAGATTTTACTTCCTAATGATTAAGGCTGCCGGGAATGATACGGCAGCCTTTGAGCTCTATTCTTGCGCAGCGCCCTCACCTTTGTCATTTGAGTTCTGACCAAACGGCGGTTATTCATTTTGCAAGTACTGAACTAATCCTGATACCAATATAATACAAGGTCATTCATTGCTGAAGCGTAACCCTGCTGTCTTAACATAGTTGTTATGCTGCCCCGATGATAAGTGCCATGATTGGCAACGTGGAATAAAATTTCTGAGTAAGCAGTTTCTCTGGAACCTAACCAAGGATTATTTATGTTCATTTTTTGTTCTAAATCTGTTTGGCTATTCATCCATTCTTCAAACTGTGAAGCCAGTTCATCATAAGACGCCGCAAATTCATCTGCAGAATATAAATGAGTCCTTTCTGCATAAGCCGCAGAACCTTCCACTGCTTCCTGCATGTCTATTCCTTTAAGTACTTGCAGCCACATAGCATCCACCGCGCAGATGTGACTGAACGTTTGAGCAATTGTAGGATATGAACTGCGAACCTCTTCATAAAGAACGTTACTTGGTAATTCCTTTATTCTTTCTAATAACGCTTTATTCGCCCAAACATGGTACTGATACATATTTTTTGCATGGTTCATTTAACATCTTCTCCTTTAAAGTTGATGCTTATGATTATAAAAAAAGATATATGACAGCAGATCGTCATACATCTTGATAAACTTTCATTATTTTTTTGGCTTCAGCGATTAATTTTGATTGCAGCTGCACCGGTTTTATCATTTTAGCTCCGCTGCCAAAGCTTAAGAGAATTGATATAAGCCATCCGGCATGCAGAGGCTGATAAACAGAAATGGTAAACGTCATACTTCCATCACTGTTCATGACTTTTGACGCGTTCTGAAATTGATCTAAAGCTTTTGCCAGGGAATTATGATCAACCCAAATGACAACATCCTCAAACCCTTCCGCATTGGAGTCTGAATAAGATGAATCATCTTTCACTTTGTGACTGTGCATAAACTCTTCTTGAGTCAGCGTTATATTCATCATACGTGATACTTTAAATTCTCTAACATCTTGACGTTCTCTGCAATAACCATATACATACCAATTACGGAACTTATAATGGAGATGGATTGGTTCTGCTTCACGTGAGGTAAATTCATTTTTATTGCTGACATAATCAAAGCGTACCACCTTTTTTTCATGTATAGCTTTTCGCAGATGCCTTAAGGAATTCGGTTCTGTTCTAAGGCTTTCCAACTCAACATACAACGTTCTGTTGTTGCCGCTTGTATCCAGAGGTTTTAATCTATCTATCGTATGTTCAACTTCCTTATCTTCAAAAAGACTCGATAAACTGCTTAATACAGTGATTAGATTTAATACATCGTGAGATCCGATTAAACTTTTATCAAATTTGTATCCTTTCATAATCCCGAAACCGCCGTTAGCACCTTGATATGAAACGATCGGTATTCCAGCAGCACAAATCGCTTCGATATCTCTATAAATTGTCCGCGATGATACTTGAAATTCATCAGCTAAACTGGAAGCAGATAAAATTTCATTATGTAAGAGTTTGAATATGATTGATAATAAACGTTCTAATTTCAACTCTCAATTCCTTTCCTCATCATTGATTAAGATCAGCGGTAATAGTTATTAAGATCTTGTTTTGTTCATTTCATCGACATTTCCGTCTTATAGATGGTAAAATTTCTTAAAACAAGCAAAGGAGCACTGTTACATATGAGTCTTATTATTCTAGCATCCATGCTTTTATGAGGTGCAGTGATCCACGAACTAAGCAAACCTTCCAAAAAGCAAAGTAAACGAAAAATGATCTCTTTGGTATCCTTGAGTTCTTTGTCTACTTTAATCATTACAATTTCGCTTTTTTCCAATTTGAATTGACCACATATATCATGAGGAAACCCGCCAGAGCTTCCTCATGACACTGACGATCTACTCACTACACTTTTTACAGTAAACCTTATCAGCGAATTTACTTAACACTTTGTCCATTCTCCCCACAGGCATCATTTTCTCACTCGGAAGGGTAATATGAGCTGTCAGCCCATCACCAGATTTTAATGTTTTCCCGCAGATGGAGCATTTTAACTCTATATTAAAGAAATGTTTTAATCCCATTCAGAAGCCCCCTTATTTATCTTTATAAAAGTAATACGTTATTGCTTTATAAAAGTTTCAGGATAAAGCTTTACTCATGACCGGGGAAGTTACTTCGTTCCGGTTGATCTGTGCCCGCCCAACAGGCATCACCTTCCCCTGTGTCCAATCTTGTTCGTTCACTTTAATGCGTCCCCTTCCAAAACGAAAAAAGGAAAATACATGTTATTTGTCGTATACTGCGCTTGCCCGGGAAATGATGAATCATTCTTTCTTGATTATTTCTCATTATCTAATTTATTTCGTGCGAGGATAACTTTGCTTCCATCGTGAAGAAAACGGCATATCCTAAAGGTTCTTACTCTCAACTAAACATGCCATAGCCTAAGGAGAACCGAAAATAAAACCTCATTCATCAGCCCTTCATTTTAGACAAAAACTTCATTTTTTCTCTTTTAGACTAAAATCCATGTCGAAATTTATCGTTCGGCATAGTATATACTATCCTAACAAGAGGAGGTGGCAACATGGGAAACTACGGTGGAAATTATGGCGGAAGCACTTTCGTCTTGATCGTTGTGCTTTTCATTTTGTTAATCATTGTAGGTGCTGCTTTCCTTTATTAGCACATTGACGAACCATATTCGTCTCCCAAGAAAATTGCATCTCACAGTTCGGACAGACGCCATAAGATCTTTTTATGGCGTTTTCACTTTTGGAAAGAAGACCATAAAGTAAATATTTCATTTTTACTCTAAAGGTTTTTTATAGAATGCGGATTTCACATATTAATTCATTTTCACATAAAAAAAGCCGGACTCCTCATTTAAGAGGTTCCGGCTTTTCTTATTGTTCGACCTTTGTTATTGTCATTGGTACAAATGCGGGGAATACTTGATGTCCCGCTGCACACACCCGCTATTATAATATTTCAATACAGCCTTCTGTTCCATGTACGCGGATTCGTTGCCCATCTTTTATCAATTGGGTTGCATTTTCAACTCCAACAACTGCAGGTAAGCCGTATTCACGCGCTATAACCGCTCCATGGGTCATCAGTCCGCCAACTTCAGTGACCAGGCCTTTTATGGATACAAACAATGGTGTCCAGCTGGGATCGGTAAAGGTGGTAACTAATATATCTCCTTCTTCCAAATTGGCATCTTCCATGTTTAAAATAACACGTGCCCGCCCCTCTATGACTCCCGAGGAAACAGGAAGCCCTGCAATCGCTCCGGCCGGGAGATTGTCTCGTTTGTACTCGCCTGTAACGATTTCGCCGTCAGACGTGATAACACGCGGCGGAGATAGTTTTTCATATACTTTGTACTCGTCTTTTCGTGTACTGATGATTTGGTAATCCAATATATTTGTGCGTACGACTTCTTGAAGTTCTTCAAAAGTAAGATAGTATATGTCTTCTTTTTCTTGAATAATACCCGCTTCGGCGAGTTGTTCGGCTTCTTTCAGTAAAGCCTGCTTATAAACAAAATAGCGGCTGACCATTCCGTATTTTGGATATTCTCTGAAGCCGCTGAAGTTCCGGATGATGCGGATCATTCGTTCGGTTTCTTTGGCTTTTTGTTCACCATCCGGTAATTGCTTCAATCGATCTAATAACTCTTGTTCTTTCTTCAATGCCTCCTGCCGCCCTTGCTCAAATTTCTGCCGGCTGGCATTTGGCTCAAAGTTTTTGAGATTATTAAGAATCATAGGGACAAGTGCAGTTGGTTTTTCGCTCCATCGAGTTCTTGTCATATCAATTTCTCCGGCACATCGCATTCCGTACTTGTTGAGGAAAGCATAGATGGCGTCATGGATTTCCTGTCCGCCTTCAAATTTCACCAGCTCATCCAAAAAGGAATCATCTTTTACATCCTCTAAATAAGCAATTATTTCTGGATAAGGACGGATCACATCGGCGACGTCCAATAGCGAAAGCCCCATTTCTGAAGTAATATTATGGGGTACAGATTGAGAAAGCGTGTCTGCTGCGTTTTTTTCACCTAACCACTCGTTCATTTTTTCGTTAATCCATGATGAAGCATCCATTGCAGTTCGAATTAATACCGAACTTTTTGGGTTAAATAAAATCTTCTTTAATTCCTGGATATCATCCAAAATAAAACGAAATAAATCAGATCCTGATTTCGTCTGGATGTTTTGTTTTAACTCTTCTATCGATGTTTCACTGCTCTTAATCAAATCAGAAACAATTGCCGGATCGTTTTCAGTTTGATCCGGCATATCTGCATTGCCTTTTCCGGGAATCGGTGCCGTTTTATCAAGTATCGGCTTAATGAAATCACGTCGCTCTATTATGGTCATAAGTGCGTCTTTTAAGAGCGGATCGTGCTGCCCCATGCCTTTTAAGAAAACTTCTCTGACTTTAGGGGATGCCAGATGATGTGTGACATCAACAAATAGCCTTCCGCCGGCTTTACGCATGGGTGCAGAAGTCGTCAACAGAAAAAAAGACAATCCAAGGGGTTTTATGGGGTCCGTCATCATTTGTTGATGACCAACAGAGATATAGACGTGATTTTCTTGATCGTTCGCTTCAGGAACGGGGTATAACGTTGTGATCGGACGACTCTGGACAATATAAAAAGTATCGCGGTCCAAACACCATTCGATATCTTGCGGCTGGCCGAAATGAGCTTCGATCTGCCTCCCGATACGTGCCAGCTGTAAAATTTGTTCATCAGTCAGTGTTTGAATCTTTTGCTGATCAAGATCAATCGCTTGTGTTTCCGTTCCGCCTTCTTTTCGTCCATAGACAGCCTTTTTTTTAGTTTCTATTCTCTTATCGACGATTTGCCCGTCCTGTACTTTATAACAATCGGGGGATACTAAGCCGGAGACCAGTGCTTCACCAAGTCCAAAACCGGCATCAATGGATAGCAGCTTTCGGTTTCCGGTCACCGGATCAGCGGTAAATAAGATCCCCGAAGCCTGAGGGAAAACCATCCTTTGGATGATAACGGATAAATAAACTTGGCTGTGATCAAATCCATTTTGCATACGGTAAATGACCGCGCGATCAGTAAATAGGGACGCCCAACATTTACTGATATGCTGCAAGATTGCATCGACACCGGTAATATTTAAATAGGTGTCTTGCTGACCGGCAAAAGAGGCGTGCGGTAAATCTTCAGCAGTCGCACTAGAACGCACGGCATAGGCATGTTCTTCGCCATACCGGGAGAGATAGCAAGCAACTGCTTTAACTACATCGGAAGGAATTTCTGCTTCCATAATGGTTTGCCGAATTTCCCTGCTGATTTTACCGATTTGATCCCGATTCTCCACTTTCAGCATGGTCAGTTGATCCAACAGCGCTTGTAACGTTTCGTTTTGTTCAATGGCTTTTTGATATCCTGCTGTTGTGACACAAAAGCCTTCTGGTACTTGTATTCCTTGAATTTTTGATAATCCCCCTAAATGCAACCCTTTTCCTCCAACGAGCAAAGGCTGTGTTTTTTCAATTTCGTGAATACCGAGAACCAAAGAACTCATTCTATATCTCCCCTTCAAAAAAAATTGACAAGAGCTTTTCAGCATGATATAATCATAATATAAGATGGATAATTATGAACTCACACACAGAAAGCACGCGTGATCTGATTATATCACCGTGTCTGTTTTTGTGCAATATAAAAAGAACCTGGCCAATTTGGCGGGGTTCTTTTTTAATTTCCTAAGGAACTCCTGAAGTTGAATGATATCTGTGAATCCATTGCAGAAAGGCTATCTCCACGGAGTCCGAATGATTATCTGTTTCTTCCGATAAATGACATTATTTATTAGCAGCTTTGCCATCAAAGCTTTTTAGCATTTAATTATTCTGTCATTGATCTCCCGACAAAAACACTCTCTTGACGAACCGCACTTATCATTCATTTTCCCGAAAACGCTTCAATGCTGCATTGAGATCCTTTGTGTGAGTGTAAATGTTCTTATATAAATCGAATAGTATTTTATATTTTTGAACATTTTGTTCTTCCGGATAGAATACAGCAGCCTCACGTATGAATTGCTCTGCACATTCTTCAAGGGATTCAAACCACCCGCTCCCGAAAGCAGCTAACATAGCAGCTCCCATGGCCGGACCTTGTTCGTTTTCTAACTTAATCACCCGCGTATTGAAAATATCAGCTTGCATTTGAAGCCACGTTTCATTTTTAGCTCCCCCGCCAATAGAGACAACAGAATCAACTGATTTTCCCGCTTCGCGGAATAGCTCAATTGATTCATTCAAAGAGAATGTGATGCCTTCCATTACCGCCCTCATAAAATGCTCTCTTTTATGGGACGCATCCATTCCGATCAAGCTTCCCCGAATAGATGAATCAGCATGCGGCGTTCTTTCACCAACCAAATAAGGAGTATACAGCAGTCCATTTGCTCCTATCGGAATAGCTTCCACCCCATCCAATAATTGCTCAAACGATTCGTTTGGCGCAAACGTTCTTTTAAACCAGTCTAAGCTGTATCCAGCAGCGAGCGTGACTCCCATCGTATAAAAAGAATCCTTTTTTCCATGATTAAAAAAGTGCACTTTCCCTTTAAAGTCCCTTTCTTTGTCTTCTTCACAGGAAAGTATGACCCCTGACGTCCCAATACTGCATAATGTTTTTCCGGATGAAAGAATACCGGCTCCAATTGCACCGCAAGCATTATCTGCTCCCCCGGCGTACACTTTTGTTTGTTCCATCAGCCCTGTCTCCGCCGCGACATTCGGAAGCAGCGATCCCGCACAATCATGGGATTCAACAAGCGGAGGACAAATATCTGCAGAAATACCAAATTGATTGCAAATATCATCGCTCCACTCCTTGCGGGTAATATCTAAAAGTAACGTTCCCGCCGCATCGGAGTATTCGGTGTGAATGGCACCGGTCATACGGAATCTCACATAGTCTTTCGGAAGCAAAAAAACAGCAGTTTTTTTAAAAAGTTCAGGCTCATGTTCCTTCACCCATAACATTTTAGGCAATGTAAACCCTTCCAGGACACGGTTTTTTGCGATATCAAGCAGATGATCGCCAAATGTCTCGGTCATCCTCATACATTGAGGCGTCGTTCGGGTATCATTCCAAAGAATCGCATAACGCAGCACCTGCCCATCTTGGTCAAGCAGGACTAACCCATGCATTTGTCCTGAATAGCTTATCCCGTCTATATCTTCGGCTTGAACGCCGGATTCAGAAACCAATTCAGCCAATGCATCAATGGTTTGCTGCACCCAGTCTTCGGGATTTTGCTCACTATACCCCGCCTTCTCTTGAATGAGCGGATATCTTTTGGACGTTTCTGCACAAACCTTGCCGTTTTGATTGACTAAAATGGTTTTAACGGCGCTCGTTCCAAGATCTATCCCAATGACATACTTCATTTTTTCACTCCTTTCCCTCTCAATAGATCCCCATTGAAACTTCCCGCCAGAACGGGAAGTTCCGGGGCAACTCGGCTTTCCCTGCTGAAACTTTTTAGCGGACCAAGCTTCTTTGTTATACCTCTAAAATGTATTGGTTCAATATCGCTTTTAACCGCTCCTGTCTCCCTGATTCGTTTTTAATTGGCTGATTGTTTAGCGCATATTGCTCAAGTGTCTTAAAATCAGCTCTTCCTTCTGCAATTTCAAGACCGATCCCTTCGGTAAAGCTGCGGTAACGATGCTGAATCACATCTTCAAACACACGGTCTTCGATTAATTTGTGAGCGACTTTCAATCCCCTTGCAAATGCATCCATCCCTGCAACATGGGCATAAAGTAAATCATCAGGCTCAAAAGAAGATCTTCTGACCTTTGCGTCAAAGTTTAATCCGCCGCTTCCAAGGCCGCCATTTTGCAGGATTTCGTACATGGCTAATGTCGCAGAATATAAATCTATCGGAAATTCATCTGTGTCCCAGCCTAAAAGCGGATCACCTTGATTCGCATCAACAGATCCAAGAAGGCCATGCACTCTCGCCATTCGTAATTCATGTTCGAATGTATGCCCGGCTAATGTGGCATGATTGGCTTCGAGATTTAATTTAAAATGACTGTCTAAGCCATATTGCTTCAAAAAGGCAATGGTTGTTGCCGCATCTGTATCATATTGATGAGTGGTCGGCTCTTTCGGTTTTGGTTCAATCAAAAATTGCCCCGTATACCCGATTTCCTTCGCATAATCCACTGCCATATGCATGAATCTGGCCAGATTATCAAGCTCAAATTTTAAATCCGTATTTAACAATGTTTCGTATCCTTCACGTCCGCCCCAAAATACATAGTTTTCGGCGCCAAGCTCTTTTGCTGTTTCCAGCCCTTTTTTTACTTGTGCTGCGGCATACGCAAACACATCTGCATTGCAAGAAGTCGCGGCACCATGGACGAAACGGGGATTCGTGAACATGTTTGCAGTATTCCATAATAGCTTCACGCCGCTCGTTCTCATGTATTCTTTCATCATGCTCACGATAATATCTAAATTTTGATTTGTCTCTTTTAACGTACTTCCTTCAGGTGCGATATCCCGGTCATGGAAAGCAAAAAATGGCGCATCCAGTTTTTCAAACATCTCAAATGCTGCTTCTACCCTCGCTCTCGCCAGATCCATGCTTTTATAATGATCCCACGGTCTTTGCATCGTAGCCGCTCCAAACATGTCTGTACCGTCAGCGGTAAATGTATGCCAATAAGCAATAGAAAACCGCAGATGCTCTTTCATTGTCTTTCCGCCGATTACTTCTTGAGGATTATAATATTTAAATGCTAAAGGATTCGTGGAATCTTTCCCTTCATAAATCACTTTGTTTACGCTTTCAAAATAGCCGGCTGTACCGGAATGAGACTGAGCCATGACATTTCCCCCTTAAAAATAAATTCAAGCGCATTTTATGTCATATTCGCATATTAGTTTGTTGCTTAAACAAACTAATATATTTTCATCTTATATAACCTCATCAGTATTTTCAATATTTTTTTTAGTTTTTCACGAATACATTAGATATAATAAGGTTGGATTCGCTATGTGTGACGCTTAGCATGATAACACAGAAAACTCAACTTAATTTAAAGATTATACAAATGGAGTGGATGAAGTGGATATCGCTGATCAAGCCTTTGTCAAAAAAGTAAACCAAAAGTTATTATTAAAAGAAATCCTTAAAAACTCACCTATTTCAAGAGCAAAATTATCTGAAATGACCGGATTAAATAAATCTACTGTTTCATCACAGGTAAACACATTAATGAAAGAAAACCTTGTATTTGAAATCGGTCAGGGACAATCAAGCGGCGGCAGACGACCTGTCATGCTTGTTTTTAATAAAAAAGCAGGATACTCCGTAGGAATAGATGTCGGAGTGGATTATATTAACGGCATTTTAACAGACCTTGAAGGGACGATCGTCCTTGATCAACACCATCATTTGGAATGCAGCTCTCCTGAAATAACGAAAGATATTTTAATTGAGATGATTCATCACTTTATTGCGAATATGCCGCAATCTCCGTACGGGCTTATCGGTATAGGCATATGCGTTCCCGGATTAATTGATAAAAATCAAAAAATTGTTTTCACTCCGAACTCCAACTGGAGAAATATTGACTTAAAACCTATCATCCAAGAGAAGTTCAATGTGCCTGTTTTTATTGAAAATGAGGCAAATGCCGGCGCATATGGAGAAAAAGTATTCGGCGCTGCAAAAAATCACGATAACATGATTTATGCAAGTATCGGTACCGGGATAGGAATCGGCGTTATTATCAACAATGATTTATATAGAGGGGTTGGCGGATTCTCTGGAGAAATGGGACATATGACAATAGACTTTAATGGTCCGAAATGCAGCTGCGGAAACCGGGGCTGCTGGGAATTGTATGCTTCAGAGAAGGCTTTATTAAAATCTCTTCAGACGAAAGAAAAAAAAGTATCCAATCAAGATATCATAGACCTCGCCCATCTGAATGATGTTGGAACTTTACGTGCATTACAAAATTTTGGCTTCTATTTAGGGATAGGCCTGACCAATATTTTGAATACATTCAATCCGCAAGCCATCATTTTAAGAAACAGCATCATTGAATCGCATCCTATGGTTTTAAATTCAATCAGAAGCGAAGTGTCGTCCCGGGTTTATTCCCAATTAGGCAATAGTTATGAATTATTACCATCTGTTTTAGGAAAAAATGCATCGGCATTGGGAATGTCCTCTATTGTGATTGATCATTTTCTTGATATGGTTAATCATTAAGTTTTACGCTGTTTTTTCACGCTGAACAGGAGTATTTCTGAAGGAATTTTTCACATAGGACACGATATGAAAAAGGAGTTCTTAAATAGAAGCTCCTTTTTCTTGTGCACATTATTTTTCTTTATAACGAAAATATCTGAAGTCAGCCGGAATGTGGTGACCGCTGGTATCTTGGCACTGCATCCCTACAAAAGCTCCTGTAAAGAATCCTCCTCCGCGGATATAATCATCTGATAATTTTTTCGATTCTAATGTAATGTCAATTTTATGCCAGTCTTCTTTGTTAAACGAATAGAAATAATAATATTTTTCCTTTTCGATATTCACTTTTAAATAGACATACTTTACTTCACCGGGGATCACAATTTTATTGTTTAATGGCTGTGAAAAAGAAAAGTTATCACATATTGTTAATTCAAGAATACGGCCGAATTCTTCATCATGCGTAACTTGAAGAGCCGTCCAGTTCTCAGTATTGTAGTAGTTCACCAATCCAGCGGCTTGCTGAAAATTCTCCGGATAAAACTTAACAGCTGTTTCCGCTTCAAAATGGAAACTTTGCCAGCGTCTGGCTACAAATGCCTGAGTAAATGTTGAGGTTAATGATTCATGACCGTATAACCGTAAATGATTTGGCACTTGAGTCAATGAGCCTAATTTCTCTGTAAACGGAATCCTTAATGTTTGAAAATTGATATTTAATGTTGAGTCCTCAAATTCATCAACTTCCGGGTACGTTGCTTCAAATATGGTTTCAGGTATAGAAGGCGCTTCCACCTCCAAACTTCCTTCTTTTCCGCCAGCTACATAAGGCCATTCATCTTTCCAATAGAGTTTTTGAATAGCTGTTTCTCTGCCCAAAGGACAATATCCTCGCTGCTGAAAAATTGAATCATCGTCCGGATGAATAGGACGCCCCGTTAAATGAGCTAAATACCACTCACCTGTATGTGTTTGAACGATGGAGGCATGCCCGCATTTTTGCAGCGGATTTTCCGGATCATGCCATGACGTTAAGATAGGATTATCAGGATGAACTTCATATGGCCCCTCAATATTTGCAGAACGGGCAATTGTAGCAGCATGTTCGAACCGCGTTCCTCCTTCTGCAGTTAATAAATAATAATAGTTCCCGATATGATAAAGGTGCGGCGCTTCCGTCAGCTTTCTTTCAGTTCCTTTAAATATTACTTTCGGTTTTCCAATTAACTTTTGCTCCTCATCAGAATATTCCTGCATGACAATTCCTCCGAATGAGTGCCGATCAATACGCTGATCCCATAACATATTTAATAAATATTTTTTTCCATCCGTATCATGGAATAAAGAAGCATCAAATCCCGAGCTATTTAATGTGATCGGCTCCCCCCAATCACCATCAATCGTGTCACAAGTCACTAAATAATTGTGGCAATCTTTCCAGGCGCCATCTACTACCTTAACATCCGTATAGATCAGCCAAAACTTTCCGTCGCTGTAACTTAAACATGGCGCCCAGACCCCGCCTGAATTAGGGTTTCCTTTCATGTCTAATTGCGAAACTCTCTGTAATGGATGTGCAACTAAGTGCCAATTCACTAAATCTTTTGAGTGGTGTATCTGGACTCCCGGAAACCACTCAAATGTAGATACGGCGATATAATAATCCTCTCCCACCCTGCAAATACTTGGATCGGGATTAAATCCTTTAAGTACCGGATTGATAATCTTCATGCGGAACGCCTCCTCAGCTATTTTCTGTTGACTCATCATATTTTAAGCTTTGAAATCATCAATATGATCCAAATAAACTTTGTCTCTATTCTCTAATTCTCGAACCATGTTTTTATATTTTTTCTCATCTAAGTTATAGAAATTAATATCAATCATGGCTAAAACCAGTAAGAACACGGGAATAATGGTGGTTGTAATTAAAATTCCCGTCAATGCCTCCGCCGTTTGCACCTGATTTGCCACATATCCAAACTTATCTAAAACCAGCCCAGGTATAACCCCTCCCAAGGCCATGCCGAATTTAAAGAAAAATCCGATAATAGCGTATATGAGCCCGCCCATTCTTTTCCCGGTTCTGTACTCTCCATATTCTATTGTTTCAGGAATAAGCGCCCACATGTATCCCCCGGCAGTGAGACTTCCGGCAGCAGCCAGTAATCGAAAGGAAAGGATAAGGAATACATTACTTGACGGAACAAACAATAAAGCTAAGAGGCCGATCATATTCAGTAATAATGCGTAGTTTAGTAATTTCTTCTTCCCCAATAATTGATGAAGCTTTGGAATAAAAGGTAAAATGACCAGAGCGGGCAAACTTCCTAACAAACCGTACCACTTCACTAAATCCTCTCTTCCTAAGTTATATGTCACGTAATAGATGCCGACCGAATTACTTATTGAATTTACTCCAAAAATAATAATAAAGAAAATACTTAATACAACAAGCGGCCGATTAACACGAAATTGCTCAAATATATCCGAAAATTTAATTTTTTCTTCAGATTTTTGAAGAGTGACACGCTCTTTTGTGCTTTTAAAACAAAAGATTAAAAGGCCCCCGCCTATGAATCCCATAATGGCCATGGTTAGCTGCCAGCCAAGAGATTCGCTGCCTGAAGTATCACTTAAATAAGCAGCCAGTAAGGGAACAAAAAATGCAACGACAAGTCCCCCAAGATTCGCAAATAACATACGGACAGATGTTATACTAACAACTTCTTGATTATTTCTGGTCATGGCAGAAGTTAACGCGCCATACGGAACGTTTATCGCTGTGTATGTAAGCGACAAGCCGACATATGTTATATAGGCATATATTAATTTCCCCATATCTGAAAAATCGGGGGTTGTAAAACAGAGGATGGCCAGTATGACAAATGGAAAAGCTCCGAATAAAAGATACGGTCTGAAGCGCCCAAACCTGCTATTTGTTCTGTCTACTATTGTTCCGATAAAAGGATCAGCGAGGGCGTCGATAATTCTGACCACTAAAAACATCGTACCGGCGGCGGCTGCCGATAAACCAAATACATCTGTATAGAAGAACAAAAGATAAGTAGACACCGTTGCATAAATTAAATTACATGCAAAATCCCCAGACGCATATCCAACTTTTTCAGCCATGCTGATCTTCTTTACATTTTCACTGAGCATGATTTCCTCCCCTTTTCGATCTTTCATAAGGAACCAGTATGAAAGGATATAACATGTCTTCAAATTTATTGGGCAGTGCGCACTTCATAAAAGCGCTTTCATAAAACTGATAGCCGATGACTTTCACAGAGCATTTTCATCAGATAAATGGTGATCAGATGGCTGCAATTTCATCTTATATGCCCGGAAAGGATAAAAGCCCCGTGCTTTCGTTTTTTAAATTCTTCTTTCGAGCCTCTTATCCCCCTTCCATCATGCATTTAAATTACGGGCAATTTAATCGGATTCCTTAGTTTGTTGCGTAAACAAACTAACTTGATTTAATCTTATAAAATCTGATCTGCTTTTTCAACTCCTTTTTCAGAAAATTTAAAACCGGCCAAGGACATACCATAGTGTAATTGCCAACTGCTTCGACAGACGTATAAGTAAAAATCCCTTATTCCTGACTGACTTAATAAATGATAAGCACTTCCATCACCTTTTCGTTTAAAAACTTATTAATAAACATGCACTAGAAAAAATGCGAATCATATATAAGTCATATCCCGTTTAATTGGTTGAGGAGGATATTATGAAACCTATGCTGCCTTTTGAAAAGTATTTTGGTGATTTAGAACTGGTTTATGCATTTTATGGAGCTATGCCTACCGGTGTTACGGTTTCGGAAACTGGTCGTATTTTCATTTGTTTTCCGAAATGGGGAGACGATGTTAAATTTACGGTGGCAGAAATAGTTGGGGATAAATTGCAGCCCTATCCTGATTTACAAACCAATTTGGTTAACCCCGAGACTATCAAAATGAGTTTCATCAGTGTCCAAAGTGTAGTTGCTGATGGAAGGGGAACGCTTTGGGTACTAGATACAGCGGCGCCCAATTTTTCTGAACCAATTAAAGCCGGGGCAAAATTAGTCGCTGTTGATTTAAAAACCAATACAATCAGAAGAGTGTATACCTTTACAGAAGATGTTGTCCTGCCAACAACTTACCTGAATGATGTCCGATTTGATTTTCGTGTTGGAACTGCAGGTTATGCCTATATAACGGATTCTTCTTCCAAAGGACCAGGAGCGATTATCGTCGTTGATTTGGAAACCGGAAATGCATGCAGACGGTTAAATGGAGCAAATCCAACTTCACCGGATTCCTATTTTATACCGAAAGTAGAAGGCAAAATTTTGATGAATCGTAACAGGGATGGTTCAACTTCCCCATTTAGGCTGGCCTCCGACGGTATTGCGATTTCTCCTGACGGAAAGGTATTATTTTTTTGTCCACTGACCAGCCGCCATTTGTTCTCGATCTCAACAGAAGCCCTGAGAGATAGAAATATACCGGACATGGATTTACTTTATCATGTGGCGTATTGGGGAGAAAAAGGTGCGTCTGATGGAATGATTACAGATGCAAAAGGAGCCGTTTATGCCGGAGATTACGAGAACAATAGTATTCGAAAAATACTGCCGAATGGCATAATGGAAACCATCGCACATGATCCGAGAATTTTATGGCCGGATACTTTTTCGATTGGTCCGGATGGATACTTATACGTCATCGTGAACCAATTACATCGGCAGGCTAGATTTCATTATGGAAAAGACTTACGACAGAAACCTTATAGTTTACTTCGTATAAAAATCGATGAATTACCTGCTCCTTCCTATTGAAAATGAAAATTGAAGGAAATCATATAATATCCTCATTAAATATAAATGGTTATTCGAGCCGTTTATAATCGGCCTGTTGACGTATATAAGAAAAAAACAGACCTCCCTTGAGCCTCAGAACCTGAAGGAATAGGTCTATCATGAAACCACATCGAGCAAACCCTTTGATGGGCAGCTTTTATTACAGAGCCGGGGTGATACCAACACCCTGGTCTTTTTATTAAGTGTAACCCATCTGTATTTTACAGTTTGTCACACTTTTCTTCTTTTTGAAACTAGGGAAACAATAATTTGTCCAAGAAAGATTTGGACATAAAAATATAACCATCACTTCCGACCTATACTCCCATATCCCAGAGAAACTTTAAAATTCATCAGTTGATGGTTATGAAGAAAATATATGTTTAGTATTTTTGGTGGTCAAAATCAAAAAATCCCCTGACACCAATAGTGCCAAGGGATTGAGAGATTAATACTGAGACATATACTGTTCGCGCTCCCACGGATGAACCTGTGTGCGGAACATATCCCATTCGATTTCTTTTGCTTCGATGAAGTGTTCGAACAGATGCTCACCGAGAGCTGCAACCATGACTTCGTTTGATTTGAATTCGTCGAGAGCTTCCGCAAGTGTCGCCGGAAGGTCCACGATTCCGCTTTCCATGCGCTCTTCTTTGCTCATGACGTAGATGTTGCGGTCAATCGGAGCTGGCGCTTCAAGTTTATTTTTGATTCCGTCAAGGCCTGCTGCAAGCAATACGCTTAATGCCAAATACGGGTTTGCCGCCGGGTCTACGCTGCGGACTTCAACACGCGTGCTGATGCCGCGGGAAGCCGGGATACGGATCAGCGGGCTTCTGTTTTGCGCGCTCCATGCCACGTAGCAAGGTGCTTCATAGCCCGGAACAAGGCGTTTATAAGAGTTCACTGTCGGGTTTGTGACAGCTGTAAAGCTTGTCGCGTGTTTTACGATACCGGCAATGAAGTGTTTTGCTGTTTCACTTAGCTGAAGATCAGCGTCTTTATCAAAGAATGCGTTAACGCCCTCTTTGAAGAGTGATAGATTACAGTGCATACCGGAACCGTTTACGCCGAACAGCGGTTTTGGCATGAATGTCGCATGCAGACCGTGTTTGCGGGCAATCGTTTTGACGACAAGTTTGAAAGTTTGGATGTCGTCACAAGAACGGATGGCACCGGCATATTTAAAATCGATTTCGTGCTGGCCGGGAGCGACTTCATGGTGAGATGCTTCGATTTCAAAGCCCATTTCTTCCAGCTCAAGCACGATATCGCGGCGGCAGTTTTCTCCCAAGTCAGTCGGAGCCAGGTCGAAGTATCCGCCTTTATCGTTTAATTCGAGTGTCGGTTCGCCTTTTTCATCTAATTTAAACAGGAAGAATTCAGGCTCAGGTCCAAGATTGAAATCGCTGAAACCGAGTTCTTTCATTTCTTTCAGAATCCGTTTGAGGTTGTTACGCGGGTCACCTTCGAACGGGGTGCCGTCCGGATTGTAGATATCACAGATGAAGCGTGCTACTTTACCTTTTTCAGCTGTCCATGGGAAGATAACAAATGTGTTCAGATCAGGATATAAGTACATATCAGATTCTTCGATGCGGACAAAACCTTCGATGGAAGAACCGTCAAACATACATTTATTATCAAGTGCTTTTTCAAGCTGGCTCACAGGAATTTCCACGTTTTTAATCGTTCCGAGAATGTCTGTAAACTGAAGGCGGATGTACTTTACGTTTTCCTCATTTACTAATTTTACGATGTCTTCTCTTGTGTACTTTGCCATTTCGTAAAACTCCTCCTCTAAAAGGTAAATGTATATAGCAAAACAGTTGCTAACGGATTAATGAAAGAATCGGGACATATCACCTTGGCGGAAGGTGTTCCCCCGCTGGAATCGGCCTGCCTGCATCAGTTCGTTTTTCAGAAGCTTTCTGAGTTCGTCGTCAGACAGATTGTGCTTCATCGGTTTGGCAGTTTTTTCGGATTTTTCTTCCGGTTCGGCAGATGCCTTATCTAGAATTTGTTTGATCCCCGCCATATTGACGCCTTGTTCAATCAAATTTTTGATTTCTAACAGTTTATCTACATCATGGAATGAAAATAATCGTCTATTTCCTTCGCTTCTCGCTGGAAATATCAGTCCATTTTCCTCATAATATCGAATTTGCCGGGCAGAAAGTTCTGTTAACTGCATGACAATTCCTATTGGAAATAAAGGCATTGAGCGGCGAATGTTATCACTCATCTCAATTTCCTCCTTTTCTTATCTTAGTCTCATTATAGGTGATGTTATATTTTGTGTCAACACAATGTAAGGAATCTTAACATCAAATTCTTTGAAAATTGCAAACGGCTCAGATCAGCCCTTTTTCCATTAGAGCATTAACTGCGCTGCAAATCGCATTTTTCACGTGCGCATAGGTTAATCCTCCTTGGACATACGCGACGTAAGGCGGTCTGATAGGGCCATCTGCCGATAATTCAATGCTCGCCCCCTGTACGAAAGTGCCCGCTGCCATAATGACATCGTCTTCATATCCCGGCATATAGCTCGGATAAGGCGTGACATGCGCATTAATCGGGGACGCATATTGTATCGCCTGGCAAAAAGCGATCATCTTATCAGGGTCCTGAAACTCAACAGATTGGATCAGATCCGTTCTCGGCGCATTCCATGCAGGGTTTGACGAAAATCCCAGCTTTTCAAGAAAACGGGCGGTAAATACCGCTCCCTTCAAGCTTTGCGCCACTACGTGCGGAGCGAGAAAGAAACCTTGATACATTTCCTGC
The DNA here is from genome assembly GCF_001184225.1 of Bacillus sp. JFL15. Taxonomy (NCBI): domain Bacteria; kingdom Bacillati; phylum Bacillota; class Bacilli; order Caryophanales; family Bacillaceae; genus Bacillus; species Bacillus sp. JFL15. The sequence continues at coordinate 3,326,618 of NZ_KQ236689.1, read as the reverse complement.
AGTGAATAAAGCGATGCACCGGCTTCACTTCCGATTCCCGGTGAGGTCATCCGGTAAGAGCAGGCTTCAATCCACTTGGCTTTCCCCACAAGGTATCCCCCCGTTTTGGCAAGGCCGCCGCCCGGGTTTTTAATCAGGGAGCCGGCCATAAGATCCGCTCCGACGTGACAGGGTTCCCGCTCTTCCGCAAATTCTCCGTAGCAATTGTCCACAAAAACAATGACATCTTCTTTGATTTCTTTTACGAAACGAATCATCTCTTCAATCTCATTTATCCTGAAAGACGGGCGGTTCGCATATCCTTTTGAACGCTGAATACCGATCACTTTTGTATTCGGACGGATTGCAGCACGGACCGCTTCGAAGTCCACTTTGCCTTCTGTGGTTAAATCGACTGCATGATACCCGATTTGAAATTCTTTAAGCGAGCCTGAATACTCCCCGCCTCTCACCCCGACGATTTCTTCGAGGGTGTCGTACGGCTTGCCTGTGATATAAAGCAATTCGTCTCCGGGTCTCAGCACACCGAACAGCGCGATTGAGATCGCGTGCGTCCCCGAGATGATTTGCGGTCTCACAAGCCCCGCCTCTCCTCCGAACACATCAGCATAGATCTCTTCCAGAGTATCCCGGCCGATGTCATCATAACCGTATCCGGTTGAAGGTGTAAAATGCGTATCGCTTACTTTATGCTTTCTGTAGCTTTGCAGGACTCTCCATTCATTCCGTTCACTGATTTCTTCTATTCTTTTATGAACGGCGGCGATTTCCGCTTCTGTTTCTTCGGCGGTTTTTTGCAATAGAGTGCCGTGTGTCAGTGTCTCAAACATGTTGTGTATACCTTCCTTACATGAATTTCTTCAGTTCTCCAAGTATGCTTTGTTCTTCTTGCACATAACCCGAGACTTCGTAGCGTTCATTTTCTTCATTAAAATAAAGGCTGTCGATCATAGTCTCTGATTTAATGCGCGACATCAATTTGCCTTCAGCGGCGGGTACATGAACTTCATACGGCGTCATCAGCTCCCGGCGCAAATAAGCTTCGATTTCCGCTTTCAATTTCGCTTCATCCCCGGCGATTCTGGCGCTGATCATGATGTGGCCTTCCCCTGCTGTCGGAATGAAGTCAGGAAGTGTTTCATCCCTTTTGTTATAAGCGGTTAACACCGGAATATCATCTGCTTCAAGCTCTTTTAACAGTCCGAGAACAGTCTGTTCATGCCCGGCATAATCTTCATTGGAAGAATCAATGACATGAATGATCAAGTCAGCTTCCTTCACTTCTTCAAGCGTTGAACGGAAAGCGGCAATGAGCGTCGTAGGCAAATCCTGAATAAAGCCGACCGTATCAGACAAAAGGACGCTGTAACCGCTTGGAAGCGCCATCTTTCTTGTCATCGGATCAAGTGTTGCAAACAGCAGATCTTCTTCATAGCTGTCTGAGCTTGTTAATTTATTGAACCACGTTGATTTCCCGGCATTGGTATATCCGACGAGCGCAGCCTGAAGCACACCATTTTTCTTGCGTCTCTCCCGATAACGGCTTCTGTGGCGGATAACCGTTGACAGCTGCACGTTAATTTCGTGTATGCGGTTTCTAATGTGGCGCCGGTCTGTTTCAAGCTTTGTCTCACCGGGCCCTCTCGTCCCGATTCCGCCGCCTTGTCTGGAGAGATTGATTCCTTGTCCGCTCAGACGCGGCAGTGCATATTGAAGCTGGGCCAATTCGATCTGAAGCTTTCCTTCCCTCGTCTTCGCCCTTTTTGCGAAAATATCCAAAATAAGCTGCGTGCGGTCGATGATCTTCGCTTCAATTGCCGTGGCGAGTGATTTAAGCTGGCTCGGTGACAGTTCATCATTAAAAATGACCAGATCCGCTTCAAGCTCTTCACACAGCGCCTTCAGCTCGTCTACTTTCCCCTTGCCTATATATGTAGCGGCATCCGCTCTGTTCCGTTTTTGTGTAATCCGGGTCAGCACCGTTCCGTCAGCCGTTTTTGTCAATGAAGCGAGCTCGTCCATGGAATGTTCAAAGTGCTCGTCGGTCATGTGCGGAAGCTGGCAGCCGACTAAAATGACCGTTTCTTTTTTTTCTTCCTGTTCGTTCAAATGGATGTTCCTTTCTGTGTCGTATTGGGCAGTAGTACTATCATACCAAACCCGCAGGACGTATACCACACATCCGGCGGGTTTTAAAGAGAGAAATAAAAAAAGGCCTCTCAAACCGGCTGAGAGGATTATTCATGAGCTGCCGTGTCATCTTTTATAAATAAATCCTGACTCTTAATCGTCATCAGATCGTTTTTTAAGTATTGGTCCCCCATTAAAAGCCTCATAGCCTGAGCGCGGATTGATTTTTCAATCACATTTCTGACAAAGCGTCCGTTGCTGAATTTAATGGGGCTTGTCGTGCTTTTCACCGTCATTAAGTAATCTTTTAACTTCCACTCGGCTTCCTGGCTTAATTGATACTCCCGCTCCGCTATCATGCGCTTTGCAATGTCCATCAGCTGAGCGACAGAATAATCCGGAAAATCGATGCTGATAGGAAAACGCGATTGCAGGCCGGGATTTAATGACAGGAAATGTGTCATTTCTCTCGAGTACCCTGCCAGGATCAGAATAAATTCATGCTGTTTGTCTTCCATATGCTTGACAAGCGTATCAATCGCCTCTTTACCGAAATCCTTTTCTCCGCCCCTTGCAAGTGAGTATGCTTCATCAATGAATAAAATACCCCCGAGCGATTTTTTAATCAGATCTCTCGTTTTTTGCGCCGTGTGACCGATGTATTCACCGACCAGATCGGCACGTTCTGCTTCGATGAGATGTCCTTTGGAAAGCACGTTCATTTCGAAGAAAAGCTTGCCGATCAGTCTCGCGACGGTTGTTTTTCCGGTGCCGGGATTGCCTTTGAACATCATATGAAGAGCTTGTTTTCCGACTTTCAGCCCTTGTTCGGCCCGTTTTTGGTTGACGAATATCCACGCATAAATTTCTTTAATGTTGCGCTTCATTTCTTCCATACCCACTAATGTGTTCATTTCTTTTTCAATTTCTTTCAGAATGCTGTGCTTGGCTTCATTTTTTTGCAGGGCGGCCTGATATTCCGCCTCAGCTTCCGCATTTGTCAGCACTTGCTTTTGGCCATTAAGAATGATGTTAATTTGTCCGTTATTTTTATAGGTTACAGCGCGCTCCAACATGCTCACCTCTCTGTTCTCTCTTTATCTTATTCATGATAAAGGCGTTCCGTGACACCCGCCTATCATCATGAGGCCCGATTACCCCTTTTATCTGTCGCATTTTCCGTTCTCTTCGGGAATGATGCTGAATCCTGCGCTTTCCCGAGAAATATTTTTCATTTCTTATTGTATTCAGCTGAAACGGAAGGACAAACCATTTATTTTTATTTTCCGGGAAATGCTGGGTGTATTTCTCATTTTTTTTATGAATGACAGCCGTACAAGCACCTTTTAAATATCATCATATGCTGTAATGAGGTGATGGAGAATGGTTAAAATTTTTATAGACCCCGGTCATGGCGGAACTGATTCAGGCGCAACCGGAAATGGGCTTCAAGAAAAAGCGGTCACGCTGGAGATCGCGCTGGTTTTGCGCACGATTCTGACGAATGAGTATGAAGGGGTTTCTGTCACGATGAGCAGGACAAGCGATAAGACGGTCAGTCTGACGGAAAGAACGGATGCCGCCAACAGCTGGGGCGCAGATTATTTTTTATCCATTCATATTAACTCAGGCGGCGGAACCGGATTCGAAAGCTATATTTACCCCGGTGTCGGAGCGCCGACTTCGACTTACCAGTCAGCCGTTCACACGCAAGTAATCCAAGCATCCGGTTTTAATGACCGAGGGAAAAAAACAGCCAACTTCCATGTGCTGCGGGAGACAAGTATGCCGGCGATTTTGACGGAGAATGGTTTTGTTGATACGGCAGCTGATGCAAATAAACTGAAAACAGCCAGTTTTATTGAAAGCCTTGCAAGAGGACATGCCAAGGGCTTGGAGCAGGCTTTCGGGCTAAAAAAAAAGACTGACTTGTATAAAGTGCAAATCGGCGCTTTCAATGTGAAAGCAAATGCTGATGCGCTTGCCGCCAATGCGGTGTCTAAAGGTTTTGATGCGATTGTGCTTCCGAAAGACGGCTTATTTAAAGTACAGATTGGCGCATTCTCTTCCAGAGATTATGCTGAATCTTTAGCAGCGCAGGCCAAAAAAGCGGGATTTGATACTGTCATTACGTTAAACTAATGAAAAACCCCTGTTCTCCCTTATTTAGGAGGAACAGGGGTTTTTCTGTTATTGAAGAATATCGGCGACAAACTGAGACCAAGTTTCAAGCCGCTGATACACGTCTTCTTCTTTTAATTCGTTCACTTTCATCCAGCGGCCGGCGATCTGCTCTTTTTCTTTCACTTCGACTTGTGCTCCAGGCGCTAATTTGAGCGCAGAAAGGATACCGATATGCACCTTTCCGACACTGTTTTCATCATCATTGATTAAACCGAGTGTGACAATGTTTTGTTTGTCTTTCTGAAGAATATGCAGTTCTTCTGCTAACTCCCGGTCGGTATTCTGTTTCAGCACCTCCGCAAATGAAGCCGCTCCCTCCATAGGATTCATGTGTCCGCCGAAACCGAGGGAAAGTTTATTATGGAGGCGCGATTCTCCGCCGCCCGCGAGACGCTCATACACAAACACTTCATCATCGCGGCGAATAACGACATACGGAATCGGCTGTTTAAAACGCGGGTCCTCTTCCGCGTCGCCTCTCCTGATTTCTAAAAAATGCTCCTCAATTTGAGCCATAATCTTCACGATACGCTCATCTTCGCTGTTGACTCCCTGGAATGTCAACGTTTCATTTTGGAAGACGTCACTCCGCGGCGCAGCTAAGATGATTTCATCCATTTTATCCATGTCGGTTCCTCCTGTCATACCTCTCCATTCAAGCCAAAAGAGCAGATATTATATCTGCTCTTCATCTTGGCCGAAATAAAAATCCTCGTCTTTAATCGGTTCTACCGTCGCTTTTTTGTAGCCGTTCCCTTTCATGGAGAAGAAATCATGTGATTTCGTTTTGGTGTTTAATCCGTTTAATACGATCGGATTAATATCCTCTTCTTCAAAGTAAGCATCGAACCCTAAGTTCATCAAAGCTTTATTGGCGTTATAGCGGATGAATTTCTTTACGTCATGAGACAGCCCGACTTGATCGTACAGATCCTCAGTATACTCAAGCTCATTGTGATAAAGCTCTTCTAAAAGCTCAATCGCAAATTCACGAAGTTCCGCCTTTTTCGCTTCTGTTTGTTTATTGTATATTTCTTGGGCAAGCAGTCCGACATAGACGCCGTGGATCGCTTCATCACGAAGAATCAGGTTGATGATTTCACCGCTTTGCATCAGTTTTCCCTGTCCGTAGAAATATAACGGATAATAGAAACCGCTGTAGAAAAGGAAGCTTTCTAAGTAAACGGAAGCAACCATCGCTTTAAACAGCGAAATCTCATCGTCTTTTTTGATGGCACGATACAGTCCGACAACGGTTTGGGCTTTTTTCTGCAGGTACTTATTCTGCTTTACCCATTCAAACACTTCGTTGATCGTTTCAGTCGGAGCAAGTGTCATAAAAATATTTGAATATGATTTTGCGTGCACCGCGTTTTCCATCATCGCCATGAAATTAAGAACCGCTTTTCGCTGATGGCCTTCTACGTGCTCGGCCACAATCGGCATGCCCGTGTTCCCCTGCTCTGTATCAAGCAGTGTCAGGCCGGCGAGCACCTTCATGTACGTATCCTGCTCATTTTTACCCAAGTACTTCCAAGTGAGGAGATCGCCGTTTAATGCGATCTCTTCGGGAAGCCAGAACTGCTTTACGTTTTGGTTGTAAAACATTTGGGTAAAATCATCTTCATGCTTTGACCAGTTTGCTGCGTCATAAATTTTTGTCACTGTAAACTCTCCTTTAATCAAACGACACAAGAAAGACAGCTGTCCTGCCCGGTATCTTTCGTTCTTGCATAGTAAATGGTTTTGATGCCTCTATGGTGGGCATACAGATCAATACGGTTCAGATCACGAGTTGTCATCGTATCTTTCAAAAACAGGGTAAAGCTGATTCCCTGATCGATATGCTGCTGGATTGTCGCGATCATATCCACCACTTTGAACATGTCCATATCATAAGCTTCTTTGTAGAAGAACCAGTTATTAGACGCTAACCCCGGCATCGGATAATACGTTTTGGAGTTTCCGTATGTTCTTTCTTCAATCCGTTCCATAATCGGCATAACGGATGCCGTGCTGGATTGGACGTAGGAAATGGAGCCTGTCGGCGCGATGCACAGTCTGTAGCTGTGGTACATGCCGTTTTCAGCGACAAACGCCTTCAGCTCTTTCCAGTCTTCGATTGTCGGGATGTGCATGCCTTCAAAGAGCGCAGCGATTTTTTCGTATGCCGGCGAGAATTCTTTTTCGATATATTTATTGAAATATTCTCCCGTTGCATAAGTGGAGCCTTCATAATGCTCAAACGTTTCGCCTTTTTCTTTTGCAAGCTCAGCTGAACGCTGGATGGAATAAAAGTTCACCATCATAAAGAACGTATTCGCGAAGTCTCTTGCTTCCGGGCTTTCGTAAGCGATGCCGTTTTGGGCAAGGTAGCCGTGCAGGTTCATCGCGCCTAGACCGATCGACTTCATCGCTTTGTTTGCGCGTCTGACTGCCGGCGCGTTGCGGATATCCGTCGTCTCGGAGACATGAGTCAGGGAATCCGTCGCGAGTTTCACCGTGCGCTCAATCGATTTATGTTTCATGACATTTAAAATATTTAAAGAACCAAGGTTGCAGGAAATGTCCAGGCCGATTTCGTCTTCCTCGTCATAATCTGTGTAAGCTGAAACCTGTGACGCCTGAAGCACCTCAGAGCAAAGGTTCGAGAATTTCACTTTTGATACGTGGTTATTCGCGTGCTCTTTGTTTACGTTATCCTGGAACATAATGTACGGATAGCCTGACTCAGAACGGAGAACGGCAAGCTTTTCAAGCAATTTGCGCGCATTCACTTTTTCTTTTTTGACGCGCGGGTTGTCGACAAGCTCCTCATACATCGCCGTCATGTCCATTTCGTCCATATGCTGGCCGTATTCTTTATAAATCGTATGCGGATAAAAGACATAAGCGGCTTTATCCTCACGCGCAAGCTCGACAAACTTGTCCGGAATCACGACGCCGATGGAAAGGGTTTTAACGCGGACATCTTCATCAGCCGAGATTTTTTTCGTATCAAGAAAATCATTAATATCCCGGTGGAAGATGTTCAGGTATGCCGCGCCTGAGCCTTGTCTCTGCCCCATTTGGTCAGCGTAGCGGAACGCATTATCAAGAAGCTTCATCACGCCTACGACGCCTTTTGTGGCGTTTTCCACATCTTTGATCGCTTCACCTTTCGCACGGAGCTTAGACAGGTTAAGAGAAACCCCGCCGCCCAGTTTAGAAAGCTGCATGGAGATGTCGATCGCTCTTGAGATGTCGTTTAAGGAATCATTGACTTCCAAGAGGAAACAGCTGACAAGCTCTCCGCGGCGTTTGCGGCCCGCATTTAAGAATGTCGGTGTGCTCGGCTGATATTCCTGATTGATCATCAGATTCACATATTCTTTCGCTTTCTCAGTGTCGCCGTTTGCGAAGAACAGCGCAACAATTGAGATCCGGTCCTCGTAACGCTCGAGGATTCTTTTTTTGTCATTCGTTTTCAAAGCATAGTCATTATAGAATTTAAACGCACTCATGAAGGAAGGAAAACGAAACTTCTTTGCGTAAGCTGTCTTAAACACTTCTTTAATGTCTTCAAAAGAATACAGGCTTAAGAATTCTTCTTCGTAGTATTGGTTTTCAATTAAATAATCCAGCTTCTCTTTCAAATCGTGAAAGTAAACTGTGTTTTGATTGATATAGTCAACAAAATAGCTATGTACAGCCTCTTTATCTTTATCAAACTGGAATTTTCCATCTTGTTGGATCATAATTTCGTTATTTAACTGAATCCATTTTGGCACTTGGTTTTGTGACAACTTTTTCTACCTCCTGAGTAAACAATTCAACGTCTTTCGCTGTGCCGCTGAGTTCAAATTTGTGCAAGATCGGCACCTGATATTGTCTTGAAATGGTATCGGCGCTTTTTGCAAAGTTATCGCCCCATACTTTGTTGCCGCTCGCAGCGACTCCTAATAAGAGATGGGCGTATTTTTCGAGAAATGATTGTGTTGATGCCGGTACCTGGCCGAAGTTTGTCGTGTAGGTGACCAAAACAAACGGAGTGTCCACGTGGTCCATTTCATCCACCTTGCGGATCAGCTGAAAGTCTGTTTTATTCACAAAACGCTGAACATTCCCTGTCTTTGAATCAAATATGATTTGAACCATCCTTATCACGACCTATCAAAAATAATGAATCTCTTAACACTATATATAGTATACTAACCTCTCAGAAAAACACAACATATTGAGATCGATTTATAAAAAGTTCATATTTTTGAAAGAGCGGACCTTGGTTCTGCCCCGATTAACGCCCAAAAAAGAGAGCAGAACGAGAATCATCTCTCATCCTACTCAAGGTGTCATGTGTAAGCCGATGTCTATCATAACATGAAAAAAAACTGCTTAGTAGTCTAGACTTTTATTCTTATTTTTTGTAAGAATCACATTTTTTTTCGCTTTCAACGGTCTCTTCTATTTCCGCATCAGCACCGATTTCTTTCAGCACGGCTTTCAGAGCGCTTGTGATGGAAGCCTCTCTGAGCAGTTCTTTGCCGTCAACAATGATGCTGGTTCCATATTCATAGCAGGAATCATCTTCACAGGTTTCTTCCCAATGGTTGATTATCACCTTGTGTTTCAATCGTCTCACCCTCTGCATGATCAATGTCAGTAACTAGTGTAGCTTGTGCGGCCCGCTTTGTAAATTCGAAAGCTTGTGAAATTTATTCAAGCTCATCTAACGTCGTTTCTTTTTTCAGTTTGACTTTATTCGTTTTTTCGTCGTAACGATATATTTTTAAATAACCGTCTTCGACGACGCCGAAATGGTTATGCTCCAGCTGCACCGTGCCTTCTGTCTGCGGTTCGGTATCCGCCGAGCCGCCGTCATCATCCGTCACCACCGTTTCATGATTGCTGCATGCTCCAAACAGCAAAAAAACAGCGATCCAGACGAGCGTTATCCTGATTCTTCTCAGTTCATTCTCACTTTCGAACATCGCTTTCCAAGCCCCCTTTTATGTTGCCGATATACAGCCGGCAATATACAGATGCGCATAGAAAAAGACCATTGTTCATGGTCTTTGGCAAAAGTTTATTCAAGCTCAAGCTGAACGTTTTTTTGCGGGGCGAACGTGGAGATGGCATGTTTATAAATAAGCTGCTGCTTCCCCTCCGTTTCGAGTAAGACGGTAAAGTTGTCAAAGCCTTTTACCTGGCCGCGAAGCTGAAAGCCGTTGAGTAAAAATACCGTGACGAACGTATTGTCTTTTCGGATTTGATTCAAAAACTGGTCCTGAATATTAATCGGTTTCATGTTTCGTCCTCCTTGGTTCTCAATACAATACTGTTTCGATTAAATTTCCAGTTTTCCTGCTATACACTCGAAAATTTCCTTTTTTTTCTGTTCAAGATCAACAGGCGGCGTCATATCGGTCCATGAAACGGACATTTTATTGCGAAACCAGGTCAGCTGACGTTTCGCATAACGTCTTGAATTTTGTTTTAATTGCTCCACGGCCTGAGAAAGCGGCACTTTTCCATCAAGATATTCATACAGCTCTTTATAGCCGATCGCCTGAATCGATTGGCTGTCCCGGATATTCATATCATACAGCCGCTTGACTTCCTCAAGAAGGCCGGCTTCCATCATCAGGTCAACACGCTCGTTAATCCGGCCGTACAGCACTTCTCTGTCCATTGTAAGACCGATGAGCACCGCATTGTAAAGCAGCTCCCGTTTTTGAGTTTTAAGATGTTCTGACATTGTTTTGCCCGATATGTGCAGAATTTCGAGAGCGCGGATGACTCTTCGCGTATTGTTTTGATGAATGGCTGCCGCTGCTTCCGGATCGGCCGCCGCAAGTTTGGCATGAAGAGCCTCAGCCCCTTCTTCGGCAGCCAGTTTCTCCATGCGCTCCCTGAATAAAGGATCACCGGAGTGTTCCGTAAACGTATAATCATACAGCACAGACTGGATGTACAGACCCGTCCCTCCGACAATCATCGGGAGCTTTCCTCTGGCGGCAATCTCGCTGATTTTTTCTCTCACCATTTTTTGATAATCGGCCGTTGAAAACGTGTCGGACGGCTCCAAAATATCAATCAGATGATGCGGCACGCCTTCTGTCTCTTCTTCGGTGACTTTGGCCGTTCCGATGTCCATCCCTTTATATACCTGCATGGAATCCCCGCTGATGATTTCCGCATTCAGCATTTTTGCGAGTCCGATGCTCAGTTTTGTTTTTCCGACTGCCGTCGGGCCGACAAGTATGACGACAGGCTGTTTTGTATTTTTCAATATGTATCACTCTCTTTTATAAATCTCCCCCTAATTATAGCATTCATTGCTCCATGCACCTATCCATTTTGCCCTTTTTCCTGAGCGCTAAACGTCAATTACCACCCGATCGGCTCGTTGCCGACAACCTCTTTCGTTTTTCCCTTGAGCGTGTGGCGGTGCGTTTTCCGGCCTTCCTCCCGCGGATCGTAAACGACGCCGCCGTACTGGATCTGAATCGGCTCATTGTAGGCGGCAAAGGTGGTCTCTGAAAGCTCATGGTAATGCGTTCCGTCAACCCTCGGAATGGCAGGGCCGGAAATACCGTAATATCTGTGGAAATGGCCGTTTTCAAATGAGGTGATGCCCGTATAGAAATGTGTATGCTGATCCGTATTGCTGCCGTTCTCAGGCTGTGAGAAGCCTTCGATCAAATGGTAGTGCCCCTGCACAACATCCGTTACAGCCCGGTAAGCGTGTGTGTGCGGAGGTTTTTTTGACCAATCGGACTGATACAGGCCCACAAAAGCTCACTCCTTTATTTTTTTGATAAACGCCCAATCAAAAATTGGTGGGCTGAATACTCTGTTATCATCTAAAATTTATTCTTGGAGGTACCTTAATTATGAATGAAGAATACGCATACGCAGCAGATAGTGATATGAGACAGTTTGGACGGCCTGGATTTGGTTTTGGCCGGCCAGGGTTCGGGTTCGGACGGCCCGGATTCGGATTCGGACGGCCTGGATTCGGATTCGGATTCGGACGGCCGGGTTTTGGTTTTGGCCGGCCTTGGTTTGGCGGGTTCGGACGGCCGTTTGGTTTTTACGGCGGACCGTTTGTCGGAGGGCTTGTCGGGGGACTTGTCGGAAGCGCTTTGTTCAATCCGTATTTGTACGGAGGTTACGGCTACCCTTACTATCCGTACGGAGGTTATCCGTATTACTACTAAGACAATCAAAAAGGGCTCCTTTCAGGGGCCTTTTTATATAGGCCGAATGTCTTGACTTGCCGGGTAAAGTTCGGATATTATTTTATTTTACTGCCTTAAACAAAAGGCATGAAGATGATGATGAGAGGGGGATTGGATATGATTCTGGGTTATATCTTCCTCACAATTGCTATTTTATCAGAGTCAATGGGTGCGGCCATGCTGAAGGTCTCCCGCGGATTTACGCGGTTTGTGCCGAGCGCGCTTGTAGTGGCTGGCTATTCATTGGCCTTTTATATGCTTTCACTGACACTGAATCTTATTCCGCTCAGCTTATCCTATGCTACATGGAGCGGGGCCGGAACGGTGCTTGCGTCCATTATCGGAGCGAAGTGGTTTCAGGAAAAACTGGACAAGCAGGCCGTCATCGGACTCTTTTTCTTATTGGCCGGTGTCATTTTGATGAATTGGTAGAAAGGAGAGGCATGCTGATGAAAGGATTACTTTGCTTGGCATTAGCCATTGTATCAGAAGTGTTCGGGAGCACGATGCTGAAGCTGTCGGACGGTTTTACGCACCTGTGGCCCGCTCTCGGCGTCATTGCCGGAATCGGAGCCTCTTTTATGTTTTTGAGCTTCTCACTGAAAAGCCTTGATTTATCCACCGCATACGCGACATGGTCAGGTGTCGGCACGGCTTTAACTGCAATCGTCGGCTTTATTGTTTTTAACGAAGCCATGACGATCAAAATGATGATCGGTCTTGTGTTGGTCATCACGGGCGTCATCCTGCTCAACCGTTCCAAATCTCAAAAAACGAAAAAAAATCAAACGGCCCGGAGCTGACCGTTTGAATTCGTCATGCGCGGGCGGCTTTTACTTCAACCTCAAGCTCCATCTCCACGTTTCCCTGAACCGCTCGTGAAATCATACACGACGATTCCGCTTTTTGCGCTAACTTCCTGGCCAGTGCAAAATCCGTTTCGTTTGCATCCGGCTTTAATAATATAAACGGGCGGTGAATGATTTTTTGATACGTGAACACACCGTTTGTTACATCTACAATTCCTTCAGATTCCATATGTAAATCTTCTTTATCCAGACCGCTTCTTTCCATCATTGCCGCAAGCGTTATAATATAACAGGTCGCGGCCGCTCCAAGCAGCATCTCATCAGGATTTGTGCCTTCTCCCGGACCGTCCATTTCCTTAGGAATGGACACAGCCGTTTCCAGCCGGCCGCTTTTAATATCGCCGACGTCATTCCGATTTCCGGGCCAATTTGCTTTTAAATAAAAATGATGTTTTGCCAAGGGACCATCCTCCTTTTTTTCAAGTTTACTCATCTTTCACTGGTTTGTCTTATGATAAGCTCATGAATACTCTTGATTGATCACTCTTTTTATCGTACGGACAAACCGGTAAAATTCGTCTGTTTTTGTGAATTCTCTTTCACGGTAGTCGAAATTATCAAAAAACGCTTCCCGCTGTTCTCTGCTGATCTCAAGCTGTATGCTCAGACCTGTTTGCGCCTGATTATTGATATTTTCTGTGTCAACCCCGGCCAGACCGGTTTTTGAGGTTGCCAATTCTGCAGGAAATCCATTTCGTTTGAAAGCTCTCACCAATTTTTCCGCCCGCTTCCGGTCGCTTCCTCCGACAAGGGTATTTTTCTCGTCGCCTTTATAACCGTGAACTGCGATCACATAATGGTGCTGCTTAATGCTTTCGACTGCTAAAGGCTCATCGAACTTGGTGCTCGTAATATGAAGAGTCTGGTTATCATGCGCTTTTAATCCCTCAAACAGGTAGGTTGAATAATCATCTCTGAAAGAGCGGACGATCTCGCTCACCCCGCCCTCAATTCTCCCTCCGTGCGGCGACATGATCAATACAGGGCTCCCCTCTCGCTTATTGTACGATATATGATAATCATCGGGGTCTTCATGTTCAGCCAGATCTTTAAAATCTGTGTATGTATCTGAAGAATTCGAGGGATCAGGGTCTGACGCATAGTGAGCACATCTTATTAGTAAGACCATTGCTACGATAATGATGACATTAAGTATAATTCTTTTCATCAGCTCTCCTTCTTTGCTCCTTTCTGAAAAATGAGATATTCATTATTTGGATTTTTGTCAATAGGTCTTATCTTAACATTCTATTAACATTATCATCAGTGAAAAACTTCCCGGTTTCGAAAAATCAATGGATGGTCACGGTTCAAGCGCTCAAATGCCGGGCATCAGTGAAAAAAGGTTGAGAGAGGCAAAAAAAAAGGGAGGAATGCCCGAATTTTCAGGGGCGGGAGATTCACAGCCGGAAACAGATGGCATCAAGAATACGCTTTTAAAAATGAATATCCGTCTCCCGAAGCAAATGCGCAGGACAGAATGGAGCCCGTCAAAAAAGTTCTCATCTGCTTTTTTGTACAGCAAAATGCCGTTACAGCCCGCTCATCCCCTTTTTTAATAATAATGGTCCGTTTTGAAATGGAGCCGTCTTTTTTCATATATATAATATCAATCGGAAGCTGCTTTTCCAAGGAATGTCTCAATATTATGTTCATGTATATACCTCCTTCTGTCGGTTCCATTATAAGCGAACAAACGTTCTTTTTCAAATGAAAAAGCCGCAAGTAACCAACTCTCAGAAAGGACAAACAAACGGACCGAATATACTGCCTGTTCATATGGTATAGAGAGAATCGCCAGAATGGGAGGAAAAGTATATATGTTTGGTTACTCAATGGTACAAATGGTTCGGTCAAATGCTCATAAGCTGGACGGGCCGCTCAGAGAAAATGTATTACAGTTATATAAACCTTTCAAATGGACGCCTTGCTTTCTCCATCGTTTTTTCGAAAAAAAGGTGAAAAACAGAAAGAAAATGTCAGTCATCATTGAATTCGAGGAAGGCTGCCATGAATCCGGGTTTCACAGCACAGGCCAGGTCCTGTCAAATGAAAAACGCTGCACGATCAAAAAGCAGTTTCACACAATCAATTGCTGCAGCGCTGAAGTCACCCCGGCCGCCCTTCACATGCTTCTTTCTCAATGCCGGGATATCCGTAAAGTCTATTTAAACCGGGAAGTAAAAGCACTTCTCGATACGGCAGCCGAATCATCACATGCAAAAGAAGTGACCCGAAACGGCACCGTATTAACAGGAAAAGGCGTAACCGTTGCCGTCATTGATACCGGAATCTATCAGCACCCCGATTTAAAAGGAAGAATTACCGGATTTGCAGACTTTGTGAATCAAAGGACGGAACCGTATGATGACAACGGCCACGGCACCCATTGCGCCGGTGATATCGCGAGCAGCGGCGCATCGTCTTCCGGAAAATATCAGGGACCCGCGCCTGAAGCCAATCTGATCGGTGTCAAAGTTTTAAACAAAACAGGCTCGGGAACCTTGGCTGATATCATTGAAGGTGTGGAATGGTGCATACAATATAATAAAAAACACACTGACAATCCGATCCGGATCATCAGCATGTCACTGGGCGGAGAAGCGCTCAGATATGACAAAGAAACGGACGATCCGCTCGTCAAGGCCGTTGAAGAAGCATGGAACGCAGGAATCGTCGTCTGCGTCGCCGCCGGCAATTCCGGTCCGGAAGCTCAAACGATTTCAAGCCCCGGCGTCAGTGAGAAGGTCATCACGGTAGGCGCCTATGATGACAATGATACGGCCGCGAATGAAGACGATACGGCTGCTTCTTTCTCAAGCCGCGGCCCGACGGTGTACGGAAAAGAAAAGCCTGATATTCTCGCGCCCGGAGTCGATATCGTGTCCCTTCGTTCACCTCGTTCATACCTTGACAAATTACAAAAATCAAATCGTGTAGGGTCGTTGTATTTCAGTCTGTCGGGCACGTCGATGGCCACTCCGATCTGTGCGGGCATTGCCGCTTTAATCCTCCAGCAGAACCCGCAGCTTACGCCTGACGAAGTGAAAACACTGATCAAGGAAAGTCCGGATAAATGGACAAATGAAGATCCGAACATTTACGGAGCGGGTGCAGTGAACGCCGAAAACGCCGTGCCGAAAGAATAATCTTTATATGATGAGTAAACGGGGCCGTCTGCACCGGAAGATGACCCCGTTTTTAGTAAACAATTATAATGAAGAAACTAGTAACTCTTCAAAACCGGCTGTCAGAAAAAAAGATTAAGCGGAGCAGTGTATTTCTAAAAAAATAGGGAATAAGTATGGTGTAGATAAAAGGAGGAATATCAATGGCACTTACAAACACCGAACTGTCAGAATGGCTGCAAAAGCAGATCGGACAAACGCTTGATATCAGAAAAGGAGAGCTGACAGACAGCCGGAACGAGATTTCTGATATGGACCAGATCATGCTTCACCTTGATGATGTTCTCGTCCGCCGGACAAATCATCCCGATGACTATGTAGCTGACGAAGAACTCGTCCTAAAAGGACACGGCACAACCTATACGGAGGAAGGAAATGTCCCGCTCCCTCAAGATGCGTATGAAATCCCTTTGCTCGGCGAGATTACCATCCAAAAAGAGCAAGACGGATTAAAGGTACATACAGATCGGGCCGTTTATACAATCGGGACCCGAAAAGAGCAATAAAACGAAAAAAACGCCGTGAATCAGCGGCGTTTTTTTATTGTTTTTTTTCTTCCGAGTAACCGTGGAACATTGTAAATGCGCAAAGCATAATACCTAAAATAATGATAATCGGGAGCCAGATCACGGCGAATTTATAATTCGGTTCGGCAAATGCGCCGATAACCGCCCCAAAGCAATACAGCACCAAGGCAAGCGCGCGCAATACCGCATCTCTCGTAAACTGCTTCCGCTTGTCCGCTTTGTAAAACCTTGCGGTGAGATCTTCAAAAAAATTAGCAAGCGTCCCCGTTAATACAGTCGTGGAAATCCCGGCTACACCAAGTTTTCGCGCGGCTGTTGTCTGCATTCCCATTGCGAAGCTGAGCAGCATAATCAGCACATAAACAGAAATGGATTCTGCAAAAAAGCAGGAGAACAGAGCAAACAAAAGCAAAACAGCCCCTTCAATGATCAATGCGGCAGTGACCGCAGGGGGCCAGAATGATTTCTGTTTATTGCCGACAAGCCAAGCCGCGGCAATAACGCCTGCAATAAATCCGATTAACGAGGTTAAAGATTTGAGTACGGCAAGATGCCATGAGTTGCCGATCGCCATGCCGAACAAAACGATGTTCCCCGTCATGTTGGCGGTAAAGATGTGTCCTAAACTTAAATAACCGATCACATCCACAATTCCCGCAGTTAAACAAAGAAGCAAAAGTGCAATATTTCGGTATGTAGTCACCGTCAATGTGATCCAATCCTTTCTCATGCTGAGTCCAACATATAAGTTTACTCTTCGCCATTTCATATGTCCAGCCGGTACGCCGCCTTTTCATAGCATAAAAAAAACTCCGGCGCGCCGGAGAAGATTACTGAACGATAAATAATACTTTCGTGCCGTCGGAATACCTGCTCATTTGATTTCCGACCCATGAGCCGGCCCCGCGATTGTCCGAAGGGGTTACATATCTGATATCAGCTCCAGCCCCGCCTTCTGTACAGACCGCCATCGGCCATTCATCACGGTCAAATCCGGGCTTTGTCGGAATTCCTTTCAATGATTCTTTCCTTCTATCCTCAGCTCCGCCGCGATCAATTGTACAAATGTCAGAGTGCCCTGCCGAAATGGCGTCTTTTATATGATTTCCCGTCTCCGGATATTTTAACAGCGGGAAATAAAGCACCTGATCGTATCTGGACGCGGCTCGGGCAGTATTCTCCGAAAGAGTGCCGGCGCTCATAAAGCTGAACTGAAGAGAGATCACCAAAAGCAGACTTGCCGCCCATTTCATAAACGCAGTCATTCACAGCCTCCTTAAGAAGTTGATATGAAGCGTAAATATGTATATTAGCCGGATTCGGCACACATGATGAATTGGTAAAAAAAGTTTGCTGTTTTGGTGATAACCAACGAAAATGACGGCTTTACGGTTTTTCTATTGAACAAGCTTCTGATTCCTTATATATTTTAGACATACTTATGCGCCGTTGTAATCAGTGTCTTCAGCGGATAAAAGGAGGAATGCCGATCGGCCGGCAGGCACCGGCAGTTTGTTATGTCTTAAGTCTTTCTTAAAAACATGAAGGCGGGGAAATCACGATGGAAAAAATAATGTTTCATCCACACTCATCCGAGTTTCACGAAAACCCTTTTGCGGTTTTAAGCACATTCAGAGAGCAGGATCCCATACATAAATTCGAACTGCAGCGTTTCGGAGGCACCTTTCCGGCTTGGCTCATCACGCGTTATGATGATTGTATGGCGTTTTTAAAGGACAGCAGAATTACGAGAGATGTAAAACGGGTCATGCCGAAAGAGCTGATCGCAAAGCTGAATGTCAGTGAAGATATCGATTTTGTATCAGAGCATATGCTGGCAAAGGACCCGCCGGATCATTCACGCCTGCGGTCTTTGGTGCATCAGGGGTTCACTCCCCGGATGATTGAGCAGCTTCGCACCGGGATAGAACGGATTACAGAAGAGCTGCTGGATGAAATGGAAACAAAAACAGATCCTGATATCATGAGAGATTTCGCCGCTCCGCTTCCGTTTATCGTCATTTCAGAGCTGCTCGGAATTCCGAAAGAGGACCGCGCCTCATTTCAGGTGTGGACAAACGCGATGGTCGACACGTCAGAAAGCGGACGAGAAGCGACCAATCAGGCGCTCAGAGAGTTTAAACAATATATGAAAACACTGATCGAAGAAAAAAGAATACATCCGGGTGAAGACTTGACGAGCAAGCTGATTTACGCAGAAGAGGACGGCCAAAAGCTGAGTGAATCAGAGCTTTATTCCATGCTGTTTTTGTTAGTTGTTGCCGGACTTGAAACAACGGTTAACCTTCTCGGCTCCGGCACACTGGCGCTTCTTTTGCACAAAGACCAGCTGGAGAAGATAAAGCGGCAGCCTGAAACTATCCAGATGGCGGTCGAAGAGCTTTTGCGTTATACCTCTCCCGTCATCATGATGGCGAATCGCTGGGCGATTGAAGATTTCACCTATAAAGATGTTTCCATTAAAAAAGGCGATATGATATTTATCGGCATCGGTTCAGCCAATCGGGACCCGGAATATTTCGATGATCCTGATACATTAAATATAGCGAGAACACCGAATCGCCATATCTCTTTCGGCTTCGGCATTCATTTCTGTCTCGGAGCTCCGCTCGCCCGGATGGAAGCATCCATTGCCTTTACAGCGCTTTTAAAACGGTTTCCGAATATAGAGCTGAAGGGAGCGCCTGAGGATTTATCATGGAGAAAGAATGTGTTTTTAAGAGGGCTTGAAGCACTGCCTGTCAGATTATAATATCCGCCCCCATATTTGGGGGTTTTTAAATATCTTATTAACAGGAAACAACAAATTACTATGAAAATTTAGTACATAGTAAATTTAGTTCTCATTAGTCAAAAAGAGCTGCCGGATTGCTCCGGCAGCTCTTTCTATATTACCGTTTTACCAACTCATTTGTTTCGTCCAGCTTTTTTCTGAAAGAATTAAGGAAATTGGCGCTTATTGTTCCTTTATTTGCGTACAGTTTTTCACAGAATGCCTTAATGGCGTTTTGCGGCTTTGATTCCGACAGCATTGTAACATGATTAGAAGAATGAACATCCAGCAGGTGAAATTGTTTTATCTGCCGTTCCCATTCCTCCCAATACGCCTCATGGTCTAACAGGTTTTGTTCTTCCGCTGCTGTCAGATAACGTTCAAGATCTCCGAGGAACAAGCCGCTTTTATTACGGAAATAGTAGCACTGCAGCGTTTCCGGATGCGGCAGCGGCTTCATATCATACTCTTCCATTCCGTAAGCAAGCTGCGTCTTCATCATTTGCTCCATCTGAATCCGGATCGCTTCTTCCGGTTTTGGCAGTCCGCGCTCTTTGGCAAGGCTGATCAATTCATTCAATACAGCCTCTTCCCCAGCCTGCACGTTAATGTCTTCCCTGCTGATTAATGCGTCTTCAGGATTTTCAGGCTTGAGATATGCCGTAAGCATCGTATTGATCGTTTGCAGCATGACTGACTTGACAGATGGTTTTCTTTCTTTCCATTTTTCACTATACGGAGTATCAATCATGACGGCGCTTTTCACCGTATGACCTTCCTCCTGCAAGAGGCGCGCCGTTTCATATGCGAGCATTCCGCCCAAGGAATATCCGCCGAGGTCATAAGGGCCTTTCGGCTGTACCGCTTGAATGATTCTCGCATAAGAAGCGGCCATCTCTCCGATTCCTTGCAGCGGATCTTTCCCTGTCAAACCTCTTGCCTGAATGCCGTAAAAGGGACGCTGGCTTTTTTTGGCGAATGGCTGATACGCTTCGACGCCTCCCGTTCCTCCATGAAACCAGAAAACAGGACGTCCTGTTTCTCTTTCATTGAGCTTGACGAGTTCGGGAAATTTCCCTTCCCCATCCTGCGATTGGTTCGTTTTTAACAGCAAGCTGAGCTCCTGAAGAGTGCCGCAGTTCTGAAGAGCTTCCAGACTTACTCGGCAGTCTGTGTCTTCAAGTTTTTTCAGAAGCTGAATACAGGACATTGAATCGAAGCCGTATTCAGTCAGCGGCTTATTTGGGTCCATTTCCGCTGCGTCCATTCCTAAAATGTCAGCCACTATGTCAGCCGCGCCCCCGCGGCGGAGCTGTTGATTCTCTAGAATCGGTTCAAGGCTGATGTCTTCTGTCTGACTGCCGTTCCAATACTTATGTTTTTCAAAAGGATATGTCGGAAGCGGCACTCTTTGAACAGATTTGCCTTGGTGAAGTCTGTCCCACGGTATATCCGCACCTTTCACCCAGCAAAATGCAAGCTTTTCCAGATTGTTTTCAGCCAAAAGCGTCTCCGTGACGACTGTACCGAGCGTCCCTTCCAGTAAAATGCCGATGTCTCCTGCTCCAGTCTGCTGACTGCCGGTAAAGAAGCTTTTCACTCCATTGCTTTCTCCGGAAAATGCTCTGTAGTCTTTCAGCTTTTCCAGCAGTTCATCTTGATTGCGGGCAACAAATGCCAGGCGGCAATGCATCGCCTCGCGGCCGGTCTGGAGCGTATAAGCAATATCCCGCAGTGACGGAGTATGTTCAGCTTGTATGAAATCGGCCAGCTGACCTGCGGCCGCCTTAAGCCGGCCTTCGCTCTTAGCAGAAAGCACGATAAGCTGCGGTTCATGCACAGATTCTTTGTCTTTAGGGCTCGGGCTGTACTGTTCCAAAACGACATGCGCATTCATGCCGCCGAATCCATAGCTGTTAATTGCGGCCCTGCGCGGAATCGGACTGCCTGTACGGTCGGTAAGCTGTGTCCATTCTTGATTGTCTTCAGTGAATCGGAAGCGGCTTTGCTGATTGGTCATTTGCTCATTTGCGGCTGTGAAACCGGGAATCCCCGGGATGGTATGATGTTTCATGGCCATCGCCACTTTTATAAGGGCGGCCAGTCCGGAAGCGAGTTCGCCATGACCGATGCAAGGTTTCACGGTGCTGATGTAACAAGGCGCGCTTTCCTCCTCATTCGTAAAATCGCCGTAACCCGCTTGGATTGCATTGAACTCAAGCGCATCTGCCATTTCGGAGGCGATGCCGTGTGCTTCAATGTATGTGACGGTTTGCGGGTCAACATCGGTGTTTTCGTACGCTTTTTTCATCGCAGCCTTCATCCCCGCCGGATTCGGCGCGTGAAGCGACATGCCTTTACCGCCATGAGACACCCCGGTTCCTTTTATGACCATGTGAATATGATCGCCGTCTTCAATTGCCGCCTCAAGCGGTTTGATAATGATGACGCCCGCGCCTTCACTTCTGACAAAGCCATCGGCATCTTTTTGGAAAGATTTCGCCCGGCCGTTTTTGCTTAAATATCCCATTGAGTCAAAACCGATAAAGCCCTTCGGCGACTGCAGAATATTGGCGGCGCCCACGACAGCCTGCTCACATTCGTTATAACGGATTGATTGAACCGCCCTGTGCAAAGCCACTAGTGTTGACGTGCAGGCCGCCTCGTAATATTCACTCGGTCCTTGTAAATTCAAGGCATATGATATCCTGTTTGGGATAATGGACGGAATGGCTGTTCCATTGTTCGGGTCGCTATTACCCGCGGCAACGAAAACGCCCGTCGGTCTGCTTGATAACGTCTTACTCGTCAGGCCCGCATCCTCCATTGCCTTCCATGTATGCATCAAAAGCAGAAATTGCTCCGGCCCCATTTGTGAAGCCTCTTTAGGAGAAATTCCGAAAAAGAGCGGGTCAAATTCTCCGACACCGTCAATAAAACCGCCCCATTTGAGACCTGTGTCATCCTCATCATCGGCGTAACGGCGCCAGTCCCAGCGGTTCGCCGGAATTTCTGAAATACAGTGATCTCCGTTTACGATGTGCTCCCAAAAAGACTGGACATCCGGAGATTGCGGAAACTGGCCTGACATACCGATAATGGCGATTCCTTGTTTGATATTACCGTTATCACAAGGCGTATGCTGTTCCTTCGGCAAAGTGCGCTCTTCTGTTTCCGTGACCTTAGCCTCTTCTGAATGCTTATGATCGGCAAGCAATTGAGAAAACTTACTCTCATACGCTGAAGCGAAGTGGCGGGTCAGCTCTTCTGCCGTCGGGTACTCGAAAAACAATGTCGGATTCACATCGATTTCTGCCTCTTGGCCGATCTCTTTTGTCAGTCCGATCAGGCTCGCTGAATCAAGCCCCAATTCCATAATATTTACATCAGAACGCAGGGATGGCACAGGTTCACTCATCATTTTGGCAAGCTTGCCAAGGACATAGCTGCGGATATGATCTGTCAGACTGCCGGCAGAAACCAGATCCCCCGGGCTTTTAAGAGCCGTTCGGGCCGGCTGATTGATCTGTTTGGCTTCCGGACGGAACCGTTTCAGGGCATAGCCTTCATAACACATCACCACTTCAGATCGGCTGCTGATGACATCTGCGTTAAACAGGATCATTTCCCCTGTTTGTTTGGCCAGCTTGATGTGCAGCCAGCAATCATCTAGATCTGCCGGGCTGCTGAAGGTGACGGCATTAATGCCGAACGGTAGATAGCTTTCCGCATCGGCTTGGTCCAATAAAGACAGCGCGGCCAAGTAAGCACTGTTGGCGATTAACGGATTTATGGCGTAATGATGCGCTTGTTGTGAGCCGATATTACTCAGGTTCAGCTTTGCTAACACCGCATCAGTGCCTTTGTACAGGCGTGTGATCGTTTTAAATTCTTCTCCCCACACGACGGTTCCCGTGCCGTCGCCGTATAACTTATCTATCCCCGCTTCCCGGTAAGAACGCTGAATGGCCGCCAGATCCGCGTGCTGCTTCTGAAACGGATACGGACTGCACTCGGCATACGCCGCTATGCTCCAATCAGGAGACGTGCGGCTGCGGTACATCATGCTCAGTTCAAATGCATCCCCGTTTTGCTTCGATTCTGTTTTCAGCTCGATGCGATCGCCTTTTTTTACAGCAATGGGATTGACGTAATTCAGTTTTTTAATTTGTCCTCCTTCCGCTTCAGGAAAGAGATGATAAAACTGCTCGGCTGCCAGGCTTTTGTATGTAGCGCCGACGAGGACAGGTTCTCCGCTGAATTGATGCCCCTGCACATATGGATCATCATCACTGTATATCACCTGAACGCCGGCAGCGTTTTCTGATTCACCGAACTGAAAAGAAGTCCGGCGGTCAAAAGCATAAGCAGGCAGATGAACGGCGTGCTCTTGCTGCAACTGATCAAATGCGATATTCTCTCCTTTTTCCCATTGCCGCGCCCGATGGCCGACGGCAGAATCGGAGCGGCTCCGCCCCGGCTGATCCGCGCGGTAAGAGGCCAGCTCGTTCAGCAGTTCCTGTACGGAAGAAGCCGTAAATGCCGCCCGATACTCCGAATGATGCGTTCTTTTTTGCAGAGCGGATGCAATGGCGGCCGGATGAAGAGATGGCGTTTTTTCTAAAAAAGCCGCCAGCCTGTCAAGATAGGCTTCAAAACTCCATTTCGTTTTCGCTGACACGGGGAAAATATATTCCTCATTGCCGTGACGGTCATGATCGGAATTCGGACTGATATATTCTTCTACGATCAGGTTTGCATATGCCCCGCCTGCCCCGAAGGAATTGATCATGCTTCTCCGCGGGATGATGTCTCCCGTCTCGGCATCCTTCAGACGCTCCCAATACTCGGTTTTCTCCTGCAGATAAAAGGCCGTTTCTTCAAGCGAGATATTCGGATTTTGCGGTTTTGCGTTAATCGTCGGAACTAACGTTTCCCGCTCCATTTGCAGCAGCACTTTCGTGAGCTGGGACATACCGGAAGCCGCCTCTAAATGGCCGAGATTTGACTTGACGGATCCAAGCGCGCAAAAACGTTTTTTACCGGTATATTGCGAAAACGCGTTTGTCAGGGCAATGACCTCAATCGGATCTCCCAATACAGAGCCGTTTGCCGCTGATTCAACATAACTGATTGTTTCCGGATTGATTCCGGCTTTGCTGATGGAAGCCGCCATGAGCTTCGCCTGCTGTTTCGGATCCGGAGCCGTGTACATCTGCCGTCCGCCGCTATGGCACAATGCGCTGCTTTTAATGACGCCGTAAATATGATCGCTGTCTGCAACCGCTTTGGAGAGCGGCTTCAATAGCACTGCCCCGACCCCTTCTCCCGGCATCAGGCCTGTGCCGGTTCCGAAGCTTTTACTTTCACTTCCCTGTTCAAGCAAATTCGCCCGTTCAAGCGCATCATATTTAGACGGTTCAAGTGTGAGATTGACCCCTCCGGCAATCGCCATAGAACAGCTGTTAAGCTTCAGGCTCTCACAGGCGAGATGGATGGCGCTCAGTGAGCTGGAGCATGCGGTCGTAACGCCCATGCTCGGACCCGTTAAATTGAAAAAGTGAGAAATGCGGTTGGCGATATGCCAATCCCCTCCGTTAGAGCTGAGCGCGGCTTTTTCCAATGACGGGATATTCCAGAAATATTGATTGTACATACTGCCCATAAATACACCGATGCCGCTGTCTGATTCCTGCCATTTGTTTAATCTTTCTAACGAGTAGCCTCCATTCTCAAATGTTTCCCATACGGTTTCAAGGCTTAACCGGAGCTCAGGCGTCATCTCCATCACATGGTCTTCCTTAACGTCAAACAAGTGATGGTCAAAAGCGTCAATATGCTGCAGAAATCCGCCGTACCTTGTTTTGCGATCTTCTTTTCGTGTTTCTTTTGCCATTGTTTTCAGAAGACCGGATTTCCATCTGTTTTCCGGGGCTTCTGAGATACAGCTATCTCCGGCTTTTAAATGCTCCCACAGCTCATCGAGGGTTTCAGACTCCGGGTAGCGGCCGCTGATGCCGATAATGGCAATGTCGTCACGTTCAGATCGATCAGCGGCGGCGGTTTCTTTTTCTGGCTTTGGCGCGTCCGGCTCTTTTGGTTCAGTGATAAATCGCCGCGTTTCCGTGACGAGCGGCACCGGTTCAGCCATTACAGGTTCCCGATGCTCAGTTTCAGGAGGCGCTTCTTCAGCTCCAAATGCCTGTTGAAGCTTATCCGGGTAAGTTTCCAGCAAATACTCGGCAAGTTCTTTCGTATTCGTGTGTTCAAATAAGACCGTTTTCGGCAGCTCGCCCGTCAATGTTTCCAGTTCATGGATGAAATTCACCTGCAAAATGGAGTCAATGCCGTATTTTTCAAAGCTCGTTTCCGGCTGAATGCGCTCGGGAGCAAGCTTTATCGACTTGGCTAACGTTTCTTTTATGAATTGCACGGTCCGGTCTGTCACTGAGAAAGCCGGTTCTGTGAAATCAGCCGGCTCTTTGGAAGCTGCAGTTTCTTCAGCCGCCTGCGCATCCTGCTGTTTTTGCCTGATGACGCCGTCGCTTTCTGCCGCCACGATCTGCTGGCCGAGCTGATGTGACGGTTCCGCCATAAATGTAACGTACCGATATCCCTCGCTTTCCAGCACGGACTGCCACGCTTCAGGATACAGCCCCGGGCACCCGGGAATACGCAGTTCGGCGTCTTCATACAGCCACCAGCCTTCTAAAAGACCGAATGTCAGGTGAGAATAAACCGAATGGCTGCTGATCTCATTCAATAGCAAAATCCCATTCTTTTTAAGCACCGCTTTGGCATTGCGAAGCGTCTGGCGAATATTTTTTGTCGCGTGAAGCACATTTGCCGCAATCACCGCGTCATATGCGCCCGCCTCTACACCCTGTAAAGCCGGGGGCTCCTCCACGTTAAAGCGCTTATAAGTCAAATACGGATTGTCGGGGCCGTATTCTTTTTCAGCATGCATGAAAAAGGCCTTTGACAGATCGGTATAACAATATTCTTTTACATGATGTTTGTACTCTTTTAATCTTTTGAAAACGGTCGCGCTTGTCCCGCCCGTCCCCGCTCCGATCTCTAATATCCGGATTTCTGCATTCGGGTCTTCTTTAAGTCGTTCATCAATGAAAGCCGTCAATGTGTCAGCGAGCACTTCATTAAAGTAGTCTGCCGTTTCATTGTTTTTATAAATTCCTTCTACCAATTCCATTGAGGAATCAGGAAACAGAACATCAGTGGCAGAAACTCTGCCGGATAAAATATCCGGCAAAGCTCTGAGGGCTGTCTCCACTAAAGTGATCATCGCCTGTTTGCTGCTGTCCTTGAGTAAAGGAGCTTTCTTTTCATCCCATTCTTTCCACAGCACGTCCGCACGCTCTATCGGACCTGTTAACACATACGTACTGCCTGACTGTTTCAAAAAGCCTTTTTGCACCAAGATGGAGATGCTTTCTTCCAGCCACCTGCCGTAAAACCCCTGCAATACAGGCTGTGTCTCGTTTTCTGTAAAGAATCCGACAGATTTCAGCTGGCCTGCCAATAGTTTGTAAAGAAGATCTTCAGTGTTTTGCAAAGCCGTCCCCTCCTTAACTCAATTGTTGTGCACGTCTAGTTACTTTAGGCTGATAGCTTCGCAGTTTTTGCATCGCCGAGCCGTGATGTTCCGGGTATACTTCTATCATTTCTTCCGGTTTTTCCAAAGGCTCTTCCGCCTGTTTCATCATGACGAACTGGTTCAACGGGCCGCCGAGCAATCGTTCAAGCGCCGCCATTGCTTCGGGCGCTTCAATTGATCCGACTCCCGCCTGTTTCATCCGTTCTTGATAGTCGGCAGATGAGACGATTCCGACACTGCCCCAGTAGCTCCAATTCATCACCGCCGCCTTATACGGCCGCGTTTGAGCCAAATGAGCGGCAAAGGCATCTTTGAAACTGCATCCGGCGGCGTAATTGCTTTGTCCGGCCGCTCGTGCAAATGATTGTACAGACGAGAAGAACAAAGCAAAGTCCAGCGGCTCATTTCGGAAAACATGGGCCATATTCACGCTGACATTAACCTTTGCAGCGAGCACGCTTTTAAAACGGCTTTCCGGCATATTTGCCAGACTCTGATCCTCTAAAACGATTGCGGAATGGATGATTCCGTTTATTTGCGGGTACGTGCGTTTGATCGTTTCATACGCCCGTGTGAGTTCATCCTGATCTGCCGCGTCTGCTTCAACATAAATCGGATCCGGGCCGAACTGGCTGAGTCTGTCGATTTTTTCCTGAATGGCGCCGTTATGTTTTCGTCTGCCGATCCAAACGACGCGTGCCTGATACGTTTTTACGGCATATTCGCTCCATGCCTCGCCGATACCTCCGGCGCCGCCAATGACGACATAGACGCCGCCTTTTTGGTAAGCGGGCCGGCTTGACATCGGCTGCTGTACAGGAATGAGGCGCTGTTTGTACCAGAGATTGTTCCGGTACGCCCATGTATGGCCTTGCTCATCGAACGGCGCCGAGAACAGCTCCGCCTTTGAAACATCTTCCGGGCATCCGGCATCAATCAGCCTTGTTTGCCAGTTCGGATACTCTTTTGCGAGCGAGCCGATTAAACCGTGAAGGCCTGCGTGAGCCGGATCAATGATGTCCGCCGGCTGTACGGACTGTGTTTTTATGGTGACTGCAGTCAGGCTGATTCGCTTGCCTCCATATCCTAAAGCAAGCATGGCCTTGATCACTCTGTACATCTGGATGACGCCCGTATCCTGAGCTTTCACCATGTCAGCAGCGCTGTGAACAGGGGCGATCCATACGATATGGCCGAATGTCCCGCTTGCTTTCATTTTTGCTGCAACAGCCTCTATTTCATCCTTCGGGGTGATATGAAGCCTTTTCGCATAAGGATGATGCAATTGAAAAGCTGCGCTCTCCTCATCCCCTGCGATAAAGACAACCTCTTCCGTCTTATATGCCGGGCTTCGGTCACTGAATTCCGCAAGATCCCATACCGGAGCCAGAAGGTTTGCTCCATTTAATGATGTTTCCGGCGCAGGGCCTTCCATCATTCTGGAAGAAATCCCTTTAATCCTGACACAGACCCGGCCTGTCTCATCGCATAAGTCAATGTCCAGCCGCTGTATTTTCTCGTCCGTTCCCCGTGAGCTGACATACGCCCACATGCTTGTCGTGCACGGACTGAAAATGTCCAGTTCCTCGAGAGCGAACGGCAGTGACAGCTGGTTATCATCTGCGTGCAGCTTCAGCCCGATTGTCGCTTGCAAAGCTGAATCAAGCATACACGGGTGAAGAACGTATTGATCTGCCGTTTCTTCGAGGAAGGAAGGCAGCCGGAGCTCAGCCAATGCTTGATTGCTTCCGATATGAATCTGCTTGATTCCTTGTTGTCCGGGACCGTAGTCAATACCGATTTTTCCGAATAAGCTGTAACACTGCTCAGAAGTCAGCATGCTGCGGCTGCATTGAGCTTTCAGGGCGCCTATATCACGATGCGGAGTCTCATCGGCGCTGAGAATGCCGGCAGTCCCCTGACAGTGTATTTGCCTGCCGCTTGCTTCTGTTTGTGAAGCAGTGTAAATGTCATACACGATCTCACCGTTTTCCCTCGGAACGAGGCTGATCTGCGTTTCAATCGGGCGGCTTCCCGCTTCGATCGGCCGAACCCAACCGATGTTTTTCAGGCGGATGACAGACGGACGTTCTTTTTGCCCTTTGACCGCCTGAGCAACTGCCGCCCTAGCCATTTCCAAGTAGGCGACGCCCGGCATGACCGGTTTGCCTTTAATCAGATGATCGGTGAAAATCGTCTCCTGCCCCGTAAATTCAGATCGGTACCGCTGTTCTGTTAAATCCGATACGTTTTCGTGAAGCAGCGGATGCAGCACCTTGGCCGTCGGCACAGCTTGCGGCTTCTCTGCTTTCGGCCGGTTGTCTGTGATCCAGTACCGCTCTTTCGCAAACGGATAAGCAGGAAGACTCATCCGTTGGGGCTTGATATCAGCATATAGGCCGTCCCATTTGATATCGGCACCCTGCACCCATAATTCCGCAAGCTTGTCATTCTCCCGGCGGCTGATCAGTTCTTCTGTATCCGGTTCGCCGTTTGCGCCTGCCATAATGGATTTCAGCGCGGCTTTACCCGCTTTCCCTTTATAGATGCCCGCTGCGTCATAATTCCCTTTCGCACAGCTCTTTAGCTTGTCCCGCAGTTCTTCGGCGGAGGAAGCGATAACGGCCGCTCTCTCTTCCATGGCATCACGTCCCTGCTGAAGCGTGTAAGCAATACCCGTAAGATCCTCATCGGTAAAAGAAGCTTGTGCCAGCTGGTGTGCCTGTTCTTGCAGACGGTCTTCTTCTTTGGCCGACAGCACAAAGATTTGAGGGTGTGTGAAAATGGCTGTTTTTCTTTCTTCCCTCGGGATATATTCTTCAATGACGACATGGGCGTTTACGCCGCCGATGCCGAAAGAACTGATTCCCGCACGGCGCGGCAGATCGCTGCCGTTTTCGTCTTTCAATGCCGTCCATTCTCTTTTTTCCTGTACGATGTAAAACGGGCTGTCTTTCAGTTTGATATACGGGTTGATGACCTCGCTGTGGAGGCTTTTTGCAAGGGTTTTATGCTTCATCTGCATCAGCACTTTGATCACACCCGCGACACCGGCTGCAAGCGACAGATGGCCGATATTGGTTTTTGCCGAGCCCAGACCGCAGTGACTCGCGTAAACGGCGGGATCGCCGGTTTTTTCGTACAGCTTTTGAAAGGCCGATTTCAGTCCGTTGATTTCGACCGGGTCGCCAAGCTCCGTTCCGGTTCCGTGCGCTTCAATATAAGTGACGGTTCTCGGATCAATGCCGGCTTTGTCATAAGCCGTTCTGACGACTTCCGCCTGGGCTTTCGGATTCGGCGTCGTCAAGGAGTTCGCGCGTCCGCCGTGATTGACCGCGCTGCCTTTAATGACGCCATAGATGTGATCGCCCGCTTTTTCTGCTTCTGACAGCTTTTTCAAAAACAGTATTCCGGCACCTTCACTGACGGCAAATCCGTCCGCCCTGTCGGAGAATGTTTTGCATTTCCCTTCTTTGCTCAGCGCGCCGGCTTTGTCATAAGCGATGTGGCCTTGCGGTGTGACGACGGTATTCACGCCGCCGGCGATCGCCATGTCGCAGTTCCCGTTTTCAATGGCGCATACGGCGTGATGAATCGCGACCAGCGAGCTGGAGCACGCAGTGTCGATCGGTTCACTCGGCCCGTGCAGATTGAGCATATAGCTGACACGGTTCGGTCCCGCAGACGGACTCATATTTGCGGCTGATGCACCGCCAATATCCAAGTCGGAAAACAGTGAGCCGTATCCGGTATTTCCCGTGCCGATGTACAGGCCTGTTTTCGTGCCGGAAAGGCTTTTAGCGGAATATCCCGCATCTTCAATCGCTTTCCACGCATACATCATTAACAAGCGCTGCTGCGGATCCATCTGTTCGGCTTCCAGCGGTGAAATTCCGAAGAACAGCGGATCAAAATCCGCAACTCCGTCAATAAATCCGCCCCACTTTACATTTGTTTTGTTGGCTTCATTAAGCGGGTCGCCGTAATACTCCCGCCAGTCCCAGCGATCCGCCGGCACCTCTGTTATGCAATCTGTTCCCTCTTCTAAGTTGCGCCAATACTCATCAATATTTGCGGCCTTCGGAAACACTCCGCTCATACCGACAATGGCGATCGGTTCCGATTTATGTTCAACCGCAGTCTGAACAGGCTGTACGGCAGTTTTTGCAAAGCGCTTGTTCCCTGTCAGTCTCATGCTGCCGTCATCTGTTATGCGGCTTTGTTTCTCTTCTTTCGGCTGTGTGCTGCCGGCAAATTGGGTGTGATAGTCTTCGGCCAGATGATGTGCCAAGGCTTGAATCGTCGCATATTCAAAAAATACGGTCGGTGTCAAATCAAGCTTATAAGTGTCATTCAGCTTGTTGGCGAATTCCGTCAGCGTAATGGAATCAAACCCGTATTGATTGAACTCCAATTCAATATCGATTTCATCAATGTTTATTTTCAGAAGTGCGGAAACCTCTTTTGCCAGCAATTCCTGAATTTTCGCCGTCAAGTCCTTCGGTGCAGGCGTTTCCTCCGTTTTCTTAACAGGTGCAAAAGCGGCTGCAGGCGTCTTCTGAAGTAGTTTCTCCCGCATTACGGCGCGGTTTCCTTCCATGACGAGCACGCTTGTTTTCCCCGTGCTCCATGCGTTGTAAAGAGCTTCTATTCCGGTTTCAGTGCGCATCGGCACGACACCGGTTCTTTTTTCGGTGAGCTTTGCCATTTCTTCATTGACTTGCATTCCGCCGTCTCTCCAAAGCGGCCAATTGACCGACAATGTATGTCCATGGCGGTACATTGCCGTAACCAGTGCGTTGCGGTATGCCGCATAGCTGTCCATAAATGCGTTTGCCGCCGCATAATCCGCCTGTCCCGCATTCCCTGTGACGCCGGATATGGATGAGAAAACGATGAAAAAGTCCAGCGCTAAATGCTCGGTTGCTTCATCAAGGTTGACAAATCCGTCGGTTTTAGGCGCCAATACACTGTAAAACTCTTCGGTTGTTTTCTTTGCGATATACTGATCTTTCATCACACCGGCGCTGTGAATGATGCCGTGAAGGCCGCCGTATTCCGTTTCAATTGTATTGACCAGCTCTGCCGCAGTTTGAGCGTTTGTCACATCAGCCTGTCTGTATTCCGCTTTTGCTCCGAGTGATTCAAGCGATTGCAGCTGCTTCCGCTGATTCTCGCTTAATGCGGAACGGCCTGTCAGAACGAGTGTCGGCTCTTTGACTTTGCGGGCGATTTCTTTTGCGAAAATAAAACCTAAGCCCCCGGCTCCTCCGGTAATAAGATAAATGCCTCCGTCATTCCACGGAATACGTATTTTATTGCCGGAGACGGCCGTTTCTTTGACATCTGCGCTGTAACGGATGCCGTTTTCATATTTGACATGGCTGTCATCAGCCCGTGTTTTATTTTCTCTGATGATGTCTGTGATTCTGCCGTTTTCCGCCGGTTCTATTTCAATCAGCTGGGTTTTCAGTTTTTTATGTTCCAGGCCGGCCGTTTTTAACAAAGCTGAAATCCCTGAGAGCAGCTGATGCTTATCTGTTTTAGTGAGAACCGTCTGGATGAGGACGTCTCCTTCCGTCTCTTCCTTCAGCAGTTTTTGCAGCGTCTCCAATATCCGTCCTGTATAATCACGGAAGCGCGCCGCCGCTTTCCTGTGCGGGGAGGTCAGTTCAATGCATTCGGCCCCCGCAGCTTCAACGGCTTGTTTCAATCCGGCGTCTGTGTCACAAAGCAACACGATATGCCGGGCAAAAACCGGTTCCGTTTGAGCGGCAGTTTCATCGCTTCGGGTCCATACCGGCTCAAGCATGAGCGTTTCCGGAGCTTTTTCTTTTTTCTCAGGTTCTTTTTCTGCCGTTCTGAATGACAAACCTTTCAGCCTTACGCAAACCTTGCCGTTTTCATCACAAATATCAAGATCGCGTTTTTCAACCTGGCCGGCTTTATGGTCTTCGGAAAGTCTGGCGTAAACCCACATCTCGGCAGCGCATGCGCTGAATACTTCGAGCTCCTGAACCGCAAACGGAAGCATCAGCTTTTCATCATTTGTTCCGGTTAATATGCTTGATGCCTGCAACGCAGAGTCCATTAAGCCCGGATGCATGACATACTGCCGTACCGTGTCTGAACAAGCCGGATCAAGCGACAGTCTGCCCAGTACGAAATCGGCACCTGTATAAATCGCTTTGACACCCCGAAAAGCCGGGCCGTAATCAAAACCGATTTTGCGGTACATATCGTACACTTCTTCTGCAGAAAACGGTGCCTCGGCGGATCGTGATCTCAGTTTTTGCAGATCAATGACCGGTGCCTCGGCGTCAGGGCGGATTGATACTGAACCTTGACTGTAAACGGACGGCTGATCTGTTTCCCGGCCGCTGTAAATGTCAAATTGAACATTGTTTGCAGGATCGGGAACGAGGCGGATGTTGACATGGACCGGCTCGTCTTCAATGGTGATCGGCCGCACCCAAACCGTATTCTTAAGTTTGATGCTTCCTTGTCCGGCCGGCACTTCAGATGCCTGTTCCATTGCTGCGCGCGCCATTTCAAGATGTGCCACTCCCGGTAAAATCGGCACGCCTTGTACAACATGGTCCGCAAGGTAAAATTCTTCCCCGGTGTAGATTGAGCTGAACCGCTGTTCGGCAAGGTTTGATGTATTTCTGTGCAGAAGCGGATGCAGCACGTCTCGTTTTCCGGCTGAAACAATGGCTGTTTTTTCATGTTTTCCGGGACGATTTTCCGCCCAATAGCGGTCTTTTGCAAACGGGTATGTCGGCAGGCTTATCCTCTTAGGCGGCCGGTCTCCGTACAGCTTCGCCCAATTGACGTTCAGCCCTTTGACCCATAATTCAAGCAGCTTCGCGTATTTGCCGCGTGCCATCCATTTTTCAACGGCTTCTTGAATGTCTTCATCTTCCGTCAGCATTTGCAGCGTGCCTTTGTCTATTCTTCCTCTGTACAAGTCCGCGTTCTTATCCCCGTTGATAAACTGTGACAGTTTTTCCTGCAGTTCTTCTGCGGACCCGGCAATAACCGCCAGACGTTCTTCCATGGCGTCCCTTCCGATTTGGAGGGTATAAGCCATAGAAACGAGGCTGGATTGATCGTATCGTTTTTCAGTAAGCGCACGTTTCAGCTGTTCGGCCTGTTCTTTCAGGCGTTTTTCATTTTTGGCGGATAGAACGAAAAGACATGGGTTGATATGCGAATCATCTGCTTCCGCTTTTTCTTGCGGAATGTATTCTTCGATGACGACGTGGGCGTTTACCCCTCCGATGCCGAATGAGCTGATGCCCGCGCGGCGCGGCTCATCGTTTCCGTGTTCGTCCGTCTGCGTCTTCCATTCCATCGTTTCCCGCACCAGATAAAACGGGCTGTCTTCAAGCTGAATGTACGGATTTACCGTCTCACAATGAAGGCTTTTTACCAATGTCCGATGCTTCATCTGCAGCAAGATTTTAATGATTCCCGCTGCTCCCGCCGCAAGGGATAAATGGCCGATATTCGTTTTGACTGAGCCTAAGCCGCAATAGCCGGACGCTTTCTCTTTTCCGTCTGTAAATGAGCTGAATGCTTGCTTCAGACCGTTAATTTCAACGGGATCTCCAAGTTCTGTTCCCGTGCCGTGCGCTTCGATATAAGAGACTGTTTTCGGATCTATGCCCGCTTTTTTGTATGCGGCTTTAATGACTTCCGCCTGCTGTTTCGGGTTAGGCGTTGTTAAAGATGCCGCGCGGCCGCCATGATTCACCGCGCTTCCTTTAATGACGCCGTAAATATGGTCTCCATCCGCCTCCGCCGCTTTCAGTTTTTTGAGGAAAAAGAGCCCGGCTCCTTCCCCGTGAGCAAAACCGTCAGCCTGATCGGAGAATGTTTTGCATCGCCCTTCTTTGCTCAGCGCCCCCGCTTTGTCAAAGCTGATATACACATCCGGAAGAATGATCGTATTGATTCCTCCCGCCAAAGCCATGTCGCACGTCCCTTCCTCAATTGAAGAAACGGCATGATGTATGGCAACGAGTGAGCTTGAGCAGGCCGTATCAATCGGTTCGCTCGGTCCGTGCAGATTGAGCGTATAGCTGACACGGTTCGGGCCGACAGACGGGCTTGTATTGGCTGCGGACGACCCTTCAATCGTCGCATCGGCGTTGGCTAAAAGAGATCCGTAACCGGTATTTCCAGTCCCGATAAACACACCTGTTTTTGTGCCTGAGAGACTCTTTGATGCATATCCGGCATCTTCAATCGCTTTCCACGCATACGTCAGCAAGAGACGCTGCTGAGGGTCCATCTGTTCCGCTTCCCGGGGCGAGATTCCGAAAAATAACGGATCAAACTCTGCAATTCCGTCAATAAATCCGCCCTGGATGACGTTTGTTTTATTGGCTTCTTTTGCAGGATCCCCGTAGTAGTCCCGCCAGTCCCAGCGGTCTTTCGGAATCTCGGTCATGCAGTCTTTGCCTTCTTTCAGGTTCTGCCAGTAAGCTTCAATGTCTTCGGCCATCGGAAAAATTCCGCTGATGCCTACGATTGCGATCGGCTCCGGCTTTTGGTCCCGCTGCACTGTCTGCGGCGGTGTCTCAGGCAGAGTGCGGCGGCGCTTAACGGACGGGCGCGTGTTTTGAGCCTCTTTTACCGGGCTTTGTGATTGGACCGTTTTTGTATTTACCGCAAAACGTCCCGCGAATTCCTCTTCGTATTCACCGATTAAATGAACGGCAAATTCATGGATTGTTGGATGATCAAAGAAAATCGTCGGCGTTAACGTAAGCCGGTACGTTTTGTTTAACCGGTTCGTAAACTCGGTCATCGAAATTGAGTCAAACCCGTATTTTGTCATTTCTTCATGAGGATCAATGTTGTCAAGCTTCACTTTTAACAGTGAGGCCGTCTGCTGTTTTAACAGATGCTTCACTTTTTCAAGGAGGCTGTCAGCATCAATGTCATGACGTACGCCGGTCTCTGCTTCCGGACGTTCATCTTCTTTGCGGAACAGCTTTTCTTTCATGGTTTTCCCATCTCCTTCAAGAACCGTCATCCGGGCTGTCCCGCTCATCAAGCCTTGATATAAGGCCTTGATGCCGGCTTCTGTGCCGAGCGGTGCGATTCCCGCCTCCTGCATCAGCATATCTTCTGTCTGCTTTCCTGCCTGCATTCCGCCTTCTTTCCATAACGGCCAGCTGACAGAAAGCGTCTTTCCGTATCTTTGTCCTGCGGCTTTCAAAGAACGGCGGTACTCGGCATACATCTCCATAAAGACGTTTGCGGATGCATAGTCAGCCTGGCCGACGCTTCCAAGCACACCCGATAAGGAGGAAAAGACAATAAAGACATCTAATTTCTCGTGCTGTGACGCTTCGTCAAGATAGACAAGACCCTTCACTTTCGGAGCGAGAACGTCTTGGTATTCCTCCGCCGTCTTCTTCACCATGTAGTTATCTTTAATAACACCGGCACTGTGTACAATCCCGTCCAGCTTGCCATGCCGTTTGCGGATATTGCGGATGAGACGGTATACTTCTGCTTCATCTGTGACATCGGTCTGCTCGTAAAAGACAGATGCACCGGCAGAACGCACTGTTTCCATCATGTCTTTCTGCTTTTCTCCGAGAGCGGATCGGCCGGTTAATATGATGTCGGCGCCTTTTGTGCGGGTTGCAATCTCTTTTGCAAAGATCAGGCCTAAACCTCCCGCACCTCCTGTAATGAGATAAACGCCTTTATCTTTCCACGGAATGTCAGGCTCCGCTTCAGAAATGTCCAGTTCTTTCCAATCAGTGGCAAAGCGCTTGCCGTTTTCATATTTCACATGGACGCTTTCGGCATGCCTGCGGTTTTCCGCCGCTTTTTCCGCTATGCCTTCAGCACTTTCTTTATCATCGGCTTCTATCATTTGGCAGATCAGCTTGGATTGTTCAAGACATGCCGTTTTGAAAAGACCGGTAATGCCTGAGAACACCTGCTGTAAGCCGGCTGACCGCGTGACAGCCTGAAGAAGGATGCGGCCTTTCGGCTTATTTTTCATGATGGTTTTCATACAGGCAAACAGCTGGCCCGCATAAGAATGATACCGCTCTGCAATGGATGCGGGACGCTCGTCCAAGATCAAGACGCTTGCATGTTTAAGCTTTGCTTCGACTGCTTGTTTAACGGCCTCATCGTACTCACAGAGGAAAATGATATGCTGTTCATACGACGGCTCGCGGTCCGCCGGTTCCGGCTGCTCTTTCCAGACCGGTTCAGCCAGCAATGTCTCGGTACGGCTGACCGAAACGCCGGCACCCGCGTTTTCTTCCATAATCCGCGTTGAGAAACCTCTCATCCGAACACAAAGCACGCCGTTATTGTCATATAAATCAATATCGGCTTTTTGAATAGGATCGCCGGCTTTATTGTTCGCGCTGAATGTGACGTGCACCCACATGTCATCAGCGCATGGCTCCAGAATGTCCAGCTCCTCTAAAGCAAACGGCAATGCGGCTTTGAATGGTTCTCCGCTTTCTGCAAGTTGCGCTCTTGTCACGTTCTGCAAATATTCGGCGGCCTGAAGCGCACCGTCCATCATACTCGGATGAAGGATATAATCAGCTTTTGTATGAGAGACGGATTCAGGAAGCTTCAATTTAGCAAGCATCCGGTCTTCGCCTTTGTATACAAGCTGGACACCTTTGTAGCCCGGCCCGTAATCAGCTCCGATCATTCCTTTGTAAAACGCTTGAGATTCGATTGTTCCCTGCGCGCATCGGCGCTTCAGCTCATCAAGATCC
Organism: Bacillus sp. JFL15; assembly: GCF_001184225.1. NCBI lineage: Bacteria > Bacillati > Bacillota > Bacilli > Caryophanales > Bacillaceae > Bacillus > Bacillus sp. JFL15. The sequence goes on along the minus strand of NZ_KQ236689.1, from coordinate 3,289,313 downwards.
GCTGTTTCTTCCGGTTCTTTCCGGATGATTTCAGCGATGCCCTGATTATAAAGAAGGTCTGCTTCACCGCTTGAATCATTCCCGCCGTACATTCTGTATTGAATCTGCCCGTCTTCTTCTTCATAAAGTCCGATATGAACACGGACAGCCTCCTGATCGGCTATCACCGGGCGGACCCATACGATATTCTTTAAACGCAGGCCCAGAGATTCGTCTGTTACCCCGCCGATGCTTCTCTCCGCCGCGGCCCGTGCCATCTCAAGGGTGACGGCAGCAGGCACGATCGCCATTCCTTTAATGATATGCTCGGCAATAAAATACTCTTTTCCCGTGAATTCCGAACTGAACCGCTGCTCCTGCAAAACGGATGTATTCTGATGTACCAGCGGATGCAAAAGCTTCGCATCTGTTTGCTTCACGGTTTCTTCCGGCCAGAAGCGCTCCTCTGCGAACGGGTAGGTCGGCGCACTGATTTTTTGCGGCGCGGAATCCTCATACAATAAGCCCCAATCGACACGCACCCCTTCTATCCAAAGCGCCGCAAGTGCTTTCAGCTTTTCATCCCGTGTCTGACATGCCGCAAGCTCATCCAGCTCCTGAGATGACGCTTCTTTATTTCTCACCTTTTCGCCCCGTAAGATGTTTTGGTCATTGCCATTGATGAAATCCTGCAGCTGCCGCTTCAAATCGTGACGATCATGACAGATAAAAACGGCTCTCTCTTCCATCGCTTCACGTCCGGTCTGATACGTAAATGCCAGATCATGCAAGGACACATCGTTTTCGGCGTCATTCAAAAAGTCAGAAAGACAAGACGCATAGGCAGTCAGACGCTCATGATTTCTCGCTGAGAGCGGAACGATATAAGGCGGCTGTCCGTCATTTGATCCGCTGATCGTTTTGTTTTCATACTGTTCAAAAATAGCGTGTGCGTTTGTTCCTCCGAGTCCGAATGAGCTTAACGCTGCGCGGTGCGGCGTGTCTCTCTCCGGAAGCGGTTTTCTCTTGTCCGCCACATAAAACGGCGAACCGCTGAATGTGATATTCGGATTCGGTGATGTGTAATTAAGGGTAGGCGCCAGCTCCCGATGATATAAACTCATCGCAACTTTAATACATCCGGCAAGGCCCGCTGCTGTATCCAGATGGCCGATATTCGTTTTTACGGAGCCGATCCCGCAATACTGCTCCCGATCCGTGTAACGTTTATACACTTGCTGCAGCGCAGACATTTCAATCGGGTCACCCAATGTCGTTCCCGTGCCGTGTGCTTCAATGTAAGAAATGGTCTCCGGGTGAACGCCCGTGCTGTCTAAAACATGCTGGATGACGTCCGTCTGGCCTTTTACACTCGGTGCGTAAAAACCGACTTTATCCGCTCCGTCATTGTTCAGACCGATGCCTCTGAGCACGGCGTATATGTGATCTCCGTCCTGTACGGCTTGTGACGCCTTTTTCAGCAGAATGACAGCCGCTCCTTCTCCGCCCGCCATACCGTCGGCTGAAGCGTCAAATGCCTTGACATGCCCGTCGCTTGAAAAATTCAATCCGGCTTGATGCACATAGCCGATGCTGGTCGAAGCGTGCAGAGTTGCTCCGCCGACGAGCGCGTATTCTGATTCTCCGCTCGTTATGCTTTTGCAGGCTGAATAAAGACCGACCAGTGATGACGAGCAATTGGAATGAACGAAATAGCTTGGCCCTTTTAATCCGAGCTTATGGGAAACCATCGTCGGAATCGTACCGCTCTGCGCTAACACCCATGACACATAGCCGTCAGGTGATTCGTGGCCTTCTGTCGTTTTTTCCGGCAAAAGCGACCGATACGAATTATTGCTCGCCGACATATAAACGCTTGTCTTCGGAATCTCTTTGGATACATATCCCGCATCCTCGACAGCTTTCCAGGAATGAAGCAGCAGAAGCCGCAGCTGAGGATCCATAAATTCAGCATCTTTCGGAGAAATGTGAAAGAACTCAGGATCAAAGAGATCTTTTCCTTCTATCGCCGATAATGCCGGCACATAGTTTGGATTTTCGATCAAATCTTCCGGGACGCCAGCTTCCCGGAGCTCTTGTTCCGAATAGAAACGGACGCTTTCCTTTCCTTCTCTTAACTGCTTCCAGAACTCATGATGATTTTTCGCGCCGGGAAACTGACAGGAAATCCCTACTATTGCCACACTGTCTTCAAGGTAAGACGGCATCCCGTTTTGCGGTGTTTGTTCTCTTTCTCTCTCATCTTGGCCGGTCGTTTCTGGTTCATCCGCCTGTTTTGTTTCAACAATAAAACGGCTGATCGCCTGAATCGTCGAGTGTTCGAATAAATCCGTGACGGTAAAATCACATTCCAGCGCCTGTTTAATGCGTTCTGCCGCCGCAACAGCCAAAAGCGAGTCGCCCCCTACATCGAAAAAGCCGTCTTCGGTTTTGATGCCTGCCGTATTCAGCAGGTCTTCCCATATTTCGGTCACTTTCGCTTCCGCTTCTGACAACGGCAGTCTGCCCGTCCTTTCAGACCGGTGAACGATCACCTTGCGCTGTTCCAGGTCCTTGCGGTTCACTTTTCCGCTCGGTGTTAACGGCAGCGCATCGAGACGGATAAAATGGGCAGGCGCCATATAATCCGGCAGACCTGATAAAAGATGTTCGCGGAGCGCTTTTTCATCTGCCGAATGACCGGAGCGGGCCGTATAATAAGCAATCAGCTTTTTATGTCCGTTCTTTTCCTGCACAACAACCGCCTGATCAAGGATATCCGGATGCTCGCTCAATTTTGTTTCAATCGCTCCCAATTCAATGCGGAAGCCGCGGATTTTCACTTGACTGTCAATACGGCCGGCATATTCTATATTTCCGTCAGGCAGCCATCTGGCCAAATCGCCTGTTTTGTAAAGCTTTTCTCCTTCACTAAACGGATTATCAATAAACGATGCCGCCGTCAGCTCAGGCTGATTGTAATAGCCTCTGGCCAGTCCGGCGCCGGCTACGCAAAGCTCTCCGGCCACACCGTCAGGGACGGGGCTGAGCTTTTCATCGAGGATATAAAGCCTCGTGTTTTGAATCGGTTTCCCGATCGGTGTATTCCTGCTTGTGATGTCCTTGTCGCCGCAGCTGTAGTACGCGGCATAAATGGATGTTTCCGTCGGGCCGTATATATTTTCAATTCTGGCCTTTTTGAAGATGGAAACCGACTTTTTGACCAAGTCTTTCGGAAACGCCTCTCCGGCTACCATCACATATTTCAAAGGACCGCCTTCTGTAAATGCCATATGCCGCTTTACCGTTTCTAAAAATACATTAAACACGGCAGGGGCAAAATTCAGATGCGTCACCTGGTGAGTCTGGATATATTCCATGCAAAGCTGCGGATTTTTTTCTGCACCGGGCGGCAAAATGACAAGCCGTCCGTTTCCGATAAACCAGCCGAATAATTCTGAAATTGAAACGTCAAACACATAATTCGTTTTTAACAAATAGGCATCCTCATGTGCGACCGGATACTCCGCTTCTAAAAACTGCAGTGTGTTCATGATGGCTCTGTGCTCTACCATGACGCCTTTTGGTTTTCCCGTGCTTCCGGACGTATAAAGAATATAAGCGAGATGATGCGGTTTTGAACGCGGCATCAGTTTCGCTCCGCTGACAGGTCCGCTGTTTTCAATCTCCACCGTGCTCACGCCGCCGATGGTTAACCGCTCAATCACGCCGCTTGTTTTTGCTTGCGTTAATACGATTGAAACGCCGCTGTCAGTCAATACGTGTGCCATCCGTTCGTTTGGAAAAGCCGGGTCAAGCGGGACATACGCACCTCCCGCTTTTAAAATGGCGAGGATGCCGATGACCATCTCAAAAGAACGCTCCGTACAGATACCGACCGGGCATTCCGGTGTGACGCCCATTTCTTGCAGATGCACAGCGAGCGACGTGCTTCGTTCATCTAATTCGCGATATGTAAGGCTTGTCTCACCGAATGTGACGGCTGCTCTGTCAGGGTATCGCCCGGCTTTTTCTGCAAACACGTCATGAATGCAGCGGTTATTCGGCTGATGAGATGGACGGCTTTCCTCCCGTTTTTGATTGAGCAGGCCGGAACAGGCTGCAAAAGCGATCTCCGGATCAGAAAGCACCTTTTCTGCCAGTTTCATATAATGCTCCGCCATCCGTTCGATGGAAGAAGGGCTGTAGACATCCGGGTTGTACAGAAATTGCAGGACGGTTCCCGTTTCTTTTTTATAGACTTCAAGCGCAAGCTCAAATTCGCCTTCCTGATGAATGTCTTCTATCATTTCAATGCCTAGTGATTGATATCGTTCCGCCAGCTTTTCCGCTCCTTCTGTCTGGAAGAAGTTTTGATAGAAAAACGCGGTTTGAAAAACAGGCGAAACCGCAGGCGAGCGTTCCGTCTTCAATTCTTTGACAAGCGCCGGAAACGGATACGCGGCATGGTCCAGCCCTTCTGCAAGGGTCAGCTGGAGCTCCTTCAAAAACGCGGCAAAGGATTTGGCGCCCGTCTCCCTGCTTCTGACCGCGATCATATTAATAAAGTATCCGATCACAGATTCAAATTGAGCCTCAGAACGCCCCATCGTCGGCATGCCGACGATGACATCTTCCTGATTCGTATATTGATAGAGCAAGCCTTTGAAAATAGCGAGATACACAACGGATTCATTGACATTATGTTTTCGGGCGCAAACTTTAATCTGCCGGTTCAGTTCATCAGGAAGCAAGCGCTGATACGCCTGCCCCCTGCACGTTTGAACCGATGATCTCGGGTAATCCGCCGGAAGCTCAAGCACCGGCAGCGGTCCGTCAAGCTGCTTTTTCCAATAAGAGAGATGCGTTTTTCCCGCTTCGCTTTCCAGCAGCTCCTTTTCCCATTTCACAAAGTCGTGATAATCTGCGGCCTGCTGAAGCATTTCCGGTTCTTTGCCTTCGCTTGCTTTTACATAGGCGTCCAGCAGCGATGACATAAACGTCATAAGAGAGACGCCGTCAAAGATGATATGGTGAATGGTGATTAACACAATCGGCTCCGCCTGACGGAACACTTGAACGCGCAAAAGCGGACCTGTTTCAAGCGCGAACGGTTCTTTTGCTTTTTCTTTAATAAACGAAAGAGCATCACGCCTGCTTAATTCGGAAAGATCTATTTCTTCAATCGAAAAATGCCGATCCGCATCTTCAGCCTGATACGGAAGGCCGTTTTCCTCTTTTATCACACTCGTCAAAATAGGGTGCTGGCGCTGCACGGAAAAAAGGGCCGTTTTGAATGTCTCGATATCCAGCTTTTGAAAACGAAAGCATAACGGAATGTTGTATGCGCTCATCTCCGGAAACATTTTCTGAAGCATCCACAAACCTTTCTGGCCTTCGGAAAGCGGACGTTTTGCAGTCGTCCGCTTGAAAGCCTGAAGCTTTTGTTCTACTTCAGCGATGGTGAGCGTTCCTGATCTGTAGGCATCGAGAAGTTCTTTATGATTCATAGGTCTTACTCCCTTCTATGATGTCTTGCACTCTTTTAAAATCCAATGTCCCCTCGGAGACCTGTTTCATCATGGCGATGATCTCCTGATCCGTATACTCCTTGCTTTCCGGAGCGGCGGTTTCTGTTTCGGTTTCTTCCGTTCTGTAAAACGTTTCGATCGTTTCTTTGTGTTCTGTCAGGTAATAGCCCATGACGTCTCCGAGCGTGGCATAGCTAAAAAATAACGCCGGAGTGACTTCAATGCCGTAATGGCTCGACAAAAGCGAGGCAAATTTGGCTAAATAGATGGAATCAAATCCGAATTCCGCCCAGTTTTTATGCAGAACGAGCTTATCCTTGGATATTTTCAGCAGATTGTGTATCAGCTCTTTTAAATCCGCTTCGAGCCGTTTTTCCGTGCTTTCTTCCGGGATGCGGCGGCTCACGGTTTCCAAAAGAACTTCCGTTTTTGATGAATCGTCCCGCCGGATGCCTAAAAATCGCTCGGCACGGCTTCTTTTGCCGGCAATGACAAGGCACTGTGTATTGTCTTGAGAAATGATGCGCTCAAACTGCTCAATGCCTTCATCTGTTTCTAACAGGCGCTGGCCGCTTGATTTCAGATACATGCCCGTCGTCTCTTCACCGCCGACGGCCATTCCGCCGTTTTTCCAGACCGGCCAGTTTATGACAAAAGCGTTTCCGCTTTCTGATTGTTCATTTTTATAATGGGCGTATGCCATTTGGAACCTGTTCGCCACTGCGTAATCACAGCAGCCGAAATCTCCTAAAACAGCCGATGTGGATGAAAAGTAGCAGATGAAATCAGGCGTTTCATTTTTCAGCCACTCGTCAAGAAGCAGGCTTCCGTTTATTTTCGGTTCAAGCGTACTGCGGAAATTCCCGATTTCATTTTCAAAGACGGATGTTCTGCTTTCGATGCCAGCCGCATGAATGACGCCATGAATGGCTCCGAATCGTTCTTTCGCGCGTTTGATACAGTCGCCCATTCCGATCGGATCACAAACATCGGCTTCGGCGTAAAGAACACCTGCGCCGAGATTTTCCAAGTCTTTCATTTTTTCTTTCTTTTCCTCATTGATCGGCGATCGCCCCGTGAGAATGACATTTGCCTGATAGTTCCGGGCGAGGCGGCGGGCAAATAAGTAGCCGAGCCCTCCTAATCCGCCCGTAATGAGATATGTGCCCCCGGTTCTGATCCGGCTGTTTTCTTTCGTCAATCCGGTCGGTTCAGTGTGATAGACATATCGTTTCCCTTCTTCGAGGAAAACGGTATGGTCTGTTTCAGCCTTCAGCTCGTCCCAAATGGTTCCCATCCAGTCTGTCATGGCTGCGCCGGCTTTTCTGAAGAGGCCGGTAATGCCCGTTTTCGGGAGGACCATGCCGAGCGAACGCTCAAATCCGATCCATGATTCCAAGTAGCATTTTTCCAGACCGGATGTATATTCACCCGCCAGTAACAGTCTTTCCGGCTGCAGACCGGTCTCGGCCATAGCCTTGAGAATATAGACGATACATGAAAAATCTTCGATGCAGCTTTTATCTTCAAGCGCCCATAAATACAAAATGGCAGATGCTTCACCGTACTCTTTTTGAATGTCCGCAAAAGCGTCTACATATGATTGCGGATCTTCCCGCACCACTTGGCAGCGGCCGGCAGATAAGCCCTCGTACCGGTTTCCCTGAGCGATAAAAATAACGTCAGCTTCACTGTCATACGATTTGATCACAGAGACGGCTTCCTGCTGCTTCTTCTCATCAGTTAAGAAAGAAATCACCGTTTTAATTTTCTTTTCTCCGGCAGCAGGCAGAGCCTGTTCTTTAAGAACTTCTCTAAAAGCCATCACTTCAAACTGCTCCGCCGGATCACTTTCATCAGCCGGCGCCTTAACGGGCACTGTTTTACTTTGTACAGGCGGCTGATGCCAGAAGCGTTCTTTCGCAAACGGATAAGCAGGCAGGCTGATGCGAACCGGAGGACGGTCTCCGTATAATTTCGCCCAATCGATGTCCAATCCTTTTACCCAAAGCTCAAGCAGCTTAGAATATTTCCGTTTGCTGATCCAAGCGTCAATGATGGTTTCCATGTCATCATCGGCCGCAAATACGGCAAGCAACCGTTTGTTTTCTTCCGTGCTGTCGCGGTGCAGTCCGGCGCTGTCTTGTCCGGCGATAAATCCATTCAGTTTTTCTTCAAGTTCAGGCAGTGAATGAACGATCAAGCCGAGACGCTCTTCCATCGGCACACGGCCCGTCTGAAGAGTATAGGCTATGCTCATCAGATCACGGCCGCTGTATCTTTTTTCACGGATGGCGTCTCTAAGCTGTTTTGCTTTTTCGGTGAGCCGTTCGCTGTTTTTCGCAGACAGGACGATGATGGCGGGCTGATCTGCCGGCGTCTCATCATATTCTTTGTCTGCCATATATTCTTCTATGACGAGGTGGGCGTTTGCTCCCCCCGCGCCGAAGCTGCTTAACCCGGCCCTTCTCGGAAGCTCTTTTCCGCCGATGACGGGACGCTTCCACTCACCGAGCTCCTGCTGAACGGCAAACGGCGTATACGCGAACTCAATATTCGGATTCAGCTCTTTCGCATGCAGGGACGGCGCGATTTGGCGGTCTTTCAGCTGGAATAATATTTTTGTCAGACCCGCAATGCCTGCTGCGCTTTCACAATGGCCGATATTTGATTTCGCAGAGCCGATGGCGCAAAACTGTTTGTCTGTTGTATCCTCTTCAAATGCTTTCGTTAATCCGGCAATTTCAATCGGATCGCCTAATGCGGTCCCCGTGCCGTGGGCTTCAATATAACTGACGGTGCGCGCCGGGACGTTTGCTCTTTGGAAAGCCTCTTTTATTAAGGCGGCCTGCGCATTCGGATTCGGAACGGTGTAGCCGTTCGTTTTGCCCCCGCTGTTAATGGTGCTTCCTTTAATTACACCGTAAATGTGATCGTTATCGGCGATCGCTTGATCCAGCGGCTTTAATACGACCGCGCCTACCCCTTCTCCGTCGACAAAACCGTCCGCGCGGTCTCCGAACGATTTGCACGTGTCGCTTGCAGAAAGCATGTTCATGACTGACAGATTCATATAATGGACCGGGTCGGTCACAAGATTTACGCCGCCGGCAATCGCGCATTCGCTTGAACCGCTGTATAGGCTCTCAAGCGCCAGATGAATGGCCGTCAAGGAAGAAGAGCAGGCTGTGTCAACGGCAATGCTCGGTCCTTGGAAATCAAAAAGGTAAGATACTCTGTTGGCAATGGACCAGTAGCCGTAGCCTGTCGGGTAGTTTTTGTTCATCGCTCCGGCAAAAACGCCGATTTTTCTGCTTTGGCACAGGTTGTCAGGCGTATAGCCGGCATCCTCGATACTCGCATACGCCGTTTCTAAAAATAATCGCTCCTGCGGGTCCATTCGCTCCGCTTCCAAAGGAGAAATCTGAAAGAACAGCGGATCGAACTTGTCCATATCCTCAATGAAGCCGCCCCATTTCGTATAAATAGAGCCTTCTTTACCTTTTTCTTCATCGTAGTAATCCTGCCAGTTCCAGCGCTCCCGCGGGATTTCTTCTATGCAGTTTTTTCCTTTTTTAATGTTTGCCCAAAGCTCAGCCGCTGTTTTGGCCTGCGGGTAGCGTCCGGATACGCCGATAATCGCCACGTCGCGAACTGAACTTTGCCGGGCGGTCTCTTTGGCTGCCTGTTTTTCTTTCCGCCGCCAGTCAGTGCGAAGCGGCTTAGCCGGCTGTACAGCCTGCGGTTTTGATGCCGCCGGTTCTTCCTGAACAGGCGTTTGTCCCGTCAGTTTGATCATCTCGTCTTTTTTCGTTTTGATTAAGTGGCCGACGAGAGCCTCAATCGTCTGGTATTCAAAAAATAAAGTGCTGCTGACTTGGTCTAACACATTTCGTAACGCATTTGTCAGCTGTACGACGACGATAGAATCAATTCCGTATTTTTCAAGCGGCGCTTTCGGATCAATTTGAGCCGGCGGAATTTTTAACGTTTCTCCGATTAACGTTTTCAAGTACTCGGTGCTTTTTTCTGTTAAGGCTGTGCTTTTTTCGGCCGTTGTTTGCGGCTGAAGTTCCGGCGCTTTTTGTGGTGCGGTCCGTTTTCCGGTCTCAGCTTTAAGCGTTTTTTGGCGCACAATGCCATTGCTTTTTGCCGCTATAATCTGATGGCTTAATTCATGTGCCGCTTCTGCCGGGAAGAAGACAGAATGCCAGCCTTCACTTTCTAACACGCGCTTCCAGCTTTCCGGATACAAGCCCGGGCATCCCGGAATTCGAAGGTTGGAATCTTCATGCAGCCACCAGCCTTCAAGCAGACCGAAAGTAATATGCGGGAACAGGCTGTTGCCCGCCATCTCATTTAAGAGCAGCAAACCGTTGTCTTTTAAAACGGCTTTGGCGTTTCTCAGCGTCTGGCGTATGTCTTTTGTCGCGTGGAGCACATTGGCGGCAACGGCGATGTCGTATGCGCCCGGCTCTATGTCCTGACCGGAAAGCGGTTCTTCTGCATTAAAAAGTTTATAAGTCAGATAAGGATTCTGTTTGCCGTATTCTGTCTCCGCATGCACGAGAAAAGCTTTCGATACATCGGTGTAACAGTACTCTTTGATATGGTTTTGATACGGCTTAAGCTTTTCAAATATCCCCGCGCTTGTGCCGCCAGTGCCCGCTCCGATTTCCAGGATGCGGATCTCGGCTTTTGGATTTTTACTGATGTTTTCTTTCACATAGGCTGTTAATGTATCTGACAGGGCGCCGTTGAAGTAATCCGCGACTTGGTTGTGTTTATAAATTCCTTCAACGAGTTCCATTGAAGAGTGCGGGAACATGATGTCTGTCGCAGGCACGTTTTCGCGCAGAATGTCCGGCAGTGCTTTAAGCATCGTCTCGGCTAAAACAGTCATCGCTTTTGTATCGGCGTTATTGAGCCATTCCTCTTTTTCCTGCTCCCATTTTTGCCATAGCGAGGCGGTTGTGTCTTCGGCTCGCGCCGACAATTTATATGAATCCGCATTCCCTTCCAGATAACCATGTTCCAGAAGGAAAGCGATCGTTTGATTGAGCCATTTTTTAAAATAGCCGTGTTCAGGCTCATACGCTTTAAGGCTTTGCGGCGTCAGCAAGTCCGCCTCTTTTAGCTGGGCGATCAATAGCTGATACAGAAAATCATCAAGTTCCTGATGCCCGGTCTCTCTTACAAGACGTGCGCCCGGCGGAGCAACCTTCAGCTGTTGTCCTGATACAAGCGGCTGAGGCGGATAAACAGACATCTTTTCTCGTTCATTCATTCCCTCTACTGCGACCGGTTTTGTCGTATGAATGAAAGCAGCCTGGTCAACCCGCAGCGTCAAAAGGGTTTCCAGCGCCTCCATCGCAGCGTCCGGTTCGATCAATCCCAATCCGATCTGATCCATCAGCTGAATAAAATTGCCGTCTTCAGCCGCCTCGCTGCTGCCCCAGTAGCCCCAATTCATGACTTTGACCGGGCAGTTCCATTTCTGAGCAAGTTCCTTCGCAAATGCGTCACTAAAGGCGCATCCTGCGGCATAATGGCTTTGTTTCACATTATGGATAAATGCCACAAGCGAGGAGAAGAAGAGCGCAAAGTCAAGCGGCTCCCGTCCAAATACCTCCGCCATAGATACACTTACATCGGCTTTTGCCCGCAGCACCGATTGGAATTCTTCTGTCTTCATATTATTTAAGCTTTGCTCAGACAGATCCATTGCCGAGTGGATGACGCCGTTAATTTTTGTATGACGCTCTTTTATGAGCTGATAAGCCCGCTCTAAGGAATCCCTGTCAGCGGCATCGGCGGAAACATATTCAGGCGCCGGGCCGAATGCGCTGAGCCGGTCGAGTTTCGCCTGTATCGAATCATTCAGCGTGCTTCTTCCGATCCAAATGACGCGTGCTTTGTAGCGGCGGATCATATATTCACTCCATGCCTCACCGAGATACCCGGCGCCTCCGATCACGGCATAAACCCCGCCTGTTTGGTACAGCGTGCCGTTTTTCGGCATATTGTCAAGCGGTATCAGCTGCCGCTCATACAGCTCTTGATTGCGGTATGCCCAAACTCTTCCGTTTTTCCCGGCAGAAAGAGAAAGCGCCTCGCCGATCGGCCAGATGCCGTCCGTTTCTGTGTCAATCATGCGGATATTCCAATGCGGATATTCTTTCGCCATCGTCCCGGCAAGTCCGCTGACCGCTGCTTGTGACGGATCAGCACTGTCCTGATCTGAAAACGGCTGGGCATTTGCAGTGACGAAGCACCAGTCCAGATGTTTCCCTCCGTATCCTAAGGCAAGCAAAGCTTTCATCAGCTTGAACACATGAAAAACGTTGCGCTCCTGTTCCTTAAGGATGTCAGCACTCTCAGCCTGCGGCGCGAGCCAAATGATTTGCTCCAGTTCTTTTTGTCCTTCAAGCAAGTTTGCAAGAGATGTGATATCATCCGTGCTTCTGATTGGATAGTAAGAAGCATTCGGCAGATGCTCTTTGATGCGCGCGCGGCTTCTGTCAGTTCCTCCGAAAACCGCAGTCTGCTTATCCGCCGTTTTCGCTTTCCCGGTAGTTATAAGTGCAGCGGGCTCCCATGCCGGAATCATCATCGTATGGCCGACAGGCGCCTCTGAAGTTTCACCGACCGCTGTTTGGCTTGGTTCAAGCGCCCGGACGGACGCGCCTTTCATCCGAACATAAACCGTACCGGCATCATCGCACATATCAATGTCAAATTTTCTTACGTTGTCATCTGCTTTGCTGCCTTCTGTATACCGGATATATGACCAGATCTGTTCAGGACACGGCCCGAACACTTCCACTTCCTGCATCGCAAACGGCAAAGAAAGCTCATGGCTGTCTGCATTGTCATGAATCGAGCGGACAAGCAGACCGACGGAGGCGTGAAAAGCGGCATCCATTATACTCGGGTGAAGCGTATACAGCTCTTTATCGTCTTGAACGGAATCCGGGAGTGAAATACGGGCCAGTAACCGGTCTTCCCCGATCAGCAATTGCTGTACGCCCCTGTATGCCTCTCCGTAATCCAGGCCGATCTTTTCAAAAGCACTGTAACATTCTTCCCCCGTCACGATCCCTAAATCGCAGGAAGCCTTGACAGACTCTATATCTAACTGAGCACTGCCCTGTGCGGCAATGACCGCTTCACCTTGGCTGTGAATAACCGGATCTTCGCTGTTTACTTCTGCCTCACTGTATATTTCATAGGTAATCTCACCGTTATCTTCTGGATAAAGGGCAATATGTATTTCCTTCGGTTTGTTTTCAATCATGACCGGCCGGACCCAAACGACCTGTCTGAGTGTGACGCTATGGCCTTTGTCCGTTACGGCCGCGGCCTTTTTCACCGCCTCTGCGGCCATTTCTAAATAGGCGACGCCCGGCAGAATTTTTTGTCCGTTGACGACATGGTCAGACAAGAAAAATTCATCTCCCGTAAAAAGAGAAGTAAAACGCTGCTGTGAAAAATCTGACGTATTTTCATGTAAAAGCGGATGCAGCACAGTGCCTGACAGGCTTTTCCCGTGTTTTTTCTGCTGCGGAATCCAATAGCGCTCTTTTACAAATGGATATGTCGGAACGCTTGTTTTACGCGGTTTATCCGCATCGTACAGCTTATTCCAATCTACTGTTTTCCCTTCTGCCCATAAACCGGCAAGCTGTACCGGATCACCTGTTTCAGGAGCAGGTTCGCTCAGTTCCGGCATCTCGGCTTGTCCGCGCCAAAATCCGGGGATGTTGTCGCTTCCTTTTACGAAATCATTCAGCTTTTGCTTCAATTCGCGGGTGTCATTTGCAAGGAAGACCGCTCTCTCCTCCATTGCTTCGCGTCCTGTCTGAAGCGTGTAAGCCAGTTCAGACAGCACCGTCTTTTCGGAAAGCGACCCGGCTAGTTTTTCCGCATAGGCCAGAAGCCTGTCTTTATTTCTTGCGGACAGCGGGATGATTTTGGCTGCATCGTTCTCAGGTGCAGGCGCTTTGTGTTCCGGCTGAATGTATTCTTCTAAAATGATATGGGCATTCGAACCTGATGCCCCGAAGGAACTGAGCCCGGCCCGGCGCGGATAATACGTGACTTTTCCGTTTTCTTCCGCTGCCGGCTGCTTCCAAGGAGCAGTCTGCTGCTGTACGTAAAAAGGAGACTTCTCAAATTTCACGTATGGATTTAATTCCGCGGAATGCAGAGATTTGACAAGCGTTTTGTGATGAAGCTGCAGCGCCGCCTTTGTTAATCCGCTGATGCCCGCCGCCGATTCTGCATGGCCGATATTTGATTTGACTGAACCGATGGAACAAAATTGCTGATCCTGCGTCCCTTCGCTGAACGCTTTTGACAGACCTTCAATTTCAATCGGGTCGCCTAACGAAGTGCCCGTTCCATGAGCTTCCACATAACTGACGGTCCGCGGGCTGATCCCCGCTTTTTTCAGACATGTCTTAATGACTTCTGCCTGTGCAGCAGGGCTCGGGACGGTAATCCCGCTTACTTTCCCGACGTGGTTAACGGCGCTTCCTTTAATAACTGCGTAAATCCGGTCGCCGTCCTGTTCTGCTTTTTCCAGCGGCTTGAGTAATACCGCACCGACTCCTTCTCCGGAAACATAGCCGTCACCGCCCTCGCCGAACGTGCGGCAGCGGCCGTCGCTTGAGTGCATGCCGACGCTTCCGTAGCTCAGATATTTCGCCGGGTGGAGCGACAAGTTCACCCCGCCCGCAAGCGCGGCTTCACATTCGCCGCGGCGGATGCTTTCAATCGCCAGATGAACGGCGGTCAATGATGAGGAACAAACGGTATCAACCGCGATGCTCGGCCCGTGGAAGTCACAATAATAGGACACTCTGTTGGCGATCTGCGCATAATTCAGCGAAACCGGAAAAGGATCAGTTTCCGATAATTGTTCTGCGCCGATTAAGGAATAATCTTTATGCATCACCCCTGCAAAAACGCCGATCGGATGCTGTTTCGCCCCTTTATTTCCAAGCGTTTCAGGCGTATACCCCGCATCTTCAATCGTTTCCCAGCAGGTTTCTAAAAACAGGCGTTCCTGCGGGTCCATCATTTCCGCCTCACGCGGTGAGATTCTGAAAAACTGCGGATCGAAGCAGTCGGCATCGTCGATGAAACCGCCCCATTTTGATACGGTCTTTCCAGATGGGGACGTTACGTTTTTATATGTTTTCCAATCCCAGCGGGACTTCGGAACTTCAGTGATGCAATCCGTGCCCGCCTTAAGGTTTTCCCAAAACTCCGCCAGATTTTCCGCTTTCGGATAGCGGCCGGCCATTCCGATAATCGCAATGTCACCGGTGTTTTCATGATGTTCTGGCACGTCCGGTGATTCGGCTGCACGTTCCGCACATTCAAATGAAACGGTCTTTTTCAGATAGGCTGCCAGTTCTTTTATATTCGTATATTCAAAGAGAAGAGTGGGCGCGAGTTCCGCACCCGCCTTTTTACTGATATCCTGGACAACCTCAAGCAAAGAAGATGAATCCAGCCCGAGCTCGTAGTAGCCGGCAAGAACGTCCAGCGTCTCCCAAGGCTGACCAAGCTTATCAGCCAAAAGCTTCTTCAAAAACAGAATGATGTCTTTTTCATCTGCGCTTTCCGGCTCTTTTGCATCCTGTTTATTCTGTCCTGCTGTGTGCCCGTCTTCTTCGAGCCGAACCGCTTTTCCCGTAATGTTTTTAAGCTCAGCCACCTTCTGTCCGGAACGGCTGAAGTACTCGATTGTCATCGTTGTAAGTTCTTTTTCCTGACGGACGCCGGAAGCGGCAATACGCGCCGTACACTCTGATTGAAGCCTGCCGGCGGCTTTGAACGATTCATAATATAAAGGCAGGTGAAGCCGGTTTGTTTCAGAAAGCAAGCTGCTTGCCCCGATACCGCTCGCATCCAAAAGGGCGGGATGGAATAAAAAGAAATCCTTTCCTTCTTCGCAAGAAAGCTCAGCCAGCATGCCGTCTTCTGTTTCGTATAATCGTCCGCTCGATTTCATCATCCCGGAATGAACCAGGTCATGATCCAGGCAGCGGTGATACATGTCATCGAGATCCAAAGATCGGACTGACTGCTTCAGCTCGCTGAAATCAATGGTTTCGTCAAATGTGACTGCGTCTCTTTTCACCATTTCAGCCGTCGCATATTGTATATTGTCTGACAGCTGGTCATCTTGCTGTTTCTGTCCGGAAAGGGAGATGAGCCACTTTCCATCTCCGCTTTCAGAACATTGAATGGTCAGAATGATTGCAGCCGTTTCACTGACGGTTAAAGGCTGATAAATCGTGACATGCTTCAGTTCGAGCTCATTGTATGAATAACCGTGCTCCTGAAAAACCTGATAAATCAAATCGATATAACTAAGACCGGGCAATACCGCTTCACCAAAGACCGTATGGCCCTTCATGATAGGATGATCCAGTGAAATATTGATTTTTTCCGATATCATTTCTTCCCACTCCTCTCTATTTAAATGCTTTCCAGAACATTTTCTTGGCAGGAAGCTCTTGTTTCTTCACCGGTGCATCAGGTTCTTTTACGAGACCCTTACGTCTTAATGACGGTGCAGGCAGCGGCTTTCTTTTCAGTCGGGTATCTTTTTCTTCCCAAGCTTCCAGAATGATGTGGGCGTTCGTTCCGCCGTCGGCAAAGCAGTTGATGGCCGCAGACGGTCTGGCTGCATCCCATTCGCCGGCTGTTTTATTAAAATACAAATCGGTCTTTGTTATATCAAAATGCGGCATCGGTTCATCCCCTGAGAGAAACGGAACCGTTTGTCTGTGTTTCAGCATTAATACGACTTTTATGAAGCTTGCGATCCCTTCTGCACAAAGCGGGTGCCCGATGTTCGGCTTGATTGACCCGATGCCGAGCGGAACATGCTGACCTGAGCGGTATACGGATTGAATCGCCTTCAGCTCAAGTAAATCAGTCACAGCGGAACCCGATCCGTTTGCTTCGATATAAGTGATATCCTCCGGCTTCTTACCGCTTTTTAAAAGCGCGCTTTGCATAACGTCTTTTTGCGCCTGAACATTAGGGGCTGACGGTCCTGCCGTTCTGCCGTCATTATTCATGGCGGCGGCCTTAATGACTGCGTGTATCGTGTCGCCGTCTTTTTGCGCCTGGCTTACCGTTTTTAACAGCACCATGCCCACTCCTTCTCCGAGGACAACGCCGCCTGAACGCTTATCAAATACATGAAATACCGGTTTTTCGTTTAACAGCCCGCGCTCTTGGAACATCCGGTGCGCCGCATCCGTGTTCAGCATACTGACACCGCCGACTACCGCTATTTTGATATCGCCGCTTCTCAGTGCCTGTACGGCCATATTCATTCCTGTCAAAGCCGACGAACAAGCCGTATCAAGCACGATGCTCGGCCCCCGCAGGTCAAAAAATTGCGAAACGTTTGCAGCTAAATAGTTCTGCCCGCCCGCAACGATCGGATTGCGGGCATTCGCAAGGCTTTCAGGATCAGGCTGATGCTGGCTGCGGCCTCCGATATACACACCGGCTTCTATACCCTTGATTTCTTCACGGGTATAGCCGGCATGGCACCAAAGCCTTACGCTTTCTTCCAGCACCGCCAATGCCTGAGGATCCATCGCTTTCGCGTCGTTTTCCGGTATGAAAAAGAAATCGGAATCAAAGTGATCCATATGTTCAATCAAGCCCGCAACATACTGATTTTCGTAACCGAATCGTTCGGCCGGCACGGAGCCGATCGCGGACCTGCCGTTTCTCAGCAAATCCCAATATTGTTCTAACGATTCCGCTCCCGGAAAGCGGCAGCTCATTCCGACGACGGCAATGTCTTCATTTTCGGCATATCGGTTTTGTTCAGCTTGAACGGTTTGCACATTGGCGGGAACCGCGGTTTCTGCATCAGATTCCTTCCTTGTGAGCAGCGGCTGACTGTTGGATACAAGCCATTCGGCAAACGCGTCAATCGTCGGATGTTCATATAAAACAGACGGATCTAAGTCCTTTTTGAGCGCTTGATTCATTTGCTGTAAAAGCTGCGCTAAAATGATCGAATCAACCCCGTAATCCTGAAACGGTTCGTCTGTTTCCAGTTCATCCGGAGCGATTTTCAGCTCATCAGAAAACAGTTTTACAAGCCATGCCTTCGTATCAAAAAGAAGGTCTGAGTCTGATTGTTTTTCCTCGATTTGACCGTTTATTTCTGCTTCAGCCTCTTTTTGTTTTTTCTTTTGACTGAGCAGCCTGTCAGGATGCCATCCGCTTCGATCAACGATGGCCGGCAGAACGGCCGGGCGGATGTTTTCAGACAAAATGCGGTCCAGCAAGTCAATCCCTTCCGCATTCGTCAGTCCTAAAAGTCCGGTCTGCTTCAGGCTTTCTGTGCGGACTTCACCCAATCCGGTTTCCTTCCAATTCGGCCATTGAATGCTGACCATCGGATATTGATGCTGATGAGCAGCCGCGAAGTAATCCATGTACGCATTTGCCATCGCATAATCCGACTGCCCCGCGGCAAGCGCCGGAACGACAGCAGATACGGAAGAAAATAAGACGAAGAATCGCAAAGGATCATTTGTAAAAAGGCTGCTTAAAGTTTGAAGCCCGGCGACTTTCGGTTCCAGCACCTCTTGTATGTCGTCAGCAGTCTTTCTGATAAACGCCGGATTTACTGAATTAACCGAGCCTGCACAGTGAATGACCCCGCCGATCGGTCCCATCGTGCGCCGGATCGTTTCAATTTCCGCTGCCGCCGCATCACGGTCAGACAATTTCAGACTGATGACCGCTACTTGCACACCTTTTGCTTCTAGCGCTTCAATCGCCCGTATTTTCTCTTTCAGCCGTGTATTCACAGCTGACCGTTCATGGCGGGGAGGAATCGGCTCCCTGCCTGTCAGCACCACTTTTTTCACGCCGTGTTTTTCTGTGAAATGGCGTGCGCATAAAAGACCGAGCCCTCTCGTCCCTCCGGTAATGAAAAGCACATGATCTTCCGGGAACGGTGCGGGCTGTTGTTCTGATCGCTCCCATTTTGGAATCTCCCTGAATACAGCGCGGTATCTCTGTCCGTTTCGGAGGCAGACTTCCGGTTCTGTGCTGTCCGCTGAAAATTCATCCGCAATCTGTTTGGCAAGTGTCTGCTGATTTGTATCTGTATCGGCATCCATGTGTCTTGATGTCACGTTTTGATACTCACTTTGCAGCATTCTGTACAGGCCGCTTTTTGCCGCTCCTGCGAGATGAATCGTTTTCTGCTGAAACGGCTCCAAGCCTGTTGTTACATACAGCAGCGTCAGCGGCCGCACTTGACGGCGGCTTGTATCAATCAGAGCCTGGAGCCGGCTGATCCCTTCCAGTGAAAGGTCTTCGTCTCCGCATCCCGTCAGATCGATTGCGCCATCTATGTGATTCCAATCGCTAGCTGCAGTGTCTGCCGAATCGACCGGGAGAATGAACGAGTCATCGAAATGCTTTGCAGTCTCTTCGGCAAGTCCCCTTGTCCTTGCATCAGCCAGAATCATGACCTTCTGAACGCTTTTTTCATCGGCAGACTCGATCTCACACGGAACCCACTGCTTTTCTAAAAGTACAGCTTCGCGCCGGTCTTCCGTTTCCTCCGATGCAGATTTCACTTGAGGCAGCCAGTACGGCTCCTTGGCAAACGGGTAAGCCGGCAGACTGATTCTGCGTGGTTTTTCGCCTTGATAGAGTCTGTTCCAGTCCACGTGAAGCCCTTTTGCCCACAATTCCGCTATATTGCCATATTTTTTCTTATCGAACCATGACCTGACAAGCTGCTTCATATCATCGTCCGTTTCAAATGCTTTGATTTCTTTTTTTGCCGTTTTGATGTGGGCTTCATATATCCCTTCACCCGTATTGCTGTATACAAAATCGGTTAAACGGCTGATCAGTTCTTCTCTCGAACCGGCTGTAACCGCAAGACGGTAGTCCATTGCGTCACGCCCGGTTTGAAGCGTGTACGCCATATCTGAAAGATGGATATCCTGATTGGCTTTTGCAAATTCGATCATCGACTCGGCATAGGCTTTTAGCTGCCGCGCTTTTTTCGCCGACAGTACAAAAATGTTTGTCTCATCAGGTTTTCGGCTGTCCCGGTCTTTCGGCTGGTACTCTTCAATGACGAGATGAGCGTTTGTGCCGCTGTAGCCGAATGAGCTGACACAGGCCCGCCGCGGTGCTCCGCCTGTTTCCCAAGGTTTGAGTTCGGTATTGACAAATAAAGGCGAGTCATCGAAATCAAAATGTTCATTCGGCGTGCTGAAATGAAGACTCGGCACAAGCTTTTGATGCTTCATCGACAGCAGAACTTTCTGAACGCTTGCTACGCCTGCCGCCGCCGACGTATGTCCGATATTCGATTTAACCGAACCGATGGCGCAAAATTGTTTTCGGTCCGTTTTTTCCTTAAATACAGAAGATAAAGCTTCTAATTCAATCGGATCCCCCTGCTTTGTGCCAGTGCCGTGCATTTCCGCATAGGTGATGCTCTCAGGGTGGATGTTGTGCGTTTCATACACTTGGCGCTCTAAATCCATTTGGCTTTTCGCGCTCGGTGCGGTAATGCCGTTTGTTTTTCCGTCCTGGTTAATTCCGGATCCGATAATGACTCCGTAAATATGGTCTTGATCGGCTTCCGCATCTTTCAGCCTTTTCAGAACGAGCGCCCCCGCGCCTTCGCCAGGCACAAATCCGTTTGCGCTGTTATCAAATGCTTTACATTGGCCGTCAGGAGACAGCATTCCGGCTTCACACATGCTGATGTATGATTCAGGCGTTAAATACAAGGTCACGCCGCCGACAAGCGCCATGTCAATTTCATGATTCAACAGCGCCTGACGCGCCAAATGAGTCCCGACGAGAGATGAAGAGCATGCCGTATCGATCGGAATCGCCGGCCCTTTCAAATTGAGATAATAAGGCAGGCGGGCCGCCGCGATGCTGAAACTGTTGCCCGTTGCACTTCCTCCTGTCTGATGTTTATTTAACATCATGCCGTATTCATTGTTCATAATCCCTAAATAAACGCCGCAATTTTTCCCGCTTAATTCTTTTGAGCTGTAGCCCGCATCTTCAAAGGCTTTAAAGCCTTCCTGTAAAAATATCCGGTGCTGCGGGTCCATAAGTTCAGCTTCAGACGGAGAAATATTAAAAAACAGCGGATCAAATTCTTCAATGCCGTCAAGCATACCGATTGATTTGCAGTATACTTTGCCCTTCTTGTTTAAGGTCGGATCATAGTATTGGTTTACATCCCAGCGGGAAAGCGGGATGTCGCGAATGGCGTTTTTCGCACGCACTAAATTGTCCCAATACGTCTTAAGATCCGGTGCATCGGGGTATTTGCCCGACATGCCTACGATGGCTATCGCGTCCGCCATCTCGTCATTAGGCTCCCGTTTGGCCTGCACCGGTTCAGATTCCTTTTGAACCGTTAATCTCTCCGGCTCGGCAGGTGTTTTCTCCTGCAGGGCATGTTGCTGCGTAAGCGGCTTTGGACGTACGGGAACCGCCTGTTTTTTTCTGCCGCAGACAGACGGATGCGTGCGCAGAAAATCGGCAAATTGACGGATGGTCGGATAATCATACACTTTCGTTACGTTACAGTCCGTGCCGTACCGTTTATTAACGGCTTTTATCCATTCAAGCCCGGTAATTGAATCCATGCCCAGGTCAATAAAGGCCTCATCAATATCTACTTCATGCCGCTCCATGTACAATACATCAGCAAGTGCTTTTGATAACTCGTCATGCACCGCTTCAATCGGTTCTTCCGGTTCGGCGGAAGCTGCCGTTTCAGACATCGCCTCGAGAATATCCGCTTCTGCCTGTATCACCGGCTGCTTATGAGCGGTTAAAGGCTGCAGAAGTATGTTGGACGGTTTGTTCACGGCCTCCGTTTTCTGCGGTTCGGTTACTTCCTCAAGGATCGGTGCTGTCCCGAGCTCTTTTTGCAAGAAGGCCGCAAACTGGCGGATGGTCGGATAATCATATACTTTCGTCACCGTAAGAGACGTGCCGTACGTTTTATTAACGGCCTTTATCCATTCAAGACCAGTGATTGAATCCATACCGATATCAATAAAAGTGTCGTCTCCGTCGATATCGCCGGGATCCATATATAAAACGTCCGCCAAACTTTCCGTTAATTCGGCACTTACTTTTTCAACGGAAACCGCCGGACGGTCAGCGGGCTGTGCCGTTCTTTTTGATTCCGTGCCGCTCAAAGGCTGCAATGTAATGTTGGACGGTTTTTCTTTCGAAGTCTCCTCGCAAAGAGGTGCTGCTTCAATGACCGGTTCCGGAGCGGCCTCCGGTGCGATCGGTGCAGGCTTTGTTTCCACCGGTTTTTTGACAGCTGCATCAGCTGATGTGTCGATCCAATAACGGTCTTTTGCAAACGGGTAAGCCGGGAGACTGATTTTTTGCGGTCTGCCCATTTGATACAGCTTATCCCAATTGAGCGGAAGGCCCTTTACCCAAAGCTCTAATACCTTTGCGGCTTTGCCTTTTTCAAGCCATGCCTCAATGGTTTTTTCCATGTCCTCATCAGCCGCAAACAGCGCCATCGTGTCTTTATTCTGTCTGACTTGTCCGCTATAGAGCTGATCAATTGAATCTTTGCCGCCGGTAAATCCGTCAAGCTTTTCTTCAAGCTCGCGCAAATTGCTGACAATCAGACCGAGACGCTCTTCCATCGCTTCACGGCCGGTTTGAAGCGTATAGGCGATCCGGCCCAGATCCGATTCCTTGTAACGCCCGCTCCGCAGTGCATCAAGAAGCCGTTTCGCCCGTTCTTGAAGCCGTTTCTCATTTTTTGCGGAAAGGACGATCATCGACGGATGAGGTGCGGCAAAAGCCGTCTCTTTATCCTCATCAGCGGTATATTCTTCGATGACGATGTGAGCGTTGACGCCGCCGGCTCCGAAAGAGGAAAGCCCCGCGGTTCTCGGCAGTTCCTTATCATTTATGACCGGTCTTTTCCACTCTTCAAGCGTCTGCTGCACTTTAAACGGCGTACTCGGAAAATCAATATTCGGGTTAAGCGTCAGGGAATGCAGTGACGGCGCAAGCTTCTTGTGTTTCATTTGCAGCAGCACCTTCGTCAGCCCCGCGATGCCTGCTGCGCTTTCACAGTGCCCGATATTGGATTTTGCTGAGCCGATGGCGCAAAACTGTTTATCTTGTGTTAGTTCTGAAAAGACTTTTGTCAGACCTGTGATTTCAATCGGATCGCCGAGTGAAGTTCCAGTGCCGTGGGCTTCGATGTAGCTGACCGCCCTCGGATCGGTTCCCGCGTCTTTTAACGCCTGTTTGATAACCGCGGCTTGGGCGTTCGGATTCGGGACGGAATACCCGTTTGTTTTTCCATCATGGTTCACGGCCGTTCCTTTGATCAGGCCGTAAATATGATCACCGTCCGCTTTCGCTTTAGAAAGCGGCTTGAGGAGTACGGCGCCCACTCCTTCACCGGGCACATAACCGTCTCCGCCTTCGCCGAAACTTTCACATCTCCCTTTGCTTGATAAAAATCTGTTCTGGCCGAGCATCAAATATTTATTCGGATGGATGGATACATTGACGCCCCCGGCAAATGCCGCCTCGCATTCCCCGTTCCGCAAGCTTTGACACGCCAGGTGAATGGCTGTTAAAGAAGAAGAGCACATCGTATCAAGAGCCATACTCGGACCGTTAAAACCGAATACATAGGAAGCCCGGTTCGCGATGGATGACGGATTTCCGGTCAAGGCGAGCGATTTTCCGCGCGCCTGTTCTTCGGCTCCGTAAAGCTGGTATTCCTCATACATGACGCCGACGTAAACACCGACATTGGCGCCCTGCAGGTCACCCGATTTTCCGGTCAGCTTTTTGCGCGTATAACCGGCATCCTCCATCGTTTCGTAGACACATTGCAGAAATAACCGCTCCTGCGGGTCCATCAATTTTGCATCCCGGGGCGAAATAGAGAAGAATTGCGGATCAAATTTGTCCACGTCTTTCAAAAATCCTCCCCATTTTCCGTACGTCTTGCCTTCTTGATCTTTATCAGCGTCGTAATAAAGGCTGTGATCCCAGCGGCCGCTTGGAATTTCCGTTATGCAGTCGGTGCCTTCACTCAAGTTCTTCCAAAATTCCTGAAGATTTTCGGCCTGCGGATATCGTCCTGACAGACCGATAATCGCGATATCTTCACGCTCCGGAAGCTGCTGGATTTTCCGCATGTCTGTGCGGACTTGCGCAAAGCCTTTTTTGCCTTCACTGCGATAGGATACAGGCTTTTCTTCTGTTTTCTCCGGCAGATCCGGTTTGGCTGCTGGGGGTTCCTCCATTTTCATTCCGGTCACTTCCAGCAGCGTGCCGCGGTGAGCTTTCATAAAATATTGCGCCAGCGATTCAATATTCTGGTACTCAAAAAACAATGTTTTTGATAATGAACCGAAGCTCTTTTCCAGCCGTCCCGTCAAATGCATAATCATAATTGAATCAATTCCGTAATCTTCCATAGGCGCCTTGGCGTCAATGCTGCCGACAGGAAGTTTGGTTACTTCCGAAAGCACCTGTTTCAAGAAATGCTCCGTTTTTTCCGCAAGCATGTTCTCTCCGCCTGATGAAAAGCCTGCCGATACTTCTGGTTCGCTTTCCGTTTCTTCTTGATCATCCGCTGATTTTTTCAGAAACGCCCGGATTTTTGCGGCGTAGCCTTCCGTCACCATGATCTGGGATGTCTTTTTTGCCCACCCGCGGTACAAGGCTTGAATGCCGTTTTCTGTTTTCATAGGGACCATGCCGCTTTCTTTTGTCAGCATGGCTTCCGTTTCGGCGTCAACCGTCATCCCGCCGTCTTTCCAAAGCGGCCAGCAGATTGAAAGAGTGTGTCCATGGCGTTCATTTCGGGCCTTTTGCCGGTTTCTTTTTTCACTGAAAGCGTTCATAAACGCATTGGCCATCGCATAATCTGCTTGGCCCGCGCTTCCGGCGCTTCCCGCTCCGGAAGAGAAAAGAATCAGAAAATCAAGTTCTATGTCCTTACATGCTTCATCAAGATGAACCAGCCCGGAGACTTTCGGCGCCAGTACATCACGGAGTTCATCTTTGTTCTTTTTCAGAATATAGTTGTCTTTTATCGTTCCGGCGCTGTGAATGATACCGTTTAAGCCGCCGTACTGCCGGCAGATGTCCGCTGTGAGCAATTGAACTTCTTGTTTATCTGTCATGTCCGTTTGTTTGTACACGGCTTGTGCGCCAAGGCCGGACAGCTCTTGCAGCTGGGCTTTTTTACGGTTATCCAACAGAGAACGCCCCGTTAAAATAAGAACGGCGCCTTTTGCATGCCGGGCGATTTCTTTGGCGAACAAAAATCCGAGACCGCCCGCACCGCCAGTGATCAGATAAACACCTTTATCCTTCCACGGCTTTTCGGCGCCAAACTGTTCAAGACCCGTTTCCTGCCATTGCGCAGTATAGCGCCTGCCGTTTTCATAGCGAATATGCTTGTCATCAGGGTGAGCGCTGCATTCTTTTACATATCGTGACAGCGTGTCTGCCTTGACGTCCGGCTCCGCTTCAATCAGCTGGCCGGTCAGGTTCGGGTTTTCAAGCGCCGCTGTTTTCAAAAGCCCCGTTAAGCCGCAAAGGAGCTGCGTATCCGCTTCTTGAGGCACGACAATCTGAATAAGCTCGCGCCCGCCGGAATTTGAAGCGATGATTTTCTTCACTTCTTCAAAAGCCTGAACTGCACAGGCTTCAAACCGTTCGTCTTCACTCTTATGCTGATCACGGAGCACGTAACAGCTGAAGTCTGTCTGTATGCTGTTCATCTGTTCTGTAAACCGGTCAGATATCATCACGTGACGGGTTTTGAAATGGACTGGCGCTTTTTCATGTACAGCGGCCTTCTCTTCCCATACGTGCTCCAAAAATAGTGTATCTGTTTTATCCGTTTCAATTTCCCGTGCGGAATAACCAGTCATTTTCACACATACATTGCCTTGTTCGTCACATATATCAATATCCAGCTTCTGCACGGCATCTTCAGGCTTGCTATCGCCGCTGTACGCAATGGAAACCCACATATTGCTTTTACAGCTTTTCAGCACATCAATCTGCTCCAAAGCAAACGGCAGCATCGGCCTTATGTCAGTTCCGTCTCTATCAAGCATCAACCCGATTGTCGCGTGGAATGCCGCATCCAAGAGGCTCGGATGGAGGACAAACTGATCTTTTGTATGAGAAACAGATGACGGGAGTGAGAGTTTCGCAAGCACTTCGCTGTCTTTTGCATAGATTGCCGTGACCGCTTTGTGAGCATCCCCGTATTCAATCCCCATCTGTTTATAAGCTTGATAGCAAGCGTCAGGTGTGATCAGACGGCGTGATTCTCTCAATTTGTCAATCTCGATTTTCGCCGGTTCGCCCGCCTGGACAAACGCCGCGCTTCCTTGCGCATAGAGAACGGGCTCTTGTTTTGATGAAGCCGATTCACGATAAACCGTAAATCCCATGTCCCCATTTTCTTCGTCATAAAGACGGAGATACAATTCTGCCGACTCATCCGCCGCTGTACACGGACGTATCCATACGACATGCTTCAGGCGGACTGTTCCTTCTTCTTTCGTTTCTGCCGCGTGTTCAACGGCTGCCCGGACCATTTCCAGATAAGCCGCGCCCGGTAACGTCCGCTCGTTTTTGACGACGTGATCTTGCAGGAAAAATTCTCCGCCGCTAAAAGAGGAGCGAAAACGGACGCCTGACATGTTTGATACATTTTCATGCAGGAGCGGATGCAGCATGCTTGCATTTTTTTGCGGTAACAAATCTTTTTTCGCCGCCTCGGGCACCCAATACCGTGTTTTTTCAAACGGATATGTCGGCAGGCTGATCCGATTCGGTTTGTTTTCACCGTATAAGAGATTCCAATCCATCGTTCCTCCGCCGGCCCACTTCTCAGCAATCATCTCCAGACTTCCGGAAGAACGCCATTTATGTATCAAGTCAGGAGCAAGCTCTGCCTGTTTCGTTTTATCAGCTCTGTTCCGCCAGCATCCGCCGGACGTTTGCCCCGCCAGAAAATCTCCCAGCCGTTCTTTAAGCTGTGTTATATTCTGTGCGGTGAAAACAACCCGCTCCTCCATTTGCTCACGGCCGACCTGAAGTGTATATGCCGCATCCTCAAGCGGCACGCCGGGATGAATAAATGCAGAGAGCTTCGCAACATACGCTTTAAGCCGTTCTTCGTTTCGGGCAGAAACCGGGAAAATGAATGTCTGTTCTTCCGCAGGTTCAGCATTTGTTCTGTGTGATTCTTCCGGAATAAATTCTTCCAGAATGAGATGCACATTTGAACCTGTCGCCCCGAAAGAACTGATCCCGGCACGCCGCGGATATACTGTTTCGTTTCCGTTTTCCGTCACAGAAGGCTGCTGCCATGCTTCGGTTTGATGCTGGACATAAAACGGTGATTGTTCAAAATCTAAATACGGATTCAGCTCCTCGGAATGCAGAGACGGCACCAGCGTTTTATAGTGAAGCTGCAGGGCGACCTTGCTTAACCCGCTGATGCCCGCCGCCGATTCAGCATGTCCGATATTGGACTTCACTGATCCGATGGCACAGAACTGCTTGTCCTGTGTATACTGGCGGAACGCCTTGACAAGGCCTTGAACCTCAATCGGATCGCCGAGAGACGTTCCGGTCCCGTGCGCCTCAATATAACTGACCGTGCGCGGATCGATTCCCGCTTTATCCAGGCATTCCTCAATTAAATCGGCCTGCGCGACCGGGCTCGGCACAGAAATCCCGCTTACTGTTCCCACGTGATTGACGGCACTGCCCTTTACTACCGCGTAAATCCGGTCTCCGTCTTTTACCGCCTCCCGCAGCGGTTTTAATAAAACGGCACCGATTCCCTCAGCCGGTACATAGCCGTCTCCGTCTTTCCCGAACGTATGACAGACCCCGTCTGTTGAAAACATGTCCCATAAACCGTATGTCAGATATTTATTCGGATGCAGTGACAAGTTGACGCCTCCGGCAACAGCCGATTCACATTCCCCGCGCCGAATGCTCTCCACAGCAAGGTGAACCGCAGTCAGCGAAGATGAACAGACCGTATCGACCGCCATGCTCGGCCCGTGAAAATTACAAAAATATGAAACTCTGTTTGCGATCTGCGCATAATTAAGAGATAGCGGGAATACATGATCTTCAGAAGAAGCCTCAGCTCCGACCAACGTATAGTCCTTGTGCATCACCCCGGCAAAGACGCCGACGCGCTGTCTCTTATTTTGTCCGCGCGCCTCCGCGAGCGACTTCGGCGTATATCCGGCATCCTCAATCGTTTCCCAGCATGTTTGTAAAAACAGCCGTTCCTGAGGGTCCATTGTTTCAGCTTCCCGCGGCGTAATCCGGAAAAATTGAGGATCAAAGCAATCCGGATCATCAATAAATCCGCCCCATTTTGAAATGCTCTTTCCCGAAGGCGACTTTACATTTTCAAATCGGCGCCAGTCCCAGCGAGACTCTGGAATTTCGGTGACACAGTTTTTTCCTTCTTTCAGGTTTTCCCAGAATTCGTGAATATTTTCGGCCTGCGGATAGCGGCCGGCCATCCCGATAATGGCGATATCTTCATCTTGCGGCACACTGCTTTTCCGCCTTTTTTCTGTTTGCGGCTGCTTCTCCATTTTTGCCTGAGGCGCGCTGAAATGGCTCCCGTGCTGCTCAGTCAGGAAAGCCGCAAGCTCTGCTGCCGTCGTATATTCAAACAGCAAAGTCGGTGAAAGAGTTTCGCCGATTTTTTCGCTGATCGTTTCGACGACGTCAAGCAGTCCGGACGATGTCAGCCCCATTTCATAGTAGCCGACTTGAGAATCAATCTGTTCAAGCGGCTTGCCGATTTTTTCCGCCATCAGATTCATGACATACCGCTCTGCTTCCTCATGCGGGTGTCCGCCTTCAAGTGATGCCGCAACTTCCGGTAAACCGGCTTTTTCAGGAGACTTCTCAGCAGTCTTTCGTTCTGTATTGATCAGCTCGGCATCCCGCACGAGCTTGCTTGTGAAATCTTTCAGCTCAGCTACTTTCCGGCCGGATGCGTTAAAAAACTCCAGTGTAATGTAAATGAGCTCCTTTTCCTGCCGGAGCGACGAACGTTTGATTCTCGTGATGCATCCGCCCTGCAAAGGTTCGGAAGCTGTAAAAGATTCATAGAAAAGAGGCAGAAACAGCCTCTTTTCCCCATTTAACAGCGATGAAATCAATAGGTTTGCGCCGACGCCGCTTCCGTCAAGAAGAGTCGGATGGAACAAAAACCCTCCGGCCTGTCCCATCGCGTCTTTTCCGAGCGATAAATCAAAGGTGACGCCGTCCCGCTCCTCAAACACTTCTCCTTCTGCTTTCATATATCCGCTGTGAACCAATTCCTGACTTCTGCATTGTGCATACAGCTCATTTAAATCGATGGTGCGTTCCGCCTCGCGTTTGACAGAGTCAAGATCAAGCGTGTCACTGAAAACTGCGGGAGCCGTCTCATGCATTTCTGCTTTGACGTAAATACGTTCGTCCGGCTGCACTCGTCCGCCGCTGACCTCAGTCCCTTTTGCGGTCAGTTTCCAGCGCCCTTCTTTTACCTTTGTACATTCAACCGTAAGCTTGACGGCGCTGTCTTCTTTCGCAATAAGCGGCTGATATATGGATAAATGGCGCAGCTGAAGCCCGTCATATGAATACCCGCGCTCTTTGAAAATCTGATAAAACATATCAATATAAGCCAATCCCGGAAGGACTTTTTCTCCGTAAACGTCATGATGTAAAATAAACGGATTTTTCAGCGATAAAGTGA
Source organism: Bacillus sp. JFL15 (assembly GCF_001184225.1). Classification (NCBI taxonomy): domain Bacteria; kingdom Bacillati; phylum Bacillota; class Bacilli; order Caryophanales; family Bacillaceae; genus Bacillus; species Bacillus sp. JFL15. Next base: position 3,259,928 of record NZ_KQ236689.1, on the reverse strand, counting down.
TTTGCTTATTGAAGTTCTTCACGTTAAACCTCCACTTCATAGGTATCCCAGATGTTTGCCGCAGCTTTTTCGTTCGTTTCTTCTTTGCCCTGCGAAATCAGCCGCTTATTTAATGCAGGCGGTGTTAAAGGATGGCGCTTGATTCGGCGTCCTTCGTCTTCCTGCCACGCTTCTACAATGACATGGGCGTTTGTTCCGCCGTCGGCAAAGCAGTTTATTCCTGCCGCCGGTATTGGTGACGGCCAGTCTGTCAGAGTGCGGCTGAACTGGATATTGGCCTTTTCTCTGTCGAAATGTGCAAGTTCATGCTCACCTGATAAAAACGGGATAAAGCTCTTTTCTTTCAGCATGAGCACAACTTTTATGAAACTTGCAATTCCTTCCGCACAAAGCGGGTGCCCGATGTTCGGTTTCACAGATCCGATTCCGAGCGGTCCGCCATCTGTTGTGCGGTAGACGGATTGAATGGCCTTCAGTTCTAATAGATCAGTGACGACCGTACCTGAGCCGTTCGCTTCAATATGAGTGATGTCTTCCGGCCGTTTTCCGCTTTTTTCAAGAGCTGTCTTCATGACGGCCTTTTGCGCTTCAAGGCTCGGCGTAGCCGGCCCCGCCGTTCTTCCGTCATTATTGACAGAAGCCGCCTTCACCACGGCATAAATGGAATCTCCGTCTTTAACGGCCTGAGACACGGTTTTTAAAAGAACCATTCCGACACCCTCACCCAGTACGACTCCATCGGCGCGTTCGTCAAATACATGGAACGACTGCGATGCACTTAAAATGCCGCGCTGTTCAAACAATTTATGGGTTTCTTCAGATTCAAACAGGCTTACACCGCCGACAACGGCCGCTTTTATTTCTCCTGTTGCAAGGGCCTGCACGGCCATATTCATTCCGACTAAAGCAGAAGAGCAAGCCGTATCGAGGACAACACTCGGGCCGCGCATATCAAAATATTGAGAGAGATTTGCGGCCAAATAGTTCTGGCCCAGCGCGACGATCGGATTTTTCGCGTCCAGCAGTTTCTCTTCACCCGGTCTGTGCCGGCTCCGTCCGCCAAGATACACACCAATTGCCTCTCCTTTTATCTCATCCGGCGTATAGCCCGCGTGATACCACAGATTAAGACATTCTTCCAGAACAGCCAAAGCTTGAGGGTCCATTGCCTTCACATCCTCATCAGCCAGCAGAAAGAAATCCGGATCAAATTGATGAATTCCATCAAGCATTCCTGCGTAATAAGGTGTCTTCAAACCCCAACGCTCAGCCGGGACAGGACGGACGGCTGAACGGCCTTCAGCCAAAAGTGACCAGTATGCCTCTAAGGAAGCTGCCCCGGGAAACCGGCAGGACATGCCGACGACCGCGATATCTTCCCCGTGAATCTGTTTTCCGGCCGGCTCTTCTTCCGCCTTAACGGCTTGTGTTTCAATTACCGGCTCAGCCGGCGCCTTCATAACAGGCCCCGCCGCCATATCAAACAGATCTGACAAAACTTCTGTATATCCATCGAGAAGCCAATTTGCGAAAGATTGAATCGTCGGATATTCATACAGAATGGACGGGTCAAGCGATGCTGAGAGATTCCGATTGATCCGCTGCAAAAGCTGGGCAAGGATAATGGAGTCCACTCCGTAATCTTGGAATAATACGTCTGTCTCAAGCTGATCCTGGTCAATCCGCAGCTCTTCAGAAAATAATCCCGTCAGCCACTCTTCTGTTTTCTTTGTTAATTGTTCATTGTCCGCAGCCGAATCAGCTGTTTTATTCGGTTTTACCGCAGCCGGACTTATCGGCTTATCCTGGCTGCTTTGCCGCATGAACTGCTCCGGTTTCCACAGCTTAGGATTCAAAACGGCCGGCAGCACAGGGCCCCTGGCTGAAGAGAGAAGTATGCCGTCAAGAAGCTGTAATCCTTCTGCATTCGTGATGCTGTATAACCCGCTCTCTTTATAAGCTTTGTTCGTTACTTCGCCCATTCCGGTTTCTTTCCAGTTCGGCCACTGAATGCTTACGATCGGCAGCTGCTCTTTGTATGAGTTTGCAAAATAATCCATATACGCATTGGCCATGGCATAGTCGGCCTGTCCTGCTGAAAGCGCCGGTATCGCAGCTGACACGGAAGAAAACAGGACGAAAAACTTGAGCGGTTCACCGCTGAGCACATTGTATAACGCCTGAAGCCCGTCTACTTTCGGCTCGAGCACACGCTGTATATCCTCATCGGTTTTTCTGATGAATGCGAGCGTCTCTTTATCGGTCATACCCGCGCAGTGGATAACCCCGCCGATTGGTCCAAGCGTCTGTTTGATCTGATCCAGTTCTTGTCTCAGTCCGGCTTCATCCGCTAACGGGACTGACAATACCTTCACTTGTACACCTTTGGATTCCAAGTCAAGAACGGCTTCAATTTTCGCTTTTACAGAATCCGGCACCTCATTCAGGCGGCCCGTCCACTCATTTCGCGGCGGAAGGGTCTCACGGCCGGTAAGCACCAGTTTTTTCACTCCGTAATGTTCGGCAAAATGGCGTGCGCATAAAAGACCGATCCCCCTCGTGCCCCCGGTAATCAGCAGCGCATGGCCGTGCGGAAAATCAATTCGCCCGCCTTTCATCTCTATGTTTTCTGAGGCTCTCAATACGGCACGGTAACGCACGCCGCCTCTACGGCATACTTCCGCATCATCAGTACGGGCATGAAACTCATCGGCAATTTGCTTCGCCAATATGTCGTCCGAAAGCGCTCCTTCAAGGTCGAGATGCCTTGATGACAGATGGCTGTACTCGTACGCCAGCATTCTGTACAGACCGGCCCGTTTTGCTCCTGTTATTTGATTGGCCTCTTTTTCTATTGACTCAAGGTTTTTCGTGACACAAAGCAGTGTCATTCCTTCTTTATGCCCATGCTCAATCAATTGCTGAAGCCATTGGATACCGGTCATGTCTTCAGAATCTTCTTTCGCTGCGCCGAGGAGGTCGATGACTCCGTCAAACGCATGCCAGTCATATTCACCGGTAAAGCCTGATGCGGTGATGATACGGTGATTCGGGATATGCGCTGCGATTTCTTCTGCGAGATTGATCGTGTCCCCGCCGGTCAAAATCGCAACGGGGCGTGTATACGGTTCACGCAGTTCAAGCGGGCTCTGTTCCCATTGTTTCGTCAGAATACGTTTGATCCGTTCCTCTGTATGGACCTTATTTTTGTCAGGATTCTCAGGCACCCAATACGTGTCTTTTGCGAATGGATAAGACGGTAGACTGAGTAAACGCGGCGTGCCTTTTTCATACAGCCGGTTCCAATTCAACACGCCGCCTTTCACCCATACCTCTGCCAGCTTGGCGAATTTTCCTTTTCTGATCCAGGCGTCAATGACGATGTCCATATCTTCATCCGCCGTAAACAGTGCAAACGTATCTTTATTGCGGTGGGACTGGCCGGTATACAGTCCGGCGATGTTTTTCTCATTTTCCGTAAATGCTTCCAGCTTTGTTTCCAATTCCGCCATCGTCGCTGCAAGAATGGTCAGACGCTCTTCCATTTCGTCTCTTCCGGTTTGCAGCGTATAAGCGACAGCCGCCAAGTCTTGATCTGTGTACGGCGTTTGGCGGATCGCTTTTTGCAGCTGCTGCGCCTGTTCAAACAGTTTTTCTTTTGATTTGGCTGACAAAAGGATGATTGCCGGATTTTCCGGGCTGTGCTCAGGCTGAGCGGTTTCTTTCGGGACATACTCTTCAATGACAATATGGGCGTTGACCCCGCCGATGCCAAATGAGCTGACCCCGGCCCGGCGCGGAATCGCATTTCCGTTTCTATCTTCCGCAGCGGTCCACTCCTGATTTTCCCGCACGATGTAGAAAGGACTGTCATCCAGCTGAATGTAAGGATTGATCGTCTCGCAATGAAGGCTTTTCACCAGCGTTTTGTGCTTCATTTGCAAAAGCACTTTCATGACGCCTGATACTCCCGCGGCAAGCTCTAAATGGCCGATATTGCTTTTGACCGAACCGATGCCGCAGCGGTGACCGGAGACTTCAGGCTCTTGATTTGTTTTCGCCAGCTCGTGAAACGCCGCTTTCAAACCGTTTATTTCAATCGGATCACCCAATTCCGTTCCTGTACCGTGCGCTTCAATATAAGTGACGGTGCTCGGGTCTACTCCCGCTTTCCGGTATGCTTTCACCAATAAGTCAGCCTGCAGTTTCGGATTCGGCGAGGTTAACGTATTCGCCCGGCCGCCGTGGTTTTCAGCCGTCCCGCGGATGACGCCGTAAATCGGATTTCCGTCCCGTTCGGCATCTGTCAATTTCTTCAGCATCAGAATGCCCGCGCCTTCTCCTCTGACATACCCGTTGGCGTCTTTGGAAAAGGTTTTGCATTTTCCGTCTTTGCTGAGCATGCCTGCTTTGCTGTAGCTGATATGCGCTTCTTCCGTCAAAATCGTATTGATCCCTCCGGCAATCGCCATGTCACATTCTCCGTTTTCTATGGCGGATACCGCCCGATGGATCGCCACAAGCGAGCTTGAACATGCTGTTTCAATCGGCTCGCTCGGCCCGTGAAGATTTAACAGATAACTCAGACGGTTCGGACCTATGGAAGGAATCATGCTGCCTGTTGCTGCATGTCCTTCCGGCGCAAGACCGGCTCTTGTGAACAAATCTTTATAACCGGTATTTCCGGTTCCGATGAAGACGCCCGTATTTGTGCCGGAAAGGCTCTCCGGCTTACAGCCCGCATCTTCTATCGCCCGCCACGCATAAGTCAATAACAGCCGCTGCTGCGGATCTAAATATTGGGCTTCCCGCGGTGAAATTCCAAAGAACAGCGGATCAAATTCAGCTATTCCGTCGATAAAGCCGCCCCACTTGATATTCGTTTTATTCCCTTCAAGATTCGGGTCGCCACTAAACGCTTCCCAATCCCAGCGGTCTTTCGGAATCGTTGTGATAGAATCTTTTCCTTCTTTCAGATTGCGCCAAAATTCCTCTATGTCCTTCGCGCCCGGGAATCGGCCGCTGATTCCAACAATCGCAACCGGGTCAAAGCGGCGCGGTTCTTTTGTCTCTGCCGCAGCGTGCATTACCGTCGCGAAACGCTTTCTTCTCTGCGTTTTCGGCTTATGGGCTTTTGGCTGCTCTTTTTTCGGCGTCTCTTTCTTCTTTTCACCGAAACGGCCCGGGTGCTCTTTTGCCAAATATCCGGCCAGGCCGCTGATCGTCCCGTGCTCAAAGAAAATCGTCGGCGCCAGCTCCAGCTGATACGCTTCATTTAATTGATTTGTAAAGACGGTGAACGTTACCGAATCAAAACCGTATTCACTCAATTCCGTCTCAATCTCAATATCCTCACGGCCGACTTTTAATATTCCGCTTACCATGTCTGTCAAAGCGGTATGAAGCATCGGAAGAGCTTCCTCTTCATCTTGTTTTTCTTCCGGCTGAGAAGGAGAGCCGGCATCCTCATCTGTCAAATATTCCGCTAAACTGCGGATCGTGCCGTGCTCGAAGAAGATCGTCGGCGCCAGCTCCAGCTGATACGCCTCATTTAATTGATTCGTAAAAACGGTAAATGATACAGAATCAAAGCCGTATTCACTCAGCTCCGTATCGATATCAATCTCGTCTTGGCTGACTTTTAAAATCGAACTGACCATTCGGATAAGCGAATCGTGCCATCTGCCTGATGAAACGGCTGATACAGGCTCTGCCGTCTTCTCCTGCTGCTTGTCAGCTTCAGAAATGGATAGGAACGTCTGTTTTAACTTTGCCTTATAGCCTTCAGCTGCTAACACTTGCGGCTTTTCCTGAGCCAGACCTTCATAGAATGCAGACAGGCCGGCATCCTTTTGAAGCGGAACCATGCCGAAAGCTTTTTTCATCATTCTCTCCGTCTCGTCTCCCGCCTGCATACCGCCATCTTTCCACAGCGTCCAGTTAAAGGCGACCGTTTTTCCGTGCCGCAGACCATTCTCCGTAAGGGACTGCCTGTAAGCGGCGTACGCATCCATAAACGCGTTTCCGGCGGCATAATCAGCCTGCCCGACATTACCGAGAACGCCGGAGACACTGGAGAACAATACGAAAAAGTCAAGGCTGCAGTCTTTGCTGGCTTCATCTAAATAAGCGGTGCCGATCACTTTCGGATCCAGCACTTCCCGGAATTCTTCGTTCGTTTTTTGCAGCAGGAAGCGGTCTTGTATCACGCCCGCAGCGTGAATAATTCCATTAAGCTCCCCGAATTCCGCCGTAATCTCTTTTATCAGCGCCTCATTTTCCCGCCGGTCTGCCGCATTCAGCTTTTTCCAGATGACATGTGCGCCTGCATGTTGAAGCATGGCGATTTCACGCTGCTTGGCTTCTGTCACATTTGAGCGGCCAGTCAGAATGATCTTCGGGTGTTTTACGCGATCAGTGATTTCTTTTGCAAACATCAAACCTAAGCTTCCGGCGCCTCCGGTAATCAGGTATACGCCTTCGTCCTTCCAGACGGGTCCGCTTCCTGCAGGATGCATTTCTTCCCAGGCCTTCACATACCTTTTTTCTCCTTTATAACGGATGTGTTTATCATGCGGCCGATGACTATCGTTTTTCAGTTTTTGAGCGACAGCCGGCATTTCGCCGATTGAATCTATTTCGATGAGCTGACAGTCAAGTTTTCCGTATTCCAGCTCGGCTGTTTTTAACAAACCTGTTAATCCGGCAAACAATTGCTGGCTGCCGTCTGCTGAAATAACGGTCTGAATCAGAATGCGGCCCTGCCTTTTTTCGCTCATAATCCGCCGGATGTGTTCAGCGATCATCCGCGCATAGGTTTGGAAGCGTTCAGCGGCTGTTCCGCCCTCACCTTCCGCAATCAGCAGTTCGGCGTCTTTCAGGCCGGATGCCGCTTCATCTTTTAGATGAACTGCATCTTCACAAAGAATGATCAAATGCTCATCAGCATGGACAGAAGCTTTCTCGGATGCCGCAGCTTCTTTCCACACCGGTGTAAACAAGACCTTTTCCGAGCCGGATGGCTGAGCCGATTCTGCATCGCCTTCAAGCACTCTCGTAGAGAAGCCTCTCACCTTCACGCAAAGCGCTCCTGTTTCGTCGTACAGGTCAATGTCGGCTTTCTGCACGGAATCACCGGTTTGATATCCTTCGCTGAAGCGTGCATGCGCCCGCATAGTCGGCGTGCACGCTTTGATGACTTCAAGGTATTCCAGCGCAAACGGCAGAATCAGCTTTTGTCCGGAAAACTCCTGCATAATGCAGATCGTGGCCGTCTGAATAGCCGAATCAATGATGCTCGGATGAAGCGTAAATTGTCCGTTCGTATGAGAAACAGAATCCGGAAGCTGTATGGCAGAAAGCACTTCTCTTTCACCGATAAAGGCGGACTTAATGCCTTGGAAGGCTTTTCCGTGAAACATCCCCCTGCTCCTGCCTTCCCGGTAAAAGGACGCCGGATCTAGAATGTCCGCTGTGCACCTGCTTTGTATGGCAGAAAGGTCTGCCTCAGGCTCTCGGTCTGCCTTTATGATTTCAGCCCGTCCTTGGCTGTGCAGCACTTCTTCATCGTCAGCGTTTACGCTGTAAATGTCATACGAGATGATGCCGTCTTCTTCAGGAAACAGCGCAATATGGACTTGGCGCTCTTGTTCGTGAACGACGATCGGTTTCATCCAGACCGTATGATGGAGCGTTATTCTGTCTTGGTCCTTTAATAAGCCGCCAAGCGCCCGTTTTACCGCTTCATAAGACATTTCCAAATATGCCGCTCCCGGCAGCACCGCTTTTTCTCTGACCACATGATCCTTCAGGAAAAATTCAGAACCTGTAAACCGTGAGCTGAACCGCTGAACGGCCAAGTCTGACGTATTTTGCTGCACGAGCGGGTGTAAAACTGAGATTTCGGTATGTGCGGCAGATGTTTTCGTTTCAGTTTTTTTCGGCCAGTACGGTTCCTTTGCAAACGGGTAGACCGGCACACTGATCCGCTTCGGATGCTTGTCTTTGTAAAGCTTGTGCCAATTGATAGCGACACCTTTACTCCACATTTCACATAGCTTCGAACCTTTTCCTTTCGCAAGCCATTTCTCAATGAGTTCAGCGCTGTCATCATCATCAGAAAGCCAGGCGATGTCTTTTGCCTGCTGTTTTTCTCCCCTGAAGCAGCCTTCTACAGCCGGCTTATCATTGATAAAATCGGCAAGCTGCCGCTTCAGCTCCGCAGCGCTGCTTGTGATAAAGGCCGCACGCTCCTCCATCGCTTCCCTTCCGACTTGGAAAGTGTAGGAAATATCCGCAAGATCGGCGTCCGTTTTTGCATCGAGAAAAGCCAGCAGCCGTTTTGCGTACTCCTTCAGACGGTCTTGTTTTCTGGCAGACAGCGGAATAATGTACGGACCTGTCCATTCTGCTGCTTCAGACACCTCGGGATATTCTTCAAAAATCGCATGTGTATTTGTTCCGCCAAGCCCGAAAGAGCTTAAAGCCATGCGGTGTGCTGTGTTCTCACGGGTTAACTCTTTTTTCCCTTCCGCAACGTAAAACGGAGAGTCTTCTAAATGAAGATGAGGATTCGGCTCTTTGTAATTGATGCTCGGCGCGATTTCCTGATGATATAAGCTCATGACGACCTTGATGCAGCCCGCCATTCCGGCGGCTGTATCCAAATGCCCAAGATTTGTTTTGACTGAACCGATGCCGCAGTATTGTTTTTTATCTGTATATCGGCCGTACACAGATTGAAGCGCGGACAGTTCGATCGGGTCGCCGAGTTTTGTTCCCGTGCCGTGAGCTTCAACGTACGCGATCGTTTCAGGATGGATGCCCGTCTGATCGATGACCTTCTGAATGACCTCAGCCTGTCCTTTGACGCTCGGCGCGTAAAATCCGACCTTATCCGCTCCGTCGTTATTGACGCCGATTCCGCGCAGCAGCGCATAAATATGGTCGCCGTCCCTAACGGCATCGGACGCTTTTTTCAAAAGCACGGCACCGGCCCCTTCACCGCCGATCATTCCGTCAGCAGCCGCGTCAAACGCTTTAATATGCCCGTCGCTTGAAAAATTCAGCCCAGGCTGATGAACATACCCGACACTTGATTCCGTATGAAGGGTCGCACCGCCGACAAGGGCGTACTTGGCTTCGCCGGACTGCAGGCTTTGAAAAGCCGAATGCAGGCCGATTAAAGAAGATGAGCAGTTGGCATGGACAAAATAGCTCGGCCCTTTCAACCCGAGTTTATGAGAAATCATCGTCGGAATCGTCCCACTTTGGGCAAGCACCCATGACACATAGCCATCCGGCGTTTCCAGCTGTGCTGTCGTCTCCTCCGGCAGCAGGCTGCGGTAAGAGTTGGCGCTTGCAGACATATACACGCTTGTTTCCGGAATGTCTGTTGAGACATATCCCGCATCCTCAATCGCCTTCCATGAATGGAGCAAAAGCATTCTCAGCTGAGGATCCATATATTCCGCATCTTTCGGTGAAAAGCCGAAGAAACCCGGATCAAACATTTCTTTTCCTTCTAAAACGGCTTTAGCCGGGACGAAGCCGGGATGATCAGCCAGCTCTTCAGAAACACCGAAACGGCGGAGCTCCTCTTTTGAAAAGAAGGTGATGCTTTCTTTGCCTTCTTTGATGTTATTCCAAAACTCATAATGGTCTTTCGCTCCCGGAAACTCACAGGATATACCGATAACCGCGACGCTTTCATCATAATAATCGGGAAATTTCCCCATCAGGTTTTTGCGGTTTTCTGCATTCACTTTCTTTTCTGATACAGATGCAAAAACGGCTTCTGGCGGTTTTTGTTCAGCGATATACCGGCTGATGTCTTTTACCGTCGCGTATTCAAACAGCTCCGTCACACTGAAATCACAATCCAGTTCCTGCGTCATCCGGTCAGTGACAGTTACGGCAAGGAGCGAATCCCCTCCCGCATCAAAAAAGCGGTCATCAAGCGCTATGTCACTGCTTTTTAATACGTCCTGCCAAATCGCAAGCACCGCCTGCTGAATATGAGATGAAGAAAATGTTTTTGTTTCCGGCTTTTTCTCTGTCAGATCGCGCGCTGCAAGAAGCTTGCGGTCAACTTTTCCGTTCGGCGTAAGCGGCAGCTCTTCAAGACGGATAAAGGAAGCTGGCGCCATATAGGCCGGCAGCGCTTGTTTCAAATGCCTGCGCAATTCCTTTGAAGACGGAAGCTTTTCTCCGTTTTTCAGGATATAAAATGCGCAAAGCTTTTCATTTCCGGAGTGATTGTTTACAACAACAACGCTTTCCTGTACGGCCGGATGGGCATTCAGCCGGCTCTCAATATCTCCGGGTTCAATCCGATAGCCGCGGATTTTGACTTGGCTGTCCATCCGTCCCATGTATTCAATGCGGCCGCCGGGAAGAAAACGCGCCATATCGCCTGTTTTATAAAGCTTTGATCCCTGTTCCAGCCGGTGGCTGACGAAGGCTTTGTCCGTCAGCTCAGGCTTGTTGAAATACCCTCTTGCCAATCCGTCTCCCGCAATACAAAGCTCTCCCGGCACCCCTTCTAAAACAGGGTTGAGGTTGGAATCCATCATATACACACGGGTGTTGGCGATCGGGCGCCCGATCGTAAGCGCGCTCTCATTTTCCGTTATACGCTGCACCGCGGACCAGATTGTCGTCTCTGTCGGCCCGAACATATTCCAAGCCTCACTTTTCGTATCGAGAAACTGCTGCTTCAATTGCTCGCTAAGCGCCTCACCGCCGCAAAGGATTTTCACCTTTTCTTCATTTGTCCATCCGGAATGAAAGAGCATTTTCCACGTAAACGGCGTCGCCTGCATGATCGTCGGTTTGTACTCCTTAATCAATTCTTTCAGCTTCCGGGCATCTTTTGTGACTTCTGTCTTACAGATATGGCATTCCGCTCCTGTGATTAAGGGAAGGTACAGCTCCAATGCCCCGATGTCAAAGCAATATGTCGTGACGGCAAGCAGTTTATCTTCGGACGAAAGCCCCGGTTCATGCGCCATCGAGATCAAGAAATTGGTCAGCGCCCGATGCGGAATCATAACGCCTTTCGGTTTGCCTGTGCTGCCCGACGTGTAAATGACATACGCCAGGTCTTCAGGCGTCACCAGCCGTTTCAGCGCCATTCTTTCCCCCGCGGTCTCTTCAATATCAGACCAATCCCGATCAATGGCTGCTGTCTGTACGCCTCCCCAGTTCAAAGAGTGCTCTAAATCAGCTGTCGTCAGGCACATTGAGATCCTGCTGTCAGCAATCATATATTCCAATCTGTCAGCGGGGTAAGAAGGATCAAGCGGCACATACGCTCCCCCGGCTTTTAAAATGCCGAGAAGGCCGACAGCCATATGCAATGAACGATCTGTATAAATGCCGATGAGATCATCAGGCCCCGCGCCGTGCGCCTGCAAATAGAGCGCCAGTTTCGTGCTTTTTTCATCAAGTTCACGGTATGTCAGTTTTTGCTGTTCATATATAACCGCACAGGCATCAGGCGTTTCTGCCGCCTGACGTTCGAATAATTCATGGAAGCAGGCATCCGGATACTCGCGGCTTGTCTCATTCCAAGTCTTAAAAATCTTTTGCTCCTCGCTTTTTGCCATGAGAGAAACATTCTCAAGCGGCATATCCGCGTTTGCCGTCAAAGATTCTGCTGCCTGTACAAATTGGTTAAAAAGTCTGGCTGCCCCGGCTTCATCAAATAATTCAGTGCTGTATTTAATCGTAAGATCCATGCCCGATGCTTCTTCCCACATTTCAAATACAAGATCATATTCCCCTTCCTGATGAATGCCTTTTACAAACTCACAGGAGAATTCCTTGTATTCATCAAGCATCGATTGATAGCTTGAATGCTGCAAAAAATTCTGATAGAAAAAAGCATTAGAGAAAATAGGCGAACCGTTCTGCCGAGGTGTCGCATGAACATCACGCACCATTTTCGGGAACGGATAAAATGAGTGATCCAGTCCGTCCAAAACCGCATCCTGCACCTTTTGAACAAAGTCAGCAAATGTTTCTTTCCGTCCGGCTCTGCTCCGGATGGGAAGCATGTTAAGGAAATGGCCGATCACCCCGTCAAAGCGTTCTTCCGGTCTGACCATTGCAGGCATGCCTGTCACAATATCTTCCTTATCCGTATACTTGCTTAAAAGCACCATGTAGCAGCTCAGCATGACGGTGGACAAATGAATCGAACGCGATGCGGCAAATGCCGTGACATTTTTCAGCAGCCGTTCAGGAAGCCTGCGTGTCAGCGTTTCTTCTGTAAACTCCGGAGCACTGCTGTCCGTGCGCATCGGCGGAAGCTGAAGATCGGGCAGGTCGCCTCCGAGCTGTTCCATCCAGTAAGCGCGGTCTTTCTTGCTTTCCTCACTTGCCAAGTACCGCTTTTCCCAAACCGCGTAATCTGAATGTACGGAAGCACCAGCTGTAAATTCTTCTCCCTGCAGCAGCGCCTGATAGTGATCCAGCAGACTGTGAATAAATGTAATGGATGAAATACCGTCAAACACGATATGGTGAATGACCGTTAAAAGATAATGTTCCGAGATGGATTTTGAAAGCAGCTGCACACGCAGCAAAGGCCCGCCTTCTTTGACAAACGGCTCTTTCACTTTTTTTCGTATCAGAGTTGATATTTGTGATTCATTTACGTCAGAAATATCTTCTTCCGAAAATACAAAAGGATCAGCCGCTTCTGCAAAATAAAACCCGCCGTCTGTTTCCTTTACGGCGCTTTTGAGTATCGAGTGCTGTTTTAATACAAGCTGAAACACCTGTTTCAGTTTCTCTTTGTCGATTTCTGATGTGAATCGGAAACAGAGCGGGACATGGTATGCAGCCGATTCCGGCGACATTTTCTGCAATGTCCACAGCCCTTTTTGAACTTCTGAAAGCGCTGGCGCCGTTTGTTTGCTCTCCCGTTCTGCCGGCGGTTCGGCTTTTGCCGGGTGTTGGTCAGCGGACATGCTTGCCGATTTTTCAGCAGTATAAGCGGCTAAAGCGCCAATCGTCGGGTTTTTGTGCAGCTCTCTTGCCGTCAGCCGGATATGATACGTTTTTTCGATTGATCTGGCGAGTTTCATCATCTTAATCGAATTGACGCCAAGACTTTGAAGCGGTGTATTTGAATCAACAAGTTCATCCGCGATGGAAAGTTCCTCTTTCAGAAAGCGGATAAAATCCCGTTCAATTTCTTTCTCTTTAGAAGCTGATTCCGAAGTGCCGTCTTCTTGCCCGTTATTATGTAATGAAGCAAATTGCCCTTGTTCGAATGAATGTTTCAGCTGGGTGCGCTGGATTTTTCCGATTGCCGTCTTAGGAATGTCTTCTTTCGCAACCGGAAGCAGATAGTCAGGGGTGACGCCGATTCGCTGTGTCACATGCTGGTGAATGTGATGAAGCAGCTTCGTCCGGCGGCTCTCATCCAACGGAACGGATGTCACAAAGAAAATCGCCAGCTCATCTGTCGTGCTTTGATTCGGCCGGACGGCGCATGCCGCTGTATATGACGTTTCAATTTCCGGCAATTCCTCAACGGCTGATTCAATGGCGTGGCTGTAATAATTCACACCGTTGATAATGATGGCATCTTTCGTGCGGCCCGTTATCGTCAGACGGCCTTCCCGCAGAAATCCGAGATCTCCCGTTTCAAACCAGCCGTCTTCTGTAAAGACAGTCTCATTTAAGTCCGGCCGCTCATAATATCCGCTCGTCACAGTCAGACCCGACACTTGGAAGCGGCCGATTTCTCCTTCTTCCACCACCTGATTGCGGTCATCCGCAATTCTCATATTAAACCCCGGAATCGGCAGACCGATCTCCACGAAGCGGTCGTCATCACTCGTGTTTTCCAGCGTGAATTCATCTGAGAAAATAACCCCTGAAGACGTTTCAGACATTCCCCATGCGGGACGGATGGCATTAGCCGGCAGACCGTGCGGCTCTAAAAGCTCCATAATTCTGCGTCCGACTTTCGCAACCGCGGCCTCCCCTCCGTTCAGCATATAACGCATGGAGGATAAGTCCCATTTCCGCGTTTGAATCTCTTCTGCGAAATCGGCGAGAAGTCCGAAGGCAAAATTGGGCGCCCACGTGACTGAAGCACGGTAATGATCAATCAGATCGAGCCATTTTAAAGGGTCCATCAAAATGGATTCACTCGGTATGTTGATTTCTTCACACCCGAGATAAACATCACGCAGATGAAGCATTCCGATGCCGCCGACATGGTCAAAAGGCATCCAGTTAAACGTGACATCCTCACTTGTATAGCCTTGCATCTGAATATTTCCTTTGACCATGCAGACGACGTTTTCATGGCTGAGCATCACGGCTTTCGGCGTGCCCGTGCTTCCCGAGGTCAACAGCAGCATCGCCAGATCTTCCGGACGGGGATAATGGCAGTCTGTATCCATTTCATGCGCGGAAAGATCTTCTGCCGCCAAAGCGCAGAACCCAGAAAGCTCCTGATCCTTCGCCCATTCAGTCATCTCCGTCAGCACTTCACGGCTTGTGATGACATACGGCTGATTCAAAAGCGTCCAAGCGTCTTTCAGTTTTTGCGTCCCGCTGTTCATTTCTGTATAAGCCGGAGCGGCCGCAAGCGGAACCGGGATCGCTCCTAAAAAAACACAGCCCCAAAAGGCAGGAATCAGCTGAGAATTGTCACTGAGCTGTAAAATGACTTCATCATGGGCTTTCACGCCTGATTGGCGGAGTCCTTTCACAATCGAAAGAGCGATCTTTTTCAAACCGCTGTAAGTCTGATACACTTCGGTGCCGTCAGGCTGTATATATGTGATGCCCTTTTGATCATTCGCTGCGGCGGCGGTTTTATGCAGGACTTCAGGAATCGTCATCGGCTGATCCGCTGAAAGCCGCAATGATTTTCCATAGCTGACAGATGGCTTGAGTAACCCGCTTGCCTTCATATCACTTTTCATAGAGCTGCCTCCATTTCATCTGTATGTCTTATACTCCGTACATCGTCGTGATTCGTTTTTTCACTTCATCATCATGAAACGTCTGGTCATGCATGATTAACTCTTTCTCAATGACGGCCGGAAGCTGCTCGCGAAACGGCGTCACCAAGTGCCTTTTCAATGTGATTAACGAGTTTCTCGGTTTTTCCGCAAGCTCACGGGCCAGTTCCTGTGCGTATCCCAATACTTCCTGCCTCGGAAGCACTGGAAAAGGCACCCCTCTTTTCTCCAGATCACCGCCGCGGTAATGGCCTCCGTTTAACAGCATTTCATGTCCGAGGCTTGGCCCAAGCTTCTGCGGAACGATGAAGGTAGCGCCCATTCCGGGGGTGAAGCCGTATTTCATAAAGTTTGCGGTATACACGCTTTCTTTGCTTAAAATGACAAAATCACTGAAAAGCCCCATGACAAACCCGCCTCCGATTCCGTGACCCTGCATCGCGGAAATGACGGGGATATCACATTCCAGCGCCAAAGAGTACATCCGGTCTTCCGTAAATTTCGTGATGCCCTGCTGAATCCTGAGTAAGCCTTCCTGTGTGCCTCCGGAAGCAAAGTAATGACCGTAGCCTGTTAAAATCACAGCTTTATAGACGGACGATTTTTTAATACGGGCGAAAGCCTCCATCAATCCATCCGTCAGCTCTTTGGAGAAGGCATTTTTGTGGGTTTTATCCTGCATTGTCACTTGGATAATTTCCGATTCAATTTCGAGCAGTTCAACTGCGGCGTTCGGCATGATATCCTCCTAACTGTTCTCCGTTTCCCAAGGAAGCCGCCCCGTTTCTGCATAACGGATGATGGCTGATTGGTTATCCTGATCTGAAAACATCGCTTGATTTTCGGCTAAAGCAGCGGATTTCGAACGATGAACAAGGTCGTTTAAGGAATCCATATATCGTTTATAGCGGATGACTGCTTTTTTCGACAGCGGGCGAAGGCGCAGCAAATGCTTTCTCAGCTCTGTTGCGCTGTCCGAAACGCATACGTCACAAAGTCCCCATTCAAGTGCCTGCCTTGCCGGCACGGGCTTTGTCATAATCGTCATATAATGCGCCTTTTGAAATCCGATTCTTTGAATTAAAAACGGCAGAACGCATGCGGGATACAGCCCGAATAACAGTTCAGATAAACTGAATGAAGCACTCTCGTCTGCGATGACGATATCGCACGCGGCAGCAAATCCGACACCTCCCGCATTTACTTTTCCGCGCACGCGGGCGATGGTGATGTACGGCCCGGATTTTAATGCCAGCCACAAACGGTAAAGCGGCTCCTGTGATTCCGCATGCTGCATGCCCTGTCTCATTTTCTCGTACATCTCATCGAAATCCGCCCCGAAACAAAATACCTCCGGCAGCCCTTCAAGCACTACGGAGGTGACGGAGTCCCCACATTCAGAAAGAACATGCAGACATTCCTCCACTAAACGCTCATTAATCGTATTGTTGGCTTCAGGCCGATAAAAGGTGATGAAACAGACGTTTTGCTGAAAACGGACCTTTATCGTCTCATAGGTCACGGGATCCACCTGTATTTCCGGTGAAATTCCGTGATTTCTTCCAAATATAAACGGGGGCTTCCGGTATGATGGTCTAAAATGTTCGGAATCATATTCATGTCCAATTTGACGCTCCGGGTTCCGAATTTGACCAAACCGCTGCCTTTAAACAGTTCTTCATACTCCTCCATGGACAGCCTGTATCTGTCGTTCAGATGCTGTTCTATCTTGAAAGAATGCTGCCGCGCCTGTCCCTCAGGCGTTACAACACCGCTGTAAAATTCCGAACAGCACCCTGACCCGTAGGAGAAACAGCCGATCCGTTTAGAAGTGCCGAATGCCCCTTGGTCAATCGTACTGGCAAGAGCCAATAAAGAGGCTGCACCCATAATGTTGCCGACTCGTTGGCAGTAGCGGAGCCCCGGCTCTACCCTTGTTTGAAAATCCTGTTCGATCTCAGCGTTTTTCGCTTTTGCAAACTTGCGCATCATCGTCCGGTGGGCTCCTTTTACCATGCCGCCAAATGGCGTATGGAAGGCAAGGTAGTGAAACGTCTCTTTGTAGTCAGCGCCCGGCACACGTTTTTTGTACTCGCGAAATGTCTGTTCACAGCAATCAAGGTAAGACATCAATGACAAGTCAGCGTCACCGGCTTCACTGTCCGGGATCGGGCGGCATGTATCCATCACCTCATAGCCGTAGTAGCCGTTTGCGCCCGCATCCGCCTGAAATACGATCGGATTTTCACCGATCAATAAGGCGACGGCACCCGCTCCGGCACTCGGTTCTGCGTAAGACCAATCTTCGCTTAACGCATCGCCGCCTTCGGCAATTAAAAACCGGGAAATATCCGTCGCAACGACAAGCGCTTTCGCTCCTGGGGACGTCTGCGACAAAATAAAGTTAAGCGCCATCTGCAGGCCCGCCGTTCCTGAATAGCAGGCTTGCTTCAGTTCAAATAAACGGCAGTTCCGGTTGAGGCCTAAGTAATCATGAATATATGTACTGAGTGATTTTCCGAAGTCGATGCCGGACTCCGAGCAGGTAATCAGCAGCTCGATTCTGTCTTTTTCAGCCTCTGTCAATCGGTCGATAATCGGCTTTGCCGCGTTAACGCCGAATGTAACGGGGTCTTCATAGGGAAGCGCCACCGCTTTTTCTTTCATCAGTAAATTCTCAAATCTGGCAGGGTCTAAGTTTCTGTACTCCGCCAGCTGCATGACATCGAGGTATGCCGTCCCGCCAAACACATTTATCGCTTCTATTCCGGCAGCAGTCATGAACTTCGCCTCCAATATGAATTTTGAGCTTCAGATTTTTGCGCCGTTTTATCAGACGGCCTGTACCTTTTCATAAAGCTTTTCAGCCAATTCGCCGATGTTTGAGACTCCTGTCAACTCCACACGCGGGATCTGCAAAGATAATTCCTCCAGCATCATCGTGATAATTTCTGCACGATCCACCGAATCCGCCCCCAAATCAACTAAACGGTCTTCATGTGAGAGCCGTTCGCCTTCTAAATCAGGCAAAACCTCGTAAATTGTGTTCTGCAGCAATTCAAAGATTCTATCTTTACTCATTGTCAGTTCCTCCCTGTTTCATCCTTTTTATGAATATTCCATGTTTTCAATCTATCATTTCGTCTTGTCAACACGTTTGCAAAAATGAACGTAACTTCTGATTCAAAAGCGAGGCCGTCTCTTCCATCAGCCGCAGGCCGATTCCATCGGCATGGCGGTTTTTCCAGGATTCCAGCTCCGTACCTTTCACCCATTGATTGAAGGCTCCCAATGCCGGCCCGCAATGAATCTGGTAATCTACCTTGGCAGCGGGATCTCCTTTAATCGCCGAGGCGGAGCTTTGCCTGAAATACCATTTGAATATGAGCGCCATTTTCTGTTTCGGATTCCGTTCGGCTTTTGAAATGTCTTCTCTCGAATAGTGCGCCTTCACTTTTTCATAAACACTGCTTACACTTGCCTTAAAATACTTCTCTTCTATTTGTCTGATTGTCTTTTCATCAATTTCTTCAATTGAGCCGTGACGCTGATACAGTTCATGCAGTTTAGCGGCGCGGGTCGGGAAGAACAGTCCTTTCTTTAATACCTGCACTTTGCTGCCTGATTCAAACATATCGCCGGCCGGCGCGTAAGCCGTGTCCTGTACATTCATCTGCTGAAGCAGATCCTTGACGGGAATGCTTGTCGCCGCTTCAACGGTGCATTGGTTAATGGACCCGGTCACAATAAAATCAGCGCCGAGCATAAATGCGGCCATGGCAGCCTCAGGCGTTCCGATACCCCCTGCGGCTCCGATACGGACGGTTTTGCCGTATCGATATTTTTTCATCATGTCATCTCTTAAACGGACGATCGCCGGCATGAGGCTGTAGGCAGCTCCGCCGTCAGTATGGCCGCCCGAATCGGCCTCCACGCAGATGTCATGCGCAACGGGTATTTCTCTCATCAGATTCGCTTCCTCAGCGGTAATCTTGTTTTCGGCTGCAAGCTTTTGCAACATATGATCAGGCGCCGGGCTGAGAAACGCTTCCGCTACTTCCGGACGGGACAGTTTGGCGATAATCCGCTGACGCGCTGTCACTTGTCCGTCAGCACCTCGCTTTAATCCCTTAGCGCGAAACCTGACTAAAGCGGGAGTAACCGTTAAAAATGCTGATGCTTCCAAATTCTGCACCCCATGCTTCAGTAAAAGATCAACCATTTTTTCTTCAGAATCTGCATGCTTCATATTATGTACAACATTTATGCCGAAGGAACCGCCGTCACGAAGCTCATGCTGAATTGACAAAATGGCGTCCTCCGTCTGTCCGATGCTCAATCCGCCCGTTCCGAAAAAGCCCATCATTCCTTTTTTGGCCAGCCTGACGACCATCTCCTTCGAAGCGATTCCGCGGTACATGCCGCCGGCCAGATAGGCGTATTTCAGCCGATAATCACGTTTAAACTCTTCATTGCCTAAAGATGCCGCCGTAATTGTGCTTTTTTCAGCCGCAGCCGGAGCTTTGATTTCATCTGTTATCGGCTTCGCTTCAGCTGTAATTCTTTGAATCAGTCCGGTCAGCACTTTTCCCGGACCGATTTCTTCAAAGCTCATGTTCTTTCGTCCCATTAAGAAACGGATGCTGTCTGTCCAGTTCACAGATCCCGTTATTTGCGCGGCGAGTGTCTCTTTCAACTCACTCTGCTCATAAGGCCTTGCCGTCACATTTGAAATGACCGGAATGGACAGCCGCTTAAAATGGAAAGATTCAATAAACCGTGAAAACTCCTCCTTCGCCTCGAGCATGTATCTGGAATGAAAAGCGCCGCTGACATTTAAGCGGTGAACCATTTTCACGCCATTTACAGATTCAAATACGGCTGCGGCTTTTTCAATATCTTCTTTATATCCGGAAAGGACAATTTGCTGCGGTGTGTTCATGTTGGCGATATCAACCATATGTAATTGATATTCTCTTAAAACGTCCGTCACCTGCTCATGAGTCAGGCCGATCACCGCTGCCATGCCGCCTCCTTTTGCGCGGCTCATCAGTTCGCCCCTCTTTTTGACCAGCTGCAAGCCTTCTTCAAAATCAAAGGCTCCCGAGGCGTATAACGCGTTATATTCTCCTAAACTGTGTCCGGCGGTAAAATCCGGTTTCAAGCCGGTTTCTTCTGTTTTTTTCAAATAACTCAGGGCATTGACGACATAGAGTGCCGGCTGAGTGAATTGAGTCTGATTGAGACGTTCTCCGTCCCTGCACAGCTCCTGAACGGAATATCCGAGAATATGATCGGCCTTTGCGGTTAATTCAGAGTAGCGGCCGAACAGCTCCTCTCCCATCCCAATTCTTTGTGAACCTTGGCCGGGAAAAACAAAGCTGATCATCTTACAGTCTCCTTCCGGGCGATGATAAAATGATGTCTTCGATTTGCTGCAAATGGGTTTGTTCTTTATGGAACGGCGTCATAATGGTACGGATGCGTTCAGCCGATCCTGCGGGAAGAATCTGTTTGGCAAATGCGGCCAATGTTCCGGAAGGCCCGGCATCGATATACAATCCCTTTTCGCGGCTTTCAGCAAATTGAAGCGCTTCGCGGAATCGAATCGGCTTTCTGACGGCATTCCAGAAAAAGTCCGCTTGAATATCCGTCTCAGCCTCTCCAGTCGCACTGGAAATGAACGGAATAAACGGAGTCCGGATTGATTTCTGAGCCAAAAAGCGCTTGTACGGATGCTCCGCCTGATCAACCATCGCTGAGTGAAACCCGTATGATACCGGCAGCAGCTGATGAGGAATCTGCTTTTCTCTCAGGTCGTCCATGATTTTTTTGATGTGTCCCCGCTCTCCAGAGATGACAAAGTGAGATTGATAGTTAACAGCGGCCAATTCACTATTTTCATGGAACAGCGGATCATCTTGGTATAATTTCGGATTCCCCAGTACCGCAAGCATGCTGCCGTTGCGGCATGTTTCCGTAATGATTTCGGCCTGCTCCAGCACGCAATCTAAAGCGTCTTCGGGGCTGAGCACACCTGACACAGCGGCCGCCGCATATTCACCGAGGCTCGCTCCGATTACACAATCGGGACGTATGCCTTTTTGTTCCAAAGCATACGCGAGTGCGTACTCAGCCATAAAAATGGCGGGATGGCTGAAAAGAAGGCGGTCAAATGGATCGGACAGACGATTGGCTGTATGATAAATCTCTTTAAGGACAGAAACACCGAAACGGCTGGCGGCAAAATCGTCCAAGTCGAGCATTTTCTGCCGAAAAACGGCGTTATGTGCAAACAGCTCTTTTCCCATGTGATAATATTGGGAACCCTGTCCGGAAAACATGAAAACAATTGGCTGGCTCATTTGTTCTCCTTTTCGCTGCATATTTTTTTAAAATATTGATTTGTGAGTGTTTCGTGATGTCGTGAAGTGAAGTGATCGTGATGTTGTATGACTGGGCAATGTTGTGTGAGAAAAGAATTTTGTCTTATGTTCCGCTACATGGCGGGTGAAGCTTCAGTTTCTTTTTTGATGCGGTGAATAAGTCCTGTCAGCACATGGCCCGGGCCTACTTCTTCAAATTCCATCCGCCCGATGTTCAGGAGATAGCGGATGCTGTCGTGCCATCGTACTGAATGGTCGATCTGATCAGCCAGAACGGAGGGGATTTCGTCTTGTTCATAAGGTCTGGCATGGACGTTAGAAATGACAGGAATTGATATAGCAGAAAAATGAAATGACTGTAAAAATTTTTCGAACTCTTGTTTTGCTTCACTCATATATCTCGAGTGAAAAGCGCCGCTTACGTTTAACGGATGAAACATCGTCACATCTTTTATTCCTTCGAATACGCTTTTGGCTCTTTCAATGTCTTCTTTTCGTCCGGAGATGACAATTTGATGAGGAGAATTCATATTGGCAATATCAATCGTATGTAATCCGTTCGTTTGAAGGACGTCTGCCACTTGAGGTGCAGTTAATCCCATAACAGCGGCCATTTTTCCGTCAGTGGCCATACTCATTAATTCGCCTCTTTTACGGACAAGCTGCAAGCCCGTAATAAAATCAAAAGCGCCTGCGGCAAACAGCGCATTATATTCTCCCAAACTGTGGCCGGCCACATAATCCAGCTTTATGTCATTGTCTTGGATTTTTTTCAAATAGCTTAACGCGTTGACTACATATAAAGCGGGCTGAGTAAACTGCGTCTTGTGAAGGTTGGAATACGGATTCTCAAGACAAAGCCGTTTCATAGAATATCCGAGTGTGTCATCAGCCTGCTCAGTTAAGTCTTTAAATTCATCAAACAATGAACTTCCCATTCCCTGTTTTTGAGAACCTTGTCCTGGGAATAAGTATGCAATCATTTTCTCAGCCATCCTTTCTCGGATTCAGTTAAGAAGCATGTTCAAATTGATAGTAACTTCACAAAAATACCATGTCAAGTTAATTTATCCTATGCGGACTCCTGAATAATGCCTATTTTTTCCCAGGAGAAGGCGTGTTTAGGTCTTTCGGAACGGATATAAGCAGAATGTCCCACCCATCCTGCCTTGCGCTCCTTCCCGCAAACCCTTGTTACTCAGGCATGAATCGACAAAAAGAAAGCAATTACTATTATTTCATTTCAGACATTTCTAATCCCGAAAGAAAAAGCAGTTAAATAGAACTAAATTATACGCTACTTAAAATGAAACAGCCCTTTTTGATTTTTTCTGGTGCGGAAATTCACGAAATGTTCTTTTTTGTCAATTTGAAAGTAAATATTGTTTTTCAAAAGACTCTCCATTTTTCGACCCGGTTTCTCCCCGAAAGAATGCCCAGGATATACTCGTACATGCGGCGGAATGGAGGCTTTGATCCGCTGTATACTGTTAAACATATCTTCCGCAGAACTGCCTCTGTCCTGACATATACCGCAACCTTCGGTAAACACGGTGTCACCGGTAAAAAGGTGATCAGAAAGCAAATAGCACATCCCTCCGGCCGTATGTCCCGGAGTCAGTATGCTCTTGATGATAAATCCCCCCGCCGCAAAGGTCTGGCCGTCTTCAAGCGCTATTAAGTTTCTGCACCGGAATTGATAGTAATCGATTTCAGCTGACGACATGTATACATCAGAGTGATAGATTTGCTGAAGCGGCTCCGCCAAGTTTACATGGTCATAATGTGAATGTGTTAATAAAACAGCTGATAAATCAACATCCAATTCATGCAGTTTATCGGTTATTTTGTCGATTTCCCAGGACGGGTCCACCGCTATCGCAGATTTTTTTGAACGGTCTGCGATAATATAACAATAGTTGGACCACATCTGGTGATAGGTTTTAATTTGATGCACTTCATATGTATGATCCATTGTCACCATTCCCATTCAAAAGATCCGGGCAGACTGCTGCCGCCGCCCAGCCGGCTGTAACCACTTTACCAGATGACAACACGTTTTTCCATGGATTTTCCGGTAAAGATAAAAAACTGTTCAAATCAACCAAAAGAACCAGCCGTCGGTATTTAACATTTATTATCGTAATATATAAGTAAATAAGAATATTCATTTACATGAATACTTTAGGAGATTTTATTCAGAAAATGAAGAATGGTATAATTTCCGGATAAAAAGAATAAAAACAAATCGAGTTTTTATTTGGAAAAGGAATTGCCGAAATAGCCAGAGAGTATGATCAGTCTTTAAAAGACTCTCAATCTTGATTCTTATTTCATTCCTTTTCTTCAAGCTAAACTAAACCCATTCGGCTTCCTCAAAATATATCAGAATACCTTAGTTCCTGACATCGAATTTCAATGTTATGCTTATGAGCTGGCATTAACCCACAATTCGAATCAGAAAAAATACGACGTAACTCACACACAAGATGTTGTTTCTTTACTTTCTTTTGCCAGAGTACAGTCCAAAACTTGGAACAGCCGGTGCATTCTCTCCTGAGTAATCTTTTATGCCAGAAAGATAAAGTATCTTCTGAACCAAACGGCACGTACGCCGATTGATGGATGACTTAAACTCTTATGTTTTCCCTTTAAATGGGACTATTGTTGGTGATGAGCAAATTTAATCTGTGTTAAGCTTTAGACGGAGGTAATTATGGAAAATAAAAGAAACGCTGAACCGAGCCCAAAAGCGATAAGAATTCTAACTTACATCATTCCTATAGTTTTAATAGGGCTTATCCTTGTTCTTAAGAATATTAACACCCCAGCAGCAGAAATTTCATTTTATGTCGTTGCTGTCGGTGTCGTTCTCTTAGTCGTTTTCAGTTTAATCAAAAACAGAAAAAAACGTAGGAAGAACTAAATTTAGGGGGGCTAATTACTAGTCCCCTTTGACTTTTTTAGATTGTCAGCTCACCAAATTCAAATTTATTTAAATTCTTCCTCCATCTCCCTGTGAATTTGTAAAAGGAGGTACTCATAAAAATCATGATAATCACCTAGATTTCCGATTACTTTTATAATCATTTGACCCTTTAAACATTAAAACAAGTTTAAATCTTGTTTCCCCTGATGTTTCAGCCCTTTCCCCCTCTGTTTTCAAGCCATACACCTAAAATGAATTCCACGTATGCTTTTTGAAGGGAATCAATAGAAATATGCAGAAAAAAGACTCATCTTGTTTATGAGATGAGCCTGCTTATATTTTAAATTTCTTCATGGCATCCTGATTGACTCCAAAGTATCGAAGGGTTGTCCGCTGGTCTGAGTGATTAAAAATCTCCTGCAGCATGGCAACGTCTTTTGTTCGCTTATAAAAATGGTATCCGAATGTTTTTCTCAGCGTGTGTGCCTATATCATCCAAACCGACATGCTCAGTGACATCCCTTAAAATCTTATCGGCCATCGATCGGGAAATGGGCTTGTTGATCCCTTCGCGGCTTTTGAAAAGATATTCAGCATTAATCGGTTTGATAATACCTAAACAGCTAAAAATCAGTGGGCAAAATGTGGGCACGAGGGATACATCCCACACGAACCCATTCTACATCACACGCTTAAACATCTTCTCCATCTCATACGTGCTGTGATGAATAATAATCGGCCGGCCGTGCGGGCATGTGAACGGGTCTGTCGTTCGGCGCAGATCGTCCAAGAGCGCTTTGATTTCATCGTTGCGCAAATGGCGGTTCGCTTTGATCGAGCCTTTACAGCTCATCATAATGGCCGCTTCCTCCCGCAGCTTTTTAATGTCGATCCGCTTGGCGTCAAGCACCTGCTGAATGATTTCTTCAATCAATTCAGCCTCTTCTCCTTTTGGAAACCAGGCCGGATGACAGCGGACGATATAACTGTTCGTGCCGAATGCTTCTAAAAATACCCCGACGCTTTCAAGCTCCTGCTGGTGCTGTTCAATAATCAGCGCTTCATTTGCCGCATAATGAAAGGTGAGCGGCACGATCATATCCTGCACTTCAGGCTCAACCTGCCCGACTTTTTCCCGGAAATATTCGTATTTAATCCGCTCTTGAGCCGCATGCTGGTCAATGATATATAACCCGTTTTCGTTTTGGGCTAAAATATAGGTCCCGTGCATTTGGCCGATCGGATACATCACCGGGACCCTTTCTTCCCGTATTTCTTCAGAGACAGGCTCCGGAATATCGGAAACAGGCGCTTCCGGTTCCGGCATGCTGATCTCCGACGGCACGTCATCATCCGCTTCCTTCGGGAGGAACTCTTCTTCTATTACCGAAGCCGGCTCTTTTACGACCGAACTCAGCTTCATCGGCGAGTACGACGGTTCCGGCATTTTTTCCGGCAGTTTCCGCTCAGGGGCACTTTCCTCGAACGTTATGAATTGCTGTTCGTTTTTGACCGACGCCGGCGCTGATTTTTTCGGAAGCTGGGCGCTCGGAATAAGCCGCTGCTTTTGAAATACTTCCTTTATCCCGTCGCGGATCAGCTCATGCAGTTCCGTCTCCTTGCTGAGGCGGACTTCAAGCTTCGACGGATGGACATTGACATCGACCAAAATCGGGTCCATCGTAATTTCGATAAACGTAATCGGATGGCGGCCGATCGGCAGAAGCGTGTGATAGCCCTCATGCACCGCTTTTACAAGCGGGAAATTCTTAATGTATCTACCGTTAATGACAGATGACATATAGTTTCTGGATGCACGCGTGATTTCCGGCAGCGCAATGTAGCCCTTGACTTCAAAATCAAGCGAGCTGACATGGAGCGGTATCATTTTTTTCGCAACCGCCGTCCCGTAAATCGCGGCCAGTACATGGCGCACGTCTCCGTTGCCGTTTGTCTGCAGAAGATTTTTCCCCTGGTGGCGGAGGCGGATGGATACTTCCGGATGCGCAAGGGCGATCCGGTTGACGACATCCGTAATATTACCGAGTTCCGTATGCACGGTTTTCATATATTTTAATCTGGCGGGTGTATTGAAAAACAGGTTGGTAACGATGATCTCCGTTCCTTTTCTGCTGGAGGATTTCTGTTCAGAAATGATATTCCCGCCTTGAAGAATGAGATGAGTTCCCGCTCCCTCGCCGATGCTCGTTTTGATTTCCAGATGAGAAACAGACGCGATACTTGGCAAAGCTTCTCCGCGGAAACCGAGTGTTCTCACTCGGAACAGGTCGTTTTCATCTTTGATTTTACTGGTCGCGTGGCGGCGGAAAGCCCGTTTGCAATCATCGGTTTCCATACCTTCGCCGTTGTCAAGCACCCGAATCGACGAAAGTCCCGCTTCCTCTATATCGATTTCAATGACTGTGCTGTTTGCGTCGATGGCGTTTTCCACCAATTCTTTAACGACAGATGCAGGCCGTTCCACCACCTCACCGGCCGCTATTTTATTTGAAAGTTCATCTGACAGCTGGATGACTTTTGCCAAGTCCGTCACCTCTTTCTATTTTAATTTTTTTTGCAGTTTGTACATTTCATTCATTGCCTCAAGCGGCGTCATATCAAGAATATTGATTGACTTGAAGGCTTCAAGCACTTGTTTTTCTTTATGAGAAACAGCCGGTGCCTTCTGTTTTTTATCACTGTCAGCAAAAAAGGACAGTTGTGCCGGTTCTTCTTTGACGGCGGGCTTTTTCTCAGGTGCCGCCGGAAGCTCCGGTTTATCTCCTGTCTGCTCAAGCTGTTTTAAGATCTCCTGCGCGCGGCTGATCAGATCATCCGGGAGCTCGGCAAGCTGGGCGACATGAATGCCGTAACTTTTATCTGCGGCTCCTTCTTTAATTTGATGGAGAAACACGACCGTGCCGTTATATTCCTCGGCGCGCACATGAACGTTTTTCAGCTGAGGGAGCTTATCTTCAAGCACCGTCAGTTCATGATAATGCGTGCTGAACAGTGTTTTAGCGCCGATATGATCATGAACATATTCAATAATTGCCTGTGCCAGCGCCATTCCGTCGTACGTTGATGTCCCGCGTCCGATTTCATCGAACAGAATCAGGCTGTCTTTTGTGGCGTTTACAATCGCGTTTTTCGCTTCCAGCATTTCCACCATAAAGGTGCTTTGTCCGGAAATCAAATCATCCGCAGCCCCGATTCTCGTAAAGATTTGATCAAAAATCGGCAGAACCGCTTCTTTTGCGGGCACAAAACAGCCGATCTGGGCCATGATGGACAAGAGTGCGATCTGTCTCATATACGTGCTTTTACCCGACATATTCGGACCCGTAATCAGGAGCATTTCCCGTGAATCGCCCATCAGGCAATTGTTCGGCACGTATTCTTGACTGTCCATCACTTTTTCAACGACAGGATGTCTCCCCTCAATGACTTTGACCTCGTTATCAGAAAAGACGGGTTTTGTGTAATGCCTGTTTTCACTGATCGTGGCAAAGCATTGCAGCGCGTCCAGCTCACTCATTTGCTTAGCAAGACGCTGCAGACGCGGAATAAATTTCTTAACTTTTTCTCGCAGTTCGGCAAAAAGCTCATATTCCAGCTCGCAAATGTTGTTTTCCGCCTCTAAAATAAGCGCTTCTTTTTCCTTTAATTCCGGCGTAATGTACCGTTCGGCGTTTGTGAGCGTCTGCTTCCGCTCATACCGCCCGTCCTCAAGCAGATGAAGGTTTGCTTTTGTGACTTCAATATAATAGCCGAACACTTTATTAAAGCCAACTTTTAATGAACGGATGCCCGTATAAGCGCGTTCCTGCTGCTCCAGTCTGGCAATCCAGTCTTTGCCGTTTTTGCTGGCGTCACGGTACTCATCAAGCTTCTGGTGATAGCCGTCTTTTATTAAGTTGCCTTCTTTCAAAGATAACGGCGGATTTTCATGAAGCGCATCCTCTAACAGATCAAGCAGATCATTGCACGGATCAATCAAGCCGGCGCGTTCTTTTGCTTTTTTATGGTTCAGAGACCCTACAAGCTCTTTAATGCTCGGCACCTGTTTTAATGATTCTTTCAGCTGGATTAAATCCCTTGCATTGACGTTTCCGAATGCGACCCGGCCCGCAAGACGCTCTAAATCATACACTTCTTTAAGGCGCTCGCGCAGATCTTCACGCTCAAACAGATGATTGATCAGCGTCTCCACCATTTCCTGGCGTTCTTCGATTTGGGATGCTCTGATCAGCGGACGGTCAATCCATTGTTTGAGAAGCCGGCCGCCCATTGCTGTCTTCGTTTCGTCCAAAAGCCAAAGCAGCGAGCCTTTTTTGCTTTTTGAACGGATCGTTTCCGTCAGTTCAAGATTCCTCTTGGAATACAGGTCAATTTTCATCGCTTCTTCCAATTCATACACTTGAACCGGCTGCAGATGATCCAGACTCCGTTTTTGCGTTTTCTGCAAATACGTATATAAACGCATAAACGTCTTTGTCAGCTCTTCGCCCGGCAAGTGCTTTGCGATTTCGATCTGTTCTGTCATTTCTCCGTCTTCGATGGAGATCGTTGCGCCGCACCGTTCTTTCAGCTGGGCTGCTGTCTTTTCATTAAAATTGCTTGAGACGACAATCTCCTTTGCGCCGACTGAATAAATCTCTGACATGACATCTTCAATCCGCTCAATAAATACGGCCAGGTTTTCTCCGGTCGTTAAATCCGATAAAGCAAGGCCGTATCCGTCACGAAATTCGGAAACCGAAGCGATAAAGTTGTTTTCCGACTCATGAATGCCTTTTCCGTCCATCACGGTTCCCGGCGTGATCAGCTGGACGACTTCCCGTTTCACAACGCCTTTAGCCGCCTTCGGATCTTCCGTCTGCTCACAGATCGCGACTTTATAGCCCTTTTTAATCAGCTGTTCAATATAAGCCGCCGCAGAATGATAAGGCACGCCGCACATCGGAATTTTGTCAGCTGAACCTCCGTCTCTGCTCGTCAGTGTAATTTCAAGCTCTTGTGACGCTTTTTTTGCATCTTCAAAAAACATTTCATAAAAGTCACCTAGCCGAAAAAATAAAAAGGCATCCTGATGCTCTGCCTTTATTTTCAAGTATTGCTGTATCATAGGCGTATAACTAGCCATCATTTAATCCCTCACTATGTATCTTCTGTTTTCCGCATCCCATTATAACATAAACAAAAGAGTGATATCTTTATATATAAAAAAGAGACTTGGGGTGCTGACTCCCCTAGCCTCTGCTTATTCTTCAGGATCTCCGACTAAAAATTCAGGGTTAATATCCTCTAATTCTTCGTCAAGATCGTCTTCCCAATCATCATCATCGTCTTCTTCCCAGTCTGGATTTACTTCTACGACTACTTTCGTTTCCCCGACCACTTCCGCTAAAAACTCCCGCTCGGCCTGAACGACGATTTTATTTCCGTTAGGAGAAATGGTGACCTCAAGACAATTCGGCTGCTGTAGCACTTTGGCGATGACTTCGTGTTCGTCATCTAAGTAATTAGTATCTCTGTATCTGAGTTTAATCACATCAACATATTTCACTCTCTCGGTTACAACTTCCGTTTTTGTATTATCAGCGTAAGAGTACCAGACGTTTATATCATAATACCCTTCAATTTCTACAGTCTTCCCGATCTTTTCGGCATCATATTTGTGATTGATAATCCAGCCGCCCAATATACTTGACGGTTTTTCATCAGGTGAGATTGTATTTGTGCACTGGGTGAATTTTCTGCCTTTCGCAACTACCGCTTTCGTAATAATTTCCCTGTATTCAGACATTCCGATAGGCCTCCTTGTTCTTCTTCGTGTTATCTTATGCTGGGCATTTGTCTCATGTGCATTTTTATAATAAAAATATAAAAATACAAAGTTTCTGTTTCATTGTATGCAGCCTCGCCCAGAAACTTTACTTTTAAGTCTGATAAAACTTTTTGAGGGAAAATGGGCCGAAACAACAGATAAGATGAATATTTAGTACATATAACAATTAGTTCTTGAAAGACAAAAAAACACGGGCCGATGATGGCCCCGTGTTTAAAGAGAACAGCTGTTGTTCGAATGTTTTACTTTTGAACCGGTTTCTCCTGTCAGCAGGTTGCCGCCGGTAGACGTAATGATTTCATTTGTCACCTGATTGGAAATCGTATGGGCGACAAGCTGAAGAAGATCATTGACCTCAATCTGGGAATCTCTGAATTCCTGAATGATCGGAATTCCTTCAAGCTCTTCCTGCAGGGCGTCAATTTTACTTTCCACTTGTTTCAAAGCTTCAAGCTTTTCATAATGCTTCAGGTTAACGGCTTGCTTTTGCAGAGCTTTAATCTGATTGATAATCGCAGAGACTTTTTCATTTTCATTAATCTGCGCCTCGGCGCGTTTGAAAAAATCAACTTCTTCTGTTTCAGAAATCATTTTCGCAAGGTTTCTTGCCTGCTGGACAATGTCTTTCTTAGAGTAAAGCGTCATTATTATTTCACCTCGATTGCTTCTCCTGCCATCACACCGTCAAGCGACCATGTTTTCGCCTGTTCGATTTTGACGCGTACAATCTTGCCGATGGCGTCTTTCGGCCCTTTGAAGTTGACGAGCTTGCTTTTTTCCGTATAGCCGGCAAGAATGTCAGGGTTATTTTTGCTTTCTCCCTCAACTAATACTTCGACAGTCCTGCCTTCATATTCCTTCATTTTTTTGGCTGAAATTTCTTTCACCAAGTCATTGAGGCGCTGAAGACGTTCTTTTTTGACCCTCATCGGAACGTTGTCTTTCATCTTCGCTGCAGGCGTGCCTTCACGGGGAGAGTAGATAAACGTATATGCGCTGTCAAATTCCACTTCGCGATATAACGAAAGGGTTTCTTCAAACTGTTCATCCGTTTCATTCGGGAAACCGACAATGATATCGGTAGTGAGTGAAGCGTTCGGCATCGCCGCTTTAATTTTTCCGACAAGCTCCAGATAGCGTTCTCTGTCATATTTGCGCGCCATCATTTTTAACATCGCCGAGCTTCCTGATTGAACCGGAAGATGGATATGGTCAAGCAGGTTGCCGCCTTTGGCGAGCACTTCGATCAGATGGTCATCAAAGTCACGCGGGTGGCTCGTCGTAAACCGGATTCTCGGAATATCAATTTTACGCAGTTCGTCCATTAAATCACCGAGTCCGTACGTCATGTCCTCAAAATCTTTTCCGTACGCATTAACGTTTTGACCGAGCAGCGTGATTTCTTTATAGCCTTCGCTTGCAAGTCTTCTGACTTCCTGGATTATTTCTTCAGGACGGCGGCTCCGCTCTTTTCCGCGGGTATACGGCACAATGCAGTATGTGCAGAACTTATCGCAGCCGTACATAATGTTGACCCAGCCTTTAATTTTTCCGTTGCGGACCTTCGGAAGGTTTTCAATGACATCCCCTTCCTTCGACCACACTTCAATAACCATCTCTTTTGATAAATAGGCTTCTGATAACAGTTCCGGCAGGCGGTGAATGTTGTGCGTGCCGAAAATCATATCGACAAACGGGTGCTTTTTAAGGATGCGGTTTACGACTGATTCTTCCTGTGACATACAGCCGCATACACCCAGAATCAGATCCGGGTTATTTTTTTTGAGCGCTTTTAAATGACCGAGCTCACCGAACACTTTGTTTTCAGCGTTTTCCCGGATGGCGCAGGTGTTTAATAAAATGACATTCGCATCATCGACCGAATTTGTCGCTTCATAACCGAGCGCCATAAAAATACCCGCCATGACTTCCGTATCATGCTCGTTCATTTGGCATCCGTACGTGCGGATATAAAACTTCCTGCCTTCTCCGAGACCTTTAAATTCTTCTGAGATTTTAAAATCGTTATGATATTGAACGGATTCTTTGCCCCGTTTTTTCGCATCTTTTAAAGAAGGCGGAATATATACGGTTTCAAAATACTTACTGTAATCCTTTTCGGATTTTTTGTCCGCTGGATTTACTTGTCCGCTTTCCTGCTTTTGCTTTTCATTCATGTTCGAATGTCTCCTTTCAACCGAAACTTCCACCCTCAAGTATACTGGTTAAAAGCGTTTGGCACAACCGCCAGCCTATTATTGTACACCTTATTGAGAATAAGAATCAATAAGAAATAAAAAAGAGGGAATCATTTCCCTCTTATACAAGCTGAAGCTCTTTTGCCGCTGAACGGATCACTTCAAGCGCCCGGTCAAGCTCCTCTTTTGTATGCTCCGCCGTAATAATGGTGCGGATTCTCGCTTTTCCCTGAGCGACCGTCGGATATACGATGCTTTGTGCAAAGACGCCGCGGGTCAATAAAAGGTCTGATAATGCCTGGGCTTTTTCTTCCTCACCTATTAATACCGGCACGATCGGTGTTTCGCTTTTTGTAAGGGTCAGCCCCATTTGAACCAGTTTGTCTTTGAAATACGCCGTGTTCTCCCATAGCTTTTCCATATGCTCCGGCTCTTCCAGCAGGACGTCAATGGCTTCTATGCATGCGGCCGTTACCGCAGGCGGATGAGAAGTGCTGAATAAGAAAGGACGGCCTTTATGGCGCAGATAATCGATCAGAACCTGCGACCCTGCGGCATATCCGCCAAGAACCCCGATGGCTTTGCTTAATGTGCCCACTTGAATGTGAACTCTTCCGTCAAGCCCAAAATGATTAACCGTTCCCCTTCCGTTTTTTCCGAGTACGCCGGAAGCATGCGCATCGTCAACCATGACAAAAGCATCGTACGCCTCTGCAAGTTTGACAATGTCAGGTAATGGAGCGATGTTTCCGTCCATTGAGAATACGCCGTCCGTGACGATGAGGCGCATGCGGTAATTCATTGATTTTTTCAGCACCCTTTCCAAATCGGCCATATCGACATGGCGGTACACCTTTTTATCTGCTTTCGTCAGCCTGATCCCGTCGATAATGGAAGCGTGGTTCAATTCGTCAGATATCACGATATCCTCTTTTGTAAGAATGCTTGATAAAACGCCTTGATTCGTTGTAAATCCTGATTGAAAAACAAGTGCCGCTTCTGTTTTTTTAAAGTTTGCCAGTTTCTTCTCCAGCTCATTGTGCATCGTAAATGTTCCCGCGATTGTCCGGACGGACCCCGTACCCGCTCCGAATTCCTCCGCAGCGCGTTTGGCCGCTTTGACAAGCCTTGGGTGCGACGTCAGACCGAGATAATTGTTCGATGAAAGCTGAATAACGTTCTCCCCTTTGACTGCCACCGACGGCCCCTGCTTCGTTTCAATTTGTTTCATTTGCTGCCACGTGTTATTTTCTTTCATTTTATCAAGCTCTGCTTTTAGATATTCAAATTCTTTCATGATAGAACCCTCCCTTTATGGAATCAAAATGACTTTGCCGCACTGGCCCTTTCTCATCAGGTCAAACCCTTTTTCAAATTCTTCAAGCGGAAACTGATGGGTAATCACCGGAGTCAGATCAACAAGGCCGGATTCAAGCAAATGTGATACCCGCCGCCATGTTTCAAACATTTTTCTGCCTGTGATGCCTTGAACGGTCAGCCCTTTAAACACCACGTCATTTGTCAGGTCAATCGTCACCGGGTGTTCCGGCAGACTCAGCATATGAAATCTTCCTCCGTTGGCGGCCATCTTTAACCCTTGTATTATTGCTGCAGGGTGCCCTGACATTTCGCAGACAAGGTCTATTCCTTCTCCGCCCGTTAAGGCGTCAATGACCTTAAGCGGGTCTTCCTTGTCAGCTGAAATCGTGATTACGGCTCCTAATTTTTTTGCAAGAGCCAGTCTGTAATCATTTTTATCAATTGCTGCAATGCGGGACGCGCCGGCCGCTTTAGCCACAGCCACCGCCATGAGTCCGATCGGCCCGCAGCCGATAATTGCAGCGGTGCCGCCCGCCAGATGGCCGCTTTCCAGCACCGTATGCACCGCGTTGCCAAGCGGCTCTTGAACTGAGGCGACGGCAGGATCCATGTCAGCAGGGTTTTTCCAAATGTTTTGAGCCGGCACTTTGACATATTCAGCGAAGGATCCGGCTGTATCCACGCCAAGGATCTTTGTATGAGTGCACACATGATGTTTTCCTGTTAAACAGGGGACACAAATTCCGCAGACGAAGTGGGTTTCCGCCGATACATAGTCACCTGTTTTGACATTTGTGACGTGCTTGCCTGTTTCTGCTACGATACCGCTGAATTCATGTCCGAATACTTGAGGTGTTTTGATTCGTTCCTGCGCCCATTGATCCCAATTATAAATATGCACATCTGTACCGCATATAGATGCGGCCTGTACTTTAATGAGAACTTCATTCTCATTAATGGAAGGTATGGAAATTTCTTTCAAAGTTGCTCCGAAAGCGTTTTCATTTTTGACGACAGCTTTCATCTTTCCTTCCAACATGTACACTCCCCCTCAAAAATACACTGTAATAACTGGATTGTAACATGGCTTAAGAAGGAGGTAAACAGCAGTGTCTATTCAGTAAATACAATTGCTTCCGTCCGGAAAAATGGGCGGGATTTTTTTTGAATATTATATGAATAAAGCCATTTATCATCTCTTCGTACTATCAATATAATATTGTGAGAAAATATGACAGCAATAAAAACAACCTGCTCGCCTTATGCAAGCAGGTTGAGAATGAACAGGTTTTGGTTTAACGGGGTTCGACGATTAACTTAATCGCCGTTCTTTCTTCTCCGTCAATCTGTATATCTGTAAAAGCCGGAATACAAATCAAATCTACGCCGCTTGGCGCGACAAAGCCTCTGGCAATCGCAACCGCTTTAACAGCCTGATTTAAGGCACCCGCCCCAATTGCTTGAATTTCGGCAGCTCCGCGTTCCCTTAATACGCCGGCAAGCGCGCCTGCCACTGAATTTGGACTTGATTTCGCTGAAACTTTTAAGATTTCCATTTCTGCTCCCCCTTAGTTTTACAATGGATAAGTGAGTGTTCATTAGAACAATCATTATTAGATGTTGCTATCCAAAAAGCCATCCCCCACAATGCTTTTCAAAAATAGCGGGCTACCTTCCATTTCTACTATATTCACTAAGAAGTTGCTATATTCCTGCTTTTCCTTTTAATATTTTTATAAAATAAACACATGATCACCTATTCAAAGAACATATGGTCATCGTTGATTAAAATCCGTTCGATATTTACGGCTTTTTTCGTTTGCTCATCGATGTCGATGAGCACTCCGCTCAGCGTTGTTTTCCCTTCCGCAACGGTAAACCGGACAGGAAGATTGGTTTTAAACCGCTTGATGACCGTTTCTCTGTCCATACCAAGGATTCCGTCATACGGACCCGTCATACCTACATCAGTAATATATGCCGTTCCTTTCGGCAAAATGCGGTTATCTGCCGTTTGTACGTGTGTATGTGTGCCAACCACGGCAGAGGCTCTTCCGTCTGTGTACCAGCCGATCGCAATTTTTTCGCTTGTCGCTTCGGCGTGAAAATCAATAAAAATGTACGGTGTGCGCTTTTTCGCTTCTTCTATTAACTCATCCGCTTTAGCAAACGGATCATCAAGCGGCGGAAGAAACGTCCGTCCCTGTAAATTCATGACGGCAAGCTCTTTTCCGTTCGATTTAATATAGGTAATGCCTTTGCCCGGCGTACCTTCCGGGAAGTTCGCCGGCCGGACAAGATGCGGCACATCATCAATAAAGTCGAAGATCTCTCTTTTATCCCACGTATGGTTTCCCATTGTAATGGCATCGGCTCCGGCTTCCATCAGGCTGTGGTAGATCTTTTCCGTCAGTCCTTTTCCGTGTGCTGCATTTTCTCCGTTAATAATCGTAAAATGCGGTTTATGTTTCGCTTTCAGTTTCGGGACATATTCTTTTACCATGTCGCGGCCCGGGGAACCGACAACATCCCCGATAAATAAAATTCTCATAAATTCCATTCCTTTCTTTTCTGGGGCTCAAAAAAATAAAGTGATGCGCTAAGCATCACTTTATTTTGCATACTCTACGGCTCGAGTTTCTCTGATCACGGTCACTTTAATGTGGCCCGGATAATCAAGCTCGTCCTCAATTCGTTTACGGATATCACGCGCCAAACGATGGGCTTCTAAATCATTAATGGAGTCCGGTTTCACCATGATGCGAACTTCACGGCCTGCCTGAATCGCAAATGATTTTTCAACACCTTCGTAAGACTCGGAGATTTCTTCAAGCTTTTCAAGTCTGCGGATATAGTTTTCGAGCGTTTCACTTCTCGCACCCGGTCTTGCGGCTGACAGTGCATCAGCGGCAGCGACAAGAACGGCGATAATGGAAGTCGGCTCTTCGTCTCCGTGGTGTGACGCAATACTGTTAATGACGACTGGATGCTCTTTATATTTGGTCGCAAGCTCCACTCCGATTTCCACGTGGCTTCCTTCCACTTCATGGTCAATTGCTTTTCCGATGTCATGCAGAAGACCGGCC
This sequence comes from Bacillus sp. JFL15, assembly GCF_001184225.1. Taxonomy (NCBI): domain Bacteria; kingdom Bacillati; phylum Bacillota; class Bacilli; order Caryophanales; family Bacillaceae; genus Bacillus; species Bacillus sp. JFL15. The sequence goes on along the minus strand of NZ_KQ236689.1, from coordinate 3,223,165 downwards.
CGCTTGGCAAGCTTTGCATCTTCTCCAAGTTCGGAAGCCATTAAACCGGCTAAAAACGCCACTTCCATGGAATGTTTCAGTACGTTTTGCCCGTAGCTTGTACGGAATTTCAATCGGCCGAGAATCTTGATCAGGTCCGGATGAAGTCCGTGAACGCCGACTTCAAACGTCGTCTGTTCACCCATTTCCCGGATATAGTCATCAACCTCGCGGCGGGATTTTTCAACCATTTCTTCAATGCGCGCCGGGTGAATACGGCCATCCTGCACGAGTTTATCAAGAGCGATTCTTGCCGTCTCCCGTCTGATCGGATCAAATCCGGAAAGAATGACTGCTTCAGGGGTGTCATCAATAATCAGGTCGATACCTGTAAGCGTTTCAAGCGTACGGATGTTACGCCCTTCACGGCCGATGATACGTCCTTTCATCTCATCATTCGGAAGATTGACGACCGATACCGTCGTTTCGGCAACATGATCTGCTGCACAGCGCTGCAAAGCAAGCGACAGAATGTTTTTCGCCTTTTTGTCCGCCTCTTCTTTCGCACGGTTTTCGGTTTCTTTTGTCATGATGGCGATATCATGTGAAAGCTCATTTTCAACCCGGTCAAGAATGATTTGTTTCGCTTCATCCCGTGTCAGGCTCGAAATGCGTTCGAGTTCTGACTGCTGCATACGAATCATCTCATCCACTTTGCTTTCCATCTCTTCAATATGTTGTTGTCGTTCATTCAGAGAATGATCTTTCTTCTCCAACATCGCTTCCCGTTTATCAATTCCTTCATGTTTACGGTCAAGATTTTCTTCTTTTTGAAGTAAACGGTTTTCTTGTTTTTGAAGCTCATTTCGTCTTTCACGAACTTCCTGTTCAGCATCTATTCGAAGTGTATGGATTTCGTCCTTTGCTTCAAGCAGAGCTTCTTTTTTCAGTGCTTCAGCATCACGCTTTGCATCTTCAAGGATTTGCTCGGCAGCACCGCGTGCGCCCGCAATCTTTGCTTCGGCAATGGTTTTACGAACATAGTAGCCAACAACTAAACCGAGCAGAGTCAGCAAAATGGAGATGAGAACCGTCATTAGGGTCATACTTTCACCTCCTCTTGCTATGAACTTGGTTGTTGCTTAAATAAGTGCCGGCATGTACATTGTCAGATTTTCTCAACATACAGAACCTTCACAGGGAATGAATCTCTCATGCCCTTGTCAAGTTTAAATGGTTTAACAATCATGTTAAAAAAACAAATGTTACAACTTCATTGTAATTGTGTCGGAAATACTTGTCAAGCTTGCCAGCTTAACGATTCGCCTTCGGCTCAGAATCTTCGCCATGTATATATCATACCACACCTTCATCTGCTTTTCGCAAATGAAGGCTCGTTTAGTCCGGCTGGTTAAGCAATTGGTAAATTCTATTGTTTACCTGCCCTAATTTGGCGTTATTCTGAATATTTGACAGTAAAATGACATATTTGCCTGCCGAATGGCTGAAGCTGTTCAAAATGTTGTAACCGGGCATTACACCGTGGTTGGAATAGCTTCCCGGATCAATGTAAAATCCCATGCCGTAAGCGGCACTGCTTCCGGCTGTGAACATTTTTGTAAAGCTTTGTTTTGAAAGAAGCGTACCGTTGACGACCGCTTTATCAAATTTATAAAGATCTTCAGCACTCATATACATGTCGCCCGCCCCATACAGCTGTGATAAGTCCAAAATGTGAGGCGTTACAAGCTGTCCGCTCTCATCAACTTTGTAGCCGACGGCAGGATATTTGGCTTCAGCAAATGTTTTGTAAAATCCGGCATGCTTCATTCCGGCCGGTTTGAATACGTGGTCTTTTATATACTGTTCGTATGACTCCCCGCTGACCTGAGATACGATATAGGCGAGCACTGAATAATTGGAATCTCTATAATCCCAAACCCCAGGCTGCCGTTTAATTCCGCGGTATTCTATATCCTTAATTAAATCAATGGGAGAAATCGGTCCCTGACCCTCAATATGTCCGTTTATGCCGGACGTATGATTGAGCAGATTTTTCAGTTTGATGCGCGTGCCGTTAGGAAAATTCGGCAAGTATGTACTGACGGGGTCACTCGTCTGGAGCAGCCCTTTTTCTTCAAGCTGCAGGACAGCCGTCGCGATTAACGCCTTTTGTGAAGAACCGATATAATATGATGTTTCCGGATTGTTTTTGATTTTTTGTTTTCGGTCCGCATAGCCAAAACCTTTTTTCAGCACAACTTTTCCATCTTTTACGACCATTGCTGTGCCGCTGAACCCGATCTGTTGCAAGTAATTGCTGATCCGTTTATTGTGATCGATTGATTTAGGTGTTTTCTCTTTTTGCGTCTTTTCTTTTTTTTGTTGAGTCTGGTCATTTGAAGAATCAGATTGAGCGGCGGGAGCACTTTTAACAGAATCCTTCTCCCGGTGATGCGCTGTGACGGTCCAGATCATAATAAAAACAGTGACAAGCAGCAGAAAAAGAAACAGCCCTCCCGTTTTCATCAATTTCTTCTTTCTTTTTTTGTTAATTCTTGTGCGGCGGGGGCTCGTCATCTTTTTTCCTCCTCAGATATAATTTCAACTTTCGCCATGATGTTAGACGAGTGAAGGGTGAAAAAAGTTGTAACATTTCAGATAAAATTTTCCGAAACAGCCAGTGTTTTTTAAACACACAAAAAAAGAGCGGAAATTGCTTATTCCGCCCTTTTGATCGTGCTTTTATTCTTCAAATTCAAGCTCTTCCTGAGTTTCTTCCGATTTTTCCGTAACACCGTTATTGTCCAAACCGTAATGTTCACGGATTTGTTCTTGAATCATCAGCATGATGTCTTTATTTTCTTTTAAGAACTGCTTGGCATTTTCACGGCCCTGTCCGAGGCGTTCTTCTTCATAAGAATACCACGAGCCGCTTTTTTGCACGATATCAAGTTCAGTTCCAAGGTCGATGATTTCCCCTTCTTTGGAGATTCCTTCACCGTACATGATGTCCACTTCAGCCGTACGGAACGGAGGAGCGACTTTGTTTTTTACGACTTTAATTCTCGTTTTATTCCCCATCACGTCGTTGCCCTGCTTTAATTGCTCAGCACGGCGCACTTCAAGACGCACGGAAGAATAGAATTTCAGCGCGCGTCCGCCCGGTGTCGTCTCCGGATTTCCGAACATAACGCCGACTTTTTCACGAATCTGGTTAATAAAGATTGCGATTGTTTTAGATTTATTGATGGCCCCGGAAAGCTTACGGAGCGCCTGAGACATGAGACGCGCCTGTAAACCGACGTGTGAGTCACCCATGTCACCTTCAATTTCAGCTTTTGGAACAAGCGCCGCAACAGAGTCAATGACTACGATATCAACAGCTCCGCTTCGCACCAGCGCTTCAGCAATCTCCAGCGCCTGCTCTCCCGTATCCGGCTGAGACAGAAGCAGCTCTTCGATATTGACACCGAGCTTTTGCGCATAAACAGGATCAAGGGCATGCTCAGCATCAATAAATGCTGCCTGTCCGCCTTTTTCCTGAACCTCAGCGATTGCGTGAAGCGCTACGGTCGTTTTACCTGAGCTTTCAGGTCCGTACACTTCAATAATCCGTCCGCGCGGATATCCGCCTATTCCGAGAGCGGTATCAAGTGCAAGGGAGCCGCTCGGCACCGTTGAAATTCTTGTATCCGTTTTTTCCCCGAGCTTCATGATGGAACCTTTGCCGAATTGTTTTTCTATTTGCTTAAGAGCCATATCTAAGGCTGCCTGACGATCACTCATTTATTTTTTTCCTCCTTTATCTTGCCACTACATATACTATACCTTGTTTACTGACATTTGCCAAGAAAAAAGCGAACGCATATTCGGATTTTTTCCGCGTTCGCTTTTCTTCAAAAGAACATAATTCCCTTCGTAAAAATTAAAAATCAGAGAAAACGCCCTTTTAAAACTTTATTTTTGATCCAGCATTTTTAAAATGAGATGGCAGCCGTATTTAGCGGCACGCTTTCTGATGCCGGTTCTTGATCCGGCAAAGTTAAATTCATGCACCTCTTCTTTTCCTTCCGCGGAAATGCCGATAAAGACGCGGCCCGGGGCATGCCCTTCCTGCGGATCCGGACCCGCAACTCCTGTAAAGCTGATACCGATATCGCTTCCGGTCAGCTTTCTGACACCGGCGGCAAGCTCGCGCGCGCACTCTTTGCTGACTGCTCCACTATCTGCGAGCGTCTCGGCTTTCACACCGAGCACATGCTGTTTCACGCTGTCGGAATAACAGACCACGCCCCCTGCAAAAAGTTGAGACGCGCCGCTTAAATCAGTCACCCACTCTGAAAACAGTCCGCCTGTAAAGCTTTCGGCAGAGGAAATCATGATTCCGTTCTGTCTGCATGCTTTTGAAAGCTCCTTCACCAGGGACGTATCATCATATCCGTAGAAAAATTCACCGACACGTTCTAAAATGGCGGCTTCCGTTTCTTTTAAAAGCCGTTCTGTTTCTTTTTCATCGGCATGTTTCGCCGTTAAACGCAGCGTGACCTCGCCGTCAGCAGCAAGCGGCGCAATCGTCGGATTCGTCTGCGCGTCAATGATATCTTCTAAATCAGCTTCAAGCTGAGATTCACCGATTCCGAAAAACCGCAGCACGGTTGAAACGATTTTCTCATTTGAACCGAGCTTTTTAAGAAGCAGCGGCTTCGCTTCATTTTCAAACATCGGACGCAGCTCGCTCGGCGGTCCGGGAAGCAGCATATAAAGCCTTGATCCGTGCTCTGCAAGCATTCCCGGCGCCATGCCGAAATGATTCGCCAAAACGTCCGAGCCCTCAATAACGAGCGCCTGTTTGCGGTTATTCGGCGACATGGTCCGTTTTGTTTTCGCGAAATACTCTTCAATCGACCGGAACGCTTCGTCATTCAAAACGAGCGGGCGTCCCAACGTGTTTGCAATGGTTTCTTTTGTTAAATCGTCCTTGGTCGGTCCGAGGCCGCCTGAAAAAATAATCAGGTCCGAGCGCTCTTCGGCAATGCGGATAACTTGCTTAAGCCGCTCCGGATTGTCACCGACAGCGGTGTGGTAAAACACGTTTACGCCGATTTCCGCCAGCTCTTTACTGATAAACTGAGCGTTCGTATTGGCGATCTGGCCGAGCAGAAGCTCTGAGCCGACTGCAATGATTTCCGCTTTTTTTGCTAATTCCATGTTCAAGTCCTTCTTTCTTAGTTAGATGTTTTTAACGCATCCCAGTTCTTCGCAAAATAATCCCAGCCGGAAATGACTGTGAAGAGCACGGCCACCCATAAAGCGATATCGCCGAACGGGAAAGAAACGAGCTCAAACGGGAGATTATGAAGTAAAAGCGCTGCAACAGCGATGATCTGAGCCCATGTTTTAATTTTCCCCAGCATATTGGCGGCTACGACTTCCCCCGTTCCCGCCAGCACAAGTCTTAGTCCTGTTACGGCAAATTCGCGGCTGATGATGACGATGACCATCCACGCCGGCGCCAGGTCAAACTGCACAAGCGTAATTAATGCCGCAGACACAAGCAGCTTGTCAGCCAGCGGATCTAAAAATTTCCCGAAGTTTGTCACGAGGTTCAGCTTTCTGGCGTAGTAGCCATCCACCCAGTCAGTCGTTGATGCGATAATGAATAAAACAGCTCCCGTAAGATGTGCGACCGGAATCGATTCATCCCCTATATGAAGGCTGCCCCACTGAAAAGGAACAAGCATGATAATCATAAATACAGGAATTAAAGCGATTCTTGCCAGTGTGATTTTATTCGGTAAGTTAAACATAAAGCCCCTCCAATAATATGTACTCGGACGTGAAGAAAAAGTCATCTTAATCGTTCAGATGACTTTTTCCCCTTTTATTTTTTCATCTTGATTGTTATGGTCTGCGCCATCACATCATGCGGATTGAGTTCATAAGACAGAACCTCTCCGTTGATTTTAATTTTCAGATTAGGGGCATAGCCCGTGCGTATTTCAATCTGCTTTTGATCTGTGATGTCTTTTTTGTAGGTTTCGCCTTTTTGCAGCGTCCCTTCTTTTAAGGAACCGCCGCTGTCATCACGGACGCGGATCCAAGCGTTGTCGGAAGCAATCAGTTCAAGCTTGTACTTATAAGCTCCGGAAACATTGTATGAAGAAGCGGAGCCTTCTGTTCCGGCCGCTTTGATCTCTGTCTTTTCACTGCTCTTTTCTTTCTTTTTCTGCTCTGGCGCTTTTTTGTCTTTTTTGCTGTCAGTGTGCGCTCCGTCATTTGTATTACCGTCGTTTTTCAGCGCAGAATCCTTAGGAATCTCATACTTGCTCTCACTTTGGGTGACGGCCTTATTGCTGTCAGTCTGCCCGGACTTGCTTATTCCAAACTGAATAATCGCATACACGATCGCAATGACGATAATCACACCGATGACAATAAGAACGGTCGGAAGCCATTCCGCCGCCTTTGAGGACTTAGGCAGCTCCCTTTGCATGGCGAGACCGGAGATTTTCTCCGACACATCGTCATGATACGTGTTCGGGATGTCTTTTTTATATTCTTCAAATAATTGGTCTGAATCAAGCCCGACAGCTTCTGCGTATTGCTTGATAAACGCCCGCACATAAAAATTGCCGGGAATGACGTCATAGGAGCCTTCTTCCAGAGCGGTTAAGTATCTTTTCTGAATTTTCGTCGCCGCCTGGAGTTCATCCAATGACATCCCTTTTTCCTCTCTGGCTTCTTTAAGCCGGATTGCTAATTCTGTCACAACAAACACCTTCCAATATTAAAAATCAAAGCTTGAAAAACCGGTCTGATCAAATATTTGCGGTTCTTCTGCATGTTCATATGTAATGACTTCGTCAGGATCATTTCTGAGTTCGATAATATAATCGAAATCATCGAGCGTATACTCCGAATTTTGAACAAAAATATCCGGGTGCTCCACGACCTTTGTCGCCGGGAGCCTCATAATTTCACTGACGAGCTGAAGATGGCGCTCAGAGCCCCGTCTTGTCGAAACGATGCCATCAAGGATAAACACGTTTTCCGTGCTGTATTCATCGGCAACCAGCTGGCTGCGGATCGTTTGTTTTAACAGCGTTGAAGATACGAAAAGCCATCTTTTGCTGGCGCAGACGCTTGAGGCAACGATGGACTCCGTTTTTCCGACCCGCGGCATTCCCCGGATTCCGATCAGTTTGTGCCCTTCTTTTTTAAACAGCTCAGCCATAAAGTCAACCAAAAGGCCAAGCTCGTCCCTTTCAAAGCGGAAGGTTTTTTTATCATCGGCATCACGCTGAATGTATCTTCCGTGACGGACTGCGAGACGGTCGCGAAGCCTCGGTTCTCTCAGCTTCGTTACTTTAATGGTCTCCATTGTTTTTAAAATTGATTCCAATCGTTTAATTTGATCTATATGCCGGCATCTGAGCAGCATTCCCCTTCTGGAAAGGTCGACACCGTTAATTGTGACAATATTAATTGACAGCATCCCGAGAAGAGATGAAATATCCCCGAGCAGGCCGGGGCGGTTCACTTGAATTTCATATTCAAAATACCATTCGAGCTTTGCCAAATGATATACCCCCTCCATTGTGGCAAATTTTTACCTTCCTTTATCATAAAACATTTTTCTCTAATTAGAAAGAAGAATGTTGCTCTATAGAGGAAAACATAAAAAAAGAGAGGAGAAAATCCTCCCCTCTTAATGAGTGCTGTTATTTTCAACAAGCTTCACCATCATATTTGCAATGGCGCGCTGTTCATCTTCAGAAGCAACGCTCCAAAGATCAGCAAGCACTTTTTCCTGATGGTTTTTCGAGTCGACTTCGTTCGCAAGGTAACCGCCGATTTCTGTAGCGAGGTCAGTGATCGTTTCATCACTCATCCCTTTTTCCTGTGCATAGTTCAATCTGTCACCAAGGAAATTCTTCCAATTATCCCAGTTTTCTAGTACTGACATGTTGGCTTCCTCCATTTCATCTGTTGTTACAAAATTATTTTGTCCGTGCAGATGCAAACTATACACACATTTTTTTCAGCAGTGCCAGCCGCCGTTTACCGATAATATATGTCCGGTAATATAGGAAGCCTTCTCCGATAATAAAAACGCTGCCGCTTCGGCGATTTCCTCGGGATTTGCCAGCCGGCCCGCGGGTATTTCCTCTGCCAATGCTTCTTTTTCATCAGACGTAAACTGATCAAGCATATTCGTATCAACGGCGCCCGGTGAGACTGCGTTCACGCGGACGCCGCTCGGAGCGAGCTCTTTGGCAAGCGCTTTGACGAACGAATGCTGCGCTCCTTTGACCATGCTGTATAACACTTCGCACGATGCGCCTGTTTCTCCCCATACGGAACCGATCGCGACGATGCCACCGCTTTTTTTCCGGATCATGCCGGGCACCAGATTACGCGCCAACAAAAACGGGCTCGTCACATGCAGCTGCACCATCTCCCGGGCCGTGTCATCCGTCACGTCCGTAATCAGGCCGAAATGACTTTTGCCGCTGTTTAATATCAGAGCATCCACAGGCTGTTTAACGGAGCGGCTGAGTGTCTCCGCGCCTTTCGGTGAGGACAGATCCGCCTGAATAACGGAAGCTTTTACACCGAATGATGCGCTCAATCTTTCCGCAAGCCTGTGTGCGGCTTCTTTATTAGAATGATAATGCAAAAGCACGTCATATCCGTTTTTTGCGAGGACTTCACTTATACTTTGTCCGATTCCGCCGCTTGCTCCGGTGACGAGCGCTGTCTGTTTCATCAATCAACATTCCTTCTTTCCCCAGAAAAACATCCCTCAGGGCGTGAGGGATGTTTTTTTATGATTTTGGCACGACTTTGCAGACTGTCAGCCTGTCTTCTGACACTTCTTCTTTAATGACCCGCTCTACGTCTTCCAGGGTGATCTGCTCCAGTACGGTTACAACATCAAACAGACTCATATCTAAAAAGGCGTAGCGCGTGAATTGGTTGGCGATATATTCAGGCGAATTGAGCGCTTTTAAAAATGACCCGATTTTCTTTTTTCTCGCCAGGTCAAGTTTTTCCGCAGTCACGGCTGATCCCGCATCAAGCAGCATCTGTTTTAATTCGTCAGCAAGCTTATCCGGCTCCGGTGTATCTCCTCCGACAGAGGCAAAACCGAATCCGTATTCAGCCGTATAATCAAAGCTGAAGGTTTCATCAATGTAGCCTTTGTCGTACAAGTCGCCGTAATGCGGTGAACTTTTTCCGAAGAGACATTCAAGCATGAGGTTCATGCTGAGCTCGTGCTTCAACAGCTCCCGCCCCGTTTTATAAGGGTTTTTCGCCTTTAAGCCGACAAGACATTTTGAGCCTTGGACGTTCATTTTTAATTCCTGCTCCCGGCGGAAAACCGCTTCCTGCTCCTGAACTTCTTCACGTTTGATTTCAGGCTGATCTGTAAACGGCTTTTTCTCCTGGTTTTTCCGCACCTGGCTGATGATCGCTTCAGGATCAACGGGACCGACGATAAAGAGCAGCATATTGCTCGGGTGATAAAATGTTTCATAACACTCATACAGCAGATCTTTCGTAATATGTGAGATGCTTTCTACCGTTCCGGCAATGTCAATTTTCACGGGGTGGTCTTTATACATATTTTCGATAAGACCGAAAAACAGCCGCCAATCCGGATTATCATCATACATGTTAATTTCTTGGCCGATGATACCTTTTTCTTTTACCACTGATTTTTCCGTGAAATACGGATCTTGAACAAAATCCACGAGTGTTTCCAGGTTTTTCTCTACATTTGAAGTGCTGGAGAACAGATAAGCGGTTCGTGTAAATGAAGTAAAGGCATTTGCCGATGCCCCCTGCTTACTGAAATCCTGAAACACGTCGCCGTCCGCTTTTTCAAACAGTTTATGCTCAAGAAAATGCGCGATTCCGTCAGGGACGTGAACCATTTCTTCCTTATTTAAAGGAACGAACTGATTGTCAATGGAACCGTACTTTGTCGTAAACACGGCGTATGTTTTATTAAAGCCCTGTTTCGGCAGCACATAGACATCAAGGCCGTTTGCCATTTTTTCATGATACAGCGTTTCTTGCAGCTGTTCGTAGTTTATCGGTTTAGTCAAGATGCTCCCCCCGTCCCTTTTAAGAAATAAGTCGTATCCAGCTTGATGTTCTTTCCGACATTGATAATGTCCTCTTTCGTCACTTTCTCGATATTGTCAAGGAAAGTTTCGATCGGTATCTCCACTTGGGCTGAAGCCTGCTGATACAGAAATTCCGCTAAGCCGTATGCCGTATCAATCGTTTCTAACACTTGGTTTTTAATAACGGCTTTCGTTTGGGCGATATCGTCCTCTGAAAAATCACCGTTTTGCATAGCCTGAAATTGTTCTTCAATAATGGTGACGGCCTGCTTATAATTTTTCACTTCAATGCCTGACATGACCATCAGGAGCCCTTTGAAGCTTTCCACCCTTGAGGCTGCATAATAGGCGAGACTCGCTTTTTCACGGACATTTATAAACAGCTTTGAATGAGAAAAACCTCCGAACAGCCCGTTAAACACTTGCAATGCCGGATAGTCCGGGTCTGTGTATGTCGTATTGGTCCGGAATCCGATATTCAGTTTGCCTTGTTTGACGTCCTCTTCATCAATGACTTCCTTCGGGTCAGGCTGTTCATTCGCCGTGCTTCTTTCTAAAGGCTGCTGCGCCCGTTCGTCCGTTTTAAAATACGTATCAACAGCCGTTTTCACTTGATCTGTGTCAACATCACCGATGACATACAGGTCCAGCTGATCTTCGCGTATGGCTTTTTGATAGGCTTCATACAGATCTTGCGGCGTAATGTGTTCGACATCATCGATCTCGCCGTTGACGTGAAGGGCATACGGTTCGCTTTTGCACATTTCCTGAACGAGACGGAGATTAGAATATCTCATTTTATCGTCATATACGGCTTGAATCCGCTGTTTCAGCGTCCGTTTTTCCTGCGTGACATAAAGGGGCAGGAAGGCGCCGTTTTCCAAAGCAGGCGAAAAGACAAGCTCTGATAAAAGCTGAAGCCCTTTTTCCAATAATGGTGTGCGGTCCTTCAGATATTTTTCATTGGGAATCTCAAGCCGGAACGTAATAACATGACGTTCTCCCTTTTTTGTCAGATCAGCGGAAACGGATGTCCCGTACAGCTCATCGAAATAAGAACGCAAATCAGCGGTTTTCGGCCGGCTTTCTGTACCGCGGAGAAGCACATGAGGAAACAGCGCCCTTTTTGTTACGAGCTCTTTTGTTAAAGGAGCCAGCATTTTAAACGTCAGTGAAACGGTTTTAAATTTCTCAGTCTTTACGATGTGGGCGGTGATTCCGCCGTGCTTTGACTTCATTTCATTTACGTAAGTCATGTGAAACCTCCTTCGTTCATTCTTTAATAGTATGTATTATGACCAAAATTCAGCATTCGCAAAAAAGAGTGCGCAGATGTAATTATATCAACTGGAGGATTTATAAGGAAACAAAAAACCTCTGCCAGAAAACAGGCAGAGGCATTGTACGTTATTTTTTCAAATTGAAAGGCCACCAGTTGGCTCTTCCGAATATTTTCACCATGACCGGTACAAAAAATGGAAGGACAACAATTGCATACATGAGGAGGCCGGTTAATACCACGGTTGCAATCTCCAAAAGGGAGAGAACGCCTGACGGCAGCATGGCCGCAAAAGTTCCCGCTAAAATAATGGCCGCCGAAATGATGACCGAGCCCATATTTTTCATACTGCTGATCATCGCGGCTTCCGTCCCTTCTTTTTTCAGCTCATTAAAGCGGTCCATTAAAAAGATGGAATAATCCACACCAAGAGCCATCAGAATGACAAAGCCGAAAAACGGCACGGCCCAGTTTACGCCCGGATACCCGAAGAAGTGTGTAAAGATGTATTCCGTCACCCCGATGGATGCGAAATACGTCAGGACGAGCGAAGCCACTAAATAAACCGGCATAATGAGGGAGCGCAGCATCACGATGAGAATCAGAAAAATGCCCGCCAGCATAAACATTGCCGTCCGTTTGAAATCTGAATCCGATACTTCTTTTAAATCGGCATTCATGCTGGAAACCCCGGAGACGCCGAAAGAGGCATTTTTCAGATCCGTGTTCGGAATGATCCTTTTAACGCTCGCTTTGATCGCTTCAATATCTTGAATAGCCGTATTTGAATAAGGGTTGTTATCAAGAACAACGGTTAATTCTGTCGTTTTTCTGTCATCTGACATGTACGTATTAAACACGCTTGTGAAATCGCTATTTTCCAAGGCGTCTTTCGGCACAAACCAGCCGGCCATTTCTTTGTCTGACGCCTTATGAAGTTCACCCAGATAATCATTCGCCCCCATCATGCCGCTTGACACTTTCTTAAGCCCTTTTACACTATCGTTAAGGCCGGAAGAAAGATCGCTGAGCTGGGAAGAAAAATCACCGAGACCGCTCTGCATTTTTTTCTGACCCTCCGCGAGCTGCCCTGCCGCCGATTCAAGGCGCGGCATTTGTCCGGCGAGAGCCCCCTGGCCGTCTGACACTTGCTGAAGGCCGTTTTCAATTTGGATCAGGCCGTTAATCATTGCGTTAATTTGGGTGTCAATCTTTTTCTGGGCGGCTGACAGTCGGGAAAATTGTTTTTCCGCTTGCTGCAGATGATCCTTTTGACTGTCAACCTCTTTAGAAAACGCTTCGGCGTCTCTATTTGCTTTGGAAACGGCTGACTGTACATCTGTAAAAGCAGATTTGATCACTTGATAGGACGGATCAGCTTTCACTGCCGGTATCGATGCTTCCAGTTTTGCAAACGGCAGCCGGTTAAGCTGTTTGTTCAAATCAGCAAGCTGCCTGCTCGCTTCATTTTTCATCGGCAGAACGGTTTTGACCAGCTTTAAAGCGTTTTGCGTTTCTGAAGCGAGACCGCTATTTTGGCTGAGCTGCATAGAGAGCATTTGTTTCTGTTCTTCAATCTGCTTTCTCATTTGAGCGACACCGGCTTTATTCTTATTGACGCCCGCCTGCAGTTTATTCAGGTTTTCTCCTATATCAGAAAGCCCGGATTTCAGAGACAGTGTTCCGTCAATAAGCTGATTGACGCTTTTTCCCGACTCTTCAATCTGCGGCTGTGAATCAGCTAACGACTTTGCGGCATGCCCTAAACCGTCCGTTATTTTTTCAAGTCCTGTATTGCCTTTATCAAGCCCTTCTTGAAGCTGTTTTGCCTGATTTGTGACAAATAATTGATTCAATCCGTTTCCCGCAGGGCGCGTGGCGCTTCTGACCGTTTTCACACCTTCTGTCTTTTCAAGTTCTCTGCTGATTTTTTCGATATCAATCAGGTGTTTTTCGGTATTTAATTTGTCGTCATTTTTGATGACAACTGTCGCCGGAAGAAGTTCTCCGGGGCCGAATGCGTCTGAAATCGTATTAAACGCGCGAACGGATTCATATTTATCCCCGATTTCGTCAAGGCTGTTGTAAGATAGAGCGCCTTTGTAAAGAAGGATAGGCGGGACGGTGAATACCGCCACGATTGCAAGACTGATGAGCGGCCTTTTAAATGAAAACCGCCCTGCCGTTTCCCATGCTTTGCTTTGCGGATGGGAAATATCGCCCTTAACAGGCCAAAACAGTCTTTTTCCTAAAACAGCCATAAAAAACGGCACGATCGTCATGAGTGCAAGCAGCAGCACCGCGACGCCGACCGCAACGGCAGCTGCCGACTGATACAGTTTAAATGTCGCAAATCCGATGCAGGCAAATCCGATCAATACCGCTCCGCCGCTGTATAAAACCGTCTTTCCGGCCGTTTTATAGGTCACAACGATCGCTTCTTTTATATCAGCGCCGTGAGACAGTTCTTCTTTAAAGCGGCTGAGAAGCAGGATGCAATAGTCTGTGCCGATGCCGAACATAATCGCAACCATAAAAATCTGCGTAAAGGTTGAGAGCGGAAAATCCAGCTGATCGACTAAAAATGCGACAATGGACTGGCTGACTAAATAAGAAATTAATACAGATAATAGCGGCACAAACGGAGCAACCACTGATCGGAATACAAGAATCAGCACGATCAGGATAAAGGCAACCGTTATATATTCAGTCTTTTTTAAGCCGTCCTGCGAGCTTTTCAACACATCTTCGTCAATCAGCGACTGGCCTGTGATGCCGTATGATACACCGTACGGTTTCAGTTCTTTATCAATTTTGTTTTTTATTTTGAGGATGTCATTTTTCGATGTATCAAGCTGCAGCTGAACGAGCATCGTTTGTCTGTCTTTTGACAGAAGCTGTTTTTTGACGTCTTCATTTTTTTCCCCGAAATATGAGGTCACCGTTTTAATATGAAGCGCTTTTTTATGTTCAGATAAGGTGTTCACAGCCTCCTGCAAACGAGCTTTTTTGTCTGTCATTAAGCCTTTCTCGTGAAATACGATGACGGCTGAAGAAGACGGTGCGTCTGAATCAGACATTTCATCAAGCAGTTTATGGGCGTAAGAAGAGGAATATCCGTCCGGTACGGAAATCTGCCCTTTCTCCCGTGTCAATTCAGCCATATCAGGCGCTGTAAGCATAAACATCACCGTTGCGGCGATCCATGCCGCGGCGATAATCCAGCGGGCTTGGATAATCTTTTTCATTATGTCTGCCGATCCTCCTCTGTCATCATCAGTCGATATAATTTTTCGTATATATTAACGAACATTTCCGCCTCGTCTTCATCAAAATGCATAATGTATGAACGAACGAGATCCTCAATCCGCCGCTCCACTCGGTGAAATACTTCCGTCCCCTTTTCCGTGACGTTTAACAGAATGCTCCGGCGGTCGCTTTGGCTCCGTTCTCTTTTGATGTATCCTTTTTCATACAGGCGGTTCGTCATGGATGTAATGGCGCTTTTGTTGACGTGGCATACTGCTGCCAGTTCAATTGATTTGCAATCGGGATTGAGCATAATATAGCGGAGTATGTAATATTGATCCAATGTCAGCTCTTTGTTCACTTTTTCGGCGATAATGCTGTCAATTTTTTTTAAGACGTGCAGGTATACATCGGAATAACGCTGAATGAGCTGTTTTATTTTTTCTTCATGCACCTTTTCCCCCTCCTTTAATAGTTAATATGTTTAACTATTAAAGAATAACGAGCTGACGGTATCATGTCAATATTCAGAATCAAATAAAAAAAGACAGTGCAGATTACACCGTCTTTAATGATTCCTTTTTTTCTTTTGCTTGTGAAGAGATATTTAACAGCGCTAAAAATACTGATACAATGCCGCAAAAAGCAGATAAAATGAAAATCAGCCAGCCCGCATTTGACATCAGTGCGGCAAATATCGGCGGTCCCGCCGCTACTCCGATAAACCGCATGCTGTTATAAAATGAGGTGATGGTTCCCGATTCCTCGTTGTCTACGCCTTCTGTGATGACAGCGTCTAAAGCCGGCAATGCCATTCCGATACCGATACCGCTGACACACAAGAAGATAAATAATAAATAAAAACTGTGATTCCACCACAGGCCGATAAATGACAGTGTCACGGTACTCATTCCGAAAACGATGCAAAACTTCATTTTGCCTTGGTCTTTCCCGATTTTTCTGCCTGCTATATACGAACTGACGGATAAAAATAAAAGCGGGATTGCCAAAAGCGCTCCTTTCGCCACACCGTCAATTCCGTACTTCTTCTCCAGCGAGTCTGATAAATAAAACAGAACCCCGAACAGCAAAAACATAATCACGCAGCCGATGATAAATACCGTAAAGAGCCAGCGGCCGTCACGCTTAAATATGTGACCCACATTTTTCACGAATTCGGAAATAGAAGGCACTTCTTTTTGCTTTTTTTCCGGCTTATCCACCATAAACAAAACGAGAAAAAAACTGATGAGCGAAAAAAACGGAATGAACCAAAACGGCATAAACCAGAACCAAGCAGCCAAGAGCGACCCGAGAATCGGACTTAGTACTTTCCCGGCTGTGTTTGACGTTTCAATGTCGCCGAGCCCCGCGGTAATCCGCTCATCATCCCCCTTGAACAAATCACCGATAAACGGCATCACAACAGGAGCCGCCCCTGCCGAACCGATTCCCTGAAGCACCCGTCCCGCCAAGATAATGGGATATGGATGCTTGAACGCGGTCGAAGCTATCGCGGCAATCGCGCCGCCCGCACCGGCTATGAGAAGACAAGGCAGAAGGACCTTTTTTCTTCCGAATTTATCGGACAGATATCCGGCAATCGGAATACAAATAATCGCCACAATCGAATATACCGTTATAATTAACGATACTTGAAAAGACGATATGGACAGCTTCTTTTCAATCATCGGAAGGACAGGAATCAGCATCGAATTCCCGAGTGTCATGACGAGCGGTACAGAAGCCAAAGCAATGATATTTTTCGTTCCATTTTTCTTCTTACTCAACTTATTCACCCATTCACTATACTTGGTTGTTTCCTGTTTTATTGTGCCTTGCAGCAAACAAAGTATGTACGAACGGCGCAAATAAAAAAACAGACACATGACGCGTCTGTTTTAAAAACGTTTTCTGACAACATGAAAGCTGAACTTATCAGCCCGGAAATAATTTAATGAATACAGCACAGGCTCATCATGCTGATTATAGTGGGTTTGTTTCAGCAATAAAAGCGCCGTCTCCGGTTCGCACTCCAAAACCGGTGAAATCGTATCGTGGTATCCGATCGGTTCAATATCAGCAACGGCATAGCTGATCACAGATTCGGAGTTTTTTTCCAAGAGATCAAAAATGGATTCCTGTTCATGACAGAAAGAATTCGGCAGAATGTCCATCGGAATCGTATCCAGACAGTAAACGACCGGAGTGCCGCTTGCCGTTCTCACGCGCTCCAAATAAAAAAGCTCCTGCTCAGGCTCAAGCCGGAATCTTGCGATATCTTCATCAGACGGTGTAATAACCTGAGACGACAAAAAAATCGTACCTGGCACCATGTTCGCTTGCTGAATCATTTTCGTCACACTGTTGAGCTGTTCAATACCTGAAAGAAACAGCGGTTTTGTATGGACGAAAGTGCCCACACCGTGCCTTCTGATAATCACATGCTCCTCTTCAAGGATACGTAAAGCTTCACGCAGAGTTGCCCGGCTGACACCCATCGATTTTGAAAGCTCAAATTCAGAAGGAAGCTTTTCCTTTTCGGTGTAAATTCCGTTTTGTATATCCTCTTTGATTCGCTCAATCACTTTTAAATACAAGTGACGATTGTCAGCTTTTGTAGACATGTTTCCCCTCCGTAAACCACTTTCATAAATTATTGAACAATTGGGACAACTATATCATGTTTTGATAAAAAAATAAATAGGAATGATTTTGGCGGTATCATTTTAAGCGAAAGCTCTCTCCTTTTTAAGAAGAGAGCTCATCATATTGTTCTTTTGATAATAGTACTTCCCTCGGTTTGCTTCCTTCATACGGCCCGACGACGCCCCGTTCCTCCATTGCGTCGATCAGACGCGCGGCCCTCGTGTATCCGATTCTGAACCGTCTTTGAAGCATGGAGACAGATGCCGTCTGCATGCCGATAATCAAATCGACCGCTTCGTCATACAGATCATCCGTCACTTCACTGTGTGTTTCCGCGGTTTCTTCCGGGATCATTTCTTCTTGGTACTGCGCTTTTTGCTGTGTGATGACATGATCTACGACATGCTCAACCTCTTCATCCGATAAAAATGCTCCCTGGACCCGCACAGGCTTATTCGCGCCTACAGGCAGAAACAGCATATCTCCGCGGCCGAGAAGTTTTTCAGCGCCGCCCATATCTAAAATCGTCCGTGAATCGGTCTGAGATGAGACGCTGAAGGCAATTCTCGACGGAATGTTGGCTTTAATCACTCCGGTAATGACATCGACTGAAGGCCGCTGTGTCGCGATAATCAAATGAATGCCTGCCGCCCGAGCCATCTGTGAAAGTCTCGTAATCGAATCTTCCACGTCGGAAGAAGCGACCATCATCAGATCGGCAAGCTCGTCAACGATAACGACGATGTACGGCAGTTCAGGCTGCTTTACTTCTTCTTCGGCATTTGACCGCTTGATATGGTCGTTATAGCCTTCTATATTTCTCGTGCCCGTATGGGAGAACAGTTCATAGCGGCGCTCCATCTCATTGACGACCTTTTTTAAAGCCTGTGAGGCCTTTTTCGGATCTGTCACGACCGGCGCAAGCAGATGAGGAATGCCGTTATACACATTCAGCTCAACCATTTTCGGGTCAATCATCATCATTTTCACTTCATGCGGTTTGGCTCGCATCAGGATGCTTGTAATAATACCGTTGACACAGACGCTTTTCCCGCTTCCCGTGGCCCCAGCGACGAGCAGATGGGGCATTTTGTTCAGTTCGGCAAGCACAGCCTCCCCGGAAATGTTTCGCCCCAACCCGATCAGAAGTTTCGCATCCGGCTTGTCGTTGAGCTTGGATTCAAGCACTTCTTTTAACGAAACCATCGCAACTTCAGCGTTCGGCACCTCGATGCCGATTGCTGATTTCCCCGGAATCGGCGCTTCTATCCGGATATCCTTCGCGGCAAGCGCGAGTGCGAGGTCATCACTCAGATTCACGATTTTACTGACTTTGACCCCAACGTCCGGATAGACCTCATATTTTGTGACCGCCGGACCGAGATGAACCTGCGTCACTTTCGCCTTTACGCCGAAGCTTTGAAAAGTCCGTTCGAGTTTTCTTGCATTCTCGTAAATGTTCTTCTTATCTGTCTGCTGGCCTGTATGTTTCGGGTCAGCCAGAATGTCCAATGAAGGCATTTGGTAATCCTTATTTTCAAGCTCTGTAAACGTCATGGGCGGAGCCGCAGCCGCCGGTTCGTCACTGTCTTGAGCGCCGCCGGAGGGCTCTTCTTTTACCATTTGAGCCGTCTCCTGCGTCTCTTCAGAAATCATCGGTTCGTCACGCTTCTCCTGACGGTCTGAGAAGCTTGAAATAATCGGCTCTGAATGGATGATCGGCGAAATGATTTCCTCATCCTCTTCTTCTGGCTCAGGCACTTCTTTTTTCTTTTGAACCCGTTTTTGTTTTTTGCCCGATTTGGTTTTTGTTTTCGGCGAAGACATATTCGTTCTGACCGTTTTCATATCCTCAAGAAACGCCTGCCATTGACCGCGGATAAACCGGCCGACGGGGCTCGTCCATTTTTTGAGCGTTTCCTGCAGTGAACGCCCCGTTACAAGAATCAGCCCCATTAAGATCAGCACGATCGCCATGATCTGTGAACCCGTTGATGCAAATAAAAAGTGGGAAGCTGCAAACAGTACCGCGCCGATCATACCGCCGCCCAAATCAGGCGAGGCGGCCTGCTGTTTCATATCCATCATAAACAGCTCCCACGTGTTGCCGATGACACTTGCGGACCGAATCGACCCGTGATGAGACAGATTTTTAAAGAGCTGTACGTGAGACAGCAGCAAAATACTGGCGATAATACAGTACAATCCGGCTTTCCTTCTCGTTAAAAGACTTGGACTCTTCTTTTTCCAAAACAGCGAAATTCCCAGAAGGAAGAGCGCAATTAAGCATAAAATAAACCACTCTCCGGCAAAAAAACGGAACAAGTACACAAATGTCTGTCCCACAACGCCGAGCTGCAAAACAGCAATAATCGAGATTGCAACGCAGAGCAGTCCGCTTAGTTCGTATTTTAGATTGAGCTTACTCTCTTGTTTCTTTTTAGATTTCCGTTTTTTCTTTGCCACACTCATCACCTTACTGCGTTAAAAAATGTAAAATCATACATCATGAAGAAAAGCAGCCTTTTACCGGCTGCGTTTTTCTGTAGGATTCCCCTATTATAGCATATTTTGCCCCCGAGAAACGGACTGAATGCCGGTTAGATTTTCAACTTGATTTTTTGCCCCGGAGCGATGTCCGGATTCAGAAAATCCATCGGGTTCGTACTTAAAATCTGTACGACTTCAGCTTCATTTCCCTTCATTTCGACTAACAGCGGCACACCGGCATAGTCTACCTGTTCATGCGCGCTTTGCTCTCTTTCCTGACCGTAAACGACTTCTTGAGGCATGACGGTATAAAGGATCATTGAATCATCATTCCTTCCTTGCCCTTTCGTTCTTCAATCAGCTGATTCAGCTTTTTTATCGCCTGTCCGACGCCGCCGACGGCATCAATTAATCCGTAATCAGCCGCATCTTTTCCGACTACGTTCGTTCCGATGTCCCTGGTCAGGTTTCCCTTTGAAAACATCAGTTCTTTGAATTTTTCTTCGGAAATATTTGAATGATGGGTCACAAAGTTGACGACCCGCTCCTGCATTTTGTCCAAGTATTCAAATGTTTGCGGAACCCCGATAACCAGACCTGTAAGCCGAACGGGGTGAATGGTCATAGTCGCTGTTTCCGCGATAAAACTATGATCACATGACACGGCGATCGGCACACCTATCGAGTGTCCCCCGCCGAGTACGATTGAAACGGTCGGTTTTGACAAAGATGCGAGCATCTCTGCAATCGCAAGCCCCGCTTCCACATCACCGCCGACGGTGTTTAAGATAATCAGAAGTCCTTCAATTTTCGGATTTTGCTCAATGGCGACGATTTGCGGAATGACGTGTTCATATTTGGTTGTTTTATTTTGCGGCGGCAGCTGGACATGCCCCTCAATTTGGCCAATGATTGTCAGACAGTGAATATTGGTATCTTGAGACATTTGCGGCAGAGATGTCTCTCCCAGCTGCTGAATTTTGCTCATAATGCTGTCTTTCGCATCTGATTTTTCGGGCTGCTGTTCTTCGGTGTTTTCCATACGATGCTCCATTTTATCTTCACCCTTTCCGAATGTCTCTTTGTATTATGAACAAAGAAGCGGGTTTCCATCCGGGAGATGAACAAAAACAAAGCCGGAGCATCATGCGCTCCGGCTTTTGTGTACATTATACTTCCATAATGATCGGAATGATCATCGGCTTGCGTTTTGTTTTTTCATAAAGGAATTGGTTCAGCGCATCGCGCATGGCTTGTTTCAGCGTGGACCATTCTACGGCGGATGTTTCCGTCGCTTCTGTCACGATTGAGCGGACGAGCTCAGTAGCTTGTACAATTAAGCCTTCTGATTCTCTGACATATACGAAACCGCGCGTAATGATTTCAGGACCCGATACGAGGTTCTTTTTCTGCTTATCAAGCGTAATCACGACAATGAGAATGCCGTCTTGTGACAATAAGCGGCGGTCTCGCAGCACGATGTTGCCGATGTCGCCGACACCTAGGCCGTCAATCAGAACGTTTCCGTACGTGACTTTATCCCCGATTTTCACATTCTGGCCGCGGAATTCAACGACGTCGCCTTTTTCAATTAAGAAAATGTCGCTGCGTTTCATGCCGATTTCTTCAGCGATTTTGGAATGCGCTTTTTGCATTCTGAATTCACCGTTAACCGGAATTAAATATTTCGGTTTTAACAAATTAAGCATGAGTTTTAATTCTTCCTGCGAACCGTGACCGGACACATGCACGCGTTTTTGGGCGAAAATGACTTGAGCCCCGGCGCGGACAAGCTGGTTGACGGTTTGGGAATATACCAATTCATGTCCCGGAATCGGTGTTGATGCAATGACAACGGTATCTCCTTCTTCAATGTTAAGCTGCTTGTGCGCCTGCTTGGCCATCCGCGTAAGAGCGGCTAACGGCTCACCATGGCTTCCGGCTGTAACAATTGCCACTTCCCGTTTCGGATATTTTTTCACATCCTGCACCGGAATGAACAATTCATCTTCTGCTTCAATATAGCCGAGCTTGCGCGCAAGCTGAAGCACATTTTGCAGGTTTTTTCCGGCGATTGCAAGTTTGCGGCCGTTCTGGGCGGCAGCCTGAATCACTTGCTGAATCCGGTTGATATTAGACGCGAATACGGCAACGATGACGCGGTTGTCTGAATTGTACATCGCATCGGAAATTTCACCGCTTACATGTGCTTCTGACGGAGTATATCCCGGGCGCTCCGCATTGGCGCTGTCAGAAAGCAGGGCAAGCACACCGCCGTTTCCAATTTTGGCGATTTCGCCGATATCACATGATTGGTGATAAGCAGGCGTCTGGTCAAATTTGAAGTCTCCCGTGCATACAATAGAGCCAAGTGATGTTTTAAAGCTGACTCCCACTGAATCCGGGATGCTGTGGATCGTTTTAAAGAACGATACTTTTGTTGATTCAAATGTAATGACTGATTTGGAGTGAACTTCACGTAAATCAGCTTTTCGATTATGCCCGTACTGCTTGAGCTTTTCTCTCAGCAAAGCAAGCGTTAGCTTCGTTCCGTATACCGGCACCGACAGCTTGTTCAATAAATAAAAGACGCCTCCGATGTTTTCATCGTGTCCGTGTGTCAGAAAAATGGCCTTCACGCGGTCAGCCCGTTCTACCAAGTAAGAAATATCCGGAATCACGACATCAATACCGAGCATTTCATTTTCAGGGTGCATGAGCCCCGCATCTACTACAAATATGTCCGAGTCAATTTCAATGACATATAGGTTCTTCCCAATTTCTCCGACACCGCCAAGGGCGATAATTCTGACGTTTTCTGTATTTTTCTTTTTCAAAATCTGTATCCTCCTAGTCTCATACCCGTCCATCATCACTTGTTCCTATTATAACTGATATCAATTTTAGAAAACAAGAAGAAGCGGAAGGTTTAGGGAAAACCAATATGTAGACAAAACGGTCAAACTCACGATAAAAATGAGAATGACCGCGTATTTTAACTGTATAAATTTTTTCTTACAGTTCGCTGATGACGCTGCTCAGGCTCAGGCGTTCATCTTCATTCAGCGGAATAAGAGGAAGACGCACAGATCCGACATCAAGGCCTTTCAGCTGAAGCGCCGTTTTGACCGGAGCCGGATTAGGCGCTTTAAAGAGCTCCTTCATGATCGGGAGAAGCTTCTGATGAATCAGTGCCGCGGTTGCCGTCTGCCCGTTTGTATAGTTTTTAATCATTTGCTGCATGTCAGAACCTACAATATGACTGGCCACTGACACGACTCCTCTTCCGCCGACTGCGAGGATAGGAAGGGTTAACCCGTCATCACCTGAATAGACGTAAAAATCTTCCGGCGTTTCGGCGATGATTTTCGTAATCGCGTCAAGATCACCGCTCGCTTCTTTAATCGCAGAGATATTCGGAATCTCCGCAAGTCTGATGGCCGTTTCCGGCGCAAGCGAAGCGACCGTTCTGCCCGGCACGTTGTAAAGCATAACAGGAAGAGACGTTTCTTCAGCTATGGCTTTAAAATGACGGTACATGCCCTCTTGGGAAGGCTTATTATAATAAGGCGTGACAAGCATAACGCAATCGACGCCGGCTTCTTCAGCTTTTTTTGTCAGTTTGATGGAGTCTTTCGTATTGTTGCTTCCCGTACCCGCAATAACAGGCACGCGTCCGTTCACTTCTTTGACTGTAAATTCAAAGAGTGCAATTTTTTCTTCCGTTGAAAGTGTCGGAGATTCGCCGGTCGTCCCTGCGACGACTAAAGAATCCGTGCCGTTTTTCAACAAATAGTCGATTAATGTAGACAGTTTTTGAAAGTCTACATTCCCTTTACTGTCAAAAGGGGTAATCATCGCTGTAGAAATATTTCCGACATTCATTTTTTTCACCTCATCATGATTCAATCACATTTACTTTGAAAGTTCAAACACTTCATGCAGCGCATTTACGGCCGTTACCATATCTTTTTCATGAACGAGCACCCAGATCGTCGTATGGCTGTCGGCGGATTGCAGAATCGGAATGCCTTTATCTGAAAGTGCGGAGACGATTTTTGACGTAACACCCGGCACACCCATTATTCCGGCACCGACCGCTGACACTTTCGCACAGCTTTCCGTCACTGTCGGTTCATAGCCTAATTCGGCCAAAATGCTGCGCGCGGCTTCCGTTTTACTGCCGGCTACGGTATAAACGATTTCACTCGGCGTAATGTTAAAGAAATCTACGCTGATGCCGGCGTTCGCCATTGCTTTAAAGACTTCTGTCTGTACATTGTATTGCCCCATTTTGGCGGGAACTTTAAATTGCGTTACGTCTTTTACATGAGCAATCCCCGTGATCAGCCGTTCGAACACATCGCTGCCGACGTTAGACGAATGATGGGACGTCACCAGAGTTCCTTTGTCTTTTGAATAAGTCGAGCGCACGCGGATCGGCACCTTTGCCTGCATGGCGATTTCCACCGCGCGCGGATGAATGACTTTCGCGCCCTGATAGGCAAGGTTGCAGATTTCAGTATATGTGACATTCGGAAGCGGCTTAGCATTTTCCACGATTCTCGGATCAGCTGTCATGACGCCTTCCACGTCCGTAAAAATGTCGATAAACTCAGCATCAACCGCCGCGCCGAGCGCCGCTGCTGATGTATCGCTTCCTCCTCTGCCGATCGTCGTCGTGTCGCCTTTTTCAGTCGCTCCCTGAAATCCTGCCACAACGACGGCATCATGGCTGGCGAGTGTCGCGAACAGCCGCTCTGTTTTCATTTCTAAAATTTTGGCGTCAGTATGCTGGGCATTGGTTAAAAAGCCGGCCTGGGCTCCTGTTAAAGCTGCGGCTTTTATGCCGTTTTCCTTCAGCATGCTGGTAAAAACAACAGACGAAATCGTTTCTCCGCAAGACAGAAGCATATCCTGCTCTCTCGGAGAAATGTCGGACTGGCTGCCGTAAAGAAGCCCGATCAAAGAATCCGTCGCGTACGGGTCTCCTTTTCTTCCCATCGCCGATACGACAACGACAACTTTATATCCTTCACTGATGGCATCTTTAATGTGTGCTAACGCAAGCTTGCGGCCTTTGTCATCTTTTACGGATGTTCCGCCGAATTTTTGAACAATGATTTTCACTATTTTCACTCCAAATTAGTCTGACGTAACAGAAGAGAGCAGGCAGAGCCTTACTCTCTTCTGTTCGCCTATAGAAAATACGTTTGTTTTATACGAGGTTCAGTTTTTGCAGGCTTTCCGCAATTTGAACCGAGTTCCAAGCGGCGCCTTTTAACAGGTTATCAGAAACAACCCACAAATGAAAACCGTTTGCTCTATCCAAATCTTTACGGATTCTTCCTACAAATACATCCCGTTTGCCGACGCAATCAGCAGGCATCGGGTAAAGCTGCTCCGCAGGATCATCCTGAAGCGTAACACCCGGAGCCTCTTTTAAAAGCTGTTTAATGTCTTCCACGGTTGCGTCATCACGGTCAAGCTCAATGTAAACAGATTCTGAGTGGCCTGTTTCAATCGGCAGTCTGACACATGTCGCAGCCACTTCCAGCTTCGGCATATGCATGATTTTTTTCGTTTCATTAATCATTTTCATTTCCTCAAACGTGTAGCCGTTATCTTGGAATTTATCAATTTGCGGAATGGCGTTAAAAGCGATTTGATAATGCTTTTTGTCCCCTTTAACCGGCATAATGGACGGTTCTGCAGGCTCATTGTTTAAAATCGCCTTCGTCTGGCTGTACAGTTCTTTCGCCGCTTCATTGCCGGCTCCGGACACAGCTTGGTAAGTAGATACAATGACTTTTTTCAAGCCGTATGCTTTGCGGATCGGTTCAAGCGCCGCCACCATCTGAATCGTTGAACAGTTAGGGTTGGCGATAATGCCGTTATGTTTATGCAGATCACCTTCGTTCACCTCAGGCACTACAAGCGGTGTATTTTCATCCATGCGGAATGCGCTGGTATTGTCAATTACGATGGCTCCCCGTTTTACAGCCTCAGGCGCCAGGCTTTGTGATACGCTTCCGCCGGCGCTGAATAGCGCGATATGAACGCCTTCGAAGCTTTCCGGAACAGCTTCCTGCACTGTATACTCTTCGCCTTTAAACGTTACTTTCGTACCAGCAG
Organism: Bacillus sp. JFL15; assembly: GCF_001184225.1. Taxonomy (NCBI): domain Bacteria; kingdom Bacillati; phylum Bacillota; class Bacilli; order Caryophanales; family Bacillaceae; genus Bacillus; species Bacillus sp. JFL15. Next base: position 3,197,245 of record NZ_KQ236689.1, on the reverse strand, counting down.
AACGCTTTGAGGATAGTAGTGTGAGTGTTTCGATTTCAAAGTTTCTGTCTTCCAATGTTTTCAGCATTTGCTGCCCTACGGCTCCCGTCGCTCCGACAACTGCTACGTGTAATCCTCTTCCCATCTGTAAAACTCCTTCCGCCAATTAAGCATCATTTGTTGAATTGACTTTGCATTTTACGTTTTATTTTACCATAGAATAGTCACGGATTGACCGAATTTTTTTATTCCGGAATGATTTTATGTGTCTTGATTTTTTATGACTGATGCTGTACAAGCACAGGCTGAACCTGCTGATGCAAAAGCGCTTTTTCTACCGTAATCGGAAGGAGATCCATTCTGGCGACAAGAGATGTCGGTTTTCTCACGTGGTCATCCTGGCCGAATGGGATGAAAAATATGTTTTTTGCGGACATCAGCCTCATTAAATTCGTTCCGTTTAAACCGAGGCCGTCATTTGTCGAAATGCCGAGCACGACCGGGCGGCTGTTGCGGATCGTGGCTTTCGCAGCCATAAGGACGGGGCTGTCAGTCATCGCATTTGCGAGTTTGCTCATTGAGTTTCCGGTTAAGGGGGCGATGACCATGCAGTCGAGCGGAAGTTTCGGCCCGAGAGGCTCCGCTTTTACGATGGAATCAATTACCTCAAAACCTGTTGTTTCTTCAATTTTTCTGACCCAATCTCCCCCCTCTCCAAAGCGCGTATCGGTCGATTGGACGGTCGACGTCACAATCGGCCGGACTTCAGCCCCTTGTCTGACAAGTGCTTCTATTTGCGGAAAAACCTCCTCATATGTGCAATGTGAGCCGGTTAATCCGAATCCGATTCTTTTCCCATTCAGAGACATGGCTAATTCCCCTCTTTCTTTAAGTCTGCCAAAAGCTTGCTCAATACGTTCGCAATAATCTGTCCGGCTGTTTTCGGAGCCACAATTCCCGGAAGACCCGGAGCAAGCAGCGCTTTAATGCCCTGTTTTTCAGCATATTTGAAATCCGTTCCGCCCGGACGGGATGCTAAATCCAAAATCAAGGTCTTCGGCGTCATGCGCGATAAAACGCTTTGATTCAGAATCAGACTCGGTACGGTGTTAATACAAATATCAATATCATTTACATGATCAGTAAGTTCTTCAATTTGAAAAGGAGAAAGCCCCATTTCCGATATACGGGCCAAATGAGCCGAACTCCGCGCGCCCACTTTTACCTTCGCTCCCAACGCTGCAAACGTCCGGGCGATCGTCATACCGGTGCGCCCCATGCCGAGAACGGCGACATTTGACCCGTGAATGGTATAATCCGTATGCTGAATCGCCATCATGATTGTCCCTTCAACTGTGGGAATCGAGTTGAATATCGCGATGTCATCCCGCTCAAATAATTTAACAAGCTTGCGGCCGGCTTCGCTGGCGATGCCCTCAAGGTATGCATTAGAGATGCCTGAATAAATCACGCAATGCTCCGGTGTCTGCTCAAGGTAACTCTGCTTTAATACCACTTCTTCATTTGAAAAAACCGTTGAGACAATGCCTTCTCCGGTCGTTGCCGATACAGGCAGGATGATACTGTCTATTTTCGGAAATGGAATCTCATCAATTTTACATTTGACGGTTCCTGTAAAACCGTCATCCAATTGGTCAAATCCTGCAAGATAAATATCGGCATGCTGTTCTGTCAGCTTCCTTATAATCTCAAGCTGTCTTGCGTCACCGCCAATAATCGCAATTGTCAATCCGGTTAACATTTGAAACGTTCACCTTCTTTACAGTTACTGGATCTTTTAAGTGTCATCCTCCTCTTCATCGTATGTGCAAAGAGAAAGGGCGGTGAATGTACAGCGTCTTTTTCATAAAAAAAGCACCGGCTGTTTGAGCCGGTGCTTGCGAAAAATGAATACAGTCTACTCTTCAGGAGGAGTGATCTCCCCGGGAACGTCTAAAATGATCATGTCTGACCCGATTTTTTGAATATGGTTCCAGGGGACACGGATGTCGTGGCCTTGTTTTCGCAATCCAAACCATTTTACCGTCGGGATCAACAGCGCGGTAATTTGCCCGTCCTGTTCATTAATTTCCAAATCAGTCTGGCCGAGCACGCCGAGCCGCTCCGCCCGTTTAATGTCTACAATTTCTTTACCTGACAGTTCACTGAGCCTCATGATAGCCACCCCCTTGTACTATATGATTCCGGGCAAAAAAAAATGCCTGCCCCCCTAGAGAGGCAGACTTCCCGTTTAAGATGAGGCCGGCATATTTCCGGTCGGACTGATGAGCGATAATGCGTAATCATCCGTAAATAATCGGCGGCTGAGACCGTTGACGCTTTCCAGGCTGACTGCATTTAATTCAGCGATAATTTCATCCATCGTCTTATGCTTTCTGAGCAGAAGTTCGTTTTTCCCGTTCCGGCTCATTTTGCTGTTTGTGCTTTCTAAGCTGAGCATTAAACTTCCCTTCATTTGCTCTTTGCTGTTTTCCAGTTCTTTCGGGGTAATGCCGTCACGTTTTAACACCGATAACGTTTCTTGAATGGTTTCAGACAGAAGATCGAGCTGATTGGCGCCGGTGCCTCCGTAAATCGTCAGCATACCGCTGTCTTCATAAGAACTGTGATAGCTGTATACAGAATAGGCCAGCCCTTTATCTTCACGCACATCCTGGAAAAGACGGCTGCTCATGCTTCCGCCCAGCACGTTGTTTAAAACGATTAAATCGTAAACATCCGGATCCCCGACTTTCAGACCTTTGAAGCCAAGGCAGAGGTGCGCCTGTTCCGTGTCTTTTTTTCTGGTGAGCTTTTCATAATGAAACTCAGGCTCGCTGATGCCGCTAGCTTTGCCCTTCGCTTCGTATGTACCGAACCATTTCTCCACGTCTTTAATGAATTGTTCCGTAACATTTCCGGCGACAGAAATGACGACGCGGTCCGGTGTGTAAAAGTCATCCATATGCTGTCTGAGAGAATCGCCGTTAAACGATGAAAGGGTTTCCTCCGTCCCGAGAATCGGGTAGCCGAGCGAATGATTGCCGTATGTCGCTTTGCTCAGCAGATCGTGGACAATGTCGTCCGGCGCGTCTTCGTACATTTTGATTTCTTCATATACGACGTTCTTTTCTTTTTTGAGTTCATCCTCGTCAAAAGCAGAATGAAAGAACATATCAGCCAGCACATCAAGTGCGTAGTTGGCATGCTCATCCAGCACTTTTGCGTAATAACACGTATATTCTTTTGAAGTGAAGGCATTCACTTGGCCGCCTATCCGATCGAAGGATTCTGCGATTTCCCGTGCTGACCTGGTATTTGTTCCTTTAAAAAACATATGCTCGAGAAAGTGCGAAATACCGTTTGTATCCGGTGTCTCATGGCGTGATCCCGTTCCGATCCAGACGCCGATTGCCACAGACCGCACCGTTGGATTATTTTCAAGCACAACTCTTACACCGTTTTGGCATGTATAGCGTTTTATCAAGTTTGTTCCTCCTATTCAAAGACAGGCAAACTGCCGCCTGCTACTTCATCAGCCTGTTTTCATCCATTAAGTCAGACACCGAGCCGAGCGCATAGCCTTTTTCTTTGATTTTTGTAATCAGTGTTTCCAGGCTTTTCGCAGTCGGATCAGTCGGATGCATTAAAATCATGGCTCCGTTATGTATTTTGCTCAACACTCTTGTTTGTAAAACAGCCGGAGACGGTTTTTGCCAGTCTATGGTGTCAACGGTCCACATGATGGTGCCCATTCCTTTTTCCGCCGCAAGGTCGACCACGGCTTTTCTGAAGCTGCCGCTTGGCGGCGCAAACCATTTCGGCTTCATGCCGAGCGTCTCGCTGATTTGTGCATTGGTTTTGTCAAGCTGTTCGGAAATGCTTCCTGAAGTCAGTTTGCTCATATCTGGGTGATTGTATGAATGATTTCCGATTTCATGTCCGTCTGCCGCTATTTTTTTCCCAAGTTCCTGATTGTTTTTCAGCCATTTCCCTTCAAGAAAGAAAGTTGCTTTGACCTGATGCTGTTTCAGAATAGGCAGCATTTGCTCCACGTATTCATTTCCCCAGGCGACATTTATCAGGAAAGCGACCATCGGTTTATCGGGATTTCCTTTATAAATGGGTTCGGGCGCAAGAGAATCGAGATGGACTTTCGGTTTTACCTGTTCATAGACAAGATCATCTTCATGAAATTCTCCGTCCTTTTTCATTTGTTTATAGGATTTTTCCACATTGACCTTTAAACCGTTATATCCCGGTATACTCTTCCATATTTTATCAATCCTCGCATCTTGCGGCTTCACTTCATACTCCGGCGCTTTTTGCAGCAATTCCTCATAAAGCGGATCTTTTGATGCTGACACAGTCACTGCGTCTTTTTTCATTGCGTCTATGTAATCAACTGTATACGGGTTTTTTATCATTTCAAACGAAACAAAAAAAAGAAATAAAAAAACGGCAAACGGCACGAATTTTTTCAACATGTCCTTCCCCCCTCATCACACATTATGTATAAAGAGGACAAGGTAGAACCCGCGGTTGTCTTTCTCAAAATAAAGAAGCCGGGTCTCCCAGGCTCCTTGTTAGGTTTTCATTTAAGATTGTTGTTGTTCCTGCTCTTTTTCTTTCTCTTCGCGCAGCACTGCTTTACGCGACAGGTTGACACGTCCCTGTTTGTCAATTTCCGTTACCTTCACAAGGATTTCGTCACCGATTTTCACAACATCCTCAACCTTGCCGACCCGTTCGAGCGCAAGTTCAGAGATGTGAACGAGACCGTCTTTTCCGCTGAAGATTTCAACGAAAGCGCCGAATTTTTCAATCCGTTTGACTTTACCGAGGTAAAGCTGGCCGACTTCGACTTCTCTGACAAGATCTTCGATGATTTTTTTCGCTTTTTGGTTGCTGCTTTCATCAGTAGAAGAAATAAAGATGGTGCCGTCTTGTTCAATGTCAATTTTAACACCGGTATCTTCAATGATTTTGTTGATTTGTTTGCCGCTCGGCCCGATAACGTCACGGATTTTATCCGGATTAATTGTCATCGTTAAAATTTTCGGTGCATATTGAGAAAGTTCTTTTCTTGATTCACCAAGCGTGCTGAGCATGCTGTTCAGGATTTCCATTCTTCCTTTTTTCGCCTGCTGAAGCGCTTCTTCAAGGATTTCTCTTGAAAGACCTTCGATTTTAATGTCCATTTGCAGCGCTGTTACGCCTTTTTCCGTACCGGCTACTTTAAAGTCCATGTCACCGAGGGCATCTTCCATTCCTTGAATATCCGTTAATACTGTGTAGTACTCGCCTGATTTCACAAGTCCCATCGCGATACCTGCAACAGGCGCTTTAATCGGAACACCGGCGTCCATCATAGCAAGCGTGCTCGCGCAAATGCTGGCCTGTGAAGTGGAACCGTTTGATTCAAGCACTTCGGATACGAGGCGAACCGTATACGGGAAGTCTTTTTCATTCGGAATGACCGGCTCAAGCGCACGCTCTCCAAGAGCCCCGTGACCGATCTCACGGCGTCCCGGTCCGCGCATCGGGCCTGTCTCCCCTACGCTGAATTGCGGGAAGTTATAATGATGCATAAACCGTTTTGATTCTTCCACGCCTAAACCGTCAAGAATCTGAACGTCGCCAAGAGCGCCTAATGTACATACGCTGAGCGCCTGGGTCTGTCCTCTCGTAAACAGCCCTGAGCCATGCGTTCTCGGCAGAAGGCCGACTTCTGAAGAAAGCGGGCGGATTTGATCGACGCCGCGGCCGTCAGGACGGACTTTTTCTTCTGTGATCAAACGGCGCACTTCGTTTTTCACAAGTTTAGACAGTGTCTGTTTCACTTTTTTGATCGTATCTTCATCGTGCTCTTCTTCTTCAAATTTCGCGACGACTGCATCTTTCACTTTACTGATCGCATCTTCGCGCGCATGCTTTTCATGAACTTGAATGGCGCTGAGCAGATCCGGCTCCGCAAGACTTTTCACTTTCTCGCTGAGCTCTGCATCAATTTCATACAGTGCGATTTCCGTTTTTTCTTTGCCGACTGCCGCAACAATTTCTTCTTGGAAAGCGATCAGGCGCTTAATTTCTTCGTGGCCGAACATAATCGCTTCAAGCATGATTTCCTCAGGAACTTCATCCGCTCCCGCTTCCACCATGTTGATGGCGTCTTTTGTGCCTGCAACGATAAGGTTAATATCACTTTTTTCAAGCTGGTCAACCGTCGGATTGATGATGAACTCCCCGTCAATGCGGCCTACCGTCACACCCGCAATCGGGCCTTCAAACGGAATATCGGAAACGCAAAGAGCGAGTGATGAACCGAACATTGCAGCCATTTCAGATGAGCAGTTCTGATCGACACTCATGACAATGCTGATGACCTGTACTTCGTTACGGAATCCGTCTGCGAAAAGCGGGCGGATCGGGCGGTCAATCAGACGGCTGGCTAAAACGGCCTTTTCACTCGGACGGCCTTCTCTTTTAATAAAGCCGCCCGGAATTTTACCGACTGCGTATAATCTTTCTTCATAATTAACGGTAAGCGGGAAAAAATCTAGCGGTTTCGGTTCTTTTGATGCGGTTGCTGTGCTGAGCACTGCGGTATCGCCGTAGCGGACCATAACAGCGCCGTTTGCCTGTTTGGCAAGCTGGCCGGTTTCTACTGTAAGCTGTCTGCCGGCCCAATCTATGGTAAAGACATGTTTCTCTTGTCCCATTCGATTACGAGCTCCTCTCTTAATGTGTGAAATAATCAATTACTCCTATTATGAACGAAATGAATTGAACATATCAATGTCAAAGTAGTATGTAAAAGGATTTCATTGTTTTTTATTATTATTTTTTTCGCTTTAATACGATAAAAAAGCGGGAATCCTCCCGCTTTTTACGATTATCGACGTAAGCCTAGTTTGTTAATTAACTCACGGTAACGAGTTACGTCTTTATTACGCAGATACGTAAGAAGATTACGACGTTTACCTACCATTTTAAGAAGACCGCGACGTGAGTGGTGATCTTTCTTATGAGTACGCAAATGCTCGTTCAAGTTGTTAATTGAGTCTGTTAGGATAGCGATCTGAACTTCTGGAGATCCAGTATCAGATTCGTGTGTTTTGAACTCACTGATGAGTTGATTTTTACGCTCTTGAGTAATTGCCATCCTGTTTCACCTCCATATTATAATTAGCCCCAGTTACCTAGCAACCGTCGGTGACTTCGGATTGCCAAGCAATGGTTTTAAGACTACGAAACATATGATACTAAAAATCGCGCCCATATGCAAATCTTTTAGAATAAAATTTGTGTACTTTTGATGTTTTTTCCGTTATTTGCTGAAAAAACGGATCGCTTCTTGTTTGTCTTTCTCAATCTGAGCCGTCAGTTCGTCGATGCCGTTAAACTTCCGTTCGCTCCGGATGCGTTTATACCACTCGATTTTAACGTCTTCTCCGTATACATCCTGTTGAAAATCAAATAAATGAACTTCAATTGACGGCTGATCGGGACGCTTTTCATAAAAGGTCGGTTTGTAGCCGATATTGCAGACGCCTTCATACACCCTGCCTTTTATTTCGGCCTTCACGGCATACACGCCTGTCGGCGGCACGATATAACTGTTGTGCAGACCGATATTCGCCGTCGGAAAGCCGATGGTGCGGCCTCTTTTGTCTCCGTGGATCACAGTGCCCCTGATAAAATACGGCTGGCCGAGGAGCGTGTGCGCCAGCTCCACGTCGCCATCCTGCAGCGCTGACCGGATATAAGTGGAGCTGATCTTTCTGTCCTGCTCGGTCTGTTTTTCGACAGTCGTGCATTCGGCCTTGCCGTCTAAATCGTCCGGCAGCGTAGCCATCGTGCCTTTTCCGTATTTTCCGTACGTAAAATCAAAGCCTCCCACCGCGTGCCGGGCGTTCAATCCTAAAATATACTCCTCGGCAAACTGTTTTGGAGAAAGAGCCGCAAACGATTCATCAAACTTTACGATATACAGCACATCAGCGCCTAAACGGCTGATCTGGCTGATTTTATCTTCAAGCGGCGTAATCAGATCCTTTGGCTCTTTGTCCCTGCCCAGAACATGGGAGGGGTGCGGATGAAACGTCATGACGGCAAGCGACAGGTTTTTTTCTTCGGCAATTTGTCTGGCTGTTCCGATTACTTTCCGGTGTCCCAAATGAACGCCGTCAAAGTAGCCGAGGGCCATGACAGACGCCGGCTGCTCTTCTTTTTGTAAATGATGCGGATGAGAAATATGTATCGTCTTCACAGAACGGTCACCTTTTTTCTTATTGTTCGCTTTTTTGCATCAGCACTTTAGCCGGTTTCAGCAGTCCATGTTTTGAAGGGTGCGGCATATAAATGGCCACACATTCTCCGGCTTCGGTACAGACAGCTATACGGGCGTCAGCTGTCATTGCAGAAAATTCCGCCGGTATGTCAAACACTGACCCGTTTTCAGCTTTCTTAGCTAATGTATCACTTATGACCCATTTCGGCAAATGATTGAGCGCTCTTTCGATAGGCACCGCATGCTCTGCAACCGTGCCGGCTGAAACCTGCTGCTCAAGCTCCTCAAACGTAAAACACTCATCCAGGCTGAAATCGCCGGAAGCGGTGCGGATGAGGTGGGACATATGAGCGGGATAGCCAAGCTTTTCACCGATTGTCACCGCCAATGTTCTGACGTAAGTGCCTTTTGAGCACGTGACTGTGAAACGGAATGACGCTGTATCATCCTTATAAGTGACAGGTGAAGTAAGCGCGATATCCTCAATCATGATATTCCGCTTCGGCCGTTCCACTTCAATACCGGCTCTGGCATATTCGTAGAGCTTTTTCCCGTTGATCTTGACCGCGGAATACATCGGCGGCACTTGTTCCTGCGGCCCCTTCAGTTCGTCTAAAACGGCTTTGATATCCGCTTCTTTTATCGGCTCCTTGACAGGTTTTACGCTGACGGTTTCCCCCGTCTGGTCTTCAGTCGATGTGGAGAAACCGAGAGTGATCTCAGCATCGTACGTTTTTGATTTGTCGGTGACGTACTCAACAATCTTTGTGGCCCGTCCGACACAGATCGGCAGTACGCCTGACACTTCCGGATCAAGCGTTCCCGTATGCCCGACTTTCTTTGTTTTTAACAGTTTTCTTATTTTCATTACACAGTCGTGAGAAGTCATGCCGACCGGTTTATGTAAAAGGAGAACTCCGTTAACCATCTGTCTTTCGCTCCTTTGTTATCATTGTATCCCTGTAAAACGCAGAAAAGAGGACAGACGACAACGCCCATCCTCTTTTCCCGTTATTCAGACGGTTTATCTGAATGCAGTTCGTGAATCAGTGTTTCAATACGGTTGCCGTATTCAATTGATTCATCAAATTCAAATTCAAGCTCTGGCGTTTTGCGGAGTCTGATTCGGCTGCCGATTTCAGAACGGATAAATCCCTTCGCTTTCTCAAGCCCTTTCAGCGCCTCCTCTTTCTTTTTCTCTCCGCCGAGAACGGAGATATACACCTTCGCTATTTGCAAATCACCTGAAACACGTACGTCTGTTACAGTCAGAAATCCGATTCTCGGATCTTTCAGCTTTCGGCTGATAATATCTCCGAGCTCTTTTTTCATCTGTTCGCCGACACGGTTTGCTCTCATACTCAATTCAATCACCTCTAAGTTAAAACCACTCTGTTCTAGTGATCGTCCGTTCTATTTCGGGAAAGGAGTCAATAAACGCGAGTACGCGCTGAATCTCCTTTTCCGCCTGAACGTGAGAGGAGGAGACGACGGCGATTCCGAAGCTGGTCCTCTGCCAAGTGTCCTGATAGCCGATTTCTGCGGCCGACACGTTGAACTTATTCCGGACCCTCGTTATAATCCGCTTCAGAACGGCCCGTTTCTCCTTTAATGATCCCGCATCGTAAATGATGCATTCACATTCCGCAAATCCGATCACTTTCTTTCGATTTCCTGCATGACATACGCTTCAAGGATGTCACCTTCGCGAATGTCATTGTATTTCTTAATTGTAATACCACATTCATATCCTTGTGAAACTTCTTTCACATCATCTTTGAAGCGTTTCAGAACGTCTACTTCGCCTTCGAAGATAACGACGCCGTCACGGATCAAGCGGAGTCCGCTGTCACGTGTAATGTGGCCGTCTGTTACATATCCGCCGGCAATCGTGCCGATTTTCGACACTTTGAATGTTTGGCGCACTTCAACCTGGCCGATGACTTTTTCTTCGTATTCAGGATCAAGCATTCCTTTCATCGCCGCTTCAATTTCTTCGATGACTTTGTAAATGATACGGTGAAGGCGGATATCTACATTTTCTGCTTCAGCCGTGCTCTTAGCATTTCCGTCTGGGCGCACATTAAACCCGATAACGATTGCATTTGAAGCAGATGCGAGAATGATGTCTGATTCCGTAATCGCACCGACGCCTGTGTGAATGATTTTCACTTTTACGCCTTCTACTTCAATTTTTTGAAGAGCGGCCGTTAACGCTTCTGCAGAACCTTGAACGTCCGCTTTTACGATTAAGTTGATGTCTTTGACATCACCTTGTTTAATTTGTTCAAACAGATCATCGAGGCTCAGCTTCGCTTTGTCGCTGCGCTGTTCGTCCAATTGTTTGGAAGCGCGCGCTTCACCGACAGAACGGGCTGTTTTCTCGTCTTTAAAGACGAGGAATTGATCGCCAGCCTGCGGTACGTCGTTTAAGCCCGTGATCTCTACAGGTGTGGACGGTCCGGCTGTTTTCACGCGGCGGCCGAGATCATTGACCATGGCCCGCACGCGGCCGAATGTGTTACCGACAACGATCGGATCTCCGACATGCAATGTTCCCGTTTGAACGAGAAGTGTCGCGACAGATCCTCTTCCTTTATCAAGCTCAGCTTCAATAACCGTTCCTTTTGCCTGACGGTTCGGATTGGCTTTCAGCTCTTCTACTTCACTGACAAGCAGAATCATTTCGACAAGCTCGTCAATTCCCTTGCCTGTAAGCGCGGACAGAGGAACGAAAATCGTTTCTCCTCCCCATGCTTCAGGAACGAGTCCGTATTCAGTCAGCTCCTGCATGACACGGTCAGGGTTCGCGCTCTCTTTATCCACTTTATTCACGGCAACGATAATCGGAACCTCAGCCGCTTTCGCATGGTTGATGGCTTCGACTGTTTGCGGCATAACGCCGTCATCAGCCGCTACGACTAAAATGGTAATATCGGTTACTTCCGCTCCGCGCGCGCGCATCGTTGTGAACGCCGCGTGTCCCGGTGTATCTAAGAACGTGATTTTTTTGCCGTTTTCTTCGATCTGGTAAGCCCCGATATGCTGGGTGATTCCGCCCGCTTCTCCTTCAACAACCTTTGTTTTTCTGATGCTGTCAAGAAGGGTCGTTTTCCCGTGGTCAACGTGGCCCATGATCGTCACGACAGGCGGACGGATTTGAAGATCTTCTTCTTTGTCAGCCTCTTCGTATTTTTCAAGCTCAGTTTCTTCGAGCACAATCACTTCTTCTGTTTCCACACCGTATTCAGATGCGATCAGTTCGATTGTGTCTTTGTCAAGCTCCTGGTTAATCGTAGCCATTACGCCCAGAAGCATCAGTTTTTTAATGAGTTCAGACGGCTCTTTGCCAAGTTCCTCGGCTAAAGCTCCGACTGTTAAAGAGCCGGAAAACGTAATTTTCTCAGGAAGCTCTTTTTTCGGCTTCAGCGGTTTTTGCTGATGCTGATTTTTGTTGTTATGATTGCGTTTGTTTTTGTTTTTGTTGTTGTTGTTCTTCTTGTTTTTGTTAAATTGATTATTCTGCACGTCATTCTTCTTTCCGTCTCGAATTTTGTTTGGTTGATTCCCAGCAGGCTGCTGATTAACCCCTTGCGGCTGCTTGTTTTTGTTCGTTTCCGCAGGCTTTTGAGATTTAACGCCGGCGCCGCCTTTTTTAAATTTCGCATCAAGCTGCTTAATGGTCTTTTCTTCAAGCGTTGCCATATGGTTATTTACTACTATATCCATGTTTTTCAGCGCAGTCAAAATTTCCTTACTTGAAACATTGATGGCTTTTGCATATTCGTATACTCTCATTTTAGCCATTCGTTCACCCCCAAAAATATTAATCGAGCAAGCTGATCAGCTTATTCGCAAAACCTTGGTCAGTGACGGCGACAACGACACGTGATTCCTTGCCGATAGAGCGGCCGAGATCCGCGCGGCTTTCGACTTTTTTATAAGGTACTTTATAATAATTGCATTTATCGGATACTTTTTTTGCAGTATTCGCAGATGCATCTTCTGTCAGCAGAACAAGTTTTGCACGCGCATTTCTAATTTCTTTTATAACCAAGTCCTCGCCCGACACGACCTTACGAGCTCGATTGGCCAGACCCAGCAAGGGAAACCATTCCATTCCAGACATGTTATTTTTTCACCTTTTCCGCCAGTTCCAGCAATTCTTCGAAAATCTGGTCATCGATTTGTGATTGAAATTGATTTTGCAATGTGTTTTTCTTTTTCGCAGCTAAGATGCATTCTTTCTCCAGGGTGATATAGGCACCCCGCCCGTTCTTCTTGCCTGTCGGATCGACTGAAATCTCTCCTTCTTTTGAACGGACAATTCGGATCAGTTCCTTTTTAGGCTTCATTTCCCCCGTTACCACACATTTACGCAGAGGAATTTTTTTTCGCTTATTCACCTAAAGTCACCTCTTATTCATCCGATTCTGCTGTTTCAGGCTCCATAAAGAGCGGCTCTAAATCGTCATCTTCTTCATGCTCTCTCGGATAGATGCCAAGGTCTCTTGCATCCGTTTCACTTTTGATATCAATTTTCCAGCCTGTCAGTTTCGCAGCTAAGCGGGCGTTTTGCCCTCTTTTTCCGATCGCCAGAGAAAGCTGGTAATCAGGAACAACGACAGTCGTGGCTTTTTCTTCTTCGTTGACGATGACATCCAGCACTTTAGATGGGCTGAGCGCATTGGCAACAAATTCAACCGGATCATCAGACCAGTTGACGATATCAATTTTTTCGCCTTTCAGTTCATTGACGATCGCCTGCACGCGCTGGCCTTTAGGACCGACGCATGAACCGACGGGATCAACGTCAGCATCATCAGTGCGGACAGAGATTTTGGAGCGGTCGCCCGCTTCTCTGGCAACGGATTTCAGCTCGACCGTTCCGTCATAAATTTCCGGCACTTCGATTTCAAAAAGACGCTTCAAAAGACCGGGATGCGTTCTTGATACATAGATCTGCGGCCCTTTTGTCGTTTTTTCGACTTTTGTGATAAATACTTTAATCCGATCGTGAGGTTTATAGCTCTCATTCGGCATTTGTTCGTTAACGGGCAGCAGCGCTTCAATCTTGCCGAGAGACACGTAAATAAATTTGCTGTCTAAGCGCTGAACAATTCCCGTCATGATGTCTTCTTCACGATCGATAAATTCTGAGTAAATCACGCCGCGCTCAGCTTCACGGACACGCTGCGTCACAACTTGTTTCGCCGTCTGCGCGGCAATGCGGCCGAAGTCTTTCGGCGTTACTTCTATTTCAACGACATCTCCGACAAGGTAGTTCGGATGGATGTGCTGAGCGTCGTCAAGCGAGATTTCAAGCCTTGAATCGTATACCTCGTCTACGACATCCTTTCTGGCGAACACGCGGATGGTGCCCGTTTCACGGTTCAGATCGACCCGTACGTTTTGCGCCTGGTTAAAATTTCGCTTATACGCAGAAATTAAGGCAGCTTCAATTGCTTCGATGATAATGTCTTTACTGATGCCTTTTTCTTTTTCAAGAATCGTGAGGGCATCTAATAGTTCACTGCTCATGTTAGCGGTCTCCCCCCTTAAACACTAATACTTCATTGATTAAAATGTTACAGCTAATCTTGCGTTAGCTATTTTTTCATACGGAATATTGACCCGTTTCTTTCTTGTTTTAATTGTCATCTCTATTGTAGCAGTTTGTCCATCAAATTCAGCCAATTTGCCTTCAAACACTTTTAAACCGTCAATCGGTTCGTACGTTTTCATGTACACATTTTTACCCAGTGATTTTTCGAAGTCGGCTTTTTTCTTTAATGGACGCTCGGCTCCAGGAGAAGATACTTCAAGAAAGTAGTTCTGAGTGATCGGATCGGCCTCATCCAGCTTTTCGCTTAACGCTTCGCTGACTTTGGCGCACTCCTCAATATCAACACCGTTATCGGAATCAATAAACACGCGAAGGAACCAGTTTTGACCCTCTTTGACAAATTCAATGTCTACGAGTTCAAGCTGAAGGTCATCCAGTATGGGCTGAGCCATTCCTTGAACGGTATCAGTCACTTTTTTGCTCATGTTTTTCCTCCTTGTGCTGTCGATATCATATCAGCCGTTCCTCTGCATAAAAACCCTGCTTCTAAAGAGCAGGGGCTTTGAGAAAACGATGGACATGTCGAGGCAAAATTGCCTGTTCAATACAAAAGAGCGGGTTTCCCCACTCTTTGCCTCGGTAATCGTTAGCATTTCCAATAAAACTATACCATAACCATATATTTAATGCAAATCAAACTCCGCTCAGACGGCTGTGCTCAAAGCTTAAAACAGAGACAGCTGATTTTGATCCGGGAGCGACTCCAGACAGCCGTGGCGGTCTAAATACTCTAAAATGGTTTTTGACACTTTTCCACGTTTTTGAAGGTCCTCTTTTGAAAGGAACTCTCCTTCTTCCCGCGCTTTTACAATATTGAGAGCGGCATTGGTTCCAAGCCCCGGAATCGAGTTGAACGGCGGAATCAGACTGTTGCCGTCAATGATAAATTCCGAAGCGCTTGAACGGTATAGATCGACCTTCTGGAAAGAATAGCCGCGTTCACACATTTCAAGCGCAAGCTCTAACACGGTCAGGAGGTTTTTTTCCTTCGGCGAAGCATCAAGCCCTTTAGAGCTGATATCATCCATCACCGCTCTGATGGCAGTCGAGCCTTTAATCATCGTATCAATGTCAAAGTCATCTGCGCGCACGGTAAAATACGCAGCATAATATAAAAGCGCGTGATGCACTTTAAAGTATGCAATCCGCACCGCCATCAGCACGTATGCAGCGGCGTGGGCTTTCGGGAACATGTATTTGATTTTTTTGCATGAATCAATATACCAGTTCGGCACATTGTTCTTTTTCATTTCTTCTTCCCATTCCGGCGTCAGGCCTTTGCCTTTACGGACAAATTCCATGATCTTAAAGGCCAGTGAAGGCTCAAGGCCCTGATAAATCAAGTAAACCATAATGTCATCACGGCAGCCGATCACTTCGCTCAGTTCACACGTATTGTTGTGTATCAGTTCCTGCGCATTGCCGAGCCATACGTCCGTTCCGTGGGAAAGCCCGGAAATCTGGACGAGCTCAGAGAACGTCGTCGGCTTTGTATCCTCAAGCATCTGTCGCACAAATCGCGTCCCGAATTCAGGAATGCCGAGCGTCCCCGTTTTACAGCCGATCTGTTCTTCAGTGACGCCGAGCGATTCTGTGCCTTGGAAAATCTTCATGACTTCCGGATCATCTGTCGGAATCGTCTTCGGATCAATTCCGCTTAAATCCTGAAGCATCCGGATGACTGTCGGATCATCGTGCCCCAATATATCAAGCTTCAGCAGGTTATCATGAATGGAGTGGAAGTCAAAGTGAGTCGTTTTCCATTCAGACCCCGTCGCATCAGCTGGGAATTGAATCGGTGAAAAATCGTAAATATCCATGTAATCCGGCACAACGATAATGCCCCCCGGGTGCTGGCCGGTCGTTCTCTTAACGCCGGTGCAGCCCTGTACAAGGCGGTCGATCTCCGCGCCGCGCATATGAAGGTTGTGGTCGCCCGCATAGCCTTTCACATATCCGTAAGCCGTCTTTTCCGCAACGGTGCCGATCGTTCCCGCGCGATAAACATTATCTTCCCCGAACAGCACTTTCGTGTAGTTATGGGCATGCGGCTGATACTCACCTGAGAAGTTCAAGTCGATATCGGGTACTTTGTCACCTTTAAAGCCTAAGAACGTTTCAAACGGAATATCATGTCCGTCCTTTTTCAAAGGAGTGCCGCAAGACGGACAGCTTTTATCCGGAAGGTCAAAACCGGAACCGACTGATCCGTCATTAAAGAATTCGGAATACCGGCAGCTCGGGCACACATAATGCGGAGCAAGCGGGTTCACTTCAGTAATTTCCGTTAAGGTCGCCACAAGTGATGAACCGACGGACCCACGGGAGCCGACGAGATAGCCGTCATCCAAAGACCGTTTTACAAGCTTATGCGAAATGAGATAAATAACGGCGAATCCGTGGCCGATGATGCTTTTTAATTCTTTTTCTATTCTCGCTTCAACAATTTCAGGAAGCTCCTCACCGTAAATGCTTCTCGCGCGCTGATAGCTCATTTCACGGATTTCTTCATCAGCACCTTCAATTTTCGGCGTGTACAGGTCGTCTTTAATCGGCTTGATCTCTTCGATCATCGAAGCGACTTTCTGCGTATTATGAACTACGATTTCTTTCGCTTTTTCCGCACCCAGAAAAGAGAAAGCCTCCAGCATTTCATCTGTCGTTCTGAAGTGCACTTTTGGCAGTTCGTGCCTGTTTAACGGGTTGGCGCCGCCTTGGGAAGAAATTAAGATCTTTCGGTAAATTTTATCCTCATCGTTTAAATAGTGGACATTTCCCGTTGCAACGACCGGCTTATTCAATTTTTCCCCGAGCTTCGTAATGTTGGCGATGATTTCTTTCAGCGCTTTTTCATCCCGGACGAGCTCAAGCTGCAGCAGGTGTCTGTATACTTCCGGCGGCTGCACTTCAAGGTAGTCATAGAAGGATGCGATATCTTCAACCTCTTCAGGTGATTTTTGCATCATACCTTCAAAAACCTCTCCCCTGTCACAGGCAGAGCCGATTAACAGGCCTTCTCTGTATTTGTTAAGCTGTGACCTCGGAATGCGCGGCACTCTGTAGAAATATTGAATATGAGAAATCGACACGAGCTTAAACAGATTTTTCAGGCCGGTCTCATTTACGGCAAGCAATGTTGCGTGATAAGGTCTCGATCTTTGGTAAGCATTGGATTGTCCCATATTCTCATTCAGCTGATCATGATAAAAAATATCTTTTTCAGCCGCGTCTTTGAGCATTTTCAACAGCAGGTATCCCGTTGCTTCAGCGTCAAAGACCGCACGGTGATGCTGGGTTAATTCAATATCAAACTTTTTACATAACGTATTTAAGCGGTGATTTTTAAATTCAGGATACAGGAAACGCGCGAGTTCCAGCGTATCAATGACCGGATTTTTCGCTTTTTCCGTTTTCAGAAGGCGCTTGTACGCTACATTTAAAAATCCCATATCAAAGCTGGCGTTATGAGCCACAAGCACATCATCGCCGATCCACTCTTTAAAATCCCGGACGACGTCAACGACATCGGGAGCGTCGCGGACCATGTCATCCGTAATCCCGGTAAGCTCTATCGTCGTTGCTGACAGCGGATGATGCGGATTGGCGAACGCTTCAAATTTATCAATGATTTCTCCGCCTCTTATTTTGACTGCGGCCAGCTCAATGATCGTGTCATACACAGCGGACAGACCTGTCGTTTCAACGTCAAAGACGACATATGTGTCCTCTTCAAGAAGACGGTGAGCGGGATTGTATGCGATCGGAACGCCGTCATCTACGATGTTGGCTTCCATCCCGTAAATCATTTTAATGCCGTGTTTTTTCGCGGCGGAATAGGCATCCGGGAAGGACTGCACGACGGCATGATCAGTTAAGGCAATCGCTTCATGCCCCCATTTTTTCGCCTGTTCGACAAGCTTTCCGATTCCCGTTACAGCGTCCATTTGACTCATCGGGGAATGCAGATGAAGCTCTACCCGCTTTTCGCCTTCAGGAGCGGTGTCTTCACGGGTTTCGGCTTTTATTTCATTCACGTCATTTGCAATCATGACGAGGTCTCTGACGAATGTATCGTTTTGGATGCTTCCCCGCGCTTTCACCCACATGCCCTTTTTCAGTGTTTTCATCAGGGCGGCGTCTTCTTTTTCTCTTGCAAACATTTTTACTAAAATACTGTTTGTATAGTCGGTTATTTTGAAAATGCAGAGCGTGCGCCCGCTTTTCAGCTCGCGTGTTTCAGCATCAAACACATAGCCCTGCACCGTAATTCTTCTTTCTTCATCCATGATGCTGTCAAGCGTCCGGATTTCTTCGTTCTCTTTAATTTGATAGCCGATGACAAGCGGGCCGGACGGCGCTTGATCCTCATCGCCCTCTTTTTCCTTCTTCTCCATTTCGATAAGCGCCTGCATCGCCCGCTCCTGATCTTCAGCAAGCTTTTGCTCGCGGAATTTCTGGACTTCTTGGTCAGACACGAAAGTTTCGGTATCCAGCTGCAGTTCCGGAAAACCGAATTGGCGATAGCTGTGCTGAATCAGAGCGCTGTATTTATTTTTGAGCGCCGATGCTTCTGTATCTGTTTTTGTTTTCACGATCAGCTTGTTTCCCTTGAGCCTCGGTTTCTGCTGATTCAAAAGTGCCACCATCGGCGGCGAGGTTCCTTCAAGCTCTTCGATACAGCGTGTCCAATAATCCTGTACAAGCTCCTCTGACACTGTAGGATCAATGACTTGAATGGACGACGTGACCCGGGCGATGTGAGCAAACGATTGTGTTAATCTCATCATGAATGAGTCATATATTTGATACGGCAAAAGAGCCTTAAAGCGAAATTGAAAATGCCAGGCCTTTTCTGCTTTATGGATTGTCAGTTTATCAATCTCTCCGTCTTCAAAGTATGTCATGAAGGTATCATCTGTCATATTAAGCTGCTGAAGAAGAATCTGAAACTGTCTTCTGTTTACTGATAACTGTTCCATTCAGACAGTATCCCTCCCTTAAAACATCATAAGTGAAGGTACCTCCGCAGGTGATGAGGTACCTTCTTTTTTCTCTATTTTAACATGATTTTGTACGATTCGTTATGGTGATTACTTCGTCTTGATAAATTCAGAAAGCTCATCCACTGAAACTTCGGCAGATTCACCGGTTTTGCGGATTTTCACTTCTACGATGCCTTCATCTGCACGTTTACCGACAGTGATGCGGATCGGAAGGCCGATCAGGTCAGAGTCAGCAAATTTCACGCCTGCGCGTTCAGCGCGGTCATCGTATAACACCTCATAACCTTCGGCTTGGAATTTACCGTATAGCTGCTCGGCAAGCTCTTTTTGCGCTTCGTTTTTCATATTCAGCGCCAAAATATGAAGATCATACGGAGCAACGCTTTTCGGCCAGATCAGGCCTTTTTCGTCGTGGTGCTGTTCGGCGATTGCTGAAAGCGTTCTTGATACGCCGATTCCGTAACATCCCATCAGCATCGGCTGCGCACGCCCGTTTTCATCAAGGTATGTCGCATTCATCGCTTCAGAGTAACGCGTACCGAGCTTAAAGACTTGTCCGACCTCAATCCCTTCAGCGAAGCGGATCGTGCCTTTTCCGTCAGGTGACGGATCGCCTTCCTGAATGATTCGAAGATCGGCATATGCTTTTACGGACGCATCGCGTTCGAGGTTTACGTTTCTGTAATGGCGGTCTTTTTCATTCGCGCCGCTTACGGCGTTTACCATGACTTTCACAGCCTGGTCAGCATAAATCTCAATGTCGCCGGCAGCGCCGATCGGCCCCGCAAATCCCGGCTCCGTGCCAAGCTTCTCCGCTACCTCTTCATGAGACGCAAGCTCAACCACTTCCGCGTTTAGAAGGTTTTTCACTTTTACGTCATTGACCTCATGATCGCCCCTTACTAACACGAGAACAAAGCGGTCATCCGCTTTAAACAGCATGGATTTGATGCAGGCGCTCGGTTCAATCTGAAGGAAAGAAGCCAGCTCTTCAATGCTTTTAACATTCGGCGTATCAATTTTCTCCAGCGCCTCGGGTTTTTCATTGGAAGGCTCGCTTTTCATGACAACTTCGGCCATTTCCGTGTTGGCTGCGTAAGAGGATTCATCGGAATAAGCGATGGTGTCTTCCCCTATTTCGGAAAGAGCCATAAATTCATGCGTGTCTTTTCCGCCCATTGCGCCTGAGTCAGCGATAACGGGACGGACGTTTAATTCGCACCGTGCGAAAATGCTGCTGTATGCGCCGTACATGTTTTGGTATGTTTCCTCCAGACTTTCTTCAGAGGCATGGAAAGAATACGCATCTTTCATGATGAATTCGCGTCCCCGCAATAACCCGAAACGCGGGCGTTTTTCATCTCTGAATTTAGACTGGATCTGGTAAAGAGTGAGCGGCAGACGCTTATAAGATTTCACCTCATCGCGCACGAGAGAAGTAATGACTTCTTCATGCGTCGCGCCTAAAGCAAATTCGCGGCCGTGACGGTCTTTCAGACGCATCAATTCAGGCCCGTACGTATACCATCTGCCTGATTCCTGCCATGTTTCGGCCTGCTGAAGGGCCGGCATCAGCATTTCCACCGCGTTGATTTTTTCCATTTCTTCACGCACGATCTTCTGAATGTTTTGAATGACCCTGTAAGCAAGGGGC
Source organism: Bacillus sp. JFL15 (assembly GCF_001184225.1). Lineage (NCBI taxonomy): Bacteria > Bacillati > Bacillota > Bacilli > Caryophanales > Bacillaceae > Bacillus > Bacillus sp. JFL15. The sequence goes on along the minus strand of NZ_KQ236689.1, from coordinate 3,176,690 downwards.
ATGTAGCTGTAAACCCCGCTCGTATTTTGTCTGATAAATCCCGCTCTCAGCAGAAGCTTATGGCTTTTTGCTTCAGCATCAGCCGGCACTTCTCTCAGGGTCGGAATAAGCGTCAAACTTTGTCTCATGTCTTCGCACCTCTGATTTTTTACTAGTCAATTATAAGAATAAACGCTGGATATCGTTCCATGTGACAACCAGCATAAGAAGCATTAAGAAAGCTACGCCGATAAATACGACAAATGCTTCCTTGTCACGGTTAATCGGCTTACCGCGGATTGCTTCAATGAATAAAAACAGCAGCCGTCCGCCGTCAAGCGCCGGGATCGGCAGCAGGTTGACGATTCCAAGGTTGATGCTTAAAAATGCCGCAAACTGGAATAGATTGATGATGCCGGTTTTTGCAACCTGATCCGTCATATCATAAATCCCCACAGGACCCGAAAGCATATCAAGCTTAAACTGGCCTGTCACGATTTTGCTTAAGTTGGTCAGGATCGCCTTTGTGACATCAACAGTAGATGTCGCGCCGTAAGCGATCGCTGCGAACGCGCCTTTTTCAGTCGGCGCATAAGAGCCGAAGCGGCCGATTGTTTTTTTGTTTTCATCTTTTACGGCTTCAGGGGTAACCGAGATATGAAACGATTTGCCGTCCCGTTTGACGGCGACATCGATTTTTTTCCCGGGATTGTCTTTTACCGCTGTCACGATGTCAGTCCATGACCGCATTTTTTCACCGTTAATGCTCTGGATATAGTCGCCTTCTTGTAAACCGGCAGCCGCAGCACGTCCATTGTCTGTCAGCTTCCCGAGCTCAGGCTGATTCGAAGGCACGCCCTGAATAAATCCAAGCATGACGAGAATGACATACGCTAAGATGAAGTTCATAATCGGACCGGCAGCAATCGCCTTAATCCGCTGCCATACGGGTTTTGACCCGAATTGACGGTTGTAAGGCGCAATCTGCACTTCTTCTCCGTCTACGATGAAAAAAGAGGTCTGACTGACAGTAAAGCCCGCCAGCTCATCTTCTTTCCCCTGCTCGTACCCGGTAATCTTCATTTCGTGCTCAAGATCAGCCGTCTCTACCTCGATAATTAAAGCGTCGGGGTATTTTTCCTTTTGATTAATGATGACTTTTTCCACTTCGTCGTCTTTATTAAAAAGAAGACCGACGGTATAACCCGGTTTGACTTCAATCATCTCCGGATCTTCACCGGCCATGCGGACGAACCCGCCGACCGGAAGGAGCCTGATCGTATACACGGTTTCATTCTTTTTAAATGAAAAGATTTTGGGCCCGAAACCGATCGCAAACTCACGGCAAAGGATTCCCGCTCTTTGGGCGAGCAGTAAATGCCCCAGCTCATGGAAGAAAACGAGCGTTCCGAAAATAATAATAAACGCGATAACTGTATTCACGAACATACCACCTTATGTGAGTATTGAATTAACGTATCCCCGGGTGTCTTTGTCCACTTCTTGGATATCCGCAAGACTCGGATCCTGAATAACGCTGTGGCGGTTCAATGCTTTTTCAATCAGATCTTCAATCGTTAAGAACGAAATCCGTCCGCCAAGAAAAGCGGCAACTGCTTCTTCATTAGCCGCATTTAAAACCGTCGGCATCGTTCCCCCTATTTTACCTGATTCAAAGGCAAATTGTAAGCAGCGGAACCTTTCAAAGTCAGCTTTCGCAAAATGGAGGCTTCCGATCTCCCATAATTCAAGCCTTTTTGTTTCAGGCAGAGGCAGCCGGTCCGGATATGTCAGCGCGTATTGAATCGGCACCCTCATGTCCGGATTTCCGAGCTGGGCGATGACGCTTCTGTCGTGAAATTCAACCATCGAATGAATGATGCTCTCCTTATGTAAAACAACGTCAATCTGTTCATACGGAATGTCAAACAGCCAATGCGCTTCAATGACTTCAAGCCCTTTATTCATCATTGTAGCCGAGTCAATCGTAATCTTTGCGCCCATCGACCAGTTCGGGTGATTAAGGGCGTCGGCAATCGTTACAGACTCAAGCTCCTGCCGCGTTTTATCTCTGAAACTGCCTCCGGATGCTGTAATGATCAGACGCTCGATATTTTTGCTCTGTTCGCCTTGCAGCGCCTGAAAAATAGCGGAATGTTCGCTGTCGACCGGAAGAAGAGGAACGCCGTATTGTTTTGCGTGTCCTTTCACTATATGCCCGGCAGTGACGAGAGTTTCCTTATTTGCAAGCGCAATTGTTTTTTTCTGTTCAATCGCTTTCAAAGTCGGAATTAAACCGACGCTTCCGAGCAGCGCATTGACCACGATATCCACTTCATCCATGACTGCCGCTTCAATCAGGCCTTCTTCTCCGATGCCGATTTGACATTCATGAGAAAAAGACACCTCTTTCACTTTTTGATATGTATCCATGTCGCCGACTGCTACATATTTCGGCTGAAACGTTCTGATCAACGGTATCGCTTTCTCGGCATTTTTACCGAAAGTCATCGAGACGAGACGGAATTGATCTTGATGCATGCGCAATACGTCTAACGTCTGCTCTCCTATTGATCCTGTTGCTCCTAAAAGACAAATATTCTTCAAAATGCCACTCCCATTCTATGCGTCCAGATCGGTCTTGTTTTCATATTAGCCTTTCTCATGAAAAAAGCGCAAGCAGAAAGTATAAGAACGGCATGACAAACAAAAAGCTGTCAAATCGATCTAAAATGCCGCCGTGCCCTGGAAGGATTTTTCCCGAATCCTTCACATCATAGTGCCGCTTAAGCGCTGATTCAACCAAATCCCCGATCTGTCCGAAAACAGACAGAACAAGTGTGATGACCAAAAGAATCGGGTATGAAATCGGAAGGTGCGCAAACAGCTGGAAAACAGCCGTAAAAATAAGAGCGATCGCAATACCGCCAAGAAACCCTTCCACCGTTTTGTTGGGACTGATTTCAGGCCACAGCTTCCGCTTCCCGAGCGACTTTCCGACAAAATATGCGCCCGAGTCTGTTGACCATATGACAACGCAGGCATAAAAGATATACAAAAGCCCGTTTGTTTCAATGTTTCTGATTTCAATAAAATAATGAAAGCACAGTCCGATATATACCGTCGCGAGGACGATGAACCCGACTTCGTCAAACGTAAAGGTGTTTTTCACAAGCACCGTATAGCTGAGCAGTATCAGTACGGCGAAAATCGTCACTTCCATTTTCGCGTCAAAAAAATGATACTCATCCGGCATCATATACAGCCATAACAGCAAGAGGCTGATCAGCCCCGGAAAAGAAAAAAATCTGAGCTTTTTCATCCGCAAAAGCTCAAAAAGCGCTATACTTCCCATCACGTAAACAAATACGGTGAACGGCAATCCTCCGAAAATAACCAAAAATAAAAATAGTGCCGCTGCCAGAACACCCGTTAACAATCTTTGTTTCATTTCCACCATCCTCTAAATTCCGCCAAACCTCCGGCCCCGCTGCTGAAATTCTCCCACTGCCTGCAGAAAGTGATCTTCTTTAAAATCGGGCCACAGGACATCTGTAAAAACAAATTCACTGTAAGCCACCTGCCAAAGCATAAAATTGCTCAGTCTGATTTCTCCGCTCGTTCTGATAAGGAGTTCCGGATCCTGAAGTGATTCTGTCATTAAATGCCCGGAAAAGAGCGCTTCATCAATGTCTTCGATATTCAGCGTGCCGCTTTTCACCTGTTCGGCCAATGCTTTTGCCGCATTGACGATTTCCGTGCGCCCGCCGTAGTTCAAAGCGAAATTGAGAATCAGCCCGTCATTTTGTTCTGTATCTTTTACAGCCTTCTCAATCGCCCTGTACGTATGAGAAGGGAGCGCAGATTCGTCTCCGATAATTTTCACCTGTACATTTTCCTCTATCAATTCAGGAAGGTACGTATTCAGGAACTCTTCCGGAAGCTTCATTAAAAAGTCGACTTCCATCTTCGGGCGCTTCCAGTTCTCCGTGGAAAACGCATAAAGCGTCAGAACTTTGACGCCGAGCTGATTTGCGAGCTTTGTCACCCTTTTTACCACTTTCATTCCTTCATGATGTCCGGCAATCCGCGGAAGTGAGCGTTTCTTCGCCCAGCGCCCGTTTCCGTCCATAATAATGGCGATGTGTGCGGGAATTTCACCCTTCAGTATGTCTTCTTTTGTATACCGTTCTAAGTTGGAAGCCGCATTCTGCTGATTCTTCCAATTTTTGAGTATGTTGAGCATGAGATTCCTCCGTCACCCAAAAAGGTTGCATTGCTGATGATCAATGTAATCAACAGTATTAACAAAAAAACCCCCTGTAAACATGAGAGGGTCTTTTCACATTATCTATTGTACATAGTTTTTCATTAAACTTCCATGATTTCTTTTTCTTTGTCTTTTGTGACACTGTCAATTTTTGACACATATTCGTCTGTCAGCTTTTGAACGTCTTCACTGGAAGCACGAAGCTCGTCTTCTGTAATGTCTCCGTTTTTCTCAAGCTTCTTGAGTTCATCATTGCTGTCACGGCGGACATTACGGACTGCTACTTTCGCTTCTTCCGCATATTTTTTCACGACTTTGACAAGTTCTTTACGTCTTTCTTCCGTCAGAGCCGGGATCGCGATGCGGATAATTGTGCCGTCACTTGTCGGAGTTACGCCAAGATCAGCTTTCAGGATCGCTTTTTCAATATCGCCGATTGCTGTTTTGTCATACGGTGTGACAACAAGCATACGCGCTTCAGGCACATTGATGGAAGACAGCTGGTTTAAAGGTGTTTGGGCACCGTAGTATTCTACTGTCACTTTATCCAATAGAGACGGGTTGGCACGTCCTGCGCGGACTGACGCCAATTCCCGTGAATAAGCGGCAACCGCTTTTTCCATGCGTTCTTTTGTTTGTGTTAATACTTCGTTTGACAACGTTATTTCCCCCTTACGATCGTTCCGATTGATTCGCCGATTACGGCACGCTTAATATTTCCTTCTTCCATAATAGAAAAGACGATCAGCGGAATATCATTATCCATACATAGTGAAGAAGCCGTAGAATCCATGACTTCCAGCCCGTCTTTTAACACATCGAGATAAGATAATTGTTCGTATTTAACGGCTGACTCATCTTTTCTCGGATCAGCATTATACACACCGTCGACATTATTTTTCGCCATTAAGATCACATCCGCTTCGATTTCAGCGGCACGCAGCGCTGCGGTTGTGTCCGTAGAGAAATAAGGGTTTCCTGTTCCCGCGGCAAAAATCACAACGCGTTTTTTCTCCAGGTGGCGGATGGCTTTTCTTCTGATGTAAGGCTCAGCGACCTGACGCATTTCAATTGATGTCTGCACTCTGGACTGGATTCCGAGAGTTTCAAGACTGTCCTGCAGGGCAAGTGAGTTCATGACAGTGGCAAGCATGCCCATATAATCGGCAGTCGCACGGTCCATTCCTAAGTCACTGCCTGTTTTTCCGCGCCATAAGTTGCCGCCGCCTACGACTACGGCCACTTCGACGTCAAGCTCAGCGATTTCTTTTACCTGTTTAGCTATGGATTGGATGACAGTCGGATTAATCCCGTTTCCCTGTTCTCCTGCCAACGCTTCTCCGCTAAGCTTTAAAACGATACGATTGTATTTTGGTTTTTCCATAATAACCTCCAAGTGTAAACATTGCCGTTTCCTATTATGCAAGAGAAAAAAAAGTTTGTAAATATAGTTTTAAAAATAGGGAACACAAGTAGTGTCCCCTATACTGCCTGAAAAGCCGCGAAAGATTCGCCGAGGCTTTCCGCCATTATTTTTTCACTTGGTTCATAACTTCTTCAGCAAAGTTTTCTTGGCGTTTTTCAATACCTTCTCCAACTTCGTAGCGGACGTATGTTTTAACAGATGCGTTTTTCGCAGCCACAACTTGTTTCACTTTTTCGTCTGGGTTTTTAACGAAAGCTTGGTCTAATAAGCAAATTTCTTCGAAGAATTTGTTCAGACGGCCTTCAACCATTTTAGCTACGATGTTTTCCGGTTTGCCTTCTTGAAGAGCTTGCTGAGTCAGGATCTGACGCTCGTGGTTTGCTTCTTCTTCAGACACTTGGTCGCGTGAAATGTAACGAGGATTTACCGCTGCAACATGCATTGCGATGTCTTTTGCAAGATCTTCGTCAGTTGTTCCGCTAAGAACAGATAATACGCCGATGCGGCCGCCCATGTGAAGGTAAGCACCGAACGCTTCGCTGTCTTCTTTTGTAAGAACAGCAAAACGGCGAAGAGTGATTTTCTCTCCGATTTTAGCAACGTTGCTTGTGATGTATTCTTCAACAGTAGAACCGTTTTCCATCTTTTGTCCCATTGCTTCTTCAAGATCAGCAGGAGCGTTTGTAAGAAGGTGGTCAGCAAGCGTGTCCAGAAGCTCTTTGAAGCCTTCGTTTTTTGCAACGAAGTCAGTTTCAGAGTTTACTTCTAAGATAACGCCTTTGTTGCCGTCAGTTTTAATAAGAGTAGAACCTTCAGCAGCGATACGGTCAGCTTTTTTAGCTGCTTTCGCAATTCCTTTTTCTCTCAGAAGGTCGATTGCTTTGTCCATATCTCCGTCAGTTTCAGTCAACGCTTTTTTACAGTCCATCATACCAGCGCCTGTTTTTTGACGCAGTTCTTTTACCTGCTGTGCAGTAATAGCCATTTAAATTCCTCCTTATATGTGTAAACAAGATATGTATAGATACATTTTTCTTGAAAAAAGGTGATAAAAGGCAGTCCCTCTTATCACCTTTTGATTAGGTTACGCAGTTGTCGTTTCTGTTTCAGGTGCAGTCTCTTCAGCAGCTTCCGCTTCTTCTTCGCCTTGCTTCGCTTCTAAGATTGCATCTGCCATTTTAGAAGTAAGAAGTTTGACAGCGCGGATTGCGTCATCGTTTGCAGGGATTACGACATCAATTTCATCAGGATCACAGTTTGTATCTACGATTCCGATGATAGGAATGTTCAATTTGCGAGCTTCCGCAACAGCGATGCGCTCTTTGCGAGGATCGATGATGAATAATGCATCAGGAAGATCCTTCATGTCTTTAATTCCGCCGAGGAATTTTTCAAGACGCTCTAATTCTTTTTTCAATTGAACAACTTCTTTTTTCGGAAGTACTTCAAACGTACCGTTTTCTTGCATTTTTTCAATGTCTTTAAGACGTTTAATACGTTTTTGGATTGTTTCAAAGTTTGTTAATGTACCGCCCAACCAGCGTTGGTTGACAAAGTACATGCCAGAGCGCTGAGCTTCTTCTTTAACAGAATCCTGAGCTTGTTTTTTTGTTCCGACGAAAAGAATTTTTCCGCCTTCAGCAGCAAGATTTTTAGTGAAGTTGTAAGCTTCCTCTACTTTTTTGACTGTTTTTTGAAGGTCAATGATGTAGATTCCGTTACGCTCCGTGAAAATGTAACGCTTCATTTTTGGGTTCCAACGGCGTGTTTGGTGACCGAAGTGAACACCAGCTTCAAGCAATTGCTTCATAGAAATGACTGACATGTTATTTCCTCCTAATATAATGGTTTTTTTTCCTCCGCTTAAGTCATTTTTGTACAGAACTGCCGCCTGCAGCACCCTCTGCATAAATCGTTAAGCGTGTGTATTTAACACCAAGACATAATATAACACAGCTTTATGCGACAATCAAGAATCCTTTACAGCTTTGCCGCGAAATTTTAAAAACAGCTCGATTTCTGTCTTACCGCTCTTCATCCGTTTGGCAATTTCCGCGGGAGTGAGCCCCTGTTCATATAATTCTGCAACGCGTTCTTCAAACGAATGCGCGCCGCTGTTTTCCTCACTTTCGGCCTGTTCCGTTGCACTGATGAGTTTTTCCATGTGATCCGGAATATCAGGCTCTTTTTGCGGTTTGACGGGCCGGGATTCCGTGTCTTCTGCGTCCGGCGCTTGATCAGCCCGGTTTTTGGCATCTTCGAGTCTTTCATTTTCTTCTTTTAACTCAAGCAGAAACGCAGCAAGGGTGTTTTCCGTCTCTTCAAGAATCTTCTTCTGCTGACGCTCCGTCTCCTTGAGGGCTGAAAACCTCGTATACAGAATAATGACGGCATAAAGCAGTATGCCGTGAAGCATAAAGCTTAAAAGCCATAATAGTGTTGACATGTTTTTCACTCGCTAACCATGAGTTCATTATTGAATTACTTTTTCAAGCAGATGCTTTAATTTAAACAGCGCCTTTGAATGAATCTGCGAAATCCGGGAGGTCGAAAGGTTCAGGACTTGTCCGATTTCGGTCAGAGTCAGTTCTTCTTTATAAAATAAGCTGACGACAAGCTGTTCTTTTTCAGAGAGCTCGTGAATTTTGCCTGCAAGCTGGGCGATCAGCTCGTCCTTCATAATTTTTTCTTCCGGCGGCACATTTTTGTCATCTCTGATCATGACTTGAATATTCTCACCGTCATCCTGGTCGTGAAGCTTTTCATCAATTGATAAGAGATTGGCAAAAAACCCTTCATTCATCGTTGATACTACGTCCTGCTCCGTCATCCCCAGTTCTTCTGCGATCTCTGAAGGCGTCACATTCCGAAGGTAGCGCTGTTCAAGTTTTTCGATCGCCGCTTCGACTTTTTTTGTCTTCTCCCGTGAAGTTCTGGGCAGCCAATCTTCTTTACGCAGCCCGTCGATGATTGCACCGCGAATTCTAAACGAGGCATAGGTATCAAATTTTAAATCCCGGCCGGGGTCAAATTTTTCTAGGGCATCATATAAACCAAGCATACCAAGGCTCATTAGATCGTCTTTATGCACCGACTTCGGCAGTCCGACGGAAATTCTGCCGACATGATATGTGACCAGCGGCATGTAACGGCGCATTAAATCATCACCGGCTTTAGGATCTTTCCACTCTTTCCAGCGCGACCAAAGCACCTGATCTTCATAATTCAAGGATTGCATTGTTATCCCCCTACCTCATACCTTAATTAAATCGTTGTTTCACCTTGTTTAACAGTTCGGATGTGCAGCATGCAGGACTTTGGCTCAAATTCAATCGTCCGGCCGCTTGAGCCGCCGGTATCTTCACTGATGACCGGAATGTTATACAATGAAAGCTGCTCTTTAATGGCCGCTACGTTCCTTGGGCCGATTTTCATCAGATCGTTTGTCATTTTAAACTTAAACATCTCGGCTCCCCCGGCGAGTTTTGCCTTCAGGGCAAACTTGCGGCATCCGGCTTTTAAAAGCATGTCAATCGTCGTCTTTACGGCGGTGTCTGCATATTTTGCGCGGTTCAGTTCCGCCGTTTTCGATAAACCGGAGTCCGGAAGCATCACGTGAACGAGTCCCGCCGTTTGTTTGTCTTTATCGTATAAAACCAGTCCCACGCATGAACCGAGACCCGAAGTCCGGATTTTATCCGGATAACGCGCGATTTGAACATCCGCAATCCCCACTTTAACGACTGCTGCTTCCGCACGGCTCATAAAGCCGCACCCAATGAGACGAAGAGCTTTTCAAAAGAATCATAGTCCGGAAGCATAAACATATGGGCTTTGAGCTCCTGCCGGCTGCCTTGGTCAAAAATAGAAGTATCCACGACAATGGCATGTTCCCCGACTTGGCTGAGCTCCATCAGTCCTTCACTGATAACCGCACCGAACATATCCAGTGAGATTTCCGGCACACTCGGATAAATCTCGAGCTTCGTCAAATCAGCCAATGCTGTTAAATAGGAACCTGCTAAAATATTGCCGAACTCATGTAAAGCAGAAGAACTCAAATGATCTTCACCCAACTGGTCAATATCAAAATCCGGATTTCCGATCAGCTCTCTGATAAACTGTTCCGCTTGATCAAAAGGCATGATGAGAAAGATAGAACCGGTCATGTCGCCTTCCATTCTTAAAAAGATACTGGCGACCGGCGTTTCGGCACCTCCGAAAAAATCAGCGAGCTCATCAAATGTCAATAAGGTCGCAAACGGCACTTCCATGTCTATCTTTCTGTTCAGCAGCTGAGCCATGGCAGAGGCTGAGTGACCCGCCCCGATATTTCCGACTTCCCGCAAAATATCCATCTGCTCTTCTTTGATCGCTTCAAACTTACTCATGTTGTCTTATCCCCTTTAAGCATTCGGCTCTCCGGATGCAGATGCAGAAGCACCTTTATCCAGCACCGCATGCGCATCGATAATATTGAGGAGCCTGTTATCTTGCTTGACGATCTGTTTAATCCACACATCCGCTTCCTTTGTCTGGCTTTCAGGCGCGGATTCAATTTCATTTTCATGCACGGTGATGACGTCATTAGCCTCATCCACAACCCACCCGACATCGGCGTCGCGGTAAGAAATAATGATAATCCGCGTCTCTTCTGTGATGTCCTGTTCAGGCTGGTTCAGACGTTTTCTTAAATCAAGAACCGGCGTAATCACCCCGCGCAGATTGATAACACCGCGGATATAAGGTTCCACACCCGGGACTCTCGTCGGTTTTTGCCACTTTTCAATTGATTTCACCTGGGAAACTGAGATAGCGTATTCTTTCCCGTTTATCATAAACACAATCATTTTTTCACCTGTTTTGATTTCAGCAGTCATAAGGGCACCTCCTCGTGTCGTTTTAGTAGATCAGCGCATTGCAATCAATAATCAGCGCCACTTCTCCGTTTCCGAGAATCGTAGCGCCGGAAATCGCAAAGACGTTCGTTAAATAGTCTCCGAGTGATTTCAGTACGACTTCCTGCTGGCCGATAAAAGAGTCCACGACAAAAGCAGTGGATTTATCGCCCTTTTTCACGACGATCACATGGAACTGATCCGCATCCTGTTTTGAATCCGTAATGCCGAATTCTTTTTTCAGGTAGACAATCGGAACAATCTGTCCTCTGAAATCAATCACTTCTCTGTCATGCGTCTGCAGAATATCTTTCTTTTCAATCACAGCCGTCTCTATAATAGAAGAGATCGGTATCGCAAATGTCTCTTCTTCAAGTTTAATGAGAAGAACGGAGATAATTGAAAGTGTCAGCGGAAGCTGAATACTGAAAAGAGAACCCTGGCCTTCCACGGATTTGACACTGACCGAGCCGCCGAGTGATTCAAGTTTGTTTTTCACAACGTCCAGGCCGACACCCCGGCCTGAAATATCAGAAATTTGATCGGCAGTCGAGAAGCCCGGAGCAAAAATAAGCTCGTAAATCTCATTATCTTCAAGCGTTTCAGCATCACGTTCGGTGATGACATTCCGTTCGAGCGCTTTTTCGAGAATTTTCTTTCTGTTCAGGCCGGCCCCGTCATCTTCAACCTCAATAAAGACATGGTTTCCGCTGTGATATGCCTTAAGCACGACATGGCCAGATTCCGGTTTTCCTTTATTCACCCGCACTTCAGGCGCTTCGATGCCGTGATCGATGCTGTTTCTGATTAAATGGACAAGCGGATCGCCGATTTCATCAATCACCGTGCGGTCAAGCTCTGTTTCAGCGCCGATAATGGACAATTCAATTTTCTTATTTAGTTCCTTTTGAAGCTGGCGGATCATTCTTGGGAAACGGTTAAAGACGGTTTCTACCGGAACCATCCGCATATTCAGAATAATAGATTGAAGGTCTCCTGAGATTCTGGTCAGGCGTTCAACGGTTTCAGTCAATTCATTGTGATCAAGCTCTTTGGCGATCTGCTCAAGACGTCCGCGGTCAATGACAAGCTCTTCAAAAAGGTTCATTGAAGAATCCAGTCTTTCAATGTTGACACGAATCGTTTTCGAGCCGCTGTGATGCTTCGGCTGTTCTTCCGTTTTCGCTTGCGGATTCGGCTGCTTGTCAGTCTTTTTAACCGGAACGTCCTTCACCGGTTCAGCTGCTTGTGGTTTTTCGGCCGTTTTTAACGGCGCGCCGACAGAAATTTCGACGTTCTCCACTTCTGAAATGCCGCTGATGAGGTCTTTAATTTCCTCAGCAGACTGCTTTGTCAAGAAGCACACCTGAAAATTCGTTCCGAAATCTTCCGTCTCAAGCACTTCCGCAGCGGGTATCGTTTTTGCGACTTCACCTGCTTCATTCAGCTTTTCAAATATCATGTACACGCGAACGGCTTTGAGCATGCAGTTTTCATTCAGGGAAACCGTTATTTCATAGCGGCTGAATCCTTGCTCTTCTGCCTCTTCGATGACAGTCCGTTCGAACTCATCATAATTCCATTCAACTGAAGCTTGTTTCATTGAAGCCGGCGGTTCTGCTGTTTCAGCTGAAGCGGCAGTCTCATGCACCGCGTTTACATCGAGCTTTGCGCTCACTTCAGAAATATCACGTTTGCCGTCTCCTCCGTCAATAATGGACTGCACCATCTCTTCAAGATGATCCAGCGCTTCAAACAGTACATCCAGCCAATCTGATGTGACCGGCATCTCTCCGTTGCGGATGGCGTCCAGCACATTTTCCATCAAGTGAGTTAAATGCGCCAGATCAGTATATCCCATCGTTGCGCTCATACCTTTCAGCGTATGGGCAGCTCTGAAGATGTCATGCACAATCTGAAGGTCTGACGGATCTTTTTCCAACAGCAGCAGCTTTTCGTTACATGTCTGTAAGTGCTCTTTACTTTCATCAATAAAGACATCTAAATATTGATTCATATCCAATTGATTCACACCCTCTCTTTTTTCACACATCCGGTGATGGATGCCGCGATTTCTTCCACATGTTTAATCTCATGAATGAGGCCCGCTTTTATCGCTGACTTCGGCATCCCGAACACAACACAGGATTCGTCGGATTCCGCAATCGTTTTAACGCAGCCTGTTCTGAGCATTTCTTTTACGCCTTCGGTTCCGTCGCTGCCCATGCCGGTCATAATGACGGCTACCTTTTCATAATCAGACAATCGGCTTGCCGAACGAAACAAATAATCGGCTGACGGTTTATGCCGGCTTTCCGTATCAAGAACGTCAAGAATGATGCGGAGCCTTCCGCCTTCCTCGGCAACCGTCATATTTTTTCCGCCGGGCGCGATGTACACCCATCCGTCTTTCGCCTCTTCACCGTTTTCCGCTTCTTTGACCTGAATATCTGACAAATGGTTGAGTCTGTCTGCAAGTGAAGCGGTGAAGCCTTCAGGCATGTGCTGAACGACAAATACAGGCGCCTTTAAATCCTTCGGAAGCTTCGGAATCACCTTTTGCAAAGCCCGCGGTCCGCCTGTAGAGGTCGCAATGAACACGGCCTGCTTAGCAGATTTTGCTTTCGGCCTCTCAAATCCCACAGCAGCCGGACGTTCCGGGGTGAGGGGCTCTTTCACCGCCGGCTCAGTTTCTTTTGCGAAGGACAGTCCCGCGGCAATCACCCTTTCAATCAGCTGTTCTTTAATTTTATAAAGATCAAGTGAAATCGCCCCGGAAGGCTTGGTGATAAAATCAAAGGCACCCATTTCCAGGCAGTTGATCGTTCGGTCTTTTCCTTGCTGCGTCTGACTTGATACCATGATAACGGGAAGTTTGTATATGCTGATGATTTTCCGCAATGTATCCGTTCCGTTCATGACCGGCATTTCAATATCAAGCGTGACAACATCCGGCTTGAGAAGCTCTATTTTTTTCAGCGCCTCTTCTCCGTTTCTGGCTGTCCCGATGACTTCTATCTGCACTTCCGCAGCCAGAAAATCGGTAATCATTTTTCTCATAAAAGCTGAGTCATCAACGACAAGCACACGAATCACTATAAAGTCCTCCTCATTAAAAAAGAAGATAATCTCTCAATAAATGCCGGTTTCTCTTCTCTTGGTTTGTTTTCTTCCGTTTGAAACAAGACATCCGTCAAAAGACGGACGGACCTGCTGGCTTTTGCTTGAGGACTTTTTATTAAAAAAGGCACCTGGTCAATGACAGCTTGACTTACCAGCGGATCATCCGGGATGGAGCCGGCGAAACGCACCTCCGCGCCTAAAAACGTGTGAATCGCGTAAGAAAGGCGGCTGTATGTGTCCAGCGCCTGTTTTTGGGCCCGGGCGCGATTGACGGCAATGTTTATGGTCAGCCGCTCATCCGCGAGGGTGAGATGTTTGATCGCGCTGTAGGCATCCATAATTGCCGTCGGCTCAGGCGTTGTCACGGCGAGAATGTCTTCAGCCGATAAAATAAACGGCAGCTGTTCTTTTGAAAGTCCCGCTCCCATATCAAACAGAACGTAATCAAAATCGCTTAATACAGCGGAAAGACCATTCATAAATGCTGACCACTTCTCTCTGTCAGCTTGATAGATCGCCTCAAGCCCCGTTCCTCCGGATATGTAGTGAAGGCCTTTCGGACCGGAGGACAGTGATTGAGCCAACACGTACCGATTCTCCATCACATCAATAATAGTGCGGGCAGATGCCGCACCGATCAGCACATCAATGTTGCCCATCCCGATGTCAAGATCAATGATGAGTGCTTTTTTTCCTTTTTCCTGCAGGGCAACAGCCATGTTTAATGTTAAATTAGATTTTCCGACGCCGCCTTTGCCGCTGATGACGGCTAATGTCTTCGCTTTTTTTTCATAAAACTCCGGCTTGGCCATTTGCCGCTGTCTCATTTTTCTTCTTAATGACTCTGCCTGATCGGGTTTCATGTCAAAAGCATCCTGACAAATTGTTCTGGTGAAGCCGACAGGATGTCTTCAGGCACATCCTGTCCATTTGTCAAATAGGCGGCCCCGATTCTCGATTCAGAAAGCACTTGAAACACGGAGCCGAGTGAGGCGGTTTCATCCGTTTTCGTAAAAATGAATTGATTGACCGGCACACCGGAAAATTGTTTCAGCACCTGTTTCATATCTTCATATTTTGCAGATGAAGATAATACGAGAAAGGATTGTAAGCCTGCTTCAAACGGAATCATCTCTTGCAATTCCGTAATATACTGCTCTTCTTTAAAGTTTCTTCCGGCTGTATCAATGAAAACATGGTCATATTCAGCGAATTTTTCCTGCGCCTTCAGACAGTCTTCCTTTGAATAACATACTTCAAGAGGAGCCTGAAGCAGCTCCGCATATGTCTTCAGCTGTTCGACTGCGGCAATCCGGTAAGTATCCGTCGTCATAAATGCAATTTTTTTGTGCTCTGTCAGCGTTGATGCGGCAGCAAGTTTTGCAAGTGTGGTCGTTTTGCCGGCCCCGGTCGAACCGAAAAGCACGACGTATTTTGATTGAATCCCTTCCTGCCACCTGTCTGCTGAGGGGAGTTTTTTCACTAACAAATCCTGCAGTTTCGGGCTGACATTGTCTTCAGTTAAATCACCGGCGGCAATCGAAGAACGTAGCAATTCACTCAAAACGGCGTTTTGCGTATTGTCAGGAAGACCTGCTTGCTTCAATAGTCTCTCGGCTTTTTTTATTGGTTCGGGGAGCACTTCTTTATAACGTGCCAGATCACCAGATGTACCATGATCCGGAAGATGCAGCGGCTGAACAGGCTCGGCTTTTTTCGCCGTTTCCGTCTTTTTCATGTCTTCACCGGGAGCCGGCGGCGTTTTTCTCGTTTCCCTGACGTCACGATCTAAAACGGCGACCACTTCAACAGCCGGCTGCGACCGCAGCCCCAGCCATTTTCGCTTCTTTACTTGTTTGGAATGTAAAATGACGGCATCGTTGCCGAGTTCCTTTTTAATTTGCTTCGCGGCATCCTGCATTGAAGCGGCTGTAAATTTTTTTATTTTCATTAAATATCCACCACTCCAATGCTCTGTACTTCAACGTTTGCTTCCAGCTCATTATAAGAAAGAACCGGAAGATCAGGGAAATAGCGTTCTAACAGCTGTTTTACATACATTCTGACAGCAGGCGAACAGAGAAGAATCGCCGTCTCCTGCCGGATGGAAAGCTGCTCGGCCTCTTTAGCGACAGAACGGATGATACTGTCTGAAACCTCAGGATCAAGCGACAGGTAATTGCCCTGTTCAGTCTGCTGCACGCCGTCTGCAATTGCTTTTTCGACCCGGCCTGAGCATGTGATGACTTTCAGCGTTTCATGCTCTCTCGCATATTGGGCCGTGATTTGTTTGGCAAGCGACTGTCTCGCGTATTCCGTCAAAAGATCTGAATCGGTCGTTAATCTTCCGTAATCGGCAAGTGTTTCAAAAATGGTCACCAAGTTTCTGATTGAAACTTTTTCTCTCAGCAATTTAGCAAGCACCTTTTGAATATCGCCGACAGAAAGAGGATTTGGCGTGACTTCCTCAACAAGCACAGGATAATTTTCCTTCAGATGATCGATCAGCTGCTTTGTTTCCTGTCTGCCGACCAGTTCATGGGCATACTGCTTAATTTTTTCCGTAATATGCGTAGATACGACTGACGCCGGATCAACAACTGTATACCCTAGCATGTCCGCTTCATCTTTCGCAGCTTCGCTGATCCATTTTGCAGGAAGCCCGAACGACGGTTCAATCGTTTCAATTCCTTCAATCACGTCATCTTCAGGTGTCGGTGACATCGCTAAGTAATGATCAAGCAGGAGCTCTCCTTTAGCGACTTCATTGCCTTTAATTTTCAATCTGTATTCATTCGGCTGAAGCGCGATATTATCCCTGATGCGCACAACCGGAATGACAAGCCCTAATTCAAGCGCCAGCTGTCGTCTGATCATGACGATGCGGTCAAGAAGATCACCGCCCTGCCCCGCGTCTGCGAGCGGCACCAGTCCGTATCCGAACTCAAATTCAATCGGATCAATATGTA
Source organism: Bacillus sp. JFL15 (assembly GCF_001184225.1). Lineage (NCBI taxonomy): Bacteria > Bacillati > Bacillota > Bacilli > Caryophanales > Bacillaceae > Bacillus > Bacillus sp. JFL15. The sequence continues at coordinate 3,160,025 of NZ_KQ236689.1, read as the reverse complement.
AAAGCTGCACAACGCTTTCCGGGCTTTTCAGTTCATCCGCCTGAGCCTCTTCTTCAAGAATTTCTTCCTCTTCTTCGCTCGGCTTATCCGTTTTGGACAGCTTATAAGCGCCGAATGCAAGCAGACCGGCAATCGGACCCGTCAGCAGAATCCCGATCGGCGTGAGAAGACCAAGCAAAAGAACAGTTCCCGCGGCTACATATAAGAGCTTCGGATAAGCGAACAGCTGGCCTGTAATATCATGACCGAGGTTCCCTTCAGATGCCGCTCTCGTCACGACAATCCCCGTAGCCGTTGAAATAAGCAAAGCCGGCATTTGAGAAACGATACCGTCACCGACCGTCAGCATTGTAAAGTGAGAAGCAGCTTCTTGTATGCTCATCCCCTGCTGCAGCATGCCGATTACGATCCCGAAAATAATATTGATCATCACGATGATGATACCCGCGATCGCATCCCCTTTGACAAATTTGCTCGCACCATCCATCGCGCCGTAAAAATCCGCTTCCCGGGCGACTTTTTCACGTCTGTGTTTCGCGTCCTGCTCCGTAATCATGCCGGCGTTTAAATCCGCGTCAATACTCATTTGTTTTCCGGGCATCGCATCGAGCGTAAATCTCGCCGCCACTTCCGATACCCGCTCGGCGCCTTTTGTAATGACGATAAACTGAATAATAATCAAGATAATGAAGACAACAAGCCCTACCAGCACATTTCCGCCGACAACGAAATTCCCGAATGTCTCAACAACCTTTCCCCCTTCTCCGTGAGAAAGAATCGAACGAGTCGTCGACACATTGAGCGCAAGCCGAAACAGCGTCAATAACAGCAGCAATGACGGGAATATCGAAAATTGCAGCGGTTCTTGCATATTCATTGTGGTGAGAAGCACGATCAACGCAAGAGAGATATTAATGATGATCAATATACTTAACAACCATGGAGGGAATGGAATCACCAGCATTGCCACAATGAGGACAACACTTATTAAAACCGATAAATCTCTTGTTGACATGCTGTTTTTCTCTCCTTTTGAATCTGAAATTCACTATACTTTTTGTTTTGTTTTATAGACATAAGCCAAAATTTCCGCAATGACTTTGAAAAACTCTTCCGGCACGGCCTGGTCGATGTCAACCTGATCATATAACGCACGCGCGAGCGGCCTGTTTTCAATCGTCATGACATCATGTTCTTTGGCAATCTGCCTGATTTTTAATGCGAGATGATCGACCCCTTTGGCAACAATGTAAGGGGCATCCATTTTCTTTTCATCATATTTTAGAGCGATCGCATAGTGGGTCGGGTTGGTAATGATGACGTCAGCTTTCGGCACTTCCTGCATCATTCGCCTCATCGCCATTTCCCGCTGCTTCTGCTTAATTTTGGACTTGATAATCGGGTCGCCCTCCGATTTTTTGTATTCATCTTTTATATCCTGCTTTGACATTCTGATGTTTTTCTCATAGTCAAAACGCTGATATAAGTAATCGAGCCCGGCCAGCAGCATTAAAGCCCCTGAGCCCGCAAGCCCCATCCAAAGAGTGAGCTTAGATACGAATGTGAGCACTTCCGCAGGCGTTAAAAGCGGAAGGCGGAGAATATCGCCATAATGCAGCCAGAGCACCATAAAGGCGGCAAAACCGACTACGGCAATCTTCAAAATCGATTTAACCAGTTCAACAATCGCCCTCATGCTGTATATCCGCTTAAATCCTTTCAGCGGGCTGAGCTTGTTCAGGTCAGGTTTGAGAACTTCTGCAGAAAACAGAAAACCCACCTGCATGTAGTTGCTCACGACACCTGCCACAAGCGCGACCAGCATAATCGGCGCGAGGATGAGGCTGATATCTTTCACTGTATCCACAAAAAGCTCATGCACGTTAGACGCTGACAGATCTAACGCTATCGATTTCGTATAAAACGTTTTAATAAAGGACAGCAGTCTGTCCCGCATGTAAGGGCCGAGCGCGATCAGCGAAAGAAAGATAATCAGTAAAGAAACGGCTGTATTCACATCCGTACTTTTCGGGACCTGACCTTTCTTTCTTGTATCTTTTCGTTTTTTCGGGGTGGCTTTCTCCGTTTTTTCACCGGCAAAGAATTGCAGATTCAGTCTGAGTCTCATCACGTCACACCGACCAATGCCAATAAATTTCGCATTGTTTCAACGGTAAGGCTGAAGATATTGCGGACGAGGACAAACATCACCGCCATACAAACGATCAGCATAATAAAACTCACGGCTATTTTCAGAGGAAGCCCGACAACGAAAACGTTCAGCTGCGGCACCGTTCTCGCCACAATGCCAAGCGCCAAATCAACTAAAAACAGACTGGCCACAACCGGCGCAGACATTTGAAAAGCGATAATAAACATGGCATTGAAGCTTTTTGCGATAAAAAGTCCAAAGTGCTCATTTCCAAACGACGGAAATGCCTGGTCAAGCGGAATATACTGAAAGCTGTAATAAATCCCGTCCAATAATAGATAATGGGCGTTTACGCTGAGCATAAATAACAGCGCCAGCGTATAAACGAATTGGCCGATCAGCGGGCTTTGCGTTCCTGATTGCGGATCAATGACATTCGCGATGGAAAAACCCATCTGAAAATCAATAAAGGAACCCGCGATCTGAATGGCTGCCAGCATCATGAAAGCAATCAGCCCGAGGCTCAAGCCCACAACGGCCTCTTTTATAACAAGCAGCATATACTGTTCCCCTATGTCAACTAACGGCGCATGTTTCAGCGTACTGAAGCAGATCACCGAAAGAAAGAAAGCAAAACCGATTCGGTGAACCGCCGGCAGATTCCGGTGCCCGAATATCGGCACCGTTACAAAAAAAGCAGAAATTCTAATAAAAACCAATAAAAAAGCGGGAAATAAATCAATGATGGAATTCATTTGATTCTACCCTGCAAATCGGTTCAGATGAGAGAACAGATCAGTTGTAAACGAAAGAATCGTCGACAGCATCCAAGGACCAAAAAAGATCAGTCCGAGCATTACCGCCACGATTTTCGGAATGAACGCAAGCGTCTGTTCCTGGATTTGAGTTGTCGCTTGAAAGATACTGACGAGCAAACCGACGATCAGCGCGATCGCAAGCAGCGGCCCGCAGATCATCAGTGTTACGTATACGGCTTTTTCCGCCATGGAAATTACAAATTCTGAACTCACAATTAGCACCTACCCTAAAAGCTGTCAAGCAAAGATTTCACGATTAAATACCATCCATCGACCAAAACGAAAAGCAATATTTTAAAGGGCAGAGAGATCATAACCGGCGGAAGCATCATCATTCCCATTGACATTAAGACGCTCGCCACGACCATATCGATAATTAAAAACGGAATAAAAATCATAAAGCCCATTTGAAAAGCGGTCTTGAGTTCCGAGATCGCATAAGCGGGCACCATCGTCGTCAAAGGAATATCCTGAATCGATTCGGGCTTTTTCATTTTGGCGTAGTTCATAAACAGCGCCAGATCCTTTTGCCTTGTATGCTTGCTCATGTATTCTTTAATCGGCTTCTCGGCTTTTGTATATGCTTCATCGAGACTGATTTTGTTGTTCATCAGCGGCGTTAAGGCATCCTTATTAATCTCTGAAAAAGTCGGAGCCATAATAAAAAACGTTAAGAACAGCGCAAGACCGATTAATACCTGATTCGGAGGCATGTTCTGCGTCGCCAGTGAGGTTCTCACAAAAGACAGGACGATGACGATTCTCGTAAAGCAGGTCATCAAAATCAAAATACCCGGCGCCACTGAAAAGACGGTCAAAAGCAGCAGTAACTTAACAGTAGAGCTGACTTCGGTCGGACTGCTTGAATTAAAAAGATTAATAAATTCATTCATGATGATACGGGCCTTTCTTTTTTCCTTCAGAACGGCTTTGTTTCAGCTCGCTCAGCTGTTCTTTCAGCGCTTTTGAAAACGAGGGAAGCATCGTTTGCGGCTTTTTTTCTCCATCCTTACGCGGATTTACGAGTTTGGTCCATTCCACTTTTGAGGACATCGCCTCTTCGTATTGGCTCAGAATCGCCTCTCGCTCTTTTTCATCTTCAATTTCTTTTAAAAGCTGTATCGTCTCGCCGACACCGACTACAAGTACGCTGTTCCCCACTTTAATCAGCTGCACGGAACGGTTTTGGCCGACTGACGTTCCGCCGATATTTTCTACATATTGAAACGGCTTCAGCAGACGGTTTCTTTTATTCATCAGTTTGACAAATCCATAGATCAGCAGAATGACAAATAATAATGCCCCAATCATCTTTACAAAATCAAAAGCGGAGACAGAAGATGCAGAAGCATCCCCTATCTCTTGATCAGCCGTTTGTTTCGATGTATCGTTTTTTTTCTCTGTTTTGTTTGTTGATTGTTTGTCAAACCATTCGTTGACGGTGGAATTATCAGACTCCGCCGCAAAAGCAGGAAACGGATGTACATTGAGTAAAACGAAACAACAAATCAAAGCTAGTAAACCATGACTCTTTTTCAACAGTCGTACACCCTTTAGCTTAATGTTTTATTAATGGCTTCAAGCACGCGGTCCGCTTGGAACGGCTTCACGATAAAGTCTTTTGCGCCGGCTTGGATCGCGTCAATGACCATTGACTGCTGGCCCATTGCCGAACACATGATGATTTTCGCCTGCGGATCGATTTGTTTAATTTCCTTTAATGCGGTAATTCCGTCCATTTCAGGCATTGTAATATCCATTGTCACAAGGTCGGGTGAATGCTCTTTGAATTTTTCGACCGCCTGTGCTCCGTCTGAAGCTTCAGCTACAACGTCAAAACCGTTCTTCACCAAAATATCCTTGATCATCATTCTCATAAATGCTGCATCGTCTACAATTAAAATTCTGTGTGCCATAATCTGTTTCTCTCCTCTATGTTCGCTTATTTTAAATTGTTAAGGCGGTCTGCCTGACTTAAAATGTCAGTAACTCTCACGCCGAAGTTTTCTTCTATAACAACGACCTCGCCCTTTGCTACGATCCGCTGATTGACCAGGATGTCAACGGGTTCACCCGCCAGCTTGTCAAGCTCAATAATGCTTCCCGCAGAAAGTTCAAGGATTTCTTTGACGCTTCTCTTCGTTCTGCCGAGCTCGACCGTAACGGAAAGCGGGATATCCATCAGCATATCAAGGTTGTTTCTTGAACCGTGCGCCGCCGATGCATTTTGGTCAAACGCCTGGAATTCCACCGGAGCGACTTGAACGGGAGCAGCTTTTTTAGCGGTTCCCTGTCTCTTCGGAAGCTCGGGTTTTGCCTGCGGTTCCTGCTGAACGGCCGGTTCCGGCTGCGGCGTTTCGTATGTTTCCTGCGGCTGTGATACGGCTTCTGCGGCTTCTGCCACAGGCTGATCTGTATTCATCAGCTCCGCGATCAGATCTTTCGCAAACGTAAGCGGATAAAGCTGCATGATGCTCGAATCGATTAATTCACCGACTTTCAGGCGGAATGAAACTTTTACGAGCAGGTCATCCTCCGGTATTCTGTCCGTCCCTTTTTCTTCCGTCACATCCAGAAGTTCAACCCGCGGCGGAGAAATGTCGATCTTTTTACTGAATACGGTCGACATCGATGTAGCAGCCGAGCCCATCATTTGATTCATTGCTTCCTGCACGGCGCTCAGGTGGATTTCCCCGAGGGACGGATCGGCGCCTTGGCCGTCTCCGCCAATCATCAAATCCGCGATGATGGCTGCGTCGCTTTGTTCTACGACGAGCAAATTGCTGCCGTCAAATCCTTCTGTGTAGTTCACTTCAATGGCAACATACGGATGAGGAAATTCATCACTGATTTTGCTTTTTGAAATGACGGTCACACTCGGTGTCGTAATGTCCACTTTTTGATTTAAAAGAGTGGACAGCGCCGTAGCTGAGCTGCCGAATGAAATATTCCCGATTTCTCCGATCGTATCGCGCTCAAGTTCAGACAAGGTCGCCTTTTGAGGCTGTTCTGTATCCTCTTGACTTCCTGTGCCATTAAGAAGAGCATCGATTTCATCTTGAGATAATCTATTGTTCATCTTGTTCACCTCTTATGTCGTGATCTAAAATTTGCACTGCCTGTCTTCGATTCACCCGGCCGGCCTGCCCTAAAAACTTCGGTTTGTTTCCGACCAATACAGTAAGAGGATCAGTCACTGATTTGTCCAGAGTTATACAGTCCCCGGCTTCCAAACTTAAAAATTCTTCTATTGTCAGTTCAGAAGCTCCCAAGAGAGCTACTACGGGAATTTGTGCCGTCATGATGCGCTTTTCAAGCGACTTCGTTTCTTCGGGCTTCGCTTCATTCCGATCTGATTGCATCCAATAATGTACGGAAAGCTTAGGGATTATCGGCTCAAGTACGACATGGGGAATACAAAGATTAATGACACCGCTGATTTCACCGATCTGCGTATTGAGAGAAATGACCACGACGGTTTCATTTGGCGAAACCATCTGCACAAACTGAGGATTCACTTCAAATTCAGTCATTTCAGGATCAATATCAGCAATGGATTGCCAAGCTTCTTTGTAGTTACCCAGTGCATTTTCAAATAAGTTAGAAATAATGTTCGTTTCTATTTCCGTAAGATTGTCAGCTTTGTTATGGGTGATGCCGATGCCTCCCATGACGCGGTCAAGCATGGCGTATGCGATGGTGGGATTAACCTCCATCATGATCCTGCCTTCCATCGGATGAACATCGAACAAATTCAGGATCGTCATGTTCGGTATGGAGCGGATAAATTCTTCATACGGCACCTGGTCAACTGAGCTGACAGATATATGGATATATGTTCTGAGCTTGGCGGAAAAGTGAGTTGTGAGAAGCCTCGCAAAGTTATCATGTATCCGGGTTAAACTCCGTATCTGATCTTTCGAAAACCTGAGCGCCCGTTTAAAATCATATACCTTTACTTTTTTCTCTTTAACTTCCTTTTTCAGCTCTTCCGCATCCGCCTCACCCGTCGAAATGGCTGAAAGCAGTGCGTCTATTTCATTTTGAGAGAGAACTTCTCCAGACATTTTCTTCACCTCCGTATTCTGTCAAATTTGTTTTTATTGCAGATTAAAGGAGGTAATGTACACTTTCTGAACTTTTCCTTCTTGGAGATAGCTGTTTACTTTTTCTTTTAAGGATTGTTTAAACGCTTCTCTTCCTTTGTCTCCCTCAATCTCTCCGGCGCTTGTATCGGCTAAAATGGAAATGATGTTGTCTTTCACCTGAAAATCGCGTTTTTCAAGTTCTTCCTTCGCTTTTTCCGAGTCGGTTTCAAGCTTGATGCCGATGCGGATGATGCTGTCGGACTTTAAGTTCGTCGTGATATCGTCGACAGACACAGTGGCTGCAACGACTTCATCGATTGTAGGCTTTTTGTCTTTGTCTGAATGTCCGCTGACGACAAAATATGCTGCCGTTCCGAGGCCGGCAACGACAATTAAAATAATCAGCATAATAATGACTAATTTTTTTTTCATTCTTCTTCCTCTATTCCCTGATCCAGTGAAAATATTTGTATGCTATGGTAAAACGAAATGACTTTTTTAAGAACTGCTTCTTCCGGTTCTTTCACTACGAACTTTTTGCCGTTGGACAGCGTAATCGTCGTGTCGGGGAAGCACTCAATCTGTTCGATAAACAGCGCGTTCAGCGTAAAAGGCTGGCCGTTTAAACGGGTGACTTGAATCATTCAATCCGGAGAAGCGGCCTTACCGCCTCCCCTCCCTCCTTACCGTTTCAGATTAACCAGCTCCTGAAGGATTTCATCTGAAGTCGTAATGATTTTTGAGTTTGATTGGAAACCGCGCTGAGCAACGATCATTTCGGTAAATTCATCTGTCAGATCAACGTTTGACATTTCAAGATAGCCTGCCAAAAGCTTACCTGAGCCGTTTTCGCCCGGAGCGGTGACAGCACTCGCAGCTCCTGAACTTAATGATTGTCTGTAAAGGTTTCCTCCGATTTTTTCCAGACCGGCGCTGTTAGGGAACGTGACCAGACCGATTTGTCCGGCATCATGAACCGCATCCCCTGCATCAGTGTATGTAACGGTTCCGTCTGCACCGATACTGTAATCTTTCGCGTCAGTCGGAATATTGATTTTGCCCCCGCCGATTTTTTCAAGGTAGTAGCCGTCAGTCGTAACAAGGTTGCCTTTATTGTCCTTCCCGAAATTCCCTGCACGTGTGTAAACGATTCCCGCACCTGTATTAATCTGAAAGTAGCCGTCTCCGTCAATGGCTAGGTCGGTTTTATTCTGTGTAGCCTGCGGGGCGCCGGTTGAATGAACGACATCAATGGAAGAAGTCGCGGCACCCAAGCCGATTTGTTTTGAATTGGTCACGTTTGAACCGCCGGAGACTGTCTGGCTGATCAAATCTTTAAATGTAACGCGGCTTTTCTTAAATCCCACTGTGTTGACGTTGGCGATGTTATTGCCGATTACGTCTAGTTTTGTCTGAAAGTTTTTCATGCCGCTGATACCGGAATATAATGAACGTAACATGTTAAATTCCCCCTGGGTTTCTTTTTATTTAGATGTATCGCTGACTGCCGTGACATCCCACGGGCTGACCTCTTTGCCATTTTCAAGCACGAGCACGTAATTACCGTTTGAGTGTTTGACTGAATTGACAGGGCTTGTCTGGTCCTTCCCGTCGCTGTCGCTGAATGTGACATTTTTGCCGATCCAGTTCACATACATCGTAAACGGATCTTGATTTTCTACAAATTTAGTCATCGTCGTATTCATATTCATCATTTGCTCCAATGAAGAAAATGTCGCCATCTGACTGATGAATTCTTTGTCATCAACCGGATTGAGCGGGTCCTGGTTTTGAACCTGTGTCATTAAGATCTTCAGAAATTCGTCTTTCCCTAAATTCGTGCTGCTGTTTACGGCGGCGGTGCTCTTCGTATTAGAAGCGCCCGCTGCGGCATAATCCGAGTTTACAGATGTCAACTATTCTTCCTCCATTTCATTGAGAGAAAGCTCCTCCAGCATATCTCCGAAATCGCCTGACTGCTGCTGGTTTTTCTGCTCTCTCTGTCCCTGCTGCTGCTGTTTATTGTGATCGGCTGTCTGACCGTAAACCGGCTGCTGATCCCCGCTTTGAAGCGGGACGGTAAAACGGTCGATTTGGACCGACATATTCGGAAGCGACTGTTTCAGCTGAGGAAGATGCTGTTCCAGCAGCTCTTTCGCAGACTGGCTTGATGCGATTATTTTGCTTTGAAACATCCCATTTTCGTTTGTCACCTTTATCGTGACAAAACCGAGGTTCTCAGGATTAAGACGAATCGTAAAGCTTCCGGTCGTTTTCCCGAAAGGCGTGTATTTCATCTGTTTCCAGCCGCTGATGACCTGGTCTGTTAACGGTTTATTTTCTGCCGGCGGCTGTTCGGCTCCTGCGGACGCTTGCTGAATGCCGGCAAGACTTCTCGTTCCCGAAAACAGTATATGCGCGGACAATTTGCTGTCAGATGCTTTCACTTGAGAAATCGTGCCGCCGTTTTGCTGTTCCGTTTTCCCGGCAGACTCTTGGGACGATTCAGATGATTGAGATAACACAAAAGCTTTCAGCTCAGTTTCAGCCATATTCCATTCCTTTGTTCCTTTTTGAGAAAGGCCCGCAAGCTGCTCAGCGACGCTTTGAAAGCTCTTCAGCTCAGCGGCCGACATAGAATAAAGCTTAGATGCAGATTCATTTTTCGGAAACAGCGTCTGCCGCAGGTCTTGAATCACGCGGTCCGGTACGCCTTGTTTTTTCAACGCTGCTAATAAACGGTCGCCTTCCTGATAAACCGCCTTTGCCTGTGCGCTGTCCGGCTGATTCTCTTGATGCGCAAATAGCTGGGCTGCGGCTTCTTGAATGAAAAGGAGGCCTGTTTCAAGCGCGTCTCGCCCGGAATCCCCGTCATTAGCGGGCGAACCCGGCTCAATCTTTTCAGGCTTCACCCCATGCCGTTTGCCGGCTAACATGTCTTCAACAGATTCAGCAAGCTGCTTCAATAAAGGAAGAGCTGTTTCAGCCGTTTGCTTTCCTTCAAGGGCTTTGACCGCCTCAAGCAGCTGTTTCAGCTGAAGTTCTTTATCTTCCGGGCCGGCTTTCAGCCAATCACCGATTTTCGAGAGAGCATCATTCAGCTCTGCATCACTTGTTTTCGCCTCATCTCCGGGCTTCTGTTGAGAAGTGATTTCCGACAGAAGCCGGTTCTGAAATAGGCCTAAGCTGTTTACATTCATCTTCACATTGCTGTTTTGCGCAGTCTGCGTGCGATTCCCCGTTATTTCAAGCAGCTTCAACTTACATCACTCCTTATTTCCGTCAGCGGATAGTTTTTCTGTATATTTAGCCGCTTGTTCAGGAGTCATTTTCGTCAAGATTTCAGCAAGCTGCTTTTTACTTAGTCCGTTTAAAATATCGAGGGCTTCTTTTTCTTTCAGCTTTACGATAATGCTTGCCGCTTTACCGCTGTCCATACTTTTATAGATGTTGATCATTTTATCTTTTCCCGCTGAACCCGAAGCGTCTTTTTTCGTTTCATCCGTTTTCTGCTGCTGTTCCGTTTTCTGCTGCTGTTCCGTTTTCTGCTGCTGTTCAGCTTCCTGTTTCAATGAACGGATTTTCTGGTTCAGATTGTCGATTTCGGATTTGCTTGTGTCCAAATCTTTATTTAAAATGTTGATTTCACTTTTTTGTTCCTTTATGGTCTTTTCAAGAGAAGCCGTTCTGTCTTCCTTCTGCTTTTCCGCCGCGCTTTTCATTTCTTTCGTTTCGGGAACCAATTCTTTTAAAACAGGCGTTTTTGCGGCTGTTTCCTGAATCGGCTTCATCACATCAACGCCGGCAGCCCAAAGGATGATGCTTGCGACGATGATCAGAAAAATCAGCGGGATCATGATAAAAAGCAGGATTGAACCGAACTTTCCAGATCTCTTTTCTTTATCGGCCATTTTATTCGCTCCTAATGCCCCTGAATCATAAACTGCTTGATTGAAATATCGTCCATTTCCCTCATTTCTGCAGCTTTGTCTTCAAGAGCAAACATATTAAATTGTTTTTCCCGCATTTTTTCAAATTTCTTTACTTCAATGTTTTTTTCGGTGAGCTGTTCCTGCTTCTCATTCATTTCATTTCGTTTCATAATGACAAGTTTTTGATAATGATAGATGGTGTTCTCAAGATTAGAGACGAATTGCTGATAATGTCTCATTTCCTGAACGCTCATCCCGCATTTCAGCTTTGATTCTTTGTCTTTTTCGAGCGATTCTTTTTTGCTCATATTTTCATATAGTTTTTCAGCCACTGTTTCAAATTCAGAAACCGATTGTCTGTATTCAGACAATGTTTGGTCTTTTTCATTCTCTTTTAATTCCAGCAGCTTTTGAAATCTGAATTGGTACGCCACGATGTTTATTCCTCTTTTCCTGTCATACTCGTCAATACCGCAATACTGTCTTCCAATTGAGCAGGTTCTTCAGTTCCTTGTTTTAAAAATTGAATGAGCTGCGGATAAAACTGAATCGCTTCATCAATTTCTCTCGATGACCCTCTTTTGTAAGCTCCGATATTAATGAGGTCTTCAGAGTTTTGATAAGTTGACAGAAGATCGCGGAATTTGTTGGCCGCCTCTATATGCGCGGCGTCTGAAATATTAGACATAACCCTGCTGATGCTCTTCAGAATATTCACCGCCGGGAACTGCCCTTTGTTGGCAAGCGCCCGATCGAGAACGATATGCCCGTCTAATATTCCGCGCACCGTATCGGCAATCGGTTCATTCATGTCGTCTCCGTCAACGAGAACTGTATAAAAAGCGGTTATCGTCCCTTGTTCATTCGCACCCGTTCTTTCCAGTAAACGGGGCAGAATAGCGAACACGGAAGGTGTATATCCTTTTGTTGTCGGCGGTTCCCCCGCTGCCAGCCCGATTTCACGCTGAGCCATCGCAACCCTCGTGACGGAGTCCATCATGAACATGACATTCCGGCCTTTATCACGGAAATATTCCGCAATGGCGGTCGCTGTATATGCCGCTTTCAAACGCATTAATGCAGGCTGATCAGAAGTCGCGACTACGACAATCGAGCGTTTCAAGCCTTCTTCGCCTAAATCCTTCTCAATGAATTCCCGCACCTCGCGCCCCCGTTCACCGACGAGTGCGATGATGTTTAGATCGGCTTCGGTCTGCTTTGCGATCATTCCCATCAAAGTGCTTTTTCCGACTCCGCTTCCGGCAAAAATTCCGATTCTCTGCCCTTTTCCTACTGTCAGCAGACTGTCAATCGACCTGACACCGACACCCATCTTTTCCCGTATCGGCGGCCGTTTCATCGGGTTTGGTGGCGGCTGTTCCGTCGAAACGGGAGACAATCCTTTCGGAAGCGCCCTGCCGTCAAGAGGCTCACCGAACGCATCAACAACCTGTCCGATTAAACCTGCGCCTACTTTGATACGGAGAGACTCGCCGGTAGCCTCCACAATGCTGCCCGGGGCAATGCTTGCCGCTTCCAGATAAGGCATTAACAGTATGTTTTCATCCTGGAAGCCTACAACCTCAGCTTTAATCGCTTTTTTTGAATGACCTTTCGGATAAATGAGACAAACATCTCCGATCGAGCTTTCGGGCCCTTTTGATTCAATCATCAGCCCGATGACACGTTTAACCTTACCGTAGCGTTTGTACGGATCCGCTGTTTCAATCGAGTCTATTAAATACTGTGTCTTCATTGCTCCGCTCCCGCCTCAAGCGCCGTTAAAAGCTTTTGCTTTAATTGCATCAGCTGGGTGTCTATTCCTGCATCAACCCGTCCGAACGGTGTTTCTATGGAGCACGTTCCCTTTGCAGCTTTTTCATCGGCATACAAGCTTAACCTGCATTCTTTGTATAACAGCTGCTGAATTTCATCCATATGCTGATGAACCGTCTCATAATATTCCGGGTCCACATAAATGGAAATGTCATCATAATCTTTCACTTCGGCTATTACCTGTTTGACTAACAGAAGAAAAGCTTCTTTATCATCACTTTTTTGCCGCCATACTTTTTTAGCGAGCGCAACGGAAAGCTCAATGATTTCTTCCTCAGCGCTTTCCAGCTTTTCCTCGACTGACTGTCTGGCCATTTCCATAACGGCATTGGCCCGGCTGATGAGGTCTGCGTATTCGGCCTGAGCCTCGGCTTTTCCCAATGCCATGCCTTCGTTATATCCTTCTGCCTTTGCATCTTCCATCAGTCTTTGTTTTTCATCCGCCCAGCGGCTTTTCTCTTCCTCAATCTGCCGGAGGGTGTAATCCAGCTGATTTTTCGCTTCTTCAGATACCCTGTCGGCTTCTGCTTTGGCAAAAGCCATGAGAGCTTCAGGATTTTCTTCCTCCAGGTCGAGCTGGGGATGCGTTTTCCTGACTTCCTGCAAGGAAAGCTTGCGCCGTTTTTGTTCAGGAGAAAATGATGATTGCTGTTTAATGATATTAGACAATAATATCGTCTCCTCCGCCTCGCGCGATTACAATTTCACCGGCTTCTTCAAGCTTGCGGACGACGCCCACGATTCTTGATTGCGCCTCTTCCACATCACGCAAACGCACAGGCCCCATAATTTCCATTTCTTCTTTAAACGTTTCAACCATACGCTGTGACATATTGCTGAAGACGATCTCTTTGACTTCCTCGCTCGCAACCTTCAATGACAGCAGGAGGTCGTCATTTTCAACATCCCTGATCACGCGCTGAATCGCACGGTTATCAAGGGTGACAATATCTTCAAAGACAAACATCCGTTTTTTGATTTCATCCGCCAATTCAGGATCTTGTATTTCTAATGAATCAAGGATCGTTTTTTCCGTTCCTCTGTCTACGCCGTTCAACACTTCAACAACGGCTTCTATGCCGCCTGTCTGCGTATAATCCTGCGTAAAGGAGGAGGACAGCTTTTGTTCAAGAACCCGCTCCACTTCATTTATGATTTCAGGAGACGTCCTGTCCATAACCGCAATCCTTCTCGCCACCTCAGCCTGAACGTCCGGGTTCAGCTCAGACAAAATCTGTCCGGCCTGCACCGGGTCAAGGTAGGATAAAATCAGCGCCATCGTTTGGGGATGTTCCTGCTGAATGAAATTCAAAATCTGTTCGGGCTCCGCTTTTCTTGCGAAGTCAAACGGCTTTACCTGCAATGAAGAGGTCAGCCTGTTTAAAATGCTTACCGCTTTGTCTTCTCCGAGCGCTTTTTCAAGCACTTGGCGGGCGTAATTTAAACCGCCTTGAGAAATATAATCCTGAGCGATTGCGATATTATGAAATTCTTCAATGATTTCATCTTTTCTCTGATGATCGACGCTTCTGACTCCCGAAATCTCGAGAGTCAATCTTTCAATTTCTTCTTCAGACAAATGCTTGTACACAGAGGCTGATACATCAAGACCTAAGGAAATCATGAGGATGGCTGCTTTTTGTTTTCCTGTAAGCTTGTTCTGATCACGTTTCGCCATTTTCCATTCCCCCTAATCCTCGTCCAACCAGCTTCGAAGCAATTTTGCAAAGTCTTCCGGTTTTTCTTTAGCCATTTTTTCAAGCTGTTTTCGTCTGACTGTTTCTTCCGTTTCATTTTTCTCTTCGTTGATATCAGGCAGTCGAACCGGCTCTGGCGCCGTTTCATATTCATATTCTTCATACTCATCCTCTTGAGAGCGTTTCTTTCTGATGAGGAGAATAATAAGCAGAATAATGGCTGCAAGCAGCACCCCGCCTGTAATGTATACCCAGATCGGGAGACCCGAAGATTGTGCCGAATTTGTGTTCAGGCTTGTTTTCCCGTCAAACGGCTGTACGGAGACAACGATTTTATTGTTGATATCATTGGCTGTCAGGTTTTGATTTTGCGTTTCATTTTTATCAAGGGACGTTCTGACAACCGTTCCTAAAATCTTCTGTATATCAGCCTGTCTCTGCGCTGATAATGAGGCGGCATTTTTCGGATTCGGCGGTTCCACCATGACCTGAATGCCTAAATCACGCACTTTATACGGGCTTTCTGCGATTTCTTTATGAATGCGGTTGACTTCATAGTTGATTTTATTGCTGCTTTTTTCGTAGTCTCCGCTGTTTGAACCGTCATTCGCCTGTTTATAGTTCGCGGTGTCATTGCTGCCCGTTCCGGCTGTTCCGCCGTTGGCCGCGCCGTCGCCTTTATACGTTTCCGCAACTTTTTCAGCGCTTACCGCTATGCCTTCCATGTTATCTTTATCGACAGGCTCGACAATGTCTTCAGTGCGTTTTTCTTTCGTGAAGTCAATATCTGCCGTAACCGAAACCACGACTTTATCCTGCCCCATCATTGTGCCGAGCAGTGATTGGACATGTTTTTGAATATCCTTTTCGACCTGCGACTTAATACCTTGCTGAGAAGCATAACTGTCAGAAACGGACCCTGCACCGCTGTCGCTTTTGTCATAATATGTAGAATTTTGATCCATTATGACGATATTATCTTCTTTTAAGTTCGGGACGCTTTTAGAAACGAGATGGTACAGCCCGTTGATCTGGCTTTGATCAAGCGAGTAGCCCGGTTTAATCTGCAAAACGATCGATGCGGATGCTTCCGGCTGATCTTCACCGACAAACACAGCTTCTTTCGGCATATTGATCATGACCTTCGAGCTTTTAATACCGTCCATTTCATTTATCAGGTTTGACAATTCAGTCTGAGTCGCCTCAACTTTTAAAACGTCAAACTCATTATCTGTCAGGCCGAAGCCCGCATTCTGTCCGAAAAACGAATAATCAATTGAACCCGTTTTCGGCAGGCCTTCCGCGGCAAGCTGCACTTTAAGCGAATCCACTTGGCTCTCAGGAACCTTAATGACCGTGCCGCCGTCAGCAAGTTCAGAAGACACCTTTTTCGTATCGAGCTCTTCTTTAATCTTCCCCGCTTCTTCCGCGGACAAGTCTTTATAAAGAGGCACCATCTTTTCAGACGAAGTAAAAATAATAACGACGATGAGTAAAATAATGAATGCGGCCAAGCCGCTTACCATGAGTATCTTCTGTGTTTTTGATCTGTTATTCCAAAACGCTGCCGTTTTGGTTTTCATTTGCGTTAGAGTACGATTCATGTTAACCCCCGGTCATTCCAGTCATTCTCTTTCATCTGACCACTACATCTGCATTCTCATGATTTCCTGATAGGCTTCCACGGCTTTATTGCGGAATTCGGTAGCGGCCGTCAGAGAAATATTTGCTTTTTGGGCAGCGATCATGACCTCGTCAAGGTTTACATCCTTTCCTGCAGCCAGTTCGTTCGTTATTTGGTCAGATTTCACTTGCGACTCATTTAACGAATCAATTGAGTTTTTTAAAAGCTCCGAAAAGCTTGTTTGATTTGAAGAATCAGTTTTTTGAGCTTGATTTAATTGATTCGTTACGTTTTGAGTGTTTTGGGTTTGTTGAAGCTGAAAAGGAGTAATAGCGTTAACCACTTACATCACCTTACTTTCCGATTTCTAAAGCCTTTAAAAGCATGCCTTTGGAGGCGTTCAATGCCGTCACGTTTGCTTCATATGATCTCGTGCTGCTGACAAGATCCACCATTTCCTTTAATGGGTCTACATTAGGTTTTTGTACATATCCGTCTTTATTCGCATCGGGATTTTCCGGATCGTAAACAAGATTAAAAGCGGATGGGTCTTCCGTAATCGAAGATACCTTTACGCCATTTCCGGCGTTTCCGATTCCGTTCATCTTGGAATTTAAAAGGGACGAAAATGATTCGCCTCCGGATTGGAGAGAAACCAGCTTTCTTCTGTAAGGCACCCACTCGCCATTGACCTGCTTCGCTCTCGTTGTGTCCATATTGGCCAGGTTGGACGATACGACGTCCATCCGGACACGCTGTGCAGTTAAAGCAGACCCAGAAATATTTAAGCTTTGAAAGCCACTCATTATTTTCCTCCTGTCAAGACTGTTTTCAGGGAATTGAATTTGCCGCTCATTCTTTCAACCAAAGCCTGATAATTAATTTGGTTTTCGGCTAAATCTGTCATTTCTTTGTCGATATCGACATTGTTTCCGTTTTGCTGGTACGATGTGTCACCGCTGGACACGATGGAATAATCGTCCCCCGAATCCGTAAAGTCAACGTGTCGATAGTCGGTTTTTACAGCCTCAAGATTGGATGTTTCCTGATCTAACAAATTTCGGAAAGAGACTTTTTTTGCCTTATAGTTCGGTGTATCTATATTGGCGATATTATTAGTTAAGACTTTTTGCTTAATGTCCGCTCTCCCCAAGGCATTCTCAAGATTTTGTATAGTTCCAGAAAATAAGTCCAAATCCACTTACCTCCATTTCAGATATTTTTCTCCTAAAAATCCTTGTCGAGAATTGTAAAACCATATGCTTATTGTAAGAAATAACAGGCTTAAAGTCTATGAAGTTAGGCTAAAAAAAAGTGCTCATTTGTATCTATTTTGCACATAGGTATTAAGTCCTAGAGTATTTGGACTACAAGCTTTTGGTTAATATAAGACTGAAAATAGCTGAATTTCTGTATCTTCCCCTTTTTCTCACACAGCAAGATGGATTATCTCAGATCAGATTCCAATAATCAACTTTAAACTCCAACTTTTCACCTATTGTCCATAAAAAAAAGCAGGATCCCCGCTTTTAGGGATCCTGCTTTTGGATTAATGAGATTTTAGGTTTTCCAATTCAATAAGGAATTTATTGTTCAGAACTTTAATGTAAGTCCCCTTCATTCCAAGTGATCTGGATTCAATAACGCCGGCGCTTTCGAGCTTTCTCAGCGCGTTAACGATGACTGAACGGGTAATGCCTACACGGTCGGCAATCTTACTTGCCACAAGCAAGCCTTCGTTTCCGTCAAGCTCTTCAAAGATATGCTCAATCGCTTCAAGTTCACTGTAAGACAAAGAACTGATCGCCATTTGAACAACTGCTTTGCTTCGCGCTTCTTCTTCGATTTCTTCTGCTTTTTCTCTTAAAATCTCCATTCCTACAACGGTTGCTCCGTATTCAGCAAGAATGAGATCATCATCTTCAAATTGGTCCTGCAGACGGGACAGAATCAATGTGCCCAGACGCTCTCCTCCGCCGATAATCGGCACAATCGTCGTTAAGCCCGCTTGGAACAGGTCTCTGTTTTCAACAGGAAAAGCCGTATATTCGCTGTTGATATCAAGGTTTGAAGATGTCTCCGGAACGTTGAAAAGGTTTTTCGTGTACTCTTCCGGGAACTGGCGGTCTTCAAGCATTTTTTTCATGCGGTCATTTTCGATCTGCTGATTAATAGAGTAGCCCAAAAGCTTTCCTCTGCGGCTGACGACGAAAATATTAGAATCAATGACGTCGCGAAGCGTTTCTGCCATTTCTTTAAAGTTTACGGGTTTGCCTGCCGCAGCCTGCAGCATGCTGTTAATAATTCGTGTTTTTTGTAGTAAAGCCATGTTAAATAATCCTCCTAGAATTCCTGTTATTAAATTTTCACAATATAAATTGACTTAGATCTTTGTTGTTTGCAATCGATCCGAGCTTTTCTTCAACGTATTGCGGCGTGATGGCGACTTTTTCCATCGTCACGTCCGGCGCTTCAAACGACAGGTCCTCCAAGAGACGTTCCAATATCGTGTGAAGCCTTCTTGCTCCGATGTTGTCCGTATCCTGATTCACATGATAAGCCACTTCGGCGATCTTACGAATAGCTTCGTCAGAAAATTCAAGAGATATACCTTCTGTCTGCAATAAAGCCTGATATTGTTTTAACAGCGCATTATCAGGTTCGACGAGAATTTTCACAAAATCATCCACCGTCAGCTTGCTCAGTTCTACACGTATCGGAAAGCGCCCCTGCAGCTCCGGAATCAGATCAGACGGTTTGGCCATATGGAATGCCCCGGCGGCTATAAACAGCACGTGGTCGGTTTTGACGGAGCCGTATTTCGTGACGACGGTCGAGCCTTCGACAATCGGAAGGATATCCCTTTGGACGCCCTCTCTCGAGACATCGGCCGAGGAAGAAGCCCCTCCGTTTTTTGCGATTTTATCTATTTCGTCAATAAAGATAATGCCGCCCTCTTCAGCTCTTAACACGGCTTCCTGGCTGACTTCATCCATATCGATTAATTTGCTTGCCTCTTCATTGGTCAGAACCTTTCTTGCCTCTCTGACCGTCATTTTGCGGCGTTTCTTCTTTTTAGGCATCAGATTGCTCAGCGCATCCTGCATATTCATGCCCATCTGCTCCATGCCGGAGCCTTGCAGCATGTCAAACATCGACGGCTGCTGCTCTTCCACCTCTACGGAGACGTAATAGTCTTCGAGCTCTCCCAATGCGAGCTGATGCGCCATGCGCTTTCTTTTCTCTTCAAGGCTCGCTTCTTCCTGCTGATCGCTTTCATCATCGCTTGACGGCTGGCTTCCTCCGAAAAGCATTTCAAATGGATTTTTCACACCCGCTTGTTTTTTCTTTCCCGGAACGAGAAGCCTCACAATGCGTTTGTTTGCATTTTCTTCAGCCTGTTCTTTCACTTCGCTGATTTTTTCTTCTTTAATGAGCCGCACGGATGTCTCAACAAGGTCTCTGACCATTGATTCGACATCTCTGCCTACATAGCCGACTTCTGTAAATTTTGTCGCTTCAATTTTTATAAATGGCGCACCGGTAAGCTTGGCGATCCGTCTGGCGATTTCTGTTTTCCCCACCCCTGTCGGACCCATCATCAGGATGTTTTTGGGAACGATCTCATCTCTCAGTTTTTCATCAAGAAGACTTCTGCGATAGCGGTTTCTTAATGCCACGGCGACAGCTTTTTTTGCATCCTGCTGTCCTACAATGTATTGATCCAACCGATCTACGATTTGTCTCGGTGTTAACGGTTTGTTTTCCATGCGCCTCAAGTCCTTTCTATTCAAGTTCTTCCAAAATGATCTGATCGTTTGTGTACACACAAATCTCGCCTGCGATTTTCAAAGCGGCTTTTGCAATTTCTTTGGCGGACAGGTTTTCTCCGGCATAAGTTTTCAGCGCTCTTCCTGCTGACAGGGCGTAGTTTCCGCCGGAGCCGATTGCCAAAACGCCGTCATCCGGCTCAATCACTTCACCTGTTCCCGATACGAGAAGCAAGGTATCCTGGTTCATGACAATCAGCATCGCTTCCAGCTTGCGCAGCACTTTATCGCTGCGCCATTCTTTCGCAAGCTCAACCGACGCACGTTTTAAATTGCCGTTGTATTCTTCAAGCTTCGCCTCAAACATTTCAAAAAGTGTGAAAGCGTCTGCAACAGATCCCGCGAAGCCGGCCAGAACCTTTCCGTTAAACAGCTTTCTCACTTTTCTCGCAGTATGTTTCATGACTACAGCCTGACCGAATGTGACCTGGCCGTCTCCTGACATAGCGCTTTTTCCTTTATGCTGGACGGCAAAAATCGTTGTCGCATGAAAAGATGACATGAGAAGGGCCTCCTTTTAATTTTCTTTAAAAGCTCTCGGATGGTGGGACATATATGTGTTTCTCAGCATTTCCTTCGATACATGCGTGTATATCTGCGTGGAAGACAGATTAGAATGGCCCAAAAGCTCCTGGACGCTTCTTAAGTCAGCCCCTTCATTCAGCAGATGAGTCGCAAACGTATGCCGAAGCATATGCGGGTGTATATGTAAAGTGCCGGATGCCTTTTTTACAAGCCCGCTTAAAATATACCGGATGCCTCTGGCGGTAAGCGGACCGCCTCTTTGATTGACAAACAGCAAATCATGAGGCTCTTTTGCTTTTTCAAGCAGGCACTGCCTTCCGCTATTGATATACAGCTCCAGCGCATCACGGGCATATGAGCCGAACGGGATGTAGCGCTGCTTCCTGCCTTTCCCGTGAACGAGCACCGTATCCATAGATAAGTCAAGATCGCCGACAGTGAGCGTACAGCACTCACTGACCCTCATTCCGGTCGCATATAGAAGCTCAAGCAAGGCCTGATCGCGCATCCCTGACGGCTTGCTTCTGTCTGAAACAGCGAATAGTTCCTCAAGTTCTTTTTCATAAAGAAACTTCGGAATCCGTTTTTCTTGTTTCGGCAGATGAACAAGCTGAAACGGATTCTCTTCAACAAGCTTTTCCCTCATCAAAAATTTATAGAAGCTTCTCAAAGCTGAAATCTTCTTGCTGATTGTTTTTCTTGACAGGCCTTTTTCATAAGCTTCTGTCAAAAATATTCTCACATCATGATATGCAGCTTCTTTCAATCCATTTATATTTTGAGCATGCAGAAACATCCCAAATTCTTCAATCGAATTAACATAATTCACAATAGTATATTGTGAATAATTTTTTTCAATTTGTAAATATTCAACGAATAACTTTAAAAAAAAGTTAACATTCTCCGCCATTATTATGACCTTCCTCTCCGAAGGGCTTTTAAATGGTATCATATAATGCATTGAAGTTGCAATGAAAAGCTATATCGTTTTCGAAATAGTTTGAATAGTTTCAATTGCGCGTTTAGCGTATTCTTCATTTCGTTCTTTTTTGTTTTTAATTTTAACAGGCAGTTCTTTTAACAGGCCGAAGTTTGCGTTCATCGGCTGGAAGTTCTTCTGGTTCGTCGTCGTAATGTAATGAGCCATGCTTCCGATCGCCGTCTCCTGAGGGAATGTCACAAGGTCCTGACCGAGCACAAGTTTGGCCGCATTGATTCCCGCCACAAGGCCTGAAGCAGCAGATTCAACATAACCTTCTACGCCGGTCATTTGGCCTGCGAAAAACAGGTCGTTCCGCTGTTTAAATTGATATGTCGGATTCAAGAGGCTAGGCGAGTTGATAAATGTGTTTCTGTGCATGACGCCGTATCTGACGATGTCAACATTTTCAAGTCCGGGGATCAGTTTAAGCACTTCTTTTTGGTCTCCCCATTTTAAATGTGTCTGAAAACCTACAATATTATATAGCGTTCCTGCCGCGTCATCCTGTCTGAGCTGCACGACTGCATAAGGCCGCTTGCCTGTTTTAGGATCTTCCAGCCCGACCGGTTTCATCGGTCCGAACAGCATCGTTTTCTTGCCTCTTTTCGCCATGACTTCAATCGGCATGCAGCCTTCAAAGAAAATTTCTTTCTCGAATTCTTTTAACGGAACCGTCTCAGCCGTCGTCAGCGCTTCATAGAAACGGTCAAACTCTTCTTCTGTCATCGGGCAGTTTAAGTATGCCGCTTCTCCCTTGTCATAACGGGATTTTAAGTAGACTTTATCCATATCAAGGCTGTCTTTTTCAACAATCGGCGCCGCCGCGTCATAAAAATACAGGTACTCTTCTCCGGTGAGTTCTTTCAGCTGCTGTGAAAGCGATTCTGACGTAAGCGGTCCGGTCGCAATAACTGTCGGGCCTTCCGGAATCTCTGTTACTTCCTCAGTAAGTACCGTTACGTTCGGATGGTTTTTCACAAGATCCGTCACGCTTTGCGCAAATTCATGACGGTCAACGGCAAGCGCTCCCCCTGCCGGAACCGAACATTTATCAGCAGATTGAATGATTGCTGAGTCAAGGGCCCGCATTTCTTCCTTTAATACGCCTACCGCATTGGCAAGCGTATTTGAACGGAGGGAGTTGCTGCATACCAGTTCGGCAAATTTATCAGTGTGATGGGCTGCCGTCTGCTTTACGGGCCGCATTTCATATAGTTTTACTTGAATTCCTCGTTTTGCAAGCTGCCATGCTGCTTCACTTCCGGCAAGGCCTGCTCCGATTACATTAACTGTTTGCTGGTTCATTTCTTTTCATCTCCTGTTGTTTGTTACTTCCACACAAAGAAGGTGAGCAAGGCTCTGCTCACCGCTACTTCTGTGGTTCTTCCTTATAATCGCATTCGACGCATTGGACTTGTATGCCTTTTTTAAGCTTTTTCTCTACGAGCATATTTTCACATTTCGGGCATTTTCGTTCAATCGGTTTATCCCAAGATACGAAGTCACAGTCAGGATAACGGTCACAGCCGTAAAAGACGCGTTTCTTTTTTGATTTTCGTTCGACAATGTTTCCTTCATGACACTTAGGACATTTCACGCCGATTTGTTTAACAATCGGTTTTGTATTCCGGCAGTCAGGGAAGTTGGAGCACGCCATGAATTTGCCGTACCGGCCCATTTTATAAACCATCCGAGAGCCGCATAACTCACAATCTTCGTCGGCGTATTCAGGTTCAATTTCCACTTCTTTCATTTCGGCTTCCGCTTTTTTCACACGCTTTTCGAAATCGGAATAGAAGCTGTCAATGATTTGAACCCATTCTGTCTGACCGTCTTCAACATGGTCAAGGTCTCTTTCCATTTTTGCCGTGAATTCAACGTTAATGATTTCCGGGAAAAACTCCATGATGAGATCCAGTACAATCTGCCCGAGCTCAGTCGGCACAAACCGTTTATTGTCTAATGCCACGTAACCGCGCCGCTGGATGGTGTCAAGAGTCGGCGCATATGTGGAAGGACGGCCGATACCGAGTTCTTCAAGCGTTTTAACCAAGCGCGCCTCTGTGTAACGCGGCGGCGGCTGAGTAAAGTGCTGCTCGGGCTCAATATCTTTCGACAAAACCGTGTCTCCCTCTTTAAGGTCCGGAAGCATGCGGTCTTTTTCTTCCAGCTGATCGTCTTTACCCTCTACATAGACTTTCATGAAGCCGGCGAATTTGACTTTACTTCCGTTTGCCCGGAATGTCAATCCGTTATTGCTGAGATCGACACTCATCGTATCCAGAACGGCTGGCGCCATCTGACTTGCAACAAAGCGCTCCCAAATCAGCTTGTATAATCTGAGCTGGTCTCTGCCAAGCACCGCTTTTAAATCGGCTGGTTTTCTGAGTACTGAAGTCGGGCGGATCGCTTCGTGGGCATCTTGAGCGTTTTCATTTTTCTTTGCCGGTTTCCGTTTTCCCGCTAAGTACTCTTTTCCGTACGCCTGATCAATAAAAGCTGACGCCTCTTCAACGGCTGTGTTGGAAATCCTCGTTGAGTCCGTTCTCATATACGTGATGAGTCCGACTGTACCTTCTTTGCCGAGATCAATTCCTTCATATAATTGCTGAGCGATCATCATCGTTTTCTTCGCTCTGAAATTCAGCTTTCTTGCAGCCTCCTGCTGCAGGGTGGACGTTGTAAACGGCAGAGCGGGATTTCGTTTCCGCTCTTTTTTCGTAACCTTGTCTACTGTATACTTATTGCCTTTCAGCTCAGCAAGGACGGCTTTTACGTCTTCTTCACTTTTTAAAGGAAGCTTTTTGCCGTTTTTTCCGAAAAAGCCGGCTTCAAACGTCTCTTTTCCTTTTAGAAATGAGCCGGTAATCGTCCAGTACTCTTCAGGTTTAAAGTCGTTGATTTCCTTTTCCCGGTCAATGATGATCCGGAGCGCAACAGATTGCACGCGGCCCGCACTGAGGCCTTTTTTTACTTTTTTCCAAAGAATCGGGCTGATTTTGTATCCGACGAGTCTGTCTAGTATGCGGCGCGCCTGCTGCGCATCGACAAGATCCATGTTAATCATGCGCGGATGTTTAAATGATTCTTTAATGGCGTCTTTTGTTATTTCATTAAAGACGACCCGGCAGTCAGAGTTGAGATCCAGATCAAGACTGTGCGCGAGATGCCATGCAATCGCTTCCCCTTCTCTGTCGGGGTCGGCCGCGAGATAGACTTTTTTTGCTTTCTTTGCCGCTGTTTTTAATTCTTTTAAAACAGGGCCTTTTCCGCGGATCGTAATATATTTCGGTTCAAAGTTCTGTTCGATGTCAACTCCCATTTGACTTTTTGGAAGATCCCGGACATGTCCCATTGAAGCTTTGACTTTATATTTCTTTCCTAAATAACGTTCAATCGTTTTCGCCTTTGCCGGCGATTCCACGATGACTAGATAATCAGACATTTTCATCCCCCTCAAGAGGTGTTCTCTCTCTTTTCAAGTATCAATTCATTTTAGAGCTGCCTTTTTATGGCTTTCAACATTTCATTCTTTATGATGAACGTCATTTTATACATGAAAATAATGTGCAACTTTAAATCCTCACTATTATTAAATATTACAATACCGTTTGTCAAACGATATTTCAAAAGGGTTCCGTATACTGAACGCCTCGGGCGGTCAGCTCTCCGTCAATATCCTCTGCGCACAATACAGCTTTCGCCCCTTCTTGAATGAGTTTTATAGGTCCTCCGGAATATGGATTAAATATGGAACCGGGAACTGCAAATACCTCTCTCCCTTGATCGAGGGCCTGATAAGCTGTGATTAATGAACCGCTTTTTTCTTTTCCCTGCACGACTACAATTCCTTCACTTAATCCGCTGATTATACGGTTTCTCATCGGAAAGTGCCACTTTTTCGGCTTTGTTTCAGGAGGATGTTCTGAGAGTAGGAGGTGGTGTTCAGCCATGTATTCTGCTAACAGGAGATTTTCCCGGGGATAAATGTGATGGAATCCGCCGGCTATCACGCCGATCGTAAGCCCTTTTGCCCTGATGCTCGCCTTATGAGACAATCCGTCTATGCCGGATGCAAGCCCGCTTACGATGACCCAGCCTTTTTTTGAGAGTTCGGCGGTAAGATGCCCAACCGCTTTTATTCCGTCTTCCGTCGGTTTCCGCGTGCCCACAATCCCAATTTTTCGGCCTTTTTCAAGAAGCTGCGTATTCCCTTTTGCAAACAAGACAGCCGGCGGATCATAAATCGTTTTAAGCCATGAAGGATAGCGGCTCGATGAAATCGGGATGACTGTAATGCCTTCGCGGCGGTAATCGGACAGAACTTCATCGAGTTCCGAATCCTTGCGCTCTATTTCTCGAAAAATGGCTTTCGGAGCTGTTTTCCCTTCTGACAAAACGGTTAATGGATGCGGATCCCGTAAAAAAGACAGGGAGTGATCAGCTTTCCACCATTTTAATAGAAGAGACGGGGAAATAATTTGATTGATACTGCAGACCATTAAACAGCGCGATGCTTGATCCAAATCTGGCAACCTCCTCTTTTTTTTACAGTAAAAACAGGAACAGCCGTTACGGCTGCCCCTGCTTCGTTCAGTGCGTTTTGCACGTTTCAAATAAGCCTTTTTCTTTTAACACCTTAATCAGCGTTTCGCCCATTACAGAAGGGGTTTCCGCCACTTCAATCCCGCAGGCGTTCATTGTTTTGACTTTTTCTTCTGCCGTGCCTTTTCCTCCGGAGATGATGGCGCCCGCATGGCCCATGCGTTTTCCCGGAGGAGCGGTTTTACCGCCGATAAAGCCGACAACAGGCTTCGTCATGTTTGCTTTCACCCACTCAGCCGCTTCCTCTTCAGCTGTGCCGCCGATTTCTCCGATCATGATGACGGCATGTGTTTCAGGATCTTCATTGAACGCTTTTAACACGTCAATAAAGTTCGTGCCGTTGACCGGGTCACCGCCGATTCCTACAGCGGTAGATTGGCCTACGCCGGCTTCTGAAAGCTGATGGACGGCCTCGTATGTCAATGTTCCCGAACGGGATACAACGCCTACATGCCCCTTCTTATGAATGTATCCCGGCATAATGCCGATTTTGCATTCTTCAGGCGTAATAACACCAGGGCAGTTCGGCCCTATTAATCTCGTTTTCTTGCCTTCCATAAAGCGCTTCACTTTCACCATGTCCAAAACCGGAATGTGCTCAGTGATACAAATGACAAGATCAATTTCCGCGTCAACCGCTTCCATAATTGCGTCCGCCGCAAACGGAGCCGGCACGTAAATGACTGACGCATCAGCGCCCGTTGTATGAACCGCTTCTGCGACCGTATTGAATACCGGTACGCCTTCCGCCTCCGTTCCGCCTTTACCAGGTGTTACACCGCCAACGATATTCGTGCCGTATTCCAGCATCTGCTTTGTATGAAATAAAGCGGTAGAACCTGTAATCCCCTGTACAATAACTCTCGTATCTTTATTGATAAAAACACTCATTATCTGGTCCCCTGCCTTTCATTCTTTCCTAAACTAAGGATACGATTTTCTGCGCGCCGTCTGCCATTGATTCCGCAGATGTAATGTTTAAGCCTGATTCATTCAGGATTTTCTTTCCTAAATCTACGTTTGTCCCTTCAAGGCGCACGACCAGCGGCAATGTCAATCCGACTTGTCTCGTCGCTTCAACAACGCCCTCGGCGATGACATCGCACTTCATGATGCCTCCGAAAATATTTACGAAAATTCCTTTTACGTTTTGATCGGAAAGAATGATTTTAAAAGCTTCCGTTACTTTTTCAGCGGTTGCGCCGCCCCCAACATCCAGG
Organism: Bacillus sp. JFL15; assembly: GCF_001184225.1. Classification (NCBI taxonomy): domain Bacteria; kingdom Bacillati; phylum Bacillota; class Bacilli; order Caryophanales; family Bacillaceae; genus Bacillus; species Bacillus sp. JFL15. The sequence continues at coordinate 3,132,716 of NZ_KQ236689.1, read as the reverse complement.
AAGTTTGCAGGTTCTCCGCCGTAGTGTTTAATAATATCCATTGTAGACATTGCAAGACCCGCGCCGTTTACCATACAGCCGATATTTCCATCAAGGGAAATGTAGCTCAGATCGTATTTTGACGCTTCGATTTCTTTCGGGTCTTCTTCATCTAAATCTCTGTATTCCATAATATCTTTTTGTCTGTATAACGCATTGCTGTCAAAGTTCAGCTTAGCATCGAGCGCCATGACGTTTCCGTCTCCCGTGACGACGAGAGGGTTGATCTCGGCGATGGAGCAGTCCTTCTCAACAAATGCTTTATATAAACCGAGCATAAATTTAGCGGCTTTGCCGACAAGCTCTTTCGGGATGTTAATTGCGAATGCAATTTCCCTTGCCTGATAGCCTTGAAGGCCGACAGCCGGATCAATAACCGCTTTTTTAATTTTTTCAGGTGTTTTTTCCGCTACTTCTTCAATCTCCGTTCCGCCTTCTTCAGACGCCATTAAAACGATTCTTGAAGTGGCGCGGTCAAGTACAAGCCCGACATAGTATTCCTTTTTAATATCGCAGCCTTCTTCAATAAGTAAGCGTTTTATTACTTGTCCGTCCGGACCCGTTTGATGGGTGACGAGCGTCTTGCCTAACAGTTCTTCTGCATACCCCTTCACTTCATCTATTGTTTTTGCAATCTTTACCCCACCAGCTTTGCCGCGGCCGCCAGCATGGATTTGCGCCTTTACGACATAAACCGAGCTTGACAGGCTCTCTGCTTTTTCAACTGCTTCCTCTGCTGTAAAAGCCACTTTACCTTCAGGAACAGACACCCCGTATTTTCTGAGGACTTCTTTTCCCTGGTACTCATGGATATTCATTTCCCATCCTCCTAACTTATGTAGCAAAACTAAAAATAGACTGCGCTTTCATTCTATATAATACTGGAAGAATTGTCTAGGGTTCAAAACAAAATCTTTATATCCTTCCGAACATTCTAACTTTTATTTTATTGAAAATATAAATTTATACGGAGTCCGGGAAATGAATGTTCCTTATTTTTCGTTTTTCAGGCTTTCATCCAGTCGGTAAACAAATGAAAAAATTTCAGCAACGGTCTCATAAAGCGCTTCCGGTATCTGATCGTCGACCGTCAAATGGCGCATTAATTCGACAAGGGTTCTGTCTTCCTGAATGGGAACCCCCGCCTTCTCAGCTTCTTTTATGATATTTTCCGCGACATGCCCCCTGCCTGTTGCGACAACCTTCGGGGCTTGATCTTTCTGCCGGTCGTAATGCAGGGCGACAGCTCTTCTTAACGGCGTTTGTTCTTTCATATTTTCACATCCACTTTTCGTCCGCCGTCTTTTTCTATAAACTCTTCCACAAGAGCGCTCTGGTCTTTCGGTCGCCGCTTTTTAGCCGTAACGCCCGACAGACTGAAGCCCGTCTCTTTTACAGCCTCTTTTAAAGCCGGTACGAGAGGGTCGATGGCCGCCTGAAGCTCAAAATCGGTCTCAACCGTAATGGTCATTACATTTTGCTGAATCATACAGTCCACAACGGTTTCTTGCAGCGTTTCAAGGTGCAGCAAAAACAGAAGCCTGCAATGTGACGGATCGAGTTTTCCGTCCGGCTCCTTCCGTCCTTTAAAGAGAACTGTGATGTCATTCTCATACGCGGACGCTCCCAGCGGAAATGACAGCACCATCTGCGTAAAAGATGGATTCTGCTGCTCAATAAACAGCTGTCCGTTTAATTTATGAATGAGCGGTTCTGCCTCTTGTTTAACGGATTGGGGCGCGTCTTGAAGCGTCCGGACGGCTTGGAGAGCCGTTTTCAGCGCTTGTTTCTCCGGCTGCGGAGCCGCGCCTTTTTCAAGCGCTGTAATGAATGATAATTCATCACGGGTGCCCAGCCCTTTTTTGATTCTTTGCAAAAGGCTTAATACTTCATGTTTTTCCGCATATTTCAGTTCAGTAAGCTGAACGGCTTTTTCGAAAACAGCCGCCTCCTGTTCTGTCAGTTGTACGTTTTGGAGAACAGGTGCTGTTTTGGATGTTTTATCTTGAGAAATGAAAGCCTTGATGATGTCCGCCGTTTCTTTTACGGGACGGTTTTCATTCTTTTCGGCTGATGTCATTAATTTTTCGATAAGCTGTCTTGCCGCTTTTTCAGGCAGCTCCGTATCTGTCCGGGCACGCGGAGGAGAAGGGCGGCTTGAGACTGCCTTTACGTTTTCACGAGTCTCTCGGACAATTGGTGATTGTTTTAATTCCGTCCGTTCTCCTTTATCCATCGGCCCGGTTTCTGAAATCGGCATGCGTGCGGCCTCGGCAAGCTTCTTCAAGAGGCGCTCTGCATGAAGATCCGTTTCCGCGTCTAGCACGCCAGAAACCGCCTCTTGAAGCGCGGACAGCTCTTTTGCCGATTGCGGAGCCTGATTGATTGCCTGAAGCAGTCCGGAAAGAAGGCGGCGGGTCGGAACCGGAAATTTAACAGCATGAATGGCTGACAAGACTTCAGGGTGCGCGGGCAGTTCCCGTTTCAACGCAAATACGATTGTTTCTGCCGCCTTTTTCGCTTCGGCGGCCGGAAGCGATTCAGCCCAGCGGATGCAGGCTTTGAGGCTGTTTTCCGTCATTGGCAGCTTCTGCTGCATAAACGTTTCGGCAATCTGCAGAGATACCGGGTTCGGTTTGACGGAAAGAGCGTTTAACAGTCTTCCCGCCGCTTCCTGAACGGTTTTCGGGCTTCCATCAAATTGGTCAACAACATGAAGCCGGCCTATTTTTTCCGCCGGCTGTCTGTCATAAGAAAACCAGTAATATGCCTGAGGACGGAGGGCGGTTTCAAGCTTTCCCTGCATCGTCCGGCCGCCGATTTGGATAAGCGCGCTTTGATCGTCCAGCAAACGGAGAACCTTCCCTAACAGCAGTCTTTTTTCGCCGCTGTCTTTACCGCCGTCTTGCCGATCCTGAGAGATTTCCGCCGTCAGCTGTCTGAAAGCCGCTGAGATTTCGCCGCTTATGTTCATGTCTTAAGCCTCTTTTCTAACAATAAGATTGAACGGGAGCGAATGTTTTTCGGTGAATAGTTGTCGGTCCGTATGCCTGAAGAGCTTCAAGATGTTCTTTCGTTCCGTAGCCCTTATTTTTTTCAAAGCCGTACATGGGATAGGTTTTGGCGTATTCCGCCATGAGACGGTCCCGCGTTACTTTAGCAATGCAGGCTCCGGCGGCAATTGACACGCTTTTGGCATCCCCTTTTATAACAGATGACTGCGGAATGTCCAGCGGTAGCGTCATGGCATCTGCAAGCAGATAATCAGGTGTTTCCGATAAAGCATTGACCGCTTTTACCATCGCGAGTCTCGCGGCCTCATAAATGTTGATCCGGTCAATGACATCCGCATGGACAATGCCTACTCCTATCGCTGTGGCTTCTTCCGTAATCCGATCGTAATACTCCCCGAGCTTCTTTTCCGACAGTTTCTTCGAGTCCGTGAGTCCGAGAATCTCGCATTCTGCCGGCAAAATGACAGCACCTGCGACAACCGGTCCGGCAAGCGGCCCTCTTCCCGCTTCGTCAACGCCTGCAATCAGGCGGAAACCTTTTTTGTATGAGAGCCTTTCGTATGCCGTCATGTTCAGCCACTGCTCTTTAAGGGCTTTTTCCTTCGCGTGTTTCTTCAGCCATTGCTCTAAAAGCGTCTGTACGCTTTTTCTCGGATCTTTTTCACATTGGGCAAGGAAGGGGTCTCTTTCATCTTTGACCTCTTGCAGGCGTTCTTTTACGCTTTTTACGGTTAATGTATTCACGTTCTCTTCTCCCTTACATTATGTATATCGGTATTCTGCGGAAAAAATAAAGACCCGCATCGCTGCGCGTCTTTATTCTGATGGTGTTTCAAATGAAAGCCTGCCGAACTTTTCCGTCCGGATGTCCCGGATGATGACTTCTGTCGTTTTATCGTAGTCAATCAGTCCGCCGCCCATTAAACAGCCGCGTTTTTCACCGATCGCGTCAAAAAGAGCGGCAATATCCTCAGGGATTTCCTGAAGTCCGTAACGCTCCTTTAGGCGGTCTGGATAATGCTCTTCCAGAAAGCGCAGCCCGAAAATGGCCACATCCTGCAGGTTGATAATGGAATCTTTAATCGCCCCGGTGATCGCCAGGCGCAAACCGACAAGCTCGTCTTCAAATTTAGGCCATAAAATCCCCGGTGTATCGAGCAGCTCTAATTCCTTGCCTACCTTTACCCACTGCTGGGAAGTGGTAATGCCGGGCCTGTCTCCCGTCTTGGCAATGTTTTTTTTGGCCAGACGGTTGATGAGCGTAGATTTCCCGACGTTCGGAATGCCGATGATTAATGCGCGGATCGCTCTTGGCTTAATGCCTTTTGCTTTCATTTTATCGAACTTATCTTTCAGCAGTTCTTTCGAGGACGGCACGATTTGATGCAGCCCCTGTCCGTTAACGGAGTTTATTGAAAGAGAGGGAATCCCCTGTCCCTGAAAGTGTTCCTTCCATTGGGCCGTTACAGCCGCATCGGCCTTATCGGCTTTATTTAAAAGCATAATGCGCGGCTTATTTTTTAAAATTTCCTCAATCATCGGGTTTCTCGATGACTTCGGTATTCTCGCATCCACCAATTCGTAGACGATATCAATTAATTTCAGTTTTTCTGTTACTTCCCGTCTCGCTTTAGCCATATGGCCCGGGAACCATTGAATGGTCATGTGACTTCGACACCTGCCTTATTTGCCGGAACTGTATGTCCCGGTGATCTCTTATGTATTTTACGTTGCTTGTTCCGCTTTTACAAATGTCATATAAAAAAAGAGCCTGTTACGGGTAACAAGCTCTTTTCGTTCGTTATCATTATCGTCTGATTTCTTTAATACGAGCCGCTTTTCCGCGAAGTTCACGCAGGTAGTAAAGCTTAGCGCGACGTACTTTACCGTAACGTACAACTTCGATTTTCGCGATTTTTGGTGTGTGTACAGGGAATGTACGTTCAACGCCAACACCGTAAGAAATCTTACGAACTGTGAACGTTTCGCTGATTCCACCACCACGACGCTTGATCACAACACCTTCGAAGATCTGGATACGCTCACGGTTACCCTCAACAACTTTTACGTGTACACGTAAAGTGTCACCAGGACGGAACGCAGGAAGATCAGTGCGAAGCTGTTCTTTTGTGATATCTTGAATTAGTTTTTGCATCGTTTTCAACTCCTTCCAACAGATGCTCTTGGCCACAACTGCAAGGCACAGCGGAACATCGTTTTCAAGCTTCTGAAGGATAAGCCTCCTTAAGCCACAAGTAGTATCTTATCATATCTTCATCACCTGCGCAATAGAATCTATTCGTTTTCCCACTCGGAAATCCATTTTCTTTGCTCATCAGTGAGAGGATAGTTTTCAAGAAGATCCGGACGTCTTAAAAAGGTTCTTCTGATTGATTCTTTATTGCGCCATTCTTTTATTTTCGCATGGTTGCCGGACAGAAGCGTCTCAGGCACTTTTAAGCCTTTATAATCTGCAGGCCTTGTATAATGCGGATGCTCTAAAAGCCCCGTGCTGAAGGAATCCTCCACGTGGGATGCTTCTTTTCCGAGGACGCCCGGCAAAAGCCTGACAACACTGTCGGCAATCATCATGGCAGGGAGCTCTCCACCTGTCAGCACAAAATCCCCGATGGAGATTTCATCCGTGACAAGGTGTTCCCGGATCCGTTCATCATACCCTTCATAATGTCCGCAAATAAACATCAGATGTTCCTCTTCCGCCAGCTCCTCGGCTTTCTTCTGCGTATAACGTTCACCTTGCGGGCAGACGAGAATAATGCGCGGCTTGGCGTCCGTACCGGCTGTCAGCTTTTCAACGGCATCAAACACAGGCTGCGGCTTTAACACCATCCCGGCTCCCCCGCCGTACGGGTAATCATCAACCGTTTGGTGTTTATTATCCGAAAAAGCCCGGAAATTGATGACGTCAAAACGGACAGCCTCTTTTTCCTGTGCTTTTTGCAGGATGGATGAGCCGAGAACCCCTTGAAACATCTCGGGAAACAGTGTTAAAAAGTCGATTTTCATTCGTCTATTAACCCTTCCATTACATGAATCTTAATTTTCTTCTCATTTATATTAATATCCTTGACCACAGAAGCGATATACGGAATGAGCGCATCTTTTTTCCCTTTTCTTGCAACCACCCATACGTCATTAGCTCCGGGCGTCAAGATTTCCTTCACTGTGCCGATCAGTTCCCCGTCCTCTGATACCACTTCGCAGCCGATGATTTCATGAAAATAAAATTCATCTTCTTCAAGCTCTCCCAAGTCTTCTTCAGGGACTTTGATTACCATGTTTCTTAGGTGTTCGACTTCATTGAGACTCGGCATTTCTTTGAATTGCAGCAGATGAAACTGCTTGTGAAGCCTGTGGGTGCTGACCGTTACTTTGATTGGCTCCGCAGCTCCTTCCGCAAACAAATAGAGCGTATTGCCGGGCTTGTACCGTTCTTCGGCAAAGTCCGTTTTAGAAATGACCCGCACTTCGCCTTTAATGCCGTGGGTATTTACAATTTTGCCTACATTAAACCATCTGTTTGTCATATTATCACCTCGGGCGAATTTCAATTACTACCCCGTCTTTTATGACGATGGTATTTGCCGCTGTTTTTTCATGCCAGTTATCACCGACGTTGATTGAAAGCAGCGCATCGATCTCCTTTTCCTTCACTTCGCTTCCGAGCGGGAGCGAATGTGTCTGGCTTATTTGGAAATCGATCATTTTGATTTTGTCTTGTCTTTTTTCAATGGCTTTTTTAAAAGATTCCGCCACATCGGGATTCTGCTGATCTTTTTCATGTTTTCTAAGCTGAAAATAGAGCTGGCTGCATTCTCGTTCAAGCGTTTGCTTTTTTTCTGCAAAAGAGGCCAAAAGCTTTTCCTTGCTTTGCTCGGTCAGAACCTGCATAACGGTTACCCTGTGAATAATCTGCATAGGACCAGACTCCCCACTCTTCCAACATATTTCTGTTCATTTGCCTTTTTTACGTGTAAAAAAAGGGGAGGTGCCAGCCCTCTCCCTTTCAGTCAAATATTTCAAATTGAACTTTCTTAGAAGACTGTGCGCCAGCTGCAAAAACGACGGTTCGAATCGCTCTTGCAGTCCGGCCTTGCTTTCCGATAATTTTACCGGTATCTGACTTATTGACAGATAAGCGCAGCGCAATCTTTTGATCGGTCTCTTCTTTTGTGACCGTTATGTCTTCCGGATGGTCGACAAGCGGAGCCACAATGCTGACAATCAAATCTTCCAAGTTCTGATCAGTCATTACTTGCCTTGTTTAGCGTTGTGGAATTTTTCCATAATTCCTTGGCTTGAGAACAAGTTGCGGACTGTATCAGAAGGTTTAGCTCCTGTTTGCAGCCATTTAAGAGCAAGCTCTTCGTTGATTTTCACTTCAGCCGGCTTTGCAACCGGGTTGTATGTTCCGACTGTTTCGATGAAACGGCCGTCACGCGGTGAACGAGAATCTGCTACAACAATACGATAGAAAGGAGATTTTTTTGCTCCCATACGTTTTAAACGAATTTTTACTGCCATTTTACTAGCACCTCCGAAAATATTTCAACAAGATAGTATATTAACAATGATAAAAGTGTTTGTAAAGTGTTTTTTCTTAACAACGGTTTTATCATGTATAACCGATTACATAAAAGGTAATTTAAAGCCTTTTTTCTTCCCTTTTGTCATGTTGGTCATCTGCTTCATCATTTTTTTCATTTCCTCAAACTGCTTTAAAAGACGGTTGACTTCCTGAACGGATGTTCCGCTTCCTTTGGCAATCCGCTTCCGCCGGCTGGCGTTAATGATATCCGGCTGTTCTTTTTCAAGAACAGTCATTGATTTAATAATCGCCTCCACATGATTCAGCTGTTTTTCATCGACTTGGATGTTTTTTAAGCCTTTCATTTTGCCTGCGCCGGGCATCATTTGCAGCAGTTCGTCAAGAGGCCCCATGTTTCGGACCTGGCCGAGCTGCTCAAGAAAATCATCCAATGTGAAGCTCATCGTTCTCATTTTCTGCTCAAGCTCTTTGGCTTTGTCTTCATCAACTGTCGCCTGAGCTTTTTCAATCAGGGTTAACACGTCACCCATTCCGAGAATCCGGGATGCCATACGCTCGGGATGGAACGCTTCTAAAGCGTCGAGTTTTTCTCCCATTCCGGCGAATTTAATCGGCGTTTCAGTGACTGCACGGATAGAAAGCGCCGCACCTCCGCGGGTATCCCCGTCAAGCTTTGTTAAAACGACGCCCGTTAAACCGAGCTGGTCATTAAAACTTTTGGCGACGTTCACCGCATCCTGACCGGTCATTGAATCGACAACAAGGAAAATTTCTTCAGGGTTTGCGACTTCCTTTACGCCGGAGAGCTCATCCATCAGTTCGTGATCGATGTGCAGCCGTCCGGCGGTATCTAAAATCACATAATCATGATGCTCTTCCTTCGCTTTTTCAATCGCCTGTCTGGCAATTTCCACCGGGCTGACCTGATCGCCAAGCGAAAAGACCGGCATATCAAGCTGTTTCCCCAGTGTTTCCAGCTGCTTAATCGCAGCGGGACGGTAAATATCTGCAGCCACGAGCAGCGGTTTGCGGTTATGTTTTTTGCGCAGCAGGTTGGCGAGCTTCCCCGTGGTTGTCGTTTTACCGGCACCTTGGAGCCCGACCATCATAATAACGGTCGGCGGGCGTTTGGCGACGGCAATTTTGCTTTCTTCGCCGCCCATCAGCTCGGTAAGCTCTTCTTTTACGACTTTAATAACCTGCTGACCGGGTGTCAGACTCTGCATGACGTCCTGTCCGACAGCCCGTTCACTTACTTTTTTCACAAAATCCTTTACGACTTTAAAGTTAACGTCAGCCTCAAGAAGCGCAAGACGAACTTCACGCATCATCTCTTTTACGTCTTGTTCGCTGACTTTTCCTTTTCCGCGGATTTTTGAAATCGTCTTTTGCAGTCGGTCGGCTAATCCTTCAAATGCCATTGTTTGCCGCCTCCTAATCTAATTTCTCAAGCGCTTCAATCAGAGCCGTCATTTTTTCCTCTTCCTGCAAGCCGGAAGCAAGCTCTTTCAGCTTTGTAAACATTTCTTTACGCTCCTGAAACTTTTTAAAAAGGAGCAGTTTTTCTTCATATTGTTCAAGCATCGCTTCAGTCCGTTTGATGTTATCGTAAACGGCTTGCCTTGAAACGTCATACTCTTCGGCTATTTCACCAAGGGAGAAATCGTCCAGATAATAAAGCGACATATAGCTCTTTTGTTTTGACGTCAGCAACGACTGATAGAAGTCAAACAAATAGTTCATTCTCGTCGTTTTTTCGAGCGACATTTGAGCTCTCCCCTTTGTTAAGTCAAATCCCTTTACAAAAACATAGTTTACATGGTTTCAGAGCGTGTGTCAAGTTTTTATCTTGTCAAAGCATGAGGCTCTTTTTACATAATCAGTTTTTAAAAAAATTCGTATAGACCGCCGTTAAAATACTCGAATTCTTGTTTTGATACACGATAGCGGCAATAGCCTTCGTAAAAAGCATTGAGCCATGCTTCATTTGTGACAAAATGACGGATCGCTAATGATTCATCATATCGCGGATCTCCCGCCGATATTCCCGCAGCATCGATAAACAGACAGACCTCTCCGTCTTTCACCAGCACATTATCAGTCGTGCAGTCACCGTGAATCATTGTCTGCTGAACAGGAACAGGTCTGTACCAGTCCAAATCCTTCAAAAGCTCTGCACTTCCTTCAGCCTGTCCTTTTTTGACATATTCCCCGGCTCGTTTGATTTGCAGATCGAGCCAGTCTGTTTCCGGCTGTAAACCAGGGACCATTTCGGTTTCATGTAGCCGTTGCAGAAACTGGCCGAAACTTTTGATCAGCTTTTTCTTTTCAGTATCCCCTTTTGCTTTTCTTAAAGCAGAAGTGAGGGTGATTCCATCCTCAAATGACATGACGATATGGCTGGCATGCTGTTCCTGTATCATCCCATAATAAATAGGAACAGGCAGACGACGAGTTTCCGTCAGTTGTTGTAAAACGAAGGCTTCTCTCATTAACCATTCCCGATACTTCTGTTGAAAAGAACTTTTCAGCAAAAATGCGTCTTGGCCGGTCACTATTTTCCGAACGGTTGAAGTGCCTCCCTGTTCATCCAGCAGCGACATATGGTTTATCGCGCCGATCTTACTTTCCAATTCAGCTTTCAGCCATTTGTCCAACAACTGCCCCCTCCATTCCGAGTATCAATGCGTATAAAAAAACGAGTATAAAACCGTCCATTTTATACTCGTTTTTTATTCATTAATCCTCGGCTTTTTCAACTAAATCAGAAAAGAGACCGTATACGTAAGATTCTGCATCAAACCGCTGGAGATCGTCAACCTTTTCTCCGAGGCCGACCAATTTCACGGGGATATGAAGCTCATTGCGGATCGCCAGGACGATACCGCCTTTTGCGGTGCCGTCAAGCTTCGTTAATGCGATACCCGTCACATTCGTCGCTTTGGAGAATTCTTTCGCCTGCGCCATCGCATTCTGACCTGTCGTCGCGTCAAGCGCAAGCAGAACCTCATGCGGAGCCTCAGGCACTTCGCGTTCGATGACGCGTTTGACTTTTTCAAGCTCTTTCATTAAGTTTACTTTATTCTGAAGGCGGCCGGCCGTATCACAAATCAGCACATCCGCGCCTCTTGCTTTAGCCGCGTGTACGGCATCGTAAATAACTGCCGCAGGGTCACTCCCGGCAGCCTGCTTAATGACAGGCACGCCAGTACGCTCCCCCCACACTTCAAGCTGTTCAATCGCTCCGGCTCTGAAGGTGTCTCCGGCAGCGAGCACAACCGATTTGCCTTCATTCTTCAGCTTATGGGCAAGCTTTCCGATCGTTGTCGTTTTTCCGACGCCGTTTACGCCGACAAGCAGAATAACGTTTAAGCGCCCGTCCTGAATATTCAGTTCAGAAATCTGTTCGTCGCCGCTGTTATAAATGTCGACGAGTTTTTCAGAAATGACGGACTGCACTTCCTGAGGGTCCTGGATGTTTTTCAGCTTCACTTCTTTTTTGAGCTCGTCGATCAGTTCCATGACCGTTGTGAAACCGACGTCAGCGCTAATCAGCACTTCCTCAAGCTCTTCGAAGAAATCTTCGTCGACTTTCCGGTAGCGTGAGACGAGCTCGTTCACTTTATTTGAGAAGGAATTTCTTGTTTTTTCGAGACCGTCTTTAAATTTTTCAGAGACGGAGTCTGTCTGTTTCGTGATTTTCTCTTTTAATTTTTTAAAAAAGCTCATCTTTCAACCTCTTTCCTCGTTACTGAACGAATTCTTTTGTTTCTTCCAGTTTGACTGAAACCATTCGGGAAACGCCGGATTCCTGCATCGTCACACCGTAGAGGACATCCGCTTCTTCCATGGTGCCTTTTCTGTGGGTGATGACGATAAACTGGCTGTCGCCGCTGTATTTTTTTAAGTATTGCGCAAACCTGAATACATTGGCTTCATCAAGCGCAGCTTCCACTTCATCAAGCACGCAGAACGGAACGGGCCTTACTTTCAAAATGGAGAATAAAAGGGCAATGGCGGTCAGCGCCCGTTCTCCCCCTGACAAAAGATTTAAGTTTTGCAGTTTTTTGCCCGGAGGCTGGGCGATAATGTCCACCCCTGAGTTGAGAAGGTCATTCGGATCGGTCAGCTTCAGTTCAGCGCGCCCTCCTCCGAACAAGGAACGGAACACGTCGTTGAATTGAGAACGGATCTGGATAAACGTTTCATGGAACCGCTTCGTCATTTCTGAATCCATTTCTTCAATGACTTGGAACAGTGTATTTTTCGCATCCGTCAGATCATTTTTCTGCTCCGTTAAAAACTGATACCGTTCGTTCACTCTTTCAAACTCATCAATGCTGCCGAGATTGACCGTTCCGAGCTCTTCAATTGAAAGCTTGATCAGTTTGACCCGTTTTCTCGCCTCTTCAGGCTCGAGTTCGAGCTGATATTGTTCTTTTGCCCCTTCAAAAGATAAGCTGTACTCCTCACGTAAATATTGCAAGAGGTTATCAAGCTCAACTTCCATCCGGCCGAGTTTTACCTCTTCATCTTTCAGAATTTCTGTTTTCTGCCTGTACAGACGCTTCATCTCTTTCAGCTCAAGCTCGTTCGTATCAAGCGCCCTCTGAAGTTTCACACGCTGATCGCGCCGGCTGGCGATCAATTCGATCGTTCTCGTTTTATCGTGAAGCTTATGATGGGCTGCTTCTTCAAGCTGCTCCTCACCGCTTGTGCTGGATGTCATCTCTGAGGTCAGGAGGCTTAAATCTTCCCGTGTTTCTTTCAGGGCGAGCTGCGTTTCTTCAAGCTCTTTTTTCAGCCTTTTGAGGTTGTCTTCCTCACTCGAGCAAGCCTGTTCTTTTTTCGCCGCGGCCACTTTACATTCCGTCAGCTCATGAGAGAGCGTTTCTTTTGTTGAGGATAGGGTCTGCTTTTGTTTTGTCAGCCTGTCCATCTCTTCCTCAAGCTCTTTCAGCTGGCCGGATGCCTCACTCAGCTGTTCTTCCAATGCTGATTTTCGCGCCTCTTTTTCCCGGCTGCTTTCCGTCAATGATGCTTTCTCCTGATCGTAAAGCTCCAGATGGGTATTGATGTTCTTTTCGGCGACTTCGAGTTCATACAGCCTGCCTTTTACATCCTGCTGCTTTGTTCTGAAAGCCTCACCGTCTTCACGGAGACCGTTCAGCGTATGTTCAAGCTCTTGAATGGCTTGTTTCAGCGATTTGACCTCTTTTTCGAGCACAGCTGTTTTTTCTTCCATTTCGGCGAGCCGCGCAGTCACCGTCTCAAGCTCACGGCTTCTGCCGAGCAGAGAATTGTTTTTCTTTTTGACTGCGCCGCCTGTCATTGATCCGCCTGGATTGACGACATCGCCTTCAAGCGTCACGATGCGGTAGCGGTGCCCGACAAGCTTGGCAAGTTCATTCGCACCTTTTAAATCTTCAGTGATCAGCACTGTGCCGAGAAGGTTTTCAATGACATTCCGATACGCCGCATCATACGTGACAAGCCCGCTCGCTGCGCCTAGGAAAGACGGATGCTTCGAAGCCGTCTGTTCATCACGGGTTTGGAGCTGGCGCGGTTTCATGACCGTAAGCGGCAGAAACGTCGCGCGGCCGAAGGAATTCTGTTTTAAATATTGAATCGCTTTCCGCGCCGCCTGCTCATCGTCTGTGACAACGTGCTGTGCCGCCGCGCCGAGTGCAATCTCGATCGCCGTTTCATATTTTTGTTCAGTGGAAATCAGTTCGAGAACGGCGCCGCGGATGCCGCCAAGCTGCTCCTTCTGCTTCAGTACTTCTTTTACGCCTTGGTAAAACCCTGAAAAATCGCCTTGCATCGTTTCAAGCATATCTTTTTTGGATCTGGCCTGCTGTACAAATTGATACGCCTGATACAGGGCTGATTCTTTCTTTTCATACTGGCGTTTTTTCTGTTCATATGCGGTCTGGACTTCGCGAAAGCGGCCGACCTGATTGTCAATATCCGCTTCAACTGCGGCCAGTTCTTCTTCGCATGCCGCTTTGCGGACGGAAATATCATTTCGTTCCTGAAGATATTTTTCATTGTTTGCGGTCAGTCTCGCCTGCTGGACGGCAGATTGGGACATCTGGTCATCTAAAAGCTGCAGCTCGTTGCGGATCGACGCCTGACTGTTTAACAATTCGAAGTAATCGCTTTTTAATTGTTCGATTTTCTCTTCGACGTTTTCATTATGAAGGCTGAGCGCCTGCTGCTTTTCTTTCACCTGGGCATTTAACCGCTTCACTTCGGCACGCAGCTTATCAAAGACGGCAGACTGTTTTTCAATAGCCGATTTCAGTTCTGCTTCTTTCTTTGTGTAATGTGTGACGGATTCCTCAAGCTGTTCCCGGTTTTGCGCGGCGTTTTTTTTGCGCTCTTTCAGCACTTCTTTCCGGCCTTCCAGCTTTTCAAGCTCTTCACTTGTCACGAGCAGAACCTGCTGCAGCTCGTTGACGGATTCGTCGAGCGCGTGGATTTTATCTCTCGTCTCTTCTATCGCCGCTTCTTTAGCGGAGATCGCCGACGATTCCGCCAATTCTTCTTCTTTAGCAGCCTGCACCTTGTCTTTTAAACCCGACCATTTGCCATGCAGTTCTTCGATATCAAAGGCTGTTAGGGCGATTTCGACGTGCTCAAGCTCTTTCTTTTTTTCTAAGTAGTCTTTGGCGATTGATGCCTGGATTTTCAGCGGTTCGACCTGATCTTCGAGCTCGTGAAGAATATCTTCCACCCTGTTTAAGTTATCCTGCGTCTCAAACAGTTTGTTTTCCGCTTTTTTCTTGCGTGTTTTATATTTCAGCACGCCGGCAGCTTCTTCAAAAATACTGCGGCGGTCTTCCGCTTTGCTGCTTAAAATCTCTTCGACTTTCCCCTGGCTGATAATGGAAAACGCTTCTTTCCCGAGCCCGGAGTCCATAAATAAGTCAATGATGTCTTTCAGGCGGCAATGCTGATTATTGATGAGAAATTCACTTTCTCCGGAACGGTAAACCCGTCTCGTCACGCTGACTTCGTGATAATCGATCGGGAGAAAATGATCTTCATTATCAAGCGTTAACGTGACTTCCGCAAGGTTAAGCCGCTTGCGTGAATCACTTCCGGCAAAAATGATATCTTCCATTTTTCCGCCCCGAAGCGAGCGGGCTGATTGTTCGCCGAGCACCCAGCGGATGGCTTCGGTTATGTTGCTCTTTCCGCTGCCGTTCGGACCGACAACGGCCGTGACGCCTTTTACAAAGTCAACGGATATCCGTTCTGCAAATGATTTAAATCCTATAACGTCTAAACGTTTGAGGAACATCCCAGATCCTCCTTATCGTATAAGTATCTCAATATTATCATAATCCCCCGCTTATATCAGGCGCAGACATATTGAAATCCCCCTAGGGATACAGGGGGATTTTATTGTTTCGTATGGTGTTTTTGCAATTTTGCAAGAGCTTCCTGTGCTGCGTGCTGCTCGGCTTCTTTTTTGGAACGTCCGTTCCCGATGCCGAGCGCCTCACCTTTAAGAGAGACAAGCGCCTCGAATTCCCGGTTGTGGGCAGGTCCTTTTTCATTGAGAATTTTGTACTCAAGCGATCCTTTTCCGTCCCGCTGCACAAATTCTTGAAGCTGGCTTTTGAAATCCATCACATGAGAAAAAGCACCATCGTTTATTTTAGGGAACACGTACTCTTTCAGGAATTGCTGAACCGGCTCAAGGCCCTGATCCAGATACAGTGCGCCGATAAACGCTTCAAACACATCCGCTAAAAGCGCAGGACGCTTTCTGCCGCCCGTCATTTCTTCTCCTTTACCCAAAAGAACAAGATCGCCGAATGACAATTCGTGGGCAAGTGAGACGAGTGACGGCTCGCATACGATAGCGGCTCTCAGCTTCGTCAAATCTCCTTCACTCATGGCCGGATATTTGGCAAATAAGAATTGGGAGATCGTCAGTTCCAAAACAGCGTCACCTAAAAATTCAAGCCTTTCATTGTCTTCATACGGCTTTTTCCGATGCTCATTCACATAAGATGAATGTGTAAATGCTTGATACAAAAGTTTCTCGTTTTGAAAATGAACCGAAATCCGTTCTTGGAACTCTTTAAATTGCTCTATTTTTTTATAGAACTTTTTTTTATCTTTAAAATGTGAGTGTTTTGACATAGTAACCTCCATAGGCACATCAGGTTCACCGCGCTTCCCGCCGTAAACGGAATCGGCAGCGCGTACAGCGTCAGACGCCGGTAACCGAACGGTTAAAGGGCTAAAGCCCCGCTGTCAGGCGGGACTTTTAGCATCAGCTTATTGCTGGTTTTGTATGTAGTTCACAGCGTCGCCGACTGTTGCAATCTTTTCAGCATCTTCGTCAGAAATCTCCATATCAAACTCGTCTTCAAGTTCCATAACAAGCTCAACTACATCTAGGGAATCAGCACCTAAGTCTTCCTTGAAAGAAGCTTCAAGTTTGACGTCAGCTTCATCAACGCCAAGGCGGTCTACGATGATTTTCGTTACACGCTCTAATGTATCTGCCATAGCAATTCACCTCCCCTCAAGTATTATAGAGGATTCGTTTTTAAAAAACTAGAGAAACTAGGATGAAATTTTAAAAACAAATCTTTACATCACCATTCCGCCGTCAATATGGAGGGTCTGACCCGTCATATAACGCGATCCTTCAGAAGCAAGGAACGTGACAACGCTGCTGATATCGGAAGGATCACCGAAACGCGCGAGCGGAATCTGCTTCAGCATTTCATCTTGGACTTCTTTAGAAAGCTTGTCCGTCATATCCGTGGAAATAAAGCCCGGAGCGATGGCGTTGACCGTAATATTACGGCTCGCAAGCTCTTTGGCAGATGACTTTGTCAAGCCGATCACACCGGCTTTTGCCGCCACATAGTTCGCCTGGCCCGGGTTTCCGCTGACGCCGACGATTGATGATACGTTGATAATCCGGCCTGAGCGCTGTTTCATCATCTGTCTAGTCACGGCTTTCGTGCAGTTGAAAACACCTTTCAGGTTAATGTTGATGACGTCATCCCATTCATTTTCTTTCATTCTCATCAGGAGATTGTCCTTTGTGATTCCCGCATTGTTCACGAGAATGTCGATTGAAGAGAATTCGGCGACAGCCTCTTTCATCATGTTTTGTACTTCTTCGGAATTTGATACATCGGCTTTTACCGCGATCGCATTTCGGCCCAAAGATTTGATTTCATCTACGACCTCGTTCGCTTTCGCTTCACTTCCGGAGTAGTTGACAACTACGTTACATCCGTTTTTCGCAAGATCAAGCGCGATCGCCCGCCCGATTCCGCGGGACGCTCCCGTTACGACTGCTGTTTTTTCATTAAGCATCCTGATTCTCCTCCTTCAGCGTTTGAATCGCCAATTCAATGGTTTCATGGTCAGAAACCGCGATTGTTTTCAGACGGCGGTTCACTTTTTTCACAAGGCCTGAAAGCACTTTTCCGGGACCGATTTCAACAAACGTCGTAACGCCTTCGTCAATCAGTTTGTTAATCGTTTCTTCAAAGCGTACAGGTGAATAAAGCTGTTCGATCAGCTTTTTCTTGATATCGTCTTTTTCTGTCATGATGTCAGCCGAAACGTTTGATATAACGGGAACAGCCGCACTTTTCAGCTCACATGCGCTGAGCACTTCTTCGAGTTTTTCCGCCGCCGGCTTCATTAATTCAGAATGGAACGGTCCGCTTACTTCTAGCGGGATCGCCCGTTTTGCCCCGTTGTTTTTCGCTTCTTCTGAAGCAAGCTCCACGCCTTTTGCCGTTCCGGAAATCACGATCTGGCCGGGGCAGTTCAGATTTGCAAGCTGTACGAGGTGGCCGTTTTCTGTCACTTGATCCGTCACCTTTTTCAAGGATTCCGCATCCATTCCGAGAATAGCGGCCATTGCGCCTTCTCCCGCCGGTACGGCTTCATTCATGAATTCTCCCCGTTTTCTTACCGTGTAAACGGCATCTTTAAATGTCATCGCTCCCGCCGCAACGAGCGCCGAATATTCTCCGAGGCTGTGGCCGGCTGTGAAATCCGGCGTGATGCCGGATTCTTTAAACTTTTCCAATACGGCAATGCTTGTTGTTAACAGCGCAGGCTGCGCATTGTATGTAAGGGTTAATTCTTCAGCATCGCCTTCAAAAATGAGCGAGCTCAGCTTTGTTTCAAGCGTTTCATCCGCTTCATCAAAAATACGTTTTGACGCTTCTTCGCGTTCGTACAGGTCTTTTCCCATACCGATATATTGTGATCCCTGTCCGGGAAATAAAAATGCAATTTTACTCATGGTGTGATAACCTCCAGACTACTCATCTGTTTTTTCTTCTTTTACTTCTTCTTCTATAAATGCGGCCACGTTTTGGCTGACCATTTCTCTCGCCTGGCGCAGCGCGTGATAAACAGCGCGTGCATCAGAAGAGCCGTGCGCTTTAATAACAGGCGCCTTTAAACCGAAAAGACTCGCCCCGCCGTACTCAGAATAGTCCATTTTCAGTTTCATTTCCATCAGCTTGGGCTTCAGCACTCCTGCTGCCAGCTTAGAAACAAAACTTGAAGTCAGTGTATCTTTCAGCATTTTGAAAATTGATAACGCTGAACCTTCCAATGTTTTCAACGTGACGTTGCCCGTAAAGCCGTCTGTGACGATAACGTCAGCAGCGCCTTCCAGCAAGTCTCTCGCCTCTACGTTTCCGACAAAATTCACGTTTGTTTCTTTTAATAATTCAAACGTCTTTTTTGTCAGGTCGTTTCCCTTCTTTTCTTCCGTGCCGACATTTAACAAGCCGACGCGCGGCGAGCTGATTCCGAGAACCTGCCGGGCATATACAGACCCCATTATTCCGTACTGGACAAGGTGCTCCGGCTTGGCATCGACATTGGCGCCCACGTCTAAAAGAAGGAAACCGTCGCCTGATACGGTCGGAAGCGTCGGCGCAAGGGCCGGCCGGTCGATTCCTTTAATTCTGCCGACAATAAACAGCCCCGCTGTCATCAATGCGCCCGTATTCCCCGCTGAAATGCAGGCATCGGCTCTGTTTTCAGCCACTTCCTGCGCCATCAGCACCATAGAAGAGTTTTTCTTTCTGCGTACGGCGCGGACCGGTTCATCCGTCGGTTCAATCACTTCATCGGCGTGCAATACGGTGATGCGGTCTGATGTTGTTGGCAAGTGTGATTCTATCGTTGTCTTGTCACCGACCAGCGTAATATGAAGATCGTCAAATGCCTCAATACCCTTCATTACTCCGTCAATAACAGCTTTGGGTGCATTGTCGCCTCCCATTGCATCTACAGCTATTCTCATGCATGCTCCACCTTTATGATTGTTTTGAACGGTACATGTCAAAGTTGCCGGAGAATACGACTTCTTCTCCCACATAACTGTTTACTTCCACTACCGTTCTGCCTTTTTCTTTTTCGACTGCCGTCACTTTGGCTTTCGCAACGACGCGCTCGCCCTCTTTCACCTGTCTTGTAAAGCGGATATTTGCGCTTGCGGTCAGCGCCAGCTCATCATCTATGACGGCTACGGCGAGTGAGTTCGCCTGCGCAAACAAATGATGCCCCCGCGCAATCTGATTGCGGCTGAAAACATGTTCGCGTCTTACTTCTAATATAGAAATGGCCTGGCCGTCAAGCTCCAGATCAATGATTTCACCGATCACTTCATCTAAAGGCAGTGATTTCACTTCATCTTCAAGCGTTTGCTCTGCCACGTTTTTAATTCTTTCCCTCAGCTCCGGTATTGAGAGCTCTAAGCGGTCTAAACGGATCGTCTGAATGCTGACGCCGAATTTCCCCGCTAATTCTTCATCTGTGATGAAGGGTGTCGATTTGATCGTCTGCTGCAATAATTTTTGGCGTTCTTTCTTGCTTCTTCTCATCTATAAACACCATCCGGACAATTAAGACTAGGTACTAATAGTAGTATATAATTTCATAGATTGGAATGCAATGATTGTTTTTTGAAAGCCGCCGAATTTTGCAGAATCAGCTTAATTTCTCCCCTTCTAAGACACCGCTTGAAAGCAATTGAGCGCGAAGCATGCTGTACTCGTCATCTTTCCAAAAAGCTACTGAAGACACAAGATTGGCCGCATCCTGACGGGCCGTCTCCAAAGCTCTGTAGTCATGAACCATATCCGCCACCTTGAACTCGGGCATACCGCTTTGTTTTTTTCCGAAGAAATCGCCGGGACCGCGCAGTTCAAGATCCTTTTCAGACAGTTCAAACCCGTCATTTGTCTCCGACATGATTCTCATCCGCTCTTTCCCGGTTTCGGATTTCGGATCGGCCATCAAGATGCAGAAAGATTGATGGTCTCCCCGTCCGACCCGGCCGCGGAGCTGATGGAGCTGAGATAATCCGAAACGGTCGGCGTCATAGATGACCATAATTGTCGCATTCGGCACGTTCACCCCGACTTCTACGACGGTTGTTGACACGAGAACCTGACATTGATTGGCGCTGAATTCTCTCATCACCTGATCTTTTTCATCAGAATGGAGTTTCCCGTGCATCAGACCGACATTCCATTTGCCGCGGTACACATCAGACAGCATGTTATATACGTCAATCGCATTCTGCACATCCAGCTTATCCGATTCTTCAATGAGCGGACAGATTATATAGGCTTGTCTGCCCTGTTTCAGCTCTTTTTCAATAAAAGTCAAAATCCGCTCCAGCATGTCGTGTTTCACCCAATACGTTTCGATTTGCTTTCGTCCCGCGGGCATTTCATCTATCACGGAAACATCCATTTCTCCGAAGACGGTAATGGCCAGCGTTCTCGGAATCGGGGTGGCTGTCATAAACAGCACATCCGGATCCTGGCCTTTATTCTTGAGTTTTTTGCGCTGTTCGACCCCGAACCGGTGCTGCTCGTCCGTAATGACAAGGCCCAGCGCTTTAAATTCCACTTCATCCTGGATTAAAGCATGGGTCCCTACTAAAATATCAATCTCTCCGAGAGCAAGCCGCTCCAAAAGCTCCCTGCGCCGCTTTCCTTTTACAGAACTCGTCAAAAGCGCGATATTCACGTCTTCATTTGCAAATAACGATACGAGAGAGTCTGCATGCTGTTCGGCCAGAATTTCTGTCGGCACCATTAATGCCCCCTGATACCCCGACAGAATCGCAGCGTACAAAGCGATGGCGGCGACCGCCGTTTTTCCCGAACCGACATCACCTTGCAGCAGACGGTTCATTCTGTAAGGCGATGTCATATCAGCGGTAATTTCACGGAGCACGCGCATCTGTGCGTTCGTGAGCGAAAACGGAAGGCTGTCTGTGAAAGCGGCGAGCTTTTCAGCAGGAAACACGTGGCTGATGCCTTTTGACTGTTCTCTTTCCGCTTTACGGAACGCCTGCATCTTCAGCTGAAACAATAAGAATTCTTCGTACACAAACCGGCGTCTTGCCTGCTGCAGCGATTCCCTCGTCTCCGGCTGATGCATCGTCTGCAGGGCTTGTTTGTAATCAGGAAGCTTGTAGCGGATTCTCAATTTTTCAGGAAGCGGATCGGCCGCACTGTCCAAATGATGCTGCAGCGCATCCTTAATAAATCGTCTCATCATTTTAACGGTGACGTTTTCTTTAACGGAATAAACAGGCTCAATGCTTTTATCTTCTTGATGAGGACCGTTTTTTAGTTCCTGCACGGATACGGTCTGCCTGTGTTTATCCCATTTACCGGATATCGTGACGACAGAACCGAGCGTCAGTTTCTTTTTTAAGTACGGACGGTTAAAACAGACCGCGGTAATTAAATAATTGCCGACAAGCACTCTGAATGTCAGCCTGTTTCGTTTTTTGCCGTAATAGGTAAGAGAAGGTTCTGAATGAACCTTCCCTTCTACCGTCACTCTTTCTTCATGTTTTACTTCCTCTAAATCCCTCAGCTCATAGTCGTCATAACGGTAAGGGAAATAATTCAGAAGATCAGAAATGTCATAGATACCCAGTTCATGCAATGTTTTTTCTGTTTCCGGCCCAATGCCCTTAATCTCCGCTATACTAGTTTGCTGATGGTGTTTCACTTGATTTCAGCGCTCCTCCGAAAATTTTTTTCTCTAATTCTCTTCCCGTCGGTGTCGCGGCTAAACCGCCTTGTCCCGTTTCACGCAGTGCTGTCGGCATCGTCTGGCCGATTTTGTACATCGCGTCTATTACCTCATCGCAAGGAATGCGGCTCGTAATCCCTGCCAGCGCCATATCCGCCGCGATCATCGCATTGGAGGCTCCCATTGCGTTCCGTTTGACACACGGTACTTCTACCAAGCCGGCGACCGGATCACATACGAGACCGAGCATATTTTTCAGCGTAATCGCCATTGCTTCCGCTGATTGCTGAGGCGTTCCGCCCGCCATTTCCACAATCGCAGCGGCAGCCATACCGGATGCCGATCCGACTTCCGCCTGACAGCCTCCAGCCGCTCCCGAAATACTCGCGTTATTTGCTACGACAAAACCGAACGCGCCGGCTGTAAACAGAAAACGGATCATTTGTTCCGTCGTAGGGTTCAGCTTATGCTTTACGGCGAATAACGTTCCCGGCACAACCCCGGCAGAGCCGGCGGTCGGTGTAGCGCAGATCGTTCCCATCGCCGCATTGACTTCATTTGTGGCTACAGCTTTAGACACGGCGTCTAAAATCAGATTGCCTGACAGGCTTTTTCCCGATTGGATGTATGCCTGCAGTTTCACGGCATCTCCTCCTGTTAAACCGGTCTGGCTCGTGACGCCGTTCAGCCCTTTTTCAACCGCCGCTTCCATGACGGAAAGATTGCGTTCCATTCCTCGAAAGATCTCTTCCCGCGTTTTTTGTGTCACTTCCATCTCTTGGGTGATCATCACTTCTGAGATCGGAATTTGTTTTTCTTGAGTGATTTCTATTAATTCTTTTACATTACGAAACATGTCATTTTCCTCCTGACTTTTTAGTCAGCTATCTTAGTAACCTGTATAATATTAGGAAGTGTTGAAAGTTCGTCCAGCACTTCTTCTTCAATATTCTGATCGACCTCAATCGTCATCAGCGCAAGCTGGCCGACGTCCTTACGCGCCACTTCCATATGTCCGACGTTGATTGAGAATTTCGCAAGCACATTGGCAACACCTGCAATTGTGCCGAATTTATCATTATGAACGACTAAAATAGCCGGGTGGTTTCCGGAAAGTCGCAGCTCAAAGCCGTTAAGCTCCGTGATTTCTATTTTCCCGCCGCCGATTGAAATACCGGTTAAGGCAAGCTCACCCTCATCATCAGAAATGATGATACGCGCCGTATTCGGATGAACGGGCACGGCATCCTCTGTGCGGAACTCTATATCTATGCCCTTCTCTTCAGCAATTTGAATCGCTGTTTTAATCCGTTCATCAAATGTATCAAAATCAAGCAGGCCGCCGATAATCGCGACATCAGTGCCGTGGCCCTTATACGTCTCTGCAAATGATCCGTAAAAAGACACAACGATCCGGCGGGGCTCCCGTCTGAATAAGCTTCTGGCCACTCTGCCGATCCGGGCTGCGCCTGCGGTGTGTGAACTGGACGGGCCGATCATTACCGGGCCGATAATATCAAAAACGCTTCTATATTTCATGCTGGTTTGTTCCTCCTTAACATCACTTCATTCAGCGCTTTTCTTTAGACTAATTGAACATTTATCAATTGGCAAGCAGGCACACTGCCGCACTGCCGCAGGTAAATTAAGGCATAAGAATAGAAGGGCCTGATAAGCCCTTCTATTCTGCCGCAAATATATATGGATAAAGAGGCTGTCTGCCGTTATGGATTTCAACTTCGATATCTTCACAGACACTTGTAATATACTCAGCGAGTTTCTCAGCTTCTTCTTCCGGCGCGTCTTCTCCGTACAGAATGGTGACGATTTCATCTTCTTCCCCGATCATCTCATCCAGCAGTAATTTCGCCGCATTTATCCGGTCTTCGGCGCTGCCGATAATCGAACTGTTTAAAATGCCGATAAAATCACCTTTTTTTATATCCTTGCCATCGATATGGGTGTCTCTGACTGAATATGTCACCTGTCCGCTTTTCACATTCCGGATGGCTTCAAGCATATTGGCTTCATTTACATCAGCCGGCTGGTCAGGGTTAAACGCAAGCAGGGCGGTCATGCCTTGAGGCACCGTTTTTGCAGGAATGACAATGACATTTTCTTCAGCCACGCTCGCCGCCTGATTGGCAGCCATCACAATATTGGAATTGTTCGGAAGAATGAAAACCGTTTCCGCATTCACAGACTGAACGGCTTCCACAATATCTTCTGTGCTCGGATTCATTGTCTGGCCGCCTTCGATAACGTGTGAGGCGCCGATGCTCGCAAACAGTTCAGAAATGCCTTCGCCCATTGCCACAGTCACGATCCCAAAAGGTTTACGGGATTCTTTCATTACACCGGCCGGCTTTTTTTCATCATGTTCTTGGCTGATGATGGACGTATGCTGCTCTCTCATGTTTTCAATTTTGATTTTAATCAAATCGCCGTAACGCTGCGCGAGATTGAGCACGTTCCCTGGCTCTTCGGCATGAATGTGAACTTTCGCCAGCGTATCATCAGCCACGACCAGCAATGAGTCACCGAAACGGCTCAGTTCATTTCTGAACGTCTCTTCTTTGAACGTCCGTTTATCTTGGTCAAGTCTTACCATCACTTCCGTACAAAATCCGAATTCAATGTCTTCTGTACTCAGCATGCTCTGCGCGCTTTTATGATGTTCGGCATTCACCATATCATCGAGTGCCGGAAGAACCGCTTTTTTCGGTACAGATTCTCCTTTTAAGGAAGCCAAAAAGCCTTCATATACACAAAGCAGACCTTTTCCGCCGCTGTCAACGACACCGACGTCCTTTAAAACAGGAAGCAGATCCGGCGTGCGGTTGAGCGACGCTTCCGCTTCTTCAATAACGGCCTCCATGAGAGCAATGATATCGGTTTCTTCTTTGGCCGAGGCGACCGCTTTTTTAGCCGCGTCCTTGGCCACGGTTAAAATCGTTCCTTCAACCGGTTTCATGACCGCCTTATATGCCATATCCACTCCCGCTTGGAGTGCGGCGGCAAATTCTTGGGCGTTTATTTCTTTTTTGTTTTCAATGCTCTTTGTGAAACCTCTGAATAATTGGGACAGGATCACTCCTGAGTTTCCTCTTGCTCCCATAAGCAGGCCTTTTGACAGGGCGATGCCGACTTTGCCGATGTCAGGTGAGTCAAGGTGTTCTACCTCTCTTGCACCGGATGACATCGATAAATTCATGTTTGTTCCGGTATCGCCGTCCGGCACGGGAAACACGTTCAGCGCATCCACCGCGGATGCGTTTTGAGACAATGTCTCAGCCCCCGCCAGAATCATTGCCGCAAAAGCTCTCCCATCTAAGTTTCGTCTAGACAATACTCATCCTCCTCACTACGGGTTCGTTACTCGTACGCCTTGGACATAAATATTTACAGAATCAACTGCAAGTCCGATTGTTTGATTTACTGTGTATTTTACCTTCGTCTGAACATTGTGGGCTACTTCTGATATTTTAGTGCCGTAGCTGACAATAATGTACATGTCGATATGTATTTGTTCTGCTTCCTGACGGACATGTACGCCTTTTGCGAAGTTCTCTTTCCGGAGGATTTCAGACAAACCGTCTTTAATCTGGTTTTTAGAGGCCATCCCCACTATTCCGTAACAGTCAATGGCAGCGCCTCCGGCAACCATTGCGATGACTTCGTTGGATATATCAATCTGTCCGTATTTTGTCTTCATTTCAATGGACACACAGGTTCCTCCTTCAGGTGCATAGAGTTATCATTATTCTACTATATGTATCCCATTATGAAAAGAAAAGATACAGACAGCGGCGCTCCAGCGCGGAAATGTGATTGGTTTTACATGTCAAGTGATTTTTCTTGAAAGTAAGGTAAACAATAGTTGCAAACGGTTTTTAGCTGTGGTAAATTATTTAAAGTATTGTATAACGAAAGCATCTGAGACACTATGTTTGAAAAGATGTTTCGCGCAGTTAGGAGGGAAACAAATGGCACGTAAATGTTTTATTACAGGTAAAAAAACAAAAGCCGGAAACAATCGTTCTCACGCAATGAACGCTTCTAAACGTACTTGGGGCGCCAACCTTCAAAAGGTCCGCATCCTCGTTGACGGCAAACCTAAAAAAGTATATGTATCTGCCCGGGCTTTAAAATCCGGAAAAGTTGAGCGTGTATAAGCAAAAATGAACGCCTGCCCTATTATGCGGCAGGCGTTTTTTATGCGTTCAAAGAGGGCGATTTCAGCTCCTTGGGCCTACTCTTTTCTAAATGAGCCCAGCATCGCCCGGACAATTCCTCCTAAAAACTTCGGCAATTTAATGGTATAAAATTTCATTTTGTCCCCTCCTATAAGTTCCGTATCCGCTGCGTTCATCACTTTAGGATTCATGGTTTTTTCCGCATATGGCAGAAGCCGCTTTTTTAATCCGCGCTCCTTACCATTATTAATATGCCTTTTGCAAACGAAAAAGTACCTCGTGAATGAATGAGTTCGTTACTAATACATAGTGTGGAACCCATGGGAATATGACAATTATCCAGAGGATATTTAAAACCGTCGAGCGTCAGGCCGTCTGCCGCTTCCGCAAACGGAATAAAAGAAACATAGCGTCTGCTGCTTTTTTCTTCAATTGTATAACGGCCGGGTCCGAACATCTGAATCTCATTCTGCCTGTCGATCAGTTTAACATCAGTGTCCTTATTTACGGCTTTATACAGCAGCTGAATGTTCCCTAAAAAATGATCGGCTCTTCCGCCCGTCACACCGAATATCCGAATGTGCTCCGGTTCTTTTTGTAAAGCCCAGTCAAGAGCGAGTTCCAGATCGGTATAATCTTTTTCCGCCTGATACACATGGAGGGACGGCGCAGCTTCTTGAATCTGCAGGAGCTCTTCTTCCGTAATGCTGTCAAAATCACCGAAAGCTTCCTGCGGAATGATCCCGGCCTCCAAAAGAGCGACCGTCCCTTTATCCACTCCGACCCACGTCGTATCTCCGTCTGTGTACGCGGACAGCTCGGGAATAAACTCCCGGGGGCCGCCCGCAACAATATTGATTGTCTTCATATATTATCCTTTCTCTCTTAAATACGAAAAGAGCCGGCGGCTTTCACCGGGCTCTTTTTCAGCATGTTTATTCTGCGTTTCGGATGTCAGCGATGGCTTTTTTCCGATCCGGCTGATTATATACGGCAGACCCGGCAACAAGCAGGTTGGCGCCCGCTTCAGCGCATAAAGGAGCTGTTTCTTTATTAACGCCGCCGTCCACCTCGATTAAAAGTTCAGAAAGGCCTTTCTCCTCAGCCAGCTGTTTGACCTGACGGATCTTCGGCAGGACCGAATGAATGAAGCGCTGTCCTCCAAAACCCGGATTAACCGTCATTAACAGCACAAGGTCCAGCTCATCGATCACATGTTCAATGATTTGAACGGGCGTATGCGGATTGAGCACAACTCCCGCTTTTATCCCCTGCTCTTTTATCAATTGAATGGTCCGGTGAAGATGCGGACATGCCTCGGCGTGAACGGAAAGGATGTCCGCACCGGCTTTTGCGAATGCCGGGATGTAGCGGTCCGGGTTTTCAATCATAAGATGGACATCCAGCGGCAGATCAGTCACCGGACGGACGGCTTCAACGATAAGCGGCCCGATTGTAATGTTAGGGACGAAATGGCCATCCATGACATCAATATGGATATAGTCCGCCCCTCCTTTTTCCACGTCTTTAATTTCCTCGCCCAGTGAAGCAAAATCGGCGGAAAGAATTGATGGCGCAACCTTAATCATATTAATACCTCGGCTTTCTCTCTTTTATTTCCTGCATAAATTCTTTGTAATGCTCATAGCGGTATGTCCGGATGTCTCCTTCTTCCACCGCTTGCTTTACCGCGCATTTCGGCTCCTTAAGATGCAGACAGCCTCTGAATTTGCACGAGGCGCTTATGTCTCTGATCTCAGGGAACGTGCTGCCGAGCTCTTCTTCTTCAATATCGGTAAACTCAAGCGAACTGAACCCGGGAGTATCCGCCACAAGACCGCCTGATGTATGAATGAGCTCCACATGTCGCGTCGTATGTTTCCCGCGTCCCAAATGTGCGGAAATCTCGTTTGTTTTCAGCTCAAGCTCCGGGCTGATCGCATTTAAAAGCGAAGATTTCCCGACTCCGGACTGGCCGGCAAACACCGTGGTTTTGTTCTCAAAGTGTTTCACAATGTCTGTTAAACCGCTGTTTTCTTTTGATGACGTCACATATACGTCATAACCGATCGCCTGATAGTCTTTCACATAAGAAAGGATCTTCTCTTTCGTTTCCGCGTCTGAAGCTAAGTCCATTTTGGTTATGCAGATGATCGGGTGAATGCCGTTGGCTTCCACAAGGACGAGAAAACGGTCCAATAATGACGTGCTGAACGCCGGCTGAACGGCGGAAAAGACGAGAACGGCCTGATCGACGTTTGAAATCGGCGGCCTGATCAGCTCGTTTGTTCGTTCTTTGATTTCCAGCAGGTAGCCTTCTTTATCATTTTCAGCCTGATAAACGGCATAATCGCCGACAAGAGGCGTTATTTTATTTTTTCTGAAAATGCCCCGGCCCCTGCATTGAATGATCTTGTTCTGTGATTCATCCAAGACATAATAGAATCCGCTTAATGCTTTAATAATTTTGCCCTCAGGCATACGGTCCCTCCTTGGTCAGTCTTTATCTTCAGGGTATTCAATCGTCTTATAGCTGACGACTTTATGATCGACCATCACTTGATAATACCCTTTTTGTCCCTGATCAATCTTCAGTTCAATCGTTTTTTCAGTCGGCTCTTTAATTTTAAAGGAGTCATACGTATCAGAGATGCTGTGGTCTTTATCATCGATGGCGATTTGCACTTCAAGCTCGTCCCCTTCATGTTCGGGTTCGTAGGGAATGCTGATTTTTTCTTTTACCGTTTTCGCCGGTTTTTCTTCAGGTCCGAGCGAAAATGTCAGTGCAACATTACTTCCCGGCTTAACCGCTGTGCCGGCTGACGGCTCTTGCTTCATGACTTGTCCTTCCGGCACGTCATCTGAATGCGCTTCTTTTTCAACAAGCTGCAGGCCGTTATCTTCAAGATACCCCGAAGCCGCTTCTTTGCTGTAAGTTTTTAAGTCCCTCAGCGTAACATCCGCCGGCCCGAGGCTGACCGTTAAGCTGACTTCATCATCGCTTGCGACCATGTCGGTGCCGGCTGACGGGCTCTGATCAATTACGGTGCCTGCCGCACTGTCATCATTCTCTTCTTTTACATTGACATGTTTGAAGCCTTTATCCTTCAGCGCTTTTTTCGCGTCGTCGATCTGCCGGCTTTTCACGTCGATCAGCTGGGTTTTCGGTTTCCCGATACTTTTGTACAGTTTTACAGAAGAGCCTTCTTTAACGGCAGATCCCGCTTTCGGATCAGTTTTGACCATTAATCCCTCTTCGATTTTTTCATCTTCAATGTCCGCCATATCAGGGTCGGCTTCGAGACCGTTCTTTTCCAGCAGGGCTTCCGCTTTTTCATACTTCATGCCCCGTACGTCGGGGACGCTTACATCTTTGGGCATAAACAGAGACGGGAACACAGTGACTGCAAGAACAGCCGCCATAATGAAAATGAAGCAGACAGCCATCAGAATCCACGGCCATTTCCGTTTTTTCTTTTTGGCGGGCTGCTGTGCCTTATCGTCCGTCTC
Organism: Bacillus sp. JFL15; assembly: GCF_001184225.1. Classification (NCBI taxonomy): domain Bacteria; kingdom Bacillati; phylum Bacillota; class Bacilli; order Caryophanales; family Bacillaceae; genus Bacillus; species Bacillus sp. JFL15. The sequence goes on along the minus strand of NZ_KQ236689.1, from coordinate 3,103,308 downwards.
CTCCGGCGTTTCCGCATGAGGCGCAGTTTTTGCACCGTCAGTAATAACGGGAATCGCTTTCGTCATTTCCTCATCATCCTGCACGGAAAATTTTTGTTCATTCAGCCTGCCGGCGTCAAAAGCCGTTCTGATGTCCGCTTCCATGTCCTCTGCGCTGTCATAGCGGTGAAACGGATCTTTGGCGGTTGCCTTTAAAATAATGTTTTCAACGCTCTGCGGAATCGAAGGGTTCCACTTTCTGGCGGAAGGCGTTTCTGTCTGCAAGTGCTTTAATGCTATGCTTACGGCTGATTCTCCGTCAAAAGGGATTTTGCCTGTTAAAAGCTCAAACAGTACGATGCCGAGCGCGTAAATATCTGATTTTTTCGTTGCCAGACCGCCTCTCGCCTGCTCCGGAGACAAATAATGAACCGAGCCCAGCACAGAATTCGTATGTGTGATTGTCGTCGAAGTGAGGGCTGTGGCGATTCCGAAATCCGTCACCTTAATATGCCCTGAATGATCTATCAAAATATTGTGCGGTTTAATATCCCGGTGCACGATATGATTTTGATGGGCATGGGCGATGGCTGAGACGATCTGCTCCATAACAGACAGCGCTTCTTTCGGATGAAGCGGTCCGTGTGCGGTTATGTATTCCTTTAATGTCATGCCTTCCACATATTCCATGACAATGTAATAAATATCGCCTTCCTCCCCGATATCGTAAATACTGACGATATTCGGATGGTCAAGGCTTGATGCCGACTGTGCTTCTCTTCTGAAACGCCTGATAAACTCAATGTCATTCACAAAGTCAAACCGCAGAATTTTAATTGCGACTTCACGTTCGAGAATGATGTCCTCAGCTAAAAAAACGTTCGCCATTCCGCCGCCTCCAATGGGCCGGAGGATGTGATAACGCCCGCTGATCCGCTTGCCGGTTAGCACTTGTCTTCACCCTCTTTTGCATCTGCGGAAAACTCAATCAATACAGCCGTGATATTATCTTCGCCGCCGTTTTGATTCGCTTTGCTGATGAGAAGGTCTACTTTTTCCTGAGGAGCAGATTCGGCTTGAAGCATTTGTTTGATCTCTTGATCTTCTAGTTTATTTGACAGACCGTCAGAGCATAAAAGCAGCTGATCGCCGTCAGACAGCTCAAAAGAACGGGCGTCGGGGCTGATGGATTCATCTGCCCCCAGCGCTCTTGTCAATACATTTTTCCGCGGATGATGCTCGGCGTCCTCTTTCGAAATTTCTCCCGTCTTGACCAGCTCATTCACAAGCGAGTGGTCTTCAGTCAGCTGAACGAATTCACCCTCTTGAAGCAGGTAGCACCGGCTGTCTCCGATATGGGCCACAGTGACAAACTTCTCCGTGAATAAAGCGCAGACAACGGTGGTGCCCATTCCCCGGCATTCTTCATTCGCTTTTGCGTGTTCATACACCCTGACATTCGCCTCATGAATCCGGTCTTTGAGCCAAACCTCACAATCAGACGGCAGAGACGGAACGGATTCGGCCCGGTTCCACTGCTCTTCCATCGCTGCAACCGCCATCCTGCTCGCCACATCTCCGGCAAGATGACCGCCCATGCCGTCGGCGACAACCGCAAGCACCGCTTCTTCTTTTGTGAAAATGCCCGCCGCATCTTCATTATGCTGGCGGACTTTACCTGTATCTGTTTTTAAGGCTGTAATCAACCTCTTCACCTCGTCTCGTCTTGACGCTCCTTCGCGCGAAGCTGACCGCAGGCCGCGTCAATGTCATGGCCTTGCTCTCTTCTGATCGTGACATTTACACCGCGGGATTTTAACGTTTTTTCGAATGCGAAAATCTGATCTCTAGGTGTGCGGACGTAATCCCGTTCAGGCACATAGTTTACCGGAATTAAGTTGACATGGCATTTCACGTCTTTTAACAGTTCTGCAAGCTCTTCCGCGTGTTCGACCTGATCATTTACGCCTCCGAACAAGCCGTATTCAAAGCTGATCCGTCTGCCTGTTTTCTCGATGTAATATTTGACGGCTTCCATAAGGTCAGGAAGCTTATAGGCTTTGTTAATCGGCATCAGACGGCTTCTGATCTCCGTATTCGGGGCATGCAGAGAAATCGCGAAATTGATCTGCATTTTTTGATCGGCGAAATCATAAATCTTCGGAATGATGCCGCTTGTGGAAACCGTGATATGACGCGCTCCGATGTTCAGTCCTTTATCATGGTTAATGATTTTTAAGAAAGCGAGCATTTCATTGAAATTATCAAACGGCTCTCCGATTCCCATGATGACGACTGAGCTGACGCGTTCATCCGTTTCATCAAGCGCCTTTTGCACTTTCACGACTTGAGCGACGATTTCTCCCGCCTCAAGATTCCGTTTCAGTCCGCCAAGTGTTGACGCGCAAAATGTGCAGCCGATCCGGCAGCCGACCTGTGTCGTTACACATACAGAATTGCCATACTCGTGTCTCATTAAAACCGTTTCAATTGTATAACCGTCGTGAAGCTCGAATAAAAATTTCATCGTGCCGTCTTGTGACGTCTGCTTTACAGCCGTTTTCAGCGTTGTCAGCACAAAATTGCTCTCAAGTTTTTCACGCAGGCTTTTTGAAAGGTTTGTCATTTCCTCGAAAGAAGAAACCCGTTTTTCATAAAGCCATTCAAAAATCTGTGCCGCGCGGAACGGCTTTTCGCCATTCTCGGTCAGCCATTGTTTGATTTCATCTAATTCAAAAGAGTAAATGGACGGCTGTTCAGTCCGCAGCTCTTTCCGTATGCTTGTCTTTTTTAATTGTGTCATTTTTTATCCCTTCTTTCTCATGCTGCTAATAAAGAAACCGTCTGTTCCGAAATAATGCGGAAGAATTTGAAGGCTTCCATCCTGAACAAAGGGTCTCGCCTTTTCAGGCAGCCGCTTTTCAAGAGACAAATCGGGTTCAAACTCAGGGTGTTCTTGTATAAACGCATGCATAACTTCATCATTTTCTGTCCGGTCCATTGTACACGTACTGTATACGAGTGTGCCACCTTTTTTTACTAATGGGGCGATTTCCCTTAAAATACCGAGCTGGATCTCTGACAGCCGTCTGCTGTCATCCGGCGTCTTTGTATATTTCATATCAGGCTTTCTTCTGATGACGCCGAAACCTGAGCACGGGGCATCCACGAGAACCCGGTCAAACCGTTCTGCGCCAAAAGCGTCCCCAGCTTTTCTGGCATCCATCGTTTGCGCGTCGATGATCGTAAGTCCGAGCCGTTCCGCGCCTTCTTTAATCAGCTTCACTTTATGGCGGTGAAGATCAAGCGATGTGAGGCTCCCCTCGTTCTCCATTAATTCTGCGATATGAGCCGACTTTCCTCCGGGTGCGGCGCATGCGTCTAACACGGTTTCCCCCGGCTTCGGGTCCAGCGCCCGCGCGACGAGCATTGAGCTTTCATCCTGGATGGATACTTGCCCGTTTTGGAAAAATTCCGTGTTTGCGATGCTTCCTTTTAAAAGCTTAATCGCATCAGGAGAAAGGTCTCCGGCTTCCGCTTCCAGACCTGCATTTTCCATCTTATCCAGCAGCTTTTCCCTGTCGGCCTTGATGTGATTGACACGGAGCGTCTGTTTCGGCGGAACGAGATGAATCCGGCAGATCTTTTCGGCCGCCTCAAAGCCGTACGCCTCAACCCACTCCTTTACGAGCCATTCGGGATGGCTCGTCTCTGTTGAAAGGCGGAGAATCGGGTCTTCAATTTCAGCAAATGACGGCGCGCCCTCACGCTGCAGGGAGCGCAGGATGCCGTTGACAAAGGACGCGATTCCCTTATGCCCGCGTTTTTTGGCGATTTCAACCGCTTCATGGATAGCGGCGCGATCCGGAATTTTTTCTAAGTATTCCATTTGATATGCGGACAGACGCAGCAGCTGAATCACCCACGGCTTCACCTTATTAGGCTTGCGGATAAAAGGCTTCAGTATATAGTCTAGAGCGATTTTATTTTGGAGCGTTCCGTAGACAAGCTCTGTCAGCAGTCCCCGGTCCTGGTCGCTGAGCGTGTTCGTTTTGATAACCGATGTAAGAAGCAGGTTGCTGTATGCCTGATTTTGCTCGAGCTTCTCAAGCGCTTCAAGGGCAAGCTCACGGACATTAATTTTTTTCATCTGCTCCTCCTAACACGTCACCCGACTGAACATTTTTTCCTCTTACAAAATCCTCGCCCTTCATCCGTTTTTTACCTGACGGCTGCAGCTCTGTGATCAAAAGAGCGGTGCCGTTTCCCGATGCGACGACAATGCCGTTTTGCTCCGTGCGGATGACTGTTCCGGGCGCTGCCTCAGTTTTTGCCGCAACTTTTTCAGACGCCCATACTTTGATATTTTGTCCGTTCAATGTTGTATAGGCGACAGGCCAAGGGTTTAAGCCTCTGATCTGGTTGTAAATGTCTTCCCCGGGCTTTGTCCAGTCGATCCGCTCCTGCTCACGCTTAATGTTAGGCGCGTAAGTCGCTTTTGATTCGTCCTGTCTGATCGGTTTAATATTTCCGGAAATGACGTTCGGAACGGTCTCTGACAAAAGCTTCGCCCCCGCTATGCTTAATTTGTCGTGAAGCGTGCCGACATTATCCGTTTCATCAATTTCCACTTCGATTTTAGAAATCATATCACCCGCATCAAGCTTTTCTACCATATACATAATCGTCACGCCCGTTTTCTTCTTGCCTTGGAGAATCGAATAATGTATCGGCGCTCCGCCTCTTAATTCAGGCAATAGTGACGCGTGCACGTTAATGCAGCCGTATTTCGGGCCGTCAAGCAGCTGCTTGGGCAGGATCTGTCCGAATGCCGCGGTAACAATCAAGTCCGGCTTCAGGCTGAGCACTTTTTCTATTTCTTCTTCAAGCCTTACTTTTTCGGGCTGAAGCACGGGGATGCCGTGACGTTCAGCTTCAGCCTTTACGGGAGGCGGCGTCATGATTTTTTTTCTGCCTTTGGGGCGGTCAGGCTGCGTAACGACCCCAACCACTTCATATCCGTCTTCAATAAGCGTGCGCAGCACGGGAACTGAAAAGTCGGGCGTTCCCATAAAAACGATCCTTGTCATCCAATCATCCTTCCATTTCTGCCAGTTCTTCTTCAGTGTAGTAAGCCGTAATTTTTGATGTGAATAAAATGCCGTCTAAATGATCCATTTCATGCTGGACGGCTCTGGCCAAAAAGCCTTCCGCTTCTAAAACAAACGGTTTTCCTTTACGGTCGTAAGCTTTTACCTTTACGTAATCCGGGCGGGTGACGTCGCCGTAAACCCCAGGAAAGCTTAAGCAGCCTTCAACTCCGGTCTGCTCACCGCTCTTTTCAAGAATAACCGGATTTACAAGGTCGATCCGGCCGCTTTCTTCACCGATATCAACGACGGCCGCTCTTTTTAAAATGCCGATTTGCGGCGCGGCGAGGCCGACGCCATCCATTTCAAGCATCGTATCGTACATATCATCAAGCAGTTTTTTTAATTTTTTATCAAACACTGTCACTTCCTCAGCGGGTGTTTCCAAAACTTCCGCGGGGTGTGTGACGATTTTTTTCACAGCCAAAATTTTGCCCTCCAAAACTAATGTTACATCAGCATGTACGGATTCATATCGATTGAAATCATTACATGCTTTTGTGCAATGTCGCGTTTATAGTGCTCCAGTATTTTTTTCAACTGAATCTGCAACTCGTTTTCCTGTCTGTATTTTATCACGCATTGATAGCGATATCTATCTTTGATCCTGGCAATCGGGGAAGCCGCCGGCCCAAGAATTTTCGTGTCGGGCCCGCACCCCGCTCTTAAATAGTTTGTAATCTTTTCTGCGGTGACCGCCGCTTTTGCCGCTTCTTCATGAGAAACGGTCACCAGCGCCACGTAATAATAAGGCGGATATGACTGAGCCCGCCTGTGCGCCATCTCCTGCTGAAAGAAAGTTTCATAGTCATGCGTTTTCGTCAGCTGAATGCTGTAATGAGACGGTGTATACGTTTGAATGACCACCGTTCCCGGCTTTTCATGCCGCCCGGCCCGTCCGCTTACTTGGGTCAACAGCTGAAATGTCTTCTCAGCCGCCCTGAAATCAGGGATGTGAAGCGTCGTATCTGCGCTTAATACTCCGACGAGTGTCACGTTCGGAAAATCAAGCCCTTTTGCGATCATTTGCGTGCCGAGCAGGATATCCGCTTTTCCTTCACCGAACGCGGACAATAGCTTTTCGTGGGCGCCTTTTCTTGAAGTCGTGTCCACATCCATCCTGATGACGCGCGCCTGTGGCAGCACTTTGGTAAGCTCTTCCTCCACACGCTGCGTTCCCGTGCCGAAAAAGCGGATATGTTCACTGCCGCATTCCGGACATGTTCCCGGAACAGACTCCTCATGACCGCAGTAGTGGCATTTCAGCCTTTGCCCGTAGCGGTGATACGTCATTGAAATGTCGCAATGCGGACATTGCGGTACATAGCCGCAGTCCCGGCACATGACAAACGAAGAATACCCCCGTTTATTCAGAAAGAGAACGGCCTGCTCTTTTTTCGCAAGCTTCTCTTCCAGCTGTTCCATCAGCTCTATTGAAAACATCGACCTGTTGCCGTTTCTCAGCTCTTCTCTCATATCAACGAGAGAAACATCCGGCATGAGCTGGCGATTTACGCGGTGTTTTAACGGAAGCAGCTCATAAACGCCTTTTTTCGCCCGCGCAAATGACTCCAATGTCGGCGTGGCGCTCCCGAGGACGACCGGACAGTTATGATGCTCGGCCCGGCGGATGGCTACGTCCTTAGCATGATACCGCGGCATTTCCTCCTGCTTATAGGAAGATTCGTGTTCTTCATCAATAATGATCATACCGAGATTTTCAAACGGGGCAAAGATGGCCGACCTGGCTCCGACGACAAGCCGGACTTCCTTGCGCTGAATCTTCCGCCATTCATCGTATTTTTCACCTGTGGATAAACCGCTGTGCATGACCGCAACCTGAGAGCCGAAACGGCCTTTAAATCGGTTCACCATTTGCGGTGTCAATGAGATTTCCGGAACGAGCACGATGGCTTCTTTTCCCTTTGCCAGCACCTTTTCAATGGACTGCAGGTAAATTTCCGTTTTGCCGCTTCCCGTTACGCCGTGAAGCAGAAAGACGTGATGAACATGATCGGCTACGGCTTGTTTAATCGGCTCAAAAGCGTCCTGCTGCTCTTCAGTAAGGGCTAGCGGCTCTGTTTTTTTGAACATTCTGTCCTGATAAGGATCGCGGTAAACCTCCTCAAAACTTTCCGTAAGAAGCCCCTTTTTGAGAAGCGTTTTCAGCGTCGCTGAACTGGAATCGGTCTTTTTGCAAAGCTCAGCCGCGGAAATCTTTTCTCCCCCGCCGATAAAATAAGTAAGCACGGCGAGCTGTTTAGCAGCCTGCTTTGTCAATGAATCTGCGTGCCGGGTGAGTTCCTCTTTGTCTGCCCCCGCTTCGATCATGCGGATCATTTTTTTATTCGTTTTCTGGGCGACCTTATATGTGACATCAATGCTTCCTTTGCGCACGAATTTTTGAAGTGACGAAAGAAGGCGTTCATCGGTAATATCCGAGTACAGAAGACTTTTCTGATTTCTGAAAAGCTGTCTGATGTCCGGTGTCAGCGCTTCTTCGTCAACGACTTTCAGCTCTTTTTCGTACTTCGCCTTCAGCGCTGCCGGCAGCATGGCCTGAAGCGCCGTGATTTTAAACGACAGCGTTTTGTCAGAAAGCCATGAAGACAGCTGCATCAGTTCTTCAGTCAGAACGGGCGTCAAATCAAGAAGCTTCTCCACTTCCTTCATTGACCCGCCGTTTAATTCAGACGAATCTTTCAAACCGGTCACAAACCCTTGAAGCTTGCGCGGGCCGAACGGGACAATCACCCGCATGCCGACTTCGATCATTCCCTTTAAATGATCGGGGATTTTGTAATCAAAGGGTCTGTCAATGTTTTTGGAGCTTACATCAACAATGACTTCAGCTACATTCATACGGGTTTTCGGTCCTCGTCTTTCAAAGCTGTTATTTCCTTCAGCATTTCAAAGGAAACGTCAAGTTTAGACATAAGCGCAAGCTCCCGCTTTCTTCCGTCCCGGAAATAGAAGGTGACGACATTCGTATCTGTGCCAAACCCGGCTCCTTCGGCTTTCACGTCATTCGCCACGATCATATCAAGGTTTTTCTGTTCAAGTTTTCTGCGCGCATAGCGTTCGATGTCTTGTGTTTCAGCCGCAAAGCCGATCAGAAGCTGGTGTGTTTTCCGTTCGCCGAGTTCTTTCAGGATGTCTGCCGTACGGTTGAACTCGATCACGAGTGAACCGTCTTTCTTCTTCATTTTATGTTCAGAAACAGCCGCCGGCGTAAAATCGGCCACGGCCGCCGTCTTAATGACGATGTCACATGAATCAAACACAGATAGCACGGCGTCTCTCATATCTGCTGCTGATTGCACGGGAAGGAACTGATACAGCCCCTCAGGAGGTTCTATTGACACCGGACCTGAAATCAGCGTCACCCGCGCACCCAGCCGGACGGCAGCTTCGGCAGCGGCATAGCCCATTTTGCCGGTGGATTTATTTGTGAAAAAGCGGACGGGGTCCACGGCTTCGCGCGTCGGACCCGCCGTAATGACAATATGTTTTCCTTTCAGCGGCGCATCGTCTTCCGGCTCCTTAAAATGCTCTCTGACACGCTCAACAATAAGCTCCGGCTCTTCTAACCTTCCTTTGCCGACATATCCGCATGCCAAATAGCCTTCACTCGGCTCAATAAAACGGACGCCGTCCTGATAAAGCACGGAAATGTTCCGTTTCACCGCCGGATGATCATACATATGGACATTCATCGCAGGCGCCACCCACACCGGAGCCTCCGCCGCCAGCACCGTCGTTGTGAGCATATCGTCAGCAATTCCGTTGGCAAGCTTGCCGATGACATTTGCCGTAGCGGGTGCGACGATAATTAAATCCGCCCAGTCAGCGGCGTCAATATGAGAAATCACCTTCGGATTTTGTTCTTTAAAAGTATTTGTATACACTTCATTCCGGCTCAGCGCCTGAAATGTCAGCGGAGAAACAAACTCACGCGCGGACTCAGTCATAATCACTTTTACGTTCGCACCGGCCTGGACCAGCTTGCTCGTGAGCGCGGAAGCTTTATAAACGGCAATCCCTCCGCTTACGCATAGCAGAATGTTTCGGTTTTTCATGAAGTCTCTCTCCTTTATGAAAGCATTGGACAAATCCCAAACGGAAAAAAATAACAACCTATGTAGAGATAGGTTGCTACGTGTGCTTGTTATTCGCTGTCTTCTCTTTCAAACGAAAGCAGGCCCGCGTCAATTTCTTCTAAAGCTTTGCCTACATATTTGTGAGAAATGGTATGTTCAATCTGCTGGTCTTTTTTGATCTGCATTTCACGCGCGCGTCTTGCAGACACAGTCACCAAAGTATATTTAGAATCTAATTTATTCATTAAAGAGTCAATTGACGGATCTAACATAAGTTATTCTACCTCCAGCATTTTCTTATATCTCGGAGCAACGCGTTCACGCTTTAAGTGCTCGGCGAGAACAATTGCGTTAATTTTATCACAAGCCGTTTGGATATTGTCGTTTTCCACGACATAATCATACGCGTCCATCATTTCGATTTCAGCTTTGGCGGCCTTCATTCTGTTTTCAATTAAATCGTCTGTTTCTGTCCCTCTTGTCACGATTCTGTTTTTCAGCTCAGAAAGACTCGGCGGCGCTAAGAAGATAAACAGGCCTTCCGGAAATGCATTCCGCACTTGGAGCGCGCCCTGCACTTCAATCTCTAAGAAGACGTCTTTTCCTTCTTGAAGCGTCTGTTCGACATAATCAACGGGCGTTCCGTAATAGTTGCCGACATATTCTGCCCATTCAAGCAGTTTGTTGTTTTCAATCATGCGTTCGAATTCATCTCTTGATTTAAAGAAATAATCGACGCCGTCGACTTCGCCCTCTCTCGGGTTTCTCGTCGTGACTGAAATTGAGTATTCAAATTTTGTATCTTCTTGTGAAAATATTGCTTGCCGAACCGTTCCTTTTCCAACTCCGGAGGGACCTGAGAGAACGATTAATAACCCTCTTTCTTTCATGCGGCAATTACCCCTGCCCTTCATCCATAATTTCTTCTTTCACAGAAAGTCTGTGTGCAACTGTCTCAGGCTGGACGGCAGATAGGATAATGTGATCACTATCCATGACGACAACTGCACGGGTTCTTCGTCCGTATGTAGCGTCTATTAGCATTCCGCGGTCTCTTGCATCCTGGATCATTCGCTTTATTGGCGCAGACTCCGGGCTGACAATCGAAATCATCCGATTGGCGGAGATGATATTGCCAAATCCGATATTAATCAGTTTAATCGTCATCTTCTACGTTCCCCCTGTAAAATAGACGTCTCTAGTGTAACCTGAAGAGACCGTCTGTAAACAATACGCACAGTCGCTATTCTATATTTTGCACTTGTTCCTTCAATTTTTCAATAGAACTTTTCATTTCCACGACAAGCTTTGTGATTTGATGATCATTGGCTTTTGAGCCGATCGTGTTCGCTTCGCGGTTAAGTTCCTGAACGAGGAAATCAAGTTTGCGGCCGACTGCACCGCCTTCTTTTAATATATCACGGAATTGAACAAAATGGCTCTTTAATCTGGTAATTTCTTCCGTTATATCAGAACGGTCGGCGAAAATGGCGCATTCCGTGATCAGCCTGCTTTCGTCAATCGCGTCCTCCGTCCATTCCTTCATTCGGGCGTAAAGACGCTCGCGGTAATGGGTAACAACGGCCGAAGCGCGGTCTTTCACCCGTTCGGACAGCGTCTCAAGCCGCTCAATGTGCAGAAAGCAGTCTTCCGCCAAAAGCCGGCCTTCTTTTTCCCTCATGTCACAAAGTTCCTTTACCGCCAGCTCAGCAGCCTCCGTGATGACTTCTTCAAGCTTGTCATCACGCATCTGCTCTTCATGAATCTGTGCAATGTGTTCAAAAGCAAAGAAATCCATTGCGTCGGGTTCAGCGGCCAGGCTGTAGCGATCTTTCATGACGCGGGCGGCGCTCACATATTCATCAAGGAGCTCCCAATCGATTTTCAGGCTTCTTTTTATGAGCGCGTCACTGTTTACAGTAAGAAACAGTTCTACTCTTCCGCGCTGTATATGCTGCAATATGATTTGTTTCAGCTTATCCTCTACATATAGCAAAGGCCTTGGCAGACGGGCGTTCACTTCTTTGAACCGGTAATTGACGGATTTCAACTCAACGGTTGCCGAAAGATCGCCTTTTGTGCTGCTTGCGCTGCCGAAGCCTGTCATACTCCGTATCATATGAAACACCCAATTCTTTCCCATTATCAAAATAAAAGGGCAATAGACATGCTATTACCCCTAAGATTATATCATATGGAATTATTTTTTTCTTGTCAAAAGTGAACCCGCCAGCAAAAAAGTAGGTATGCCCGACATGCCGAGAATCAGCATCCAATCGGCCGGCGTAATCGGCACAGTTTTGAAAATAGGCTGCAGCGGCGGATAATAGATGACGATGGCCATCAGGAAAACAGAAGAAACGATGGCGCCGAGCAGATAGATATTTTCAAACGGATTACGGGAGAAAACAGACGTTTCGCTCCGGCAGTCAAATACGTGTATAAGCTGAGCCAGAACAAGAGTCGCGAATGCGACGGTCTGTGCATACGGGAGATTTTCAGGATTGCGGTGATACACGACGATAAACGCTAAAATGGTTGCGGCTCCGATTAAAAATCCTCTTGAGACGACTTTCCAGCCCAGTTTTCTAGCAAATACCCCTTCTTTCTGATGCCGCGGCTTCCGCCTCATCAGGTCATCTTCCGGCTGATCCATACCGAGCGCCATAGCCGGCAGCCCGTCAGTGACTAAGTTCACCCACAATATCTGAATCGGAACGAGCGGCAGCGGCAGAGCGAGAAGCATCGCAAACAGCATGACTAAAATCTCACCGACGTTGGAGGCGAGTAAATACCGGACGAATTTTCTTATATTTTCATAGATATTTCTCCCCTCTTTTATGGCTGATTTAATCGTAGCGAAGTTATCATCTACCAGAATAAGAGAGGACGCTTCCTTTGCCACATCCGTTCCCGTCACGCCCATAGCAACGCCGATATCAGCCTGCTTTATGGCCGGGGCGTCATTTACTCCGTCTCCTGTCATGGCGACGACGTGTCCGTTTTCCTGAAACGCTTTGACGATTTTCAATTTATGTTCAGGTGATACGCGTGCGAATACGTAAATATCATCGACTGTCTCCGTAAGCTCTTTTTCAGAAAGCTTATTCAGCGTTTTTCCGTCCATCACACGCCCTTTTTTCGGAAGAAGCCGCAAATCTTTCGCGATCGCCTTTGCCGTTTCGACGTGATCACCGGTAATCATCACCGTTTTAATGCCCGCTTCACGGCATTCTTTAATGGCCTGTCTGACCTCCGGACGAGGCGGATCAATCATGCCGGACAGGCCGAGTATCGTCAGGTTCTTTTCCGCCTGCTCCATTGTCGGCTTTTCACCCGGATTTAACGGTTTATAAGCAATCGCGATCGTCCGGAGGGCTTGCGACGCCAGTTCTTTCAAGACCGCTTCTGCCTCAGCTTTCTTTTCTTCTGAAAACGGCGCACTTCTGCCGCCGTGCATCATATGTGACGAGCGTTCAATCAGCACATCAGGCGCTCCTTTGGTGATGACGAACCGCTTTTTTTCCTTATCTTCGGCGATGACGGTCATCATTTTGCGGACGGAGTCAAACGGAAACTCGGCAACAACCCGGTATTGTTCACTGAGCCAGTCGTTTGAATAGCCGCCTTTTCTCGCGGCCGTCAGCAGCGCTCCTTCTGTCGGATCGCCGTCAAGCACATAATGACCGTCTTTCAGTTCTATTTCGGACGTATTGCATAATGCGCCGAAAACCAGCATCTGTTCAAGCATCTTCTCATCTTTCGGCTTGATTTCCCGCTCATCGCGTGTAAAAACTCCCGCCGGCTCATAGCCGATACCTGACACTTTAAATGTTTTTCCCCCTGACCACATATGGGTGACGGTCATTTTGTTTTGTGTCAGCGTGCCGGTTTTATCAGAACAAATGACAGAGGCGCAGCCCAATGTTTCAACTGCCGGGAGCTTTCTGACAATTGATTTTTGTTTGATCATGCGCTGAACGCCGATTGATAATGCCACCGTAACAATGGCGGGAAGCCCTTCCGGAATCGCTGCGACGGCCAATGACACCCCGGCCAAAAACATGCTGTAAAGCTCATGTCCCTGTAAGACGCCGACTGCAACGACCAATACCGTCAAAAGCAGCGCGACGATAATCAAGATTTTGCCGAGCTCTTCCAGTCTTCGCTGCAGCGGTGTTGAAAGATTGCCGGCGGATTCCAGCATATCGGCGATTTTCCCCATTGCCGTATTCATTCCTGTACCGACGACGACGCCGACACCGCTGCCACGCGTTACGATCGTCCCCATAAACGCCATATTGTTGATATCGCCTAAAGAAACATCCGGCTTTCTCAGCTTATCAGCTTGTTTGACAACCGGGATCGATTCCCCGGTCAGCGCCGATTCTTCGATTTCAAGGCTCTTCGCTTCAACGATCCGGACATCAGCGCCGATCCGGTCGCCGCTTGAAAATTTCACGATATCGCCGGGAACGAGCTCCTTGGACTGAATTTTCTTCCAGCTCCCGTCCCGCAATGCTGACACATACGGCGTTGACAGCTCTTTTAATGCATGTAAAGACTTCTCCGCCCGTCTCTCCTGAAAAAAACCGAGCACCCCATTGACAAATACAATCGCCATAATCGCCACGGCATCTACATATTCGCCTAAAAACCCGGAAATTAAGGTTGCCACAAGCAGCACGAGCACCATAAAATCTTTAAATTGGGCGAAAAACACGACGATCGCCGGTGTCCTCTTGCCCTCCTGAAGCTCGTTCGGTCCGTGCTTTTCAAGGCGTTTTTTCACCTCTTTTTCGGTCAATCCCTGTTTAATGGACGTATTTGTTGCTTTCAGCAAATCGGTTTGACCCATTTCATGAAACTTCATTCTTCTCGTCCACTCCCCTGCCTCGCTTTAGAGATGTCACTCTGTAAACAAGCTTATTCTGACTCGTCCCTTTTCATGCTATAATTATCGAATGCAGGAAGAAGGAAAGGGTGTTTTATATGTCTTTTGATGGCATGTTTACATACGGAATGACACATGAATTAAACAGCCGGATCGCCGGAGGCCGGATTACGAGAGTCCATCAGCCTTTTAAGCACGATGTAATATTCCATATCCGCGCTAACGGAAAAAACCATAAATTATTATTATCGGCGCATCCGAGCTATTCACGGGTGCACGTGACAAACCAGGCCTATGAAAATCCGAGCGAGCCCCCGATGTTTTGTATGCTGCTCAGAAAGCATATAGAAGGCGGCTTTATTGAGAAAATAGAACAGGCCGGATTAGACCGGATTATGATATTCCGCATAAAAAGCAGAAATGAAATCGGCGACGAAACCGTCAGAACACTGTATGTTGAAATTATGGGGCGCCACAGCAATATTATTCTCACTGACGGAGAAGGTGCCATCATTGACGGACTGAAGCATTTATCTCCGTCGATGAACAGCTACCGGACCGTTCTGCCGGGCTATGATTACAAACTCCCTCCCGCTCAGGAAAAAATTTCGCCGCTTGCTGCGGATGAAGAGGACATTTTGCGTCATCTCAGTTTTCAGGAAGGGCGGCTTGACCAGCAGATCGTCACACATTTCTCCGGGGTTTCTCCGCTGTTTGCAAAAGAAGCTGTTCACAGAGCGGGCCTCGCTAACAAAATAACGCTGCCGAAGACGCTGACAGAGATGTTCCGCAGCGTGAAGGACTGCAGGTTTACACCGAACATCACGACAGCAGGCGGAAAGGAATACTTTTATCTCCTGTCTCTCACGCATGTAAACGGAGAAGAGCGAACCTTTCAATCACTGAGTGAACTGTTAGACCGGTTTTATTTCGGAAAAGCAGAGCGCGACCGCGTTAAACAGCAGGCCCAGGATCTTGAGCGGTTTGTCGCAAATGAACGAAAAAAGAACGCCAACAAGATCAAAAAACTGGAAAAGACACTGGACTACTCAGAGAACGCGAAAGAATTCCAGCTATACGGCGAGCTGCTGACGGCGAATTTGTATATGCTGAAAAAAGGCGACAAAGAAGCGAACGTCATCAATTACTATGATGAAGAGAGTCCGACGGTGACCATCCCTTTAAATCCGAACAAAACACCGTCCGAAAACGCGCAGATGTATTTTACAAAATATCAAAAAGCGAAGAATTCCGTTGAGGTTGTAAAAGAACAGATCCGCCTGGCCGAGGAGGAAATCGCTTATTTCGATCAGCTGATCCAGCAGCTTTCCTCCGCTTCCACAAAGGATATTCACGAAATAAGGGAGGAGCTTGTCGAAGGCAAATACCTGCGTCCGAAACAGCAAAGAGGACAGAAAAAACAGAAACAGCACGTTCCTGTTTTAGAGCAATATGAATCTTCGCAGGGATTGACGATCCTTGTCGGCAAAAATAATAAACAAAATGAGTACTTAACGACAAAAGCCGCCGCAAGGGATGATGTATGGTTCCACACGAAAGACATTCCAGGTTCCCACGTTGTGATTAAAAGCAGCGATCCGGATGAACAATCCATATTGGAAGCAGCTGCGATCGCCGCTTATTTTTCCAAGGCGAAAGATTCCGGCTCCGTACCGGTTGATTATACAAAAATCAGACATGTGAAAAAGCCAAACGGCGCAAAGCCCGGCTTCGTCACCTATGACAGCCAGCATACTGTATTTGTCACACCTGATGCCGATCTTGTCATACGGCTGAAAAAATAAACGCACCATCAAGCTGATACCGCACTCAGCTTGGTGGTGTTTTTTTATTACCTCATTTCTGAACATAAATGGAGACACTCTCTCAGCCGTCAGAACCGATCTTTAAAGGATGTGAACGGTTTCCCGTCAAGTAAAGATCGGCTTGGTCCTTTGTATCCGGACGGCGGTGACCCCCGTGTCAGCGTTCACATAAGCAAATTCTGAACGAAACAGCCCGCTTCCTTTTTTTGAATCATTTCTCCTCGTCTCGAAAGCAGCAAGACAGTCAGGAAAGCATAAAAAATACCCTGCCTGATGACAGACAAGGTATAGTTTTTATAGTCTTCTTCTTTTCTCAAACAATCGATCCACTTCTTCAGCCAAATCATCAGTAATCAAGGGCTCAATGTTTTCAGCCAGTCTTTTCGTATGTACCGGGCTTGCGCCGCTTGTTGATACTGATACTTCAATGCGTCCTTTGCGGATGATCTTCGGCATATATACTGTGCCCTGTTCAGCGTTGCTTACACAGTTGACCAGCTGCGTTTCAGAAGCGCTTGCGGCTATCTTCTGATTCACGCCTCGGTCATTTGTCGCGGCAATAATGAAAAAAGCGGGCGTGAGATCCTTCATTTCAATTTTCCGGGCAATCCAGCGGATGCGTCCTTCATCCGCAAGCTGTTTAATTTCCGGCAGGACATCGGGACTGATTACAGTAATATCCGCGCCTTCCGGAAGCACTGTTTTGAGCCTTCTTAAGGCAACACTGCCCCCGCCCGCGATGACAATTCTTTTTCCGCTGAGATTAATGTGAAGAGGCAGCATACTGTCCCCCCTTAAAATCAAACTGCCCGCCGGGGTTTCGAACAGCCTCTGTCACACGGTTCAAAAACGCCTGCTTAATATGCGGGTGAAAACCTAAGTATGAAGCGAGATGCACATTTCGATTGACCGTCTGAAGCTTTTGGACTTCCCGTTGAATTTCAGTCATTAAAAGCCCTGTAAACAGAAGATACGGGACGATAAAAACGGGTGCTCCGCCATCTTCTTCAAGGCCTGCAAACACTTCTTTATAGTGGGGATCACAGGCTGTTAAAAAACAAGGGATGACTTCTTTAACAGGTGTGATCGCCTCAAGTTTTCCGGCAATCTCACTGACGGCATTTTTAACCGCCGGATCTGTGCTTCCTCTGCCGATCAGCACCACTTTCGCCTGCTCAATCGGCACTCCGGTGTCCTCAATGCGATGATGCACCGCTTTGACGACTTCATCATCCACTCCGATCGGGACACCGTATGTTACTTTTATATCGGGATGCCGGGCCGCTGCACGGGCGATTTCAGCCGGAATGTCATGCTTTGCGTGGGCAGCGGTCAAGAGCAGCAGCGGCACAGCTGCAATATGAGTGGCGCCTTGTTTGACACATGCTTCAAAGCCCGCTTCAATAGACGGTTCCTGCAGTTCTAAAAAACAGATTTCCTGAATGGGGGCGTCAGCGTGCGGCATGCACCCTTTTAAAAACGCGGCCGATTCTGCCTGCGCTTTTTTCAGCCGGCTTCCGTGCCCAATGTATAAAATCGCCTGCTTCATTTACAACGCCTCGCTCAGATCCGGATTTTTCAGTTCAGATTCAAACCAGTCCAGCTTGCAGTGATAATTAACGACATCACCGATGACGATTAAGCTCGGATTTTTGATTTCTTCTTTTATCACTGTGTCTGAAAGTGTGCTGACGGTGCAGACGACTGTTTTTTGCCTGTCCGTCGTTCCCCAATGAATAAAGGCCGCCGGAGTGCCGCCGTCTCTGCCGTTTTCCAGCAGCATTCTTTCAATCTGCCGGATATTTTTAATCCCCATATAAATCACCAGCGTATCAATGCCCGTCGCCAGTGCTTTCCATTTTTCTTCAAAGTCGTCTTCTTGTTTATAATGCCCTGTAACAAATGCGACATTGGAGCTCGCCTCCCTGTGCGTAACGGGGATGCCGGCGTAAGCAGCTGCCGCGATTCCCGATGTAATGCCGGGAACGATCTCAAACGGAATGGCGTTTTGCGCGAGAGCCTCCGCTTCTTCGCCCCCGCGGCCGAAAACAAACGGGTCGCCCCCCTTGAGCCTGACCACGGTTTTTCCCTTTTTCGCATACTTCACAAGGAAACGGTTGATCGTATCCTGCTTCATAATATGAAAATCCGGGAGCTTTCCGCAGTAAATCAGATCCGCTTCTTCTCTTGCATACTGTAAAATCTCTTTATTTACCAATCTGTCATATAGTATAACGTCCGCTTTCTGTATGGCTTTCATTGCCTTGACCGTTAATAAGTCCGGATCTCCCGGACCGGCTCCAACGATAAATACTTTCCCCATAGCATGTCTCCCCGATCCGTTTTGACATCTTCACAGAACAGCCGCGAGGCCGCACCTCAGCTATTTTACCGTATCCCGCCATTAGGGAGGATATCCGGCTGATTGCGCGGCCTTTTCGGACTTATTATGCTAAGCTGTTTTTCACAAAATCAATCAGTCTGCCGGTGCATTCTTCGCGTTCATATTTTCCTGAATCAAGTACGAGCTCAGGCGCATTCGGCTCTTCATACGGTGAGTCGATTCCCGTAAAGAACGGAATTTCGCCGTTTCTGGCTTTTTTATACAAACCTTTCGGATCGCGCTTTTCACATATATCGAGGTCGCATTTTACATAGATTTCATTAAATTCGCCTTCTGCCATCAGCTCTCTCACCTGATCTCTGTCCTCACGGAACGGAGAAATAAAAGCCGTAATGACGATGGTGCCCTGCTGAACGAAAAGCTTTGCCACTTCCCCGATTCGGCGTATATTTTCCTTGCGGTCATCATCAGAAAATCCTAAGTCCTTGTTTAAGCCGTGACGGATGTTATCTCCATCAAGCACAATGACTTGATAGCCCTGTTCAAACAGCTCGCGGGCTGCGGCGTTTGCAATGGTAGATTTCCCTGAACCGCTTAAACCCGTCAGCCAGAGGATAGAGCTTTTATGCTTGTTTTTCTGCTGGTATTCTTCTTTCGTTATTGAGGCTTCATGCCATACGATATCACGATTTGTCACTCTTTTTTCCTCCTTAAGAAACGCCTGCTTCTTCTTTCGTTTTCAGCCCTTTAATCAGCACATCGACAACTTCAGGACGGCTGAATTCCGCCGGCGGCATGACGCCGCTTCGCAGCATTTCTCTGACCTTTGTTCCCGACAGAATGACGTGGTCTTCTCTGTCATGCGGACATGTTTTGGCGGTTCCCATGTTGCCGCATTTTTGGCAGAAGAAGCTGTGCTCGAATTTCATCGGTGTAATCCCGAGCTCATCCGCTGTAAATTGATCAAACAGCTCTTGCGCTTCGTATGTTCCGTAGTAATCACCGACGCCGGCATGATCGCGGCCGACGATAAAATGCGTGCATCCGTAGTTTTTGCGGACAAGCGCGTGGAAAATGGCTTCTCTCGGTCCCGCGTACCGCATTGCCGCCAAAAATACACCGAGGAAAACGCGGTCTTTCGGATAATAATGATCGAGCAGCACCTGATAGCTTTCCATTCTGACATCCGCCGGAATGTCATCTGATTTTGTTTCACCGACGAGCGGGTTCAAAAACAGGCCGTCAACCGTCTCAAGCGCGGTTTTCTGGATATATTCGTGAGCGCGGTGAACCGGATTTCTCGTTTGGAAACCGACGATGGTTTTCCAGCCTTTTTCTTCAAAGCTTCGTCTCGTTTCAGCAGGTTCAAATGTAAACTCAGGAAACTGCTTTGACGCTTTTTTAATTAATGTGATCGGCCCGCCGACATACGTATCGCCGCGTGAAAATAGTTTTTTCACTCCTGGATGAGCGTCATCATCGGTTTTATATACGTGAACGGCTTCTTTTTGTTTATCCGGCGTATAAATATCTTCGATGTCCACTACGCCGTATGTTTCTCCGCCGTAAGTCAGTTTTACGGTGTCTCCGACAGCAAGCTCAGCCGCTTTTTCTGAATCGACCGGAAGCGTAATCGGCAAAGACCAGACGGCCCCGGATGCCAGACGCATATTTTCAACGACTGACACGTAATCTTTTTCTGTGAAAAATCCTTCAATCGGGCTGTAGGCACCGATTCCGATCAGCTCTAAATCAGCAAACGAAATCAAATCCAGCTCAATTTCTTTTTGGACGGATGTAAGATCATACTGCTCATTCACCCGATTAACTAATGTTCCTCCGTGCGGTGCTAGACTCATAGTACATTTTCCTCCCAGTTAACAGATAAATAAACTCAGATTAATAGTTAAATGCCCCCGCCTTGTTCATGGACAGAGCGCTTCTCTTTTCGGATGGCTTTCATCAGACTGGCGGCTCCGCCAGCTGCCAAAAGCACGCTGGCCATCATAAAGATGGAATAGTAATCTCCTTTTAACAGCAGAGAGACAAGCAGATACGAAATCGACAGTGACAAAAACGGCGAAACGACCCATACTTTGAGCATCGTTTTCACGACTTCTTTATGAAAAACGTTCGGCCCGTTTTTGGCCATTCCGATACCGATGATTGATGATGATGTCACCTGCGCCAAAGGAACCGGCAGACCGAACACGGAACTGATAATGACAAGCCCGGCCCCGGTTCCGGAAAGCAGTATGCCTTCGCCGGCGGAAAATCTCGTAATCTT
Source organism: Bacillus sp. JFL15 (assembly GCF_001184225.1). Taxonomy (NCBI): domain Bacteria; kingdom Bacillati; phylum Bacillota; class Bacilli; order Caryophanales; family Bacillaceae; genus Bacillus; species Bacillus sp. JFL15. The sequence continues at coordinate 3,082,728 of NZ_KQ236689.1, read as the reverse complement.
TTTCCCGTTGGTTTCAAGCACTCTGCGTCCTAAAAGCAGAGCGCCGAGAGCGACAAAGATACCTCCGTACAGCGTCCCTTTGGACACGCTGAGCACGCCGGCGGCAACTAAAGGCCCTACCGCATTTGCGACGTTGTTCATTCCGGCTGAAAAAGCTTCCCAAAACCCCGCAATAAGCAAGACAATCCCCAAAACCTTCTGTTTCCGGCTCGAAATGACTCGAATATTCAGAGAACTGGATACCTTCGATACGAGAAACGTGAAACAGAACGCGACAAACGGAACGAGCACCCAAAAAATCACGATGACCAAAAGATGCTGCAGAAACAATACTTTGTACGCGACTCCGACCCCGACAATCGCCCCGACGGTGACCTCGCTCGTCGACAGCGGAATGCCGAGCACATTCGCCGTGAATAACGATAACGCCGCAGCTCCGATAATAATGCAGACAATGGTGAGCGTAATGGTCTGTTCGGGAATGATTCCGCCGCTGATCGTCTTAACGACTTCTCCGCCGCCGATAACCGCCCCTGACAGGACGCCAGCCGCGCAGATGATCAGCGCATACGTTTTCTTTTTAACGGCGCCGGACCCGTAAGCGACTCCCATTGAAGCCGCGGCTCCGCTGGCTCCGATATTCATGGCGAAAAACAGGCAGAATAAAATAGCGGCTAATTCCATTGTGCAGCTCCTTTATTCATGCAGTCCGCATTCTGTTTTCGCCATTCCGTTCCATCTGCCGCTCCGCAAGTCTTCTGCAGTAAACGCAGGTGAAGTGCACGGTTCACAGCCGATGCTCGGATAGCCCTGATCATGAAGAATGTTGTAATCCAGCTCATGCTTGGATGTATATCTCCAGATGTCTTTCCACGTCCAGTGGATCAGCGGGCATACTTTAATAGATTGAAACTTATCGTCTTTATTCAGGAAATTCGTATTCGCCCGGCTCGGCCCTTGATCGCGTCGGAGACCGGACAGCCATGCCGGACGCCCGGCGAGCGCTTCTCTTAACGGCAGAATTTTTCTGATGAAGCAGCACTGGTTCGGTTCTCTTTCCCACAGTTTATCTCCGTGAGCCTCGGCCTGTTCCTCAAGAGTAAGGCTGGGCTTTTTCAGGATGATGTTCAGTCCCGGGTAACGTTCTTTCACTTTTTCGATCGTTTCATATGTTTCTTTAAAGTGAAGTCCTGTATCGAGAAACACGATTTCCGCGTCTTTTTTCACTTTAGAAATTAAATCGATCAGGACGATTCCCTCAATCCCGAAGCTGCACGCGTAAACAAGCTGGTCTCCGTAGTGGCCGTATGCCCATTTTAAAACGGACAGCGCGCCTTTATAGGAATCGTCTTCCGGAAATGTAATCGCCGGTTCCTCCCATGTGTCATACGTTAGCATTTTTTCTTTCCTCCTCCCGGAGACAATCAAACAGCTGTTGTTTTCTGCCGGTTGTCTTATCCCTCAATCTTTTTTCATATAAAAAACTTTCAATCCAGCGGAATGAAAGACAGTGACCCGTTATAGCCCTTATCTTCAAAATGCTGTGCATTTTTCTGGATGCGGCACCTTGCATGATACGCAGGTTGCCGGGCGTCATCGGTCCAGTCCCTCAGCCGCTCTTGATAAGCTTTTTAGATTTGTACTAAATTTTAGCACAATTCTAACAGAAGTCAACCCGAGTTTTTTGATAGGAATAATAAAACAGGCCCTGAGGCCTGTTTTTATTGTCATTATTTTTTAAACCAATCTTTTGACTCGGGATTTTGTTTCCATGATTTCAGTTTCTCAATGTCATCTGAATGTATCGTTCCGTTTTCAAGCGCTACTTCAATCAGCGTGTCATAATCTGTTAACGAGTAGTACGGCAGACCCGCTTTTTTAAAGGCTTCTCTTGCTTTCGGCAGTCCGTATGTAAAAATAGAAAGGACGCCGAGGACTTCCGCGCCCTCTCTTTGAAGGGCCGCCGCAGCTTCAAGCACGCTGCCCCCGGTAGAAATCAAGTCTTCAATCACGACTGTTTTTTGTCCTTTTTTAACGGCGCCTTCTATTTGATTTCCTTTGCCGTGCGCTTTCGGTTTGCTTCTGACGTAGCACATCGGAGCACCTGTACGGTCCGCGAGAAGCGCAGCATGCGGAATGCCTGCCGTTGCAGTGCCCGCGATCATCTCCGCCTCGGGGAAATGCTCTTTCAGCAGTTTGCCGAGCCCGTCCGCCACATCATTTCTCACTTTTGGATACGACAATGTCAGACGGTTGTCACAATAGATCGGCGATAAAATGCCGCTCGCCCACGTAAACGGTTCATTCGGGCGTAAAAAGACAGCTTCAATGTGTAATAGATGTTTTGCGATAGCCTGTTTCATCGGCGAACGCCCTCCCATTCCAGTTTAATGGCTTCATATGCTTTAACGGGGTTTTCCGCTTTTGTAATTGAACGGCCCACGACAATGGCAGACGAACCGTTTTCTTTCGCAAATGACGGAGTCGCCGTCCGGACTTGATCATCAGCGGCGTCATTGGCCGTGCGGATGCCCGGCGTGACTGTCAGAAATGACGGCCGGACCGCTTCATAAATGGCTTTTGTTTCATGAACCGAACATACCACGCCGTCCAGCCCGCACTCTTCAGCCATTTTGCCGTAATGCACAACCGTTTCTAACAGCGGCTTTTGCAGCAGAAGCTCTTCCTTCGCCATCTGCTCTGAAGTGCTCGTCAGCTGGGTGACTGCGATTAATGACGGGCGTTTTTTGCCTGCCGGGGTGCCTTCTTCAAGCCCCTCAAGAGCTGCGCGCATCATGCGTCCGCCCCCTGCGGCATGTACATTGACGAGATCAACGCCGAGGCCCGCAAGCCGCTTCATCGCTTTATTGACTGTAGTCGGAATATCATGAAGCTTCAAATCTAAAAATATATCACAGTTCCGTTCTTTTAATTGGTGAATGATGGCGGGTCCTTCCTGATAAAAAAGTTCCATCCCCGTTTTGACAAACAGCTTTTCCTTTTCAAACAAATCTAAAAACGCTAAAGTTTCTTCTCCTGATGCAAAATCAAGCGCGATGATGGGCAGGTTGTTTTGCATGTTTCCAGCTCCTTCCGATGCATTCACTTACAGATTGATAACCGTATTGGCGCAGCACATGAGGGAGCTGTTCAATGATTTCCGGGCAGACGAACGGATTGACGAAGTTGGCCGTCCCGACGGCAACCGCACTCGCTCCGGCGAGAAGAAATTCTAATGCATCTTCTGCGGTCTGGACGCCGCCCATCCCGATAATCGGAATTTCAACGGCCTGGCTGACTTCGTATACCATCCGGATGGCGACCGGTTTGATCGCCGGGCCTGACAGTCCGCCCGTTTTATTTGCTAAAATCGGCCGGCCCGTCTTAAGATCAAGCCTCATCCCGACGAGTGTATTAATCATCGTCAGCCCGTCAGCACCGGCCGCTTCAATCGCTTTCGCAATTTCGGTTATGTTTGCGACATTAGGAGAAAGCTTCACATACACAGGCACTGAGGAAACTTCTTTCACCGCTTTTGTCAGATCGGCCGCCATGACGGGATCAGTTCCAAAAGCAATCCCGCCCGTTTTGACATTCGGACACGAAATGTTCAGCTCAAGCGCATACACATTCGGCGCTTGGCTGATGCGTTCGGCTACTTCTTTATAGTCTTCCACCTGAGAACCCGCGACGTTTGCGATAATCGGCGTGTCAAACTGTTCGAGCCAAGGCAGCTCATGATTGAGCACATGCTCCAGACCGGGATTTTGCAGTCCGATGGCATTCAGCATTCCCGCGCTTGTCTCCGCCACTCTCGGTGTCGGATTTCCGAAGCGGGCTTCGTTCGTGGTGGCTTTAATCATGATGCCTCCGAGGCATGATAAATCGTAAAATCCGGCATATTCCTTCCCGAAACCGAAACATCCGGAAGCGGGGATGATCGGGTTTTTCAATTGGAGACCCGGCAGATTCACCTCTAACATTACAGCGCCACCTCTTCAGCTTTAAATACCGGCCCGTCAAGGCAGACTTTTACATACGACGTATCGCTTTCGCCCGTACGGCACACGCAGGCGAAGCAGGCCCCTATTCCGCAGCCCATCCGCTCTTCCATCGAAAGGTAAACCTCTTTATGGCCGTACTGCTGCTTCAGCGCTTTCAGCATCGGTGTCGGCCCGCAGCTGAGCAGGACATCGAATTCGAGCTGCTTTTCGCGGATGACATCGGTGACAAATCCTTTTTCTCCATATGTTCCGTCAGCCGTCGCCACGTAGGTATCTCCGTATGCGAGACATTCCTGTTCATAAAAAACATCCTTTGCTGATTGAAACCCAAGCACGTGAATAACGTTTACGCCTTTTTCCGTCAGGCGCTTTGACAATTCCTGCAAAGGCGGAACCCCGACTCCGCCTCCGACTAACAGCGCGGTTTTGCCGGATTCTATCCGGCGGACGGGGAATCCGTTGCCGAGAGGGCCGAGAACGTCTATCCTGCCGCCCTCTTTTTTCTCAGACAAAAGACGCGTCCCCTCACCGTCAGCTCTGTAGATAACGGATACTTCATCCGCGGCGAAATTGACGTCCGCAATGCTAAGCGGCCTTCTTAATAGCGGCGTGACCGCGTCACTTACCTTCAGATGAAGAAATTGTCCCGGCTCGGTAAAGTGCCGGACAAGCTCTCCTTTCAGCACCATCTTATAAATCCGGTCGGCAATTTCTGAGTTGGATTGAACAGTCAAGTGCGCTTTCTTCATACCGTAACGGCCGCCTTTTGATTGGTTTCAGATGCCGGCATATGATCCGCCCGGAATGTCATGCTTTCCAACACCCGCAAAATGGCTTCGGCCGTATCTAAAGATGTCAGGCAGGCGACTCCGTTCTCAACGGATTCACGGCGGATTCTGAAGCCGTCTCTGGCCGGCTGTTTTCCTTTTGTCAGCGTATTGATGACAAATTGCGCTTCTCCGTTTCTGATGACGTCGATGAGATTCTTCCCTTCTTCGCCGATTTTCCCGACAACCTGAGCCGGAATCTGAGCGTCTTTCAAATAAGCGGCCGTTCCTTCCGTCGCCATGATGTTATAGCCGATAGCATGGAACCGCTTCGCGATCAGAAGTCCTTCTTCTTTATCTTTATCAGCAACGGTCAACAGCACCGAGCCGTAATTCGGAATTTGAATGCCAGAGGCAATCAGTGCTTTATAGAGCGCTTTTTCAAGAGTTGAATCTTTGCCCATGACCTCTCCCGTCGACTTCATTTCAGGCCCTAATGTAATATCCACTCTTCTCAGCTTCGCGAATGAGAAGACAGGCGCTTTCACATATACCCCCTGCTGTTCAGGCTGCAGTCCCTCTTGATAGCCGAAATCAGCAAGCTTTTGGCCGAGAATGACCTTTGTCGCCAGATTCGCCATCGGAATCTTTGTGATTTTGCTTAAGAACGGCACGGTTCTGCTTGACCGCGGATTTACTTCAAGCACATACACTTCACCTTGCGACAGGACGAATTGGATGTTCAGCAAACCGACGATGTTGAGGCCTTTTGCCAAGGCTACAGTGTATTGTTCGATTTTTTTCTTAATGTCTCCGCTTAAAGACTGAGGCGGATAGACGGCGATTGAATCCCCTGAATGGACGCCGGCCCGCTCGATATGCTCCATAATTCCCGGGATGACGACTGTTTCGCCGTCAGATACGGCGTCGACTTCGATTTCTTTCCCCGTCAGATAACGGTCGATTAACACCGGATGCTGCGGGTTGATTTTGACCGCATTTTTCATATAGTGAAGCAGCTCTTCTTCGTGATAGACGATCTCCATCGCCCGGCCGCCGAGCACATATGAAGGGCGGACAAGTACCGGATAGCCGATGGATGCGGCAATTTTGACCGCTTCATTCACCGACACAGCGGTTTTTCCGAGCGGCTGCGGCACGTTCAGCGCCTCAAGCGCCTGCTCGAACTTATCCCGGTCTTCCGCACGGTCTAAATCCTCAAGTGATGTGCCGAGAATCTTGACGCCGCGGGCGCTCAATTCTTCCGCAAGATTGATCGCCGTCTGGCCGCCGAATTGGACGACGACGCCTTCCGGCTGTTCCAAATCAATGATATGCATGACATCTTCAACCGTCAGCGGTTCAAAATACAGCTTGTCTGAAATGCTGAAATCAGTTGACACTGTCTCAGGGTTGTTGTTGATAATAATCGCTTCATAGCCTGCCTGCTTGATCGCCCAGACAGAGTGAACGGTCGCATAGTCAAATTCGACGCCCTGTCCGATGCGGATCGGACCGGAGCCGAGGACGACGACGCTTTTTCTTGATGTCACTTCAGATTCATTTTCTTCCTCATATGTGCTGTAGAAGTACGGGGTTTCTGATTCGAATTCCGCCGCGCACGTATCCACCATTTTATATACAGGCTTGATGGCTGCTTCTTTTCTCATTTGGTACAGCTCTTGTTCCGGCATATTCCATTCCCGGCTGATGTATTTGTCAGAGAAACCGAGTTCCTTCGCTGTCTGCAGGGCGGTGAGGCTTCCTTTTTCCGCTTTCAGCTCAGTTTCAAAAGCGACCAGCTTACAGAGCTTGTGCAAAAAGAAGACGTCAATTGCGGAAAACTCATGAAGCTGCTCGACTGTGTAGCCTCTTCTGAACGCTTCTGCAAGGTAAAACAGCCGTTCATCTCCGGCCTTTCTGATCCGTTTTTCCAAAAGTCCGTCAGAAATCTCTTCCGCATCCTTCAGTTCCAGGTGATAGACATCAGCTTCCAATGAGCGGACCGCCTTTAACAGCGATTCTTCAAGAGTGCGTCCGATAGCCATGACCTCTCCGGTGGCTTTCATCTGCGTTCCGAGTCTGCGGTTTGCCGACTCAAATTTATCAAACGGCCAGCGCGGGATTTTAGAAACGACATAGTCAAGCGCGGGCTCAAAAGCCGCATATGTTTTTCCCGTTACGGGATTCATCATTTCATCAAGAGAAAGCCCGACTGCGATTTTCGCCGCAAGCTTTGCGATCGGGTAACCCGTCGCTTTTGAAGCGAGGGCAGATGAGCGGCTCACCCGCGGATTCACTTCGATAATGTAATATTGGAAGCTGTCGGGATCGAGCGCGAGCTGAACATTACAGCCGCCTTCTATGCCGAGCGCGCGGATCAGCTTTAATGAAACATTGCGCAAAAGCTGGTATTCCCGGTCGCTAAGCGTCTGGCTCGGAGCAACGACGATGCTGTCGCCCGTATGGATGCCGACCGGGTCGATATTTTCCATATTGCAGACGACGATCGCATGATCTCTGCTGTCTCTCATGACTTCATATTCGATCTCTTTGTAGCCGGCGATACTTTTTTCCAATAGGCATTGATGGACGGGGCTTAGTTTTAATCCGTTTTCGACGATCTCTTTCAGCTCCGCTTCATTCGAGCAGATGCCTCCTCCCGTTCCGCCTAAAGTGTAAGCAGGGCGCACGATAACCGGAAACCCGATCCGGCCGACAAATTCCTCGGCTTCCTGCAAAGTGCGGATGATCTCGCTTTCCGGCACCGGTTCATTCAGCTCATTCATCAGTGTACGGAATAAGTCGCGATCTTCCGCCTGCTGGATGGCGGACAGTTTTGTGCCGAGCACTTCCACTCCGCATTCCTCGAGAACCCCGAGTTCAGACAGCTCGACGGCAAGATTCAGTCCGGTCTGCCCTCCAAGGGTCGGCAGGATGGCATCCGGCCGCTCTTTTCTGATGATACGCGTGAGAAATTCCGTCGTCAGCGGTTCGATGTATACCCGGTCGGCCATTTCCGTATCCGTCATAATCGTTGCCGGATTTGAGTTGACGAGAATGACTTCATAGCCTTCTTCCTTTAAAGCGAGACACGCCTGTGTGCCCGCATAATCAAATTCCGCCGCCTGTCCGATAATAATCGGGCCTGATCCGATCACTAAAATCTTTTTAATATCTATGCGTTTTGGCATACCGCTTCCCCTTCTTTCTCAGTTGTTTCGATCAAGTCAATGAATCTGTCAAATAAATGATTGGCATCTTCCGGCCCCGGTGAAGCTTCGGGGTGGTACTGAACCGTAAATGCCGGCAATGTTTTATGCTTGAGGCCTTCGATCGTTTGGTCATTGATCGCAATATGTGTCACTTCAAGCTCCGTCTCATCTATAGAAGAAACTGTATATCCGTGGTTTTGAGCGGTTAAAGCGACTTTCCCTGTCGCAAGCTCTTTAACCGGATGGTTGGAGCCCCTGTGTCCGAATTTCATTTTTTCCGTATCCGCTCCTGACGCCAGCGCAAATAATTGATGGCCGAGACAGATTCCGAATAACGGCACCTTCCCGAGTATGCCTTTTATCATCTCAATCGCTTCCGGTACATCTTTCGGATCTCCGGGTCCGTTAGATAGCATGATGCCGTCCGGCTTCAGCTGGAGCACTTCTTCCGCGGTTACATTGTACGGCACCACGATGACATCACATTTTCGTTTGTTTAATTCTCTTAAAATGCCGTGCTTCATGCCGAAATCAACGAGTACGATGCGTTTGCCGCGGCCCGGACTTGGATAAGCCGTTTTCGCCGATACTTGAGCGACTTGATTTCTCGGCAGTTCCGTTTCTTTCAGACGTGTCAGAACCGCTTCGACATCCTCCTCGCAAGATGCAAATGTTCCTTTTAATGCACCGGCCGTGCGGATCATTCTTGTGAGCTTTCGCGTGTCGATCCCTTGTAAGCCGGGGATATTTTTCATTTTTAAATACTCGTCAAGCGTGTAAGCAGATCTCCAGTTGGAAGGCAGCTCGCACAGTTCTTTTACGATCAGCCCTTTTACAAAAGGAGTGATGGATTCAAAGTCATCTCTGTTAATCCCGTAGTTGCCGATCAGAGGATACGTCAGCGTCACGATCTGCCCGCAGTAGGAAGGGTCTGATAAAATTTCCTGATAACCGGTCATTCCCGTGTTGAATACAACTTCACCCGCGGTATGCTCCAGGCTCCCGAATGCTTCACCCTCAAATACCGCTCCATTTTCCAGCACTAGTCTTCTTTTCATTTGACGAGTCTCCCTTCTTCATATGCAAGCTTACCGGCAGCCATCGTTGCAACAGGCCAGCCGAAGCACTTCATCTTGTTGAATGGCGTATTTTTTCCTTTAGATAAAAATGTATCTTTGTCAATGGCCGCTTCTTTTTCCAGATCAATCAGGGTGATGTCAGCCGGCGCCCCCTGTGCGAGCGTTCCGTACGGAAGACCGAACGCCTCGCAAGGTTTTGTTGTCATGAAATCAACCAGCTGCTTCAGCGTCCACGTCCCGTTTTTCACAAAATGTGTGTACAGAAGCGGAAAGGCTGTTTCTAAACCGACGATACCGAAAGGCGCAAGCTTCATGTCCGTATTTTTCTCTTCCTCTGTATGCGGCGCATGGTCAGTGGCGATGAAATCAATCGTGCCGTCTAAAAGCCCTTCGATCAGCGCCTCTCTGTCCTCTTTGCTGCGAAGCGGCGGATTCATTTTAAAATTGGTATCAAGCCCCGGGATATCTTCGTCACAAAGCAGCAGGTGGTGCGGCGACACTTCGGCTGTCACGCGGATTCCCGCTTTTTTTGCGTCTCTTACGGTTCTGACGGATTCTTTCGTGCTGATATGACACACATGGTAATGGCAGCCCGCCGCTTCCGCCAGAAGCACGTCACGGGCGATATGTACCGCTTCACAAATGGAAGGTATGCCGTTTAGGCCGTTCGCTTTTGAAAAAGAGCCTTCATGCACGCTTCCGCCGTAAATAAGTGAGTTATCCTCACAATGAGCGACAATCGCTTTATTTATTGAAGCCGCCCGTTTCATGGCTTCATACATCATTCCGGCCGTCTGAACGCCGACGCCGTCATCGGTAAAGGCGAATGCGCCCGCTTCATGAAGCGCCTTAAAATCTGTCATTTCTTGGCCGGTTTGTCTGATCGTAATGGATGCGTAAGGAAGAACCCTGACAGATGAGGTTTCTTTGATCCGGTTTTGCAGCCATTCCATCTGCTCTTTCGTATCCGGCACGGGTCTTGTATTCGGCATGGCGGCGACTGTGGTAAAACCGCCGCGCGCCGCAGCTTTAGAGCCAGTTTCAATGGTTTCTTTTTTCTCGCCGCCCGGTTCTCTGAAGTGCACATGAAGGTCCACGAGTCCCGGTGAGATGAACAGTCCGTCAGCGTCAATCACCGTTTCTCCGTCTTGCGCGGTCAGAATGCCGGTTTCCGCAATGATTTCTCCTGTTACCCGGATATCCTGTTTCACTTTTTCTCCCTGTTCATTTAACATCCAGCCGTTTTTAATGAGATAAGACATAAGCCGCTTCTCCCCTTTTCGCATTGGTTTGCAGTGCTCTTTTTAAGACTGCCATTCTGATATACACACCGTTTTCCATTTGTTTAAAGATTCTTGATTTTTCGCATTCTACTAATGTTGTGTCAATTTCGACTCCTCTGTTCACCGGTGCGGGATGCATGATAATGGCATGCCGCTTCATGCTTTCCGCCCGCTTTGCGGTCAGCCCGTATGCTCCCAGGTAGCCTTTTTGGTCGGCTTCTGTCTGATGCCTTTCATTTTGAATGCGGAGCAGCATGACGACATCTGAAGCTTGTATGGCTTCATCCGTCTGTACACAGGTGCCGAAGGCGTTTTTCTCATCCTGCCATTGCGGCGGCCCTGAAAACAGCACGCGTGCGCCGAGCCTTGTCAGCACCTCGGCATTTGACCTTGCCACCCTGCTGTGTTTGATATCGCCATGAATAGAAACCGTCAGGCCCTGAAAGGTCTCAAATTCCTCTTGAATCGTCATTAAATCGAGCAATGACTGAGTCGGATGCTGGCCGCAGCCGTCGCCTGCGTTTAAGATCGGAATATTGACTCTGTCTATCAGATCTTTGTAATATTCATCCGTGCTGTGCCTGATGACGCAGGCGTCCGCTCCGATTGATTCCAGTGTTCTGACCGTGTCGTATAAGGACTCGCCTTTTTGAACGCTTGTGCTCGTGCCGTCTAAGCTGAGCACGTTCATTCCGAGTTTCTTTTCCGCCACTTCAAAGCTGAACCGCGTTCTCGTGCTCGGTTCAAAAAACAGATTCGCAACGAATTTTCCCGCGAGATCAGGGCGGACTGTACCCTCTTTTATCGCTTTTGCCTCACGCAGCAGTTCTGTAATTTCAGCCGCGCTCAGTTCAGACATCGCCGTTAAATGATTCATGTTTTTTCTCCTCCGTTTCCGCTTGAAGGCCGTAAAAAACACCCCGGTCTATAGACTCGGGGTGCGGTTAAAGAGAGAAGCGGCGTACAGCTTCTTCCCGTTATAACCCTTCCAAGCCTCTCTGGACTTTCTTTAAAAGGTTTACATATGATTTTGTTTTTCCGTTACGTCCGTTTCTTCGTCATTTATGTGCGGCAGGACAAGGTTCAGAATGACTCCGACGATTGCCGCAAGCGCCATGCCGGATATTTGAAACCCGCCTTTTGATACTTGAATGAACGCACCGCCGACGCCGATCACGAGGATGACGGATGTGATAATTAAATTTCGCTTGTTTTCATAATCAATGTTGTTGTCAATCAGCATTCTCAAGCCGCTGGAGGCGATGATTCCGAAGAGCAGGAAGGAAACGCCTCCCATAACCGCTGAGGGAACAGAGCTGATCAGCGCCGAAACTTTGCCGATAAATCCGAAGCACAGCGCAATCACGCCGGCGCCGCCGATGACAAAGACGCTGAACACTCTCGTAATTGCCAGTACTCCGATGTTCTCACCGTATGTCGTCGTCGGCGGGCCGCCGATTAACGAAGCGATGATCGTCGCAACACTGTCCCCCATTATGGAGCGGTGCAGTCCCGGCTTTTTAATGAAATCCTGTCCGACAACTTTACTCAGCACCATTTGATGGCCGATATGTTCTGACATTGTCACGAAAGCGACCGGCACCATCGCAGCCGCAATGCCCAACGTCACTGACGGCGTATAGTCTTTGAAAGGGATGATAAATTCAGGAACGGCGAACCATTTTGCATCAATGACCGGCTGGAAATTGACGATGCCCTGTGTCAGCGCAAACAGATAGCCGCCTATAATGCCGATCAGTACCGGAATCAGGCTTAAAAATCCCCGTAAAAAGATGGCGCAGATAATGGTGATGGCCAAAGTGACGCCGGCTACACTGAAATGTTTCAGGCTGTAGACGAGTTCCTTCGCATTCGGATCGGCATACATTGCCATATTGACGGCTGTACTCGCCAATCCGAGGCCGATGACGATGATGACCGGTCCGACGACCACCGGGGGCAGCAGCTTCATCAGCCACCCCGTTCCAAGCTGCCTGATGAGCAGTGCGATCAGGCCGTACACAATTCCCGCCAGGAAGGCGCCGACCATGGCAGCCCCCGGCCCTCCCGCCGCTTTCACCAAGATAATCGGTGATATAAAAGCGAATGATGAGCCGAGATAAGCGGGAATCCGCCCTTTTGTCACCAAGAGATAGGCGAGTGTCCCGATTCCGCTCGTGACAAGCGCCACTGCCGGGCTCATTCCGACCAGTTTCGGCACGAGTATGGTTGAGCCGAACATGGCGAATAAATGCTGCAGGCTGAATGACAGCCAGGACAATGGATTGGGGACGTCCCTGACTCCCAGGTTTACTTTTTTCTTACTCATGGCGTTTTCCTCCCGGTTGACTTTCAAATGGTATAAAAAAACCTCTTTGCTTATACGCAAAGAGGCATACAAAACCCGGCCGCGTCGATCCGCCCGGCTTTGTGTTTTAAAATCCTCTTTGCAGACTCTCTGGAATGCATTTAAAAAGGGTGATTATTCATTTTCGTATATGGCGACCATATCAGTCTGATCAACTTCGCTCAGCTGAACCATCACTTTTTCAGCTTTTGAAGTCGGGATGTTTTTCCCGATATAGTCCGCTCTGATCGGCAGCTCCCGGTGCCCTCTGTCAACAAGCACGGCAAGCTGTATCGATGACGGCCGTCCGACATCAACGAGTGCATCCATCGCCGCTCTCACCGTCCGGCCGGTAAAAAGCACATCATCGACCACAATGACCTTTTGGTCTGTGATATCAGCCGGAATGTCCGCGCCTTTTACAAGCGGTTCCTCATTGCTCGTTTTTTTTGTGAGATCGTCACGGTAAAGGGTAATATCAATTTCTCCGACGGTGACCGGATTTCCTTCAATCTGTTCGATCCGTTCCGCCAGCCGCTTTGCTAAATAAATGCCTCTTGTTTTAATCCCTACAAGAATGCAGTCATTCATTCCTTTATTCCGTTCGATCATTTCATGGGCTATCCTTGTGAGCGCCCTTCTGATGGCCTGTTCGTCGAGAATAACAGCTTTTTGATTCACTCGTGACACCTCTCCATTCGTATATAAGAAGAAAAAACCCCTCCTGCCAGAGCATAGAGGGGTTCCTTTCCAGGACGAAGACACACACGTATCTCTTCTGTCCTTTCCGTTATCCTTCTCAGCCTCTCTGGACTGTGTTAAAGAATCTATTCAGCTTGTTTTTATTATTTCAGAAAAGAAAGTCGCTGTCAATGGCTATTTCTCAAATGTTCAATGAGTTTTTTCATATCTTCAGGAAGGGGCGCTTCAAACTCCATGTATTCGCCCGTCCGCGGATGATCAAAACCTAATATTCCGGCATGAAGCGCCTGACCGTTGAAATCAATGGTTTTTCTCGGTCCGTACTTCGGGTCGCCTGCCAAAGGAAACCCGATATATTTCATATGAACGCGGATTTGATGCGTTCTTCCGGTTTCAAGACGGCACTCTACGAGCGTGAAGTCCTGAAAACGCTCAAGCACGTGGAAATGCGTGACGGCGTTTTTGCTGCCTTCTCTTGTTACGGTCATGCTTTGACGGTCTTTCTTATCTCTTCCGATCGGAGCGTCAATCGTTCCGTCATCATGTGAAATCAACCCGTGCACAACCGCTGTGTACTTTCTCGTCACGGTTTTATTGACGAGCTGATTAACGAGTGATTCATGCGCCATATCGTTTTTGGCGACCATTAACAGGCCGGAGGTATCTTTATCAATACGATGGACGATTCCCGGGCGCATGACGCCGTTAATGCCTGAAAGATCATTGCAGTGAGCCATCAGTCCGTTTACGAGCGTCCCTGTCACATGGCCGGGCGCCGGATGTACGACCATGCCCCGCGGTTTGTTCACAACCAAGACGTCCTGATCCTCATAGTAAATATCCAGATCCATCGGCTCTGCAAGCACGTCCAGTTCTTCCGGTTCAGGAATGGTGACGGTTACCTGATCGCCGGGCTGCATTTTGTAGTTGGCTTTGACGGATTTGCCGTTAACGGTTACCAGTCCCTCTTTCACCCATTGCTGCACCTGAGTGCGTGACCAGTTTTCTCCTGCTGCGGCCAAAAATTTATCAATCCGTTCGCTTTTTTGTTCAGGCTGAACGGTTATCTCAAATTGATTCATGTTATTGCTCCTTCTTTTTCCCGCTGTCAAACAGCATATGAATAAATAAAAGTATGACGCCGACGCACAGTGAGGAGTCCGCGATATTAAAAATCGGATAGTGATAATTCACGATGATGACGTGAATAAAATCGACTACTTCCTGGCGTGCTGCCCGGTCGATAAAGTTTCCGGCTGCACCCCCCAGCATTAAGCCGAGAGAAATTCCGAGTAACATCTGCCCTTTTGCATAACGCTGTATGTAATAAACGATTCCGATAATCACGGCGATGGTAATGACGTAGAAAAACCACATTTGGCCGGCTAAAATTCCCCATGCCGCTCCCGTGTTGCGATGAGAGGTGATATAAAGCACCTGATCGATGACAGGTATGCTTTGTCCCAATTCCATATGGCTGACGACAAGCCATTTGGTTAATTGGTCGGCAATAATAATAAAAAGAGCGATAAGATAATAAAGCACACACGTTCCTCCAGTATACAGTTACTTTTATCCTTTATGAATTTTATCAGTAAAAGATGCCGGAGTAAAGGCAGATCATAAGGGCATGAAGACAGACGCTGTCACTCATACAGCGCCTGATCATATGCATAGTCTCCGGGTACCCAGTATGGAAGGGTTTTCTTTTCAAATTGAGCGGGATAATAAAAATCATCAGCGGTTCTGGCCGTCGGCAATACCGCAAGCTTGTCAATCGGAATGGGGTCGCCTGTTTTTTCACAATAACCGTACGTATTGTTTTCAAACTTAGACAGGGCAAGAAGAACATCCTGCAGTTCTTCTTTTATATGATAGATCAGAGTTGCTTCTTGGTCGTTCATTGAAGGTTCAACAGATGCTGACATTTGAAAGCAAGAATATTCGAATAATCTTGATTGAAGTTCTTCTTTCATCATGAGAAGCTCCGTGTGGATTGCGGTCAGTTGATCATTCATTCATCACAACTCCTGCTCTTGATTTATAGCTTTATTGTTGCCCCCAGAGCGCCATTTGAAGCCCATAAGATTTTTCCTATCGTTCTAATCGATGACATTAGTGGCATGTAAAAAAAAACGCCCGGCTGTCAGCCGGGCGCTTTCTCATTCATTAATTTTGATAATATTTTTCAACGATTTCCGCATTGCGCAGTGATAATGTCGGATACTTCGGATTGGCGCCGACATCTTTAGAAATCACGCGGGACCGCTCACACATCTGACCTTCCGCTTTTTCTACGGTCATTTTTCCTGTTGTGAAGCTTTGCGCGTTTTCCGGCGCTTCGCTTTCGTCTTTTACTGTCAGTTCCGAGACGATAAACAGCTGTGCGATATTTTCTTTAATGGATGACAAGAGGTCGCGGTTTTCTTTGTTCGGATACAAAGTCAGACTCGCTTCCAATGATCTTCCGATAATTTTTTCGTTACGGGCCATTTCCAAAGCTTTCAGCACGTCATTGCGAAGCTCCATGAAGCGGTCGAATTTTTCTTCTGTCGCTTGACTGTCCGGAACAGAGATGGTTTCCGGCATATCTGTAAGCTGCACGCTCGCTTCTTCAACAAATGATAAGTGAGACCACATTTCATCCGCCGTATGAGGGAGAATCGGCGCAGTCAGCTTCACTAACGCCAGCAGCGTTTCATAAAAGACGGTCTGCATGCTGCGGCGGTCCGGATGATCCGCATGCTCGATGTACACGACATCTTTTGCGAAATCAAGATAGAAAGAGCTGAGCTCGATCGTACAGAAATTATGAATGCTGTGATAAACAACCGCAAATTCGTATTCATCGTACGCTTTTTTCACTTTATCGATCAGCTTATTCAGCTTGATCAGCATATATTGATCCACTTCACGAAGATCTTTTACATCAACGGCATTGACGCTTGGATCGAAATCGAACAGGTTGCCGTGAAGGAAACGGAACGTGTTGCGGACTTTCCGGTATACTTCCGCGACCTGCTTCAGAATATCTTCAGAAACCGGGTGATCGGCCTGATAGTTTACGGAAGAAACCCATAAACGCAGAATTTCAGCTCCAAGCTGTTTTGCGATTTTTGTCGGCTCAATCGTATTGCCGAGTGATTTACTCATTTTACGGCCGTTTGCATCAAGTGTAAATCCATGGCTTAATACGCCTTTATACGGCGCTTTGCCGGTGACTGCAACGGCGGTTGAAAGAGATGAGTTAAACCAGCCACGGTATTGGTCAGAGCCTTCAAGGTATAAATCAGCCGGGCGGACGAGATCATCACGTTCCTCAAGAACGGCCTGATGAGAAGAACCTGAATCAAACCATACATCCATAATGTCTTGCTCTTTCGTGAAGATTCCGTTCGGACTTCCCGGATGTGTAAATCCTTCCGGCAGAAGGTCTTTTGCCTCTCTTTCAAACCAGACGTTTGAGCCGTGCTGTTTGAACAGCTCAGAAACGTGTTCAATCGTTTCGTCGGTGATGATCGGCTCACCGTTTTCAGCATAAAATACCGGGATCGGAACGCCCCAGACACGCTGTCTTGAAATACACCAGTCGCCGCGGTCACGCACCATGTTGTAAAGGCGCTGTTCGCCCCACTCCGGCACCCACTTCGTTTGTTTGATGGCATCAAGCAGCTCCGGTCTGAAATCTTTAATTGACGCAAACCATTGCGCTGTCGCTCTGAAGATAGTCGGTTTTTTTGTTCTCCAGTCATGCGGATAAGAGTGTGTAATAAACTCGAGCTTTAAGAGCGCGCCGTTTTCTTCAAGCTTCTCCGTGATCGGTTTATTGGCTTTATCGTAAAACATTCCTTCAAAGCCCGGCGCTTCGTCGGTCATGTTGCCTTTTTCATCGACAGGGCAAAGTACTTCTAAGCCGTACTTTTGGCCGACGATAAAGTCATCTTCCCCGTGCCCCGGAGCCGTATGAACACAGCCTGTTCCGGCATCGGTTGTGACGTGGTCACCGAGCATGACGAGTGAATCTCTGCCGTACAGCGGATGTTCTGCAGTGATGTATTCTAACTCTCTGCCTTTATACGATGCGACAACTTCAGGATTTTCAAAGCCGCATGCCTCCGCTACGCTTTCGATTAATTCAGCCGCTACTACATAACGCTTGTCTCCAACCTTGATGACATTGTATTCAAGATCAGGATGAACGGAAATTCCGAGGTTGGCAGGCATTGTCCACGGCGTCGTCGTCCAGATAATAAAGCTTTCTCCGTTCTCGAGAACACCTTTACCGTCTTTCACCTTAAATGCAACATAAATGGATGCCGAACGTTTGTCCTGATATTCAATTTCCGCTTCTGCTAAGGCAGATTCACTTGAAGGCGACCAGTTGACTGGCTTCAGGCCTTTATAAATATAGCCTCTTTTCGCCATTTCGCCGAAAACGCGGATCTGCTGCGCTTCAAATTCAGGCTGAAGCGTAACATAAGGGTTTTCCCAATCGCCTCTTACGCCGAGACGCTTGAATTGTTCGCGCTGTCTTTCGATCTGCTGCCATGCATATTCTTCGCAAAGCTTGCGGAAATCGGCTACGGACATTTCTTTCCGGTTCACTTTTTTGTTTTTTGTCAGTGCCGTTTCAATCGGCAGACCGTGCGTGTCCCATCCCGGCACATACGGTGCGTTGTAGCCGCTCATTGATTTATAGCGGACGATAAAATCTTTCAGGATTTTATTCAGGGCATGACCCATGTGGATGTCTCCGTTTGCATAAGGAGGTCCGTCATGCAGTACGAATTTCGGGCGGTCTTTCGTCCGTTCTTGAACAAGACGGTAAATATCCTGCTCCTCCCATTCTTTCTGCATGTCCGGCTCACGGTTCGGCAGATTTCCGCGCATCGGAAAATCTGTTTTCGGCATTAACAGCGTATCTTTGTAATCCATTTTCATTCCTCCACAACATTTTTCAGAAAATAAAAAAAGCCCTCTCATCCCATAAGGGACGAGAAAGCTTATCTCGCGGTACCACCCTTTTAGAAAAAACGGATCATCCGTCTTTTCCTCTCGAACATCGTAACGTGATGGAACGTCCTTTCCTACTCTCGGTTCAGAAAGGAAACTAAAGGGCTGATCTGCATGATTCCGGCCATCCCGGGCTTTCACCTTCCCCGGTTCGCTTTATGGCCTGCTTTGAGTCACGCCGGTCCCTTTCATCGTCTTTTCATCTGAATTTATGAACGTATTATATTCGAACGGGCCGGAGAATGTCAAGAAAATCTGAAAATTATTCTTTTTCCTCAAATACCGCGTCGACTTCGTATTCTAACAGATGATCCCAATCATCGTTTTTCAGCAGGTCGAGCTGCGCCTCAATCAGCATTTGGAAACGCGTTCTGAACACTTTAGACTGTTTTTTCAGCTCTTCAATTTCCATTGCGATTTTTCTTGATTTAGAAAGCGACTCATTGATGATTCGATCAGCATTTTTTTCTGCTTCACGGACGATCAGCTTCGCCTCTTTCTGCGAATTGCGCTTTACGTCTTCTGCCGCTTCTTGAGCTACGAGAATTGACTTATTCAGCGTTTCTTCAATATTGGCAAAGTGGCCGATTTTTTCATCCAGCTCGTTCACTTTCGCCTCAAGCTCCGTTTTTTTACGGAGTGCGATTTCGTAATCTTTTCTGACCTGCATTAAAAATTCATTTACTTCATCTTCATCATATCCGCGAAAACCTTTTGTAAACGTTTTGTTATGGATATCATTCGGTGTTAATGGCATATTGCCACCTCCATTTTTACATTTCAGTACGGTTATCTAGTTCACATTATAAAACAAATACGGCCATAGATGGAGAAAAAATCTGAAAAAACGACTCATTTTTGCCGTTCGAATGTGACTTTCCATTTGTCTTTTTTCGTTTTTCCGTCTACTTTTGTCAAACTGCATCGTCCGAAGCCCCGAATCGAGAGCATGTCCCCTTCAGCAACCTGATAGGACGGATCCTCAACGGCTTTCCAATTCACCTTAACGAGCCCGTTCTTCACAAGGGTCTGCGCTTTCTGCCGGGATTGCCTGCTCATTGAAGCGCAGACGGCGTCGAGGCGCAATGAAGAAACCGTGTCATCCCTTATTTCGACATCTGAAGCGGGAATGTGAAGGGCTGAAAGTGCGATTTTCTCAAGCTTTACCGGCGCTTTGCCCGCTTTGGTCAGCTGAGTGCCGACAAAATCAGCGATTTCACCGGAAACGATAAGCTGCACGGCTTCCTCTGAGAAAATCAGGTCGCCGTATTTCTGCCGCTTTAACCCGATCCCCATTAATGATCCGAGAAGAGAGCGGTGATCGATGCTGACGAATTTTTCAGCGTATTGAACGTCAAAGGCCTGAAGCTCAAAATCATCTTGTCCAGGTTCCATATATTCAGGGTATAAAATCGCGCGTTTGCGCTCAGCTCTGTCATATCCCCCGAAAAAGGCAAGACCGCACGCATCGCCGATGACGGCTTTTACAATCACCTGTTCCCGCGGATCTAAGAAATCGGTCAGCTTCATCCGATATTGGTCCAGGACAATCTCTTTCCATTCAAGCGCCTGGTCGATAAAAGGCCGCTCGTCGTGTCTGAAGTGCTGGTAAATATCGCTCATGTTCTTTCCTTTCTATGTAAAGAGGCTTGGCTGGTGCCAAGCCCGTATCAAACTGTCGCATTCAAGTATACATTGCGATCATGCGGTATAGGCCCCAAAGTCCCGTCGTGGCAAACCGAAGCACGATAATCGCTACAATCGGGGATATATCCAGCATGGCAATGGGCGGAATGATCCTTCTGAACGGCTCTAAATACGGTTCGCAAATCGATGCGAGAAACCGTCCGACCGCCGTTTCTCTCGTACTCGGCACCCATGACATAAAGATGTAGATAATCAGGGCAAACGAGTAGATGTAAATTAAATAACTCAGAACGGAAAAAATTTGATAAAGAATCATCCTGCTTTACCACCTCTGATGTTCGTCTTCATTTATAAGCTCCGAAATCGTGCCGGAAACATCGACATTATCAGGCGTGCACAGAAAAATATCCGAACCGATTCTTTGAATGTCGCCGCCGATGGCATAGACGGTTCCGCTTAAAAAGTCGACGATTCTTTTCGCCTGATCATGCTGGATGCGCTGAAGATTGACGACAACCGCCCGCCTGTTCTTTAAATGATCGGCGATTTCCTGCGCTTCCGCATATACACGCGGTTCACTCAACACCACTTTAGAGGATTTCTGAACACTTTGCAAGCTTACTACGTTCTGTTTGCCCGCAGGCTTCTGAGCGTAGGCATTCTGTTTATCTTTCTGCTGTTCATGCTCTTCCGGACGATCCTGCTCCGTTTCAATGTATTCGTATTCGTACTCCTCCTCATCCATCGAGAAAAAGTTTTTCAGTTTATTTTTCATGCTCATTTGTTTACACCCCCCGTTTCATTTCCGACTAATGAAGAGCCGATTCTGATAAAAGTAGCGCCCTCTTCAACAGCGATTTCATAATCATTTGACATGCCCATTGACAGTTCCCGGCACGGTGCGTTTGTCTGGTTCAGCTCCTGCACCTGGTCCCTCAGATCACGCAATTGCCGGAAACAGGCTCTGATCGTTTCTGTATCGTCTGTCAGGGGAGCCATCGTCATCAGGCCCTCTACAGAAATGTTTCTAAACTCAGAAAGCTCTCTGATAAAGGGGATGACCTCCTCTGTTTTCAAACCGTGCTTAGACGGCTCAAGCGAAGTATTCACCTGCACAAAACAGCGAACCGCATGCTGCGCCCGTTTTTCAATTTCTTTAGCCAATGACAGTCTGTCTAAGGAATGTATATAAGATACACGGTCAACGACGGTCTTCACCTTTCTGGACTGAAGACTGCCGATAAAGTGCCACACGGGGCTGCCTTTAATGACATCCTGCTTACGGATAAGCTCGGCATCCCGGTTTTCTCCCAGACTTGTAATACCGGCATCCACGGCCTCTTGAGCCCTTTCGGCTGATACGTATTTTGTAACCGCGATGACAGTTACATCTTCGGGGCTTCGGCCCGATCTGTTACATGCTTCGTTTATTCTTTCGTTTATATGTCGTAATTGATCAGCAACACGCAAGATAACTTAAGCCTCCTTCATTCCGATAAAGGACATCATGCGTCCCGTTTTTCCTTTGTCGCGGCGATGTGAAAAGAATAGTTCACGCTCTTGTTCGGTGCATAAACCGCTGACTGAAATGTTTTCTTCCGGAATGCCGCAATGTATCAGAAGAAGGCGGTTGACCTCTTTTAAATCAAGCTGATACCGGCCTTTTTCCGTTTCGCGGATGGCGGATTCTGCGGAAAACGGCAGCGCCCGGACTTCATTGATGACGCGGTCGTCGACGGTATAGCTGTCCGCGCTGATGGACGGACCGATGACGGCCTGAATATCTGTTAAGCGGGAGCCTTCTTCGGTTACCCAGCGTTCCGTCATGATGCGCCCGATTTGTCTGACCGTCCCCTTCCATCCGGCATGGGCAGCGCCGATCATGGATTTCACCGGGTCATAAAAATACAAAGGCACACAGTCTGCAAAACACAGGGCCAAAAAAAGATCCGTATCTTTCGTATAGAGCCCGTCCGTCCCGCGGAATGCGGAGGAATAGTCTCTCGCCCCTTTTCCTTTATCTCCCGCTGTCACGCATCGGATGCGGTTTTCATGTGTCTGATCGGCGAATACCCAGGAATCCAGATCAGTACCGCATAAGGACGCTATGATTTCACGGTTTTTCACAACATCATGAGCTTCGTCCCGGACGTGCAATCCGGTATTTAATGACTCATACGGAGGATTGCTGACACCGCCGTTTTTCGTTGTGAATCCGGCGATGACCTTTGTGTTATGCTGATTCACACGGTTCCAGTCTTCTATCATGAGTGCCGAGGGGGTGGTAAAACTAAACGGGTGATATGTATTCATGAAGATCCAACCTTTCGACAAACATTAAAAAGCGAATTTCCCACTCATTTTAACACAATTTTAAGCATACGTTTAGCGGCTGATTGAAAAATGAGATAAATAAATGTGCCGGAAACATTGAGATTTCCGGCTTTTTACAAGTAAAGGGAGGTTTATGCTCCCCCCTTTGGTTCGTTTACACGCACTAAGATGACATCTTCCCCAATTTTAACTATATTTCGCCAAGGAATGATCATTTCCTCTTCTTTTCCGAAAAAACCGAGAACTTTTCCGCTGCCGCCTAAAATAATCGCCTGAATTTTTCCCGTTGTCACGTTAATATCAATATCACCGATGCTTCCGAGTTTTTTTCCGTTCGACACGTTTACTACATCTTTTATTTGAAATTCAGATATGCTGATCATTTGTATCACGCCCTTTGCCCGTTCTTTTTCCTATTATATGAGCGGCCGGGCTGAACCTTGTCACATCGGGCAATCTTTTTTGCGGCTGCACCAGGTGTGGATAAATCTCAGCATGATTTTCGTATAGTCCATCAGCTCATCGACGGATACTTCTTCGTTTACGGAATGGGCGTTTTTTAAATCGCCGGGGCCGTATATGACGCTCGGAATCCCGGCATGATAAAGCCATCCTCCGTCTGTTACGGTTTGGGAAACATCAATGACGGGCTCCTGTTGTTTGACGGCTGAGTGCGATTCCGCCAGAACAGAAACGGCCGGATGGTCCGGGTCGATTTCCAGCGCCGGGAACACCTCTCCTCTGTCTTCAATCATGGAAGATCCGCCCCATTTGAACACCGGCCTGTTTTCCCTGAGCCACAGATCACCGTCAGAGACACGATTGATATAGTCTTCGATTTCTGCAGCAGCTTGTTCGTGCGTTTCGTTCGGGTAAAAGTGGACGGTAATCCATAATCGGCATTCATCGGCGACAAACGCTGCGTGCCTTCCCCCTTCAATAACGGCGGGGTTGATCGTATTGGTGCCTGGCGCAAAGCCGGGATAGCTTTTCGTTACCGCCCAGTGGCGTTCCAGCTCTCCCAAGGCAGTGATGATTTTCGCCATTTTTTCGATTGCGCTCGCTCCGAATGTGCCTCCGCCCGCATGAATCATATTGCGCCTCATGCCGTCATGAAATGTTTGTTTGCTTTTCAATTCTATCCAGCCGGTGATGACTCCGCCCTGCCCTTGAATATGCAGGCTGCTCGTATCCGCGACAACCGCAAAATCCGCGTGATAGCCGCGTTTGCAGCATTCCAGCGTCCCCGCCTCGCCGACTTCTTCTCCGATCACAGACTGTACAATGAGGTCGCCCGCAAGCTCAATGCCTGCATCATGTATCAGCTTCAGAGAAAATAGAACACACGCCAATCCGCCTTTCATATCAGCGGCGCCTCTTCCGATCAGCATGCCGGCTTTAACGAGCGGCTGAAACGGGTCAGAGTCCCAGTCTTCATCCCTGACTTCGGCTACGTCAATGTGTCCGTTTAAAATCAGGCTTTGATGCCCGCTTGAATCTGTCCCTTTTAAAACACCGACTACGTTCGGGTCTTCCGGGTACACATCCCACATATCGACCGAGCAGCCCATTTCTTTTAAAAATCCGGCCACCCACTTCTGAGCTTCTGCTGTATTTCTTGCAGGCGGAGCCGGTGTCGGAAAGGCAATCAACCTTTCAGCAATATGTATTAAATCGTCCCGCCGTTTATCCGCCTGCTGCAGCAGCATGTCAAGCTGGTTCATTGAACATCTCTCCTTTTGCTGTATTAAAAAAACCCGTTTCATCAAATGAAACGGGTAAAAACGGATTTTCCTCCGCTTTTTTTCACCGCTTCCCTCCGCCGGCATGATCCGGATCAGGTCCGTAAGGGTTGAGACCAACGTCTCTCTCAGCTGCATGTAAGCAGCACCCCCAGGGTGAATTGATTTTATTTGACGGATGATGCCGCTTTTGCACGCGTTAAAAATGGACGGCCGTTGTTCCATAAGACATTGACAGGCATATCGAAAAATGCTGTAAGCCGCTCGTCAGAAAGCATGTCCTTGATTTTCCCGGCAGCGAACACCTCGCCTTGTTTTAAAAGCAGCGCCTGATCAAATACCGGCAGAATTTCTTCAGCATGATGAGTGACATAAAGGATGGACGGCGAATTTTCTTTTTCAGCGATCGACGTTATCGTGTCCAGCAGCTGCTCTCTTGCCATAAAATCGAGACCCGTCACGGGCTCATCCAAAATCAGCAGTTCCGGATCAGCCATAAGCGCCCGCGCAATCAGCGCTCTTTGCCTTTCCCCCTGAGATAACGTTTCATACCGTCTGTCCGCGAAACTAATGGCGCCTAAATCCTTCAGAAGACCGATCGCTTTTTCCCTCACTTGTTCACTCGGTGTTTCATAAAGCCCGATTGAAGCGTACGCGCCGCTGAGGGCGATTTCAAAAGCGGAATCCGCGGCATATAATTTGTGCTGCAGACCCGCTGAAACAAGACCGATTTTTTTTCTGAGCCTGTCACCGAGCTCTGTTTTGCCGAATTGATGGCCGAGCACCTGCATCTCTCCTGTAGTGGGAAAGTAATAAGAACATAACATATTCAGCAAGGCTGTTTTTCCGGCTCCGTTCAGTCCGAACAGCACCCAATTTTCGTTTTTCTCAACGCGCCAGTTGATATCTTTCAAAATCCATTGGCCGTTTCTTTTTAATGACACATTGTCCAGCTGTAAAATCATTGCAGTTCCCCCGTTTATTTGTTTCAATTTTCTTAAAACTTTTACACATTAGAATACATCACTTTTTCGCAAACGTAAACCGGCGCACGAAAAAAGCCTTTAAAACAATGTTTAAAGGCTTTCTCCGTTATTGATGGATATTCTTATTCATTTGTTTAATGGCTGCCTTTTCAAGCCTTGAGACCTGAGCTTGGGATATGCCGATTTCTTCTGCGACTTCCATTTGGGTTTTCCCCTGGAAAAAGCGCTTTCGCAAAATCATTTTTTCCCGTTCGTTCAGTCTTCTCATGCCTTCTTTCAGAGCGAGCTCCTCAATCCATTGTGTATCCTTATTGCGCTCATCGCTGATCTGGTCCATCACGTAAATCGGATCGCCGCCGTCATTATAAATCGGCTCAAACAGTGATACCGGATCTTGGATGGCGTCAAGGGCAAACACAATTTCTTCATGGGGCACTTCAAGAACTTTGGCGATTTCCTCTGCTGTCGGCTCCCTGCTTGTCTCACTGATTAACCGCTCCCTTACTTGAAGCGCTTTATATGCGATATCGCGAAGCGACCTCGAGACGCGGATCGGATTGTTATCCCGCAAATATCTGCGGATTTCTCCGATAATCATCGGTACAGCGTATGTTGAAAACTTAACATTATGGCTTAGGTCAAAATTATCAATGGATTTCATTAGTCCGATGCAGCCGACCTGAAATAAGTCATCAACATACTCTCCTCTATTGTTAAACCTCTGAATGACGCTTAAGACAAGGCGCAGATTGCCGTTTACAAGCTTTTCCCTCGCTGAATCATCGCCCTCATCCTGCAATTGCTTAAACAGCTTTCTCATCTCTTCATTCTTGAGCACCGGTAATTTGGAGGTATCCACCCCGCAAATTTCGACTTTATTTCTTGACACGTTTTTCCCTCCCACTAGGAGCTGCTGTACAACGTTAAGTATCTCCTCGGGTGGGAAAAATATGCACCGCTATTTTACAGAAATAAACATCCGGCGCCGGCAATCCTTGCAGCAGTAAGGACCGTCAGATGGAAAAAATTTTACACCATTTTGTTAAACTCTTTTCTCAGTCTTTTAATAATCCGCTTTTCGAGCCGGGAGATATAAGATTGTGAAATCCCCATCATGTCGGCTACATCTTTTTGTGTTTTTTCTTCTTCACCGACAAGCCCGAATCGCAGTTCCATGATCTGCTTTTCTCTATCATTTAATTGCTCAAGCGCTTTTTTCAAAAGTTTTTTATCCACATTGGCTTCAATGTCTTTTGTAATAATATCATCATCTGTGCCGAGCACATCCGAAAGCAGCAGTTCATTTCCGTCCCAATCAATGTTCAGCGGTTCATCAAAGGACACCTCTGAACGGATTTTATTGTTTCGGCGCAAGTACATTAAAATTTCGTTTTCAATACATCGCGACGCGTAGGTTGCGAGTTTGATTTTCTTTTCCGGATTAAAAGTATTTACCGCTTTGATCAAACCGATTGTGCCGATGCTGATTAAGTCCTCGATATTGATGCCGGTGTTTTCGAATTTGCGGGCAATGTAAACGACAAGGCGTAAGTTTCTCTCAATCAGGATGGCCCGCGCCGCCTGATCCCCGCTCGGCAGCTTTAATAAGAGCACCTGCTCCTCTTCTTTAGACAAAGGCGGCGGCAGCGCTTCGCTTCCTCCTATGTAATATACTTCATCACTTTTCAGTCCGAGTTTCATCAGCCATTTATACCACAAATATGTCAGACGCAGCTTAAGTTTTTTCATCTTCCTCCCCCTTCTAAATACAATGCATTTTGAGTATGATGAATAACAGACTTTTCGTCAGGATACATGCTTCACAGCCTTCCCGGTCAGCATCTTCGGGTGAACGATTCCGTCAAATTCACCGTCCGCTGATAATTGTTTCGCGCTGATGCCGATCAGGCATTTTTCACATGCAATCATCTCGTCTTTCGTTATAATCGTGACGTAATCCGGCTTTAAACAGAGTAAAAATTGATTGTCCTGGCCGACGCCCCTGTATGGAATGAGCCTCAGCTTATCCGCATGACGGAACGAATCATCAAGCTGCTCTATCACTTCAAGCGGACTGGCAGATTTGATGATGTCCGTTTCCTTTTCACTGAGAATCGGAGCGAATTTGTCAATGTGAAGGATCATGACCGGCGTTTTTGTCAGCGGGTCATACAGCTGATTCCCGGAATCCACCAGGCCTTTTGCGCGGATTGTCTGTCCGCTGAATTCTGCCTGAACCATGACAAGTTCATCGTACTGAATGGACTTCGTCTCGATGTCTTCGATTCTCTTTTTCGAAAAAAACCATACGGCCGGAAATCCGATGACAACAAATATCCAGCTGATCGGATCGCCGAAGCCGGTCTGGCTCGTAACCATGGCGCCGTGTTTTACAATTGATTCTGTCTGCAGCAGGGAATGTACGCCGATCATTCCCCCGCCGACGAGAAAGGTCGCGAAATAAAAGGCGAACAAATTTTGAAAAAAGTACCGAAACCGTTTAAAGCCAAAAGCCGTAAGCACGATGACAACTGAAAATGCCATTTTTCCCGCCGGATGCTCCACAAAGGGAGAAACAGGCGTAAACATCAGAAGCACAATGGCTGATCCGATGAAACCGCCGGCGGCCACTCTTCTTTTTTTTACCTGGCGTTTTAAAATAAAGGCGGTTAATAAAAGCAAAAGAGAATCAAAACAAAAGTTCAACAGCCAAATGACATCCAGATAGATTTTCACATCTGACCCCTTTCCTCTTTTGTCTTACATATCTGTTTCTCTCTCTTGTTTCATAAGTATAAAGCAAGCTCTGTGGGAAAGTCTGTCAATTAATGTTGAGGGGAAAGTACAATTTTTAAGGGATAACCGTTTTATTTGTCGAGGATCGAAGAGATTGATTTCCTATTGACCGTCTCAGCCAAAAAAGCGCTGCCGTGTCCCGGCAGCGCTCTGTTTTACTCATTGATATAAAGTTTTCCTTTTGCTGTCTGTCTCGTTTCATTTCCATAGTCATCTCTTGCAATAACGTCAATTTTTGCTCCGCTTGCTTTGATGGAAGAAGTCGCCGTCCAGTAACCCTCATATCGTCCCGGAGAAATTTCTCTCAGCGGAAGCTCCGTCGCGTTTTGGGTCCCTGCCCGGGCGTTTGTCAGAGGCATACGGATCACGAATGAGGCGTCTAATTTCTTCCCGCTTGAAAAAGCGATTTTCACTGATTCTCCGGCTTTTAATTCTTTATCCGCTCCGGGAACCAATCCGGAGATGACGGGAGCGTGATAATTGACATCAATCACCGTCTTTTTCGTTGTTTTGTTACCCGCTTCGTCTGAGGCCGTGACTTTGATTTCGTTGCTGCCGTTTTCCAGGAGGATTCTTGCTTGATAAGAGCCGTCACTCAACTCGGCCTTTTTGCCGTTCACCTTCACCCATTTTAAATGGGCGTCGTAAGCTTTTCCTTTTACAGTCACCGCTTCTTTATTTGTTTTATCTCCGTTTGCCGGACTGTCAATCGTCACATCCGGCTTATCCTGATCGAGTATGACCGTGACAGGGCGTGACTCATCGGTTGATCCCTTGTCCGTCACAGATGCCGCCGTCAGCCGATTGGCATCTTTACGCAGCGTAACATCAGCCTGGAAATGGCCGTCTGCATCCGCTTTCGTTTCAGCGGCGGTTTTACCGTTATTGGTCAGGCGGACTGCGGTTCTTGGCGAAGCCGTTCCTTTCACCGTGATTGACTTCTTGTTTGTAAATGACCGGTCATCAGGCGACGTGATCTCAGGCACGGAAGCTTCGTAGTCGACTAAAGCCCTGATCATAAAATTTCCGTCTGATTTATCGGCTTTTGACCAGCTGCCGTCGAGGTATTGCCAGTTTCTGTTCGAATACGGACTGCCGTCGTCAGATGACAGGGCAGGTGAATAAGGATCGGGTTTCGTCTGGCGGAGCACAAGATAAAAATCCTTTCCGACCTCGATTCCTTTTGAGCTGAGATCCACTTTGGTCCATTCTCCGTTTCGAAGCGCTTCAGCTTGGAACGGGCCGGCAATTTTGCTGCCCGGGCTCCCGTCAGGGCCGGATGCATCATATACTTCTGCTTGAAATTCGGTACCGCCCGGATCAGGCCAGTCCGCGCCCCAAAATTTAAAGAGGCCTCCTGTCAGCATACCGTGTTCTTTTCCGTCTTTAAGCGTCATCTTAACGGCAGATTTGCTGCCTGCCTTAAAATAGGACAGTCCGGCTTCTTCAGTCCCGTTATCATAGGCAATTTCCCCTTCATAGCCGATATACGGCTTAAGCTTGGCGTTTTTTTCAGCATCCCCTTTGATGTCAACAGAAAATTCGCTGTTGTAAAAGCCTTTTGCGGCTACTTTAATGGTGTATGAGCCTTCGTACGCCCGAAGCGAATATTCCCCTTTATCATTTGTCACCGCAGGCTCAATTGCAGCGTCCTCCACTACATAAAGCGCGGCCCCTTCCACCGGTTCGCCTGTCGACTGATTGGTGATGGTTCCTTTTAGCGTGCCGGACGGCATTTGCTCCAGTGTAAAGTCTGCCTGTGCGGTTTTGTCCGCTTGAACAGAAACTTGTTTTGCAGCGGGTTTAAATCCGTATGCCTCGGCTTTCAGCGTATAGTTTCCCGCTTTATGAGACAGGCTGTAGCTTCCGGTTGCGGGGTCGGAATACACGGATTTCCCCGTCTCGGCGACACTGATTTGCGCTCTGAGCGGCAGGAGATTCGTTTCACGTTTCACCGGTTTTCCGGATGATTTCACCGCCGGTTTGGCCAGTTTCGGACTGACGGCTTTTTTCTTCAGATGGCCGGGCGGTGTTTGTCTATTGTGTTTACTTTTTTTGGCCGCCTTGCCGAGAGGACTGCTTGAAAGCCGGACGTCATCAATATACCATCCGTCTTCATTGAGTACTTCGTCTGACTGCATATTAAACATAAGCTTTATATTTTGGCCTTTATACGCGGATAAGTCTGCTTCTTCATCATTCCACCCTGCGGAGTCACCATTGTAAACAGCTGCCTGCTCCCAATTCGATTTTCCTTCCGGCAGAACGAACACGTACCCGTAATCAAAAAATTCTTCAAGCTTGTGCCAGCTTTTAAATTGCAAAAACATCCGTCCTGAATCCGGAACCTGGATCGGAGGCATCACTAAATTCATATTGGCCGAATCGGCATACGGTCCGGACAGATTCGTCGCATACACTTTATCTCCGGAAAATGCAGCGCCGGGGCCTGAACTCGGAATCCCCCATTCCCATTGGTCATGTGTCCCGTAACTGGACCAGCCGGCCGGCTGTGATTCAAAATCTTCTTTGTACCCCGCCGTAATGCTCGGTTTTACGTCAGCCCGGTACGTATCAGATTCTGCAGAATGACCCCCGAAATCTTTTATTATCCATTTATAACTTACCGTGCTGCCCGTTACGTGCGGAATTTCTGCCTGGTAGAGTCCCTTTTTTTCATCACCGCTTTTTTGAACGGCGGCGATCGTTTTCCACTCTCCTTTATCAAATTGATAGGAAAGTAACACCTCAGTTACGCTTACATCGTCTTCTGCTGTAACCGTTAACGGCAGATTTGCCCCTTTGTAAGCTACTTGGACGGGTTCATGATGCCAGCTGGGCGGATTGTGATCTTCGCCCGCAGAAGATACTTTGCCTTCTACGCTTCCGATTCCGTCTGTGACAGCAGAAACGGCGTCAAAAGCATTGACTAAACCGTGGCCGTAGCCGTTATTCGGTGATTCCGGAAAAACGGAGTCTGTCAGCTTTTCAGCGGTGCGCGTCAAAACGTCTTCCATTTCATCAACCGTAATAGAAGCGTTTGCCTGCCTTAACAAAGCCGCCGTCGCCGCCACATGCGGCCCGGCCATTGAAGTTCCGTTCCAGCCGCCTTCATATGTCCCCCCAGGAATAGAGGAACGGATATTCACTCCCGGAGCCGAAATATCCGGCTTAGTTTCATGATACGGTGAGGGGCCTTGAAGGGAGAAATCAGCAAGTTTCTTGTCGATGTCAGTCGCGCCTGTCGCAAATGCTTCCGGATAATTGGCCGGATTTGCGATTGAACCAGGTCCTCCCGGTGTAAATAAGTCTTCATTTCCCGCAGAGAATTCCGGAAAAATCTCGGCTGCTCTCCATGCATTCACCATATCGCGGTACCACTCGTCCATTCCTGAACCGCCTGCCCAGGAATTATTGACAACATCCGGCGCCATCTCGGGATGCGGAGTGCCGTTTTTATCTTTTGGCGCGAGCACCCACTCACCGGCATCCAAAATATCGGCATCGGTTCCTCCGTCATCTGAAAATGCTTTTACTGCGATCCATTTCGCGCCCGGAGCGACACCGATTTGATTTGAGCCGTCAGGTTCTGAACCTGTCATGGTGCCTGTTACATGAGTGCCGTGTTCAAGATCATCGTAGGGCGTGTCTTTTTTAGACACGGCATCATACCAGTTCATTTCATGGTTCGGCGCTGCGGGATTTTCAGGATCGTGCCCCCGGTATTTTTCCTTAAGCGCCGGGTGATCCCACTGAACCCCTGTATCAATCGAGGCGACAACCGTACCGGTGCCGTCGTATCCTGAGGCCCAGGCCTTCGGCGCATCAATTTGGCTGATGTTCCATTCAACGCCTCCCTTTGCCTTGATCTCTTTTTGTTTTTTCTTCAATTGAAAAGGAGCTTTTGATTGAGTAAGCTGACGCTTTTCATTCGGGAGAACTTTTTCTACTTCAGGAAATGAGGCAACTTTCTCCATCACCTCTTTCGAAGCCGTGACTGCCATTCCGTTGACAATATAATAGGAATGGATGCGCTCCGCCTTGCCTTTCTTTTTTTGTTTTTCCAAATATGTTTTTATATTCTGCTGTGCATTATGAGCCGCTACTTTTAAAGAAGAGATGACCGCTGACCGCTTTTGATATTCTGTTTTTGCTGCGGAAAGCGATTGGGACTTGGCGTTTTTCTCTGCTTCTTTAACCGCTTTTTTCGTATCGGCTTTCTCTTTAAATTTGATGAGAAATGTGACTTTATCATTTTTCTCAAAACGCTTCTTGACTGAATCGGAAATCTTATGCTGAATGCTCTTAGAGGAAGAAAGATCTTTGGTGGCAGAAACTGTTCCCGGTGTGGTCTCCGCTGCGGCTGCACCCGGAAACAGCAGTGAACTGACGACAATCGCGCTTAAAACGGAGCCTGTCCATCTGTTTCTCATTTTTTTCTTCAATCGTATCCCCCCTTATTTGGAAACGCAATATAAATTTGTATTCCTCCCCTCTCAATTGGAATGGTTTGTCATTTCGATGCTGTACGTTAAATGTAGACAATCTTCCATTCAGATATTGTCACATTCTGTCAGAAATCCGGACGAAACTAGAAAACAATCAATTGGTCATAGGTATAAAGTTTCTATTTTCATTGTATAGATCATGAGGATAGGCAGGAAGACTGAGCGAAAAAAGAAAAAGGACAAAACCATGTGGTTTTGTCCTTTTTGCATCAGCCGCGTTTGTTGCGGTTTCTTAAAAATGTAGGAATATCAAGGGCATCATCCGCCGGCTGTGAAGTATGGCGGTTTACCGTGTTTTGATGCTGTGTTTCTTCTCGTTTCGGCTCACGTTTCGCAGCAGGCTGGCTTTGAGACTTCAAGCCTTGGTTTAAAGTCGGGCGCTGCGGTTTTGAATCGTCTTTCTCCTGTTCGATAAAACCGGTCGCGATGACGGTAACGACGATTTCATCTTTCAGATTTTCATTGATAACTGAACCGAAAATCATATTCACATCAGGATCAGACGCAGAAGCGACGATATCGGCTGCTTCCTGCACTTCGTAGAGGCTCAGATTTGTACCTCCCGTAATGTTCATTAAAACACCTTGCGCTCCGTCAATTGCCGCTTCAAGAAGCGGGCTGGAGATGGCCTTTTTAGCGGCTTCGGCAGCACGGCTTTCGCCTGTAGCGATCCCGATACCCATCAATGCTGAACCTTTGTTGGACATGATGGTTTTTACATCGGCAAAATCCAAGTTGATTAAACCGGGCGTCGCGATAAGGTCTGAGATACCTTGCACCCCTTGGCGAAGCACGTTATCAGCTTCACGGAATGCTTCAAGCATCGGTGTGTTTTTATCGACAATTTCTAAAATCCGGTCATTCGGAATAACGATCAGCGTGTCAACGGCTTCTTTCATCGCCGTGATACCGCCTGCAGCCTGCAGCTGGCGTTTTCGTCCTTCGAATGTAAACGGTCTTGTTACGACTCCGACAGTCAAAGCGCCTAAGTCTTTTGCGATTTGCGCAATAACCGGTGCGGCTCCCGTTCCGGTACCGCCTCCCATTCCGGCTGTAACGAACACCATGTCAGCGCCTTTTAACGCTTCTTCGATTTGTTCTTTACTTTCTTCAGCGGCTTTTTTGCCGACTTCCGGATTTGCTCCCGCTCCGAGACCGCGGGTCAGCTTTTCTCCGATCTGCATTTTCACTTCTGCTTTTGACAGGTTAAGAGCTTGCGCGTCCGTATTTACCGCGATGTACTCTACACCCTGTACTTCGTTTTCAATCATTCGGTTGACCGCGTTATTACCGCCGCCTCCTACTCCGATTACTTTAATTGATGCTAAGCCGTCTATGTTTGTTTCGAAATCCAACATGCTAAATCCTCCTAATCTGCCGAATGACTATCAATCTATTCCCAAAACATGCTTAATAGTTTTTTCATTTTGCTCGGTTTGTTGTGTTCGGCTTGTGTTTTTTGTTTTGCTTTTGGACGCTGCTGCGCCTCAGGCCGCTGATGATGTTCTTCTTCGTGAGAGACCGCGATTTCCTGCACGGCTTCTTCCGGCATATGAAAGCCTATTTTTCTTCCCTGAATTCTGGCATTTCGGCAGGCAAATTGTATCAAGCCGACACCCGTCATATATTGAGGGTCTCTTACACCGATATAATTCGGGCTTGCGACCCTAACATTGTGCCTCAGCACTTCCTGTGCCAATGAAAGCACGCCGGGCATTGCGGCCTGTCCGCCGGTCAGCACAAAGCCGCCGGGCAGATCTGTAATTCCCATATGCTCAATTTCGGCTGCGGCAATCTCAAGAATCTCTTCCACTCTTGCTTCAATAATATTGGCAATTTCCTGCTGTGTAAAAGATTGCTTTTGATTCGTTCCTATGACGGTGACTTCAAATACTTCATCTTCTGAAGCCTCATCGTAGAATGCATGTCCGAATTGTTTTTTTACTCTTTCAGCCTCTTCGGTGGAAGTGCGCAATCCGATCGATACATCTTTCGTGATGTTTTCGCCTCCGAGCGGAATGACGGCTGTCTCCTTCAGGTGCCCCTGTTCAAATACCGCCACCGTCGTCGAGCCGCCGCCGATATCAATCATGGCGACTCCGAGGTTTTTTTCGTCTTTTGACAAAGCCGCTGAACCGGCCGCAAGCGGCTGCAGGCAGATATCAGTAATTTCAACGCCCGCTCTTTCCACACAGCGAAGTAAATTATGTAAGATCGTTTTGGAGCCGGTAATCAGCGTGCCTTCTACTTCCAGGCGCACGCCGAGCATTTTTTTCGGATCGGTAATTTCGTCTCTTCCGTCAACGATAAACTGTTTCGGAACAACGTCAACGATCAGCTGCTCGTGCGGAACTGACACGACCTGTGCCGCTTCCATTACCCTGCGGACGTCTTCAACGTGAATTTCTTTGTTTTCACTGGAAACAGCGACAACGCCGTTCGTATCTTGAATATGAATATAATTTCCATTAACGCCGACAATGGCTTTTTTCAGCGGAAAACCTACCATTCTTTCAGCTTGGTCAAACGCTTTTCTTATAGAATGAACGGTTTCATCTATATCAACGATTGAGCCTTTTTTCAACCCTTCAGACGGTACATTTCCCACTCCGATAATGTTAAGGGAATCATCTGTCATTTCTCCGACGATCACTTTTGTATTGGACGTACCGATGTCAAGACTGACGTAAAGTTCATTGTTGTTCATTCTATGGCACCTCCTCACATTTCGATCAAATTCTATTCTATTATTTGCGGAACAACAATACAATGGATGTGGCTTTACAAGTGTGTAACAAAAACAACAGCATCAACAAATTTTCATCTGATTTCTCACAATTTATGTTTAATGAAACTATTCGTTATATTCTATGTATATCCTCTTTTATATCGCATTTTTTTTATTTTTTTTAGAGATGGCCCACCTTACCGTAAGATTTCTTGTCAAGGGGTCATCCTGTGCAATCCAGATGCAAATATACCCGCTTTCCATTAGTCTACACTAAGATGAACCTTCAGAAAAGCGATAGATATTGCCAGAAACATCCGAAAAAAGAAGAAACAGGAGGAAAATTCCAAATGCAATGATCACTGAAGAAGACACGCCCATTGCATTAAGAATTTTCCGCTTGTCCGGCAGCCGGATCCCCGGCAAAAAACAAACATAGTCATAACTATTCCGCTATCGGTTATATCGGCTGCCATGCTGATTGTAACAGTCCCTTTTGAATCACCTTAAAATTAGTTCTTTAGAACTATTGATCAGTTTCTTTTTTCTTGCCGGATTTACCTTTTTTAAATTCTTCAAAATATGTAGCGACTTCTAAGTGGATAATTCCCTTTTTTCCGCCGTCCAGCTGAGAAACGATAGAAGGATAGGTCTTCATCCGGGCGGCAAACGTTTTAATCGAAGCGGTCACCACATATCCGTCGTTCATATACAGCTTAATCCGGTCCTGATCCATTTTTACCGGCGTGTAGTAGATTTCAGAAATCGACTGCTTTAACGAACCTGAAAGCTTATCAAGCTGATCTGCCATTTTGACCCGCTTTTTCGCGTTTGTCCAGTCTACCAAAATCGGACCCGCGTCATCGGGCGTGACTTCATTCGGCAGCACGGTGCCGTTCTCCAGCACTTCATAATACACATCATTCCGCTGCAGATACGCGATAGTCTTATATTCTTCAATGTGAATTCTGACTTTGTTAGGAAATGCTTTTGAAAGCTCCGCCTTTTTCACCAGCTTATTCTGCTCAATCTTTTCTTCTGTTTTTTTCTTGTTCAGACTCCAGAACTCGGTCTGTCCGTTATGTATATCAGAAAGCGCGCTGATCTCTTTTACAGGCACGTTTTCGTTTCCGGAAACGGTGACAGAAGAGACTTTGCTGATCGGCATCTGCAAATACACGATGATTAAAACCATCATAAAAAAGAGCACAATGAATGAAATCAGCCGGCGGTTTGCTTTTTGTTTCCGCTGCTCTTTGATTTTCGGAATCCGTTCTTCAATATTTACGATTTTTTCTCTTTCATGATTCGGGTTCACTGCCTGTCCACCTCGCTAAGAATGAAACAGCTTGACATTCGTCTGATTGAAAAACAAACGGCATGCTGTGATGCCGTTTGACATTTGTTAAAAGTATATCACATGAGCTCACGGAAATCAGAGAACCTTTTAGCGATTCCCGCCGATGATTTCAACTTCTGTATGCATGTCAACATCATACTGCTCACGGATGGTCTTTTTCACATACTCAATCAGGTCAAGGACGTCCTTAGCAGTCGCCCCGCCGGCATTGACGATAAAATTCCCGTGCATTTCGGACACTTTCGCTCCGCCGATCTGATATCCTTTTAATCCCGCTTTTTCAACGAGGTTTCCGGCATGATCCGGCAGCGGATTTCTGAATATGCTTCCGGCGCAGGGGCTTGAGTACGGCTGAGTATTTTTTCTGTAATCTTTGTTTTGCTGCATTTGCGCCGTGATGGCTTCCCGTTCCTTTTGCTCAAGCTTTAGAACTGCCTCAAGACACACGCCGGGACGTTTTTTCTGCAATACAGACGTTCTGTAGCTGAAGTCCATCTCTTCGTTCGTCAGCCATTCGATCGTGCCGTCTTCAAATAAGATACGGGCTTTCACAAGAATCTCACTCATATCAGATCCATGCGCCCCCGCATTCATATAGACGGCTCCGCCGATTGATCCTGGAATGCCTGCTGCAAATTCGAGTCCGGACATTCCTTTTTTACTCATCGAAGTCGCAAGACGGACGACTGAATAACCGCCTCCGACTGTCACCTGATCGCCGTTAATCTCCAAATGATCGAGACCCGCTCCCAGCTTAATAACAACTCCTCTTATGCCTTCATCAAGCACGAGCAGATTTGAACCGCGGCCGATAACCGTCCATGGCAAGTCATGTTTCTTCACAATATCCATAATATCTTTGACCGCTTCCACACGGTTGGGGATGATTAAAATGTCCGCCGGACCGCCGATTTTCATCGTTGTATGATTCGCGAGCGGTTCTTGTTCCAGCACTTTGCCGACTTCGCGGTCTCTTAATTCCTGAATTACGTTCTCCATCGTAAACCTCCGCATTCCATTTGCTCTATTTTTTAATGTCTTCCATGATACTGTACAGTCTGGCTGCCGCATCGGGAACACCGAGTGATTTTGTCCGCTCACTCATGTCTTTTAACGTTTCGTCATTCATTACGATTTTGTCCAGCGCAGCGATCAGTTTTTCTCCGCTGAGCTCGGTTTCTTTCAGTACGATTGCAGCGTCATGCTGGCTGAGCGCCTTCGCATTGACTTCCTGGTGATTGGCTGTCACGTACGGGCTCGGAATGAGCACACTCGGAATGCCGAGTGCGGTGATTTCCGCAATCGTTGTCGCCCCGGCTCTGGCCACAATGACATCAATTGATTTTAAGTACTCCGGCATTTGGTGCAAAAACGGTTTTGTCACCATATTATCAGCGGCTTTTCCGCCTTTCAGCTCAGCCGTTACCTTCTCATAATGCACTTCCCCGGTAATATAAAGCACTTGGTAAGGTCTCGTTTTCAATTCTTCCTGCATATCAATAACGGCACGGTTAATAGGAGCCGCACCTCTGCTTCCGCCGAAAATGAGCACCGTTTTTTGATCTTCTTTCAGCCCGAATTCAGTTAACGAGCGGCCTGTCTTAATTGAGACGACTTCAGAGGCTCTCGGGTTTCCCGTAAAAACAACTTTTTCAGCAGGAAAATGCGATTTTGCCTCTTCAAAGCAAATCGCCACCTTATTAACATATTTCGAGAGAAACTTATTCGTGATGCCCGGAAGGCTGTTTTGCTCATGAATGATCGTCGGAATTCCCATTTTTGCCGCCGCGTATACAACTGGACCGCATACATAGCCGCCTGTGCCGATAACGGCATCTGGTTTAAATTCTTTTAAATACGATTTGCTTTTCTTCACGCCTTTTAAGAAACGCATGACGGTTTTTACATTTTCAAAAGAAAGTTTTCGTTTGAAACCTGTAATTTCAATGGCACGAAACGGGATATTTTCCCTTTCAACAATTTTTTTCTCAAGACCGTTCTCTGTTCCGATATATAAAAATTCCACGTCCGGGTGCCGGCGCTGAACTTCTTTAATAAAGGCCAAAGCCGGATAAATATGTCCTCCGGTTCCGCCCCCGCTTACTGCAATACGCATTCGTATGTCCCCCTTAATCACATAGCGATAACCCTGTTTTTTAGGACAGGGTTATTGATGTTGTCTGTTTTTTTATAAATGATGAATATATCATGAGTGATGAGGCAAGATACAGATCAATACCTCGAGTACCGGCTGACATTTAAAAGCACGCCGACCGCTGCAAGCATCAGCGTCAATGATGACCCTCCGTAGCTTAAAAACGGCAGCGTAATTCCTGTTACCGGGATCAGCCCCGTCACAACGCCGATATTAATCATGACTTGAATAGCAATCATAGAAATAATGCCGATGGCGACAAAGCTTCCGTATAAATCCGGAGCGCCGAGCGCAATCCTGACGCCCCGCCATAATAAAATACTGAACAGCAGCAATATGAGCGAGCCGCCGATAAAGCCGAGTTCCTCAGATAATATAGCAAAAATGAAATCGGTTTGCGGCTCCGGCAGGTAAAAAAACTTTTGCCGGCTTTGGCCGAGCCCCATTCCGAACAGACCGCCCGGACCTACGGCATAGAGCGACTGAATGATCTGAAATCCGCTTCCAAGCGGGTCCTCCCACGGGTTTAAGTAGGAGGTGATCCGTTTAATCCGATAAGGAGCGGACAGAACAAGCGCCGCAAATCCGCTTAAACCGATGAGTCCCAGAAACGCGAAATGAGCGATTCGCGCACCGGAAACAAATATCATCACGATGCACGTGCCCACCATCACCGTCCCCGTTCCAAGGTCGGGCTGGCACATGATAATAATAAATGCAGAAAACACGATTCCGAGCGCGGGAACGAATCCGCGTCTGAATGACGTAATGTTCTTCTGTTTTTCAGAAAGAAATTTAGCCAGAAACGCAATCATCGCGAGTTTCATAAACTCCGAAGGCTGAATGCTGAACGCGCCCACTCCGATCCAGCTTCTTGAACCGTTCCGCACCATTCCGACTCCCGGAATCAGTACAAGCACAAGCAGGAAAAAACAAATGATCAGAAGCAGCTTCGACCATGTGCGCCATGTCCAATAATCCACATTCATAATGAAAAACATGGCAATGACGCCGATTCCCGCAAACAGCAGCTGCCGTTTCGCAAAGAAAAACGAGTCGTCAAATTTATAATCCGCCCAAACCGCACTTGCACTGTAAACCATAATTAATCCTATTGTTAAAAGCAATAACGTAATAATAACTAATAACAAATCAGGCGCTGTTTTTTTAGTAGTCAAAGCAATCGACACCCCAAGCATAAGTCATTTAGGGCTGCCGATGAACAGAGACAAGCCCTTACTTAAGCATATGCACGGCATCTATAAACATGTCACCGCGTTCTTCAAATGTTTTGAACTGATCCCAGCTTGCACACGCAGGTGACAAGAGGATGACGTCTCCTTCATTTGAGAGCGCAAACGCCGCAGATACTGCTTGTTCAACATTATCGACACGTTTGACATGTTGTATTCCCAGCTCATTGCCCAGTTTTTCTATCTTCGGCGCCGTCTGGCCGAACGTAAGGACCGCTTTGACATTGTCCATATACGGTTTCAGATCGTCAAAGCCGTTGCCGCGGTCAAGTCCGCCTGCAAGCAGTATAACCGGAGCTTTGAACGCAGAAAGCGCTTTGCTTGTGGCTAAAATATTCGTCGCTTTGCTGTCATTATAAAATTTACGATTTTGAATCGCAGTCACATACTGCAGACGGTGTTTAACACCGGTAAAGCTTGTCAGCACCTTCTGAATCGCTTTATTGGATGCGCCCGCCGTTTTTGCCGCGGCTACAGCGGCTAGAATATTTTCTAAATTGTGCGCGCCCGGCAGTACGATGTCATCAACAGGCAGAATCGCTTCATCGCCGAACATCAGCATTCCGTCTTTAATGAATGCGCCGCTGGACAGTTCCTGATGAACTGAAAACGGAACGGTGCCGGCTTTGCCGCCTTCGGCAAGCCGCACGACTGTTTCATCGTTTTGGTTCACGATGGCCGTATCGCTCTCAAGCTGATGCAGATACACCTTCTGCTTGGCTTTTTCGTAATTTTCACGGCTGTGGTGATAATCCAAATGAGCGTCAAATACATTTAAAATCAGGCCGATTTCAGGTCTGAACGCATGAGTCCCCATCAGCTGAAACGAAGAAAGCTCCGTGACGATCCATTCATCACCGTCAGCATGATAAGCCACTTCACTGGCGACAGTGCCGATATTCCCCGCGATCAGCGCCTTTATCGAGTCAGCCTTCAGCATTTCGTAAACCAGGGTCGTCGTTGTTGTTTTCCCGTTCGAGCCTGTAATGCCGATGAATTTTGCATTGGTGATATAATACGCAAGCTCGATTTCCGTCCAGACCGGGATGCCTCTTCTTTGCGCTTCCTCCACCATGATATTTTCATACGGGATTCCGGGATTTTTGATCAGAATGGTTATATCATGCTGATCAAAAAGTGATGTCGGATGTTCACCGCAGATAACCTCAATTCCTCTTTCTGAAAGCCTTTGGGCAGGTTCGTTTTCTTCAAAGACTTTTTGATCATTTACGACGACGTTAATGCCTTTTTCATGAAGAATCGACGCAGCCGCATATCCGCTTTTTGCCAGTCCGAGGACCAGAAAGTTTTGTTTTTGCAAAAAAAGTTCGTTTTCCACTTATAACCACACCTCGATGTAAATTCCTAAAACGGCAAGCAGCAGTCCCGCAGTCCAGAATGTGACGACAACTCTCCATTCAGACCACCCGACCAATTCGTAATGGTGGTGAAGCGGACTCATTTTAAAGATTCGTTTTCCTGTCGTTTTAAAGCTGATGACTTGTAAGATAACAGATAAGGTCTCAATAACAAAAACTCCGCCGATGATGACGAGCAGAATTTCAAGCTTCGTCAGAATGGCAACGGTCACGATCGCTCCTCCGAGCGCAAGCGAACCGGTATCCCCCATAAATACTTTGGCGGGATGGGCGTTGAATACAAGAAAACCGAGAACGGCGCCGACAACGGCAACCGAGAAAATCGCAACGTCATATTGTGACTGGTTCCACGCAAGGATGGCGAAAGCGCCGAATGCGATAGCAGCGGTACCGGACAAGAGACCGTCCAGACCGTCTGTCAGGTTGACGGCGTTTGAACCTCCGACAAGCATAAAGAGAACGAGGATAAAGTATCCCCAGCCGAGATCGATTGACAGATGTGTTCCCGGCACCCTGATGCCGGTTGAAAAATGGCAGTAATGATATACTCCGTAGAATACAATGGCAATAATGATCTGGCCGATCAATTTCTGCTTCGACGTTAATCCGAGATTCCGTTTCATCACCACTTTAATATAATCATCCAAAAAGCCGAGCAGGCCGTATCCGATCGTGACAAACAGCAGAAGAAACATTTCCGCGCTCAAATGCGAAAATTTCTGCGTCATGACAATCGCCGTAATGGCGATGGATACGATAATCATGACCCCGCCCATCGTCGGCGTCCCTGATTTTTTCATATGTGATTTCGGCCCTTCTTCCCTGATACTCTGGCCGAATTTTAAACGTCTTAAAAACGGGATAAGAATCGGAGATATCAGAACACTGATTAAAAATCCCATTATTATTGTAAATAAAATCACTTGCTCAAGCATTGCTCTTTTCTCCTCCCGTTTCGTTCAAACGACATACGTATTTATCATATTCACATTGTTTCCCCGTAATTCTTTTCATTTCCCTCATTCTAACACTCTTTCCTGTTTTACTTTTTATTCAGCTCAACGATAGCTCTTCCCGCTACTTCGGCGTCATCAAAGTCGAATGTTTCATTGCCGATCTGCTGATAGGTTTCATGCCCTTTTCCGGCAATCAGGACCACATCACCCTTTTTCGCGTTGGCAATGGCAAAAAAGATGGCCTGCTCGCGGTTGGCGA
This sequence comes from Bacillus sp. JFL15, assembly GCF_001184225.1. NCBI lineage: Bacteria > Bacillati > Bacillota > Bacilli > Caryophanales > Bacillaceae > Bacillus > Bacillus sp. JFL15. Next base: position 3,040,215 of record NZ_KQ236689.1, on the reverse strand, counting down.
TACTGTGATAGTAAGTTCCTTCTACTCCTCTTTCCATATCTCTTAATATGGCCAGCGGGTCCTCGCTTCTCGGGTTATCTGAGGTAAAGATCGGTTCGTCGGCGATCCGCACCGCAATTTCCGCCATTTTCGGGCGTTTTGTTTTGTCCCGGTCACCGCCGCAGCCGACGACGACGAAAAGCTTGCCTTCTGTCATGTCTTTGCATGTATTCAGGACGTTTTCCAGACTGTCAGGCGTGTGCGCGTAATCGACGACAACAGGAAACGGCTGATTGTGATTCACCAGCTCAAACCGGCCTCTGACACCTTTCAGCTCTTCAAGAGCGCTTGTGATCGTATCGAACGGGAGACCTGCTGCGATCGCTGTCGCCGCTGCAGCCAGTACGTTATACACGTTGAACCGGCCGACGAGTGAAACCGTGATCTGCTTTGTTCCTTTTGGCGTAACGAGTTCAAAGCTTGTGCCTTGCGCAGAGATCTCAATTTGTTTCGCCATGACATCGGCATCGTTTTCGATTCCGTATGTAAGGATGTGCGCCGCCGTTACTCTTTCAAAATAAGCGCTGGCTTTGTCATCTGCGTTTAAAACGGCCCGCTTCGGCTTTTCATGGTTGAAAGAGCCGCCCAGCTGCGAAAACAGGAGGCTTTTAGCCTGTCTGTAGTCTTCCATCGTCTTGTGATAGTCTAAATGGTCCTGCGTCAGATTCGTGAACACGGCGATATCATAATCGCAGCCGTGAACCCTGCCGAGTGACAGAGCGTGAGAAGATACTTCCATAATAGCTGTATCAACATGCTCGTCATTCATTTTCTTGAACGTTTTTTGCAGTGTGACACTTTCGGGTGTTGTATTTTTGACCGGGAATGTCTCATCACCGATTTTAATGTACATCGTTCCGATTAAACCGGTCTGTCTTCCCGCTTTTTTGAAAATCTCATCCACCATATGCGTCGTTGATGTCTTGCCGTTTGTGCCGGTGATGCCGATAAGCTGAAGTTTCTTTGTCGGCTGCCCGTAAAACGCGTCAGAAAGAACGCTGAGCGCCCGCTGTGACCGGCGGACGATAATGACAGGAATATCGACGTCAAGCTCTTTCTCGGCGACGATGGCCGCTGCGCCGTTTTCTGCCGCTTTTTGGGCGAAATCATGTCCGTCCACCGTATACCCTTTTATACACACAAAAAGACTCCCTTTTCTCACTTCCCTGGAGTCCATCTCAATTGAAGTTATATCAGGGTCATGAAAGTCATTTTGAACAGGTTCGGCCATTAAATATGTAAGCAGCTTTGTAAGTTTCATTGTATCAAACCTCTCAGAAATTCTATTCATTCTTTTATCATGATAATTGTTTATAAAAGTCAGAATGGCTTTTAAACATACAGTTCATATTTTAGCGTAAATAAAAGGATACATCCAGTTAATCTTAAAAGTTATCTTCTTTTTTTCTCTTTATGATAAAAGGCAGCCGAAAACAATCGGCTGCCTCAAAAAGACTCATTCTTCACTCAAGTAAACACGGATCTTCGAGCCTTCTTTTACTTTCGTTCCGGCTGCAGGTGATTGCTTCACAATTTTGCTTCCTTTTCCTGAGGAGTCTATATTCAAATTGACAAGCAGCGACTCAAGATCAGAGACAGACATCCCTACAACATTCGGAACCTCTATTGTTTTTGTGTCGTTCCATTGATATTTTTTCTCGATTTGATTTTTTCGCGGTTTAACGCCGAGCTCCGGCAGACTGTCTCTCATAATATTTCCGACAATCGGCGCGGCGACGGTTCCCCCGAATTGAATCGTGCCTTTCGGATTATCAACCGCGACATATACGACAAGGCTCGGGTCATCAGCCGGCGCAAAACCGATAAAGGAGACGATATGGTTGTTTTCGAGATATTTGCCGTCTTTGACCTTTTGCGCCGTTCCTGTTTTTCCGCCGACGCGATATCCTTCTACAAAGGCATTCCGCCCCGTTCCTTGCGCGACGACGCTTTCTAAAGCGTATCTGATCTGCTTTGACGTTTCCTGGGAAATAACTTGTCTTTTCGCAATCGGCGATTGTTTCTTAACGGTTTTTTTCGTAACGGGATCAACCCACTCTTTGGCGATAAACGGAGTATAAAGCGTTCCGCCGTTTATTGCTGCGGATACGGCTGCCACCTGCTGAATCGGCGTGACGGAAACCCCTTGTCCGAAAGCGGTTGTCGCCTGTTCGACCGGGCCGACTCTGTCAAGCGGAAATAAGATCCCCGTTCCTTCCCCCTGCAGATCGATGCCTGTTTTCTTTCCAAATCCGAAGTCCTTAATATATTGAAACAGTTTTTGTTTTCCGAGCCGTTCCCCAAGCTGTACAAACCCAGGGTTGCAGGAATTTTGAACGACTTCAAGGTAAGACTGCGAACCGTGACCGCCCTTTTTCCAGCATCTGAGGCGGGCGCCGTCCACCTCGGCAAATCCTTTGTCATAAAAATGATCTCTTTGCAAGTTTACTTTTTGCTCTTGGAGCGCCGCCGCAAGCGTAATAATCTTAAAGGTCGAACCCGGTTCATACGTGCTCCATACCGGCAGATTCCGGTTGTAAACGGACGGATCCACTGATTGATAGTCAGCCGGATCAAAATCAGGGCGGCTTGACATTCCCAGCACTTCCCCGTTTTTCGGATTCATTGCGACCGCAATCATTCCGTCCGGGTTGTATTTCGCCGCTGCATTGTCGAGCTCTCGTTCTATAATCGTCTGAACCTTAGCGTCAATCGTCAATTTCATATCAAGTCCGTCTTTCGGAGGGGTGTAATCATCCGCTTCATCAGGCATTTTCTTCCCCTTGGCATCCGTATAAAATTTCACGGAGCCCTTTACACCTTTCAAGTCATCATCATAATAAGCCTCCAGTCCGAGAAGGCCCTGGTTATCAATACCGGCAAAACCGAGAACATGGGATAAAAAACTTCCGTACGGATAATGACGGATGCTGTCTTCAGCTACATAAACCCCTTTTAAATCGAGCGCTTTGATTTCTTTCGCTTTTTTATTTGAAATTTTCCGGCCCTCGGGTGAGATTTTTTCTATGGATGTTTTCTTTGTAATGTGTTTGTAGACCTTCTCTTCCGACATATTTAAAACTGACGCGAGAAGCTTGCCCGTTTTTATGGGATTTTGAATCTGGCGCGGTACGACAAAGACGGTCGGCGCGCTTTTATTAGTAGCCAGCTTCACGCCGTTCCGGTCAAGGATCTCTCCCCGCTCAGGCTCAAACGGCAAATTCCGGCTCCAGGAATCCTTAGCCAGCGAAGTCAGCTTTTCCCCCATTACAAATTGGACATAGCCTAATCTGCTGTCAATGATCAAAAAAATGATCACGCCAAAAAGCAAAACCAGTAATAAACGTTTTCGAACCGTTACATTTGAAACGCGCAAGGGACCGTCCACTCCTTATTTAGGCTTGTTTCATTTTATGCCTCAGCTTGGACACATAGAACGGCGCGCATAAAAAAGAAGCCCGCGGGCATCCGCGGACTTCTCTGTCCCGTTAATCAGGATTTTTAAATTTCACCTTGATCACGGTATTTCCCTTCAGTTCTTTGCCTTTTTTGACACTTTGGCTGGCAGCGTAACCTTCGCCGCTCACATCAATGTGAATGCCTGATACCTTGCTGAATTGAAGCACTTCCCGTCTCGACCATCCGGACATATCCGGCATCGTCATCTTTCCGTCTGTTTTTAAGAAGATTTTCTGATTGGTAATCACATCTTCCCCGGCTTTCGGATACTGCTCTTTTACGGCAACATCACTGCCGATGACAATCGGTGTGAGATGTTCATTTTTCGCTTCCTTCTCAGCATTCGTAACCGTCTTGTCTGTCAGGTCAGGCATCTTTTGGCTTTTCGTTTCTTCCTGGCCGGAATCTGACTTTTCCGTCGGCTCGATGTTCAAATAATGCAAACTGTTTTTCATCGTCGGGTTAAAGATTTCCGCGACAGGATCGGAACTGCTTTGGCCCGCTTTTAATTGCGGCTGCTGCACGGCTACATAGATGACGAGCTTAGGATCATTTTTCGGCGCCATGCCCATGAATGAAAACACATAGTTGCTCGTTCCTTTTAAATATCCGCCCGTCCCCGCGATTTGCGCGGTTCCCGTTTTCCCCGCAACATCAAAACCTTCAATTTTATAAGGTTTTCCCGTTCCGATGTCTGATGTCACGACTTCTCCGAGCAGGTCCCGGACTTGTTTGGCCGTATCAGCCGAAATCGGCGTGCCTGCTTGTTCGGGCTTTGTCTGCTTGACGACTTTTTTCGTATCAGGGTCGACGATATGGTCAATGACGTAAGGCTTCATCATTTTGCCGTTATTGGCAATCGCGGTGACTGCCTGAAGCTGCTGAATCGGCGTTATCGCCGATGCTTGGCCGTAAGCCGTAGACGCTTTGTCAAAATCATATTTGAAGTTAATTTTACTTGATACTTCACCGGGCAGATCAATCCCTGTTTTTTGATAGAGCCCGAATTTGTGCAGATACTCATTAAACCTGTCAAACCCGAGTTTTTCATTTGCCAGCTTGGCGAAAGCAACATTTGACGACCTCATGAGGCCGTCATGGAAGCTTGTCATGCCCCAGCCGGCTCCGTCGTTCCAATCTTTAACTGGTTTTCCGCCTACTTTATATGTTCCTGATTTATATTTCTCGTTTGCAGAGAACGCGTTTTCCTGAATCGCTGCGGCAAGCGTAAAGATCTTCATCGTCGATCCCGGTTCATACGCGTACGACACTAAGTCGTTGTAATAATTGGTGACGTTTCTGAGATTCGGGTCAAAACTCGGACGCTGACCCATCGCAAGCACTTTGCCTGTTTTCGGTTCTACGACAGCCGCCATGATTTTTTTCGGTTTGTATTTTTCCGCCACTTTCGTCATGCTGTCTTCTAAAAAGGTTTGAATTTTCTGATCAATGGTTAAATATACATTGTCACCGTTTTTAGGTGCGGTGATTTTTTCTTTGCTGTTCGGAAGTTTCCAGCCGGATTTATCACTTTCATACGTGACGGATCCGTCGCGTTCCGTCAGATAGCTGTTCAGTATTTTTTCCAGCCCTAAAGATCCTTGTATCTGGTTTGTTTTTTCATTTACATCGGCATAGCCGAGAACATTTGATAAAAACACACCGTTCGGATAGTAGCGCTTCGTATCTCTTAAGAAAGAAATACCTGGAAGCTTCATTTTTTCGATCTTTTGCTTTTTCGCATAAGAGATATCGCGGCCGGCTGAACCGAATTCCACCTGCTTCGCGCCATTCCTGTTTAAAATGTCAAGAATCTCGCTTTTGTCAAGTTTAATAACACTCGCAAGCTTTTCCGCTGTTTTCTCTTTATCCTTGACATACTGAGGCTTCATCTTTTTATCAAGCACGGCAATGAGCTTATAAGTCGCCGTGTCCTCAGCGAGCACTTTGCCGTTCCGGTCAAGAATGGAGCCGCGGCTCGCTTCTATCGTCCGCTTTTTTTCGTGCTGCTCGGTCGCTTTTGTTGCAAGTTCCACCCCGTTAGCTTTACCGGTTAATTGAATGTACGCCATTCTCCCGAGAATGACAAAGAAAAAGAGAGCGAAACAAATACTCAGTATCGCTGCTCCTCTGTTCATAAACTTATTTTTTTTAGGCATGGGTTATCATTCCTGTATGTTTTTCACTTTTTTATCTTTCAGGTTCAAACCGTGCTTTTTGGCGATATCCATCAATCGCTGCGGCTGGCTTAAATCACCCGCCGTTTTTTGGAGATCACCGATCTGCTTATTCTTCTCTGATACTTTCTCCTCCAGTTTTTGCACCTCAATATTGGATTGGTACGCCGCGTATGCCTTTGATACGATAAACATTGAAGTGGAGAGAACGGCAATGGCAAACAGGACGAGCAGCACCTTTTCCCCGAGTGTAATGGAAGCCCTTTTTTTGACAATCACCTTTTTTTCGGGACTTATCACTGGCCGTTGTTGTTTTTCCTGCTGGTAAGCTAAGTTGCTCATAGGCTGATGACCTCCTTTATGTTGTCATTTGCTGCCCGTTATTTTCGTTTCTCCGCAATGCGGAGCTTCGCTGAGCGGGCGCGGTTATTTTCTTCAAGCTCCTCTTTTGATGCCGTAATGGGTTTTCTCGTAATCAGTTTTAATTCCGGTTCAAATTCTTCCGGTATCACAGGAAGACCCGGAGGCAGTTCGGGAAGTGATGATTTTTCCTTGAATGTCGTCTTGCACATTCTGTCTTCCAGTGAGTGAAAAGTGATCACAGATACCCTTCCGCCCGGCTTCAGCATCTCTATCGCCTGCAAGAGAGCCTCTTCAAATACTTGAAGCTCATCGTTTACGGCGATTCGAATCGCCTGAAATACGCGTTTGGCCGGATGACCGCCGCTTCTTCTCGCCGGAGCCGGTATCGCGTCCTTTATTAGATCGACCAGTTGGCCGGTTGTTTGAATAGGCGATTTCTCTCTCGCCTCTTCAATTTTTCTGGCGATTTGCTTGCTGAATTTTTCTTCTCCGTATTTAAAGAAAATCCGCACAAGATCCTCATACCGCCATTCATTTACGACCTCTTTCGCCGTAAGGGCGGCCGACTGGTCCATCCTCATGTCCAGCGGTGCGTCATGATGATAGCTGAATCCCCGTTCCGGTGTATCAAGCTGCGGTGAGGATACTCCTAAATCAAATAAAATTCCGTCGACACTCGTAATGCCGTGTTCGTGTAAACATTCTTTTAAATAACGAAAGTTGCTTTTCACCAAAATGAGCTGTCCTTTGTACTCAGACAATGTTTGCTTTGCGTTTTCAAGCGCCGTGTCATCTTGGTCAAAGGCGATTAAACGCCCTTTTTCCGATAATTGCTGCAATAAATATGTACTGTGCCCGGCGCCTCCCAGGGTGCAGTCCACATAGGTTCCGTCCGGTTTGATATTTAAACCGTCGACGGTTTCACGTAGAAGTACTGTCTTATGCTGAAACATTTGTGTCGGTCCCACCTTTATCAGGAATGAATTGAATTATCAGTTGCTGTGATGCACGAAGATCCATTATATATCAAATCCAATCATGTTTTCAGCAATTTCAGCGAATGAATCTTCTTGCTCTTCTGTGTATTGTTCCCAGATTACCTTACTCCACAATTCAATTCGATTGGAAACCCCGATGACAACACATTCTTTTTCCAGTTTTGCGTAATTCAGAAGAGATGACGCAATATTAACCCTTCCCTGCTTGTCCAGTTCGCATTCGGTCGCACCGGAAAAAAAGAAACGGGTAAATGCGCGGGCGTCTTTTTTGGTGAGCGGCAGCGCCTTCAGCTTTTCTTCGATCAGCTTCCATTCATTCATCGGGTAGCCGAAAAGACATTGGTCAAGTCCTCTTGTCAGCACAAACTGCTCACCGAGGCCTTCTCTGAATTTTGCGGGTACGATCATGCGGCCCTTTGCATCAATTGTATGCTGGTATTCACCCATAAACATGATAAGGACCCCCACTTTCTCCCCTAAACTCACCACTATACGCCACTTCTCTCCACAACCTCATTTTACACTGTTTAAACATAAAAAAAAACCCTGAACTATTCAGGGTTCTTTAAAACTTTATTTCAAAGTTTGACAATCTGATGTTGGTTTTGAAAAGAAAATGGCAGATGTTTGAAGGTTGTGAAGAATTTTGGACCGTAACGGTTCAAATAATACATTACATTCCAGATCCGTTCCTGCGGAGCGCCGAGCGGTCTGATGCTGTTTTGGATTCTTTCATAGTCACGAAGCACAAAACCTTCTTTTTCTTCAATTCTTTTTGTTACCGTCCGTTCTAGAAACAAAAGCTGATCTTGAATGAAGGCGGCATTCTTCTGTAAGAGCGGCTCAAGGCTTGAATCGACTTTAAGGGCTTCGTCCCTTGCTTTTTTATGGGCGGCTTCAATCTGTGACTTCGCCTGTTCCATCACAGAAGAAAATTCTTCAGGAATCTGCTCGTTAAAATAAGTCTCCTTCAGATGTCCGGTGCCTTGTTCGATCGCTTCCTGAAGCGGGATATTCCGTTCCGAAAGCTTCTTTTCAATATGGCGCTCAAGAATCGTAATGTTTAATCTCGGCACTACCGGAGTCATAGAAAAGCCCATTAATGAGAAAGCCTGCTTCAGCTCGCCCCAATAATTGACTTCCCCCGGCCCTGCGATAAACGCAAGAGTCGGGATGAGAAATTCCTGCATCAGCGGCCTTGTCACAACGTTATTGCTGAAACATTCCGGTTTTTCTTCCATATGGGTATGAAGTTCGTCGTCCGTCCACTTGAGGTCAAGCTCTTTAATGACAAAAACGCCATTTTCTTTTTCAATTAAGAAGCGCTCTCCCTCATACTCGTAAAATAAGTTGGCCTGTTCTTTGTCCGATTCAATAATCGGGTGATAACCGGCTTCCCGCATAAGACGCTGCTGATTTGACACTGCTTCGGCAAGTTCATTATTGTGCTTTAAAATCTGCTGAAACATTACCGTTTCCAGCTTTTTAATCCCGGGATCTCCGGAATTGATCAGAATAAGTCCTTCTTCTTGAAACAAGCCGGCAATCAACAGTTCAAAAAAGTCCGTAAATGTCTCTGATGAGCGTAAACATCGCTTCACATTTTGAAGGAGTGCGTTTGTGTGATCCGTTTCCTCAAAAGAAGCGAACACTTCATCAATCCACGCCGCACATTTTTCCTGGTCAAGAGAGGTATTGGCCGCCGATGTTTTTTTCCAGTAAGACTGCGGCAGCTTCTGTTTCACCGGGCCTTTTTTCTCTGTTGACGTATGCACATAATTGATTTCTTCCAGATCGTGATCTTCACCCGCCACCCAGAAAATCGGAACGACAGGAATCTTGAGCGCCTCTTCCTGCTGTCTGGCAAGTACGATAATGGAGATAATCTTATGTATGGTGTAAAGGGGTCCTGTTAAAAGACCGGCCTGCTGTCCGCCTACAACTGCTGCGCTTTTTGGATCTCTCAGTTTTTTGATGGAGGCCTGCATGGCGGCGGAGTTAAATTTTTCGTGATACGAGGATAGGTAATCGGCTAATTCCTCTCTGGCAAACGGCCTTGAAGACAGGTCATGAAGCCGCTTTTGCCATACATCCTCAGAATGAATATCATAATCAAAAAATGAAGACATGTTTTCTCCATCTATATAGTGCTGCACAAACGTATTTTGACTTTTGATGGAAAGTTCAGTTAGCTGCATCTGTCTGGAACTTCCTTTCTCCAATAAATAGTTAGGTTTCCGAAATGAGTATAGCATGTTAGCGGAAAACCTCAAAAGACTTTGTTTCAGTTTCTTTCTAACGCTTTTATGCTGCGGTGTAAAAACGGGAGATGAACGGCCGGCAATCCCCGGCTCTCCGCCTCTTTCACAAGGTAGCCGATAATCGCATCGGCCTCCGTCCGTCTTCCCTCCAAGATATCGACAAGCATGGAAGAATGATTTTTTTCCGTCCGGCTGCAAACTTCGCAAACCCTGTTCCACGCTTCCTCTCTATCCGCGAGGCCAAGTATTGTCTCCGCTTCTTCAAACACGTTTCTCATATATTTTTTGTAAGCGGCATTTGTTAACAGCTCTCCGTTTTTCACGCGCAGCAATGCAGTTAACGGGTTGATGCATACATTTATGATCAGTTTTCCCGTCAACAGTTGATACCAGTCGTTTTCATCATATACGGGAAAATCCCGGTGCATGCCGGAAAAGATGGTATTGAGCGTTTCCGGCCGGGATGCGCGGAATACACTCCATCTTACGGCACCGGTCCCAGTATGTTCAACGGCATGATCTGATATCCTTTTTGCCCCGTGCTCAACCGTGCCGGCATAAAGCGAATGATCTGTATGCCAATCTTTGATGTCATGTATGTGTCCCATGCCGTTTTGCAAAAACAGCACATTCGTCCCTTTTATTGTCTCAAGATCCGGCAAAACAACGCTGAGCTGGTGCTGTTTAACAGCTGCGATTAAGAGATCGAATCCGGAAGTGATGCCTGTTTGCGCTCTGCATGACGCCGTAAATTCTTTTCCGTCTTTCACCAGCCGTATACCGCCTGAGTTAATCGCATCAGCCTGCTCCGTCCGCCGCGTGATGACCGTTACCTGATGGCGGGACGATAAGTAGTAAGCACATAAAAGGCCCACCGCTCCGCCGCCGATAATTCCGATTTTCACACTTTCACACCCTATATCTGCTTTTTTCCATATTATCATAGCAGAAGCCGCCGCAAATTACTTCAATTTCGTTTTGAACAAAATGACAGACGAACATATTATAGTTGGAATTTTCAATTAAAGCGTTTACAATAATAAGTAGAACACAACAAAGGGGGAGTTTGTGTTGAAAATAGAGCGCCTGCTCATCAACTTTAAGACACTCGAAGAATTTAAAAGGTTTAAAGAATACGGGATGCAGGAGCTGTCCATGCTTGAAGATCTGCAGGATAATATCATTGAAAATGACAGCACCTCGCCTTTTTACGGGATTTACTTCGGGGATAAACTAGTGGCGAGAATGAGTTTATATCAGGTAAGCGGAAGCGCGAATCCGTATTTTGATCAGCGTCAGGACTTTTTGGAACTATGGAAGCTTGAGGTTCTTCCTGGCTATCAAAACAACGGATACGGCAAAGCGCTTGTCGATTTTGCAAAATCCTTCAGAATGCCGATCAGGACGAATTCACGCATGAAATCAGCAGAATTCTGGGATAAGATGAATTTCGAGCCCGTTAAATATGATATGGCGCGTGACAAAGGAGAAAACCCTTACATCTGGCATCCTGATATGGATGGTGAAATGACATCCGGGGAAACGGCATAATAAAAAACCGGCCGGGACAATGCCCTCAGGCCGGTTGATTTTACAGGCTCTGCGCCGATTTTCTTTCATCATCTTTCAAATTGACCATCCTTCTCGCCCTGTCCATAATATCAATTAACGCTTTGTAATCTTCTTCTGTCATCTCCAGCTTGTTTCTCAAGCTTTCGTTTTCCTCACGCAGATCCTCGACTTCTTTTTGCAGCGCGGTCAGCTGTTCTGTGAGTTTTTCTTTTTCATGACGCACATCCGCTGCGGCCGGCGACTCTTTAAATTGTTGCAGAAACAAAATCACATCATCAATGGACAGCTCTTTTTCTCCTTCCGCCCTGCGGATCGGGGGCTGCTTGACGGTTCCCGGCAGATTGGCGGAATGCACCCCGATTTGCTTTCTTAATTCCTTCCGCTGTTTTTTCGCCAGTTCTATCCCTGACTGATATTGTTTCCTGACATAAGAATTCCACCTGAACCCGCAGGCGGCAGCCGTTCTCGTCAGCGCTCTGCCGACTTCTTCAAAAGCGGATAGCTGGGTCCCGCCTTCCCGTATGTGCCTGAGCACCACCTCGGCCAGCAGCAAATCTTCATCTTGCGTCCACGCATCTTGTCTCGTAATCGTCAATCGTATCTCCCTCCATATTTGCTCATTTACCTCATACATATGCCGCTGATAGATTAGATAGACTATTGGCGCTCACAATTTTTTCGGCGGCAGCAGGCCGGAGGGAGAAAAAAAGAAAAGCGCAGGAACCGAAATTCCCGCGCTTTTCTTCATACATTAATTGCTTTTTACATTTATGTCTTTGCCGTTGTATGATCCGCATGCTTTACATACACGGTGAGACAATTTCATCTCTCCGCATGACGGGCATTCTGTCATACCAGGTACATTTAGTTTGAAATGTGTACGGCGCAATCTTTTTTTCATTTTAGAAGTTCTTCTAAAAGGTACAGCCATTATTCCCACCTCCTTAAAGAGTTAAGATTCATCATCTTGTGTTAAGAGCTTTTTCAGATCCGCAAGTCTGGGGTCGATCTGATTTTTCTTCTCTTCCTCAGAAATCACTTGCCAATCCTTTCCCACTTGGGGAGCGGCCCCTTCTTTTTGTTCAGTTTCACAAAAGATTTGCATAGGAATTTCTAAAAGAATCTCTTCTTTTACGATCGGAGTCAAGTCGACGGTATCGTCTTCAGCAATATGAACGTCCTCATCTTCTATATCATCCGTCTTATGAAATCTAAACAGTTCTTTTGTCGCGATTGTAAATGGATACGGCACATCAACTAAAGTTCTTGAGCACGGCAAAACCATTTCGCCTGAAATCGTAAAGTCAAACGAAACCTGCTTGGATTCAATCTCCGCGCGGCCCTTCACCCGGACGGGAGAAATGCGGCGGATATCAGAATTCAATTTTGTCAGCTCATTCAACTCAACTGTTTCATCAAATTCAAAGCTCTTTTTCGCCATTTGATGAAGCTGATAAATCGTCCATTTCATTTGTATCACCTCAGGAAAGCAACAAACATGATTATAGCTTTTCAGAATGTTTTTGTCAATATTTTTTCTTTACAGCATAATGCCGCCGTCATGCAATCGTTGACAGCCGGATAGGCTAATCATACACTAAACGAAACGGACGAAAATATGCACTTCATTTGCAAATGTACCATACGAAGCAAAACATAGCAAGAAAGGCGGAACAAATATGAAAGCAGTCGGCCTGGTTGTTGAATATAATCCCTTTCATAACGGACACCGCTATCATGCGGAACAAGCAAAAATCAAGACAGACAGCAGCGTCGCGGCAGCGGTAATGAGCGGCCCTTTTTTGCAGCGCGGGGAACCGGCCGCCGTCTCAAAGTGGGCCCGGACAAAAATGGCGCTGGAAAACGGCGTGGATATCGTCATTGAGCTCCCTTATATATATGCCGTACAAAAAGCGGAATTATTCGCGCGCGGCAGTGTTTCGCTTCTTCACCAATTAGGATGCAGCAGCTTATTTTTCGGCAGTGAAAACGGACGGATTGACCCCTTTATTGAAGCCGCTGAAGCGTTCAGCCGAAAGGAAGTTGACTGCAGCCAGATTCTGAAAGAAGAGCTGAAAAAGGGGCTCAGCTATCCGGCCGCCGCCTCAAAAGCTTTTTCACACATATTCAAAGGACAGGACATGCTTGATTTGTCTAAGCCGAATAATATTCTCGGTTTTCACTACGTCAAAGCGATACACGCCTCCGGTTCCGCCATGAAGCCTTATACGACAGCCAGGGTCGCTTCCGGGTATCATGACGCCGAGCTTCCCGGGGATGACAGCCGGATAGCCAGCGCCACAAGCATCAGAAAAGCGCTGATAGAAGAGGGAACGGCGGCCGTAAAGAGCTTTCTCCCTGAAGCGTCTGTGCGCGAGCTGGACGCATACAGAAACTCATACGGATTATGGCATAGTACGGAAGACTATTTTTCATATGTAAAATACAGTCTCAGCACTCTGTCTGCTGAAGAATTAAGCCGAATCTATGAAGTGGAAGAAGGCCTTGAGCACAGAATTCTGCGCACCATCAGACAAGCCCGATCCTACCAGGAAATGATGGAACTATTGAAAACAAAACGCTACACGTGGACGAGGCTGCAGCGGATGAATACGCACATTCTGACACGGACGAAGAAAGAAGACATGCACCGGCTTTTAAAGCCAGCAAGCGCACCTTATATCCGTCTTCTCGGAATGACGAAAAAAGGACAGGCATACCTGTCGGCAAAGAAAAAAGAGCTTACCGCGCCGCTCGTCAGCAAGCTCTCTTCTTTCTCCCATCCCGCCCTGGATCTGGACATATCGGCGGGACGGGTTTACAGCCTGCCGATAAAAGAACCTGAACGCACATGGTTTGAGAAACAGGAATTTTCACAAGCGCCGATCCGCTATGATGAAGACGAAAAACGTTTTTTGAATGCGTAAAAAAAGCACCTGACTGTATCAGGTGCTTTTTACTTTCAGCTTATCCAAATAATCAAGTGCGTCTTGCATGGTGTCGACCGGAACGATCTTCATATCGGACTTGATAGCTTTTGCCGTTTTTACCGCATTTTTATAATCAGAGTTTTCAGCACCGTTTTGGTTCGGCGCAAAGAAAATATCTTTCCCCGCTTTGTCTGCGGCGACGACTTTCTGATCGATTCCGCCGATCGGCCCGACTTTGCCGTCAACGTCGATTGTTCCCGTTCCGGCTATATTGTAGCCTTTTGTTTCGTCAGGTTTTGTCAGCTGGTTGTAAATTTCTAAAGACATCATGAGACCTGCAGAAGGCCCGCCGATGTTTTCAATGCTGAAATGTAGATCGGGCTTCACTTTCACGTTCCGATCCGTATATAACGCGACACCGATACCCGCTCTTTTCGGGTCATCCGGGAATGATTTCAGCCCAATGTCAACGGTCTTTTCTTTCGTGTCCCGTTCAATGTGAAACGTGACTTTCTCCCCCGCTTTTTTGCTGCTGATATAATCAATCAGCTTTTCAGCGGATTCGTATTTTTTTCCGTCCGCGCTGATGATTTTATCACCGACCTCTATTTTTCCTTTTGCCGGCATGCCGGAAACGACTGAGCTGGCGTAAATGCCGTTAAATGAGTATTTTACCTGTTTGCCGGCTTTTTGATAAGCGGCAATGACCGCGTTTTCTTGAGAGCTTTTCATCATCTGCAGCTGGCGCTTCATATAGTCTGAATCTGTTTCGCCCTCTTCTTTTATGCTTTCATCCGGGACGATTTCATCGTAAGGATGCACTTTCGCCCAAAGATATGTATACGGATTGGCTGGGCCTACTTTGACAGTCATCAAGGAAAGGCTTCCTTTTTCAGGATATCCTCCGTCCACCTTAATCAGCGGCCTCAGCTCTGATGCTTCTCCCGGCTGTGTGATGTAAAACGGAAGCTTAATAAATGTAACAGCGATTAATAAGATCAGGATGATAAACACCCAGCGAAAATGTTTTGCTTTCATATGAGTTAGCCCTCCCAGTTCTCTATTTCTTGTTTAATCCGGCCGATCATGCGGTCTGCGGCTTCTTCGCCCGCTGTGATCATATGATCAATGTTGGCAAAAGAGCTTGAACTGAATGATTCAAGAGAAGGGCGGATCATGACGTCTGCGGCAATGGTCTGGTGACGGACCAATTCATTTTGCAGTATATCCATACTTTGCATGATTACATCAAAAATATGTGCCGCTTTTTCCGTTTTTTTCACCCGGGATACGTCAGAGGCGATGACGATATCAGCACCCATATCTTTTACGGCGGAAACCGGGATTCTGTCAACCACCGCGCCATCGACTAACATACGTCCGTTCATTTTTTGCGGGACGAAAACGCCGGGTATGCTGATGCTCGCGCGGACGGCTTCGGATACGGAGCCTTTTGTAAAAACGAGTTTTTCTCCGGTCTGGAGGTCGCATGCCACGATGCCGAGCGGGATACGCAGTTCTTCTATCGGCTTGCCGTACGTATACGCATGTACGAGCTGCCTGATGCGGTCCCCTTTCAAAAATCCGAGACGCGGCATCGTATAATCCGCATACAGCCGCCGCTTAAATGCTTTGGCGACTTTTTTCATCGTGGCCACGTCATGCCCGGCCGCATAAAAGCTTCCGACTAACGCTCCCATGCTGCTGCCGGCAATCATATCAATTGGAATCTGATGCTTATGTAAACTGGATAACACTCCGAGGTGGGCAATGCCTCTTGCCCCTCCCGAACCTAACGCTAACCCGATTGTAGGTTTGGCCAACGCGACGAACCCCCTATAGACATCCTATACATGAATTCTATGGTCTAAATTGAACCCCTATGCTCGTATATTAGTACAGGATGACAAATAGGTACTTGCCCGGCCGTCCTTAAGGTCTGTTCTATATTTTATCATGATATAAATGTCAGTGTGCAATTTTAGCATCGGGGAGGTAAGAATGAACTTGTCTAAGTTTCATACATTTTTGATTTCATTGTTTTTTATTTTTTTGACGGCGACGGTTATTTCACACCCGCAGGCCTCATTCGAAGCCTCCAAAACCGGTCTTTCCATGTGGTGGGAGGTAGTTTTTCCTTCGCTGCTTCCGTTTTTTATTTTATCTGAGCTTTTAATCGGATTCGGTATTGTCAGGTTTGTCGGCCTTTTACTCGAACCCTTTATGCGCCCCATTTTCAGAGTGCCTGGGGTCGGCGGATTTGTACTGGCTATGGGCATGGCTTCAGGAAATCCGGCCGGCGCGAAACTGACTGCACGGCTGCGCCAGGAGAAACAGATCTCCAGAGTGGAGGCTGAACGACTCGTCTCTTTTACCAATTCATCCAATCCGTTATTTATATTCGCGGCTGTGGCGGTCGGCTTTTTTCATAACGCCTCTCTCGGCATTCTTTTAGCATCGGCTCACTATCTCGGAAACATCGCCGTCGGCCTGACGATGCGTTCATACGGACGGAAAGAAGAAACGGCGTATACCGGTAAAAAGACGCTCGCTCTTCCTTCACTGAAAGAAGCATTTCTGGCGCTGCACAAAGCGCGGCTTTCGGAGAAGCGGCCGCTCGGAAAAATTTTAAGCGACGCCGTCACGTCTTCTGTACAAACCTTGCTGATGGTGGGCGGTTTTATTATATTGTTTTCAGTTTTCAGCCGGTTATTATCAATCGTACAAGTCATGGATGTGCTTTCTGTATTTACGAACGCGCTTCTTTCGCTCTTCCATCTTCCCGTAAGTCTGGACATTCCTCTTATCAGCGGAATGTTTGAGATTACGCTTGGGAGCAAGCTGGTCAGTGAAGCGGATGCCGCCTTGTTGCCGAAAGCGATGATTGTGAGTTTTATTCTCGGTTTCAGCGGCCTTTCCGTACAGGCCCAAGTGGCCGGCATTTTATCGGAAACAGACATCCGCTTTAAACCGTTTTTTGTTTCGCGTCTCCTTCAAGGCATTTATGCCGCCCTTTTTATTCTTTTATTATGGAAGCCGCTTTATCTTGCATTGGACGAACCTTACCAGTCCGTATTCCTTCCGCTCCGCGATCAGGGCGCGGCCTCGGCTGCCGTCAGCGGATGGAACACACTTGTTGAATCCGGCCCCGCCGTAACCCTGGCTGCCCTCACCGTATACGCACTGATTTATTGTTACAGGCTGTCAGCACGGATAAAAAAAGGATGAGACGCCAAACGCGCTTCTCATCCTTTAAATTTCTGCTGCAGCGCCTGTTCGACTTCCGGAGGAACAAACTCTGAAACAGGCCCGTTATATTTTGCGACCTCTTTTACAATGCTTGAACTTAAAAAAGAGTACTGATTGTTCGTCATCATAAAAAAGGTTTCTATTGACTCGTCAAGCACGCGGTTGACAGAGGTTCCCTGCATCTCATATTCGAAGTCAGAAACAGCTCTGAGTCCCCTGATAATCGCATTCGCCTGCTTTTTTTTCGCGTAGTCGATCAACAGTCCCCCTGACGTCTCGACCGTAATATTCGGTATGTCTTTTGTCACTTCCCGCAATAGCTCACAGCGTTCTTCGACTGTAAACAGCGGCTGCTTGGAAGAATTATTAAGCACGCATACGTACACATGCTCAAACACGTTTGCTCCCCGCCTGATAATGTCCATGTGTCCGTAGGTGACGGGATCAAAACTTCCGGGACATACAGCTATACTTGCCACATCATTACCCCCTATTTCGGTATATCGTCACTCCTGTAAGCCCGTAAATTTCCCTTCTTGTTACAGTAAGCGCGCCGACGGCTTCAGGAAGCGCAACCGCTTTATCATGCTCGGCTACGACAAAACCGCCTTCATTCAGCATGTTCTCTTCATCAATCATTTCGATAAGCGCTTTCAGCTTTTGTTCCTTATACGGGGGATCTAAGAAAATTCCGTCAAAACCTTTTTCCCGTTTCGCCGCGGCATAGAGGGCCCGCTCTGCATCATTGCGGTATACTTCCGTTGAAGACAGCAGATCCAGCGCTTTTAAATTCGCTTTTACCGTTTGGATGGCTTTGAAATCACGATCCACAAAGATACAGCGGTCAAATCCGCGCGACAGCGCTTCAATTCCGAGACCGCCGCTCCCCGCAAACAAATCCAGCCCCGTTCCTCCGTCAAAATACGGGCCGATCATATTAAAAATAGACTCTTTTACTTTATCCGTCGTCGGCCTTGTTGATGTGCCCGGCACAGCCTTTAAGGCTCGTCCTTTTCTTGAACCGGAAATTACTCTCATATTTCACACCACTTTTTCTGAAAACTTTGATGTTTCGCATCGGCTGAGCCGTTATGTACAAAAACAATCCCTATCTTATCATAAAGCATTCTTTCAAACAATGAGCGTGAAATCGTGTATACATGCTCACATTCTTGTCAAAACTACGGTGTAACAGCATCAATAAATGATGTTGTTGCCAACCGCGGAGAAGACTTACGTTTCCCCATAAGTTCTTCCTCCGGTTTCTCCTCTCCCTTTGCCTTCTCCTTAACTTGTTAAGGAATAGAAGGACCCCGCAGGTTTCTGCGGGGATTTTTTTATATGCCGATCTTATAATCGTACTCTTTCGCTTTATCAAGCTTTGATTCAAATTCCAGCTTTAAAAAGGGCTTATATGAAGGCTCTACTTTCTTCACATATGAATAAGAAGAAATCCTTTCCATCGTTTTTTCGATTTGGCCCATATCGCAATACAGCACTGCGTATTTCAGCCGCTTGGAAACATAATGAACGTTGCCGAATTTTCTCAGCATTTTACTGTGTTTTAAAGAATGCAGATATACGATTATGCCTTGGCGCTTGCTTTCCATCATGATCACCCGCCTGACTCTCTGTTCATTTTATGTAAAAGACGAGACGGCCGTCTCGTCAGGAAACTTTGCATCCGCAGCCGCCGCCGGAACCGCAGCCGCCGCCGCAGGATGACAGGCCGTCAAAATAAGGATTCCCCGTCGGAACTTTTACATGCTCCGAAACGGCCGTGCCGAGTTCGATGCTGATCTCGTCAAGCAGCGACTGAAGCTCAGTCTCCGCTTTTTTGAATTCGGCCACCTTATCATTTAAATCCAGCTCCCGCTTCAACTCTCTCATTTTGCGGGAAATTTCTCTATAATCAGGATGATATTTGCCAAAGCGCTGCACATCCTCATACTGCTCTTTAATGCTCAAAAAAGAACGAATAATCCGCCCTGCCTCTTCATCTTCATGGAGACGCTTGTAACAATCACGGTAATTTTCAGCCGTCTCAGACTGCAGAATCATGCCGGCAAGCTGCTCCGCTTCACTTTGAAGCCGGACGGACTCAATTGTTGCATACATTAATACGCACCTCCAGTTGTTAGTTTACCACGAAACCTGCCAATTGGAAAATGCGGCGTTTAAATGCTTTTTTAATCCTGCGAACGCATGGCGTGAACCATCTGCATCATCATCTGCGCCATCTGAATCCCGTTTGAGAATTGGCTTACCCGGTGCGGTATCGTTTTTTCATAAAAATTCATCATGTCCAGCTGAAATGAATTGAGATCGTCCGGCTTTCTCGCGAGTCTTCGGTACCAGACGGGGCGCTGCCGTATAAACCGTTTCCGGTCCTCATCTGCAGATATGAATTCCTGAACCTCTTTTCGCATACACGATCCCCTTCTTTAATCCTTCCTGAACGAAAAAGGATGTTGTCCGGAGCCTTGCCGGGGCTGCTTCGTATCGCTGCTCGAAAATTGGCTTAAAAGGCTTTGCAATGATGAAATAGACTGGCTCATTTTATTGATCTGCTCATTCATTTGGTTGATATCCATTTTTTTGACGGCAGTGACCATTTTTGAAACGAAATCGTTCTTTTCAGCTGGTTCCTGTTTGGTTTCCGCTTCAGGAGCAGACTGAACGGCCTCATCTTTAAATGGGTCCCACATCGAATCGTCCTCGCCGAGGAGAACCCAATTTTCATAGACTTCCTGCCAGCTTCTTTGTTCCTTGCGAACATTTTGGATCAGTTTGGGATGCTTTTTTACGAATTGTTTAAAATCATCGATTGATTGCCGTGATTGCTGATTCGCCACAATTCTCACCCCCTCTGAAAAGTTTTGCCTGCTATAATGTATCGGTTCAGGCGCCTTAATGTTCGCCTAAATTGCGAAAAAAAGCAGGTATATGCAAAAATAATTTTTCCCGGCAGGAGCCCGCTCGCGAAAAAACATAAAAAAACCGCGGGGGGCTGCGCCCCTCTGCGGTTTTTACTGCCAAGGCTTAATGAAGTTTTGCGTATAATATTTCCGGTCCACGCCGACCCCGAGGTGTGTGTAATCAGGGCTTAACAGCGCTTTTCTGTGTCCTTCGCTGTTCAGCCAGCCTTCCACTGCCGCCGGACCGTCCACATAGTTGTATGCAATATTTTCACCGGCCTCACGGTATTTCACATCGCCTTTTTCCAAGCGGTCCTTCAAAGTCCCGTATTTCTTTGAGACATGGGAGAAATACTTGTTGTCCTTCATGTCCTGGCTGTGGCCGAATGCCACTTTTGCAGCGCCTTCGTCCCATTTCAGCCTTGCAAGTCCGTGTTTCACGCGGATGACATTTGTAATATCGAGAATCTGCTGTTCGCTCGCCCGTTCAATGCTGTCCCATTTTTTATCGGAAACAGGCTCGGGTTCTGTGAGTCTTCCTCTGTACATAACCTCGTACGGCCTTTGTTTTACTAGCGTTTCCGCATCAAATGCCCTGATGCTTGACAGATTCCCGTCAAATTTGTCCATGTACAGCTGAACATACATACCGCCGATCTTAACAGTGGGACGGGTATTGATATCTTCTTCAGAAAACTCAAACCGGTACGTGTTACCCTTATCCGTCACATTGACAAACGGAGCAACCTGCGTCGTTTTAAAGACTTCGCCCGTCGATTCGCCGATCTTAAACGGTTTTGCGTTGATGCCGCTTCCTGAAGCGTATAAAGTCACGGCTTTATCATTCAGAATACCGACTTGTACATATTGGTCTTTCCCCTGGTTGTACACCCACCATTCATAATCATAAGCAGAAGGATCTTTCCGGGACGGTTCCCCGAGTTTCTTTTTCACATCGGCAGCAGATTTCCCCATGAGAGAAAGCAGTCCGGATGACGGTATTTTCAGCCGTTTTCCGCTCGCCTCCTCATTGGAAACCTGAGGCTCCTCCTGATTCGTTTTTTTCTGAGGAGCCGATCCATATTGTATAAACAGAACATACGCTCCGTAAATAAGCAAAAGGATAACGAGAGCCCTGGCGATATTTTTCAACCTCTCACCCCCATGAAATCAAACCGTTCTATTATTGTTTTTCTTATACAGTACAGCCTATTTGCAGCGTCCGTCATTTATGTTTAATGGATAAACCCTTCCGGCCCTTCGTCTTCAGAAATGTCAGACAGCGCCCGGCCTGCTTGCTCATTTGATTGCTCAGCCAAGGAAAGGTCGCCGAGCGTGACAATGCCGACCAGTTTTTTATCCCTTGTGACGGGGATTCTTCTGAGCTGATGTTCAGCCATCATATGGAGCACTTCTTCCACAGAAGCGTCTTCTTCTGCACTGATAACCCGCTCTGTCATTGCGTCGGTTATTTTTTGAGAGTTCGGCTTTTTAGAAGCAATTCCCCGTAATACGAGATCTCTGTCTGTCACGATCCCGACAAGGGTCGCTCCGTCCTCATCCACTATCGGAATAGCGCCGACATCCGCGTCTTTCATCTTCACCGCAGCTTCATATACATTATCTAATACTGTACAATATTGCAAGTCTGACGTCATGAGCTTATTGATCTTTGTCATTGCGGAATTCCTCCTTTTTTCTGCTACTATTGTCGTCAAATTTTTCTTTTTGCATACTTTCACCGTATGAATCATTGAATGTGTAACGCTTTCATACTATGATTGTCAGGAAAGGTAAATTTTAAAAGGAGGGGGAAGGTTTGAAGTTTGAAAACAGCGGTCTTGAAGGGGTAACTGCGGAGCTCAGCCGCTTGAATGATCTGATGGAAAGCAAAGGGCTCATTCTGGCCGGACAATGGGATTATGAAAGAGTGACTTACGACAAAAAGTTTTCAGCTGCTGAGGGGACATTTTATCTGCGGATTCAAGGAACGGCAAAAGAGGGCGATGTAGGCGGCAGCCGTGCCGTGATTCAGCTGAAGGCCCCTCTTTTAGGAAAGCATTATTATCCGCACGGCGTAGAATACGGCAGCGATGAAGAATTTCCGGAACATGTCGTCGCAAAAAGCAAGGCATTACTGCTTGAATTGGCAGAGTCTTTAAAAACAGTGCAAATGTAATAAAAAAGTACAGCAGAATATGCTGTACTTTTTTTATGAGACGGTATGCTCGATATACGGCGGCTCTGAGAGCGTATCTTTTTCCCGTTCCGTTCTGACCCACTGAAAAAAGACGACAGCCAAATATGTTCCGTAAACAATCTCTTGTATGATTTTCATCAGTACTGCCCCGAGCTGCTGATCTTCCAGAGGAGGAAGCGTGTTAAATATCTCCGGACCGGATAAAGGGATCTTCTCCGCCAAGTCTAAAGGGACACAAAGCTTCATAGCCTCGGCCCAAGCCGCCGGATCTGTGTACGTGGCATACATGGGCGCCCCGCTGAACATAATGAGCGCACACGCCGGCGTTAACAGAATCCCGTCCGCCATAATGTACCCAAGCTTCATTAAACCGCTGAGCCGGGGCAGACCGTCCACCTGATGCACAAGCGGCCACCACATAAAAAACGCCGTTACAAAGATGAGTCCGTTCATCAGCGCGTGATACAGCGAATCCGTTTTGACGAAATCAAATATAAACGGAATGTGATACAGTGAAAAAATGCCGTTAAACAGCAGCAAAGCGATAAGCGGCTGTGAAAAAAATGAAAACAGCCGCTTTACGACAGGACGGAAAATCAGTTTTTTCCATGCCCAGCCGGGAATTCCGGAAATCAAGAGCGGCGGCACGACTAAAAACAGAACCGCCATCTGCACCATATGAGCGCTGAACATCACGTGGCCCAATAAGTCAACCGGACTTCCCGCAGCCGTGTAAAAAAACAGCGCGGAAAGCACAAACAGCACCTTCTCTTTAGCGGACACACGTCCTTTATGCCGGCTGCACCAGTAAAAGTAAACACCTGTTATCACGGCAGTTATACAAAACAGATACGGGCTCCACATGGCGCGAAACCCGAACATTTCCAAATTAATCAAATCTCTCACTCCCCGCCGCCCCGATTACCACCAAATAATCGTGACAAATGCAAGCACGGTGATAAACGCGACAAATATTCCCGAATACAGAAATAGTGACGGCGCTTCATGCCCTTTCTGGCTCATATGCATAAAGTAAAACAGCTGAAAGATGACCTGGATGACCGCAAGCAGGATAAGAAACGGCATCGTAAACCATCCGGCAATGCCGTCTGCAGCCACCGTCAAAAACGCGACAAGCGTAAGGCCGATCATCAAACCGAAGGATATGACCTGATATTTCATCTCCTCGGCATTTTTCTTTTTCCGATATTCGAGATCCGTACTGACAGTCCCTCTGTTTTTGTTATCGTCCATCGTTATCCCACCATCCCCATCAAATATACAACGGTAAAGATAAAGACCCACACGACATCAATGAAATGCCAATATAGACTGGCCACATAATATTTCGGCGCATTATAAAGGCTGAGCCCTCTTTTAGCATTCCGGATCATCAGTGCGCTGATCCATAATAACCCGAACGCCACGTGTGCTCCGTGTGTGCCGACCAGCGTGTAAAACGCCGAGCCGAGCGCAGAGCTAGTAATGGTAAAGCCGAACTCATGAGTGTAATGCTTAAATTCATAAATTTCCACCCCTAAAAATCCGGCTCCCAATAAAACGGTAATCAAAAGCCACACCTGCATTTTTTTAAAGGAGAAATTTTTCATATGATACATTGCATACACACTCGTTAAGCTGCTCGTTAACAGAAGCATCGTGGCGATAAACACGATCGGCAGCTCGAACATGTCAGCCGTTGACGGCCCGCCCGCTTTAGATTCCCGCAAAGCGAGGAATGTCGCAAAAAGCGAGGCGAACAGAACCGTTTCCCCGCCGAGAAACAGCCAAAATCCTAAAAACTTATTTTTCCCTTCAAGCGTTGCTTTTTCAGGAGAAGCCGGAAAGGTTTCAGCCGTCATTTTTTCCTGTAGCTGCATTACGCCTTCACCCCTTTATCATCATTCGGCAGATCTTCTTTGTGAATATGATAGCCGTAATCATCGACCAAGGACCGAAGCAGCATGGTAAAGAATGTGATGCCGAGGCCTATAAAGATAGCCGGAAGCCCCCATGAATAGTCAGAGTGGTATAAAAACCCGAACGCTGCGACAAACAGCCCGAAGGACATGATAAACGGCATGATGGAGCCGTTCGGCATATGAATGTCCTCTACAGGCTCTGCAGGCGACATCCCTTCATTTCCAGCCTGCTTTTCAATCCACAGCGGATCAAGTCCCCGCACAAACGGAAGCTGTTTAAAATTATATTCAGGCGGCGGCGAAGAGACCGCCCATTCGAGCGTACGTCCGTCCAGCCATGGGTCATTCCCGACGTATTTCCCTTTTACAGAAGTATAAATAATATTGACGACGAGCAATACAGCCGCGCCCGCCATGAAAAACGCGCCGATTGAACTGATCAGATTGCCGGTATCAAGCCCCTGGCCGGGCAGATATGTGTAAACGCGCCGCGGCATTCCCATTAAGCCGAGGAAATGCTGAATGAAGAAGGTAAGATGAAACCCGATAAAAAACAAGACAAAGGAAATTTTCCCCATCGTTTCATGAAGCACCTTCCCGAACATTTTCGGCCACCAGAAATGCACGCCCGCCAGGATGCCGAACACAACGCCGCCGATGATGACGTAGTGGAAATGCGCTACGACAAAATACGTATCATGGAACTGATAATCTGCCGCTGCGGCCGCCAGCATGACACCCGTCACACCTCCGAGCACGAAAGACGGAATAAAGGCGACGGCATACAGCATAGGCGTCGTGAATTTAACGTTTCCTCCCCAAATCGTCAAAAGCCAGTTGAAAATCTTAATGCCCGTAGGCACCGCAATCGCCATCGTTGCAACCGCAAATATTGCATTGGCAATCGGTCCGAGTCCAGTCGTAAACATGTGGTGAACCCATACCATGAATCCGAGAAAGCCGATCAGCACGATCGCAAAAACCATAGAGGAATAACCAAACAGACGCTTTCTCGCAAACACAGGAATGATTTCTGAAAAAATCCCGAAAGCGGGAAGAATTAAAATGTATACTTCCGGATGCCCGAAAATCCAAAACAAGTGCTCCCAGATAATCGTATTTCCGCCCAATTCAGGGTTAAAGAAATTCGTCCCGAACAGACGATCCAGCATCATCAGCGCTAAACCGACGGTGAGCGGAGGAAATGCGAATAAAATGAGTGCCGACGCCACAAATGTCGTCCACGTAAACAGCGGCAGTCTCATATACGTCAAACCTGGCGCCCTCATATTAATAATGGTTGCCAGAAAGTTGATCCCCGCAATCAGCGTCCCTAAGCCTGATATCTGCAGGCCGAGCACGAAAAAGTCAACGCCGTGCCCTTTCGAATTCAGCGCAAGCGACGCATACGCCGTCCAGCCTGCATCTGGAGCGCCTCCTAAAAACCAGCTCAGATTCAAGAAGATTCCCCCGAAGAAAAACAGCCAGAACCCAAGCGCATTCAGAAACGGAAATGATACGTCACGCGCCCCGATCTGAAGCGGCACAACCGCGTTCATCAGCCCGAATAACAGCGGCATTGCCGCCAGGAAGATCATTGTCGTGCCGTGCATCGTCATAATTTCATTAAACTGCTGCGCATTCACAAAATCGTTTCCCGGTCTCAAGAGCTGAATCCTGATAAGCATGGCCTCAAGTCCGCCGACGACGAAGAAAAATCCCCCGGCGATCATATATAAAATCGCGATTTTCTTATGGTCAACCGTCGTCAAATAGTCCCAAAGCATAGAGCCTTTTCTTTGCTGCCCTGTAAGCGTATTCATCATTTGCGACCTCCCCCCTGATATCTCCCTGTCCTCACTTGTTCTCCGCTTTCAGCCCTTTTAAATATTCATACAGCGCATCCGTTTCAGAGTCCGAAAGCTTCGGATAAGTGCCTGTCATCTTATTGCCCGGTTTAATGCTGTCCGGATCTTTCAGCCAAGCTTTTATGTTCTCTTTATTCGCATCCTTAATGCCGGCCACTTTGACACGTTCGCCGAAGGTAGCCAGGTTCGGAGCCGTTCTTGCTGCTTCAGCCCGTTTATCATTAGGCTCAACCGCATGGCAGCTCAGGCAGTTTTTTTCCTTAAACAGCTCTTCTCCTTGCGCGGCTAAATCGGAATCTGTTGTATGCTTATAATTTTTCATCGCTTTCGTCCATTGTTTAAATTCTTTTGACGGCAGCGGTTTCACTTTGAAATCCATCAGCGCATGTGAAGGTCCGCACAGCTCCGCGCATTTCCCGAAGAAATATTTGCCCGCTTCTTTGCTGCGTTTAGAATCGAAGGTCAGAAAGAAAGTATTGTCGTTATCCGTATTCGTATCAATTTTTCCCCCGGCTGACGGAATCCAGAAAGAGTGTTTCACATCTGAGGACTTCAGCTTGAAATAAACGCGTTCATCTGTGGGAACGATCAGCTCCTGACTGGTCACAAACCCGTAATCAGGATACTCGAATTCCCACCAGTATAAATTCGCCCTTACATTAATCACGAGCGCATCCTCTGCTTTACGGTTTTTCTTATCCATCGGCGACGTATCCGCCAGCGCCAGTGTCTGGATGACAACCGGGATGACAAGAATAATCAGAAGCAGGATCGGAATAACGGTCCAGGTGATTTCTAAAAAACGGTTCCCCTCCACCTGTTTCGGTATCGTGTCTTCCCCTACACGCGACCGTCTGAATCTCACAATGACGTAAAAGAAAATAACTGCTACGACCGCAACGACGACAACCATGATAAGTGTGCTGAGCACCGTCAGATCATACTGTTTATCAGCCACTTCGCCGGCAGGCTTGAGTGTGGACAGAAACGGTTTTCCACAGCCGCTCAATAAAAGCGGCACTAAGGCTAATAATGATAAAAGACGCCAACGCTTTAACATTTCACCCAACCCCTTTTTTGAATCAGTACAAAATGCACGAGCAGTAAATCTGCTTCCAGCTGAAATACTTCATTTCCTCATTTCTTAAAATATGAGATTTTTTACTTAAAATTCCATCTATGTATAAAAGCAAAGCCGCCTGATTAAACAAAAGGTCAAGGCGGCGTTTACTAGTTGTCATTGTTTGTTTTGGCGATCAAACAAGCTCATTATTCAATTAAAACAGCGTGAAGACCACCATTGCTACGAAATAAATGGTCATGTAATTAAGCGAATAGACAAACATAAGAGTTGCCCACTTCATAATGTTTTTCATACGGAAACCCATCAGTCCGAGAACAAGCCATCCGACATTCAGCAGAGTGCCGAGAATGACGAGCGGAAGACCGAGACTGCCGAGGAAAAACGGAAGCGGCAGCAGGCATGCGATCCAGACGATAATCTGTCTTTTCGTCACCTCAAAGCCGTGCACTACCGGAAGCATCGGAATGTTCGCTGCTCTGTAATCTTCCGTCTTCTTAATCGCAAGCGCTAAAAAGTGCGGAATCTGCCAGATGAATAAAATCATGAATAATACCCATGCGACAACACCGATGTGCCCTTCAACCGCTGTCCAGCCGATTAACGGCGGAACGGCGCCCGATACACTTCCGACAACCGTATTAATCGTATAGCGGCGTTTCGTCCACATTGTATAAAGAACAACGTACGTAAACACCCCGATAAAACCGATGACTGCCGCCATTACGGTGGTCATTAAAAGCATGATAAGTCCTAAAGCAATGAGTAAAATTCCTGACCACAGCGCTTGATTCGGCTGAATCTTTCCGGTAACCGTCGGTCTTACTTTCGTGCGTTCCATTAAATGATCAATATCACGGTCATAATAGTTATTAACCGCACAAGAACCGGCGATGATCAGTGAAGATCCTATTAATGTAAGAAGCACGGTGTTTAAATTGCCTAAAAAACTCAGACCGGATATATGTAACGCAAGCCACATGCCGGTAAAAGTCGTAATTAAATTCGAATTGACGATTCCTATTTTAATAAGCGAAAGGAAATCCTTCCATGCCGTCGTCTCTTCAATCTGTCCGTCTATAGCTGTATCGTTTAAAATTCTGGAATTAGCCATAACGTAAACCTCCCTTACAAACCTAAAGCAGGTTTTTTAAGACCTGCAACTCTATCATACAAGATAATGACCTGTAAAAAAACATCCTCTTAAATATTAAACGAGAAACAGGAATTTATTTGTGAACGTTTTATGAATTTTACCACATCCGCCGATTGCATAATAAAGCGGTTACTTTATTTCTATCAGACCCATCTGGAATAATCAACCCCATTATCTAAGAAGTCCTGATTCTATTATATTTTTGTGAACAAACAGAATTGAGAATTGCCACAAAACACATATTCGCTTACACTTGGTACGTATATCATTTTGTCCAGTTTGTTAAGAAGGTGAATGTAAAATGAATAAAGCTTTAAAAGCACTCAGTGTGCTGACGACATTCGTCATGCTCGTCGTGCTGATCGGCGGCGCTCTTGTCACAAAAACAGGGTCGGGTCTCGGATGCGGAAGACAGTGGCCGCTTTGCCACGGCCGCTTTTTCCCGGAGCTTAATGCCGCTTCTATCATTGAATGGAGCCACAGACTCGCAAGCGGTGTCTCAATCGTTCTCGTGCTGAGTCTCGCGTTTTGGGCATGGAGAAAAGTCACGCCTGTTTTCCGTGAAACAACCTTTCTCGCCATTATGTCCATTATCTTTTTATTTTTACAGGCGCTTCTCGGCGCATTAGCGGTTGTTTTCGGATCAAATGCGCTCGTTATGGCGCTACATTTCGGCATATCGCTCATTTCTTTCGCTTCTGTTCTGATTTTGACGCTGCTCATATTTGAAGCGGATAAATCAGACAAAAAGCTCGTCAAGCCGCTCAGAATCGGCAGGAAAATGCAGTTTCATATGATCGGCCTTTCGATTTACACGTATATCGTCGTTTATACGGGGGCTTATGTGCGCCATACACAATCAAGCCTTGCCTGTCCTGATGTTCCGCTTTGCAGCAGGCTGAACCACGGGCTTCCGTCCCAATTTCAGGAGTGGGTGCAGATGGGCCACAGAACGGCAGCGCTGCTTCTGTTCGTATGGGTCCTTATCGCCTTCGTGCATGCGGTGCGCTCCTACAAAGACCAAAAACAGATTCTTGGTGGCTGGACGGCGGCTCTTGTCTTTGTTTTATTACAGGCGCTCTCCGGAATCATGGTTGTTTATTCAGAAATGGCCACCGGTTTTGCACTTGCCCATTCACTCTTTATTGCCGGGCTGTTCGGTGTCCTATGCTATTTCTTATTATTAATCGCCCGCTTCCGTTATGAATCAAAACAGCGGAACATTTGAGGCGCATGAAAAGGCCGAAGCATAAGAGCTTCGGTCTTTTTACATACAAAAAACCTGATCGCACATGGATCAGGTTTTTTAATGTTCATTCTTTTACGCTTTTTCAATCTCGATCAGTAAATCGCCTGTCTGAATCGGCTCCCCGTTTTTCACATGGATCTGCTGAATCGTCCCGGAGAACGGTGCCTGCACCGTCGTCTCCATTTTCATCGCTTCATTAATCATCAGATGATCGCCTTTGTTCACCTTCGCGCCGGTTTCAGTTAACAATTTAATAACGGTTCCCGGCATTGATGCCGCAATGTGGCTTGGGTTTGTCCGATCGGCTTTTAATTTTTCCTGTACGGACGATTTAATGCTTTCATCTTTAATGACTACCTCACGCGGCTGACCGTTCAATTCGAAATAAACGACCCGTGTCGCGTCCGGCTGCGGTTCACCGATAGATACAAGCTTCACGATCAGCGTTTTTCCGCGCTCGATTTCCACCTCGATTTCTTCACCGAGCGTCATGCCGTAGAAGAAAGTCGGTGTGTCTAATACGGAAATATCACCGAAGCGTTCAGCTGTTTGTACATATTCAGTGAAAACCTTCGGATAAAGCGCATATGCGATTGCGTCCTGGTCACTCAATTCCATCTGATGTGTTTCTTTCCATTCTTCTTTAATGCCTTCGAAAGATACCGGTTCGAGCAGCTCACCGGGTCTTACCGTAATCGGCGTCTGCCCTTTCAGCACGAGCTTTTGCAGTTTTTCCGGAAATCCGCCGTGCGGCTGGCCGATCTGCCCTTTAAAAAGCTCAACGACAGAATCCGGAAAATCAAGCGTTTCGCCTTTATCATAAACATCTTGTTCTGTTAAATTGTTTTGCACCATGTAAAGCGCCATATCTCCGACGACTTTGGAAGAAGGTGTTACTTTAACGACGTCGCCGAACATGCGGTTGACGACGCTGTACATCTCTTTCACCTCATTCCAGCGGTCACCCAGGCCGACGCCTTTTGCCTGCTGCTGCAAATTGCTGTACTGCCCGCCCGGCATTTCGTGATTATAAATCTCAGTGTGCGGAGCCTTCATCCCGCTTTCAAACTCACTGTAATATTGACGGACGGATTCCCAGTATTGTGACAGTCTTTCAACCTGCCGGACATCCATTTCTGGACGGCGGCTGTTCCCTTCAAGCGCATGGTAAAATCCGCTTGCGCTCGGCTGTGAAGTCAGCCCCGCCATTGAGCTGACGGCGACATCCACGATATCCACACCCGCTTCAACAGCTTTGGCATAGAGAAAGACGCCGTTGCCGCTCGTATCATGCGTGTGAAGATGAACGGGAATATCAATCGTTTCCTTCAGCGCGGAGACCAGTTCGTATGCGGCTTGCGGTTTCAAAAGACCGGCCATGTCTTTAATGCCAAGAATGTGCGCACCAGACGCCTCAAGCTCTTTCGCCATGGAAAGATAATATTTCAAATCATATTTCGTCCGGCTCTTATCAAGAATATCTCCCGTATAACAAATCGCAGCCTCCGCCACTTTTCCGGTTTCACGGACGGCATCGATGGCCAGCGTCATCCCTTTCACCCAGTTCAGGCTGTCAAAGATTCGGAATACATCAATACCTGACTCTGCTGACTGCCGGACAAATTTTTGGATGACATTGTCCGGATAGTTGGTATAACCGACGGCATTTGATGAACGAAGCAGCATCTGGAACAATGTGTTCGGCACTTCCTTGCGGAGATCTTCAAGGCGTTTCCAAGGATTTTCTTTTAAGAAACGGTACGCTACATCAAATGTCGCGCCTCCCCACAT
Source organism: Bacillus sp. JFL15 (assembly GCF_001184225.1). NCBI lineage: Bacteria > Bacillati > Bacillota > Bacilli > Caryophanales > Bacillaceae > Bacillus > Bacillus sp. JFL15. The sequence continues at coordinate 3,008,982 of NZ_KQ236689.1, read as the reverse complement.
TTCAAGGCTGAACAGTTCTGGCCACAGGACAGCCGTGGGGTTCGCGATTTTTTTCAAATCATTTGTTCTGATTCTTGTCGCAAGCAGAGACTGGTGGGCATCCCTGAACGTTGTATCGGTCAGGAGTACGGACTTTTGCTCTTTCACCCAGTCAGCAAGCCCTTCAGCGCCTCTTTCATCGAGAATCTGTTTCGTGCCGTTTACCGGCTTTTCTCCGATACCTAACGTAATGGCCTGAGGCTTATCAAACGCAGGTTTTTCTTTTTTCCCGATTCCCGGAAAACCGTTTACTGTTACATTGCCGATGTAAGAAAGCATTTTTGTTCCGCGGTCCTTCTGTTTAGGAAAAACAAACAGTTCGGGCGTTGTGTCGATAAACGATGTATCATATTGCCCGGTCAGGAATTTTTCATGCTTTGCCACGTTTTCAAGAAACGGGATATTGGTCTTAATGCCTCTGATTCTGAATTCCTGCAGGTTGCGGACCATTTTTGCCGATGCCTGCTCAAACGTCAGCGCCCATGTCGACAGTTTGACGAGCAGTGAATCGTAATAAGGCGTGATAATCGCGCCCTGGAAGCTGTTCCCTGTATCAAGGCGGACGCCGAAGCCGCCGCCTGAGCGGTAAGCCATAATTTTACCCGTGTCAGGCATAAAGTCATTCAGCGGATCTTCAGTGGTCACACGTGATTGTATCGCATACCCGATTGTAAAAATGTCTTTTTGCTGAGGAATATTGACGGCACGGCTGTGGAGTCCGTGGCCCTGCGCAACGAGAATCTGCGTCTGAACGATATCAACCCCCGTAATCATTTCCGTAATCGTATGCTCCACTTGTACGCGAGGATTCACTTCAATAAAGTAAAACTCACCGTCCGCTACGAGAAATTCCACGGTTCCCGCGTTGATATAGCCGACATTTTTCGCAAGGGCGACAGCCGCTTCACAGATCTCGTCCCTTAATTCAGGCTGTAAGGATACACTCGGCGCCACCTCAATGACCTTTTGATGGCGTCTCTGAACTGAACAGTCCCGCTCATACAGATGGACGACATTGCCTTCTTTATCTCCGATCACCTGAACTTCAATATGCTTAGGATTTTCGATCAGTTTTTCAACATACACTTCGTCGTTACCGAATGCGGCTTTCGCTTCTGATTTGGCCCGCTCAAACGAATCTATCAATTCGCCCTCGCTTCTGACGATTCTCATCCCCCGGCCGCCGCCTCCGAGCGACGCTTTAATAATAAACGGATACCCGTGAACTTTTGCGAATTGTTCGACATCTTTTAATGTTTCAGCAGGCCCGTCACTCCCCGGGATAACAGGGATGCCGGCTTTTTCTGCCTGTTCTCTGGCCTTGACCTTATCTCCGAACATATCCAAATGCGCTGACGTCGGTCCGATAAATACAATGCCCTCTTCTTCACAGCGTCTCGCAAATTGGATATTTTCAGACAGAAATCCGTAACCCGGATGGATGGCGTCAACACCGTTTCTTTTCGCAATCCCAATAATCCCTTCAATATCAAGATACGCGTCTATCGGTTTTTTGCCTTCTCCGACAAGATAGGCTTCATCCGCTTTATAGCGGTGGTAGGAACCCGAATCTTCTTTTGAATAAACGGCTACCGTTCTGATGTTCAATTCTGTGCACGCCCGGAAAATCCGGATCGCAATTTCTCCCCTGTTTGCTACTAACACTTTTTGGATGGATTGTTGTGACAAATTTCTCTCCCCCTTGGCCTAATAAATATGTAGTTTATAATAAAGGAATATCCGTCCTGTGTATACACTTGTTTTTTACAGATACACAGATTTTTCCGTCTGCCGTCTTTTTATCCCCTTAGACGGAACGGGTTCCCTCTTTTTCTTCTTTTCTGAGTACTTGACATGCATACTGACGTTCACCAATATACCGGCGCTCGTCAATAATAAAAACATGGATGAGCCTCCGTAGCTGATAAACGGCAGCGGAACACCCGTAATCGGAATTAAACCGCTGACACCGCCGAGATTGATGAAGGTCTGAATCGCAATCATACTGGATATCCCGATTGCCAGGAGACTGCCGAACGGATCTTCACATTTTCTCGCAATATAAAAACCTTTTAACACAACAAAAGCAAGCAGCACAATGACGAACAGGACGCCGAAAATGCCGAGCTCCTCTGAAATAACCGCCATGATAAAGTCTGTATGCGATTCCGGCAGATATCCATATTTTTGAATGCTTTCTCCGAGACCGAGGCCGAAAAAACCGCCTGAGCCGATCGCATAATACGAATTTATAATCTGCAGGCCTGATGTGCCGGCATATTTAAACGGATTTTCAAGGCTTTCAAACCGGCTCATGCGCCCGGGCGTTAAAATATCGTCCCATTTCAAATAAATGATCGGGCTGACAAGAAGTAATACGATTCCCGCCATGATCACCAGCCTGAGCAGCGTCTTTCCGCTGAATCCCGAACACATAATGACGCAAAACGCGATCAGACCGATAATCATCGCCGTTCCGAAGTCAGGCTGAATGGCGATAAGCGCACAAATGACTACGGTGACGATCACCGGCGGAGCAACTCCTGTCAAAAGCTGATCGATATAGCTTTGTTTTTTCGCGTACACCGCGGCAAGATACAGAATCAGGGTCAGCTTGACAAATTCCCCCGGCTGAATGGCCATTCCGCCGATTTTAAACCAGCTTTGCGCGTTTCCGGCAACATGTCCGAAAACAAACAGCGCGCAAAGCGCAGCCACTGACGCAAGCAGTAATATTTTCTGGACCTTTTGATGGGCGAGCACTTTGTACGGGAAAACGGCCGCGATGATAAACAGCACGAGCCCTGCAATGACGGCGAACAGCTGCCGTTTAAAAAAATAGTCGCTGCTCACCCCGTAACGCATAACGGCGGTAATCATACTTGAACTGTATACCATTACCAATCCGAAACTGCACAGCAGAATAATAGCGCTTATCAATGAATAATCGTAAGATTTTAACATTCTTTTAAACATAACATCCTCTTTCCTGCTTAAAGCTTACGTTTAATACCTATTGCGTATTATATTTTACTATAATTCATAAACAATTTACGCAGTTTCTTTATAGTTTTTCGGATGAAATGCAGATTAATAGACCGTCTCACAAAAAGAAGATGCAAAAAAACGGTTTACGGTTATAAAAAAACCCAAACCGTTGAATAGTTTGAGTTTGATCATTTATTTTCCTGTAAACGCGTCATGCAGTGCAGACAGTTCTCTTTCAAGTCTGTCCAGCAGCTCTTTTCCGTCGTTTTCATCAACTAATCCCAGGCGGACAGCAAAATCGATTTCCCTCGACAGTCCGAACATCTGAGTATCCAAGACCTCTTCGTACAGAGGACATTGAGGCATCGTTAAGTTATCCATTTGTACTCGGATCAGCTTCAAAATCTTCTCAGCATCTGACTTCAACAGTTCGAATGCTTTCTGCTGATGGTCAACTATAATCTCTGAAGCCAAAAGTATCCCTCCGTTCCCCAGGCGAGTACCTAATTCTTCTATTTATCATAAAGGGTATCAGGTGAAATTGCAAGAGGATTTAAGCAGATGTCATGATAAAAAGTGTTTCAAAAAATACTCAGCCTGTATTTCTCAGACATGATTTCCAAAAGCTTCACACCCGCGATGCTGTTGCCTTTTTCATCAAGCGCCGGGCCGAATATACCGATTCCGAAATTGTATGGCGAAATGCCCATGATTCCTCCCGAAACCCCGCTTTTGGCGGGAATGCCGACCTTGATCGCGAATTCCCCGCTCGCATTGTACATGCCGCATGTCACCATAAACGTCTTGCAGATTCTCGCCACATCTTTTTTAATGACCTGTTCCCCGGTCTCCGGATGCTTGCCGTCAAGTGCGAATACGCAGCCGATTTTGGCTAAATCCAGACTGCTCATCTTAATCGCGCACTGCTTTGTATACAAATCCATGACCTCTTCAACATCGCCTTTAAAAATGTCATACTGCTTCATGTAATAACACATTGCCCGGTTGATCATGGAGGAACTGAATTCTGATTCTGCGACATGTCTGCAATATGTAATTTCCTGATTATTCGCAAGCTTTCTGATAAATCCGAGCAGATAATCCAGACGGTCTTTCGGCGTATGCCCTTTAATAAAACTTGTAACGACGAGAGCGCCCGCATTAATCATCGGATTTAAAGGCTTGCCCGGGTTCACCGTCTCAAGCTTCACAATGGAATTAAACGGGTCGCCGGTCGGCTCCTGCCCTACGCAGCTGAATATCTTTTCCTTTCCGTAATCCATCAGGACGAGCGCCAGAGAAAGCACCTTCGAAATGCTCTGCAGCGTAAATGTCCGGTCGGCGTCTCCTGCCGTCAGACATGTATTTTCCGCATGATAAATCGTGACTGAAAGACTGTCTTGCCCCGATTCTGCCAAAGCCGGAATATAGTCTGCCACTTTGCCTTCTCCGGTCTTTTTTTTCGCTTCTTGAACGAGTGCGTCCAGCTCCTGGTAATGCCGGCATACCATTTCGATCCCCTCACTTTGCTGCCGTTCGTTACGTCTAATTTGCGACGCAAAGTGACAATTCATGCGAAAACTTTTATACTTTAAGTAAAGGGGGGCTTCACCATGAGCGTTATTCAAGTTAAAGGCAATGTTACATACCCGATTACAATTGATCCGAGTGTCTGGATTTTCGATGACCGCAAGTTTCCGTTTGAAAACAATCAGCCCGTTCACTCAGACGGCTCGGCAGAAACTAAGGAGCATACACTCGATCCGGAACGGGTGATCAGAGAAGGGCGCATTTCGCCGCCGACTTTAAAAAGCGAAAAACGTTTTGAAAAAGAAAGATTAATGAACGGCAGCTTCGCCATGAAGCTCGGTGCTGTCTTAGCAAATGCCGAGCCGAAAGAAAGCGCTGTCCTTTGCGTATTTATTTCAGGATCTGAAAGAACCGAGGTGCCGCTTGAAAAGGCGATGGACGCAACCGCCCATTTCTGTGAGTCAGGGAAGCCTCTTCAAGACGGCGGTCCGGTCCATTTTTACGTGAACGGAAACTTTGAAAAACCGATAACAGGCGTCACAGAAATCGAAGTTCTATAACAAATCGGCCGCAAGCTGTGCAAGGCCGGATCTTTCGCCTTTCATAAGCTTCACGCTGCCGGAGACGGTTTGTCCTTTAAACCGCTCTACGACATAAGCAAGTCCGTTATTTAAACTGTCTAAATATGGGTGATCTATTTGCTCCGGGTCGCCCATCAGGACAATTTTGCTGCCTTCTCCCACCCGTGTCAAAAGCGTCTTGACTTCGTGCCTCGTCAAATTCTGAGCCTCATCGATAATAATAAACTGATCCGGAATGCTTCTTCCCCGAATGTATGTCAGCGCCTCGACCTGAATTGATCCGATGCCCGCTAAAATCGCTTCAAGTTCACCCGGCTTTTTCGCATTGAACAAAAATTCAAGATTATCAAAGATCGGCTGCATCCACGGCTTGAGCTTCTCCTCTTTTTCCCCCGGCAAATATCCGATATCCTTGCCCACCGGGACGATGGGACGTGCGACGATCAGTTTTTTATAAATACCGAGATCCTCAGTCTGCAGAAGCCCCGCTGCGAGAGCTAGCAAGGTTTTTCCCGTTCCCGCTTTTCCGATCAGGGTGACAAGCGGGATATCTTCTCTCAGCAGGAGTTCAAGCGCCATTGTCTGCTGGACGTTTTTCGGCCTGATGCCCCATACGTGCTCATCATCAAAGACGAGTCTTTTTACGGTCTCCCCTTTCTTATCTGTCATGCCGACCGCAGAAGAAGATCCTCCTAATTCATCTTTCATCAGCACAAATTGATTCGGATAAACCTGATGCTGCTGAAGCTCCTTGACTGAAATTTGTTTGTTTTTATAAAACGAGTCAAACCGCTCTTTATTCATAAATATATCTTTGTACCCACTGTATATCTCATCATGGTCAACGACTCTGTCGTTTAAAAAATCCTCCGCCAAAAGCCCGATGGCATCCGCCTTTACCCTGACCAGCACATCCTTGCTGACCAGAATGACGGGGCGGCCGTTTTCTTTCGTTTCCTCCTCAAGACTTAAATTTTTTGCCACCGCCAAAATGCGGTTATCATTCGTTTTTTCGATAAAAATTTCCTGAAGCTGATGAAATGACCGGTGGTTCAGTTCAATTCTGAGCGTTCCTCCGCTTTCAAGCGGAACCTTTTCGTGCAGCCTTCCTTTCTCCCTGAGCCCGTCTATCAGCTTAGATACGTGCCTCGCATTCCTCCCGACCTCGTCCATATACCGCTTTTTTGAATCGACCTCTTCCAGCACGACGGCGGGGATGACAACTTCGTTTTCTTCAAAAGAAAAAATGGCGTTAGGATCCTGCAAAAGTACATTCGTATCTAACACATAAATTTTACTCAAGTCTCAGCCTCCTGAAAAATAAGGATCAAAGCCCAGCGTGTGCTTCTCTTTTCGTGAAAAACGGGGATGCCTGCTAAAATATATGATTTGGTGAATAAAGATAGAAGGTTAATTCAACAATAAAAGAAATGAAAGCATTAAGGAGGGAATCTGACGTGCGAATTCTTTTCATTATCATACAAGCTTTATTTATTCTGACCGGCTGCACAGCTGTACAGGATAGCCGCGGACGCAGCAATATCCAAAACGAATCAACCGATCAGGGCGGAGCAAAACCGATTCATGTGAGTGATACAGCTCCTGAAACAGCTGCGAATCCCGGCCGGACAGATATTGCAAAGCATCTAGTCGAAGTGACTGAAAAAATCCCAGGCATTACAGACGCCACCGCGGTCGTACTCGGGCGATACTCAGTCGTCGGAATCGATGTGGATGACAATTTAGAACGGAGCAAAGTGGAAAGCATTAAATACACCGTTGCCCAAGCATTAAAAAACGATCCTTACGGCGCCAATGCCGTTGTCGTCGCTGATCCTGATACAGTCTCCCGCCTGAGAGGCATGGGCAGCGATATTAAGGCCGGACGTCCGGTTTCAGGCATTTTGGACGAACTCGCCGCAATCGTCGGACGTGTCATGCCGGAAGTTCCGAATGATGTGACCGACAATGAAAAAGAATCACCGACTAAATCGAATGATGACCAGCTGAATCAAAGAGATCAGAACAAGCTGCAAAACGAGCAGAATGATCAATCGGATCATCACATGAATAACCGCCGGTAAAAAGCAGCGCCCGCTACAAAGGAAGGGCGCTGCTTTCTTTCCCTTTGGCAGGCGGGTCATCCATGATATAATGCTTGTCATAGTGAAAGAGGTGAAAAATCAATGAGAGTTAAATGTTCCATTTGCGACAAAATTGAACAAATTGATGATGAAACACTGACAGCCAAACGCCTCCGCAACCGTCCGATTCATACATATATGTGCCAGGAGTGCCATGACCGAATCAAAGTCAAAACAGAGGCGCGGCTGAATACCGGACATTTCTCCTTTCATCCAGGGCAAAAAACGAAAAAAGATAAAGTGAAAAAATAAACCAATAAAAAAATGACCCGCCGAAAGGCAGGGTCATTTTTTTATTGCGGTTTAGCTGACTGGCTTTTTTTGGACTGATGCAGACGGATTTTGTAAATGATCAAAATCAAGGCGGCGACAACAAGCCCTTCTCCGACCGGCAGAAACACACCGAAAAAAGTCAGCACGGTGCAGCCGAGCACGAGAAAGAGATAAACTGCCGCAGCCTTTAAAACCGGCAGCCTTTTGGCAAAGCCGAGTTTAAATACAATCACCGAGAGCACGACGATCGTTCCGTATAACAGCCACATTCCCGTCAGCGGATGCTCATCCACTTGGTAAAGCGCAGCAAAGAACGACAGCCGTTCACTTACTTCATTCAAAAAGATCCCCTCCCCTTTTCCGTTCGGGTTCTATCTTTTCAAATTCTGCAAGTGATTAAGACATTCCTGCTGTTTTTTTCTTTTTCGCCGCTTTTTCACGTTCGTTTTTGTTCAGGATTTTCTTTCTTAAACGGATGGATTCCGGTGTTACTTCACAGTATTCATCATCGTTTAAGTACTCGAGTGATTCTTCAAGCGACATAATGCGCGCTTTCTTAATCGTAGTCGTTTGATCCTTCGTTGCGGAACGGACGTTTGTCTGCTGTTTCATTTTGCTGACATTGACGACAAGGTCATTGTCACGGTTATGTTCGCCGACAATCATGCCTTCATATACTTCTGTGCCCGGCTCAACGAAGATCACGCCGCGGTCTTCAATACCTTGAATTCCGTAAGATGTCGCTTTTCCATTTTCCATGGAAACGAGCACACCCTGACGGCGGCCTCCGACTTGGCCTTTTTGCATCGGCTGATAGCTGTCAAACGTGTGGTTCAGGATACCGAAACCGCGTGTCAGTGACAGAAACTCAGTAGAATAGCCGATGAGCCCGCGTGAAGGTACGGTAAAGATCAGGCGGACCTGGCCGTTTCCGTTATTAATCATATCGAGCATTTCGCCTTTTCTCGCACCCATTGATTCCATAACAGAACCGGTATGCTCTTCAGGCACGTCAATCTGCACGCGCTCAACAGGCTCGCAGCTTACGCCGTCGATTTCCTTAATGATAACTTCAGGTTTAGACACTTGAAGCTCATAGCCTTCGCGGCGCATGTTTTCAATTAAAATAGACAGGTGAAGCTCACCGCGTCCTGAAACAACCCATGCGTCAGGCGATGCCGTCGGTTCGACACGAAGACTGACGTCTGTTTGAAGCTGTGCGTTCAGACGCTCTTCAATTTTACGGGCTGTGACATATTTGCCTTCACGGCCTGCAAACGGGCTGTTGTTTACGACAAATGTCATTTGAAGCGTAGGCTCATCAATACGCAGAACCGGCAGCGGCTCATGGTGGTCAGCCGGACAAACCGTTTCACCGACGTTGATGTCTTCCATACCGGAAACGGCAACGAGGTCTCCCGCTCTCGCTTCTTCAATTTCCACGCGTTTCAATCCTTGGAAACCGAAGATTTTCGTTACACGGAATGATTTGACCGTTCCGTCAAGTTTCATCAATGAAACCTGCTGGCCGACTTTCATCGTGCCGCGGAAAACGCGTCCGATACCGATACGGCCGACATAGTCATTGTAATCAAGAAGCGCCACTTGGAATTGAAGAGGCTCTTCGGCGTTATCAACCGGCGCAGGGACATGTTCAAGAATCGTTTCATACAGTGATTCCATGTTTTCGTCCTGCTTTTTCGGATCAAGACTTGCCGTTCCGTTAATCGCAGAAGCGTAGACGACAGGGAACTCAAGCTGTTCTTCGTTTGCATCCAGCTCGATGAACAGATCAAGCACTTCATCGATAACTTCTTCCGGGCGGGCGAAATCACGGTCGATTTTGTTTACGACGACAACCGGATTTAAGTTCTGCTCAAGGGCTTTCTTCAGGACGAAACGGGTTTGCGGCATGCAGCCTTCATATGCGTCAACGACAAGCAATACGCCGTCAACCATTTTCATAATCCGTTCAACCTCTCCGCCGAAGTCGGCGTGTCCCGGAGTGTCCAAAATATTAATGCGTGTATCTTTATAGTTAATCGCAGTATTTTTCGCGAGAATTGTAATACCGCGTTCACGTTCAAGATCGTTTGAATCCATTGCGCGTTCGGCAATATTTTCGTTGGCACGGAAGGTTCCGGCTTGGTGAAGCAATTGGTCTACCAAAGTCGTTTTCCCATGGTCAACGTGGGCAATAATCGCGATATTGCGAAGATCGTTTCGAAGTTTCACATTTTCATCTCCTAAAAAAATTAGATAACTTTCATATTATACCACACATCCTCTTTAAAAGCGTCACGTTTTTCTGTAAACTGAAAGTATGACGTTAAAGGGGATGGAAATATGAAAAAATTGAATTGGCTCTTATTATTATTTGCATTCGCAGCAGTCTTCAGCATGATGCTGATCGGCGTATCAATCGCTGAGAAAAGCGCATGGGGTGTCATCGGAAGCATTGTTCTCGTTATCGCCATGATGGGAAGCGGTTTCACTGTAAAGAAAAAAATGCGCGAACAGGGACTGCTTGATTAAAAGCATGACCCTTTGCAAAATTCCGTAAACATGAAAAGCACAATATTGTATGAAGCCTGAATGAAAAATTCAGGCTTTTTTGCATCCTCAAAACCGGTGGGATGTAAGGCTTATCTCCCCCGCCGCCTAGTCAGGAAGCCGGAAACAGCAGTATGCATTCTAGTGACAACAGCAGAGTCCCTCAGAAAAGGCAGCCGGAATTAGTCCGGTATTGTTATGAAGAAAATACCAAACTTCCTATTTCAATTCCATCACTGGATTTTTATACTTGTGGCTGTAAGCAAATACACATGACAAGGAGAGAACAAAATGAAAACATCTTTTTTGAAGAAAACCGCTGTAACTGCCGCTGCAACTGCTTCAGCCGCCTTGCTTGCATTCAGTCCGCTTGAGTCTGCCAGTGCAAAAACAATTCAGGCAAATGAATCGCCTGTCTTGCAGGCTTTTGCCGAGAAAACACCGGGAGATGCGGCAAAGCTTTTAGACATCATCCGCCAATCCATTTACGAAAAAGACGGCGTCTATTATTTTGACGGTGAAAAAGCGGTTGAATTGGGATTAGATAAAGAAGCCGCACAGACCATTCAAAAGCTGTGGGACAGCTCAACGGAATTTTTAACGGTCCTTTCCCAATGTATCGAGAAAACGGACGGCGAATATACATTTAATAAAGAAAAAGCAGTGGAGCTCGGCTTTACGGAAAAAGAAGCTCTTATCGTTGATCAGCTGTTCACCGCTTTCTCCCAGAGTCTTCATATTCTTCAATCTGCGCTGGTTGAAGAAAACGGCGTGTATACGTTTGATCAGGAGCTTGCTGAAAAAGCAGGTGCAGGTAAAAAAGAAGCGAAGCTGTGTGCTGGATTCTTTAATTCACTGCCGCAGGAATTACTTGAAGGCATTTATACAGCCTTTCACCCGGCTGAGTAAACGAAAAAAACGCCCGGTCATCCAGCCGGGCGTTTTTTTAATTCAGCAGTTTAAGCGCAAGCATGATGAGAAATACAGCTCCGAACATACAGGCGGCATTTGTCAGCAGCCTCCCGTAATATCTTTCCTGAAACCGCCTCTCCTCGTCTTCATAACCGTCTGGCGCCTTCATCTCAGCTTCGCCAAAGTCAAGCGGCTCCTTCATCATATGATATACCCTTTTGCACTCACCGCATGTATCAAGATGGCGGGAAATATACCGCTCTGTTTCTGTTTCACAATCGCCTTCAATATATAAAGGGAGTAAATCTCTCACTAAACAGCAAGTCATATGTGTCCGTCCTTCCTTTTTTCCGCCAAGTGCTGTTTCAGCTGCATTCTCGCCCTGTATAAGGTGCTCTTCACCTTCGGCAGGCTCCAACCCAAAATATCAGCAATCTCTTCGTATGACAGCTCTTGAAATTCCCTTAAAATTAAAACGGTCTGCTGATCATTTTTCAGACGCTGAATCTGCCCGGCCAGCGCGTTCTTTGTGTCTGTCCGGTCAACGTAATGCTCCGGCAGTTCATATGTTGTTTGCTGAAGCCCTTCATTCAAGGTGATATCTGAAAATTGGTATTTTCTGTCCCGTCTGTACCAATTGATGAAGGTATGGTGGGCAATTGCATAGAGCCACGTGCGGATAGACGAGTGCCCCTTAAATGACTCAAGCCCGTTAAATGCTTTCATAAATGTATCCTGAGCGAGATCTTTAGCGGTCTCAGCGTGATGTGTGCGTCTGTAAAGGTAATACATAATATCTTGATAATGTTCACGGTACAACTGTTCAATTGACATCTTGTTTTTCATTTAAAAATAAAACCACACTGTCATCCAGATTGAGAGCACAATGAAGAAACCATACAGTCCATACGTCAGGCATTTCATATATTTAATTTGGCGGATGTCGCCCGGCGGCGGCTTCATATCATGTTCATTCTGTCTTTTTCTGTTTTCCGCCTCTGCTCCGAATTCCGGTTCATGTTCTTTCATCCATTGAAGCGTGCCGCCTTCAAGTTCCCCTTCCTTATACAGGTCGTATAAATCGAAGAAGACAGCCTTTCTTTCTTTATTGTTCATAAAGGTTCACCGCCTCGTAAGTATCCGCGTTTACTACATATGCGTCATGGCGGTTTGAACCGAACGGCTGAATAATAACGAGCCATGCGTTATATGTTACGCCGTCTTTCACCGCTTTGACAGGCTTCACCCGCTTTTTATAAATGATGCCGTTATATGCCCCCGCCACTCTTTTGAAGGCTGTTTCCCCGTCTCTGTATGTATGCGGGAATGTTTTGGCGCTTACCTGTCCGCAGGATGAGGCCTCTATCATGCCTTCTTCATTTCGGAGCGTAAAAACGGATGTTCCTTCAAGGTTTTCAAAAACGAGACCGTCTTCCGATTTGTCAATTTGCTTAAACTTTGAAGTATCCGCGCCCAGCAATGTAAAAAGCCTCTTCTGAAGTTCTTTTTTTGTCAAAACGGTGCTGCCTGATGAGATTCTGATTTTCACAAGGCGCCCGGATTCGGCATCAAATACCAGCTCCGCCCCGTTATTCGCTGTTACGGTCACACTGCTGCCGATCAGGCTGTTGATATCTGTATTTGTGATTTCAAATGTCTGACCAGGCATTTGAAGCGTATGAAAGACGGCTTTTGATGCTTTCAATATGTCTTTTTCCTTCATGTGCACCTGCGGCAGCGACTGAAGCTGATAAATAGACGGGTCTTCTGAAAAACCCATGATCGTTTCTTTTTCCCAGTAAAATACAGCACCCGTTTGTTCGTGATGCTTCCCTTGTCTTTTCGGCGCGATCTCCACGACAAACTGTCCGTCTTCTTTTCTCACTGTTGTCTGAATGCCTTGTGTTTTTAGTTTTCGGCCGTGCGCCGACAAGAAATCCAGCGACTTTTTCCGGTACTCTTCTTCTGTTAAAGTGCGTCCTTGCGGTTTTTTTAGATATTGATAATTTGTGATCATTCGGGAAACCTCGTCCACTTCCGCTTCATAATCTTCCGTTTTAAAGCGGTAAAAGTAATGGAGATCCTGATTGGTTTCTGTCAAATAAATCGGATTCCTAGCCGGAAAAAATGACGTAAGGATCCGTTCCGCCTGGTCTGAAGTAATATGTTCGCCCACATAATCAACAGAATCTTCAGCTATCGGTTTTGAAATCGCAAATGCGGCATCCCCTGCGTTGTACACCGGATTCAAAAAGACAATAAAACCAGCGGCAGCGGCCGCCGCAAGAAAGCTTTTCGTCCGCCGTCTGATCCTGTCTGACCGATGAAATAAGTGATGGGTCATCAGAAAACCCGCCATTGCTAAATACACCGTAAACGGGAGAAGCCTGCCGTAATCTTTTGATACCCCGGCCGAGGACGGAGAGAGCACCCACACCAATAGCCCGATGACCGCTGCATAAAACACGCCGATAAAAACCGGCCTCGGTTTCCAATACATTTTAAAAAATAAAACATTCATAGAAATCAGAAGGAGTAAAACAACCGCAACGGAACAAAGCGAGGAGACGATATCCTCTGCAGCCATTGTGTCACGATTGCTGTTCCAGAAAGCAAAAAAACTGAAGATCAGCTGAATGACGGGCAGTGTCACCACAGTGAGATCAAACGTATAAAACATGCCCTTTCCCCTCTGCTCCTGCGGCATCAGCATATAGTGAAACGCGGTAAGCAGCACATATCCGTACATTAAGAGATGAACGATCGGAAGAAGCTCTCTTTCTTCCGTTGTCAAATAGTGCGCGCTAAAGTGAGTGCTCTGCACCTGATGAACCAATTCAATCGTTATGCCCGCCAATAATACGGCCCGAAGCATGATCCCGCCATAAAACCAAACTCTTTCAGGGCTGATTTTCGGATGGAAAGTCAGCCCGTATAAAACAGCAAGGCAGACGGCCGACCACTGGATGATCAACACACTCTGTCTGCTCAAAATGAAATATCTGTCGAAATGCTGAATAAAATGACTGAAAATCTCTGACATCTGTAACAATCCTTTACGTTTATTAAGGCCTCACCCGTTTAGACAACCGGCATTAAAAAAAGTTTTAAGGAACCTAACATTTTTCCCCTATCATTTTTCCCGTCTTCATCTGTCATTTTTTTCAGAAGAAATCGCGTCATTCGACTCATGTCTATTCCGACACGTGCCTCTCGGCTTATCCCCTGACACCGCCTCCCAGGAGCCTGTACGGGACGATTCTATCAATTCAGCTGCGGAGTCTAGTTTTATATTGCAGAATGAGAGATTGCTGGTTTATTATAACAATATAAGTTTTCATTATTTTCAAAAAGGGGGATTTATTGTGGGTTTAGGTAAGAAATTGTCTGTTGCTGTCGCCGCTTCTTTTATAGGTTTAACGATCAGTCTGCCGGGTGTTCAGGCCGCTGAGAATCCTCAGCTTAAAGAAAACATGACAAATTTTGTGCCGAAGCATTCTTTGGTGCAATCTGAATTGCCTTCTGTCAGTGACAAAGCAATCAAGCAATATTTGAAACAAAACGGCAAAGTCTTTAAAGGCAATCCTTCTGAAAGGCTGAAGCTGATTGACCAAACGACCGATGATCTCGGCTATAAACACTTCCGTTATGTGCCTGTCGTAAACGGTGTGCCTGTGAAAGACTCTCAAGTCATTATTCACGTTGATAAATCCAACAACGTCTATGCGATTAACGGTGAATTAAACAACGATGCTTCTGCCAAAACGGCAAACAGCAAAAAATTATCTGCAAATCAGGCGCTGGACCATGCTTTTAAAGCAATCGGCAAGTCACCTGAAGCCGTTTCTAACGGAAACGTCGCAAACAAAAATAAAGCCGAGCTCAAAGCAGCAGCTACAAAAGACGGAAAATACCGCCTCGCCTATGATGTAACGATCCGCTATATCGAACCGGAACCTGCAAACTGGGAAGTAACCGTTGATGCAGAAACTGGGAAAATCCTGAAAAAGCAAAACAAAGTGGAACATGCGGCTGCAACCGGAACAGGTACGACTCTTAAAGGAAAAACGGTCTCATTAAATATTTCTTCTGAAAGCGGCAAATATGTGCTGCGCGATCTTTCTAAACCTACCGGAACACAAATTATTACGTACGATCTGCAAAACCGCGAGTATAACCTGCCGGGCACACTCGTATCCAGCACCACAAACCAGTTTACAACTTCTTCTCAGCGCGCTGCCGTTGATGCGCATTACAACCTCGGCAAAGTGTATGATTATTTCTATCAGAAGTTTAAACGCAACAGCTACGACAATAGAGGCGGCAAGATCGTATCCTCCGTTCATTACGGCAGCAGATACAATAACGCGGCCTGGATCGGCGACCAAATGATTTACGGAGACGGTGACGGTTCATTCTTCTCGCCTCTTTCCGGCTCAATGGATGTAACGGCCCATGAAATGACACACGGCGTTACACAGGAAACAGCCAACCTGAACTATGAAAATCAGCCGGGCGCTTTAAATGAATCCTTCTCTGATGTATTCGGGTACTTCAACGATACTGAGGACTGGGATATCGGTGAAGATATTACGGTCAGCCAGCCGGCTCTCCGCAGCTTATCAAATCCGACAAAATACGGACAGCCTGACAACTACAAAAATTACAAAAACCTTCCGAACACTGATGCCGGCGACTACGGCGGTGTGCATACAAACAGCGGAATTCCGAACAAAGCCGCTTACAATACGATTACAAAAATCGGCGTGAACAAAGCGGAGCAGATTTACTATCGCGCCCTGACGGTATACCTCACTCCGTCATCAACCTTTAAAGATGCAAAAGCAGCTTTGATTCAATCAGCACGGGACCTTTACGGCTCTCAGGATGCTGCAAGCGTAGAAGCGGCCTGGAATTCAGTCGGCTTGTAAACTAGAAAAGAGACCGGATGTCCGGTCTCTTTTTTATCTCTGATACATTTCACAACGGCTTCACCATGATCATATATGTCTTTTCCCGATCGTCTTTTTCAAGCTTCAGCTGTTCAAAACCGCATTGGCTTAAAAACAGCACCCATTCCTGCCTGTCCAGGGGAACGGCTGCAAACATCGCTTTATGCTCCGCTCTCAGCCGGCCGGCAATCTCTTCAATGACCGCCCGACCGATGCCTTTCTCTTTTGCCTCTGGAGCGACGGCCACAGTCCCGAGCCACGGTTTTCCGTTTGAGGGCGCCCATTCTAAGTGAAAGCTGACGGCGGCAGGAGCGCCGTCAAGCTCCCATACGAGCCACGTCCCATTGTACATGGAGTATGCAAGCATAAACTCCGCCGCATTTTTTGTTCCGAATTCTTCGGCTCTCCACACCGGGTGTGCCGCCGCCAGCTGCTCCAGAAATTCCAGATCTTCTTCTTCAAACTCCCTATCTGTCAGCATGTAAATAGTCGTCAAAGATGATTTTATGTATCGCCGGATTCCCCGCAAGCACGCTGTGGTTATCTAAAAACGTAAACGGTTCGCCGTCTGTTGTCGTGTAAATGCCGCCGACTTCGTTCAGCAGCACGCAGCCGGCAGCGTAATCCCACGGCGCGAGCCTCATTGTGATGTATGCGTCAATGCGGCCGGCCGCAACACTGGCCAGTTCAAGTGCCGCCGAGCCGTAGGAACGCGTTCCTCTTACCCGTTTTACGAGCGGCGCCAAAATACTCGGGTCGATTCTTCTGTTTTCCGTGACCCATGTGGCATTGATTGCAATAATCGATTCTTCAATGGAAACCTCTTTTAAAGGAGCAAGCGGCGTGTCGTTCAGATATGCCCCTTTTCCGCTGAATGCATGATACAGCTCGTCCTGCATCACATCATAAATTAAGCCGATTTTGCCTTTTCCGTCTTCAAAAATACCGATGGAGATTGCGAAATGCCGCTTTTGATGGACAAAATTCATCGTCCCGTCAATCGGATCAATGATCCAGACGATTCCGTCAAGGGAGCGGAGTTTATCTCCCTGCCCTTCTTCGCCGAGGATGCGGTGCCCGGGAAAAGTTCCCTGTATACGGTCAATGAAAAAGCGTTCCGTCTCTTTATCCATATTTGTGACTAAATCATTCGGATTTGATTTTGTTTCAATCGTCAAGCTTTCCTGCATGGATTGTCTGATTCTCGTTCCGGCTTCTTTTACCCATTGTTTTGCGATATCATCAATTTCCGTCCAATTTGTCATACCGTGTACCTCTTTTCTATGTATAGCTTACTCTATAGCATACTGATAAAAACGATTAAAAAGCAAGGAAAATGAAAAAAATGCCTTCTCACGTAAAAACGAACCATTTCCTGCGGTTCGTTTTTACTATTCTTTATCCGTTAAGACGAATCCATTCTTTTCTGAGACGTTCCAGTTTTCTTTTACTGAGATCGATTTGATCTTCATTCTCTTTTTGCATGGCCTCATAAAGGGTTGCCAATTCATAATCAACCTCTAGTCTCCAGACAGCTACACGGTTATTTTTTTCCTCCCTGAATCCTTCCTTCACCACTTGCCTCATTGTCTTTCGCCCCTTCCAGAGATCATTTGTTAAAAAAGCATCCCATTTTCCAATTCATTATTAATGATACTTCTTATATCCTATGGAAACTTATATTCGGCTGTAACAACATTCTTAAAATTGTGTGTTTACCTATTCATTTTTTACCACCACTCCTCTCCGCTCAAACGTTCTCAATGTTTTTGCGGCCGGCAGGGGCTGTGGTAAAATATGAATACTTACGATAAGGAGGAAAAAGATGACTCAGATGCGTTTTACAAAAGAGGACTTTGACACATTTACAATAGAAGGATTAGATCCGCGCATGGAGGTGTTAAAAGAACAAGTGCGTCCGAAGCTGACTCTTTTAGGAGAACATTTCGCACCGACATTGTCGGCATTGACCGGAGATGAAATGTTCCCGCATGTCGCAAAGCACGCGAGAAGATCTGTCAACCCGCCGGCTGACAGCTGGGTTGCCTTTGCAAACAGCAAACGCGGCTATAAGAAGCTCCCCCACTTTCAGATCGGACTATGGGACACTCACATGTTTGTATGGTTTGCCATCATTTATGAGTCTCCGATAAAAGAGGAATACGGCAGATTGCTGGAAGCGAAGCAGGATGAAATCACAAAACAGATTCCCGGTCATTTTGTATGGTCGCCGGATCACACGAAGCCAGGAGCGTACAAGCAGTCGGAGATGGATCGGGAACAGCTGAAAACATTATTTGAACGTCTGCAGACCGTAAAAAAAGCAGAGCTTTTATGCGGCATTCAGCTGCAAAAAGAAGACGTGATCAACATGAACAACAATGAATTCCTGCAAACCATTGAAGATACTTTTAAGAAGCTTTCCTTTTTATACACACTGACTCAGAAAGTCTCATAACATAAAAAAGCGGGCCGGTTTCCGGCTCGCTTTGTTTACATTTTGATAACCGCTTGATCTGATTGTTTCGCCTCTTTCACAGTCCGATACGGGGAATAGCTGCTGTCCGCTTCAAATTGGCTGCAGATTTTCTTTTCCTCCGCCTTTCCGGGAACGATTTCTTTAAAGCGGCGGTACGCATCCAAAAGTCTGTTGCGGTCAGTTCCTTTTTCATAGGCGTTTTCCACCTGCTGAAAAAACGCAATGACATCCACGGCCTCCTCTGTCGTCCAGTCTTCATTCATCGGATATTGATATTCCAAATGTCTTCACTCCTTTATAATCATGCTCAAAATAAGCATCTTCCATAGATCATAAATTGTTCTTTACTTTCTTTCAAGTTCATAATATAATTCATTTGTTTTACGTTTAAAAAACGGGTAATCATACTGAATGTAATACAAACTAATCCGTAGGTATTATGATAAAGGTGGGAAAACAATTGCCGCAACATGAAACACCCCTGTACAGCGGACTGAAAAAGCACGCGGACAGACAGCCTGTCCAATTCCACATTCCGGGCCATAAAAAAGGCGCGGGAATGGATCCGGAATTCAGACAATTTATCGGAGAAAACGCGTTAAGCATAGATTTAATTAATATTGAACCTTTGGATGATTTACATGCGCCAAAGGGCATCATTAAAGAAGCGCAGGACCTGGCCGCAGAAGCATTCGGCGCAGACCACACCTTCTTTTCCGTACAAGGGACGAGCGGCGCCATTATGACGATGGTCATGGCCGTATGCGGACCCGGAGATAAAATCATCATCCCAAGAAACGTTCATAAATCCATTATGACGGCCATTGTATTTTCCGGAGCGGTGCCGATTTTTATACACCCAGAAATTGACGATGAGCTCGGGATTTCTCACGGCATCACGCTTGAGTCTGCCGAGCGGGCTTTGACTGAGCACCCTGACGCAAAAGGTCTGCTTGTCATCAATCCGACGTATTTCGGTGTGGCGGCTGACCTGAACAGCATCGTCAAGCTCGCGCATTCTTTCGATGTGCCTGTTCTTGTCGATGAAGCGCACGGCGTGCATATTCATTTTCATGATAAGCTTCCTTTGTCAGCCATGCAGGCGGGCGCTGATATGGCAGCCACAAGCGTGCACAAATTAGGCGGCTCTCTGACGCAGAGCTCCATTTTAAATGTGAGAGAAGGCCTTGTGTCCAAAGAAAGAGTGCAGTCGATTTTAAGCATGCTGACGACAACGTCAACATCCTATCTGCTTCTCGCTTCACTTGATGTCGCAAGAAAGCGGCTCGCTACAGAAGGCCGCGGCCTTCTTGAAGATACGATTCTGCTGGCGAATCAGACACGGGAACGCCTCAATCAAATTGAAGGCATTCGCTGTGTCGGCGAAGAAATCACAGGATCTAAAGCCGCCTTCAGTTATGATCCGACTAAATTAATCATTTCGGTCAAAAACCTCGGCCTGACCGGGCATGACATTGAAAAATGGCTGCGCGAATCATATAATATCGAAGTCGAGCTGTCCGATTTGTATAACATATTATGTATTTTCACTCCCGGAGACAGAGCAGGAGATGCCGACCGCCTCGTAAACGCGCTTACAGACATTTCAAAGCAGGCGGCTGCCAATGAATATGCTCATCAGCAAACGGAAGTTCTGCTTCCTGAAATTCCTCTGTTAGCGATGACGCCAAGAGACGCGTTTTATGCAAATACGGAAGTCATTCCGTTAAAAGAATCCGCGGGACGGATCATTGCAGAGTTTGTCATGGTGTATCCGCCGGGAATTCCGATCTTTATTCCGGGCGAAATCATTACTGAAGAAAACATCAGCTACATTTTCAAAAACCTGGACGCCGGCCTTCCGGTGCAGGGTCCGGAAGACGCAACGCTTGAAATGATCAGAGTCATCAAAGAACAAAAAGCCATCCAATAAACATAAAGAAGCCCGAAACGATTTCGTTTCGGGCTTTTTTACACTTTTTACTCTTCTTCAAGATGACACCGGCATTGTCCGCAGCATGTTCCGTATAACGTCGTTACCTTCTCATCCTCAAAGTAATGAATCGCTTCGTTACAGTCTTGGCAAACAATCGTACCCATCTCTCATTCCCCATTTCTCAGAATTTGAAAACGCTTAATTCTTACTTGTTGTTATTATATTATTATGTCACATTTAATATGTCAACCGATAAATTGTATAACACATTTATTTTTTATGGTCTTTTTATAGCCCGAGGATCAATCACGGTATATCCTTTATTACGCAATCCTTTTACAATGTCCGGCATGGCTTCGGCCGTCCACTTCCGGTCATGCATCAATATGTTGGCGCCGTCCCGCAGATAAGGGCTGCTCAGCGTGATATCGGTAAGCGCTTTTTTGGATTGATATTTCTGATCCCAATCGTAGCCGAAGGTCCAGTTCATTTTCACCATACCTTCTTGTTTTATAAGTTTGTCACTGTAGTCCGTATTGCTTCCGAAAGGCGCCCTGAAAAACGCCGGTTTCTCCCCGGTTATCTTTTCAACGGCTTTATTGACGCCGATGATTTCTTCCCGTTGTTTTTGTTCGGAAAGGTCTTTTAAATTTTGATGAGTCATTGTATGATTTCCGATCATAAAGCCTAACTCATGAATATGCTGAAGCGCTTTCTTATTTTCATCTTTTTTCAAAAATTGGCCGTTCACAAAAAAGATCGCTGACGCATGGAGATCATGCAGTTTGTCCGCAATCTCAGCGGCATGCTGATCGGGTGCATCATCTATCGTTAACAATGCAATCGGTTTTTTGTCTTTCTGGTCATCCAGTTTTTCCACGGCAAAGGTTTTCGGATTGATATAGTAACGGGGCTCTGCCTTCTGTTTTTTCCGTTTTTCCTCTTTTGTATGAGTGTTTTCCTGTTTAGCATGATTGACCGCATCTTGAGAATGGGGTTGTTTATTTGTTTGCGTTTTTTCAGTTGATTGGCAGCCGACGAGCAAGCACATCCATATGACGGCGGCAGCGGCTTTATACATGACAATCCCTCCTGATATGGTTTTGCCCACAGTATAACGAAAAAACAGCGCTCTCACGAAAAATAATGTGCCTTTTTTACACATCGGCTTCACAAGTTGTCACACGTATTATTTCTTCATTAAAAACGGTTTCAATTATATAACAATTAAGTAACAAGCCTTAGGTTTTTCACCTCTCGTGATACACTTGATATAGTCCTTATAAATGGATGAACCAATATATTATCTAAAACAGAGGAGTAAGATAGATGCGCTACCGTACGGTGATTCCCTTTTTTTTGATGCTGTTCGTTCTGTCAAGCTGTTCGGTTTCTACTGTCAGTCCATTCAAAAATAACCGGATCGACAGCATTCATCACACTCAAATCTTGTTTTTTTCCGATGAAAATCATATAGATAAAGAAGTGCCTTACTACGATGCGATTCTTGATTTAGAAAAGAAATATCCCCATCATGTTGATCAAATGAAAGTATATGGCAACAGAAAGGGCTGGGAAGAAGAAATCAACACATTCCCGGCACTGATGGTAGTCAATCACCGGCATGTCGTCATGAAGATTGAAGGCGCGGTAAAGAAAAAAGAGGATATTATCAAGCCTATGCAGCATGTGCTTGCACAATAAAAACAGCCCCCGCTTTTAAAAGCGGGGGCTGTTCATTTTCTTGCAATGATTATTTTACGATATGGATCGGGCTTCCGATTGCCACTTCGGCAGCTTCCATTGTGATTTCGCCCAATGTCGGGTGAGCGTGAATTGTCATTGCGATATCTTCAGCAGTCATTCCGCCTTCGATCGCCAGGCTCAATTCAGAAATCATGTCAGAAGCGCTCGCGCCGGCAATTTGCGCACCGATCACAAGACCGTCTTCTTTACGAGTGATCAGCTTCATGAAGCCGTCAGTTTCGTTAAGAGACAGCGCGCGTCCGTTTGCAGCAAACGGGAACTTAGCAGCAACGACTTCAATGCCTTCTTCTTTCGCCTGTGCTTCAGTGTAACCGACAGAAGCCAGTTCAGGCTCAGAGAATACAACCGCCGGAATACCGAGGTAATCGATTTCAGCAGGTTCTCCCGCAATAGCTTCCGCAGCGATTTTACCTTCGTAAGACGCTTTGTGAGCCAATGGAGGGCCGTCAATGATGTCACCGATTGCGTAAATGTTCGGTACGTTTGTGCGGCACTGCTTGTCCGTTTTAATGACACCGCGGTCAGTCATTTCGATACCGACTTGCTCAAGGCCGAGCTCATCAGTGTTCGGACGGCGTCCGACAGTGATTAATACGTAATCAGCATCAACCGTTTTTTCTTCGCCTTTTACTTCGAACGTAACTGTTACGCCGTCAGGTCTTTCTTCAACGCCTTTAGCCATAGCGCTTGTATGGATTTCAACGTTGCCTTTTTTCTTCAGTCTGCGGGTAACGAGAGAACTCATTTGTTTTTCGAAGCCCGGAAGAATTTCATCTCCGCCTTCTAAAATCACCAATTCAGTTCCGAAGTTTGCATACGCTGTTCCAAGCTCGGTACCGATATATCCGCCGCCGATAACAACGAGTTTTTTCGGAATTTCTTTAAGCGCCAGTGCGCCTGTAGAGTTCAGGACACGTTCGCTATATTTGAAGTTTGGCAATTCGATAGGGCGAGAACCGGTAGCAATGATCGCGTTTTTAAATGTGTATGTTTGCGCAGAGTTCTCATCCATTACACGTACAGAGTTGCTGTCTACGAAATAAGCTTCGCCTTTTACAACGTCCACTTTATTTCCTTTTAAAAGACCTGCAACACCGCCGGTAAGCTTATTTACAACAGAAGCTTTCCATTCTTGGACTTTTGTAAAGTCAACTTTTACGTTCTCAGCAGTGATTCCCATGTCATCTGAGTGTTTTGCATTCTCGTAACGATGGCCTGCATTGATAAGCGCTTTTGAAGGAATACAGCCGACGTTCAGACAAACGCCTCCAAGAGTTGCTTTTTCAACGACTGTGACTTTTTGTCCAAGCTGAGCAGCGCGGATGGCAGCTACATAGCCGCCAGGTCCCGCACCAATCACAAGAGTATCTGTTTCAATAGGGAAATCTCCTACTACCATAACATTACGCCTCCATTAAAATAAGTTGTGGATCGTTCAGTAAACGCTTGATGTGGTTTAACGCATTTTGTGCAGTTGCTCCGTCAATCATACGGTGGTCAAAGCTGAGAGAAAGAGCTAAGACAGGAGCAGCTACAATTTCACCGTCGCGGACGATCGCCTTTTCAGCGATGCGGCCGATACCGAGAATCGCAACCTCTGGGTGGTTGATAACCGGTGTGAACCATTGGCCTCCGGCAGAACCGATATTTGTGATTGTGCAAGAAGCGCCTTTCATTTCCGCAGGTGCAAGCTTGCCTTCACGCGCTTTTGTAGCAAGGCTGTTAATTTCATCAGAGATTTCGAAAACGGCTTTACGGTCGGCATTTTTCACTACCGGCACAAGCAGGCCTTTTTCAGTATCCGCTGCAATTCCGATGTTGAAGTAATGTTTTTGGATCACTTCATCTGTTTTATCATCAATAGATGTGTTTAAAACAGGGAATTTTTTCAGAGCGGATGTTAAGGCTTTTACGACGTAAGGCAGGTAAGTCAGCTTGATGCCTTGATCAGCAGCAACTTGTTTGAACTGTTTGCGGTGAGCAACAAGATTTGTTACGTCAACTTCATCCATAAGAGTTACGTGCGGTGCAGTATGCTTAGAGTTCACCATTGCTTTAGCAATCGCTTTACGGATACCGCTCATTTTTTCGCGTGTTTCAGGGAACTCGCCTTCAGGAGCCTGAGCCGCTGCAGGTTTAGCCGTTTCCTGAGGCGCCGCTGTTTCTTGCGGTGCCGCTTCTTGAGCTCCGCCGTTTACAAAGCTGTCGATATCTTCTTTTACAACACGTCCGTTATTTCCTGAACCTGTTACTTTGCGGATATCAATGCCTTTTTCACGTGCATATTTGCGTACAGAAGGCATAGCGATCACGCGTTTGTTCGGATCAGCTTCCGCTTGGTCCTGCTGTCCTGCGCCAGTTTCTTTTGCAGGCTCTGCTGCGCGTTCTTCTTTCGCTACGTCCTGTCCTGCCTCAGCGGAAGACTGAACTTGCGCTTCAGTTTTCGCATCGCCGGATTCGTCGCTTCCTTTAAATTGAAGATCTTCGTAACCAGGTGCGTCAAACGTAATAATCGTTTGTCCAACAGTTGCAACCGTTCCCTCTTCAACTTTTAATTCTAATACTTTTCCTTTAACAGGTGAAGGAATTTCTACCACTGCTTTATCATTTTGCACTTCAGCCAGTACATCGTCTTCTTCTACCTCGTCGTTTGGCTTAACAAACCATTTTACGATTTCGCCTTCGTGGATACCTTCCCCGATATCCGGAAGTTTAAATTCAAATGCCACAGTTTTCGACCTCCTAGTTGATTAAGCAAATTTTAGTTATGCATACGCAAGCATTGAACCTTTAAAAACAGGTTTATAATAGAGGAAAAGAACGTGTGTCTTTCCCTCCTGTTATGAAGCCTGATTAAAATTCAAGAACTTTTTTCGCAGTTTCAAGAACGTCTTTATGGTTTGGAAGCCATACGCTCTCAGCTTGCGAGAAAGGAAATACTGTATCAGGCGCTGCGACACGCAGTACCGGAGCTTCCAGGCTCAGGATCGCGCGGTCATTGATTTCAGCTACAACGTTGGCGCCGACACCTGCTTGTTTTTGAGCCTCTTGCACGACAATTGCGCGGCCTGTTTTTTCAACAGAGGCGATAATCGTATCGATATCAAGCGGGCTTACAGTGCGAAGGTCGATAACTTCAGCAGAAACGCCTTCTTTTTCAAGCTCTTCAGCAGCTTTAAGCGACTCATGAACCATTGCGCCGTATGTGATGATAGAAAGGTCAGCACCTTCGCGTTTCACGTCAGCTTTTCCAAGCTCAATTGTGTATTCTTCCTCAGGAACTTCCTGACGGAAAGAACGGTAAAGTTTCATATGTTCTAAGAAAACGACTGGGTCGTTGTCACGGATTGCAGAAATTAAAAGTCCTTTTGCGTCATACGGAGTAGACGGAATAACAACTTTAATACCCGGCTGCTGAGCCACAAGGCCTTCTAAGCTGTCAGCGTGAAGTTCAGGAGTGTGAACCCCGCCGCCGAATGGAGAACGGATTGTCACCGGAGAACTCCAGCGGCCGCCTGAACGGTAGCGCATACGGGCCATTTGGCCTGAAACTGAATCCATTACCTCATATACGAATCCGAAGAATTGGATTTCCATAACCGGACGGAAACCGTTTAACCCTAAACCAAGAGCGAGACCGCCGATACCGGATTCAGCAAGCGGCGTATCAAATACACGGTCTTCACCGAATTCTTTTTGCAATCCTTCAGTCGCACGGAATACGCCGCCGTTAACACCAACGTCTTCTCCGAAAACTAAGACATTTTCGTCATTTTTCAGTTCTGTGCGTAACGCATCCGTGATTGCTTGAATCATTGT
Organism: Bacillus sp. JFL15; assembly: GCF_001184225.1. Lineage (NCBI taxonomy): Bacteria > Bacillati > Bacillota > Bacilli > Caryophanales > Bacillaceae > Bacillus > Bacillus sp. JFL15. Next base: position 2,983,009 of record NZ_KQ236689.1, on the reverse strand, counting down.
CATTTGCGCCATGGCTTACTTCGACTCCTTCTGTGTATAAGTTTCTAATTGCTCTTTTAGGTTGTAAGGCAATTCTTCGTGCATGATTTTGATTAAATCAGTCACTTTTTGCTTCGGTTCAGCATCTGCTTTTTTGATGGCCTGCTTAATTTCTTCTTTTGCAGCCTCAATTACTTTGCTTTCTTCTTCTTCAGACCACAGGCCTTTGTTTTCAAGGAAAGCGCGGAAACGGACGAGCGGATCTTTCTGCTCCCATTCGTTTTCGATTTCTTTCGTGCGGTATTTAGTCGGATCGTCACCGGCCATTGTATGCGGACCGTAACGGAACGTAAGTGTTTCGATCAGTGTCGGGCCTTCGCCGTTAATTGCGCGTTCGCGCGCTTCAGCAGTTGCAGCGTACACCGCAAGGGCATCCATACCGTCAACCTGAACGCCGACAATACCTGCTGCGGCCGCTTTTTGAGCGATTGTTTGAGCCGCTGATTGTTTTTCAACAGGAGTTGAAATCGCATAGCGGTTATTTTGCACTACGAAGATCGCTGGCGCTTTGTAAGCTCCGGCAAAGTTGATTCCTTCGTAGAAGTCCCCTTGAGAGGCACCGCCGTCACCTGTGTATGTGATAGCTACGGCTTTTTTACCCCGTTTTTTAAGACCGAGCGCTACACCGGCAGTTTGGATGTATTGAGCACCGATAATGATTTGCGGAGAAAGGGCGTTCACATCATCTGGCATTTGGTTTCCGCGGAAGTGTCCGCGGGAGAATAAGAACGCTTGGTAAAGCGGCAGACCGTGCCAGATTAATTGAGGCACATCGCGGTAGCCCGGAAGAACGAAATCTTCTTTTTCAAGCGCGAAATGCGTTGCGATTTGTGAAGCTTCCTGGCCGGCAGTAGGAGCGTAGAAACCGAGACGTCCCTGACGGTTTAATGAGATAGAGCGCTGATCAAGCACGCGTGTGTATACCATGCGGCGCATAAGCTCTTTTAATTGATCATCTGTTAAATCAGGCATCGCCGCTTCATTCACGACTTCTCCCTTTTCATTTAAAATTTGGAACGTTTCGAACTGCTTCTTAATGGCATCAAATTGCTTCTTACTGTCAACGATTGTTTTTTTCGTTTTTGCAGCCATACTAAAGTCACCTCTTCCTTTCTTTTAAACAGTCATTAGACGTGCATTCCTGTATACATACAAACTTAGGATACCCTAAAGTATTAGCAGCAAGTCGTATATATTTAGCCTATCCCCAGTTTGCCGAAACCTTTATGTAGGATCATCACTATCTGATCTGAACTGTATTATTTCGGAGTTGTAAAAGACTGATACAACACCGCTTAACATGGATAAGTTTACACTAAATAAAGAAGACCCGTCAATCGTTTTAAATGTTGATTTTAAATAAATGTATTCGCTTTATATTTTTCCGGCGGGACAAGCTGTTCATCAGCCAAAACTGTACTAGTATACATACACCTGCTGTACTACAATAGAATTCAGAATCCTTTTTTCCGCATAAAAAAAGGGCCGGGCATCCGGCACCTTTCATCGCTTTCAGCTTTCATTGACATGAAAGCCGGCCTCTTTATACAGCTCTTCTCTGGCCTGATTATACTCTTTTGTCTGCTTGTTAAACGCTCCGCCCCGCTTTAATACCTTTTTGTAGGAATCGTTCACTTTGCCGATCTTCTTGTCGAGGTCTTCTGCAGTCAGGTCTTTTTTCTTAATGGCGCTGTACAATTCTTTATCATATTGAATGGCTTTCATATAGTCTTTATAGAGTCCGCCGTATAAATCATAGCGTTTTTCCATATGTGAGGCTGCTGCTTGCGCCTTTTTCTTAATGGACCGGTCTTTAATCGATCCGGCTGTTTGTGTGACGGTTTCAAATTCTTTTTTCGAACTGTCCATGCTGTCTTTTTCCGTTTTCAGATGCTGCTTGCGCTGTTCCGCGTTTTTAAGGGCCTCATCCGAAAGTGAGACGATTTTTTCGTAATCATTCATATTCAGCTGAATGACTTCGTTATACAGCTCATCTTCCTTTTTCTCTAATTTTTCTAATGTTTTCTGCTCTTTTTGAAACGGTTTTTCCGCCTGTACGGCTTTTTCCATCGAATCATGAATTGTTTCAACCGGGTCTTTCTCCCCGCAGCCTGCAAGCAGCATACTTGCGGCGGCGAGCGCTCCGATTCCCGCCAGCATCTTTTTTTGTAACATATTCACTTAAAATCCCCCAATCTTGACAATTTCCACTATAGAAGCCAGAACGCCTTTTGACAATAGCTGAGCTGTAATTGGTATTCCCGGAATTTTTGGGCAAAGACATTTATAGCTTCGCCAGAGCGTACTTGCGTAAAAAATTGAGAAAACAGGGCGGATGACCATACATCTTTTTGGCTTTTACATAGTTTATAGTAGACGCCGGCCCTGCTGAAAAGGGTCAGCGTAATTAAAAGAGGAGGTTTTTTTATGTACGGATATGGATTTGGCGGCGGATTTGGCGGCGGTTGTTGCGGCGGATACGGTTATGGCGGATACGGATACGGCTGCGGAGGCGGTTACGGCCGCACATTCGCATTAATCGTCGTATTGTTTATCTTATTAATCATCGTCGGTGCCGCTTATTTAGGCTGCGGCTGCTGACCTTATACACCATGAACATCGGCCGGCCTGCTATGGCCGGCCAATTGTTTCGTTGCGCCGCGATAAGGAAGTTCGCTATAATTTACATATTAAGCTTTAGGAGTGAAGTTTCTTGATTACTATGGAAAATATTGTCCGCGACGGACATCCCGTGCTCAGAGAGATCGCTGAAGAGGTCCGGCTTCCCGCTTCTGACGAAGAAAAACAGCAACTTGCTGATATGATTGAGTTTGTGAAAAACAGCCAAAATCCTGAATTAGCCGAGAAATACAACCTTCGTCCCGGAGTCGGTCTTGCCGCTCCTCAAATAAACGTAAAAAAACGGATGATCGCCGTTCATGCTGAAGATGCGAAAGGCACTTTATACAGCTATGCCCTTTTCAACCCTAAAATCGTCAGCCACTCAGTGGAAAAAAGCTACTTGACGAGCGGAGAAGGCTGCCTGTCAGTAGACGAACCCATTCCCGGCTATGTGCCGCGCTACGCACGCATCCGAGTAAAGGCGACGACGCTTGAAGGGGAACAGATTGACATCCGCCTCAAAGGTTTTCCGGCCATCGTGTTCCAGCATGAGATCGACCATTTGAACGGTGTGATGTTTTACGATCATATCGATCAGGAAAATCCGTTAAAAGAACCTGAAAACGCCATTGCTATTGACCGTTAAAAAGAACCGGCACTTCTTTAAGTGCCGGTTTTCTTCATTTCAAAAGCCCCAGTTCTTTGACAGCCCAGCTGATTCCCTCTTCATCCACCGGCTTTGTGACGAAATCAGCGGCAGCCTTTAATTCCGGAACTGCATTTCCCATCGCCACCCCGGTGCCGACAAAACGGATCATCTCAAGATCATTTAGTCCGTCGCCGAAGGCATAAGTGTCGCTTATGCTGTACGGAAGGCGCTCAAGCACTCTTTTAATGCCTTCCGCTTTTGAACCGCCCTTTGGAAGCACATCCGTTGACAGTTCATGCCAGCGGACATAATCAAACTCCGGAAAAGCGGCGTATGCTTTTTCTTCATGTCCGCGGCAGAATAAAAGCAGCTGATAAATATCTTTTCCTTTATAAAATGTTTCATCAACTTCGGGATAAGGCGCTTTCAGACTGCCGATTCCTTCCGAGACGTGCGGATGTCCAGGAACGGTCGTTTTCATCGTGTCTTCCGCCATGAATACGACGGGGTGCCCCCCTTCTGCCGCCTGCTTTAATAAACGCGCGACCGCATCTTCCGGCAGCGGATTTTTATAAATCACATCGCCTTCAAACACGACATATTGGCCGTTGTATGAAATAAATGATTCAATCTCCAGCTCTTCCAGAATCGGTTTTACCATAAACGGAGACCGCCCGCTGGCGATAAAAACGTGATGGCCGGCCTCTTGAAGCGCCGCCACGGCGTTTCTTGCGCTATCGGGGATATGTTTATCATGATCATAGATCGTGCCGTCAATATCAAAAAAGATCAGTTTTGGTTTCATGTCAATTTCTCCTTTATCCCGTTTATCAGTCGTGTCTTGTTCAATATCATCATACAGAAAGTTTTTCTTCCGGCAAACAGCCTTGATGAAATTCCAATTTTACCCACGAAAACAAATCCGTTTTTGCCGCATACTACTGCTATAAAGGGCTTTAAAGGAGGTATATGATGCTGCGCCGGTTACGGAAGAAACTCAGAAGACAGTGGGGCGGAATGCTCCGGAAAAAAGTCATCGCGTAGAAGGGATCTTTCGGTTTTTGAAAGTCCCTTTTTTGCTCGAGACTTTCCTTATAATCCGTTTTCGAATATAATAGAATAAGCGAGTCTAACATACGGCATTTAAGGAGAGATTTGGATGATTTATAAGGTATTTTATCAAGAGAAGGCTGACGAAGTACCTGTACGGGAAAATACAGATTCACTTTACATTGAGGGCGTTTCAGAACGGGACGTCAGAACAAAACTGAAAGATAAGAAATACAACATTGAATTTGTTCAGCCTGTGGACGGTGCTTTTTTAGAATATGAGAAGCAGAGCGAAAATTTTAAAGTATTGGAGTTATGAGCGGAATGAAATTTGTAAAAAATGACCAGACTGCCGTTTTTGCCCTCGGCGGATTGGGCGAGATCGGGAAAAATACGTACGGGGTGCAGTTTCAGGATGAGATTGTACTGATTGATGCGGGGATTAAGTTTCCTGAAGATGAACTTCTCGGCATTGATTACGTAATCCCCGATTACACGTATTTAGTAAAAAACGAAGACAAAATTAAAGGTCTGTTTATCACCCACGGTCACGAAGACCATATCGGCGGTATTCCGTACCTGCTCAGACAAGTAAATATTCCCGTTTACGGCGGTAAACTCGCGATCGGCTTACTTCGGAATAAACTTGAAGAGCACGGACTGTTAAGACAGACAAAATTAAACATCATCGGTGAAGACGACATCGTTAAGTTCCGGAAGACGTCTGTATCCTTCTTCAGAACGACACACAGCATTCCGGATTCATACGGAATCGTCGTCAAAACACCGCCGGGCAATATCGTACATACCGGAGACTTTAAGTTCGATTTCACACCGGTAGGCGAACCGGCAAACTTGACAAAGATGGCCGAAATCGGGAAAGAAGGCGTTTTGTGCCTGCTTTCTGACAGCACGAACAGTGAGGTTCCCGATTTCACCATGTCAGAACGCCGTGTAGGCGAAAGCATTCACGATATTTTCCGAAAAGTGGACGGCAGAATTATATTTGCGACATTCGCTTCGAACATTCACCGTCTTCAGCAAGTGATTGAAGCTGCCGTTTTAAACGGCAGAAAAGTTGCCGTATTCGGACGCAGTATGGAATCGGCTATTGAGATCGGACAGACTCTCGGTTACATCAGCTGCCCTAAAAATACGTTTATTGAGCATAACGAAATCAACCGTATACCTGCCAATAAAGTAACGATTTTATGTACGGGCAGCCAGGGTGAACCGATGGCGGCGCTATCACGCATCGCTAACGGCACGCACCGTCAGATATCCATTAATCCCGGAGATACGGTTGTCTTTTCTTCTTCTCCGATTCCCGGAAACACAATCAGCGTAAGCCGCACCATCAACCAGTTGTACCGTGCGGGCGCAGAAGTCATTCACGGTTCGCTGAATGACATCCATACATCCGGACACGGCGGACAGGAAGAACAAAAATTAATGCTCCGCCTGATTAAACCGAAGTTCTTCATGCCGATTCACGGGGAATACAGAATGCAGAAAATGCACGTCAAACTCGCGACTGATTGCGGCATTCCTGAAGAAAACTGCTTTATTATGGACAATGGCGAAGTGCTGGCGCTCAAAGGCGAAGAAGCAGCTGTGGCAGGCAAAATCCCGTCCGGTTCCGTGTACATTGACGGAAGCGGAATCGGTGACATCGGCAATATCGTGCTCCGCGACCGCCGCATTCTTTCAGAAGAAGGCCTTGTTATCGTTGTTGTCAGCATCAACATGGACGACTTTAAAGTATCGGCAGGACCTGATTTAATTTCAAGAGGTTTTGTATACATGAGAGAATCCGGTGATTTAATCAACGATGCACAGCAGCTCATTTCGAACCATCTTGAGAAAGTAATGGATCGGAAAACAACGCAGTGGTCCGAAATTAAAAACGAAATTACCGACACGCTTGCTCCGTTCCTATATGAAAAAACAAAACGCCGTCCGATGATCCTTCCGATCATTATGGAGGTCTAAAAAAACTGCACTCGTGATGAGTGCAGTTTTTTTTATTGCAGCGGAATATGCTGAAAGGCTTTGACATCAAACAGACCGGCTGCCGTCATTTTAATATCCGGTATCACCGGAAGCGCTAAAAACGATAATGTAAGAAACGGATTGAAATTACCGGTGAATCCGAGCAGAGGAAGCTTTTCATGAAGCACGCCCAGGCTGTCATTCACCCATTCCGCAGACTTATCAGACAAAAGCCCGGCAATCGGAAGCGGGACAGAGTGAAGCAATTCTCCGTTTTTCACGGCTGTCAGCCCTCCTCCGGTGTTACGCAGTCTGTTGATTGCTTTTGCCAAATCGGAATCGTTTGTACCGACAGCGATGATGTTGTGGGAATCGTGAGAAATGGTTGTGGCAATGGCGCCTTCTTTTAACCCGAACCCTTGTACAATCCCGAGACCTATCATTTTTTCTCCGCTGTGGCGTTCAGCGACGGCGATTTTTAATAAATCATTTACTGTATCAGGACAAAATGTGCCGGCAGACGGTGCAGAGACTTCTTTTTTCCTCGTCTCTAAATGATTTGGTATGATTTCGATTACATTCATTAGACTGCCCTCTTGAATCGGCATATGAAAATCTGATTCAGTCAGCGGCGCTTTCAGCCGTACTGTATCCAACAGCGCCTGATCCGGAGAATAAGAGCCGGCGGACTGCTCATAAACCGGGCAGCCGTTTTCCGCAACGGTCCGGCCGGCGACCAAGGTCTTTGTGACGGAAGCCTCCCGCAAATCCGAAATAAACAAGAGATCTGCATCAAAACCCGGTGCCACCGCGCCTTTTGTTTCAAGGCCGTAGCACTCGGCCGCATTTAAGCTGGCGAGCTGATACGCAAGGAATGGATCAAGTCCCGCTTTTATTGCCATTTTGACTTGGTGGTTCACACTTCCTTCTGAAAGCAGATCGTCCACATGTTTATCATCCGTACAAAAGAAGAAGCGGCGCGCATTTTTTTCGTTCACCGCCGGCAGCACATTGAGCGTATTTTTGGCCACCGATCCTTCGCGCAGCATGACATACATTCCCCGCCTGATTCTGTCCAGCGCCTCTTCTTTTGTCGTCACTTCATGATCATTTGACACTAACGCGGTTCTGTATATATTGATGATATCTGAAGACAGTCCGGCTAAATGCCCGTCAATCCGTTTTCCGTGAAGCTTGGCATCAAGCAGTTTCTGAAGCATATCCTCTTCACCTTCGGCAACAGACACGTAGTCCATTACTTCCGCCAGTCCCAGCACCTCTTTTTCCTGATAAAAAGGTTTTAAATCTTTGGCTTTTAATACGGCTCCCGAGCGTTCAAAGCTTGCGGCGGGAACACAGGAAGGAAGCATGAAACGGATGTTCAGCGGCGCTTTTTTCGCCTGCTCTATCATAAATGAAATGCCTTTTGCCCCCGAAACGTTCGCGATTTCGTGAGGATCAGTAATGACAGTCGTCACTCCGTGAGGGAGGACTGCTTTTGCAAATTCAATCGGAGTAACCATAGAGGACTCGATATGAACATGTCCGTCAATAAAGCCCGGAACGATCATTTGGCCTTCTGCATCAATGACTTCTTCCCCTTCATACTCACCCAACCCGACGATCACTCCGTCCGTAATGGCGATATCTGCAGAAATCCATTCCTGGTTAAATACATCCATGATTTTTCCGTTTTTAATGACGGTATCGGCTTTTTGTCGGCCGGCCGATGCATTCAGCCGTTCAGCCAGTGTTTCTTTGTTCAAAATGAGGCCTCCTCTTTTTCTTTATATGGTACAATATGCTATCGGATCGCCTGATCATAGTCAATAAAAACTGCAGAATATACCGCTTACACGATAAATGTCTTTCTATTCTGACATATAAAAAAGACCGTCCTTTTATGGACGGCTTTTCACTTTGTATGAAGCACTCTTTTTTCAAATCGGGAAATGTCCGTAAGAGAGCCGATAACGATGAGAATATCGTCTTTTTGGATCATTTCAGTCGCCAGCGGAGATACGATTACTTCTTTTTCTCTCTTGATGGCCACGATGTTAATACCGTACTTCGCGCGTATGTCCAGATCAAGCAGTGTGTTGCCCGCAAGCCTGCTGTTGGCTACGATCTCCACGATGCTGTGTTCGTCAGACAGCTCTAAATAATCAAGCACATTATTTGATACGATGTTGTGGGCGATGCGTTTTGCCATGTCACGTTCAGGGTGGACGATGTGGTCGGCCCCGATTTTCGCAAGCACTTTTTCATGATAGTCGTTTTGCGCTTTGACCGTGATCGTGTTCACGCCGAGTTCCTTTAAGATCAGCGTCGTTAAAATGCTCGCCTGTATATTTTCACCGATTGCCACAATGACGTGGTCAAAATTGCGCAGCCCCAGATTTTTCAGCACCGATTCATCGGTTGAATCGCCGATGACGGCGTGTGATGCGATTTTGGCATATTCATTTACTTTATCTTCATCAATATCCATCGCCATGACCTCAAGGCCTTCTTCACTTAATGCTTTGCAAATACTCCCGCCGAAGCGTCCGAGACCGATAACGGCAAACTCTTTTCTCATAACAGTACTCCTTTAAACAATATCTCTAATAGGAATAGTATCACATTTTCGGCAATGAGTTCATATGGCGTTTGAGCTTTTCTGAAAAGGCGGGCGATAAATACAAGTCTGCTCCGCGTTCGATTTCTTCCTGATAGTGACCCGGAGGCGCAATTTCCTCAGCTTTATCAAGCACAAGAAACGTCAGGCAGCCCCTGTATATACGGCCGCCGGCATTCACTTCTATGAACGCGGGACGATATGTATGGCTATCAACACCTTCCCGTTTATACAGATAGGTTGCCGCTTCAAACGGGAGCTTGTACAGCACGCCTTCAGTACGGCCGCCGTCTTCAACAAGATCGGCTCTGGAACCGTCAGGACGCCTTAACGTGAATCTCGTCGAATACCCTTCAGCAACCGCCCCTCCGACCGGCTCGGCGAAAAAGTGATCGACCCCCGCCTGTTTAAAACGGGCATTATCCATACATGAACCGTAAGCGAAATAATAAACCGGGCTGTCATCCTCCCTTTTCATAAAACGATATTCTTTCCAGTCTCCGCTTTTGATCCGGCTGAATGAAGCACACTGCTCAGGCTTTACGACATATGCGAAGGCGGTTTTATTCCCGAGATCCGTCGTCACGGCAACTTCCTCCCGGTCAAAATCGGCATAATGCGCATCCAGCTTACGGATCATCTGATGATCTGTTTCATACAATTCTCCGTATACAAAAGCTGTTTCTGCTAAAGACGCCGCGGGCTGACCTTTTTCTGTTTTGTACAGCACGCCGTTTATCGCGGCCTGCTCGCACACACACGGAGCGCCTTTCAGCAGCTCATGATTTTCTTCACGCTTCCGTAACAAACCGTATACAAAAAGAAGCAAGTTAGTTTTCCTCCTTTTGGACAGCAGCCGCTTCTAATGGCAGAAATACCTGAAACGTACTGCCTTCTCCATTTTTGCTCTTAATGTTAAGTTTACCATTATGCTCCTTGAGAATTCGTAAACAAATCGGAAGACCGAGGCCTGTTCCCTGATCTTTTGTCGAGAAAAACGGTTTCCCGATGTTTTTAAGCTTTTCTTTCGACATGCCGTTTCCTTCATCCTGTATGCTGATCACCGCGTATTCTTCATCCCGTTTTGTGTAAATATGAATATTCCCGCCGTCAGGCATCGCCTCAATCGCATTTTTAATAATATTGATAAATACCTGTTTCAGCTGGTTTTCGTCACCGTTGACCATACAGGACTCAGTCTGCCTGAAATCCTTCTCAATCACAGTGTTTGACAGCACCGCGTTTGTGTCAAGAAGCGTCGCCACCTGCCTTAAAATATGGTTGAGATGATGGACGGTAAACGTCACGGTCTGCGGCTTGGCGAGCAGAAGCAGCTCTCCCAGCACAAGATCTATCCTTTTAATTTCCGAAAAAATAATATCGAAATAATCCGTTCGTTCCGGATACTGAGCTTTCATCAGCTGGAGAAAGCCGCTGACTGATGTTAAAGGATTTCTTACTTCGTGGGCGATTCCTGCCGCAAGTTCACCGGCGATAGCCAGCTTTTGAGATTGCATGGCGAGCCGTTCGTTCGTTTCCAGAAGCTCATCAACCGCTTTTTTCCGTTCACTGATATCAGACATCGTCCCCAGGCTTCCGACAAATTTCTGTCTGCGGTCATAATACAGCTTATAATGAACTTCTCCCCAAAAGATAGTGCCGTCTTTTTTAATATATTTAGCCGTGAACATTCCTGACGGAGACTGCTGCTTAATTTGGGAGATAATATAATCAATGATATGTTTCTCTTTTATAAAATAATCATTATACATCGTGCCCATACATTCGCTGATGGAATAGCCCGTAATCGCCGTCCAAGCTTGATTCAAATATGTAATATTCCCTTGTGAATCCGTCTGAAAAACAATTTCCTGCAGATTGTCCATGATCCGGTTTTTCTCATCTGAAAGCGCCTTTGCTTTCTGCTCGCTGTCCTTCAGCTCCGCCAGCAGCTGCTTTTTATGATCTACATAATAAGCCAGCAGCCAGACGCTGATTAACGTGACAGTGGTAAAAGTGATATCAACAGGCCAGTTAATCGGATTCCGTTCAATTATATAAAATAAATAATCCCAAAACATAATAAAAATCATTGCCAAGATTAATGAAATGATACGCGCTTGATATTTTCCCATAGTCCCACCTGCCGCTAGCATTTCTACATATATTGTAACATTGTTGACCGCATTATTGACTAAAAAATGATAACTATTCCCAATTATTTGAGCAGGTTTACTTGATTTTACCGTGAGTTTTTGCACAAGTTCATAATAAAAGGGCGGAATGACGCTCCGCCCTTTTTATCATTATGATTTATCTTTTAACGCTTCCTCGATTTCCTCAAGCAGCATTTTCGCTCCTTCAGGGCTTAAGATGATTTTACCGTTGCCGTATTCCTGATTGTCGGGAGTAATTTCTCCGGTCATTAAGCAAATGCCGTGCGGTTTGTATTTTTTCAAGACAATTTTGTCTCCGTCAACAAAAAATTCAATACTATCTTTAATAGCGATATCCAATGCTCTTCTCAATTCAATCGGCATGACAATACGCCCTAGTTCGTCTACTTTTCTTACTACACCAATTGATTTCATAGAAATCCCCTACTTCCTTTAATGTCTCTTATATATGTCCAAGGAAAATCCTTCATAAACGTAGACGAAAGTAACGGAGCAAAAGTTTCTCCGCATCCGGTAATGAATGTTTTTTTACAGAAGAAAGCCTTTTTGAAATACGGGATACAGACTTTCCCTCCTTTTTTACAAAAACATTTCATTCCCGGCGGAAACCCCCAAAAATCGTGGTTTTTCTCAGAAACTTTAAATGTAGAATCAATTAAATCAGGATAGGGATTGGGTGAAAATATGTTTCAATCAACTGAGATCGGAATCGACTTAGGAACCGCTAATATACTTGTTTACAGTAAAAATAAAGGAATTATTTTAAACGAGCCTTCCGTTGTCGCTGTAGATACAACAACGAAAGCGGTGCTTGCCATCGGAACAGATGCCAAAAACATGATCGGAAAGACCCCGGGGAAAATCGTCGCCGTACGGCCGATGAAAGACGGCGTCATTGCTGATTATGATATGACAACTGACTTATTAAAACACATTATGAAAAAAGCCGGAAAAAAAATCGGGATGACCTTCCGCAAACCGAATGTCGTCGTCTGCACACCTTCAGGATCAACAGCCGTTGAACGCCGAGCCATCAGTGACGCTGTCAAAAACTGCGGAGCAAAAAACGTTCACTTAATTGAAGAACCCGTAGCAGCTGCAATCGGAGCCGACCTGCCGGTTGACGAGCCGGTCGCAAACGTCGTCGTGGATATCGGAGGCGGTACGACTGAAGTCGCCATCATCTCATTCGGAGGCGTCGTGTCCTGCCACTCTATCAGAATCGGCGGCGACCAGCTTGATGAAGATATCGCTTCGTTCGTCAGAAAAAAATACAACCTGCTGATCGGAGAACGTACGGCAGAACAAGTGAAAATGGAAATCGGTTTTGCATTGATTGAACATGTGCCGGAAACGATGGAAATCCGCGGTCGTGACCTCGTAACCGGTCTGCCGAAGACGATCAGACTGCAGTCAAATGAAATTCAGCACGCGATGCGTGAATCGCTCCTACATATTCTTGAAGCCATCAGAGCGACTCTTGAAGATTGTCCGCCGGAACTCAGCGGGGACATTGTTGACCGCGGCGTCGTGTTAACCGGCGGGGGCTCGCTTTTAAACGGGATGAAAGAATGGCTGACAGAAGAAATCGTCGTTCCCGTTCATTTGGCCGCAAATCCGCTTGAATCAGTGGCTATCGGCACGGGGCGTTCGTTAGACGTCATCGACAAGCTGCAAAAAGCGATTAAATAATAAGATTGTGCTTCTTTTTTCTCCGGCCGGCTCATATTGTGAGAACTGGAGAAACATTAAGGAGGAAGCATATGCTTAGAGATGTGGGAAGACGCGTAGCGGTAGCTGTCATTTTAAGCGGAATTATTTTGGGGGGTATGAGCATTTCGCTGGCCAATATGCCCCATTCTCCGGCCGGCAGCACCGTAAAACTGAATCATCCGTAAAGACGCAGCAAAGGCTGTGTCTTTTTCATTTACGCTCCTTTCTTTTCTTTATGAGGCGATATTTGATATGATGAGAAAAACCGATGAGGAGGAATGAACGATGAGTTCGTTTACTGAAAAGTTAAATACATATGCTCGGCTGGCGGTGGAAGTCGGCGTCAATGTCCAAAAAGGACAGCATGTCGTAATCAATGCCTCAACCGATGTCCGGGAACTTGTCAGACTGCTGGCTAAACATTCGTATGAAAAAGGCGCAAAAAACGTCACCGTAAATTGGCAGGACGATGAATTGTCCAGATTAAAATACGAAATGGCTCCGTTTGAAGCGTTTGAAGAATATCCTGAATGGGAAGCGAAAGGCAAAGAAGAGCTCGCGAAAAAAGGAGCTGCGTTTATTTCTGTCGTCTCATCCGACCCCGACCTGTTAAAAGGCACTGACGGGAAACGGATTGCAGCGTTCCAAAAAGCCGCCGGAAAAGCATTGCATACATACAGACAATATATTCAATCAGATAAGGTCAGCTGGACGGTGATCGGAGCCGCTTCAACAGGCTGGGCGAAAAAAGTGTTCCCGGATCAACCGGAAGAAACAGCCGTTCAGCTTTTATGGGAAGAAATTTTCAAAACGACCCGCGTAAATGAAGAAAATCCTGTGGAAGCATGGAAAAAACATGATCAAAACCTTCATGAGAAAGTGGAACACCTGAACAAAAAACATTACAGCGCCCTGCATTATCAAGCTGAAGGAACTGACTTAACCATTGAATTGCCGAAAAAACATGTATGGGCAGGCGCGGGAAGCGTTAATGAGAGCGGGCACGAATTCATGGCCAACATGCCGACAGAAGAGGTTTTCACTCTTCCGCAGCGTGACGGGGTGAACGGCACAGTTTCCAGCACGAAACCGCTGAGCTACGGCGGCAACATTATTGATAACTTTACACTTACCTTTGAAAACGGCCGCATCGTTGATGTGAAAGCTGAAAAAGGCGAGGAGATTTTAAAAGGCATTGTCGAAACCGATGAAGGCTCGCATTATCTCGGAGAAGTGGCCTTAGTGCCGTACGATTCACCGATTTCAACATCGAATATTTTATTTTACAACACACTGTATGATGAAAATGCATCAAACCACTTGGCGATCGGCAGCGCGTATGCCTTTAATATCGAAGGCGGCAAACAAATGACACGGGAAGAGCTTGTTAAAGAGGGCTTAAATGAAAGCATTACGCACGTAGATTTCATGGTCGGCTCCAAAGATATGAATATCGACGGAATTACAGCTGACGGCAAAAGAGAACCGATCTTCAGAAACGGAAACTGGGCATTTTAATAAAAAAGGAGGCGCTTCGGCCTCCTTTTTTATTTTGCTTCATACATTTGCAGGTTGGCAAAGACAGTTTCCAAAACAGGGGTATCAACTGACAAGCCTTTCGCTTTCTCAAGCAGAAAACCGTGTAGATGATCACCTTCTGTCACCCGGCCATTTTCCATGTCTCTCAGCATCGACGATTTCATGTGATAAGACATGCTTGTCAACGTACGATAACTCTCTTCTTCAAGGTCAGCGTCCTTCGGAATGCCCGCAGCCTTGAAAATGGCTCCGATTTCTGAAAAAAGACGCTTTGCCGTATTGCGGCCCCCTTCTGTATCTAAAATCGGTCCGACCGGCTGTTGAAACAAAGTGGTTACTCCCGCCTGCGCGGCAATGAACATGTACTTTTTCCAAATATCCTTTTCAATATCCCGGCTGATGATGACATCCGCTTTCACACCCGCAAACGCTTTTTCCAGCTCATTTATACGTTCTGTGCGTTCCCCGCTCCATTCACCGAACACAAAGCGGTGGGCAGCGCTCGTATGAAGAATGTCCCCTTTTTCGTTAAGGGCGCTCTCAATAAAGCAGAGGCCTCCTAACACCTGCCGTTTTGAAAAAGCTTCGAACAGCTCGTTATAGTGCCTGTACCCGTTTAAAAAAGGAATAATGACCGACGAAGGTTTGACAAACGGTTTGACATCCCGAATGACGTCCTGCAAAGAATACGCTTTTGATGCGATGATAAAGGCGTCAAACTCTCCTTCTTCGCCCGCCATGATTATTTTCGGCTTGATTGAAACATCACCATTTGCACTTTTGACAGTCAATCCCGTCTCTTTTAATTGTTCCGCCCGCTTCTGACGGACGAGAAACGTAACGTCATTTCCCTTCTCTGCAAGACGTGCGCCGATATAACCGCCCACTCCCCCTGCTCCGACAACTAAAAACTTCATGATGCATTCCTCCGTCTCTTTTCAATTCATATGTTCCTTATTGTAACGGGAAGTCAGAAGATTGAAAACTTTTTTCACAAATAAAAAGCAGAGTCTCCTCTGCTTTTTTATTACGCGTATAGCTCCTCAAGCTTTTTCTGCACATCCGCATTTTCAAGAAATTCGTCATAAGACATTTGTTTGTCAACGATGCCTTTAGGCGTTAATTCAATGATGCGGTTGGCAATTGTCTGTACAAACTGATGGTCATGAGATGAAAACAGCATAGCGCCTTTAAAGCTGATTAAACCGTTGTTAAGCGCTGTAATGGATTCCAGGTCTAAATGGTTTGTCGGTTCATCCAAAATTAAAATGTTCGCGCCGGAAAGCATCGCTTTTGAAAGCATGCAGCGCACTTTTTCTCCTCCGGAAAGAACGTTTGATTTTTTGTTGACTTCTTCCCCAGAGAACAGCATGCGTCCTAAGAAGCCGCGCAGAAAGCTTTCGCTTTGGTCATGCGGCGAGTATTGGCGGAGCCAGTCTACAAGGTTCGCATCGCTGCCGTCGAAATATTCGCTGTTGTCTTTCGGGAAGTACGCCTGAGAAGTGGTGACGCCCCATTTGAATGTGCCGCTGTCAGCTTCCATTTCCCCGGAAATGATTTTGAACAATGTCGTAACGGCAAGCTCATTGCGGCCCGTAAACGCGATTTTGTCTTCTCTGTTCATAATAAAGCTGACGTTATCAAGCACCTTAACGCCGTCAATCGTTTTCGTTAAGCCTTCTACCCGCAGCACGTCATTTCCGATCTCGCGTTCCGGCGTGAAATTGACATAAGGATAACGGCGTGATGACGGTTTGATATCATCAAGCGTAATTTTATCAAGGAGTTTCTTTCTTGACGTCGCCTGCTTTGATTTAGAGGCGTTGGCACTGAATCTGGCCACGAACTCCTGAAGCTGTTTAATCTGCTCTTCTTTTTTCTTATTGGCTTCCTGAGAAAGCTTTAATGCAAGCTGGCTGGATTCATACCAGAAATCATAGTTGCCGACATACACTTGAATTTTATTAAAATCAAGATCGGCGATGTGTGTGCACACTTTATTTAAAAAGTGACGGTCGTGGGATACGACGATGACTGTGTTCTCAAAGTTGATCAGAAACTCTTCCAGCCACTGAATCGCTTTCAGATCCAAGTGGTTCGTCGGTTCATCAAGCAGCAGAACGTCCGGCTTGCCGAACAGCGCCTGTGCCAAAAGCACTTTCACCTTTTCTGAACCGCCTAAGTCCGCCATTTTCTTCGTATGCAGATCTTCAGAGATGCCCAGACCCTTTAACAAAATAGCGGCTTCACTTTCAGCTTCCCATCCGTTTAATTCCGCAAACTCTCCTTCAAGCTCAGCGGCGCGGATGCCGTCTTCATCAGAAAAATCCGGTTTCATATAAATCGCGTCTTTTTCCTGCATGACTTCGTATAAACGTTTATGTCCCATAATGACGACTTTCAGAACTTCGTAATCTTCATATTCAAAATGGTTCTGCTTCAGGATGGCAAGGCGTTCGCCCGGGCTCATATGGACATCGCCGGTCTGAGGCTCCAGTTCACCGGATAAAATTTTCAAGAATGTTGATTTTCCGGCACCGTTTGCGCCTATTAATCCGTAGCAATTGCCCGGCGTAAATTTAATATTGACATCTTCAAATAACTTGCGATCCGCAAAACGCAAGCTCACATTATTTACAGCAATCATTTATAATCCTCCATCGTGTCTAACATCAATAAAAGTATACCATGAATAAAGGGGAAGAGAAATGTTTCCCTGCGAATATAAGGGTTTTGAAAAGACGCAAGCGCCAAACCCGAAGCCCTGTGATACAATAGATATATATACATATTCATCACGGAGGAACAAGTTGAAGCTTTTAACACTCACAGAATATTGTCTTATGATTTTCTTTACCGGGGTTTTTCTGGCCGTCACAGGCTTTACCGCACGTGACATCGGCTTGTACGTCGGAATCGCCCTCATTTACACGTTTTCGCATCTCTTTTCAAAACGGATGCTTGAAAAACGCGGCAAAGAGAAGCAGCAGGTGAATCTTTTTTTCAGCGTTCTGGCCATTGTCGGATCAGTGCTGGCCACGGTAATGTTCATTGCCATCGCCGCCTCGTTTGCCAAATAAAAAACGCCGGCCGTCCGAATCGGGCAGCGCGGCGTTTTTATTTTGTCTGACGCATATCATGAAACGGGAAGAACACAAACTTCGAGGTGCCGACGATCCGTTTTTCGGCAATTAAACCGAGTCCGTTCCGGCTGTCCATTGAGTTCAGCCGATTGTCGCCCATGACGAAGTATTTGCCTTTCGGAACCTTTACGGGGCCGAAATCTCCCGTCAGGTTGACTCCCAGTTTTTTCGCTTCTTTTTTATTGCTCGCGAGGTACGGTTCATCGATTTTTTTGCCGTTTATATAAAGCGTGTCATTTTTCATTTCCACCGTTTCTCCGGGTTTTCCGATGAGCCGCTTTACATAATGGACTTTCGATGTATCGCCGTTAATAATGACGATGTCCCCCCGCTCGATTTCTCCGATATAATTGACGCTTTTGTTGACAAACAGCCTTTCACCGTCATGTAATGTCGGGTACATTGATGATCCTTCCACTAAGTACGGTTCAAACAGGAAATGGCGGATTAAAAGCGCAAGAGCGACCGCTATAATGATGGCCTTTCCCCATTCCCAATACGTGTTGGATTTTCTTTTTACCGATTTTTCAGAAGTAGGTTTTTGTTCTTCAGTCAA
Source organism: Bacillus sp. JFL15 (assembly GCF_001184225.1). Lineage (NCBI taxonomy): Bacteria > Bacillati > Bacillota > Bacilli > Caryophanales > Bacillaceae > Bacillus > Bacillus sp. JFL15. The sequence goes on along the minus strand of NZ_KQ236689.1, from coordinate 2,964,909 downwards.
CGTGGTTCCTCCTAGACGATCACTGTTACGGTTCATGTACTATCTTTACTTTATCACAACTCATCACAAAATACATAACGCTTCTATGCGCATATGATTGAAAAAAGCGCCCGTAAAGGACGCTTTTTGCTTATTTCTCTACTACCGGTTTTTTGACGATTCCCAAGATAACCGCCGTTACAACCGCTCCGATTACGATGCTCATTAAGTAAAGCAGCGGATGGTTCGTAATGAATGCAACGAATATTCCTCCGTGCGGTGCAGGGAGCGTTACCCGGAAAAACTCTGTCAGTCCGCCCGCTACCGCAGAACCGATAACGGCTGCAGGGATGACGCGAAGCGGATCAGCCGCCGCAAACGGGATGGCGCCTTCTGTAACGAAAGCAGCTCCCATGAAGTAGCACGTAATACCGGCTTCACGGTCACGTTTAGAGAATTTATGTTTAAAGAATGTTGTCGCCAGTGCAATTCCAAGCGGCGGAGCCATTCCGCCCGCCATGATGGCTGCGTGCGGGGCATAGTTTCCGGCGCCGATCATCGCAATCCCGAAAGTGAACGCCGCTTTATTGAGCGGGCCGCCCATGTCGATAGCCATCATACCGCCTAAAATAATCCCCATTAAGACAAGGTTTCCGGTTCCAAGGCTTTCAAGCCAATTTGTTAAGAAATTCATAAACGCTGCTACAGGTGTGTTAATGACAAACTGCATCAGGACACCGGTGATAAAAATACCGAGCAGCGGATAAATCAATACAGGTTTTAATCCGTCAAGAGTCTGAGGAATAAAGACAAACAGCTTTTTCAGCAGGACTACAACATAACCGGCTAAGAAACCGGCAATCAGTCCGCCCAAGAATCCGGCATTCGCCTGCGTAGCCATAAATCCGCCGACCATACCCGGCGCAAATCCCGGACGGTCCGCAATACTCATTGCGATGAATCCGGCAAGAACGGCAACGATCAGTTTTAACGCATTATCGCCGCCGATAAAGTTCAGCGCTGCAGCAAACGTATTGTATGTCGGATCTTTCGGCTCAGCTGAATGAATTCCCCAGAAGAATGAAATCGCAACGAGGATTCCGCCGCCGACGACAAATGGCAGCATGTTGCTGACACCGCTCATTAAGTGTTTATAGAAAGTGCTTCCGATGCTTGTGCCTGATTTCTGTTTCGGGCCGTCTTCATTAGAAGAGGCAGATCCTCCGCCGCTGCCTTCGTAAATCGGCGCATCTTGATTAACGGCTTTTTCAATCAGTTCTTGAGGACGTCTGATACCGGCCGTTACGGGCACTTGAAGAACATGTTTGCCTTTAAAGCGCTCCATTTCAACCTGTTTATCAGCCGCTACGATAATCGCAGGCGCATCTTCAATTTCCTGAGCCGTCAGCTTATGCTTGATTCCGCTTGAGCCGTTTGTCTCTACTTTAATGTCGACGCCGAGCTCTTTCGCTTTTTCTTTCAGTGCGTCAGCAGCCATGAATGTATGGGCGATACCTGTCGGACATGCAGTAACCGCAAGAATTTTGCCCTTTCCTGACGGCGCTGCCTGTTCTTCCTGCTCTTCTTCTTCCTCATCGTCATCTTTGTCATGCTGATTGATGATGTCAATGATCGCATCTTCTGATTCAGCCTCAAGAAGCTGTTTGCGGATTTCTTCACGCATGAGAAGCGTTGAAAGTCTTGATAATGCTTCAAGGTGCGTATTGTTCGCTCCTTCGGTTGCCGCAATCATAAAGACCAGGTGTGCCGGCTGACCGTCTAATGATTCATAGTCCACACCTTCTTTTGAACGTCCGAATGCGATGGCCGGGTTAATGACGCTCGCCGTCTTCGCGTGAGGAATGGCAATGCCTTCGCCGATTCCCGTCGAGCTTTGGCTTTCACGATTTAAAATGGCTGCTTTGTAAGCCTCTCTGTCATTTAATCTGCCGGCTTTGTCAAGCACTGTCACCATTTCATCGATAACGTTTTCTTTCTCTTTGCTTTCTATATTGAGATGAATTGTATCCCTTGTTAACAGCTCAGTTATCTTCACTTTTCTTTCCTCCTCTATAGACGTGTGACTTTAACTTCAGGAAGAAGCTGCTGTACAAACTCTTCAGTTCCGAGCTCCTCAGAAAACGCCGTCGCGCTTCCGGAAGCAACACCTAAACGGAACGCGTCTTCCAAAGGCAGCTGTTTTGAGATTCCCGCAAGGAATCCCGCAACAACGGAATCACCCGCGCCTACGGAATTGACCAGCTTTCCTTTAGGAACATTAGCGAGGAAAACCGCCTCTTTCGTAAATAAAAGCGCACCGTCGCCAGCCATCGAAACTATCGCATGTTCAGCGCCTTGTTCAATTAATTTTTTGCCGTACGGAACGGCTGCTTCGGCTGAGTCAATAACCGTATTGAACATTTCGCCAAGCTCGTGATGGTTCGGCTTCATCAAAAACGGTTTCATTTCTGTCGCTTTCATAAGCGCTTCACCAGAGATGTCTACCACAACCCGGGCATTCTGCTTTCTGCATGCCTCAGCAATTTTTTCATACGTGTTATGCGGAAGAGAAGATGGGATGCTTCCCGCTAAAACGACGATGTCTCCTTCTTTCAGAGCGGAGAACTGTTCTAAAAAGGCACTGAACACTTCGTCTGAAATCGTCGGGCCCTGACCGTTAATTTCCGTTTCATCGCCCGTTTTCAGTTTTACATTTATACGCGTGTCTTCATCCACCTCAGAAAAAGCTGTTTCCAGACCTTCCTGCTGCAAAAATGACGTGATATAATTTCCGGTAAATCCGCCGACAAACCCCAATGCTTTTGACGGCACATGGTGTCTTTTCAGTAATCTCGAAACATTAATGCCTTTCCCGCCGGGGTACTTCGTGTCATAGCTGGAACGGTTTAAACCGCCTACGGCAAAATCTTCAACGTGAACGATATAGTCAACAGACGGATTGAGGGTTACAGTGTAAATCATGATTTCACTACCTTTACGACAGTTTTTTCTTGGTAATTATCGAATGCAAGTTCTTCAGATTCAGTGGTAATGATAACGGCATCGCCCAAAGCGGCGAACGCTGCGAAAGAAATCTCGCCGAATTTGGAAGGGTCGGCTAAAACATACGCGTTTTTCGCCTGTCTCACAGCCTTTGTCTTCAGAAGAGCCTCATCCGGATCGGGTGTTGTAAAACCGGCTTCAATGTGCACGCCGTTCACTCCGAGAAAGCTTTTGTCAAACCGGTACTGGCTGACCGCCGATAATGAGGCGCCGCCGATCATCGCACCTGTTCGATGCTTCACATATCCTCCGAGAAGATAAAAGGGGATCCCTTTCCTTATTAAAGCGTCGATATGCATAACTCCGTTTGTGACAACCACAATGTCCTTTGTTTGATCTATAAAATCAATCATATGCAATGCAGTTGTTCCCGCATCAAGATAAATACAGTCACCTTCTTCTAATAAAGATGCCGCTTTTTCTGCAATCTTCAGCTTATCTTGAAGGTTTTTGGAGGATTTTTCAAGCATATCGGGTTCTTGCCGGCTGTTGGAAAGCTTAGATGCCCCGCCGTGAACGCGCTTTAAAAACCCGCGCTCTTCAAGCGTTGATAAATCCCTTCTGATTGTTGATTCAGAAGCGTTTGTCATGCTTATCAGCTCTTGAATCTTTACCACGTCACGCTTTTCAATCTGATCAAGGATCAGCTGATACCTTTCAGGAGTGAGCATATTCCGCCTCCTTTGAAAACGTATTCATTTCACCTACAAGATTATTGTAAACGCTTTTTTTACTTCGAGCAACTAAAATCACTCAAATTCATTCAATAACTATCAAAATCTTTCACATTTGTTCATATTAACGTATGTACATAGGGTTTGTAAACTGTAAATTCGACAAAAAGGGGGACAATTGTATGACATTTCTTTTTATCATAAATGAAAAAAGTCTATTATATTCATTCAATCTTTAAAACACAGAAAAAACCCCATGCGGACTGCATGGGGAGGTTTCACTATTCATACCGTAACGCTTCAATCGGATCTAAGCGGGATGCTTTGTTGGCCGGCAGCATACCGAAGATGACACCGATCAGCATACTGAACAGCACGCCGATACAAACCACCTGCCAGGAAACGAGCGACGGCCAGCCCGCGATAAGGGAAACGAGTGATGCTCCCCCGTAGCCGAGACCGATTCCGATTAAGCCGCCGATTAAAGTAAGCACAACGGATTCAATTAAGAATTGTGTCAGAATCTGTCCTCTCGTGGCACCGAGCGATTTGCGGATGCCGATTTCTCTTGTCCGTTCCGTTACCGATACGAGCATAATATTCATGACCCCGATTCCGCCGACGACGAGAGAAATACCGGCGATCGAACCGATGATTGTCGTCATGACGGTCGTGACCTGACCGATGCCCGCGGCGATTTCTTCCATATTCATGACTTGGTAGGCCTCTTTTGTGCCGTGATTGTCATTTAAGAGGCGGGCCGCTTCTTTTCCAGTTATTTTGATTTGGTCAGCGGATTCCGTCTGAATCGAAACGTTGCTGTAGTCATTTGTGCCGAAAGACGTTTTCAGCATGTTGAACGGAACATACATTTCACTGAGCCCTAGTGATAAAAATCCGCTCTCTTCTTTTAATACACCGATTACTTCTACGGGCTGTCCGCCGGCCCAGACGATTTTTCCGAGCGGAGATGTTTTCCCGAACAGCTTTTCAGCCATTTTTTTCGAGATGATGCCCGCTCTTTTCCCGGAAAGGAAATCGTTATCCGTAAATGTCCGCCCATCCTGAACGTCCAGCTTTTTTACGTCCGTGTAGCCGCTGTTAATGCCATTCAGCGTAATGTCCGTTTCTTCTTCATGATAACGGGCCGTCATTGATTTTACAGCGGAAGCGACAACCTGCTTTACGCCCTCCACTCCTTTTAATCCATTAATATCTTCTTCTGTAAAACTCGCTTGCTGCAAAGCGTTCGGATTGGCTGTTAATTCTTCATCGCTCGGCAGATAATACAATTCAATTGTATTGCCCGGCCCGCTGATGGATTGCTTCAGCATTTGCTCTCCGCCCTGGCCGACAGCCACAACAACGATTACTGAACCGACGCCGATAATGATGCCGAGCATCGTCAGAATCGATCTCATCTTGTGAGCTCTGACGGAACTGAGAGCCATCCGGAGATTTTCTAACAGGCTCATTCCCCCACTCTCCTCTGCTCAGAATCGCGGGAAACGATACTGCCGTCACGGACGAAAATCACTCTGTTTGTACAATCTGCCACTTCAGGCTCATGTGTGACAAGCACCACGGTCACGCCCTCTGCATTAAGCTCTGTGAACTGCTCCATAATGGAAATGCTTGTTTTCGTATCCAGCGCGCCGGTCGGTTCATCAGCCAAGATAAGCTTCGGCTCGTTAACGATGGCTCTTGCAATCGCGACACGCTGCTTTTGGCCGCCGGACAGCTCATTCGGCATGTGAAGCATCCGGTCCGCTAAGCCGACTTTTTCCAGCGCATATTCCGCCCGTTCCTCACGCTCTTTTTTGCCGATACCTGCGTAAATCATGGGAAGTTCGACATTTTTTCTTGCATTCAATCGCGGCAGCAGCTGAAATTGCTGAAAGACAAATCCGATTGATTTGTTCCGGACCGCCGCAAGCTCTTTTTCCGTGCATGAAGATACATCTTCTCCTGCAAGTCTGTAACTGCCTGATGTCGGTCTGTCCAGACAGCCGATGATATTCATAATCGTAGATTTACCTGATCCCGACGGTCCCATAATGGATACATATTCCCCTTCTTCAATCGTCAGGTCGATTGAACGGAGGACATCAAACGTTTCCTTGCCGATCTGATAGCTTTTTTTCACCTTTGAAAGCTGAATCATCTATGCTTTCACATCCGTTCCGTCAGTCAAACCGTCAGCCGGATTCAGAATGACTTTATCATTCTTTGAAAGTCCCTCTTTTATCTCCGTTAACTGATTCGAGGTGTCGCCCACTTTGACTTTCACGCGTTTGGCCTTCCCGTCTTTTACCGTAAAGACCCAGTGCTCATCTCCGTCTTTTTTGACTGCGGAGGACGGCAGCGTATCGGCTTTCCGCTTGTCGGTTTCAATGTTCATAATGAGTTTAAACCCCGGTTTGCCCTCCGGAAGCTTTCCGATCAGCTTGACCTGAAACGGATACTGCACGGCTTGTTCCGTACTTTCACCAGAAGCAGCTCCTGACTTTTGTTCCGGAACGAGACCGACAGCCGTCACCCTTCCCTTCCATGTTTTATCCGGGATGGCGTCTGAGGTAATAGTAACGCTTTGTCCCTTTTTCACTTTCAGTGTGTCGTATTCAGACAAATTGCCAGCAACGATCAGGTGTTCCGGATCGCCTATATGTATTACCGGTTCTTGAATATCCGATTTCTTAGAAGCGGCTTCTTGATTTACCGAGATAACCGTCCCGTCCATCTCACTCTTGACATTGAGGTTCGCCACCTGGTTTTCAAGAGATTGCTTTTGCAGGTCAGATTGCTTTAATTCAATTTCAGCCGTTTTTTGCTGTAGCTGCAGATCAGTCCGTTCGGATTCAATTTGTTTTTTGGCTTCCGCTTCTCCCGCTTGTTTTGCCAGATCTGTTTCTTTACTGTTTAAGGCTTGTAGTTTTTCTTGAATTTGTTCCATTTGCAGCCGTTTTGATTGTTCTGTCAACTCATTTTGCTCTTTATCAAGGTTGAGCTGTTCGTTTGTATAAGTGACTAGCGACGATCCCTTTTTTACTTTGTCGCCTTCTTTTACTTTTACTTTATCAAGGGTTCCTTTATCCGCTTCATAAAAAACATACTGTTCTTTGGAGAATTTAAGTGTTCCCGGAACCATGACCGCAGATGAGATTTCTCTTTTTTCCATAGTCCCGGTATCGACTTTTTCCCCGGCGCTGCCGCCCGCGGGAGCGGCCGACTTATAAATATTGATACTGATGAATACTGCTACAATGACTGCGATGCCGATTCCGATCCAAAGTTTTTTCATGTTATACACCTGCTGCCACTGAATTTAACAGTCCTCCGACTGCCGATACCAAAAGCATAATAACAAACAGGACAATTGCGGAAATCCAGCCTGCTTTTTTAGAAATGCCGCCGGTATAGCGCAGACCTAAAGCGAGCAGAATATAGCTCCAGATGCTGAAAATATCGATCGCGCTTAAAAAGACCGATACGCCGTCTCCGGCCGGTATGACACTCGCCAAAGATGTGACAGGGTACAGTGAGCCCGCACCGGCAAAATAAATGACAAGTCCGTTAATGACTAAGCCGATGTTAGTAATAAATGCAGTAAAGAGGCCGAGTGAGAGCATTTTTTTATAAGTTGTCACGCCGCCTGAAATTTTGACGCACAGCCAATAAATAAGCGGCACGATAAAGAGAGCGATAATGCCTCCGAAAATCGAGCCGAAAATCGAGCCGAATTTCGCGATGGTTTTGGTCATTTCAATCTGATCATCGGTCAATCCGTCAAGAGATGAGCTGGTCAGCAGTTCTTCATAATTCATTCCGAGCCCGCGCAAAATACTCCCCGCCGCAACGAGAATGATGACAATCAGGAGAGGAAGGCCGATGACCGGGTGTTCTCTTAGTCTTTTAAACTGCACAACTGGACTTGTAATGACGCCGAAAATTGACGGCTTTTCCGTTACTGCCGTATTGTTTTTTTCCAGATTTGGTTCCATATTGCTGATGCCTCCTATGTATTATTCTGTTTATACGTACGCATCCGGCTTATAAAAGTTTCAATTTTTTTGCCGTTTGCGTATTTATGCTAAATTGTAACACAAAATCTTAAATGTACGTTCCATAATTATGTAAAAAACAACCAGCGCCGGACTGATATGAAAGCAGGCTAAAAATCTTGTGTGACGCCGTTTTAAGCCTGTGTATGTAAAGAAAACCGCACAATTAAAAATCCCCTTTAAATTCCATTTGGTCTCCCCCTGGAATTCAGCCTTTCTTGCCGATGTTATCGGCGTACTGTGCAAAAAAGCCGGATGGCAATGATGCACATCCGGCTTTTATTCACCCTCCGCTTACAGGCGGGATAAAGGCAATGGTATCGCCTTCTGTTACGATGCTGTTATCTTTTACGTAAGTTTCATTGATTGCGATCATGGCATTGTCTATCGTCTGAAGGCCGTATCGTTCTTTTAACAGCGTTTTTACAGCAGACGCTGCCGCCTCCTTTTCGTCAAGTTCAATGACCGGCGTTCCCGCCTGCTCCGCAAGTCCGGCAAACAAAAGTACTTTAATCATCGTGATTCCCCTTTATTTAAATCCGGTTTTCCGTTCGGATAAGGCGTCGTTTCCAGCTGATCGCCTATCCATTCTTCGCCGTCTTCCCAGATCTCTTTTTTCCAAATCGGAACAATCTGTTTTATCCGTTCAATGGCATATTCATTCGCCTCATATGCCGCCTTTCTGTGCGGAGAAGACACGGCGATTACGACCGCTGCTTCTCCGATATCAAGGACGCCGACGCGGTGAGTGATCGCAGCTTCGGCTCCCTCCCATTTCGCGCTGATTTCATCGCCGATTTGAGAAAGCATTTGAACAGCCATCGGTTCATATGCTTCATATTCAAGACGCACCGTCCGCCGTCCGGCAGTCCACTCTCTGACCGTGCCGATAAACGTTGTGATGGCCCCGGCTTCGCGCTTTTCAACTTTTTTTACGATATTTTCCGCAATGATAGGTTCCCTTGTAATTTGAAAACGTTCCATTTATGCAGATCCCCCTTTCAGCTGCGAAAGCACAAACATAATGGCAGCCGGATCATCCGCATGGAATACGGGTATGCCCGCATCTGCAGGCATATGCTCCGTACTTCTGCTGACAACCGCGAGCACGCGCTCCAAATGCTTCAGCTTTTGCCAATCTTCGCTGCTTTTAATTATAATGATTTTCGGATGCGGCGCATGTTTAAAACCCTCAATGAGAAGACAGTCGATTCCCAAATATTCATACAGGCCGATCAAACCAGCCAGATCCCATTTTTTTCGCGCCGTCAGCTGCAAGACCCCGTCCCCTTCTACTGCCGTAACCGCGGCACCGGCTTTTGATAAGCGCTCTGAATCCTTTCCGTCAGAAAAAGGTTCCGGCTCTCCGCCATGTCCGTGATGCTTTAAACATCCAACCGTGCATTCTTTCGGCGCCGCTCTCAGTATACGTTCGATAAACGTTGTTTTACCGCTGTTTTGAAACCCTACGATCTGGACGATCGGGAAAGAATTGACCACGGCCACTCACTTCCATTCTCATCGCGGATGAGAAGCACGTGAACCGTCCGTCCCGCTTCATATCCTCTCGTTCCTCCCGGCAGAAGGATAAACGCGTTTGCTTCGGCAAGAGATGTGACTGAGCTTGATTTGTCGAGACCGACCGGTGACGCCATCATCTTTCCGTCCTTATGATAAACAAACGCCCTCACAAATCTCGCAAACGGATTCGGCTTCGGAAAGTCGTTTGTTAACACGGCTTCCGCCCATCCGGCGTGAGGTTTTTCATTCAGAAGCCAAGACTGAATCATCGGTTTGACAAACAGAGTGAAACCGACGTAACATGCCGACGGATTGCCTGAAAGGCCGAACAGCAGCATGTCATCAGCCCGTGCGACAGTTGTCACACTCCCCGGGCGCATTGCCACTTTGTTAAATAAAACTTCCGCTCCAAGCTTAGCATAAATGTCAGGAAGAAAATCAAAATCACCGACTGACACACCGCCGGTCGTGATCAGAAAATCGGTTTTTTTCATGGCTTCCTTCACCGCCGCATAACTGTCATCAAAATCATCGGAAATTTTGCCTAAGTTCAGCGGCACTGCACCCGCTTCAACGATCTGGGCATACACCATGGCCGCGTTGCTGTTGCGGATTTTCCCCGGTTCAAGCGGATCGCTTACATGAAGAAGTTCGGTTCCCGTGGCGATAATTCCGACCACCGGCTTTCTCACCACAGGAACAGAAGCGTAGCCGAAGGTTGCCAAAAGAGCGGTGACGCCCGGCGTGATTTTCGTTCCTTTTTTTAAAAGCGAGCTGCCCTTTTTCGCATCTTCTCCTTGGTATGAAATATTATCACCCGCATGGAAAGGGCGTTTTACCGACATGTAATCCGTGCCGTTTTCAGAGTGCGTTTTTGTCAGCTCAAGCATCACTACGGCATCCGCGCCTTTTGGAATCTGCGCCCCTGTCATAATACGGACCGCTTCATACGGTCCGAGCTCTTTTTCTGACACGGCGCCGGCTCCGATATGGTCAATGACTTCAAACGTGACGGCATTATCACGGGAAGCCGTCTTTGAATCGCACGCCCTGATGGCAAAACCGTCATACGGAGAACGGTCAAAGGCAGGCACATCATGGTCTGCCTTAACATCTTCCGCCAAATAGCGGTGAAGGCTGTCCTCTAGCGCCACCCATTCGGTATCCCCCTGTTTTTTATATCGGCTCACCCGGCGGACTGCTTCGCCCACCTGAATCGGCGTTCTTTTTTCAAGCATAGCAATACCTCCCCTTACTACAGTCCGATCACTCTGGCCAGAACTGAATTTGCTTCTTTGATGTCGTTTGTACCGTGAATCAGAGCCCGTCCGTCTTGAAAAATAACGATCCTAAAGCGCTCGTACGCCATGTGCAGCAGAAATTCATTTGCTTCGACTTTGCCGATCTGCTTCAGACGTTTGACGAGCTCTTCTTTGTCCAGCCTCTTTAACGCTTCCGATCTGATTTGAACGGTGTCTCTTCCGCACAGCACGCTTGCTTTTGGCCTGTTTTCAGGCTGCAGGTACGGGTATACAGGCTCCGCGCCGCAGGAAGGGCAATGATCCCGTTTGGTCTGATCCACATTTACGCTCATATTGGTGTTATTCCACACATCAAACGTAAAAAAGCGCCGATTTACCGCTTCATGGTTACCTGTCAGCAATTTCAGCGCCTCAGCCTGCTGATAAGCAGAGACGATATGAACCGCCGGAGGTATAATCCCTGCTGTATCACATGTCGCTCCGCCCACGGGTATTTGCTCAAACAGACAGGATAAACACGGCGTAACCCCCGGGATAATCGTCATACACATCCCCTGACTGCTGACACAGGCACCGTAAATCCAAGGCGTTTTCGTTTTCAGAGCCAGATCATTGATGACCATTCTCGTTTCAAAATTATCTGTCGCATCCACGATGCAATCCGCTTGTTCGATCAGCGGTTCGAGCGTTTCCGCCGTACCTTCGGCCGCATAAGCATCTATATGTATGTCACTGTTTATCGCCAAAAGACGCGTCTTTGCCGCCACGGCTTTCGGCAGGCGCTGTCTCGCGTCTTCTTCTGTATACAGCTGCTGTCTTTGTAAATTGCTCCATTCCACATAATCCCGGTCAATAATCGCCATACGGCCTGCTCCGGCTCTTGCCAGCCCCTCTGCTGCGGCTGTTCCGAGGGCCCCGGCCCCGACAATCAGGACACTGCTGTCTGCCAGCGCCTTCTGCCCTTTTTCCCCTATCGGCTTAAATCTTGTCTGCCGCGAATAGCGCTCTTCCATCTGTGTTGTCCCCTTGCATTTTTATTTCCATCATACCATGTTTCCTCACAATCAGTCCTGATGTGAAGACTCGATAAGCGCCAAAAGTCTGGCGTAATCATCCCGGGTGTTGATATTGACGAACTCTTCCGGCCCGGCGCCAATGTCTTCAGCCTGCACATAACAGACAGACAGATGTTTCAGCGTGTCTGCCATTTTCAGCTTGTTTTGTGCCAGCTGATCAAAAAGCACCTCTTGCACCCGTTTATGATAAACAGCCAAGAGAGGCTGCTCTCTGTTTTCACAAAGCGGAATGACAGCGTCCACATTTCCGGTCAGCTTCATTTCAAGCGTTGCCATCGTCTTTCTTGTCACGAGCGGCGTGTCACAGGATATGACCGTGTATGTTTCGCCTTCCGTTTGTTTCATTGCCGTATATATGCCGGCCAGCGGCCCCATTCCCCGAAACTGCGGCACATCGGAGAAAACATGTCTCTCTTTGTTTGCTAAGAACTTTTTTATATGTTCAGGGCGGCTGATAATCACCGTCTCTCCGCAGCCGAAGGCTTTTTTCGCCTGCTCATAAAACATGCCGCCCTTCCACTTTGCAAAAGCTTTCGGTTCCCCGAACCTTCGGGAAGCTCCCCCTGCTAATATTACATTCACCCGTTTCATGTCATCTCTCCCCATTCTATATAAAAGCATAGCAAACGCCTCAGCCGAAATACAATATTACAGTGCTTGTCAGTTTAATTAAGAGGAATAGCCGTCTGTCCTATTCCATATTGTAGTGTTAACATCATGAGGGAGATGGTTCTTATGAAAATATCAGGTCCGTTTTTCCACGACACTTCTCAAGAGAACCTTTATTTGAAGTCTGAACTTTCGAGATGCAGAAAACTGATTTCGGAGTTTGAAGCAAGCTACTTTCATCAAAAAAACAATAAGCTTCAAGAGGAAAACGCTAATATTAAAGAGCGGCTTCACAAGCTTACTGATGAACTGGAAGCAATGGCTCAAAAACACAAACAGACAAGTAACACGGAACGGTCTCTGCATGAAATCAGGGCCGGGCTGCTCGATAAAATCGTCATTCTGCAAGAACTGCTGCAGAAGGAAACGTTTCGGCGGAAAAATGAGATGGAAGAAAAACACCGTCTCCATCTTACGAATGTAAAAATTGAAGAAGAAAATAAAAACTTACATACCCGCATCCGCTCACTTGAGACCGCCATGGAAACCGAACAGACTTCCCACGAAGATACGAAACGGCGTTTTCAGGCTGCTGCAGAAGAAAATATCCGGCTGCAAACACAAATGACAGAAAAAGAATACCAGCTCAAACATATTAAAATAGAAATTAATCATATGAGAGATCGAATACTAGAAACAAAAGAACGGCTTGTAGAAATAGAAAAAACGAAAGAAAAGTTATTTCAAGAAACCATTCTCTCGTACAAAAGGCAGCTGGACGAAAGTGATGCTTGGATTGCCGGTCATTTTGCTGATATTGACAGCCGGACGGCGGAACCGGCAGAAAAAGAGCTGGAACTTCCTTCTGCTGCGGCCGGGACTGTTCAGGCAGAAGACTTGCTTAAAGCGGTCACCGAACAAGTCATCTCCCTGCAAAAACAGTTTGCACAATCAGAGTCCCGTGATCAGTCGTTTGAAGAAAAGCTGGACGCGGTGAAAGAACGGGCTGATGAAGAAAAACCGTTCCAGAAATATGTCGTCAAGCTTGAAAAAAAGGCGTTAAAAGATACGCGGGACAGCACAAAAAAACTGCTTGAGTAACGCAAGCAGTTTTTTACTGTTTTATTCAGCAGCCGTATCATTTGCCGTTTCTTCTGTTTCCTGAGAAATTTCTCCCTCAAGAATATATTGGCCGCGGTATGGTTTTTTCACTTCCGGATACATTTTAATTAAACTTTGCATAAACGTTGTCATATTAGGAATTTCAAGGCCGCTTTCCTTCTCAATTTCCTTTTGCAGCTCCGAACTTTTGATTGCTGCATTGTGGCGCTTCAAAGTTTTAATGGCTGCTTCGCGCAGTTTTGCCGCTTTTGAACCCGGTCTTGCCGTCCCTCTTCTTCTTCTTGTAGAACCATCCGGAATGCCGGCGGGAAGGGACGTAATAGACTGCATTTGCGGCTGGGAGGATTGAGGCTGTGTCTGCGGCTTTTGGTAGCTTCTCATTTCCTGTGCCGCAAGCTCTGCAAGCACTGGGAGAGAGTCACTTTTTTTCTCCGGACGAAACTCTTTTTTTGTATCGGACAGGCTGCCCGTATTGTCTAATTCTCTCAGTTTTGCATATATTTTATCTCGTTCTATTTGATATTCACGAATGACTTTTACCTCTGCCTCGTTCAATTGTTCTAAACGTAAGCGCAGCGCTTCTCTTTCATTAAACATGTGTAAAACCCCCTGTCAAAAATTTAAACGCTTTTATTTAGATATTAGATTACAAAAGTAATTTTATCAACTATTATTTTAGCATTTTACTATTTTATTTACTCTATGAAAAATTGCTTATTTTCTGAAAATGGTACTTTCTATACAAAAACCCTCGTCATATAGGGGATTCTGGGCGATGTTCCATTTTATTCAAACCCTTCAAAATATAACTTGAAATTACTTGTTTAATGAAAATTAGCGTAATATCTACAATTTTCGACTATAATATGTAAAAGCTAAAGATATGGAGAAAACATGCGATACAGCGTGTTTTCTCCCGTTTTTCTTCATTTTCGTTTTCACTCCAGCTCAACAATCACACATGTCATTTTGGAATTTTTTATCCAATAAGCACAAAAAAACCCTATTACCTAACGGCAAAGGGTTTGCAGAACCGAGACAATAGTCCGACGGAGATTGTCCCAATTATTCAGAAGCCTGCTCCATTTCTGAAAGTACGCGGCTGACGCGTTTTTCAAGCATTGTCATCCCGGCTCCTCCCGCTTGAAAATGACGAAGCTGTCCGGTTTTATCAAAAACGTAATAAGCCGGCACATATTGATTCTCAAATGCTTCAGTCAGCGTATGATCGCTGTCCACGTAAATCGGCTGAGAGATATCGTGTTCAGCCGCTGTTTCCTTGATTTTCTCAAGGTCAAGATCATCTTCGGAACGGGGCATATGAACGGCTGCCACTTTCAGCTGATCTTTATATTTATTACGAAGCCCGTTCACCTCAGGCATCGCTTCTTTACACATGCCGCAGCTGACGGACCAGAAGTGAATCAATGCCGGCTTTTCACCGATCAGCTGTTCCTTCGTGACTTCTCCGTTAATCCAGGCTTTGGCGCCTGTCAATTCAGGCATTTGCTGATGTAATTTCATCTGATGTCCCTCCTTATGAAAAAGATTTGTGATCTTTCGTCCGCACTCTCATTTCGCTCGGGCAACATCCGGCTGTTTTCCCTCCAAAGTAAATGATTTGGCTGAACCGACATGTTAAAATGAGAGCGGAGATTCTTTAGTTAGTATCTTCACGAAAATAATGAGATTGAAACCGTTCAATAGAATAAATCATAACTGTAAAAAACTGATTTCTATTAAAAGGTTTATCCTATTGTAAAACGGGTAAAAAACTTTTAGCTTTTTCTGCAATAGACTTGAAAGGAAGACATCACTATGATTGATTTAAAACACTTTGATTGGGCCGGGCTCATCACTTCTGCGGGGATTTTCATCATAAAGCTGGCACTTATTATTTTAGCGTATTTTATTTTCAGAACGGCAGGCAAAAAGCTGATTAAACATCTGTTCCAGAAATTCGAGCAGCAAAATAACCTTTCTACGGGCCGCGCTTATACTTTGCGGAGTCTCGCGCTGAATGTGTACGGATACATACTGATTTTCGTTTTTATCGTCATGATATTGGATTTATTTCACTACAATCCGAGCGCTCTCATAGCAGGCGCCGGCGTGGTCGGTCTTGCAGTCGGCTTTGGCGCTCAGGGACTTGTCAGTGACATTGTCACCGGATTTTTTATCCTTTTGGAAAAACAGATCGATGTTGGTGATTATATTACGGTTGCCAGCTACAGCGGCATTGTCGAGCAGGTCGGTCTGCGTACGACGCAAATCCGGAGCTTTGACGGCACGCTTCACTATCTTCCCAACCGGGGGATCACAAATGTGAGCAACCATTCTCGCGGAACGATGCAGGCGCTTGTCGATATTAAGGTGCCGCTTGAAAAAAATCTTGATGAAACCATTCAAGTCCTGCAAAACGCCTGTGACAAAGCAGCCCTTGAGCTTCCGCAGATTAAGGAAGGACCGGACGTCATCGGGGTTCAGGATTTAAGCACATCAGAAATGGTCATCAGAATCATCGCCAAAACAGAAAATATGGAGCAATGGCGGGTTGAACGCGTGCTGCGGAGAGAAATGAAAATCGCGCTCGACCGGTTGAAAAGCGCCTCTTCTGCCGAATAGAAAAACCGAAGCGTAAGCTTCGGTTTTTTCTTTTTAATGAAATTTTTTGTCTACTTCGCTGCAGATTTCGTCAGCTGTCATTCCGGAAGCCGTAATGACGGGAGCCTGAGTTGACGTATCGGCAATGCCTTGGACATTGCTGTCAAGCCCGGTTACGACACAGCAGTCACAATCCTTCGCATCCTCAGGAGTCTTCATCATCACTACTTCATATCCCTTTTGTTTTAACGCCTGTTCTACATCCGATAAAGATTGTTCAATTCCAATTTTTTTCGTCATATTGAACACCTCCGTTACGTAGAATGCTCAATTTTTGTTAGATTATTCTTCTTTTCGGATTTAATTGGCATACTCCGAAAAATATCCGACCATGACATTTACTGCGGTTTCCATCGCAGCTTCATCCGGATTCAGCTTTGCGTGATGAAGCCCGTGGGAAGAATCGGCACCGAGCCAGAACATGAAGCCGGGATATTTTTTCAGCATATACCCGAAATCTTCTCCGGTCATCGCTTCTTTCGCCGTCTTCACTTCTGCAAGACGATGATCACTGACAAATTGCATAAATTCTTCGGTCAGGCCGCTTGTATTATAAACTTGATGATAAACGGACGGGTACGTGACCTTTCCTTTACAGCGGAAGCCGATTTCAATTCCTTTGACGAGTTCTTCAATCCGCTTTTTCACCATATGCATTGATTCTTCAGAAAGCGTCCGGATCGTTCCTTCCAGATGAGCACGCTCTGCGATAATATTTTGCGCCGTGCCTCCGGTAATCGTTCCGACGGTAATTACCGCGCTGTCAAGCGGGTCCGTATTTCTGGATATGACCGTCTGCAGCTGCGTGACAAGCGTGCTTGCGGCGACGACCATGTCGTCTGCTGTATGCGGATATGCCGCATGTCCGCCTTTCCCCTCAAGGTCGATGACAAGCTCGCTCGTATTGGCAAAGAGCAATCCGCTTTTGGTGGAGATTGTGCCGACCGGCAGTTCAGGTGCTATATGGAGAGCCGTGATCAAATCCGGCGTCCATTTTTTCAGCACATCGCTTTCAAGCATCGGTTCCGCTCCGCCCGGTCCTTCTTCAGCCGGCTGGAATAAAAAGAGCAGATCATGCTTGACCGGGTGATGGACAAAGTGATCAATAATGCCGAGCGCAATGGTCATGTGCATATCGTGGCCGCACGCGTGCATAAAACCGGGATGTTCAGATGCAAATGGAAGCCCCGTCTGTTCTTCAATCGACAAAGCGTCTATATCTGCTCTGTAGGCGAGCATTTTTTCCGGAGCCGTGCCGTTGACTTTGACAAAGATACCGGTTCTCCACGTTTCGATTTCAATTCGTTCTTCTGGATATTGTTTCAATATATTCAGCAGGTACTGCTGTGTTTTATATTCCTGAAAGCCGATTTCCGGGATGCGGTGCAGATCTCTCCGGATCGCTATGAGCCGCTCTTTTTCCATATGTATTCCTCCTTAAGATAAGAATAAGGCGTGGATTTTATCATCCACGCCCATTCTATCAAACCATTCCTTACAGCTGGCGTAATTCCTGTTTGATTTCTGTTTTGCCTTTTGTTTTTTCATCGATATCTTTGATTTTTTTCGCTGGTGTTCCTGCTACAACGGTATATGGCTCAACGTCATTTACTACGATAGCTCCCGCAGCGACAACCGCGCCTTTTCCGATTGTTACGCCTTCAAGCACAACCGCATTTGCTCCGATCACAACGTCATCTTCTACGACAACAGGCTTAGCGCTTGGCGGCTCAATAACACCCGCTAATACAGAACCCGCTCCGATGTGACAGTTTTTTCCGACAGTCGCGCGTCCTCCGAGCACAACGTTCATATCAATCATTGTGCCTTCGCCGATGACTGAACCGATATTAATGGACGCCCCCATCATGATAACGGCATTGTCGCCGATTTCGACTTGGTCGCGGATAATAGCGCCAGGCTCGATGCGCGCTTTTACATCTTTCAAGTCAAGCATCGGAATCGCAGAGTTGCGGCGGTCATTTTCAATGACGTAATCCTCAATTTTGTCTTTGTTTTCTTCAATTGCCGCTTTAATGTCAGCCCATTCGCCAAAAACAACGCCGGATTGGCCGTTCAGGAATGTTTTAGCGGAATCGCCAAAGCTGATTCCCTCAAGATCGCCTTTTACATACACTTTTACAGGCGTTGATTTTGTACTATTTTGAATAAATGAAATAATTTCATTTGCATCCATCATTTTCATATGTATTGTCCTCCTCTGATTTTCTACCTCATTACTGTAACAAAGGAAGGATGCAAAAACAAGAAAAAAAGGAACAAGCCTTTATTCTGCCGGCTGTCTGCACAGTGCGGCAAACTGTCTTCCGAATTCCCTGAGCTCTTCTTCCTCGCTGCCTTCAGGGTTGTTTTCAATTTTGACCGGTGGCAGCACCACCCGTCCTCCCCGGGCCGTGATCACTTTTTCTAATTCGTCAACCGCTCCGCAAAAAAACGCGTAGGACGTATCTCCGGAACCGAACAGAGCAAATGTTTTCCCTGCAAACTCCAGGTTTTCCATATCTTCAGCGATATCGAGCATTTCATCAGGAAGATCCCCGTCTCCCCACGTATATGTGCCTAATAAAATATACTCGTAATCATTAAAAAGTTCGGCATGGATATCCATCGCTTCATATCTGTCAACCGATGCTTGTGCTTCGATCAGCCCTTTTTCAATCAAATCCGCCATTGCCTCGGTGTTTCCTGACATTGTCGCATAAACAAGCAATACTTTCCCCATCTCCGTCTCTCCTTTATGTATAGAAACTAATGTGCGAGCCGGGCCGCCTCATACGGTCTGACAAACTTACATTCGTAAAGGCCCGCGCAAAAAAAGCTTTCTTTCTGATTGGCCACCCGCCATCCGTGACCGCGGATCGTATCAAACCATTTTAATTCTCCGGCGGCGAAATCAGCTTGGTAAATGCGCGAAAATCCGTTTTCGTCCTGTGCCGAAGTGACATAAATAATACCGTCATCCTCAGAAACGTCGAGAAATGATTTTTCCCGTACGGCAGGCGCGGCTGAAATGGCAAACGCCTCGTCCGTCCGCACGTTTCGGACGGCAACCTCGCCCCGTTCTCCCTTTGCCGCACCCTTTGCGGCAATGAGCCAGTCCTTCTTGTACATAAGCATGGAAGCCGTCATGCGCTGTCTTTCACGGCTTATACGCCGGATGCGGCCTTCTGTCGGATCATACTCCCAAATGCCGCCATAATTCATATGAATCCGGGTGCCGATATAAATCGTCTGACCGTGCAAACAAAGCGAGCGAATGACAGGCGGCTCCTTTAAATGTGAAAAGGGCTTAGCCACATGCCAAGTGACGCCGAAATCATCAGATAAGTAGAGGCAGTGCGTGCCGTGCGCACAGACAAAACCGTCATTCCGCCCGGCAACGGCCCATACGGAGGCGCTGGTCGGAAATCGGGATGCCGTCCAGGTCTTTCCCTGATCGGCCGATCTGAGGACGGCGCCTTTTTCCCCCGCCGCGAATATGTAAGGCCCGATGTAGGTCAGCACATGAATCTTGCTTTTCATCCGGTACAGCCTTTTCCAGCCTTCTTCTGCAGAAAAATGAAAAATGCCTTCGCCTTTTACTGCGACAAAAAAGCCTGAAGACACTGATGCCATGACAGCCGTCGCGCCTTTATGAAACATGGCACCGGTCTCCTTGGTGAGCGGCCCATGCAAGAAAACCGCGGACAAATTCTTTGCAGCATTCCTGATCCTCAGCCGTCTCAGGCGCCAATTCGATTTTCAGCGTTTCCGGATATAAATTGGCTCCGGCCTGTTCAAACGCATCGCAAAACAGCGTAACCGCTTCGCAAAACTTCGGATAGGCGTGATCGCCTGAACCGAAACAAGCCGTTTTCAGTCCGTTGAGCTGACGGTGCAGAATATCTTCATAAAAATCTTCCGCTTCGTAAGGAAGATCACCATCTCCCCATGTGTATGTGCCGACAAAAACATAATCATATGCTTCGAGACAATCCGCATCTGCCTCATCCATGTCAAGACAGTCAATTGCAATCTGATGTTCGCTCAGTGTTTCTTTTATAATGCCGGCAATATCCTCCGTATTCCCCGACATGCTTGCGTATATGATTAATGCTTTCTGCATATGCTCACCCCGTAATTGATAATGATTTTCAATAACATATACATTACTTTAAATGATAATGATTTTCATTGTCAATAAAAAATAAAAAAAGACAGCCTATTGCTGTCTTTCTAAAAAGGGCTCTCCTGCTTCAGCATATCTTTGATGACAGAAACGAAAGCCTGCACCTGTTTTAATTCAAATGCCGGCTCATAACCGAGCAGCCATGTGTCGCGGCCGATCGGATGATCCTTTGCATCAAGCAGGGGCATTTTATTTACTTTGTCTTCCTCATCTAAGGTGACTGACGGCAAAATGGCATAACCGATTCCGTGCAGCGCCATCTGCTTGCACGTTTCAATCTGATCGACGAGGATCGTCTGTTTCGGCGAGGTTTTGAATTTTTGATGCCACCAATGCTGAATTTCCTGAAAATATGTACTGTCACTTTTGAACTGGATAAACGGCCGGTCGGTATGGGCTATATCATCAATGCAGGAAATTTCCGTATCGACCAAATATAAATGATCGGTCATTAGATATTCTTTTCGGCCTTTCCATTCCGGGTTTCCCCGGATGATGCCGATATGTACCTGATCTTCATACAGACTTTTCAGCATTTCGCTGCTCCATCCTGTAATGAGGGAAACCTTTGCATTCGGATAACGCTCCACATATGTTTTTAACACTTTCGGAAGCCAGTGCTGCCCGATAATGGAGGCGACGGCAAGCTTCAATGTGCCGTGAATTTCCCCTTCAAGTTCATCAATATTTTCTCTTATTCTCTCTTGCCGGTCCGTGACATCATTTGCAAATTGTATGATTTTTTCTCCTGCCGGCGTTACCGTGAGTCCTTTTTGAGATCTTAGAAAGATCTTTGTTCCCCAGGCTTTTTCAATGGTCTGCAATCGCTGGGACAGAGCCGGCTGTGACACGAATAACCGTTCGGCAGCCTTCCTCATGTTTAATTCCTCAGCTAAAACTACGAGCATATGAAGCTCTTGAAGCTGCATGTCGTCCTCCTTTTCAATGCCTTCTCATATTTCTTATCTACCATTCTAATAAATTAAAGGCTGCCGAAGCAAGTGCGACCAATATGTATACGTTTTCTTTTTCTGGCATGCAAAGAACAAATAGGCTGATCGTGCGAGCCTACTTATTCAATGACCTGATATGACTGCTCAGCTGCTTTAATACGACTCTTCTCGTAAAGATGCCTTCAAAGACGCCTTCATCATTTTCAACGCAGACAAAGCCGTTGTTAATGACCATGCTGAACCCTTTGATAATCGGATCATTGATGTGAAGACGGGGAATGTCTTTCAGCATGACCTCCTCAACCGTAATTTGATCCAGCTTCTCAAACTCAATCCGCTCAAGTCCGAAAATGCTGTTCATAATCATATTTGTGCCGATCAAACCGTGCAGACGGTACGAAGCGTCAAGGACTGGAATAGCGGTATAGCCGGTTTTCGTCAGCACTAAAAGAGCATGCTCAAGGTTGTTTCCGACTTGTACGTGCGCCACTTTATCCGCCTCGATCATAAATTGTCCGACTGTTGCATCAAGAAGCTGATCTGATTGTAAGCTAATCATGTCACTTCGACCCCTTTACATTTTTCATCAAACCATGTATTCCCTATATCGCAATAATATAAACATTATCATTTTTTGTCGAAAAGTTTCCGTCAATAAAAAAGATACTCTTTGCAATCGAGTATCAATTTATAGGCCGCTGATTAATTTTCGTTCCGGAAACGGTCATAAAGCGTTACGAGTTTTTTATAAGTGGTTCCATCAACGCTTTTTGACCCTGCTTCTATATCGTTGATTTCGCTGGTCAAAAGCTCAATGGCATATTCATGATTGATCAGGATATTCAGCAGAAGTTTTTGTTCTTCTTCCGTAAATCGTTCACCGATAAGACTCATACGTAATCAGGCCCCCTATTTTTAACTGAATACCTCTGAAAGCAAGGTGATATTTGCTTTCAGCTCTACCGCTAGGATAAGTAAACAGAAAAAAATCGTCAACCGCATAATTCGACAATTTGCGGATTCTGTATGACATATTATTTTGTGTAACGATTGGCATAACTGAATGCTGTGCAGGAATCGGGCTTGATTTTCGCTTCAATGCCCATCGAGGTAATACGGCCGGTCATTTCTTGTATCAATTCTTTTGTCAGCCCTTTTTGGCCGATATCTAAGTGCACTTCAAATGTAAGATCCGCTCCTTCATCAGCGAAAGGCAGGAGCAAATCAGTAATTTCCATGAAACGTCCGTCGAGGATATGCGCAGCCATCTCCTGGCTGAATGCGGTTTCCAGCGAAATTTTTTCACGAAGGCTATGTATCGGTCTGGCGAGATCGTGATTTTTCAAACAGCCCCAAGCTCCCTTGCCTGTACGGTGCAAGTGTATAGCCGTAATAAACTTCGTGAAGTCGCGGTAAACTTGTGAATCAGTCCCCACAGACAGCACGTATGCTGATCGGGGGTCTTTATTGACAAAGCGTTTCAGCCGCTCCATCACGTCTTGAAAGGTCATCTGTGCCTCAGAAAGATTATAAAACAGAAAAGAATCAGCCATGTACGGACACTCCTCTTTCCAAAATCTACAACCAAACGAACGAGCACGGTTCCTTTGCATGATTTAATAAAGCTCCGCTTGCGGAAGACGGGAAGCTTGGTCAGCCTGAAAAATCAAACCAGATTACTGAAGGAGCTCAAAAATTTCAATAGAAATCATGTCAATGTTATCAAACGGATATGTGTTAGGTTTTTCACCTTTTTGGAAAACCGTCAGCTCAAACGTTTGATTCTTTTCAAAATATTTAACACTGCATATTTTCTCACCATTTACTTCGAAGTAACGCTGCATCGGCTCATTAGCCGCTTCGGCTGTTTCTTGCAGACTTTGCAGCCGTGTGATGATACCCATTAATTGTGACATTCTAAAAAAAGACTCCTTTCAAAAAACAACTTCAAATCAACAAGTATTTATTATAATACAAGTTCTACAGAGCATCATACCATAAAGTAGACCGGGATGGCATTTTCCCGCTGGATTTTCAATAAGAAAATAAACGGGAAAACTGTGTTTTCGAATAGTTTGAAGCTTTTTTCGGAATGTCATACACCTTTTATAAATGATTTTTCGCTTTTTAAGCCGCCATTGTCAGATGTATGTGAGAAGAAGCCTTTTTATGCGCTGGAAGGCATAAAAAAACTTGGCGGGGGTAGCGCCAAGCTTTTTCGGATCTTGATCTGATAGAGGGGTTGGGGAACAGAGAGTAACTTCTCTCTATAACTAAATGATAATGATTATCAGTATCATTGTCAATCGTTTTTTTAAACTTTTTCACATTTATAAAAAAAGCGGCTTACAGCAGCCGCTTTATAGTAATCCGTCCTGTTCATATAAATAAGAGTAAGGCAGATCGATAAATAAATACATATTGTCATCCATCGGGTATGAAAAGGTTCTGATCATCTCACCCGTTTCAATATCACTGTACAGGTCACTGAAAAAGCCTTTTCTTGAATTACGCATCTTCATGATGTTTTCTAGAAAGTACGGACGCCAGCTCCAGTTTTTCTCCATGTATTCAGGCTGATAAAGCCATTCGCCTGATTGCTTGAACACATTTCCCGTCAGCTGATAGCCTTCTTCATCACACATATAAATTCTGAAGCAGCAGTCCGTCAGGTTTTCCGCCAGTTTCTTAATAAACTCATCATCCGCCTGATGGGTTTTCTTCAGCTCAGAAACTGCCTGATTGACCCGCTTATAAAAATTCTCAGAGTGTTCGTATACTGTCTCCAGCTTCTTTTTTTCTCTCGTGATAAATTGCTGAAACTCTGTTTTCAAGCGTGCTTTTAACAGGCTGCGGTCTATAAAATCGCCGCTCGGCGCCTGCAGATAATAGCCTTGAAAAAATCGGCCTCCGTTTCTCCATGCGTACTGGAGCTGGAAATCAGCTTCTATATCTTCATACAGCAGCGCGGCGCCGATTTTTCTCGCCAGCAATGAAATGCTGTACAGCACATGCTCATAGGATGGTGACGGCTGAGATACCTTCAGCGCCTGCAAATCTATTTTCAGAAGGTCCGGTGAAAGGAGCGCGATTCTGTCCAGGTTGCTGCTCTCCTTACCTATATTGTCCACCGCGATTTTAATGCCATATGTACGATAGTAGGCAAGCATATGGTACAGCTGTTCAATGTCGCCTTCGAAATTGTGCTCGGTGATCTCAAGCACAATACGGTTCAATTCAATGCCCTGCTCTTCGTATTCTTTCAAAAGCTCAAGAAAGCTTTCGCCGTGGTCAAGCATTAATACATTCGCATCCTGATTGATAAAAATCAACAGATCACGATCAGCTTCTTTAAACCTCTCCAGCGCCTGCCTGATGACTCTGTCATCGACCTCAAGCTTATATTCTTCCGGAATGCCGGAATCTAAGAAAAACGGCCCTAGGCTCTCAATCTCCGCATCTGCCAAAATCCGGCCAAGCACTTCGTAGCCTACGACTCTTTGTTCCTCAGCGTTAAAAATCGCTTGGTAATACGGAATGACATCATCAATATTCGTCAGTATATCAAGTGGGTCCAACATGTTATCACCTGCTTCTCTATCTTTGTCTGATTATACACAATTATATCAGCACCACAAATGTTTAGATTAGGGGAAAAGGAGGCAGTATGGCAGCAGCTTAAAGTAAAAGGGGGACATTTTTAAGGTCACTCTTTAGACCGATTCATTAAGGACGTTGTTCATTTGTTTCACAATCACAAATAAAAGTATAAATATAAGAGCATTATAACCGGCAGCTGTCCAAAAGTAATGACTCCAATCGGTACTGTTAAACACCCAATCATCATCATGTTTCAACTGAAAGAAAGTTCCTTTTTTATCTAACGTGCCAAATGTAAGGGTTGTGAACCCGCCAACACTCTTGGAAACGTCAACTCCATACATTGAACCGGCATGATCAGTATGATTTATTGGCATATACGTATAATCAGATAAATTTGTTTCCGCCAGCTTGGTCGGGAGAGACACATATAATACAGCCGATGTATCGCCTCCGAGCCCGCTCAAATACTCCCTGGCTTTAATAAATTTCGTTTCATCAGGAAAATCGATGTGATATAGCTTTTCAAATCTGATTATTTCATCAGATGTAAGATGGGTATTTTGATAATACTCTGGAGTAAAAGCACAAATCATAAAGTACCAAATATTAAAGATGATAACTAAACTGCTTAAAAATAGTACAACGAACCATTTAAATAATTTCTTCAATTAATCGCCCCTTAATCTTCCAAAATTATATCATAATTTTGAATAGAAAATAAAAAAAGCGAACGGCCGGCTTTGACGTTCGCTTGTTTTGCAAAATAGTCAATATACATACGAAAAATTAAAACGGATAAGGATTCAGCCACTGCCCGCCGTCCATTGTGATACAATCCCCGTTTATGTAGGACGCTTCATCGGAAAGCAAAAACGCTGCCAACGCGGCGATTTCTTCCGGTGTGCCCAGCCGGCCAAGCGGGACACTGTTCATAGTGCGGGACACCGCTTTTTCCGATTCAAACAGCTTCTCCGCACCGCCTGTTCGTTCAATCGGGCCTGGGGCTATCGCGTTTGTGCGGATGCCGTATTTGCTCCCCCATTCAACGGCCAGCGTTCTTGTCAGTGACAATACCCCCGCTTTGGCTGCAGCGGAATGAACGACCCCTGCTCCCGCTCCCCATGCGTATGTAGCGGCCATATTCAATATGACACCCTTCTGCTTTTGCTCGATCCAATACCTTGCCGCGGCTTGGCTGCAAAAAAAAGTGCCGTTTAAAACAATCTCAATAACCGCTTTCCATCCGTTGGGCGTCAGCTTTTCTGCCGGGCAAATAAAATTACCGGCCGCATTGTTAATCAGCGCATCAAGCCGGCCAAAGACCTTTACCGCTTCTGTCATCATGTCTGAAGCGGCGGATTCTGAACGGACATCCATTTGAAAACAGGCGACCTGTCCCTCAAAGGTCTCAATTTCTTTTCTAGTTTCCTCAAGTGCTTCCTGGTTTCTCCCCGTCACCATGACGTGCCATCCCAGTTCAGCCTGTTTTTTCGCCATTGCTTTTCCCATGCCGCTTGAACCGCCTGTAATGATTACCGCTTTCTTATCCATAACAACCCCACCCCTTTTATTGAATGAATAATCATTCATAATTCTATCACAGATGTCTCTGCCCGTCATTACATGCTGAGAAGGGATTTTCCGGCCAAGCTGATGATATAATAGAAAAACTCTTACAAAGGTTGGTTTTACATATGGAGAAAATGACGAGAAGAACATTTTTAAAAAGAGGATTCGGCATTTTTGGCGCGGCTCTTGCGACGGCTTGCGGAGGCTACGGCTATGCCCGGTATATTGAACCGCGTATGATTGAAATCACCCGGCATACAATCACCAGCCGCCTGATTCCACGCGGCTTTGACAATTTTAAAATCGTTCAATTCAGCGATACGCATCTCAGTGACGTGTTTACAGCCAAAGACTTGAATAAAACAGCGGAAAAGATCAATCAGCTGAAGCCTGATCTGCTTATCTTTACAGGAGATTTAATTGATAAGCCGCATTTATATCATGATTATCAGCATGCGCTCGCCGTGCTGCAAAGGCTTGAAGCTCCTTTCGGCAAACTTTGTGTATACGGGAACCATGACCACGGAGGCTACGGCACGAACACGTACAAGGCGCTGATGGAAGCGGCTGATTTTCAAGTGCTTCGCAACGGCTTTCGCCAGGTGCAGCTGGCAGATGGAAGCCGGATTGAACTTGCGGCTTTGGATGATTTAATGCTCGGAAAGCCAGATTATGCAGGCACTCTATCCCGTCTTTCCGAAGATGCGTTTTCCATTTTACTCGTTCACGAGCCGGATGCCGCACTCAAAATCGGCGGACATCCCGTAAACCTGCAGCTGTCGGGACATACTCACGGCGGTCAGGTGCAGCTTCCGTTTTTCGGGCCTCTCATTACGCCCCCTTACGGAAAAACGTATACCGACGGCATGTATACACTGCATGACACAACCATTTATGTCAATCGCGGGCTCGGTACGACAAGACTGCCGTATCGATTTTTAGCAAGACCGGAAATCACGCTGTTCACATTGAAAACCGTACAAAAATAAGACTTTTATCCCGATGCACAAACAGCCCCTCCTTAATATGTATATGGAAAAGAACAAAAAGGAGGGTGATGAAACTGCTGACCTATCAAGTGAAACAAGGAGAAACCATCTCAAGCATTGCGCAAGACTTCAGAATAAGCACGGCCGCTCTCCTTCAGGCAAACCCCTCAATCCAATCGGTCATTTATGCGGGACAGCATATTATCATACCGAATCTTCCCGACCCATCCACTATTCCCTATTCCATTGTCGTGTATATCGGAGCGAAGAAACTTGAGTTATACCGCCTTGGCAGGCTCATCCGTACGTATCCGATCGCAGTCGGAAAAATATTGACGACCACACCGACCGGGGAATTTTACATCGTGAATCGCCAGCCTAAGCCCGGAGGTCCGTTCGGCGCTTATTGGCTCAGCCTCTCTAAGCTCCATTACGGCATTCACGGCACAAATAATCCTTCCTCCATCGGCAAAGCGGTATCAAAAGGATGCATCCGCATGTATAATCAGGACGTCACTGAACTTGCCGCTACCGTCCCTAATGGAACAAGGGTGACGATTATCAGATAGAAAGATCTCATTTGTTTATGGAACGAGCTGATGATAATATATTACAGTGGGACCTTTAGGGTAAGGAGCGTGTTTATGGATATATTTAAAAATCGCAATTTTGTCCGTTTATTTTTCGCAGCACTCGCTTCTCAAATGGGAACGACTGTAGGTAATATGGCTTTCGCTTTTTACTTGCTGGATCGCTTTGCCAACCAGCCGGCATACACGACTTTGGCAGAGCTGATGTATTCGCTGCCGACAGTTTTCGTATTTCTGATTGTCGGTGTTGCAGCTGACCGGCTCGACAGGAAAAAGGTCGCAGAAAATTGTGACTGGATCAGGGCGGGACTGACGATCGTATTGTTTGCGGCATTATACAGCGGGAATATTCCTCTCGTGTTCTGTATTTTGTTCATCAGAAGCGCCGTGACCAAGTTCTTTTTCCCGGCGGAAGCCAGCCTTGTACAAGCTATTCTGCCTAAGGAGCATTATGCGAAAGCAGCGGGGCTTAACCAGATTCTGTTCAGCATCTTTATGGTATTCGGCGTCGGTATGGGTGCGTTTATGTATAAAACGATCGGTGTGCACGGAGCCATTATCCTTGATTTTGTCAGCTTTATTGTGTCAGGCTTTCTGATCCGCGCCTGCCGCATTCCGATAGAAGCCCGTCAGCCGAACGGCCCTTTTAAATGGGGAGATTCGTTTCTGAAAGACTCGGTCGCTGATTTTAAAGAAGGGATCGTATATATTATTAAAAACAAATTGCTTGCTTCTCTTATTTTTGGCTTTTTTATTTTTGGATTTGTCAACGGCGGCTTTGCCGTACTTCCGATGTTTACGATGAAATACGGACTTGCGCCCGATCATTACGAATCACACACTTCTATCTTCACCGTCGCACTCGGCGTCGGTTTGCTTGCCGGAAGTGTAATCGGAACGATGATCGCGAAAAAAGTCAAACCGCATCATTTGATGTCGCTTCCGATTTTGGCTGCCGGACTGCTCATTTTTGTCCTCGGCTATACGGATCAGCTGTGGATTTATTATGCGGCGGCTTTTGTCCTCGGCATGTGTATCGGCCCTGTCAATATCGCCATCGGCGGCTGGATGCCGAAAATCGTTCATCCGAAAATAATGGGCCGGGTCAGCGGCTGGCAGGATCCCTTTATGATGTTTGCCCAATCGATTACACTCGGACTTGTCGCCCTGTTATTTCCGAAATTCGTTGCCAATATTGATTACCTTTATTACGGCATGGGAATCGTGATTTTGGCGGTATTTTTGTTCTATTTTATCGCCCTTCCGAAGTACAGCGCCGAGGCGGCGGAAATCGATGTGCAGCAATCATTAAAAGCTGATTCTGAAAAAAATGCGAATCCTGTCTAATAAAGGAAAAAAATGCGCCCTTTTCATCAGAAAAAGGCGTATTTTTATATTCAATATTTGCATTTCAACGCTAAAAAAGTATAATCTATATATGAACTTGATCAATGCAAAGGAGAGAAATAATGGACGACCACGCTTATTCGAAAGAGCTGCAGCCAACCATCGAGAATCTTTCAAAAGCTGTTTATACTGTGAACCGCCATGCAAAAACCGCCCCCAACCCTAAATACCTTTATCTGCTGAAAAAACGGGCATTACAAAAGCTTGTGAAAGAAGGCAAAGGGAAAAAAATAGGGCTTCACTTTTCAAATAATCCCAGGTTTAGCCAACAGCAGTCAGACGTACTTATCTCTATCGGAGACTACTATTTTCACATGCCTCCAACAAAAGAAGACTTCCAGCATCTTCCGCATTTAGGTACGTTAAATCAATCGTACCGCAATCCTAAAGCACAAATGTCTTTGACAAAAGCGAAAAACTTATTGCAAAAATATGTGGGCTTAAAGGAAAAACCGCTGGCCGCCAACAGGCAGCAGCCCGCTTATCATAAACCCGTGTTTAAAAAACTTGGTGAGAGTTATTTTTAATTCCGCCGCAAAAAAGCCGATGCATGACGCATCGGCTTTTTTCTATTCAATCACGTACGTATCCACTTTTTTAATTAACTCGCTGATTTCAGGCTTGCTGATCTGTTCATCCGCTCCGACGACTTCGCCCCGGTGGCGCAGGTCATCCGTAATCAGGGACGAAAAGATCATAATCGGCACGTCAGAGCTTTGCGGGTTATCCTTAAGGAGCTTCGTCAAACGGTGCCCGTCCATTTTCGGCATCTCAATGTCACTGATGATCATGTCAATATGGTCTGACAGATTTGCTCCTTTATCCGTCAATTCCACGACATAATCATACGCTTCTTTTCCATTTTCAAACGTAACGATTTCACTGTACCCCGCTTCAGTCAGTTCATCCGTCAAAAGGCGCATAAGAAGCGGCGAATCTTCTACGATAATTAGTTTTTTACCCGCCCGCCTTTCATCAAATCCTTCCTGATGGACATGGTAAGTCTCAACTCCGGATGCCGATTCAATGTCGTAAATGATCTTTTCATAATCAGGTAAAAAGATCATCGTGTCTTCCAGTTTAATGATACCCGTTAAGTGCCGCTCCATACCCTGATTCAGTGAAGTCGGCTTTTCAATCGCCTCCCAGGACACCCTGTGGATCTGTGATACGGAACCGACGTGAAAGACGATTTTCCGCTTATTGAATTCCGTCACGATATATTTATCGTCTTTTGCCCCTTCGGCATCAACACCGAAAAAGGTATACAGGCTGATGACGGGAAGAATTTCGCCTCTCAGCTTAATCATCCCTTCTACGTCTTTGTGAGACTGGGGCACAGATGTGACATCAACCGGCTGAATGATTTCCCGGACTTTCATCACATTTATGCCAAATGTATTGACGCCTACTTCAAATTTGACGATTTCTAGTTCATTTGTGCCTGAATCCAATAAAATATCGTATTGTTGTAAAGACAATTCAATCCCTCGCTATCCGCATTCAGTATTGTACTGTTTATATCGGCTGTAAACGGAAAAAGTGAATGTATTCAGGCCAACTGGCCATGAACTCTTTATAAAAAGATTCTTTTTTCCGATATCCCATTGACTTTTTGACATCGAGTGGTAAAATAGTCAAGGATTTTTCAGGAAGAAGGGTGTAATAAATGGGTACAGTAGTCATATTCGACCAAGATCAAATGACGGTGTTAGAAGATATCAGCAAAACGGCTTACCTGCAAATGAAAAAAGAAGCGAATGAGTGTTCCGATAAGCCCGCTCCGTATATCGTATGGCGGGAAAACATCAGCTTTGAATACGGGTATTAATGACATTCGCCACATATCACAATAGATAGATCATGATACAATGAAGACAATCATTTCAGCTGGTTGTCTTATTTTTTTCTGAAAGAAGGTATGTTTTCACATATCGGACATATACTCGGGATAGTTCACTTAAATAGATGACAAATGCTCAGCTAGTGGTAAAATAGGATAAACTCAATATATAGTATAAGGTGATGAATTATGGAACATTTGCTTAATCCGAATGTAAAAGAAATTGAAATTTCAGGAATTCGCAAATTCTCAAATCTTGTAGCTCAGCATGATAATGTGATTTCGCTTACGATCGGCCAGCCGGATTTCTTCACGCCGCACCATGTCAAAGCGGCGGCCAAAAAAGCAATCGACGAGAACGCTACGGCGTATACTCCGAATGCGGGCGGTCTTGAGCTGAGACAGGCCGTACAGCTTTATATGAAGAAAAAAGCGGATCTGAATTATGAAGCCGAAACGGAAATCATCGTCACAACCGGGGCGAGCCAAGCGATTGACGCGTCTTTGCGGACGATTTTATCTCCCGGCGATGAAGTCATTCTGCCCGGACCGATTTATCCCGGCTATGAACCGATTATCCGCATGTCCGGCGCCGTTCCCGTTCATGTGGATACGACGACACACGGATTTAAGCTGACGGCGCGGCTCATTGAAGAATCGCTGACGCCTAAAACAAAATGCGTCATTCTTCCTTATCCGTCAAATCCGACCGGAGTGACATTGTCAGAAGAAGAGCTGAAAAACATCGCGGCCGTGCTGAAAGGCAGAAATGTTTTTGTACTGTCGGATGAGATTTACAGCGAATTAACCTATGACAGACCGCATTACTCAATCGCGTCTTTTTTGAGAGACCAGACGATCGTGATCAACGGGCTGTCAAAATCACACAGCATGACGGGCTGGAGAATCGGTTTCATTTTCGCACCGAAAGACATTGCCAAGCACATCTTAAAAGTTCACCAGTACAGTGTGACATGCGCGTCCTCGATCTCCCAGAAAGCGGCGCTTGAAGCGGTGACAAACGGCGTTGATGATGCGCTTATTATGAGAGAACAGTATAAAAAGCGGCTTGATTATGTATATGACCGTCTTGTGTCAATGGGGCTTGACGTCGTAAAACCGTCAGGCGCATTTTATATCTTCCCTTCCATTAAGTCATTCGGAATGTCATCGTTTGATTTTAGTATGGCTCTTTTAGAGGATGCAGGTGTGGCTCTAGTGCCCGGCAGCTCGTTTTCAAAGTTGGGTGAAGGGTATGTGAGGCTGTCATTCGCATATTCACTGGATACATTGAGAGAAGGTTTGGACCGGCTGGAAGCATTTATTTTAAAAACGAGAGAATCCATGCAGACTATTTAAACAACGGCGTTACGCCGTTGTTTTTTATTGTTTCGGGAATGTAATGTGAAAAGCAGTGCCTTTATCCGGTTTGCTGTCTACTTGGATGGATCCCTGATGGTTTTTAATAAGGTTGAATGTGACCATCAGCCCCAGGCCGGTTCCTTTTTCTTTCGTTGTCAGAAACGGTTCGCCTATCCGTTTCAGCACGTTTTCCGGTATCCCGTCACCCTCGTCTTTGATCGTCACATTGACGGAATACTCATCTTCTGTCATGAGAATGTGGACTGTTCCTCCATCGGGCATCGACTCAACAGCATTTTTTATCAGATTGATAAACACCTGCTTCAGCTGATTTTGATCACCGTTAATAAACATGCTGTCCCGTTCGTAATCCGTCTTGATGAAAATCCCTTTAAGATTTGCCTGCGTCTCTAAAAGAGCGGTTACCTCACTTATAATTTTCTTTAAGTTTACACGCTCTTTCACTGCGTTATGCTGAGGTTTGGCAAGCATTAAAAGTTCACTTAAAATTAATTCGATTCTGCTCAGTTCAGAAAACACAATGTCAAAATAATGTTCGTTTTCTTCCATCGTCGGCTTCATGAGCTGTAAAAATCCTTTGATCGCCGTCAGCGGGTTGCGGATTTCGTGAGCGATTCCCGCCGCCAGCTGCCCTGCGATAGACAGCTTTTCCGACTTCAGCATTAATTCCTCCGTCTGCTTCCGCTCAGAAATGTCACGCAGAATGACCTGCACGGCCGTTTCTCCGAAAAACGTCGTCGGAATGCAGACCATTTCCGTGTAGATCAGCCGGTTTTTAAAAGTAAACCACGATTGTTTAATGATTTCGGACTCGGTCTTTCGGTCGATAATATGTTGAATCCGCTGTTTCACGTCGTCATGATCACAGGGATGAAGCTGATCATAGATGTTTTTACCGATTAAATCTTCATAGGTTTCGGCTTCAAACAGCGAAATGCCCGACTCATTCATGAATACCCATTTGTCATTGTGAATCACGGCGATCGTATCAATTGAATTCTGAATGAGGAGCTGATAACGCTCTCTGCTTTTTTGAAGAATCGTCTGGAATTTTTTCCGTGAAGAAATATCAATCAGAAGCAGTAATTCCGCCCGCTGATTTTTATATGTCGTCGGCGCCGCCTTCACTTCTAAATGAATGGGCGTGCCGTCAAGCCTTCTCCACGTCTGTTCAATCATTCCGACTTCCATCCCTTTTTGCATCCGCACAATTCGGTTTTTCACAATGTCATGATACTCTTCTTCGATAAACTCATAAGAGCGTCTGCCGATCACCTCATCTTTGCTGTCGGCTCCCAGCATGGCAAGCATCGCGTTATTGGCGTAGGCGATTGTGCCGTTGATACTGACGTATAGAGGATTCGGCAGCGTTTCAACAAGACGCTCAAATTCGCCGTTTCCAGCCGCTTCTGCTGACTGTTGTTCCGCCTTTTGCTTCTTTTGTTCATACATATAAGACCTGCACGGTGTCTTCTCCTCAAGCACCTTGATTTTAAGGATAATTTCCCGATCTGTCCCCTCCATTTGCGGTGTGACAATTTCCACACCTGCTTCAAGCCAAACAATGGTATGATCTTTTTTAATAAGGCGAAAGGTGCAAGGCATTAAATGATGCTCATTGTAGAAGTAACTTTCAACCAAAAATTGATCTTCCTCATGCAGGAACGTTTTGAGAAACGATCCGATCATTTCTTCCTGGGAATAACTGAAATACGATTTGCAGTTTGCAGAAATATACATAATACGCCCGTTAGACGTCAAAACGGCATGAAGATCGGTTTTCGATTGAAGCTGTTTGACATGCTGAGTATCCTGTTCCACAGAATCCCTCCTTTGCATTTTACTCACACTGCAGGCTGGTCACGGGCTGATATTAAAAGAATTTCCACTAGATTGATTCGCTAAAAAATGAGCATTCTCCTTCTATTCTTATTGTGAACGTCAATTTTCCTGAATGAAAGAAAGGGCGCACGATATGTTCGGCCGCCCTTTCATTTGTTATTTTTTATTGTATTTCTTTTCAAGCTCTTTGTAAGCGTCAACTGCTCCTTTGGCAATGTTTTTACTGATATGATCTTTATCATCCCGAACAGACGGAACGACGACGCTGAATGCCACTCGTGGATGTTCTGACGGGTAATAGCCGACAAAAGTCAGGTTATACGTTTCTTTCCCCCACCAGTTTTTGTTCGTGCCGTAATAGCGCGTCTGCGCGGTTCCCGTTTTTCCGGAAACATCAGCGCCGGAACCTTGAAATGTTGAATAAGCCGTTCCTTGAGGTGAGCTTGTGACCAATTTCATTCCTTTATGAACTTGATCAAAATCGCTCGGGCTGTTATTTACTTTGTTCAAAACTTTAATATCGCGCTGTTCAATCGCTTTCCCAAGCTTGTTTTTGCTGTCCGGTTCATGAATGCTTGTGACGATCCGCGGCTGGACGCGATATCCGCCGTTTGCGATGGCCGAAATATATTGAGCCATTTGAAGCGGCGTATATGTATCAAACTGTCCGATCGCAAAATCCAGCAGCAATCCCCCGACCAATTGCGGATTTGACTGCATTCCCGCTGATTCCTGAGGAAGATCAATCCCGGTTTTCACACCCAGGCCGAATTGGGCGTAGTAGTTGCGCATTTTTTTAATATCGTCTAATCCGGCAGGCAGCGTGCCGTGCGGGACGTAGGTAATGCCGGCTATATGCATGGCCACATGAAACATATATACGTTTGAACTTCTTTGCAGCGCGGTCAGCTCAGTAATGGTCCCCATTTGTGTCCACGATTGTTTTCTCGTTTTGCCTTTAAATACAAGCGGTGCATCGACAAACGTTTTATAATGCGGGAGGCCGCTTTGGTAACCCGCAAGAACAGTAGCTCCTTTAACAGAGGAGCCCATCTCATATTGGGTCGTAAATGCCCCGATCGCAAAATCCTGTGTTTTATTTGTTTCGAGATCAATGCGTTTCCCCGCCATTGAGAGAATATCCCCGTTGTTCGGATCCATCATGACGGCAAATCCTCTGTCAACCATATAGTTGCCGGCGGCGCGGCTTCTTCTCAGCTCATTTTCAATGACTTTTTCGACTTTCGACTGTAATTCCATATCGAGCGAGAGCTGCAGATCGTAGCCTCTGCTGCCTTCATTGACGGGCTTTTGGCTGACGACTTCACCTTTGCTGTTTTCCACATACTCTACTTTTTCTTTATGTGCGTTTAAATAGTCTTCATACTGATATTCAATGTAGCTTTTTCCCACCCGGTCATTCAGTGAGTAACCTCTTGTGACATAATAATCTTTCCGTTCGCCCAACAATCCCTGTTCCGGTGTCGTCACACCGCCGAACAGAGAGTACAGCGTTTTGTCGTACGGATATTTCCGCGTCCAGTCATTAATCACGTCAATGCCGGGGAGCTCTTTCAGGTGCTCGGATACGACGGAAACTTCTTCATATGTCAGGTCGCTTTTCGGTTTCTGTTTGTTGTTTTCATGTTCGTCAAGCAGTGAACCGCTGTTTCCGTTTCCGTTCAGCTTATTCGGGTCCATTGATTTGACGACTTGCGGCTGATAGGCGTTGCCGCTTGAAAAACGCGTATAAATCGCCGCGATTTGCAGCTCTTTTTTATCTTTTTTAATCGCATCAATCTCCTGCTTCGGGACGCGTTCAATCTGGCGTTTGTACACTTCTTGGGATTTCAGGCTGTTTTCTGAATCCTTCATAAGCTTTTCCGCCTTCTTCGGATGTGCGGCAAGCCAGTAATCAATGATATTTCGATCCTTCATAAATTCAGTATCAATATGGATCAGTGCGGCGAGATTTTTTGCCGTTTTCAATTTGTCCTTTGCCGAGGTTTTCGAGGTAGAAACGTATACAATTTCAGGCACAGCCTGGTTATCAACCGCCACTCTGTTCTGCCTGTCATACATCTTTCCCCGCGGTGTTGGGTAATAGGCGGTTTTTGCATTTGCCTTCTCCGCATCCTGGCGGTGTTTATCCCCTTCGACAATCTGGACGATGCCGAGTTTAAAAATCAGTGCCGTAAAGAGAAGGAAAACAACTAAAAAATAGAGATTCATTCTCAGCGCTCTGTAACGTTTCGTTTTTTTCTTTGGTTCACGCGCGACTTCAGCCACTTTCTGTTACACCTCTCAAATCATTCAATATATTTACATAAACAGATTTTAATTGTAACATTTTTGTAAAAGTTGTTACAGCGAAAACGGGTAAAAAAAACTGTCAAGATCAAATTATCTTAAAAAATATCTAACACTTCAAATAACTTGAAGTAATGTAACGGATTTTAAAATATAAATACAGATCGTTTCTCCTGATATAAAGCCATTTTTCTATGCTCAATTACAATTATGACAAGAGATTGTTGTCAAAGGAAATGAATGCCTGCATTATGACAAAAAAGCTGTGATAAGATTTTTCATGTAGAAAAAAACAACTTCTCTGGGAGGCTATAAACTTATGAAGAAAGCATTTCTCTTATCTGCCGCTGCGGCAGTCAGTTTAATTACATTCGGAAGCATTCAGCAGGCATCTGCCAAAGAGCTGTCATGCCAGCACGTCGTTACTGTGAAAAAAGGAAACACCGTACAGCATCTGACTCCTCAAGAGGCTGTTGAAAAACTACATATGAAAAAGAGCGCGAAACAGCTGAGCTTTAAAAATGAGAAAGAACTGAAACAGCAGCTGCAAAAACACGCAAAGCATTCTGATATGACAGTTAAAGACGTTCAAAAAGAAACACCTGCAAAAGCTCCGGCAGCTGCTGAAAAACCGAAAGCCGATCAAAACCAGACGGCTGACAATGCAAAACAGACAGATAACACAAACAACAGCAGCGAGAAAACTCCTTCATCTGTCAGTGCGTATGAAAAGAAAGTCGTTGAATTGACAAACGCAGAGAGACAAAAGCAAGGCTTAAAACCTCTGCAGATTGATGAAAAATTAAGCAAATCAGCTCACGCAAAATCACAAGATATGAAAGACAAAAACTATTTCGATCACCAAAGCCCTACTTACGGTTCACCTTTCGATATGATGAAGTCTTTCGGAATCACTTATAAAACTGCCGGTGAAAATATCGCCAAAGGGCAGCCGACTCCTGAAGCTGTCGTCAAAGCTTGGATGAACAGTGAAGGCCACAGAAAGAACATCCTGAACCCTGAGTTCACTCAAATCGGTGTCGGTTATGTAGAATCAGGAAACATCTGGACACAGCAATTCATCGGAAAATAAACAAAAAAGATTGCCCCGCGGGGCAATCTTTTGTCTGTCGAAAAAGTGGCTGAGACGGCGAAAAAAGGGCCTAACACTTTATAAATTTATAAACATTTGAAGCTCCCGGCACAGAGGTGCCGGGAGCTTTTTTGTAAAATCATAAACGTGAGGATTAAAATGGTTTTGCTAGCCTTTACTTCTTTAGTAATACTTTTTTATAATAAAAAGTAGAATTTACCTATTTTCCATTGAATATTTTTTCAAAATTTAGTAATATATTGAATGGGTTTCTAAATGAATGGAGAGAGGAAGTTTAAATTGAAAAAAATTGTAATGACACTATTCACAGTTGCTCTATTGACATTCGGGATTTTCTCAAACAGTTCAGAAGCGTTAGCCATGACTTCAAAAGGAGCAATTAAATTCCAAACAGATGCTAATACTTACTCAAAACACGCTACTTCTATTGTCGTAACAGGTACTGTGTCTACAAGATATGCTGAGGTAAACAGGGGTGTTAATGTTCTTCTTGTCAATAAAAAAAGAGATGTAGTCAAAGACATATATGTTAATGGCCGTAATATTCGCAGTTTTAAAGTGAGCTTTTTGACAAAAAATATTCCAGCAGGCAAGTATGATGTGGTGGTAGCATTGACTTGGGGAAATCAAACCCATAGAGGAGAACTGAAACACTATATTACTGTACAGCATTAAAATTCATATTATTAACAAATGGGTTTAACGTTGATTTCATCTGGAATTCTCAAAAAACAACATGTAATGATGAAATCTCTGAATCGAGGATGTTTTCGTAAATCTCTTGAATTTTTACGATACATCCTCTTTTATTTTTCAGTTTTGCTAGAAGGCTAATCTATAGAATTTCAATTTCGGATGCCAAATTATTAGGTTTTAATTGCGGGAATCACTCGATTTATTGCTATGTACATTTGGGTTACTCGAATTTCATAGTTGAATCAAACATGAAACATCCTACTGTTGGAAAGTTGTATTAATCCTTATAATTATTCGGAAATCCCCCTTTTGATTTATAATAGACAGTCTGCATCAAACAAACGAGGGGGATTTTCCAAACAGTAGAATATTATAAACGGATACACATTAATACATTATCCTGCCAAGTTCCTGTCTTCATTAAGGCCCTAAGAATACAAGGTTTGCAGATCATTGTTTACAAAACACTACCAACAATACTGTAAGTATTCGCTTCCTCAGCATCCATAAAATAGTCGCGTTCGGGCAATCTTTTTTATTTCACCCAAAGCTTATAAATACTTTGAGTTCCGCTGTTTTCTTCTCCTTGCGCGGAAAGCTTGTCGTATAATGATTTGGCCAGCGCCAATCCGGGCATTTCTTCTCCCATGAGCTCCGCTTCTTCAAGAGCAATTCCCATATCTTTAATAAAGTGTTTCACGTAGAATCCTGGTGCAAAATCGCCTTTCAGCATACGGGGAGCGAGGTTGGACAATGACCAGCTTCCGGCAGCTCCGGTTGTAATGCTTTTCAGCACTTGTTCCGGGTTCAGACCGGATTTTTCAGCGTAAGCCATCGCTTCAGCCACTCCGACCATTCCCGCTGCAATCGCGATCTGGTTACACATTTTCGTATGCTGGCCGCTCCCTGCCGGCCCTTGATACTGAATATTTTCCCCCATTACGGAGAAAAGCGGCAGACATGCTTCAAACGCTTCTTTTTCTCCTCCGGCCATAATGGCAAGCGTTCCGTTTTGGGCGCCGATGTCACCGCCGGAAACGGGTGCATCCAGGGCGTGAATCGATTTTTCTTTGGCTTTCTCCGCAATCTTCTTCGCCAGAGACGGTTTTGATGTCGTCATGTCAATGACAAACGCCCCTTCTTTTGCATGACGGAGAATGCCGTTTTCACCGAGATAGATTTCTTCGACATCACTCGGATAGCCGACCATGGTAATAATGATGTCAGCTTTCTCTGAAAGGTCTTTGACCGTCTCCTGCCAGACCGCTCCCTTATTCAGAATCTCTTCCGCTTTTTGTTTCGTACGCGTGTAGACTAAAACGGGATAGCCCGCTTCTAAAATGTGCGATGCCATACTGTTTCCCATGACACCTAAACCGATAAATCCGACTGTTTTGTTCACTGCGCTTTCCTCCCCTGCTGCGATTCATATATACGATTTCATGTCTATATTACCATATGACAGGCTGATAGAGTCCGCGTTACAAGGTGAATTT
The DNA here is from genome assembly GCF_001184225.1 of Bacillus sp. JFL15. Taxonomy (NCBI): domain Bacteria; kingdom Bacillati; phylum Bacillota; class Bacilli; order Caryophanales; family Bacillaceae; genus Bacillus; species Bacillus sp. JFL15. The sequence continues at coordinate 2,924,894 of NZ_KQ236689.1, read as the reverse complement.
AGAAATGGCGCTGATCAGATCTTCGCTCGCGCTCTTTAACATGTCGGTCGATTGCTTCACTTTTTCAAGCGTAACGAGCTGTTCATCAGTTGAGGCATTCACTTCTTCCGCGGCTGCCGCTGATTCTTGAGAAATGGCGGAGATGCTTTGAATCGCTTCTTGGATCGCGGCTTGTTCTTCACTCATTTTTTGAATGTCATTGTAAATATGATCTATTCCTTGAACGAGAGACTGCATTTCCGTCGTAATCAGATTGAGCACTTCTCCCGTTTCATGAATGGCGCTGTTTTGTTCATCATTCATTCTGCTTGCCTCGATCATTGCGTGCGACGCTTCTTTCGTCTCTGATTGAATCAGCCGGACCGTCTCACTGATATGGCCGGAGGAAAGAGCTGATTGTTCAGCAAGCTTGCGGACTTCTTCAGCGACGACGGCAAAACCCCGTCCGCTTTCTCCCGCTCTTGCGGCTTCAATACTCGCATTCAGCGCCAAGAGATTCGTCTGGTCCGAAATGGCGGATATTGCCGTTACGACTTCCTCTATGTTTTTCGTTTGGTTTTCCAGGTCAGTCAGCATGGCCTCTACTTTTTTCGTTTCTGAATTGGCTTCATTTGACTTCATCAGCAGCTGGCCGAGCGCATCCAGGCCTTTGTAGCTGGCGTCCTCTGAAGATTTTGAGAGTTGTTTTATGCTGCCCGCGCGATCGGCGATTCCTCTTATTTTGACTGAGAGATTTTCAGATTTTTCATTGATCGTCTCAACCTCTGACGCTTGCTCAGTCGCTCCGGCGGCGACTTCCTCTATCGCTTTTGCGATTTGTCCGCTCGTTTCATTTGTCTCTTGTGAAATGACGGTTAATTGGTCAGATGTATCGGACACTTTTTCTGAAGAAGTCTTGACCTGTTCGACCATTTCTTTCATATTTTCAACCATTTGGTTAAAGTCTTTTGTTAATTCGCCTACTTCATCTTTTGATTTAGTCTGGGCACGGACGGTTAAATCTCCCGCTGAGACCGAATTTGTTTTGGCGATCAGCTGCTGAATCGGCCCGGTTATCGTTTTCGCAAGGAAATAGCTGAGCCCGATCGTAATCACAAGAGCGATCAGTGACATAAAAATACTCACTGTATTCATTTTGTCGGCTACTCCCATTAGCTGATCTTTTTCAAACTGCGTTCCGACCTTCCATCCTGTTTCTTTTATCGTTTGATAGACGACCATATTCCCTTGCAGCTCTTTGATGCCTTCTTTGTCTGAGCTGATGTCTTTTAACGCCTGATCTTCCGAAATATTTTTCCCCTGTTTTGACGGATGCGCCAGAAGAGAACCGTTTTCATCCGCTAAAAACGCAAATCCTTTATACGGAACCTTTTGCTGATTGACCATGCTCTGAATGGATGACAGCTTCAAATCTAAGCTCGCCACCCCGATGACAGTTCCGCTGTTTTGAATGGCTTTTGAAGCCGTCACGATCATATCCCCTGTCACAGCATCTTTATAAGGCTCAGTCCAGACAACCTTATCGGGTTTTTCGGCCGCCATTTTATACCACGTTCTATTTGTCGGATCATAGTCTTTGGCAAAGTCAGCCTTCGGATATGTAAACATTTGTTTGTCTGCGGTTCCGACGTATGCAAGCGCGACATATTTGTCATTCTGCCCGATCTGCTTTAACTCATCGTTAAAGAGCCGCGCGGTTTCTTTATTCCCATCTGTCAAAAATGTGCGGGACAATTCACCGCCTGCTAATCTCAATAATACAGTCTCATCATTTTTCAGCTGAAGCTCAATGTTCTGACCGAGTGAATTGGTGACATTTTCTGTCGTGCGTTTTGCTTCATCCGTCATCATCGGCTTTAATGTCAAATATGAAGATACCGTTAAAAAAACAACCGTTACGATAAGCATTGCCGATACAAACACAGCAATTTTGATATGCATTTTTTTAAACATAACCATCCCCTCCTGAGAGTTATATCGGTCTTTCGGCCAAGAAAATGAATAAACCTTGAAATAAATATCAAAAATTTCCGTCATTTGGCGCAGCAAAAAAAGAGCCGTCATGCCGACAGCTCCGCCTTACGTAAAATATTCGATTTTCGCTTTCGGAAAATAGGTTTCGATATAAGACTCGAGCGTTTCCCTTAAGGCATGTTCTTCGTCCTTTTGGTATATATATTTGCCGATTCCGTAACGTCCCCATTTGTACCTTCGCTTTTCTTCATCCAGCTCAAGCTTTGTTTTCGGATAGTTCTTCTCGATCACCCGTTTGGCCGGTTTTGTAAAACGATGCTGGATCAGTTCAAATGTAATGTCATGCCGAACATCTTCATCAAGTGCCGCATCCAGCTTCTCAAACAGTTCCTTATAGCCTTCCTCCCAGCCATCATGAATATAAATGGGCGCCACGATGAAACCGAGGGGATAGCCCGCTTTAGCGACTTTGACGGCGGCTTCAATCCGTTTGTCGAGCGGAGAAGTTCCCGGTTCAAAGTTTTTAATGACATAATCCGCATTGATGCTGAATCTGAATCTTGTCTTTCCGTTATGCTTCGCATCAAGCAAGTGATCGACATGATGAAATTTGGTCACGAATCTGAGCTTTCCCAATTCGCTTTGTCCGAAATGCTCAATGGCTCTTTTTAATGTATGTGTCAAATGATCAATTCCGACGATATCAGACGTACAAGAGGCTTCAAATCTTGTAAATTCCGGAGCCCGTTCTTTCATATACTCATCAGCCTGATCCAGAATCTCTTCCACATTGACATATGTCCGGATGTAAGGCTTTGACCCCATCGTCGTCTGCAGATAGCAATAGTGGCAATGCCCCATACAGCCCGTCGCAAACGGAATAGCATATTCGGCGGATGGCTTTGAAGAATCGAATTTCAATGTTTTCCGGACGCCGATCACCAAGGTTGATTTCGCGTTCCGGTATTGCTGCAAATGATTTTTCCCCGGAATATTCCGGACTTGATTATGCGAGGTCGTTTCTCTGATTTCAAGCCCCATGTTTTCAAACTTATGTTTCAGCTCTTGTCCTAACGGGTATTCGAGCGCTCGCGGTTCAATATAAACAAGCTGGGGAACAAACGGCTTCAGCATAGACAGACACTCCCTTTATATAGTCTCATGTTGTTACTTTCCGTTTAAAAGAGAGTGAATATGCGTTGTAAACATTTCCTTTGATCAGCGGTGCCGATCTTCTTCAAAAAGCTCGCTGTAAAGCGCTTCCGCTTCTTCATATGTCGAAAAGACCGCATCATCTTCGGCCAGCGGATGATAGGTTTCGTGTAAAAAAAGAGACAGTTCCCCCTCATGGTATGGGTGATGAACGATCTCCGCCTCTTTAATATGGGCAACATTGGCGGCATGCGGATTACGGTAAATGACGTAGACCGTATCCCCCGCTCCAAATGATTTTGTCATGATAATCCCTCCTGTTGAAAGTTATTGTTCCCCCCTTTTTTCCGAATATGAAAAAAACCAGACGGCTTACACCGTCTGGCTGTTGTATTACTTATTGAAAGTTTCTTTAACGAATGCGACAACCTCTTCAGTCGTGCTCATAGACAAGATTGTTTCTTTGAATGATTCAGCTTCTTTTTTAGAAAGCTTGCTGATCTGCGTTCTTGCCGGAAGGATGGATGTAGCGCTCATTGAGAACTCATCTAAGCCTAAGCCGAGAAGAATCGGAATCGCAATTTCGTCTCCTGCCATTTCTCCGCACATGCCGACCCATTTGCCCTCTTTGTGAGCGGCTTCAATGACAAGCGTAATAAGACGGAGAATCGCCGGATTGTATGGCTGATACAGATAAGCCACGCGCTCGTTCATGCGGTCAGCAGCCATTGTGTATTGGATCAAGTCATTTGTTCCGATACTGAAGAAGTCAACTTCTGTGGCAAACTGATCTGCGATAACGGCTGTAGACGGAATCTCTACCATCATACCGACTTCAATATCGTCAGAAACCGTTACGCCGGCTTTGACGAGTTTTTCTTTTTCTTCAAGAAGAATCGCTTTCGCCTGTTTAAACTCGTTTACTGTCGCAATCATCGGGAACATGATTTTTAAGTTTCCGTATGTACTTGCACGAAGCAGCGCACGCAGCTGAGTTCTGAAGATTTCTTGTTCTTCAAGGCAAAGGCGGATAGCTCTGTAGCCCAAAAACGGGTTCATTTCTTTAGGAAGCTGCAGGTAAGGAAGCTCTTTGTCGCCGCCGATATCCAATGTCCGCACGACTACTGATTTTCCTTCCATACGCTCAAGAACCGTCTTATAAGCGTCGAATTGCTCGTCTTCTGTCGGAAGCTGGTCGCGTCCCATGTAAAGGAATTCCGTACGGTAAAGCCCTACAGCTTCTCCGCCGTTTTCAAGAACGCCTTTTACATCATCAGGGGTGCCGATGTTTGCGGCAAGCTCTACATGATGGCCGTCTTTTGAAACAGTCGGTTCATTGACGAGCTTAGCCCATTCAGCTTTTTGCGCCAGGTAGGCACTGTGCTTTTCTTCATATTTCTTTAATGTTTCACTGGAAGGATCGATGATCACATCACCATCGATGCCGTCTACGATCACCGTAACACCGTTTTCAATTGTGCCTGTAGCCGCTTTTGTTCCGACAACAGCCGGGATTTCAAGCGAACGGGCCATGATTGCGGAGTGTGAAGTGCGTCCGCCGATATCAGTTGTAAAACCTTTTACAAACTGGCGGTTTAATTGCGCCGTATCAGACGGTGTCAAATCTTCAGCCACGATGACAACCTCTTCTGAGATCATGCTCGGGTTCGGAATTTCCACGCCCAGCAGGTGCCCTGTCACACGTTTTGTTACGTCACGGATATCCGCCGCACGCTCTTTCATGTATTCGTTATCCATTGATTCAAACATGGTCACGAACATGGAAGCCGTTTCTTTTAAAGCGAATTCCGCATTAACTGAATCTGTGCTGATTTTTTCCTTTACCGGGTTTAACAGCTCAGGATCACTCAGAACCAAAAGGTGCGCGGAGAAAATATCAGCTTTGTCTTGTCCCAGTTCTTTTAAAGCATGCTCTTTAATTTTCTCAAGCTCTTCTTTAGAACGTACAATCGCTTCATCAAAACGGCTTACTTCAGCCGCAGCATCAGCAATGTTTTTCTTTTCAACCGTTAAGTCCGGCTCTTCAAGCCGGTATGCTTTTGCAATCGCAATTCCGGCTGAAGCGCCTATTCCTTTTAATTCTTGCATTACTCGCCGAGTCCTTCGCTTTTCATTGTTTCTTCTAAAGCGTTAAGAGCGTCGTTTTCGTCAGCGCCTGCAGCGGAAATTGTGATTTCAGCGCCTTTAGCGATACCTAGAGACATAACGCCCATGATAGACTTAAGGTTTACTGTTTTGCCGTTATATTCTAAGTTTACGTCAGCATCATATTTGCTTGCAGTCTGTACAAGAACTGTCGCAGGACGAGCGTGGATTCCGGAATCTGCTGTTACTTTAAATGTTTTTTGTGCCATGATTATCATTCTCCTTTAAATTAAAGCTATTTTACTACACAATATTATATCATACAGCCGTACTTGTCATCTGACAAGCACGGCGTATTTATATGCTTATTTTCCGATTTTCACAATATCTTTTTGTTCCCGTTTTACAGTACCTTCGGCCGAAAGGGAAATCGTTTCACCCTCAGCAAGATTTGTAAAGACAATCGGTGTCATTAATGAAGGAACATGAGGTTTAACCGCCTCAAGATCAACTTCAAGCAGCTTTTGCCCCGGTTCAACCCGGTCACCCTCAGAAACAAAAGAAGTGAATCCTTCACCTTTCAGGCTGACTGTATCGATTCCGAAATGAATCAGAATCTCTCTTCCGCCGTCAGACTGGAGGCCGATCGCATGTTTTGTCGGGAAAACATTCAGCACTTTTCCGCGGACAGGCGATACGACGATTCCTTCTTCCGGAAGAATCGCAAAACCGTCACCCATCATTTTCCCTGAGAACACCTGGTCAGGCACATCCGTAATCGGATGGATTTCGCCGGTAATCGGAGAAACGAACACTTCTTCACCCTGCTCGTTTTGGAGCGGATCCGCGATAACCTCTTCAACCTGCTGGCTGACTTCTTCTTGTGCGGATACTTTCGGTTCAGGGCGCGGCGTGCGTCCAGCGATGATATCCTGCATCTGAGTTTTTAAACCGTCAGAGCGCGGGCCGAAAATGGCCTGAATGTTGTTTCCGACTTCAAGGACGCCTGATGCGCCAAGCTGTTTCAGGCGGGCCTTATCCACTTTCTTCTGGTCGTTGACCGTCACACGAAGTCTCGTGATACAAGCATCAAGGTGTTTAATGTTTTGCTGATCACCCATCGCCTGAAGGATTTCATAAGGAAGGTCGCCGGCTTCGCCTGATGCGCCTGCCCCTTCATCTGCAGCTTCTTCTTCACGGCCCGGCGTTTTCAAGTTGAACTTCCTGATCGCAAACCGGAAACCGAAGTAGTAAATGAGGGCTAATCCTAAGCCGACCGGAATGACAAGCCACCAAGCCGTCCGGTTAGGCAGAATTCCGAACAGGAAGTAGTCAATCAGACCCCCTGAGAAGGTCATACCGATTTTTACATGCAGCAGCTGCATGACCATAAAGGAAAGCCCCGCGAATACGCAGTGAATCGCAAACAGGATAGGAGCCACAAACAAGAATGAGAATTCAAGCGGCTCGGTGATTCCCGTTAAGAAGCTTGTCAGAGCGGCAGAACCCATGATTCCGGCTACAAGTTTTTTCTTTTCAGGCTTCGCTTCATGATAGATTGCAAGCGCTGCCGCCGGAAGGCCGAACATCATAAACGGATATTTCCCCGTCATAAATGTACCTGCCGTCAGCTGTACGCCGTCTTTAATCTGAGCCATGAAAATCCGCTGATCTCCGCGGATAATGTCTCCAGCGGCATCTTTATAACTGAAAAATTCATACCAGAACGGCGAGTAGAAAATGTGATGAAGACCGAACGGAATCAATGACCGTTCAATCATTCCGAAAATAAAGGCCGCCAAGGTTGGATTCGCTTCCACAAGTCCCGTTGAGAAGGAATTCAGACCATGCTGGATCGGAGGCCAGATTACTAACATAATAAGACCGAGAATTAATGCGGAAATTGATGTGATAATCGGAACGAACCGCTTACCCGCAAAGAATCCGAGGTACTGCGGAAGTTCAATTTTATAAAACTTGTTGAACAATAACGCGGCCAGAACCCCGACGATAATACCGCCGAACACGCCCGTCGCCAAAGTGGGTATCCCCAGCATGTTAATATAGGCCGGATGGTTTTCCGCAAAAAACTTAGCGCGTTCAATTTTGTCAGATGGAATGCTGCCGTTTGCCATAAGCACGGCGCTCATGGATACGTTCATGACCAAGTATCCGATAATGGCCGCGATTCCGGCAACGCCGTCTCCGTTCGCAAGACCGATCGCAACCCCTACTGCAAAAAGAAGCGGCAGGTTGTCAAATACGATTTGGCCGGCGCTTTCCATAACGTTCGCCACAAGCTGAACGTTATCATTGCTTAAGAAATGCATGACTTGGATCATATCTTTGTTCTGCATGGCATTCCCTAACGCAAGCAAGATCCCCGCAGCCGGTAAAATCGCAACCGGAAGCATAAGAGCACGGCCGATTTTTTGGAGAACGCCGAATAATGCTTTAAACATAAAGAATGTACCTCCCCTGTTAGCTAGTGTGACCTTACAGCGAAAATTCATGACAACGAATTCACAGGCGCAAGTCTTCAGTTTAACCGTTTACATTTGCCCTTTTACACAACAAAAAGCATGAGTAAAAAAGGGTGTGCAAAATAACGGGGCCGTTCTTCCCGTTTTTTACCCTCAATCACTCATGCCTGATCGAATCAGTGACACGTTTTTAAAGGTCTCAACTGAAATTATGAAATTTTATTGGTTAATCGGTACAGATGAAGCGTGAGATAAACCGCTTCCGCCTCATGAACTGGTTTTTTCAGCATTTGCTGTAAGATTTTTATCAGTTTCCAAGCAGTATTGTAGCATAGCGGGTATTCATTTTTCAATAATAACATTAACTTTTCTGGTTCTTTTGTCTGCTCTTCCCGGTTAATCCTATCTATGGTAAATCTGATATGCCGGATCAGCCGCAAATAGTGGACGCTTTCTTTATTGACTTTCATTTGGAAAGATTCCTCTATCACCTGAACGAGCCGGGACATCAGCTGCGAATGCTGGTTGACCTCTGAAAGGGACCGATTCGTCAGGGCGGAGTGGATATGAAGAGCGATAAAGCCGATCTCCCCTTCCGGAAGGCAGATTCCAGTCTTTTCATTAATTATGCCGACGACTTCACGGGCAATCTGAAATTCTTCCGGATAAAGCGTTTCGGTTTCCATAAGAAAAGGGTTTTTAATGTCAAAGCCCTGCTGCAGCCGCTTTACCGCAAAGGCGATATGATCCGTCAGCGCAATATGGATATGTTCATTTAACGGTTGGCTTGTTCGGTTCCTGATATGATAAATGACGTCATTGGAGATGTCGACAAGTGTCTCGTCCACATAACCGAGGAGCTTTTTAAATTGTTTTTGTTCTTTTTCATCCTTTAAGATGAACATCTTGTCATACCCTTTATCTTCAATGACATCCGCTTGTTTTTTTCCAAAGCCGATTCCTTTTCCGATCAAGACGACCTCACTGTATCTATCATGTGTTGCGATCAGCACATTGTTATTTAATACCTTCTCAACTGTAAAGGACCCCTTCATGATCCTCAGCTCCTTTGTCATTCAATACCTCATATCGTACAAAACGAACAGAAAGTGCGTCAATTCTTTTTTTAGACGGTTGATCGTTCAATAAGACGGTAATCAAGAATCTTCCTTGCCGGAGGCCCGCCGCTGATCCGATTCTTAAGCATGTGAAAAGCCTGCTTTCCCATTTCTTTCGTTTGTATATCTATTGTGGAAATACCTAACATCTTGCTGATATCATGATTGTCGATGCTCAAAATCGCCAGCTCTTCCGGAATGCGCGTCCCGTTTGCCTTGGCTTCAAGGTAAAGACCGGCGGATACTTGATCATTCGCCGCAAACAGCGCAGTCGGTTTGTCATCCCAGCTCTTCCATCTGTGAAAAAGGGCTTTCCCGTCAAGCAGCGTCAGCGCCTTTTCCACAACCAGCTCTTCCCTGTAAGGCCGGCCGATCTTCTTCAGCGCCTCTTTGTATGCGGCAATGCGGACTTGACTGTTTTTTCCTTTTTTCTGGCCAGGCTGATCGCTATTTTTCGGTGTCCCTTTTCTATCAGATAATCCAGGCCGTGCCGAAATGCTTCCCCATGCGGATTACTGATTGAGGACAGCTCAGTGGCATCAGTGTGCTGGCAGAGAATAATGGGTTCTTTCACGGTAAGCAGCTGCTCATCGGAAATTGCTTTGGAGCAGATAATGAGGCCGTCCACCTGGCGCTCCTGTAATTGCGATAAAGCAAAGCGTTCTCTTTGCTGCTGATAATCCGTCTGGTATAAAGAAAGATGCACGCCTGACGCTTCGGCAGCCTCGGCAATACCGGCGACAAGGTCTGCAAAATACGGAAGATTCACCGACGGCAGCACAACGCCGATCATATCGGAAAAGCCTTTGGATAAATGCACGGCATGGATGTTGCGCGTATAGCCGAGCGATTGTACCGCTTTTTTCACTCTTTCTCTTTTGTCTTCGCTTACATAAGGATGATCGTTTAATACTCTTGATACTGTTGTAACAGAAACCCCGGCAGCGCCGGCAATGTCTCTGATCGTAGCCATGGCGTCCCCCCTTTCTTTTTTTCCTTGATCTGGAATGCGTTTCATACAGTAAGCTAAAAACAAATACAGCCTATTCATTTGAAAGGAGAATAACAGTGATGGGGATTCTTTGCTTAATCGGTTTGTGTCTGGCCATACTCGGCGGCAGTTATCTTGCTATGCGGCCGCTGCGGGAAAAGCATGATATCAAACCATTTCAGCATTTTGATGACTTTTTCATTTAACAAGTTGATAAAAAAGGACGCTGCGTTCCAGAACCGTCCTTTTTTATCACAAAGCTTTCTATTTCAGGATCATTAATTCTTTCGGATATTGCGTTAATGCTTCGGCGCCGTCTTTTGTGACAAACACATCGTCTTCAATGCGCACGCCGCCTACATCCGGCACGTAAATCCCCGGTTCTATCGTGTACACCATACCTTCTTTGAGGAGCGTGTCGTTCGCGCTGCTCATTGATGGATATTCATGAACCGAAATCCCGAGTCCGTGGCCGAGGCGGTGGGGGAAATAGTCTCCGTATCCGGCTTTTTCAATAATGCCGCGGGCTTTTAAATCAAGATCGCCGATTCTCACACCGGGTTTGCTTAATTGAAGCGCCGCCTTTTCAGCTTTAAGCACCGTTTCGTAAATCTCTTCCTGTTTCGGGCTGATTGATTGGTATGCGAATGTTCTCGTAATGTCTGAGCAGTAGCCGTCAAGAATAACACCCAGGTCAAACAGAACGAAATCGCCTTTTTTCAGACGGTCTGTACCCGGATTGCCATGAGGCTGGCCTGATTTTTCTCCGAACAGCACCATCGTTGAAAACGACATGCCCTGCACGCCTTTTTTCTTCAGCTCAAACTCAATCTGCGCCAGCACTTCAGTTTCACTCACGCCCTCTTTAAGCGCTGCGACACCGACTTCAACTCCGAAATCCGCAAGTTTTGCCGCTTCCCTGAGAATGCTGATTTCTTTCTCATCTTTTACGAGACGGAATTGGTTGAGCGTTTCTTCTGCCGAAGCGAACGCGGCGCCCCCTGAAGCATGTTTGAGTTGTTCTGAACGTGAAAGCGAGATCGAATCCTTTTCAACCGCGATGGAATCAAGGCGCACATTTCGTTTTGTAAGCTCGGCTTTGATCAGCTCCCACGGGTCTTCGTGATCGCCGTAGCCGATAATTTCATACTCCCACCCGGCGCTGCGGGCTTGTCCGGCTTCCATTCCCGGGCAGACGAAAAACGGCTCCTGTTCTTGAAACAGGAACAATCCCATTAACCGCTCATGCGGATCCGTATAAAAATCAGTTAAATAAAATACGTTTTCCTTTGTATGTATAAACGCCGCATCGTGTCCTTCTTTTTTCAGCCAATCTGAAACACGTTGTAATCTGTTCATTTTTTGTTTTTCCTCCTTACCAAAGTGGCTCTTTATTCATTCTATCAGTTTTCCGGCGTTTATGCTGTGAACGAACATTTAAAAAAACAGCCGCCCGATGTGCGGCTGTTTTGTTTATTTTAATAACCTGAGTCCGTTCAGTATGACCAGAATCGTGCTTCCTTCATGCCCGATAACGCCAAACGGCAGTTCCATCACCTGCAGGAAGTTGGCGCAGATCAACAGGCAGATGACCGAGAGCGAAAAAACGATGTTCTGCTTAATAATCCGGTTCATTTTCCGTGAGAGCCTGCACATTTTCACAAGCTTATGAAGATCATTTTTCATCAGAACCAAGTCAGCCGTCTCTAAAGCCACGTCCGTTCCCCCTCCCATCGCAATACCGACGTCAGCGGTTTTCAGAGCGGGCGCGTCATTAATGCCGTCTCCGACCATGGCGATTGTGCCGTACGTTTCTTTCAGTTTCTTCACTTCCTCTGCCTTTTGGTCAGGCAGACAATCGGCAACAACCGTCGTCATGCCAGCCTCTTTTGCGATGGCAGCCGCTGTTTCAGGCTGATCTCCGGTAAGCATGGCCGTTTTAATCCCGAGTGATTCAAGCTCAGCCATTACGGCTTTTGCTTCTGGCCGGATTTGATCCTTTAACGCAAAACAGCCCGCTATCCTGTCATCTTTCTTAACAAAAACCAGCGTACAGCCTTTATCTTTTAACTCATTTCCCGATGTTTTCAAAAAAGCGTCTGCATCCTCTTTCCCTGCAAATCCAGCTTTTCCGATCATCCATTTAGCGCCTTCTATATCGGCCTGAACACCGAATCCGGACGTCTCGTCAATCGATGTATGGCCTGCAGGCACAGCGCCCCGGCTTTCGGCAAATGCAGCTATCGCCTTTGCGAGCGGGTGGCTTGATTGCTTTTCAATGGCATACACCGCTTGCATGACCTCATCCTCATCCTCATTCACATGTTCCGCCGCTTGGAATGCAGCAACTTCCGGCTGTCCCTTTGTGACCGTGCCGGTTTTGTCAAAAGCAATCATCCGGACGCTTCCCAGCTGCTCTAAAAACACACTTCCTTTAACCAATAATCCGTTGCGGGCTCCATTTGAAATAAGAGAAAGCGCAGCGGGCATAATGGAAGCGACAAGAGCGCACGGGGAGGCGACCACCATAAACACCATCGCCCGGTAAAAGGTTTCACTCCAGCTCCAGCCTAAAGCAAAATGAGGAACGAATAAAAGCAAAGCCACGGCTAAAAGCACGCCTTTTACATAGACACTTTCGAAACGCTCAATAAATGCCTGAGCCGGTGACACGCTGTTTTGAGCAGATTCTACCAGCCGGATGATTTTTCTGAATAGAGACTGCTCATTTGTTTTCGTAACTCGGACCGTTAAAGAACCGTTTCCGTTTACCGTTCCTGTAAACACAGAATCTCCGGCTGTTTTTTCCGCCGGCATCGATTCACCCGTCAACGCCGATTCATCAAGACTCGTCGCGCCTGACTCGATGATCCCGTCTGCCGCTACGCGTTCGCCCGGCTTAATGACGATCATGTCGCCGATCTTGAGTTCAGCGGCCGGCACCCGCTTTTCCTGTCCGTCTTTAAGCAGGGTCGCTTCCTCCGGTTCCAGTTTCATCAAGGAGGTTAAATCATGGCTGCTTTTATTCATCGTATACGTTTCCAGCGCGCCGCTTAACGAAAAAATAAAGATAAGAACAGCGCCTTCCGCCCAATACCCGATAAGGGCAGAGCCGACAGCCGCAAAAATCATCAGAAGTTCAACATTTAAAGCCTTCGTCTCCAGCGTATCTTCAATTCCTTCTTTCGCTTTTGCAAATCCGCCGATCACAAAGGCCAGGATATACAAAGTAACGGACAGGCCTTTTGCTTCGGTGAAAAACCAGGCCGCAAGAATAAGGGCGCCCGATACGAGAGCCGCAATGAGTTCCGCATGCTGGAGCCACTTTTTTCCGGACCGCTCTTCTTGAGTCTGCTGTTGTGAATGGGTTTGAGTCACCACTTGTTCATTCATTATGAATTCTCCTCTCTAATTGAGAACGCAAATCATCTTCATTTCCCTGATAAAAGCAAAACTGCCGCCTTACAGGCAGCATTTTCACAGTACTATCGCGGTGTTTTTCTTTATTATAGCACGCCGGCGAAAGATTTCAATTATAATTGTTTTAATTTCTTTTTGATAATAATTATCATTATAATCCCTTCAGCTGTTCATGATATGAAAAAAAGGAGCGGGAGGTAATCCTCCCGCTCCTTTTTATTTCTCAGACCATTCTTTTAATTGTGAAGCGGTCATCGGACCGATGATCTTTTTTTCGATTTCTCCTTTTTCATTCAGCAGAAATGACGTGGGAATCGTCATGATCCCGTATTCCTTCATAAGCTCGCCCTTAGAGTCAAGAACGACCGGGAATGTGAGATGGTGCTGATTGACAAAGTTTTGAACGGCCTCTTTGTTTTGCTCAGCATTCATGAGATTTACCGTTACAAGACTTACATCATCGGATTGATGCTGTTCATAATACGTTTGAAACTGCGGCAGTTCTTTTTTACACGGCGGACACCACGATGTCCAAAAATGCAAAATGGTTTTCTGCCCTTTATTCGGGACCGATATCTCGTCTCCTTCAATCGTCTTCATCAGAAACACGGCGGGAACTGCCTGTTTTTCTGATGAGGCTTTTGCTTCAGGCATCCAGAGAGCGGCAGCAATCAAAAGGACTGCGCATGCAATAAGACGGTTTTTATGCATAAGATCTTCCTTTCACGCGTTTCGGATAGCTTGCCCCTCCTTACTGAAATGTATCAGTCTTTTCAGCTCTCGATCCGGGGTGCTGTTCTTCCGCCGCCGGTCAGGAACACGGAGACACCGAGGTCTTTGCAGATCGTCGCGTAATGTAAACTTGTCAGAAGAATCATGCCGGTATTCATGCCAAGTATAATGCCGAGCATTTGCAGATTCGGCATAGAACCAAGCACATACATCATCGAAAGACCCACAATGCTGCTCCATACATTATGATAAAACGCCGTTTTCACATGACCGATGCCGATCAGACAGGCCTGAAGCGGCATCACAAACAGCTGAAAAAGAAAATACGGCCACAAAAGCTGCAAAAAATACTGCGCTTCCGGAGACTGAAAAAATAAATGGGTCAGCGGGCCGGCGAACTGAAACATGATCCAGACTGCCGGAATGCCATAGCCGAATGTAATAAAAATCGCTTGTCTCAGCCGTTTCAGTACAATGTCATATTGAGACAGCGCGTACGCTTCTGAAATGCTCGGAATCATGACGACCATCAGTGAATGAGCGATAAATGCGGGAAACGAACCGATCGTCACCGCTACACCGGCGAGCATGCCGTATTGATCAATCGCTGCTGCCCCGGCCGCCCCTGAGGCCAGCAGCGCTCCTTTTACTAAAAAAGGTTCAATGGCATTTGTCACCGCGTGAAAAATACGAAGCCCCGTTGTCGGAATGGATACCGCCAGAAGACGTTTCCGCACATCCTTGCCGCGGAGATGAATGTGCTGATGGCCGGAAAGCGTCCTCCTCGCCAAAATAAACTGCGTATACAAGTATACGAACACCACGACATCACTTGCGACCAGCACAAATAACGAGATGAGCACGGCCATATCAATTTCAAAAGAGTACCATTGAAAAAAGATAAACAGACAAAGCACTTGAATGATTTTTTTCAAGACATTTGCAACCGCGATTTTCCCCATCTGCTGCACACCCATAAAATAGCCTCTGGCGATGGATGTAAAAGCGACGACGGGAATCAGTCCGATGACAATCCCTTTAATAAAAGGGTGGTACGTATCGAATACAGGAATGAACGGCAGCGCGATGCTTGCGGCCGCGGTTGAAAACGCGGTAAATACGGCGGTCATTCTGAAGGCATGCCGGAGCATGCTTTCATGCAGCTTCTGATTGGATTCCGCGATGAATTTTGAGATGGAGATCGGAAGCTCCAGACTGGCGATCACGATAATGAGAAAAATGGTGGGCAGAATACTCATGTAAAGCCCCATCCCATGCTCGCCAAGCTCCCGCGCCAGTATCATATTCACGACAAATTCCAGACATTCAGCGAAAAAGGCGGCGATGGATAAAAGAATGATCCCTTTCACAAATCGATTCATGGTGTCTCTCCTTGTCTCTCGTTCTTTCATCATCATATGAGACAAGTTCTGAAAATATTTTCGATTTCTTAAAATTGAAAAAAGCATAGCCGGGATATTTGTCCCGCTATGCTTACATAGCAAATACGTGTCTGCCGATCCGTTCGATAATTTTTCGGGAACGGATCCAATGGTCAGAAGCTGTTTTCGGATTGTAGAAAAACAATGCGTTCGTTTCTCTGCCCGGATGGTTAAGCGCCTCATTTGCGGCGGCGATGGAATCCTTATCCGGCTTTTGATTAATGCTTCCGTTTGCTACCGGTTCAAATGCATTCCTTTGATAAATCACACCCCGAATGGTATCCGGGAAGCCTTTCTTTTCAGTCCGGTTCAGCACGACGCTGGCTACCGCGACCTTTCCTTTATAAGACTCACCCTTCGCTTCTGCGTGCACGAGACGTGACAGAAGTTCCCTGTCGGCACTGGAATACGTCTTTTTCGGCGGCTGATAAGCCATTTTCTCCGGTTTGGCTTTCTGCTCAAGATGAGATGACAGCTTTATCGGATGGATCGAATGCTTCTGGTCAGTTTTTGAAAACTTCGGCACCGAACTATTTCTATTTAAATCAGCAACCAGTGTGCTGGATTCTTGCTTTGGCTTCTTCGCTAAAGTAAACAGAGCTTCTGTATGTTCAATTTTTGTTGCAGGCATAAAACAAAGAAAAAAGACAGCCAAGGCAGCAAATTTTGTCGTCATACGCTTTCCTCCTTAAATACTTCACTACCTTAACAAGAGCAGTGCGCAAATTCACGGTTAAAGATTTTCCAGCACTCCCAATCAGCTTTTATGATGGAAGAAGTTCGTTAACGGCCTTATTATTGGCAGAAAAACGGCCGTCATTTTCACAACATTAACCAAATTGCAGTAAAAGTATCCATCGGAGGGATTTTACATTTTGTTTACATCTGTTACAGCAAGATGAAATGAGCAGCGAAAACAAAAAAAGACTCCTCATATGCGAGGAGCCGTCAGCTTCTTGGCTGTTCTAAATACTGGAAAACAACATCTCCGCCCTGCTGTGCAATACCGCGGAAATGCTTAAAATCTTCCTGCTTCGATAAAACCGCTCGAAATGCAAGAAAATGTTCTTTCTGCACCCTGAATTCTTTGATTTCACCGGTGCGCATTTGGTTGATACGTTCTGATATTTCTTCAGGCAGCAACGAACACAGCCTCCTTTTCTCGGCTTTTTCCCGAAAATCAATATATCATCTTTCCCCCGCCGGGACAATGATTGAGCAGGCCGATACCCATATCGCTTTACTTCTTAAAGAAAATACTGCAAAATATTTTCAAACAGGATTTATGATAAAGGAGAGGAAGCTCGTGAAAATTGCTAAGGTTGGAAACGTCATTGAATTTAAAAACGGATTAACCGGTATTGTTGAAAAGGTAAATGAAAACTCCGTCATCGTTGATGTAACCATCATGGATAATTATCGTGATCTTGAATTAGATTCCCTCACTGTCGTCAACCATAAAAATTATAAAATCATCAGAGACTCCTATTAACCCCCACTGAACAATCCGAACCATTTACATATCCCGCACAAAAGCTGCCGCCCGGCAGCTTTTTCAAATGATTTCAGATTTCCGTCATTTCAATGAAAAAATCTCCGGTCTCATCTTTATTGTAAAGATTTGTGATGGATGTATGGTAGTTGGTTATTTTGCCGCGGAATTCAAGACCCCGATCGGGCGCCTTAATTTCAAATGTTTTTTCATACAAAAGGACGGCAATGTCATGATACGTTTCAGAGGTCACCTTCAATATAAATGAGATGACGCGGCCGTTTTTGCCCGCACTTTCTTTACAGTCATACATTTCAAGCCTTACACCGTTTAACTCTAACGGCTCCATGACGAACACTCCTTCTTTTTACAGGACATGCTATCATGCTGATCATTCATTTACAATTGTTCCGCTCCGGATAAGAAAAAAACGGCGCAGGCCTTTACAAACATACGTTCCCTATTTTATAATGAAACAGACGAGCTGCCATCCAGCACCCGTCACGTAATGAAGCGGCGAGTACACTCCCCCCGGGTTTACTCGTCTTTTTCTTTTCTCCAGATAATTTCTCTTTTCATTATACAAGGTCTGTGCGGATATCATGCACCTTTCCAGCGGCGCGCCACAGACGAAAAATCCCCCCGCTTAAAAAGCGGGGGGATTTAGGTTATATTCCGAGACCGCCGGCACTCCCGAAGAAACTTCTCGTTCTTCACCGAGCTTTTGACTAGCGTATAGTCGCAGTTATCACATTGTCCTGCTGTTAAATTATCAAGACTAAATTTAAAATAATAATACAGATAAAATAAGGGGTCATTCATATAAGACAGAAATAATATGTATGACCCCTTTATTCAACAAATGCACCCGATTGTTTAAGTGTATTACTTCACAAACTATCCAATTTGCCGTTCCTAGTTTCTAGTATAGGTTTTTCCATTACTACTGTTTTAACTTCGTAACCATTAGGGTTGGTAACAGTTTCTTCTTCAGAAACTATGTAACCCATTCTTTCGTACAAGCTTATATTTTTTGGTAATGATGCACGAACACGACATTCTATTTTCTTTCTGTTATTTTCAATAGCATAATTCTCAATCCATAATAACATTGCCTTCGCAATCCCTTTTCCTCTTGCATGTGATGTAACGGATAATCTTGAAAAATATATCGAGGTATCTTTTAATGTAATCCTAGAAGAAGCTACTGGTTCCCCATCTACAAAGCACAACAATGCTTTTTCTAATCCTTGTTTCATTGCATTTAATAGATTATCTAATGGTTCATTTAATGCACTAGAGGGAACTTTAAGAAATCTATATTCTTCAAATGCTTCTAACATAATTTTATGCACAATCTGATATTCTTCTGCACTTGCTAATCGTATTTCTAAATTCATTTTTCCCCTCCAAATTGATATTATCTAGAACTATTATATCTTTTTTTAATTTTCTGTTGTGCTAAACTGCCATGTTTCTTCCATAAATTAAATTTTTATTTATTACAGGAATGCTGCCCGGCTAAAAAAAGCAAATGCTCTTATTGCAATTGCTTTCGTTTTCACCATTTAGGTAAATAGCATTTTATATACCTGAGCGTAAGCAATCTTTAATTGTCTTCGTAGTTCTTTTTCTATTCACTTAATTTTCCGTTTAGAGATTAAATAATCTAGTCTTTATTATTTTCATTCTTTCAATCTTCATACGCTTCGCAGCTGGTCTCTTTATCTGCTGCTGTTGACGTAACGTTTCAATTTGTTCTCTTAGTATCATAGTATGATATAGAGTAGCCTTAGATACTCCAGCCTCATTGGCTACACTGTTAAAGTTAATGTCTACATATTAAACTAACTTTGTTTAGTCCGGTTTAAAATTTATATGTATTAAAAAAGAGGATGTATGTATATATCAAACATATTATCCTCTAATTATTTTATTATAGTATTGTTAAGCGTACGTCCGGCATTTCTTTGTAGTCGAACGTTATGCTCGAATCGTATCCTTTAGTTTCGTAATCTTTACCCTCCATTTTCACTGCCTTTCGTGTTTATTCTCATTGTATAGGTAAATTATAACATGCATCACCAAAGAAGAAATGCATTAAATAATATTAGAAATAAACAACTGAATAGACTATACTTGCTCTTTTAAAATGACTTATAATGGTCGCAGAGGTGGTCGAAATGAAACTAAACGCAACGCCGCGCCTAAACGCCGTTATGAAGGCGAAAGGGTGGACGCAGGTAAGACTTTCGGAAGCATCAGGTGTGCCACAAGGTTCGATATCGCGCTTCGATAAGAATAGTCGCCACGAAGACTGGCACGTTTTTCGATTGCCAAAGCGCTCGGCGTAGGAGTCGATGAGCTATTTGAAATTGAGGACGCTGAATAAATGGAACGTATTGAAAAATCCCCGCCTAAAAAGACAGGGATCGTGGTCACACTGCGGCTGCTTCAGGTCACAATCGGTCACATTTCCGCCTAAAACTGGCGTTGAATGTTCGGGTTTTACCGTGACCCCACTCCGTTTCATACTTCGGATCATAACCGGAAGTATTTAGGCTGCGCCGGGAACATTAACGGTTGTCAATCGTCTCCGGATACATATCATGATTCATCATGCGATGTTCAGCCATTTTTTCATATTTTGTTCCGGGTCTGCCGTAGTTTGTATACGGGTCAATGGAGATTCCGCCTCTTGGCGTGAATTTACCCCACACTTCGATATAACGCGGATCCATTAATTCGATCAAGTCATTCATGATGATGTTCATGCAGTCCTCGTGGAAGTCTCCGTGGTTGCGGAAGCTGAAAAGATACAGCTTTAACGATTTGCTTTCCACCATTTTTTCGTCCGGAATATAGCTGATGTAGATGGTTGCAAAATCCGGCTGTCCCGTTTTCGGGCAAAGCGACGTAAATTCCGGGCAGTTGAATTTAACGAAATAATCACGGTTCACGTGTTTATTCGGGAATGATTCCAAAACCTCCGGCGCATATTCAAATAAATAGTTTGTCCCTTGATTCCCCAGGAGTGTAACTCCTTCTAATTCTGATTCTTTTCTTGTCATGTAAATTCTCCCTTTCTATTAAACTCCCCGTTTATTGCCCCAAAGCAATGTATGAAGCTGAGGCAGGACTCTGACGAGATTCAGGTCTGAATCGGCAGAAACCTTGTCAACGAGTTTTTCATATTTTTCGAGCAGATGCGCAATTAATGCCCGGTCATCCGTCGTGTGGACATTATCGTTTCCGACCTGAAGATAAAACGGGATATTCGGATACCGCTTATGCACGGTTTTCGCGAATTGCAGATCTTCATCATTAAAAATGACGACCTTTAAGCTGACTGCGCTAAGCCTTTCAGCCGCATCAAGCGAAGACACGATGTGATCGAGCTTTGCAAAGTCGGTTGTCATCCCTGAACTCGGCGGCTTCGGTGAAATCGTCAGGTCGTTAATCATTGTAAACCAATCCTGATAGACCGTTCCCTGCGTTTCTAAAGCGGCGCGCACACCATGTTCTTTCAGCAGCAGAATCAGCGCGTCAAGCTGCTTTAACAGCGCCGGGTTTCCTCCTGAGATGGTAACATGGGAAAAGGCGTCTCCGCCGATTTCTCTCAGCTCGCGGTAAATGTCTTCCGCCGTCATCCAGCGGATATCTTTTTTGGCTGAGCCGTCCCATGTAAAGGCGGAGTCGCACCAGCTGCAGGAGTAGTCGCAGCCTGCCGTGCGGACGAACATGGTTTTCTGGCCGATGACCATGCCCTCTCCTTGTATCGTCGGTCCGAAAATTTCTAAAACCGGGATTCCTTTAGCCATTCAAATCACCTTTTTTCGGGCGGTATATGCAATAGCTTGTGGGGGTTTCCCTGACAAAAACCTGGACGCAGACCGGCTGATTCTCCAGTGTTTCGAGGTAGGACTGAACTTTATCGTAAATCGTTTTGGCTACGACTTCGGTTGTCGGCAGCGAATATCGGTCATCATCGGAAAATTCGTCATGGTCATTCAGCAATGTATGATCGTAAGCGCCGTGCACCAATTTCTTCAGCACACTGAAATTCACGAGAAAGCCTGAATCATCCAGTTCATCCCCTGCAACTGTAATATTTACTGTATACGTGTGGCCGTGGACTCTGCTGCACGCTCCGGCACTTTCACGGGGAATAAAGTGCGCGGCTGAAATGTGCATGTCCTTATTCAGCTCAAACGAATAAGGATGCTGAACCTGCGGGTAAATTTGAGAAAGCAATTAGTTCCGCTCCCCTTTCATTTTCATATATTCATCATATCCTTTATTGCGGAGCAGACATGCCGGGCATTCTCCGCATCCGTCCGCAATGATGCCGTTATAGCAAGTCAATGTGTTATTCTTTACAAAATCAAGCGCGCCGAGCTCATCAGCAAGTTTCCATGTTTCCGCTTTGTTCAGCCACATAAGCGGCGTATGAATGACGAACGGCTTTTCCATCGCCAAGTTGACGGTGACATTGCAGGACTTGACAAACTCGTCCCGGCAGTCAGGATAGCCGCTGAAATCAGTCTCGCATACACCGGTGATGATGTGGCGTGCGCCGATTTGATATGCAAGAATCGATGCAAAGGATAAAAATACAAGGTTGCGCCCCGGCACAAACGTTGTCGGCAGTTCGCCGTCCTTCGCTTCAATTTCGATATCATCCCGTGTCAGCGCGTTTGGCGCAAGCTGGTTTAAAAGAGACATATCAAGCAGATGATTTTTGACACCGAGCTTTTCGGCAATCGATTTAGCTACATCAATTTCTTCTTGATGACGCTGATTGTAATGGAATGTAACGGTTTCCACTTCTTCAAAGTTTTGCAAAGCCCATAATAAACACGTCGTGCTGTCTTGGCCTCCGCTGAACACCACAACCGCTTTTTCTTTTTTCATGTCTTTCTCTCCCTTATCTATCATTCAATAAAAAAAGCGCCTATCTCGGAGAAGGCGCCCTAAAAAACATAAAAAAAACCGTATCCAAGGATACAGCTCGTCCTTAGTTTTTTATAGAGGGTGTAGCTAGAACCTCTCCCGCATCAATACGGATTTTCTTCTTTTTTTCACTTTTGCTATCATACCATAATGCTGTTTCCCGTGACAATAAAAAAAACAGCCTGAAACTTGTGTCAGGCTGCAAAAACCAATTTATGCCCGGCTTTTCTTTTTCGGAAATGCCATCAGTGCAATCCCGCTCAGCACAAATAAGGCAGGCCAGAAAACAGAAACCGGGATGATCGGCTGATACATCAGCGTAAAGCATAGCGCGGTCAAGGTCAGAACCGCAACCGGAATGAGCAGCGCCTTTTGTTTCCCGCCGAACAGCCACAGTTCAAATAAACCGAATGCCGCTGCCAACAGATAAACAGGCCATGTCACACCGGAATAGGCCCAATGGGTCGCCGTTTCAAAAACAAACAAGATCCCTGTAACCAATAAAATGCCGCCCGGTACGAGAAGTCCTGCGTTTTTGACCGGTTTCGGACCGAAAATCGGAATGTGAAAAGCGGCTGCAAGCAAAAGAATGAGCGCGGGCCAGCCGCGTTCGCTGATGACTTCATTTACATTGGTGAATATGCCGAAAATCCCCATTGCGCAAAGAACCGCAGCAGCAGCCAATAGCCCCCTTTGCTTTCTGCCGAACAGCCAGGCTTCAAACAGGCCGAACGCGACGGCAAAGAGGTAGACAGGCGATGTCATATTTGCGTATGTCCAGTCTGTCAGCGTTTCAAACCATAATAACCCGCCAATCACAAGCAATGTTCCGCCCGGAATGAGAAGGCCCGTTCTTTTTTTCGGCTGCATGAAGGCAGCGGCGTGAAACAGAACCGCTACTGCAATGATCAAAAGCGGCCACAGCCCTGTCAACAGCATACCGGCAAAGCATAGGGCACCCGTCCCTGCCAAAATCAAAGCAGGAATCAATACGCCGACCTTTCTCCCGCCGAAATACCACAGTTCAAACAGACCGAGAGCAGGCGCCCATATATAAACAGGCCACGTCACGCCTGAATACGCCCATCCTGTTGCCGTCTCAAAACAAAACAGGAAGCCCAGCACAAGAAAAAGACCGCCGGGAACGAGCAGTCCCGTCTGTTCAGGCGTTTTTTTCGAAAAAACAAATCCGGCGTGAAACCCCGCGGACATTATAATAAAAAGAAACGGCCACGCCGAACCGGCAGAAAGATGTATAACTCCCGCCTTCTGTAAAAAAAACGCAATGCCGATACAAATAAAAATAAATCCCAATAATACACGTCGATCTTTCATCTCTTACTCCTCCCCATCATTTCCCAGTTCATTATACAGAATTGACAGGAAAAAAGAAGGGGGATTTCCAAAAAATACAGACATTTTCCTTATTTACGTTGTTTTTCTTTCGGGACTTTTTTGCAAACCAATGCGCCGATAAAGGCCAGACTCACATATCCAAACACCGGATAAACGGTGGAAATCAGCTGTCCGTAGCCGATTTGACTGACAATAAACGCAAACATCAAAATCCCGCCGTAAATATATGTACTTTTTATATGAAGAAAACTGTTTAATTGTTTTTCCAATCCATATAAATTGCCGATAACTGACGTAAACACTTCCCCGAAAATAATAAACAAATAGATGATATGAAGCGAGCGCGAATACAAATACACAACTTGAGCCATCGGAATGTCAAACTCCAGCACATCCGGCAGCACCGATAATGATAAGAAGCTCGCGGCAAGCACCAGTGTCAACAGAGCGCCGCCTAAATAAGCCCCCCTTCTGATCACTTTCTCTGATGACATTTCATTCGCAAGCGGCACAAGAACAGCTTGGGCGAGTGATAAATTTAACGCGCCGTAAGAGACGGCGGACAAAACCCAATTCCACTTGTCAGGCCATACCCATTCGTCCGCATTTCTCGCACTTGTAAATACAAAAGAATCAGCGGCAACGATAAAAGAGAAGGAAATTAAAAGCGGCACAACCAATATATTGACGCCGAACACACCTTTAACACCGCTTGTCATGACGGCAAAACTCAGGACGATCGTCAGAAGGATCCCCGCTTGTGCAGGCCAGCCAAGCTGTTCATGAAACAGCGCTCCCGCTCCGGACAGCATGACAGAGGTCACTCCCAGCAAGATAAACATCATAAACATGTTCACGGCGCGGCCGATGGACCGGCCGAATAAATATGTGTTCAATTCCTGATAAGATGCTGCATGAATCCGTTTGGAAATAATCATGATTTTGGCGCCTAAATATGTAAACATCAGACCGCTTACCATAATACCGAACAGACCGATCCAGCCAAACCTCAGAAAAAATTCAACGATTTCCCGTCCCGTGGCAAAACCGGCTCCTACAACCGTTCCTACGTATACGAATGCAAGCTGACTTGCAGAACCTTTTCTTTGTCCCATTTCACCCTCCGGCTATGCGCAGATTTGTCCAGGCCTTTTTATCAGCATATGAGACAAGTCGCCTGAAAAGAAGAACAAATCATCCTTCCCCAAAAACGAATTCAGCTCTCCCCTTTAAGCAAAAATATTGAAAGAAAAAAAGGACCGGCGTATACTCTTCATCAAGAAAGGTCAAACATTTCAAATGCCGCTTTTCATGCTGTAAACTTTGATTTTTCGCGGTTTAAAACAAAACACTTGAAAGTCAAAGAAGGTCAGAGTATACTATTCATCAAAGAAGGTCAAAGTTAAGGCCTTATTTTCTAATTCATTTGGTCAAAGAAGATCAAACAAGGAGGTTTTGGCAAATGCGTTGTCAACACTGTCAGAAAAACGAGGCGACGATTCGCCTGAACATGCAAGTCAATTCCATTCAAAGACAATTCGTTTTATGTGAAACATGTTATACAGAATTAACCCGCAAACCGGCTATGAGCATGGGTCCGCAATCTTTCGGATTCCCGTTTGAGCAAGGCTTCGCTCCCGGTCAAAATAAACAGCAGGACAGCCGTAAAAAGGGTCTGCTCGATGAGCTCGCTCAAAACGTCACAAACGGCGCAAAAGCAGGTCTGATTGACCCTGTGATCGGACGCGATGATGAGGTGGCGCGCGTAATTGAAATTTTGAACCGCCGGAATAAAAACAACCCGGTGCTTATCGGTGAACCCGGTGTCGGCAAAACGGCTATTGCAGAAGGTTTGGCGCTTAAAATCGCTGAAGGCGATGTGCCGAACAAACTGAAAAACAAAGAACTTTATCTGCTTGATGTCGCTTCCCTCGTCGCCAACACAGGAATCAGAGGCCAGTTTGAAGAAAGAATGAAACAATTAATGAACGAATTAAAAGAGCGGAAAAACGTCATTTTGTTCATTGACGAGATTCACCTTCTCGTAGGCGCCGGCTCTGCCGAGGGATCAATGGATGCCGGAAACATCCTGAAACCGGCGCTGGCCAGAGGCGAACTGCAGGTCATCGGGGCGACAACGCTGAAAGAGTACCGCCAGATTGAAAAAGATGCAGCGCTTGAAAGACGCTTCCAGCCTGTCATGGTTCATGAGCCTTCTATCGAACAAGCCATCAGCATTCTTGAAGGCATTAAAGATAAATACGAGAAATATCACGGCGTCACATTCAGCGATGAAGCGATCAAAGCGTGTGTTACACTTTCTTCCCGCTACATTCAGGACCGCCATCTGCCGGATAAAGCGATCGACTTGTTAGATGAAGCCGGTTCTAAGGCAAACCTGGAGCTTGATACCGTAAATGAAGAAGATGCGGCTGAGAGACTTAAAGCAATTGACGCGGAGAAAACAAAAGCGCTTCAGGAAGAAAATTATGAGCTTGCCGCGAAACTGCGCGATGAAGAAGCGGCGTTGGAAAAGCAGCTGGCGCATGAAACACCGGCCGCTTCTTCAGAAATCGGGGCGGAGCATATTCAAGCCATCATTGAACAGAAAACAGGCATTCCGGTCGGAAAACTTCAGGCTGATGAACAAGTCAAAATGAAGGAACTTGAAGAGCGCCTTCATGAGCGTGTCATCGGTCAGGAAAAAGCCGTGAAAAAAGTGGCGAAAGCGGTCCGACGAAGCCGCGCCGGCTTAAAATCAAAAAACAGACCTGTCGGCTCCTTCCTCTTTGTCGGACCGACCGGGGTCGGAAAAACCGAGTTATCAAAAACACTCGCAGATGAACTGTTCGGCACAAAAGATTCTATCATCCGGCTCGATATGAGTGAATACATGGAAAAACACGCCGTTTCTAAAATCATCGGTTCACCGCCGGGATATGTCGGACATGATGAAGCCGGGCAATTAACGGAAAAAGTGCGACGCAATCCGTACAGCATCGTGCTGCTTGATGAGATTGAAAAAGCGCACCCTGACGTCCAGCATATGTTCCTGCAGATTATGGAGGACGGCCGTCTGACAGACAGCCAAGGCAGAACTGTCAGCTTCAAAGATACCGTTTTGATTATGACAAGCAACGCGGGAACCGGCGAAAAACAAGCAAAGGTCGGGTTCCAATCTGAAGAAAGCGTCATGGAAGAACAAACGCTGATTGATTCACTGAGTGCGTTCTTCAAACCGGAGTTTTTAAACCGGTTTGACAGCATTATTGAATTCCAATCCCTGAAAAAAGAACATCTCGTAAAAATCGTCAGCCTGCTTCTCGCAGAGCTTGAAGACACATTAAAAGAGCGCGGCATCAGCCTGAGCGTCACCGATGATGCGAAAGAAAAAATCGCTGAAATCGGCTATCACCCTGCTTTCGGAGCACGCCCGCTCAGAAGAACCATCCAGGAATTGATCGAAGACGAAATGACAGATCTCTTATTGGATGATAACGAAATCAAAGCCTTCCATGTCGTAATGGAAGAAGACGGCATCAAAGTCCGTGCACAATAAGAAAAAGCGGTTCCCTGTCCGGGGAGCCGCTTTTTTGTATCTTTTTCCATGCCGGAGGGCAGAAACTGTGAAGAATTCGGCAACAATTTCGCATTCACCCTAAAGTTCCATCCACTGCCACCGATATTAACCATAGAAAGCTAGTATAAAGGATTTGGTGAAAACTATGGATAAAACATCGATTATCGGTATCATCCTCGCCCTGATTGCTTTAAGCGTGGGCATGGTGCTGAAAGGGGTCAGCTTAAGCGCACTCGCTAACCCGGCAGCTATTCTGATTATTTTGTTCGGTACGATTTCTGCGGTGATCATCGCATTCCCCGGAAAAGAAATCAAAAAAGTGCCTGCCCTTTTTAAAGTGCTGTTTAAAGAAAACAAACAGCTGACCATTGCGCAATTAATTCCCATGTTCTCTCAATGGGCGCAAATCGCCAGACGGGAAGGTCTGCTCGCATTGGAAGCAAGCATCGAAGACGTGGATGACGCGTTTTTGAAAAACGGACTGAGCATGGCGGTTGACGGACAAAGCGCAGAATTTATCAGAGATATTATGACTGAGGAAGTTGAAGCGATGGAGGACAGACACCAGGCCGGCGCGGCTATCTTTACCCAAGCCGGCACATATGCGCCGACACTCGGCGTTTTGGGTGCGGTCATCGGTCTTATCGCCGCTCTTTCCAATATGAACAATACCGAGGCGCTCGGACATGCCATCAGTGCGGCGTTTGTCGCCACCCTTCTCGGGATCTTTACGGGATATGTACTATGGCATCCTTTCGCCAACAAGCTGAAACGTAAATCAAAACAGGAAGTCAAACTGCGTGAAATCATGATCGAAGGCGTTCTGTCGGTGCTTGAAGGACAGGCGCCGAAAGTGATCGAACAAAAACTTCTCATGTATCTCCCTGCGAACGAACGAGCAAAAGTCATTGAACAAGAAGGAGAGGCAAACAATGGCGAGAAAAAAGAAGAAGAAGCATGATGACGAGCATGTGGATGAGTCTTGGCTGATCCCGTACGCGGACCTTCTCACCCTTCTTTTGGCTCTGTTCATTGTATTGTTCGCCATGAGTTCTGTCGACGCGGCGAAATTTCAAATGCTGTCTAAATCATTTAACGCCGTTTTCACAGGAGGCACGGGGGTCCTTGAATATTCAAGCGTCACCCCTCCCGAAAATGAAAAAGACGGCGTTGATCAGTTAAAAAAAGACAAGGAAAAAGATAAAGAACAGAAGAAGAAAGAAAGAGAAGCAGCCGACCGCGAAGAGCTTGAAGGTGTGCAAAAGCAAGTCAAACAATTTATAAAAAACAAAAAGCTTGAACATCAGCTGGAAACAAAGCTGACAAAAGAAGGCCTCTTAATTACCATTAAAGACAGTATCTTTTTTGACTCAGGACGGGCGGATATCCGCCAGGAAGATATTCCGCTCGCGAAGGAAATCTCGAATCTCCTTGTGCTGAATCCGCCAAGGAACATTATCATCAGCGGGCATACGGACAATGTGCCGATTAAAAACTCACAATTTCAATCAAACTGGCATTTAAGCGTCATGCGGGCCGTCAACTTCATGGCTATTCTTACAGAAAACCCGAAACTTGACGCAAAAGTATTCAGCGCCAAAGGTTTCGGTGAGTATAAGCCGGCTGCGTCGAACAAAACCGCGGAAGGACGCAGCAAAAACAGGCGTGTCGAAGTATTGATACAGCCGCGAAACGCCGTCCCTGACGAAAATCAGTAATATAAAAAAGGAAGCCTTTCAAATGGCTTCCTTTTTTATTTCTGATGAAAATGTTTAGCGTTTAATCCCACTCTTTTCAGCATTTCCGTACACATTTCTATCTCTTCATCACTCAGCACACTGATCATTTCTTTAATTTCGGCTGCATGATCAGGGAAAATATCGTCCAAAAGACGGATTCCCTTTTCGGAAATCTGTGCGAAAGTCACCCTCCTGTCAGTCGGCGAGGCTTTTCTGATGAGAAGTTCTTTTTTCTCTAATTTGTCAACAACGTATGTAATACTCCCGCTCGCTAATAAAATTTTGTCGCCGATCTGCTGCAGCGGCTGGTTGCCTTTATGATACAGCAGTTCAAGCACAGCAAATTCTGTCGGATTCAGGCCGTGCTTATGAATATGTTTATTCATATGGTCGTTTATGGACCGGTATGCACGCGACAGTACAATAAATAATTTCAATGAGTTTTCTGTTTTATCCGTCATACATTCAATCATCCTTTTTGCAAAAGAAACCGTTACAGAGAAACATTAATAAACAAAATGAAAAATGTCAACAAAAATCTTTCCAAAATTTCTCTTCTTTTTGACGGACCTTAATAAAATAATTTGTTTTTATAGCATTTTGGTTATTTTTTCTTATTAAAGAAGTATAAACAATGATATAATACCTCTATTCAAGTGTAATGTTGGAGCGATGCAGAGTGAATACATTTAAAGGTGCCCGGGGAAAGATCAAACTTTATCTCATATTGGTGATCATCCCGGCACTTATTATCAGCTTTTTCATATATGAAAAAGAAAAGCAGAAAATAGCCGATAAACACATACAGGAAGCCAGTATGATGCTCAATCTTCACCGCAATAAGCTCAATTATTTAATCGGTGAAACAAAAGCCCGGATGACAACACTTGCGATCGCTGTCGATAAGCCTGTCAATGAAGAAAAGATAAATGAAATCCTCGATCAGGCTTTTGAGGATGAACCCAGATTCAGCGGATTGTATATGCTGAATTCCAAAGGTGACGTCATCGCAAGCACGACCGATCTGAAAACAAAGGTGAATTTGGCCGACAGACCGTATTTTACGAAGGCAAAAAAGACGAAAAAAACGGTCATCACAAACGACTACTCCAGCAGAATTACAGGCCAGCGCATCTTTACGATCTGCGTGCCGGTGTTAGACGCAAACCGGGAGGTCACGGATTATTTCGTGGCCGCCATACAAGTCGATTATTTGAGAAATATGATCAATATGCTGAGCCCCGACGTTTATGTCAAGGCAACCCATGAGGATAAAGTGATATTTGCCAGCGGACGGGCTGATCAGTCAGAAGGCGTGAAACCGGTCAGCGGCTATCTGGATGATATTAATTGGAATATCAATGTTTACCCGAAACCGGTAGAGCTGAACGAGCTGACCAAAAGCGTGCTGCTGCCGATGTCCAGTATTGCCGTGCTGCTGAATATTCTGTTCATCCTCGTTCAATATTATCTGCTTAAGCGCAAGACCGAGCTGGAGCGCGCTCAAAACGAGGCGCAAAAATTGGAGCTGATCGGAACGCTTGCCGCAAGCACCGCTCATGAAATACGCAACCCGCTTACAGGGATCAGCGGCTTCATTCAGCTTTTGCAGAAAAAATATAAAACGGAGGAAGATCAGCTGTATTTCTCAATTATTGAGCAGGAGGTTAAACGGATCAATCAGATTGTCAGTGAGTTTTTAGTGCTCGGCAAACCGACCGCGGAACGATTGGAAGTGAACTCGCTGCAGGATATTCTTGATGAGATTATGCCGATTATTTATTCGGAAGGGAATCTTTATAATGTGGAAGTGAATGTGGAGATTCTCGTCAATCGGCCGCTCAAGGTCAACTGCACGAAAGACCATATTAAACAGGTGATCTTAAATGTCGCGAAAAACGCGCTCGAATCAATGCAGGAAGGCGGCAGGCTGTCCATCTATTTAGAGGCCCTCGACGATAAAGCAGTCATTAAGGTGGCCGACAACGGAATGGGTATTTCTGAAGATATGCTTGAGCACATTTTCCTTCCGTTTGTCACATCAAAGGAAAAAGGCACCGGCCTCGGTCTTGTCGTATGTAAACGGATCGTGCTGATGTACGGCGGTTCGATTGACATTCAAAGTGAAGTCGATAAAGGCACAGAGGTCACCATTACCCTCCCTGCCGCTTCACGATGAAAAAACACCCTGAAACAGGGTGTTTTTTATATAAGAAGAATATGTGTAAGAGGATATACCGGGGAACGGCAACATAGCCGGCAGATAGATACGAGGCGCTTCGTGAGCTGTGCCAGCGGAAAAACCCGCTGACTGTACGCGGTCATCTTTCGGATGCGGCGGTTAATCATGAAGCGCATTCAGTCTTCGTTATCTGTTTATCATCAATCATTTGTTTGCTTCATATGCAGGCATGACGTCACCGCGGGAGAACAAGCCTATTTTCTTCACAAGGCCC
This sequence comes from Bacillus sp. JFL15, assembly GCF_001184225.1. Taxonomy (NCBI): domain Bacteria; kingdom Bacillati; phylum Bacillota; class Bacilli; order Caryophanales; family Bacillaceae; genus Bacillus; species Bacillus sp. JFL15. The sequence goes on along the minus strand of NZ_KQ236689.1, from coordinate 2,893,900 downwards.
TGTATTCCTTGGTGATGTGTGCGTTCACGGTTTATCAGCTGCTGATACGCGTTCATCAGACTGTCCAGTTCCTGGCTGTGTCTGATCGTGTCATATCCTGTAAACCCCTGCCTGTTAGCCGCATCTATCATCATTTTCCTCTTTTCATCAATAGATACTAGCAATTTTTCTTGTTCAGAATAACTGCCCATTCACTTCACCCCTCACCGCTAAAAGAATAGGAAACAAGTTTGATTGGGTTATTGAGCATTATTACAGATTATACTTTATTTGTAAACATTTTTTTACTAAATAACTTAATTTTTCATTTCATATTGGAATCTTTAGTATGATTACGAGAATAATACCCATTCAGGTAATGATATAAACAAAATACGCCCATTTAATGCATAAAAAAACAGAGATTTTATATTACAATAAAAAACCTCTCATGCGGCTGACCGCATGAGAGGTTGGGACATCTATCCGTTTTGTACACTTTCATTTTCATAAATCGGGACCCATCCTTCAGTCGTCACGAAGATTCGGATTGCGACGACCCGGCGGTCTTCCTGAAGCGTAAAGTAATGGCGGATGTTCTCCGGAACCGAAATCAAATCCCCCGGATTTAAACGGACATCAAAAAAAGTGCCGTCTTTGCCCTGAATGACGAAGATGCCGTGCCCGCTGACGATAAAGCGGACTTCATCATCCGTGTGGTGATGTTCTCTTTGAAAATTTTTCAACAGCTCATCAAGATTGGGTGTTGTATCTGATAAAGAAATGACATCCTGAGACCGATAGCCGCGCCGGGCTGAAATATCCTGAATCTCCTTGTCAAACACCGTGAGAATCCGGTTTTTTTCATCTTCGGTTAGATCGTATTTCTCCGAAAGCTCAGGCGGAAGTTTTTCAATGTTCCACTGCTCATAGATCACCTCTTGTTCGTCTAAAAAGCGCGCTACTTCTTCCTGATGTTCAATGATCGTATTCTTTTCGTCATGAATTCTGATTGTCGCCATTTTGCGTTCCTCCTTTTATTTTACAAGCTGCGGCCGAAGTGACAGAAGCTTGATATGACAGCTGAATAAAAATTCATAGGCTTCCAGCACCCTTTTCGCCTCAAACGCGGTCCGCCCCCATGTCGTAATGCCGTGATTGCGGATTAATACCGCGCCTGATCCGGCGTCTGCATGGCGCGCGAAGCTTTCGGCCAATGCCGGGATGTGCGCCGGATTGTCAATGATCGGAACGGTCACCGACGCGTTTTCCTCCCACAATCCGAGCGCCTTAATCATTTCCTGCCCCTGAAAGGTGATTTGTTTTTCATCCCCGTAGAGCTCTGAGATGACATTATTATTAACGGTATGGACATGCAGACAGCAGCCCGCGTCTGTCTTTTGGTATAAGTACGTATGGAGAAGCGTCTCTGCCGAGGGTTTTAAGGAATAGCCGGTCTCAGCGGGCTCCCCGTTCTCATCGACTAAGAGAAAATCTTCGTCTGTTTCTTTTCGTTTGTCTTTTCCGCTTGCCGTAACGAGAAACGTCAGCGGTGCGTCGGATACTTTGATGGAAAGATTCCCGCTTGTTGCCGGGAACCAGTCTCTTTCAGCCAGCTCGCGCTTTACTTCGGCAAGTTCGCGCCAGCGTTCTTCTTTTGCAGCCATGCCTGCACCTCCCCGATATTTTCGATGCCTGCTTTCACTTCATGAAAATCTTGAAAAGGCTGATGCCGAAGACCGAGCTCTTTGCATTCAGTCAAAAGATAATCTCTCGCAAAACACATATCGGATAACTTTGCAGCCTCGACATCCGTCACCGAATCACCGATCATAATGAGAAATTTCTGCCGGTCGGATAGCTTCCGGATGACTGACGGTTTGCAGCAGCCGCACTGATTCGTGCAGGCTTCGTCACAGGCGTGCGGCCAATTGATATGAATATATTCATTGTCAAAGGATGCATGATTGCAAAAGATCCGCTCTTTTTCTACGATGCCTTCTAAAAGCGGATGCACAAAAAAGTCCATTCCCCCGCTTACGATATAAAACGGGAGATCGTTTGACCGGACAAACGAAACAAAATCCAAAAAGCCGTCCCGTATTTTCGCATCCTCCAGAATAAAGTCCGTCAGCTCATCTTTTAAGCTGCTCGGCAGCAGCCCGAACATCCGGCCGACTCCTTCCTGAATTGATATGCTTTTAGACAGAACACCGTCTTTTAATTCAAGCCACTCAGGGGGCGCGAATTCTTTCATCATGCTGACAATGTTGTCGTTCATGGTGACTGTTCCGTCGAAATCACAAATAATCAGCGGTGTGCGGGTCATACGGATTCCGCCTTTCCCCATTTGTCTAATGCGAGCTGAAGATCTTTGCACGACGCGGCTTTTTCTTTAATCGGCTGTGCTTCAAGCACTGCATCAATAATGGCGCGAAACGCTCTTCCGCCGCCCTCGGCTCCTTTCGGATGGCCGTGAATGCCTCCGCCTGCATTGATGATGTGATCAATACCGAAATCACGCATTAACAATGGCACCATGCCGGGATGAATGCCTGCTGACGGGACGGCAAACGTCGGTTGAAAGACGTCTTCCTTTACACATTCATGATGGATCGCAAGTGCGGACTCCTTCGGAAGAGCGACGGATCCGTATGGTGACGGAAATAAGCTGAAATCGGCGCCGCAATAGCGGTTCAGCTTGCCGAGCAAAAGTGCGTGCGATAAACCGTAAACGGGAGATGATGTAAACGCGCCGCTGACCGCCGGATGCGCCATAATCGGAAGCGGGATTTCCCCATCTTCAGCAAGACTTTGCATGACGTCTAAGCCGTAGGCGAATACATTCAGTAAAAGGGCGTCTGCCCCGAGTTCTGCCGCGCGTCTCGCTTTATCCCGCAATTCAGAAGTCCTCCCCGTCAGGTTTACGGCGTACAGCGTCTTATGCCCCGTCTCCTCCCGCGTTTCCTTCAGGACTTGTTTTCCTTCGATAATGCGGGTTTCAAACGGAGTCAGTTCATTTTCAAAGAAAATTTCGTCATCTTTAATAAGATCCACGCCGCCGAGCGCCTGCTGTCTGAGCTGCTCTTTAATGTCGGCAAGATCCCGTCCGATCACGCCTTTAAAGATGCTCATCAGAAGCGGTCTTTCAAATTCGCCCAGCAGTTTGCGGATGCCGTATATACCGAATTTCGGCCCGGGAAGGGAGCGTTTAAACCCTTCGGAAAATTCCAGATCAGTCAATTTTATTTTTCCGTCCAGTGACAGCTTTCCGAATACCGTCGTCAGGACGGCCGGAATATCTCTTGAAAAGTTCGCCTCAGGATAGGCGATGGTGATGACGGATTGTGTTTCGTTTTCTTTGGCCCCTTCTTTTTCCTCAACTTTCACGACCCGGCCTTTATGCTTTCTGAGCTGTTCCTGTTTCACCAGGGGCAGATCCGTCCAGGAGCCTACCGTCAGCCCCGCCGCAATCTGTTCCGCCCGCTTTTCACTGTCCGTTGTGTCTGTCAGAAGATATGTTGCCAATACTTCGCTCATGCGTGAACGCCTCTCTTTCTTTCGCAAAATATAAAAAAGCCTCTTCCTTAAGAGCAGAAAGAGGCTTCGTGTTATGTCCGAATCTTATCTCTCAGCTCCTGCTGCAAGAATTAGCACCGTGCTTTATCAGTCGGTTGCCGGGCTTCATCGGGCTCGTCCCTCTGCCTGCTCTTGATAAGAATAATGATTTTATAAAGTATTTTGAATTATCGCATTGTTATCCTGATATGTCAATGCTTTTTCGGGTGAAAAGATTCAGCTTCCCGATCCGTTCCGCAGCTTCTTTAAGTCTTTCTTCACTTGTCAGAAGACCGACTCTTATATAGCCTTCTCCGAATTTTCCGAACCCGTTTCCGGCTGCGACCGCGACATCCGCTTTTTCCAAAAGCAGATCTGAAAACGACTGCGACGTATATCCGTCCGGCACCGGAAGCCATGCAAAAAAGGAACCCGCCGGAGCCGTCACATCCCAGCCGATATCACGGCAGGCTGCAATCCAGGCATTGCGTCTCGACTCATATCTGTCATTTTGCGCTGCGACGCATGTCTGATCCGCTAAAAGAGCGGCGGCTGCCGCCTGCTGCGCCGCGGGAAACAGGCTGACAAACATATGATCTTGATAAAGATTGATCGCTTCGATGACAGACGCGTTTCCGACGGCAAATCCGACCCGCCAGCCCGCCATGTTATACGTTTTGGACAAAGTATAGATTTCAATCCCCGTTTCTTTTGCGCCTTCCGTCTGCAAAAAGCTCAGCGGTTTATGCCCGTCAAAACCGACGGCCCCGTATGCGAAATCATGAACGACACAAATGCCGTTTTGTTCCGCAAAGCTGACCGTCTCCTCGAAAAACGCTTCTGTTGCCACAGCACCGGTCGGATTATTCGGATAATTGAGATACAGCAGCTTCGCCTCGTTCTGCACCTTTTCAGGAATTGCGCTGTAATCGGGGAGAAACCCTCTATCTTCCGTCAGCGGCATCATTTCCATTTTCGCTTTCGCAAGTGCGACCCCCGACCAGTAGTCAGGATATCCGGGATCAGGCACAAGAATGGTATCTCCCGGGTTCAAAAGACATTGCGGAAGCTCAACAAGCCCGGCCTTGCCTCCGAACAGCACGGCTACTTCCGTTTCCGGATCAAGCGTCACCCCGTACTCCCTTTCATAAAATTCAGCCGCTGCTTTTTTGAAGCTGTAAGCGCCCCGGAATGATGAGTATTTATGATTTTCCGGCTTTTCGACGGCGCGCTTCATTTCTTCAACGATATGCTGAGGTGTCGGCTGATCGGGATTCCCCTGTCCTAAATTGATGATGTCTTTGCCTTCTTTCAGCTTTTGATTGACCTTTTGCACCAAAGATGCAAAAAATTGTTCCGGCAGCTGTTTGAGTACATCTGAGACTTCAAAGTTCATATTTTCACCTTCTAAAAATGTCTTGAAATGATAGTCCATCATCATATATGGTTAAATAAAAAAAGTAAAGAGAAACTTGAGGTGTATAAAAAATGAAATGGACCGTTTCCTGTTTGCAATTTGATATTTCATACGGAAATCCTTCAGAAAACTTCAAAAAAGCAGAATCTTTGATTGAGCAAGAAAGCCGCCATGCTGATGTCATCGTGCTTCCTGAGCTGTGGACGACCGGCTATGATCTCACACGGCTTGACCAGCTGGCGGATGAAAACGGCGAAGTTTCGGCACAATGGCTTAAAAAAACGGCCAAAGCATACAACGTACACCTCGTTGCCGGATCTTTTGCAGTCAAAGAAGGCGAAAATGTCTATAACACTATGTACACCGCCGATAACAGCGGACAGATCGTGAAGCGCTATCAGAAAGCCCATCTGTTTCAGCTGATGGATGAACATCTGTATCTGACAGCAGGAAACAGTGATGGTTCCTTTGAGCTTGACGGTGTCAAGTGCGCCGGGCTGATCTGCTATGATATCCGTTTCCCCGAATGGATCAGAAAGCATACGTCCCAAGGAGCGAATATCCTGTTTATCTCTGCGGAATGGCCTCTTCCCCGCCTCGATCATTGGCGGAGTCTGCTTGTCGCCAGAGCCATTGAAAACCAATGTTTTGTCGCGGCCTCTAACTGCACGGGGTCAAATCCCGATAATGAATTTGCCGGCCACAGCCTGATTATTGACCCGTGGGGCAGGATTTTAGCGGAAGGAGATCGGACGGAAGGCGCAGTCCGGGCGGAAATCGATGTTTCAGAAAGCGCGTCCGTACGCGAGACCATCCCGGTTTTCAAAGATTTGCGGCGTGATTTATATTAATTTTCAAAAAAATGTTGACAAGAATATCCGGCACCTGCTAATATTTTCATCAACTGATTAATCCGAATTGTGATACAAATCAATATATTTTTCTCTTATCGAGAGTTGGGCGAGGGATTGGCCTTTTGACCCCAACAGCAACCGACCGTAATTCCATTGTGAAATGGGGCGCGTACATTTTGCGCCGAGACGATTGTCTCATAGGGCACGGTGCTAATTCCATCAGATGTTATCTGAGAGATAAGAGGCGGACTGCACTGTTTCGGCCTCCTTCTCTTTCAGAGAAGGAGGCTTTTTTTCGGGCGTATTCTCCGTCACGATCTCTTACTGCCACTACATAATTGGAGGGTAAATCCATGTCTGCAACTAAAACAAGTCTTTATGAACAATTAACGGAAAGCTCCGCCGCAGCGTTAGCTGTGAAGCTCGGCTTATTTCAAAGCAAAAGCACTCTCACATGCCGTGAAATCGGCGACGGCAATTTAAATTACGTCTTTCACGTTTTCGATAAAGAAAACAAAAAGGGACTGATTATCAAACAGGCGATTCCTTATGCGAAAATCGTCGGGGAAAGCTGGCCGCTTACGATTGACCGGGCGAGAATCGAAAGCAGCGCCCTCATCCGCCAGGGCGAACACGTGCCCCATCTCGTTCCGGCCGTTTACTATTCCGATACTGAAATGGCGGTCACGGTAATGGAAGACCTTTCGCATCTGAAGATCTCAAGAAAAGGACTGATGGAAGGAGAACATTATCCGAATTTATCAGTCCATATCGGTGAATTTCTGGGAAAAACGCTCTTTTACTCATCCGATTATGCGCTTGATGCGAAAGTAAAACAGCAGCTCGCAAAGCAGTTTACAAATCCCGAACTTTGCAATATTACAGAAAGGCTTGTGTTTACAGAACCGTTTCTCGACCATGAAACAAACGATTTTGAAGAGGAGCTGCGCCCATACGCAGAAAAAATTTGGAACAATTCCCGCCTGAAAGAAGGCGCTGATGAATTGAAAGCCGTCTTTCTGAATTCCGCGGAAACATTGGTTCACGGCGATCTGCATACGGGAAGCATCTTCGCCAATGAACATGAAACAAAGGTCATTGATCCCGAGTTTGCTTTCTTCGGACCGATCGGCTTTGACATCGGCCAATTTATTGCAAATCTGCTGTTAAACGCCCTCAGCCGGGACGATGACGACAGACAGCCATTATATGACCACACCTCCGCCGTATGGGACACATTTGTAAAAACATTCAGTGAAGCATGGGAGAAAGACTGCCTGCCTTCCTGCAGACACCTGCTGGAAGATACACTGAAAAACGCGTTTGAGGAAGCAGTCGGTTTTGCGGGATGCGAACTGATCCGGCGCACGATCGGGCTCGCCCATGTGGCTGACTTGGATGAAATCACTCCGTTTGATAAACGAATTGAACGGAAGAAGCTGGCGCTTGAAATCGGCGCCTATTATATCGAAAACAGAAAAGAACTGAAGCATATCACTGAGGTTCTGGATCAATTTAAGCTCCGTGTAAAGGAATGATGCAGCATGACAAATGAATTTGCCATCCCCCGTTCCGTGGAATGGAAAGAAACACACATCCGCATTTTAAATCAGCAAAAGCTCCCTGATGTCACTGAGTATGCGGATCTTGAAACAAAGGAAGATGTATTCGACGCGATTGTCACACTGAAAGTAAGGGGCGCTCCGGCCATCGGTATAACTGCGGCGTTCGGACTCGCGCTTGCCGCCAAATCGTTTGAAACCCGCGATCTTTCTGATTTCCGCCGTCAGCTCGCCGATGTCAAAGCATATTTAAACAGCTCAAGACCGACTGCCGTCAATCTCGCTTGGGCGCTTGACAGACTGACGGATTCCATCAGGAATGCAATCTCAATCAATGAAGCGAAGACAACGCTCGTTCATGAAGCCATTCAAATTCAGGTTGAAGATGAAGAAACATGCCGGATGATCGGCCAAAATGCGCTGCACCTTTTTAAAAAAGGCGACCAGATCATGACCATCTGCAATGCGGGTTCAATTGCCACAAGCCGGTACGGTACGGCGCTTGCTCCCTTCTACTTAGCGAAACAAAAAGACCTCGGCCTTCATATTTACGCATGTGAAACAAGGCCCGTTCTCCAAGGATCGCGGCTGACGGCGTGGGAGCTGATGCAGGGCGGAATTGATGTCACGCTCATTACTGACAGCATGGCTGCCCATACAATGAAGGAAAAACATATTTCAGCAGTCATTGTCGGCGCTGACAGAATTGCTAAAAACGGAGATACGGCCAACAAAATCGGAACGTACGGCCTCGCGATCTTGGCAAACGCCTTTCAGATTCCGTTTTTTGTGGCCGCACCGCTTTCGACCTTTGACTTGCAGATTGAAAACGGCGATCAGATTCCGATTGAAGAAAGAGATCCGGATGAGGTCAGACAGATCTCCGGCATACGCACCGCTCCCGAAGATGTGCCGGTCTTCAATCCGGCCTTTGACATCACACCGAGCAGCCTGATTTCAGGCATTATCACCGAGAAAGGAATTGTGACGGGTTCTTACACAGAAGAAATTGAACAATTATTCGCAGACTGCCAGCTGAGCTAAAAAACCGCTGATGATGTTGCCTCAGGCAATGTCAGCGGTTTTTTTGTCTGCATAATGTCAGCACTTCATCTTTTTGGGCGGCTGAAATCAGATGCATTTTAAAAAACAGCTCTGCATAACCGGCTATCTTTTGCGGACGGCTCATTTTCATCAGGCTTCGTCCTCCTTTTTCATCAGACCAACTTTTTTCACTTAATAAAATGATATGTCGGACGTGAAAAAACGGAACGTGCCATATGCTTTATTTTTCTTTATAGGATATTTGTTCGATGTTCAGCAGCGCCGCTTTCACATCCGTCTTCGTGCCCGCGTATCCCGTTAAGGCGCTGTTTTTGCCGATTACCCGATGGCACGGGACAAAAATCGGCAGCCGGTTGCGTTTATTGGCCTGTCCGATAGCGCGCACCGCTTTCGGCTTGCCGATAGCTTCAGCTACATCGCCATAGCTTCGTGATTCACCGTAAGGAATCATCGTCAGCGCGCTCCATACCTTTTCCTGAAAGAGTGTGCCTTGTTGTTTCAGAGGCAGAGAGAAATGCTTTCTCTCTCCGGAAAAATATGATGTCAGCTGCTGTTTCGCCTCCGACAGCAAATCGGTTTCGCAAAATTTCACGCCGGGCGTATCTTTCCGCCATTCCTCAAAATCTTCCCCGGTGAGAAACAGGCCGGTAATAAAGCCCTCTTCCTCCGTCAGGCTGACCGTTCCAAACGGTGCATTCACCCTTGTAAAGCAGATCATTCGCCGCTCCTTCTTTCTTCTGTATTCTGCCGGATCGGAAGCGTCAAATGAAAAACCGTGCCCTTCCCTTCTTCACTTTCCACATGAATGCGGCCCTGATGCTCTTCGATGATTTTATAACTGACCATGAGACCGAGACCCGTCCCCCTGTCTTTTGTCGTGTAGAATGGCTCGCCCAGACGTTTTAATTTGTCTTCAGAAATGCCTGTTCCTTCATCTTGAAGGGATATCAGAATGTGGTCTTTATCAGAAGGCTGGATCGTCACGTAGATATTGCCGCCGCCCGGCATGACTTCAATGGCGTTTTTTAAAATATTGATAAACACCTGTTTTAATTGATTCGGCTCACAGTAAATCGGCGGGATGTTCCCGGTCTGGTTCAAATGGATCTGCACATTGACAAGATTGGCCTGGGCATTCAAAAGATCAGCCGTGTCTTTCATAATCTGCGTCACGTCTTTTTCTTCATATAATATTGCCTGAGGTTTCGCTAAAATTAAAAATTCGGTAATGATAGACTCGATGCGTTTTAATTCTGAGGTAATGACGTTAAAGTACAGGGAATATTCGCCTTCAATGCTTCCTTGCAGAAGCTGAATGAACCCTTTCAGCGCCGTCATCGGATTTCTGATTTCGTGGGCGATGCCGGCCGCCAGCTCCCCTACGACGTGAAGAGTGTCAGATTTCCGCAGCCTCTCCTCAAGCTCTTTGGCCTCGGTGACATCTTTAAAGATGGCCAGGTTCATATTTTGAATGATATTCCTTTTGAAGGAAAATTCCAATTTGCGGCTGTCACTGCTGCTTAACAAGAAGGGGATTTCATTATCCATTCCTTCCAGATCGATCTTTTTGGCGGGTACACCCGCGTTTTCAATTTCAAATAAAGAAAGAATATCCGGAACGGTATGCGCTCTCAGCTCATCATCGGGCATGCCGAGTATACGGCTTGCGAGAGGATTCGCGTCAATTATGCGGAATTGGTTGTCAAACAAGACTTTTCCGTCCATTGAGCCGTTGAATACTTTTCTGAACTTCAGCTCGCTTTCCCGCAATTCTTTTTCCATCCGCTTACGATCGCTGACATTTCTTAAAATGGTTAAATGCTGACCTTCGAGTATGGTTCGTTTTGATGTGAACTCAAGCTCTTTGTACTGGCCGTTTGCCATTTGAAACAGCATCTCTTCCCGGATTTCCCCGTATTTTTCATATTTCTTCTTAATCTGCTTGTATTTTTTCTGCGGATCAACGATAAACGTACATAAATTCGTCTCCACCAGCTTATCCATCGGCAGCTCGAAAATGCGGCACGCCGACTCGTTTGCTTTGGCAATTTTTCCGTCATCAGACCAAATGACAATCGCGTCCATGGCGTTTTCAAAGATTTCGCGGAAGCGCTCTTCGCTTTTAAAAAGTTTCAATTCCATCGACCGTTTCTCCGTTATGTCTCTCATAATAGACATGTAAAACCCGCTGATTAAGTTGGACGTAATCGTAAACTCAAACAGCTTCTCCTCGCCCGACCGAAGCTTGACCGGCAGTTCTCCTTTGGCGTTTCCTTTTCTCCGGAGGGTGTCCCAGATTTCTTTCAGGTGCTTTTTGTTTTCTCCGTCGGTAAAATGGAGGAGCGACAGATGGGACAGTTCATTCTGGCCGATCTCAAAGCTTTTGCAAAAAGAGAGGTTCGCATCAATAAACCCGCCGTCCTTATCAAACAGCACGATGCCGTCGACAGCTCTGTCAAACAAATCTTTGAACAGCTGCTCGTTCATGGAGAATTCACGCTCTAAGATTTTTTTAGAGGAGATATCCCTCATTACCACAAAAAAATAATCCTCCCCAATTCCGTCTCTGGCGAGGAATTCAATGTATTTCGTCGCGCCGCTGTCAAGCTTAATCGGCACCTCTTTCCACAGATAGCCCTTTTTCAAAAATTTTTTCACGGCCTTATTCAGTTCTTCCTGAGGCACGGAATATAAAAAGTCCAGAACGGAGCGGTTCATGAGGCTCTCTGCCTCAATCTGCATCATCCGGGCCGCGGCCTCGTTCGCCTGGACGATTTTCATTTCCTTATGGCATATAAAAATGGCATCAAGCGTGTTATTCATAATCACATGATACCGGTTCAAATCACTCTTCAGGCGGTCATTTTCCTCCTTCAGCCGCTTCAGCTGCTCTTTCAGCGACTCCTTTGTCTGCAAATCCAGAGTTTCAGCCATTCAGTACACTCCTTCTTCAAAAACCTATCCTTCAATATTTCTACAAAATACCTCATCTTCCTTCATTCGCCCTATACATTTCAGAAAATTTCAATGATATGACAAGTTAGAGTCTTTTTCTACGATCCTTACCTCCCCGTTACATCATCCTAACAATCCCTTTTTTCCTCCTTCAATTTTTTGTTTTTTATTTTAAAATGAACATCATCAGGAAATAATCATGCAGTGGATGATTTTTGAAGAGAAGGTGATGCTATGACAAAATCGCGAGACAGTTATTTTGACAACGCCAAGTTTATCTTGATTTTTCTGGTGGTGTTCGGCCATATCCTCCGGTCATTTATTAACGGAAATGAGTTTATGCTCCATCTCTACAAATTCATTTATACTTTTCATATGCCGGCCTTTATCCTGGTTTCCGGCTACTTCGCAAAGAACTTTAAGCGGAAAGGTTATGTAAAAAAGCTGGCTGTGAAGCTGATTATTCCGTACCTGATTTTTCAGGGCATCTACTCGGTTTTTTACTATTTGATTCAGGATGAAAGCATGACGAGCGTCAATCCGATTGATCCGCAGTGGTCTCTCTGGTTTTTAGTCAGCTTATTCTTTTGGAATCTGCTGCTGTATCCCTTTACGAAGCTGCCGAAAATGTGGGCGCTTGGCACGAGCTGCGGGCTTGCCGTCATGATCGGGTATCTTGATTTCGTCAGCAGCACGCTGAGTCTTTCACGGACGTTTGTTTTTCTTCCGATGTTCCTCGTCGGGTTTTATTTAAAAAAACAGCACTTTGATTTACTTCGGGCTAAAAGGGGCAGGCAGATTGCCGCGGGCGTACTGGGCATTGTTTTCCTCTTATGCTGGTGCATTGATTTTGATTACTCGTGGCTGTTCGGATCAGAGCCTTATTCTACATTCGGCACAGTGACGCTTTTGAGCGGTCTGTCGCGGATCGGCTGGTACATATTGGCCTTTGCCTCCACCTTCAGCTTTTTGGCGCTCGTTCCGCAAAAGCGTTATTTCTTTACGAAGTGGGGTACAAGAACGTTTTACGTCTATCTGCTGCATGGATTCATTATAAAAACGCTGCGGCAAATCGGGCTTGAAGATCATCTGTCTGATTACCAGAATTTAGTCATGCTCTTGATTTTAACGGCCGCCCTCACGTCCATTCTCTCCAGCAATGCGGTGAAAACGGCCGCACAGCCGTTTATTGAATTGCGGATTACCGGCTGGCTTGAAGCGATTAAAGGAACAAGGAACGGGGCTTATTCGAAATAATGTGAAATACCTCTTAAGCGTTATCGCCTAAGAGGTGTTTTTTATTTTTTGCCGTCTTCTTTTTTCTTTGGCTTCGTCTGTTCAAGCGTTTCAATCCATTTTCCGGCGTTATAATCTCCGAGCTCACTTGAAAATTCTTCTTCAAGCAATTTAGGGTCCATCGGCTTTTTATGATTTTGCATGTCTTTGCTGTGCCGGTTTGTTTTCGTCACATTATTCGCCCCCTTGTCTGCCGTGCTTTGATTTGCGGTTTGCCCCTCTCAGTCCGGGATCGCCGTCATATTGTGTTTTGTATGCATCTTTATCCATGCTCTCAGTCGGTGTATTGTTGTTGGTCAAAGCTTCATTCTTTGCTGCTTTTCGTTTCATTTGATTTCCTCCTTCTGTCTGCAGATCTGTTTTGAATTCATCAAACATTTTTTTAAGGTCGCGCACTGTCACATTTTTGGCATCATCAATGAGCTCATAGCCGATCTGTCCGTTCGGCTCAAGCAGCACATATTTAAAATCCTGTATGTCCCCAAGGCCTTCCTGCCTGATCCGCATGGAGAGCTGTGCCTCGGTGAAACGCATCTTTTTTAAATTTTCCGGGATGACTTTTCCGTCTCTGACAACGGCGACGGTTTTCCCCGAAAACAAAAACTCAAAAAAGTTTGATTTGATTTCTAAATATTCCATCAGAATCAGTACCGCGATAAAAATCGACGCTGCGAAAATGGTTTCCCATAAATTATGTTCAATAAACGGCTGAATAATAATCGAGCCAATGGAAATCATGATGACCGTCTGAGTCACCGACAGCTGGCTGATCGATTTCCGTCCGGCAATTCGCAATAAAAAGGTACCGACAGCTATCATAATCAAAGATTTCCAAAAAACGGCAAGCAATGACGTCACCTCTTTACAAATAGAATCTCCAACAAAACGGTTTCCACCCATCCATTTTCCGGTAATAAAAAACACCGCTTTTCAAAAAGCGGTGTCAGCCGATAATGATTCTTTCCTTCGGATAGTGATAATTTGCTTCGATTTCTTTTCTGCCGATTAAATAAAGGAACGTCAAAATACCGATTCGGCCGATAAACATGACCACCATGATCACGCATTTTCCGATGTCGCTTAAATGCGGAGTGATTCCCAGCGAAAGCCCGGTCGTTCCGAAAGCGGAACAAACTTCAAACAGCAGCCCCAGCAGCGTCTGATTTTTCTCCGTCACTGCCAGAATCAGCGTTGACCCAAATACGAGCAGAATCGCCATCATCGTAACGACCAGCGACTTTATGACATCAGCCTGATGAAGCTCACGCTTAAAGACCTTGACCGCTTTATTTCCGCGGGCAAAATGAAACAGGGCAAGAAGGTTGAGCGCAAATGTCGTCGTACGGATTCCGCCGCCGACCGAGCTCGGCGATGCGCCGATGAACATAAGGGCGCAAATGAAAAATAATGTCGGCGCGGACAGCTGGCTGATATCGATCGTCGCAAGCCCGCCGCTTCTCGTAGCGGTTGATTGAAAGAGACATAAAAATAAAACATCATGCCAGCTTTTTCCCTTCATGACATGGCTGGCTTCAAGCGCGTATATTCCGACAGCCCCGAACAAAACGAGCAGTCCGAACGTTACGGTCGTGATTTTCGTGAACAGCGTAAATGAGTATCTGCGCTGTTTTGAAAACAAAAAGTCCTTCACTTCTACGAGCACCGGAAACCCGATCGCACCGAAAACAATCAGAAGCATCGTAATAAACTGCACGAAATAGTCATGCCTGAACGGAACGAGTGAATTTCCCGTAATATCAAAACCGCCGTTTGTCGTGGCGCTGACGCTTGCAAAGAAGCCGTGCAAGTACGCCTGTTCAAACGAATCATAGTACGTTAAAAAATATGTTCCTAAAATGATGCCGCCTAAAAACTCGATTAATAAAATCAAAAACAGCACTTGCTTCATCAAGTTGACGATACCGGAAAACTGCGATTGATTCTGGTCCACCATAATGAGCTTCCGTTCCCGCAAACCGATCCGTTTGCCCATAATGAGCCAGACGAATGTTCCGAGCGTCATAATGCCGATTCCGCCGAATTGCAGCACGAAAGCCAAAATGACAATCCCGGCCGTACTGAACGTGTCAGCCGTGCTGACGACCGTTAAACCGGTGACACTGACTGAGCTGACCGCCGTAAACAGCGCGTCTATAAACGACCAGCTGGCCCCTTGTTTGTGGGCGGCCGGCAGACTTAACAAAATAAATGCCACCGTCACAGCAAGAAAATAATATAACGCGATCAGCTGTGCAGGCGACAAAACCTGTATGAATTTCTTCAGCTTTAATTTCATAAGATAGTTCCTTCTGCCTCTCAAATGTAGTACGTAATTATTCTAATGATATTGGGAGATTTTTTAAAGGGCTTTTTAGAAAGATTTTTCATTACCTTATGTAATTTGCCGATCTTTAAACAAAAAACCTCTGAAACGATTGTCAGAGGTTTTGTTAATTATTTGGCTTCCAGCCTGCGGATGCGCTCATCCAGATCAGGGTGTGTGGAGAACAGTGACGAATGCTTTTTGCCGTTAATTTTTAACGTCTGCACCGCCGTCTGGTCCTCTTCATTCACATGTCCCGTATAAGACTTCAGCGTACGCAGGGCGTGAATCATTTTATCCTTTCCGGCAAGGTCGGCACCGCCGCGGTCAGCGTGGAACTCTCTATGACGCGAGTATGCGAAGACGACAAGACTGCCGAGAATGGAAAAAATAATCTGAAACACGATCATCGCGATAAAATGCACGACCGGCGCGAGATCTTCTTTGACAAAGCGGCTCGCAATCCATGCCGCGATACGGGAAAGGAATACGACGAACGTATTGACGATTCCCTGAAGCAGCGTCATCGTGACCATGTCACCGTTTGTAATGTGTGCGACTTCATGGGCAAGAACCCCTTCCACCGCAGCATCATCCATCTGCTGCAATAAACCTGAGGAAACCGCGACAAGCGAGCGGCGCTTAGAAGGCCCGGTCGCAAAGGCATTGACCTCAGATGAATGATAAATGCCGACTTCAGGCATTTTCGTCATCCCCGCTGCACGGGACAATCTGTGCACACGGTCAACCAATTGCTGCTCTTCATAGCTGAGTGACTGCTTCTTCGGATTTAACACCCGGACGCCCATCATCGTTTTTGCCATCCATCTGGACATACCGAGAGAAATAAAAGAACCGACAAAACCGACGACAAGACTGAACACGAGCAATGCCATCAGATCGACGCGGCCATTTTGTATATACGAGCCGACACCGGTAACGCTTGTAATAATCGTAAGCACAATTCCGATTGTCGTAATGACCAAAAGGTTCGTTAAAATAAACAGAAATATTCTTTTCGCCATAATTACCTCCGTCTTTTTTAAGATCAAAAGAACTTATTTAATTAAATTATAAATGATCTGTTTGAAAATGCAACAATTTCGACGTATGATGTTAATGTAATTCTCAGTGATATAAGAAAGTGAACACGTAATCAATCAGAGGTGAATCATGAACACGTTTAAACTGACCCGAACCGATATGGTGCGGCTTCTTTACGCGTTAAAAGGCCAAGGAGACGCAACCCCTCTCCAAATCTTACTGCAATCAGCGGACATGACATTGGATGAAGCGGAAAGCCGGCTGCACATCCCTGAATTTCTGACGAGATTCGAACGAAAAAAAGAGAAAAAGGAATACGGGCTTTCAACAAACGAGATTGTCGAGCTGGGAAACCTGTGCGAGCTGACGTCTTTAAAATCAACCGCCGTCCAAAACTGGGTGAAGCGCGATATTAAAGATTTAATCGGACACCCTTTACTCGGAAAAAAATATAC
This sequence comes from Bacillus sp. JFL15, assembly GCF_001184225.1. NCBI lineage: Bacteria > Bacillati > Bacillota > Bacilli > Caryophanales > Bacillaceae > Bacillus > Bacillus sp. JFL15. Next base: position 2,877,392 of record NZ_KQ236689.1, on the reverse strand, counting down.
AATTGAACAAGCTGTCATCCTTCTCATTGTACGTGATTTAAAATCAATTTATGACTTCGAACATATACGCGCCATATTAAAAATCGCTTTTAACACGATCACCGACAGATCAGATGACGTCATCAGCCCGATCAGCTATTATGAGAGCTGCGCCCAGGTGATTGATTATCTTCATCATAAGACAAACCCGCCGATGAAGGAAACGAGCCTGCAGGAGCTCGTTGAACAGCAGACGGACAAGCTCAGAGGCTGCTTTCAAGAACTCGAAAGCGGGCAATGGAACAATATCAGGGCCATACTCGCGGTTACCGTGCTCTCCGTTTTGACTTTCCATATCCAAGCCTCCGCCTACAAAATGACCAGCCATTTATTATAATTCATACGTTTTTTTGCCCCGGTGTCTGCGCCGGGGTTTTTTCAGGTGCACAACAATTGCCAGCATAATCAATACCGTTCCGTTTGAAACTAAAACGCGTAAAAACATCTTGCCAGAGAAAAGGAGATGAAAAAGATGGCGAGCAGAAATAAACTCTTAGTTCCAGGGGCTGAGCAGGCACTTGACCAATTTAAATACGAAGTGGCTCAAGAATTCGGCGTGAACCTTAGCTCTGATACAGCAGCACGCGCAAACGGCTCTGTAGGCGGGGAAATGACAAAGCGGCTTGTACAGCAGGCTCAATCACAATTAAACGGCAAAACTCAATAATGCAGCTTATTCGCCGGGATTTCTCGGCGAATTTTGATGTTTATCGGCATTCTCCCTTCCGTGCCGGTAGCCGTTCGGGTTCCTTCGGTCTGACGGATCTTCATGGCGCCGATAGGATTCCCAATGTTCATTTCGTTCATGATTCCAGTAATGATTGTTATACCTCTGCTTAGGCTCTTTGTCATTTCCGTTTTCCTGAGGATTTTGTGTTGGGGGCTGCTCTGTTTCCCCATCTTGTTCCTTCTGAGTATTTTCCTCTGATCCGGAAACTGCATTTTTTTCGTTTTGCTGATTGCCGTCTTGACTGTCCGGCTTCGCATCTTCCGTGCCGGGCGTTGTTTCATTGTTTTCCGGCTGCTCTGCTGCCTTTTCTTCATCAGGAGCCGTGTTGTCATCAGCCGCCGGTTTTTCTGTGTCCGGCTGCTTATTTTGATCTGTATCTGTTTCAGTGTTTTTCTGATCTTTCTCACTATCGTCGGTTTTCTTTTCAGGCTGTTTATCTTCTGTTTTCTTTTCGTTTCTTCTTATGTAGCTGCCTGTTGACATCCCTTCCTGTTTTGCTTTTTCCCTTGTTTCCATATCCGATTCAAGAGATTGAAGCTGGTAGGTGCCCTTATATTTTTCAGTCATGTCAGCCAGCTGTTTTTTAACGCCTTTTTTATATGTATTGTCATCTGTATTTTCGTAAATCGTGGAAATTAAAATCTCTTTTGATTCCTTTACATATCCATGCTTGCTGCAATCGGTAATAATATTACTGATGACTTCCTTAAAATCGCTGCTTTTCCAGTCTCCGATGTCACTTATGACCTTTTGGGCGTCATGGTTCAGCGGTGTGAGTTCAATGACTTCGTATTTGCTGTTTAAAGCCATTTCAATGCTTGGATTAATGTCAAGCGTCATATACGCGTAAGCTTTGTTATCAGAAAAAACCGGGAGCATGATTAAAATAAATAGGATAATAGCAGTCATTGTAAACACTCCCAATTTAAAAGGGCGCAGTTTCAGAAAATCAAAAAAGCTGGCCCTTCTTCCCATACGCGTTTCGCCTTCAAACGTAATTTCCTCTCCAATTTCACAAGCACGGTGATCATTTTTTGTTTTCAAAAATTGTCCGTCAGGGGTTAGCAACGTGACGAATTTTTTATTTTTCTCTACTATGATCCCTCTTCTCATGAGTGCAACACCCCTTTAAGATAATCTTTTAAATAAATATAATCACCGGAAATAATAATACTCATGGCGATGATATATTTTCGGTTCCGTTCGATCGTTTTTCTGCTGACCGACACGAGCTGCTCCAGCTGTTTGACCGGAAGCTGTTTCTTCTGGTGCAAAATAGACGCCAGCTCTTCATTTTCCACAAGCGTGTAGGCTACCTTAATCGCATTTTGCCTCGCATCTGTATGCTTCGGCGATTGTTCCAGCAGCTCTTTAAAAGACAGACCGTATTGTTGCAGCTGCTTCTGAAAAAAAAGAATTTCCTCCCGGCGCTGCTCCTGTTCTATCTGTTTGCGGTATTCATCAATGGAAAGCTCCGCTTCAATAAGGCTTTGCGAAGACTCCTGGTCGTCGCCTTCCTGCACATCCATATTGATATGCTGGGCGGCTCTTGCTTCTTTTCTGATATAATCTATTACTTTTCTTTTTATAATCAGCTCTGCAAATGCAAGCAGCGAATTACCTTTTTCAGCCGAATATTTTTCAATGGCTTCGTTAAACGCGATCAGCCCGATGCTGAATTCGTCGTCTTTTTCATCTATATATCGTTTACAAACGGATGAAACCGTCTTCGCGATAAAAGGCTTATATTGCTGTATTAAATCGTTCTGCAGATCTTTGTCGCCTTTTTGTATTTTTTCAACAGATGTTTCAAGCGTTTGCTTCTTTTTTCCCAATTTAAACAAAAGGCTAAGCACTGGTTTCACCTCAGTTCCTCCCTATAACTACTCATAATCATAGCTAATTTAGTAGGGATTCGCAAAGGAAGAAAAAGAGAAATCGATTTCATTTGTCTCAATTATGACAAGCCAATAAGACGTACTATACATGATTTCGTGCGCTCGGGCAGAATTAAGGGGGTTTTCTCTGTGTTTTTTGTAACAAGGCTGTTATAAAATTGTTATCATATGTCTTAAATGTAAGCGTTTCAAATAAAAAAGGGAACCTGTTTTTTGAAAAAACAGTCCCTTTAAGATTCCTTTTATGCATGTTCTCTTTCCGCCGATGCCGCGTCCTGTTCTATTTGTTTTCTTCCTGACATAAACCATCCGCAAACCGCAATGGCTGCCAAAACCGTCCAGAAAATGATTTTCCAAGCCGCAGAATGAATAACATCCGCCGGAATGGCGCCGAGTTCCTCATGAGCCAGAGTATAAAGAGCGAGCTTCACGCCTACCCACCCGACAATAACAAATGCGGCCGTTTCAAGGCTCGGTCTGGTTTTTAATAAGGAAACAAACATAGACGCCGCAAAGCGCATGATGATTAAACCGATAACACCGCCGGCTAAAATAACGAGAAACTGACCGCCATCCAAGCCGCCGATGGCAGGAAGCGGCGTTTCCGGAAGCGTTACGGCAAGCGCGACCGCCGCTAAAATGGAGTCAACGGCAAAAGCGATGTCAGCCAGCTCCACTTTCAATACAGTCTGCCAAAATCCGCTCTCTTTCTGCGTTTTCTGCCCTGTACCATGTTTGAATACATACCGCTTCAGCAAATGACTGACCCCGATGTAAAGGAGATATAAGGCGCCCAGGGCCTGAACCTGCCAGACATTCACCAGAAAAGAAATGGCGAACAGCGACCCGAAACGCAAAATAAATGCGCCCGCCAATCCATAAAATAAAGCCTTCTTCCTTTGTTTTTCCGGAAGATGCTTCACCATCACAGCCATCACCAGCGCATTATCCGCCGCTAAAATCCCTTCCAGCCCGATTAAAACGAGAAGAACCCATCCATACTCCAATAATAATGCAAAGTCCAATCCATTCCCTCCGTTTCATTTCTATCATCCGAGCTTATACCGGCGTTTTTTTACGCAAAAAAGACCTTTGCCGATATAAGGCAAAGGTCTTGCTAGACATGAATAATTGGCATGCCAACAAAGCCGATGGATATGATCCATGAATTGACGACTTTGTTTCCGGAACTTCCGGACGCTACTCCCCTTTGGGATTTCAAGAAATATTTTGTTTATACGCTCATGATAAAGCCTGTTTCATCATTTGTCAACGCTTAACTTTTTTAACAAATTGAGAAATTTTTTCTGTTTTATCCCGTTGCTTTCCTCTCTTTAAAAGCAGATAAAAGACAAGAAGCAAGACAATGAATATACCGAGCGGCAGCATATATTGATCAAGAATGGAACCGACGCTTTTCCAATTTTCCCCGAGCTTCATTCCGAGGTATACGTAAACAAACGTAATCGGGAGCATCGCTGCATATGTATAAAGAGAAAACACCCAGACATTCATTTTCGCAATTCCGCACGGCAGAGAAATCAGCGTCCTGACCCCCGGTATAAAACGGCCGCTGAACGCTACCAAACCTCCGTGTTTCTGAAAGAAATGGTCTGATTTCTGAAGCGATTCGGGCTTTATCCATATATACTTTCCATACTTCAGCAAAAACGGCCGGCCCCCCAGCCTTCCGATTCCATATAAGACCAGCGGACCCGAAACACCGCCGAGCGATCCGGCAATCACGGCTCCGGCAAGCGTCATATCCCCTTTTGACACCCAGTAGCCTGCAAGCGGAAGTACAATTTCCGCCGGGATGAATTCTATACTCAGCGCCAAAAAAATTCCGGCGTAGGATAAGCTTTTAAACGCTTCTATTATTGATATGATAAAACCTTCGATGATTTATCACTCCAGGCATTTTGTATTCCGAATCTTAAGAATCATTTTAACACAAAACCTCGAAACTGAAATATTTTTATGCCGCGCCGATATAAATGAGGATCGTTTCAGATCGGTAGTAGTAGGAGGAATCATCTTTTGGAATTACATGTACAATACAATGTCCCGCTTGTCGGGCTATCCATCCTGATTGCTTGTCTGGCGGCGTTTACTTCACTTGAAATTTCCAGAAAAATAACGCTCAAAACGGGGATTCACAGTAAGCTGTGGCTGTTTATGGGTTCAGTTATCATGGGTTTCGGCATATGGTCAATGCACTTTGTCGGAATGCTTGCCGTTTATATGAACATGCACATGAATTATGAAGCTGTGCCGATGTTCTTTTCTGCAGCCGCCGCGATTTCCGGATCTTTTGCGGCTTTATACATTGTCAGCCGGAGAATCTTAACATTCAGCCGGCTGATTACCGGATCTGTTTTTATGGGCGCGGGAATTTCTCTCATGCATTACATGGGAATGTCGGCCATTTCCCGGGTAATGATTATGTATAATCCCTTTTTGTTCTGTATGTCTATTCTGATTGCCATGGCTTCTTCTTTCATTTCGCTGAAAGTATTTTTCGGTTTGGCAGCGAAAAAACCGACGGAACCTTTTACTTTTCACAAAATCATCGGTTCTGTTTTCATGGGCGCGGCCGTTTCAGGGATGCATTATACCGGAATGATGGCTGCCTCATTTTATGAAGACATGAGAAAGCCGGAAAACGATATGGAAATTCATTCGTTTCATTGGTCCGTTTTTATTACGCTGATCATCTTTTGTTTTCAGATGTTATTGTTTTTCAGCTCACATTTCGATCGTCAGTTTTTCCGCCACAATGAACGGATGAAAGACCATGAACAGCGGTTCCAATCATTAATCAATCATAATATTGACCCTATTTTCATCCTATCTCCTGACGGTAAAATTCTTTACTCTAATGAAGCAGGAGCCGAGATGAAACACAATTTCGGACTGGACAGCCAAAATTGGCGCCGGCATATCAGCAGACAGCTGAAAACTTATTTTAAACAGGTAAAAAAAGAACAGCAGGCCCTGCATATTGATGCTGATCTGAAAACAGACGTCGGCTTATTTTATATTAATGTTACCTTTATCCCCGTTTTGGTCGATAACGGACTGGACAGTGTATATGTCATCTGCAAAGACATGACCAAACAGCGGAAAGCCGAGAAGGACATTCACCGTATGGCGCATTATGATTCTTTGACAGACCTGCCGAACCGACGGCATGCCGTTCAGCGGTTGACAGAAGTTCTGGAAAGAGATCATTCATTCGGACGCTTGACCGTTGTGTTCTTTCTCGATTTAAATCGGTTTAAGATTATTAACGATGCGCTCGGGCACAATGCCGGAGACGGACTTCTTCAATCAGCGGCTCAGAGGCTCTCCTCCATCATCCCGGATAATGGTTTTATCGCTCGTCTTGGCGGTGATGAATTTATTATTATTTTAACTGACGTCCCTTCTGAGAATGATGAGAATGATGACATTGATGATTTAGCAAAACAGATCATCCTGCAGTTCGAAAAACCGTTTACCATTCAGGAGCACGAGCTGATTACCTCTGTCAGCATCGGCATCGCCGTCTCTCCAAAAGACGGGTCGGACGGGATGGAACTGATGAAAAAAGCCGATATGGCGATGTACGCCTGCAAAGACCGAAACAAGAGCAAATACAAATATTACTCTGCCCAAATCGGAGAAAAAGAAGCGAAAAAGCTTCGGCTTGAGATGGAGCTGAGAGAAGCGATTGAGAAAAAAAGGTTCGTCCTTCATTATCAGCCTCAATACAGCTCTTCTGATCAGCTCATCACGGGAGCTGAAGCGCTTCTGAGAGTGGCCGGCGCGGATGGGAAACTGAAGAATCCCGGAGACTTTATCCAGGCTGCCGAAGAAACCGGGCTGATTATTGACCTCGGCAAATGGATCATCACCGAGGCGTGCCGGCAGGCGAAGGAGTGGCATGAAAAAGGATACCACCTTCCAGTCGCCATTAATATTTCGGCCAAACAGTTTCAATCAGAAGAACTGGTTCCGTTTATTCAGAAAACACTTTCCCATTACAAGCTTCCTCCCCGGCTGCTTGAAGCAGAAGTGACCGAAAGCATGACAATGGAGGATCACGAGCACAGCAAAAAAGTGCTTACCGCACTAACTGAGCTGGGAATCAGTGTAAGCATTGATGATTTCGGAACGGGTCACAGTTCTCTCAGCTACTTGAAGGACTTTCCGATTCACAGATTGAAAATAGATAAATCATTTATAGATGATCTCCAGACACATCCTAAATCTGCGCAGATCACCGGCGCCATTATTGCCATGGGCCATCAGCTTTCTCTTTTAGTCGTTGCTGAAGGGGTTGAAACGGCGATGCAAAAAAAGATTTTAGATGAAAAAGGATGCGATTTTCTCCAGGGATACTATTTCAGCAGGCCATTGCCTCCTGAGGAGATTGAACGGCTCCTCAATGAAGCGCCGCGCCACCCATAAGTTTCTACACATGGAACGGACCCGATTATCCACAATAAAGAAAAAAGGAGTTTTTATTCATGCACACGATGTGGAAGGGTTCGATCAGTTTCGGCCTCGTCAATATCCCGGTCAAGCTCTTTGCGGCCACTGAAGATAAAGATATAAAATTCCGCAGTCTTCATAAAGAAGATCATGCGCCGATTAAATACGAAAAGATCTGTACCGGGTGTGAAAAGAGTCTGGAGCCGGATGAAATCGTTAAAGGCTATGAGTATGTAAAGGGAAAATACGTCATTTTGACAGACGAAGACCTGAAAGACGTAAAGCAGGAACACGAAGAAAAAGCGGTTGAGATTGTTGACTTTGTCCAGCTGCAAGAGATTGATCCGATTTATTTTAACCGGTCTTATTATGTCGGCCCTGGAGACAACGGCACAAAAGCCTATACACTTTTGCGGGAAGCGCTGAGGACGACCGGTAAAATCGGGATTGCCTCTATTACGATCCGTTCTAAGCAGCAGCTTGCGATTCTTCGGGTGTATGACAACTGCATCGTGATGGAATCCATTCATTATCCGGATGAAGTCCGAAACGCCGGACATGTGCCGGGCGTTCCGGAGCAGACAGCCGTTAATGAAAAAGAGCTGCAGACGGCGATTACGTTAATTAATGAGCTGACAACCGAGTTTGAGCCAGAGCAATACGAAGACACATACCGGAAAGCCCTTCTCGCCAAAATTAATGATAAGCTTGAACATGAAGAAGCGGGCGTGACACCGGCTGCTGCCGGCCCGCGCGAAGATGTCATTGATCTTGTCAGCGCCCTTCAGGCAAGCATCGACCGGACGAAGCGGCCGAATCGCGAGCAGGCTGCACCGGCACGGACAAAAGACGCCGCACCTGCAGGCGGCGAAGGCAAAAAGCGGAAGACGACCAGACAAAAAGCCGGAACGTCTTAATCATGGTGCTGACGATGCAGCCGATTTTGACCTCTTCACCGCCCATAGGCAGTGAGTGGCGCTATGAGGTAAAGTATGACGGATTCCGCTGTCTTCTCCGCATAGACGAAAGCGGCGTCACATTGACCAGCAGAAACGGCCAGACGCTGACGAATCAATTTCCGGAAATCACGGCTTTTGCGGCACGGTGTTTTCAGCACATGAAAGACCGGTTCCCCATTACGCTTGACGGAGAGCTTGTCTATTTAATCAATCCGTACAGAGCGGACTTTGAACATATTCAAATCCGCGGGCGTTTAAAACGGGCGGAAGCCATTGAAAGCACCGCCAATAGACGGCCTTGCCGCTTTCTGGCATTTGATCTCCTGGTTCTGGAAGGGGCCGGCACCGTCTCCTTGCCGTATGTGAAGCGGAAGCGCGCCCTTTTCAAACTGTTTGAAGAAGCAAATCTTCCGAAAAGCCCCCATCACTTAGCGGAGGAAGCGATTCAGTACATTCCAGAGCACACTGACTTTGAAGCGCTCTGGGACAAGGTCGTCCGGTATGACGGAGAAGGAATAGTAGCAAAAAAAGCATCAAGCGGCTGGGCGGAAAATAAACGGTCTCCCGACTGGCAGAAGTATAAACATATGAAAACGGCTCACGTGCTATTAACCGGGTTTAATCCGAAGAACGGGTATGTGACGGCCTCGGTATTAAAAGACGGCACCATTGTCCCGATCGCTTCCGTTTCCCACGGCATGCAGGCGGAAGAAAAAAACGCCGTCAGAACCATTATGGAGACTCACGGCCAAAAACAAAAAAGCGGCGAGTATATACTTGAGCCTTCCATCTGTATGACCGTGCAGTATTTAACCATATTGCAGGACACGCTGCGTGAAGTGTCTTTTGTTTCTTTTCAGTTTGAAATGGATTGGACTGAATGTACGTATCAGCAGCTTATCCTCCGTTCTAAAACGCTGCCGCCGAAACTGCAGTTCACAAGCCTGGACAAGACCGTTTTTAAGAAGGCTGAAAAAAAGAAAGAGGATTTCCTTTGCTATATGGTGAAGATGAGCGATTTTCTTATGCCCTTTCTCAAAGATCGGGCCGTCACGGTGATCCGTTATCCGCATGGGGCGCCGGGCGAATCTTTTTTTCAAAAAAACAAACCGGATTACACGCCGGACTTTGTCTCAAGCGTATTTGACGGGAGCCACGAACACATCGTATGCAGCAGCATACCGTCTCTTTTATGGCTCGCCAATCAGCTGGCGCTGGAATTTCACGTTCCGTTTCAGACCGTGCATTCTGAAAGGCCCGCAGAAATCGTCATTGACCTTGATCCTCCTTCAAGGAACGATTTTCCTATGGCCGTGGAGGCGGCGCATGTGCTGAAACAGCTGTTTGACTCATTCAGCATTACATCATTCCCGAAGCTCTCCGGGAATAAAGGCATTCAGCTCTACATCCCGCTTTCACCGGAAGCATTCACCTATGAGGAGACCCGTGCGTTCACAATGCTCATCGCCGATTATTGCGTCAGGACACGTCCGGATCTTTTTACGACAGAGCGGTTTATCAAAAACAGAAACGGCAGGCTCTACCTTGATTATTTGCAGCATGCCGAAGGAAAAACGATCATCGCTCCTTATTCGACCCGGGGCAATGAACTAGGAACGGTTGCCGCCCCTCTTTATTGGAACGAAGTCAACTCCTCTTTAACACCCGATGATTATACGATTGATACAGTGGTGAATCGGGTCAGGACAGAGGGAGATCCGTTTTATGATTTTTACCGGAATCCGCAGGACGGCCCGCTTTCAAACGTGCTTGAGCAAATCAAGAGAAAGAGCTGACGCTTTTCGTCAGCTCTTTTCAGTCTGATACGTGCACATCAGTTTTTCTTTGGAAATGAATAAATAGCAGGAATAAGGAATGTTTTTGAGGGTGAGCTGTTTTTCAGTAAAATATAAAATCGGAATATGTGCCGCTTTTTTAAACAGCCTGTAGCAGCAGCTGGAGGGCTTTATCACATCAAATCCGAGTCTTGCCGCCCCTTTATGAAGCATTGTAATGCCGACGACGCCTTTAATCTCGTCTTTCCGTTTATGCTGGTTAATATAATCAGCTAAATGAGGCATGGATTGATAAACCTTCTGATATAGCATAATCCCCCTTCTGACCGCGCTTTCAATAGGCTGCAGCTCTTTCAGGAGTTTGACGTTATGAAGATGAATCTTGACTAACACGTCATTTTTTTCAATTCTGGTTCCGTCGCTCAGGATGACCTCTTTCCCTTTATATCTTGTCAAACGAACGCGGAATACATTCGATTGCTGTTTATCAATCAGCGTCAGCCGGGTAAAGAAGAAATAAAGCGGATCAAGTAAGTACCATATAGTCAGCAGACAGCTTCTCACACGTTCACCTTCTTTATATTCAAAGCACTTTCATATTTTGGCATGGGGCATGTCACATTATGATTGGTAAATAATGATGCCGCCCTGTATCAGCATATGCAAAATCGGCTTCAGGCTCTACCGTCGGACAGAAAAAAACACTCTCCTTGAAGAAGAGTGTTTGTATCCGCTTTCTTTTAACGGAAAAGCAAGTGCTGGCTGTGAATCCCCGCTTTTTTCAATAAGGCAATCAGCTGTTCCTGTTCCTCAGGCATAAGTCCTGAAAACGCTCTCGCAATTCTCAATGAATGAATCGGATAAATTTTGTCTAAATACTCATTTCCTTTATCAGTTAAATGGGCGTAAACAGACCGTTTGTCCTTCGGGTCTTGTTCTCTGACCAAAAACCCGTTTCTTTCAAGCTTGTCGATGACATAGGTGACATTCCCGCTGACAAGCAAAAGACGCGACCCGATTTGCTGGAGCTTTTGCGGGCCTCTCGTATACAGCAGCTCCAAAACGGCAAATTCAGTCGGATTAAAACCGTGTTCTTTACTGTCGCGGATACTGTGTTCAGACACACTTTTGAAAGCCCTTGCAAAAACTTTGTACAAATTCATCGAACGCATCACTTCTTCTTCATTAAATGATAATCTCATCATATCTACCCCGTATTTAAGATTTTTATAAAAAAATAATGTAAACCCTTACAATTCATAAGAGTCGTTCTTTGTTTTATATTCTATTCGTGCCGTTTTTCAGAATTCCTTCTTTTTTATATAAAAAAATACCCTTATACATCATTTAATTTGTATAAGGGTTTCGTTCTTTATAGGGAATGTTCCGGAAAAAATACGCGTATTCCTTTCTCAGCTCCGTGATTGTCATGGAGTTCAGTATTTCTTTCGTATAGACTCCGATCTGAAGAAGCTTTTTGGAATAATGGTTTCTCTCTTTGTCCAGTGCATTTTGAAACAAATGACTCATGACGCCCTCCTTTGTTTTCCGTTATTCTATGATCAGAATACCGCTTTTATTTCAATGACGTATGAAGCCATTGTAAAACTTATGTGGAATTATGATGTTTTTCGGTAAAGTCCGTTCTGGACGGCTCTGAGCAGCGGAAAAGCGTGTTCCCCGGCAAGCTGCATAAACGTCTCCAGCATTTCATCGCGTTTCATATCTAATTCAATGATTTCTTTTGCCAGCGAAACCGCTTTTTCTTTCTCCATTCATATCCTTCCTCTCATTGTATCTGTAAAGTAAGCATAAAACGGGATACAGAGCCATGCATTAACCTTGTTAATTTTTCTGACGCTTTTTTTCTAAAATCTTCTATTTCACGTCAGAAAACCTGACAAGCGTCAGGTTTTTTCTCTTTTTTTCTTATATAATATGAGTAAAAGACATCCAGGGGTGGAAAAATGACGACAGACGAACAATCTTACAAAGATAAAAAAGTAATCTCGATCGGCATTGTAAGCGAATTAACCGGATTGTCAGTCAGGCAGATCAGATACTATGAAGAACGGAAATTAATTTACCCGCAGCGCTCATCGCGGGGAACGAGAAAATATTCCTTCGCGGACGTTGAGCGGCTGATGGATATTGCCAACAAGCGTGAGGACGGCGTGCAGACTGCTGAGATTTTAAAAGACATGCGCAAAAAAGAGCAGGCCCTCAAAAACGACCCGCAGCTCCGCAAGAAAATGCTGGAAGGACAGCTTAATGCTCATTTTAAATATAAAAACCGCTGACAAAAAAAGTCCGCCTCCTAATGAGACGGACCTTTTTTTATAAAGCATGAAGAAATGCAGTTGCAATGCCGAAATAAATTAATAAGGACAAAATATCGTTCAGCGTCGTAATCAGCGGCCCGGATGCAATCGCCGGGTCTATGTTCAGTTTATGAAGAATAATAGGGACGATCGTTCCGGCCATCGTACCGATAATCAGCGTTGCAAGCAGCGATGAACCGACGACAAAACCGAGCGTTAAGTCTTTCTGCCAGACGGTTGCGACAATTGTAATCGCAATCGCACAGACAATACCGATGTAGATGCCGGCTCTTAATTCCCGGAAAATCAGCTTAAAGATGGTTTTTTTATTCATTTCTTCTTTAGCCAATCCTCTGATAACGACAGCGAGCGACTGTGTGCCTGTATTTCCCGTCGTTCCCGCGATCATCGGCATGAAAAATGCGAGGGCGACCACTTTTTGCAATGTATCTTCAAAATAATTCAGGATGCTTCCGGAAATCAATCCGATAAACAAAAGGAGAATGAGCCACGGCAAGCGGCGGTACGCCGCCACGTACGCTTTCGTATCAAATGTAATCGCCTTACCGGAGGCGGCGAATTTTTCGTAATCTTCATCAGCCTCTTTAATCACGACGTCGATAATATCATCGACAGTGACGATGCCGACAAGCACATTATTTTCTTCAACGATGGGAATGGCTAAAAAGTCATACCGCTGGATCAGCCGGGCGACTTCTTCCTGATCCTGGAGCACCCCGGCCGAGATGACACGCGTAAACATGAGATCCTGCACTTTATCGTCAGGCTCGCCGAGAATTAAATCTCTGTAAGACAGCACCCCGACAAGCTGCTTGCTGTCATTAATCACGTACAAGTAGTTAATTGATTCTGCGATTTCCGCAAAGCTTTTCAGCTTCACGACCGCATCTTTTACTGTATAATGCTGCGGAATCCAGACGAAGCGGTTCGTCATCATCCGGCCCGCGGATTCTTGCGGATAGTTCATCAAAAGCTGTACGGCCTTTGATTCCTCGGCTTCCATGCTGGACAAAAGCTGCTCTTTCAGCTCTTCATCCATCTCTTCCAGCAAAGCGGCGAGATCGTCGTTATCCATTTTATTCATTGCGAGAGTGGCTTTCGTTTTACCGACTTTATGGAGAACGGCAAGCTGAAATTCCCGCTCCAGCTCTCCGATCATGTCGGTGATGTCATCAACCGTCATATATGACAGATAGCGGGCCCGGTGCTTTTCCGGCATTTCTTTAAATAAAAAGGCCATATCATAGGGCTGAAGCTCGTCTATCATGTTTCGGAATTCTTTTATTTTTCCGTCCCGCAATAAAATGATAATGCGTAATATGAGTTCGTCATAGGTCATGTTTTGGACCATCGGGACTCGTACCTCCTTTACGGAGACGCGCCGTCCGTCAAGGGAAGTGCGGCGGTTTGTCTCCTCATCATGTCGTCACTGGTTATCTGGCTGTATATGGGTACTTCTTCTGACATACTCGAATGGGGAGAATCCATACTCCGCACCTCCTTATCATGCTCAGTCATGTACGTTTTGAGGCATAAAAAAAACCTTCCGAAATGAAGGCGAAAACAAGCACGGCAAATAAACGTGCGGGGCCTTCATTCGTAGAGCTTTAGCACTGTATGGCATAGGACAATCATCCAGCTGCGTTAAGAATCACCTTATGTCGATGATTCCTGTTGACCCATTGGCGTCTTTGGACATTTTTGGGCAGCAGCGTATCTCCATACAGGAGCCTCACCTAACGAAGTTGTTATTTGAATTGACACACTGAGATTACAGAAAAAAAAGGAATGTGTCAACCTTTAAATTGTTATTTCAGCATATGCCTATAAAATAAACGGAATAAAGGCATAAAGCCCTTATTCCGGCAAATCGCTTTCATCTTCTTCTGAAAGTAAATGATATGATTCATGCAGCATGAGCGCGTATTCCCCTTCTTTTGTCGGGTGCGGTACATACTCAGCCTCGTTGATATACTGCTCTTCCCTTTTCTTCACAGAACAGACCTCCTTTTCAACTTTAGATTGTCCAAAAGAAGATCCGTTATCATAAGAAAGAAAAACTCTCCGCAAAAGCGGGACAATGCAGTTATATCTTTCGGATGGTGAAAAAGTTCCGCAACAGCCACGGACCCGGTTTGAAGCCGAGCGTTAATTGCCACGCGCCGATCGCCTGCAGTCCGAATTCCCGCACGAGAACCATTTTTTCACTCATGCTCCGCACATCCTCGAACCATACTTCATGCGTTCTTCCATTTTCATCCGTATACCGGAAGTAAGGGGAGCGATCCCTCTGAGAGTAGCGGATCACTGATTGATATTTCATGGCGGTTTCCATGGCGCGCTGATTGGAGATCGCCGATCCGATCGTCCCGGGGCGGTACGGAATCACCCAATCATATCCGTACAGCGGCACACCGAGAATCACCTTTCTTCTCGGCACCCTGCTGATGGCAAAATGGATGGTTTCTCTGACCTCCGTCAAAGGCGCTACGGGTCCCGGCTCACTGCCGGCGTGGTGCCAGTCGTACGCCATGATGAACATATAATCGACGACGGCTCCGATTCCGCCGTAATCATATCCCCTCAGCCACGGCACCGCTTCATTTGTTTTCGCCGGAACCGATATCGTTAGCGCGAGCTGATGCTCTGAGAGCCTGGTTTTTAACTGCCGGAGAAATCCTGTAAACAGGTCCCGGTCGGCTTCCCTGATCCGTTCAAAATCAATATTTACACCGCCGTATCCCTTTCTTACGGTCAGGTAGACGATATTATTGACGAGGTTCGTTCTCGCCGTCGGGTTCTGCAGGACTTGATGGGCTAATTCCGGGCTGAACCCTCCTTCTGTCAGATTCGTGATAACCGCAAGCGGCCGCACTCTGTTTTGCCATGTGGTTTCTATCGCGGTTCTATCGTTTAAATCATTCATGATATCTCCGTTCGGACCAAAATGATATTCAAACAAAGAAATCGCCGATGAATAGGGTGCAAAATCATTAATGAGCTCTCTGTCCGCTTCAGGTGTCCGAATAACATAAAATTGCAGGGTTCCCGCCAGATAGTTGGAGATATCCGGAATTCTCACTTTCAAACCCGGCCGCAGCCGGTTCGGCGGAATATCCGGGTTTGCCTGCATCAGCTGCATCTGCGGCACATAAGTTTTACTTGCGATAACGGCATACGTATCATTCGGCTGAACCGTATATTCATTAAGAGGGATCAAAAGCGCCTGCCCCGGAACGATATTCGTTTCCTCAAGCCCGTTGACGCTTCTGATGCTGTCAACAGGGTATCCGTACTTTCTGCTGATGGAAAATAACGAGTCGCCAGACTGCACTGTATGAACAAACATAGATGTCCTCCGTTTCCTTTTGATCAAAAGGGCTCTTCTTATCTTTATGAATGATCTTCCGGTCCGATTCCAAACTCTGTTTAGAGAAAGGCTGTTTACAAATCAGACATGATCAACTATGATGATGTCATCATAAAAAACTGTATAGGAAACGCACTAGGGGTGCTGTTATCGGCTGAGATAAAACATGCGGCAGGCGTGTTTTGATCCCTTATAACCCGATCTGGATAATACCAGCGTGGGGAAGTGCAGATTGACCGGAGCGCAGGGTTTTTTCCATGCGTTTTCGTTCTGCTGCTGCATATTCCCTCGGATATGCAGTTTTTTATTTTTCATTAAAAAACGGGGGAGGACACTGCAATATGAAACTTACGATCAATCGTCTTTCGTAAAATCAACTCTTTCATACATACGACTATCCGATAAGAAAGCAGGAGATCACAATGAAAAATTGGAAAATGAGAGAAATTGTCGTCATGTCCGTCATCAGTGTTGTATTTGCTGTCGTTTATTTATTATCAACTCATGCAAGCAATATAGCGGCAGGGTTTTTCGGCCGGATGAGCTACGAACCGATTTACGGTATTTGGTTTATCGTCTCGGTGATTGCCGCCTACATTATTCAAAAACCGGGAGCGGCGCTCATTTCTGAAATCATCGCCGCGTTTGTGGAGTGTTTACTCGGAAATCCGTCAGGGCCGATGGTGATTCTGATCGGCATCGCGCAGGGAATCGGTGCGGAAGCGGTCTTTTTTGCGACACGCTGGCGGGTGTATACCCTGCCCGTGCTCCTTTTATCCGGTATGGGGTCTTCTGTTGCGAGCTTCATTTATGACTTGTTCATTTCCGGATACTCTGTTTTGAATCCGGGTTTATTAGCCGTCATGCTTCTCATCCGCCTGGTCTCAGGTGCGCTTCTTGCCGGCCTTCTCGGCAAAGCAATCAGTGATGCGCTGGCTTACACAGGGGTGCTGAACGGCATGGCGCTGGGAAGAGAATTCAAGAAGAAAAAGAAACAGGTGAATCAAGATGCAGGCATCTGAACCCCTTCTATCGGCCCGCCGTCTTACCTTTTCTTATGAGCAGGATGAGAAGCCGGTTTTTCAAGACGTGTCATTTCAGCTCCGCAAAGGAGAACGGGTTTTATTGCTCGGGCCGAGCGGATGCGGCAAAAGCTCGCTCGCACTTTGTTTAAACGGTCTGTACCCGGAAGCTTGCGATGCGGTTCAAACGGGAACCGTTTCCTTATACGGAACACCTCTTTCGGACCTGTCAGAACCCGCCGCCCGATCCATCGGGGTCGTGTTTCAAGATCCGGATCAGCAGTTTTGCATGCTGACGGTTGAAGATGAAATAGCCTTCGGTCTGGAAAATTTGCAATATACAAAAGAAGAGATGGACTTAATTATTGAGGACGTTTTGGAAAAATTAGAAATCACTCATCTGAAAACACGGACGATCGCCTCGCTGTCAGGCGGTTCAAAACAAAAGGTCGCGCTCGCCTGTATCATTGCGATGGAACCGGAACTCATTATTTTAGACGAACCGACGGCACAGCTTGATCCATATTCCGTGCGTGAATTGGTGCGGCTGATCAAAGAACTGCAGGCCCAAAAAGGCTTCGGACTTCTTGTTATCGAGCATCAGCTTGATCATTGGGCGCCGTGGATGGACAGGACAATTGTCCTTGACGGAACGGGTCAGAAAGTGATGGACGGAGAGACGGGCGCGATCTTTGAAACAAAACTTGAAGAGCTGACACAGCTCGGCATTCCGATTCCGCGGGTGATCTCATTGCAGGAGCACGTCAGCATTCCTTTTACATTGTGCAAAGAAAGACTGTTTCAAGAACCTGTACCGCCCTTTCCCGGCCCCCGGCCCGCCGCGCTTTCGGCAGAGGACGCGCTGAGTGTTCACGGGCTGTCATTCATAAGAGGAACAGACACCATTTTTCAGGACGTGAGCTTTTCCGTAAAAAAAGGGTCAATCACCGCGATTGCCGGCCCTAACGGAACCGGAAAATCCACGCTCCTGTCCGCCGCGGCCAAGCTCATCCGCCCTGTGAGCGGAGACATCAAAATGGACGGCAGATCGGTAGATTCCTATTCGGAAAAAGAACTTCGGCGGCTGATGGGATATGTTTTCCAAAATCCTGAACACCAGTTTGTCACAGATTCCGTCATTCAAGAGCTGCTGTTCGGCTTTGAAAACGGTCAAGCCGCAAAGGAGAAAGCTCTTCAGCTCTTAACCCGGTTCGGCCTGAGACGCTATGCCTCACAGCATCCGTTCTCTTTAAGCCAAGGACAAAAACGCAGGCTCAGCGTCGCCACGATGCTTATGCATCAGGTGAAAGTTTTGCTGCTTGATGAACCGACTTTCGGGCAGGACGCAAAAACGGCGCGTGAGTGCATGCTGATGCTTCAGGAGATCCAAAAGGAAGGAACGGCTGTTTTAATGGTGACACATGATATGGAGCTCGTCTCAGATTATGCCGATACGATCGTTGTGCTCTGCGGCACGAAGCTGGTGTACCGCGGAACGCCCGACTCATTGTTTTCTGATCATATCGGAATCGCGGTGCGGGCGCATTTAGCTTTGCCCCTGCGGTATGAATGGATGAAACACGACAGGAGGCGGAGAAATGAACCTGCGGCTGGAGGCTGTTAACCCGTCAATTAAGGCGGCGGCTGTTTTGTTATGCGTCATTATGCTTTCGTTTATTTATAACCCGTACACGCCTGCTTTGTTTTATATTATCATTGCCGGAGGCGTACTCATGGCGGGACGTGTGCCGCTGAAAAAATGGCTGCTGTTTACGGTTCCGTTTGTCATTCTTGCCTTCGGATCTTTATGGACAGCCGCCGTATTCGGAAACGTCCCGACAACCGAAAGCAATCTGCTGTTTAAGCTCGGACCGATTGCCGTCAACAGTGATAATGCGGCGCTCGGGATTTCTATCGCGTTTCGTATTTTATGTTTTTCCGCTTTGTCGATGATGTTTCTTTTCACAACCGATCCGATTCTGTTTATGCTCAGTCTGATTCAGCAATGTAAGCTCCCGCCGAAGCTTGCTTACGGCGTGATCGCCGGGTTCCGGTTTCTACCTCTTCTGAAAGATGAAATCCTGATTATCAGACAGGCGCACAGAATCAGAGGCGCGGCATCTGATTCCGGGCTGAAAGGAAAGCTCTTTGCCTTCAGGCGCTTTACCATCCCGCTTTTGGCAGGCGCCATCAGAAAGGCGGAACGCACAGCGATCGCAATGGAATCTAAAGGCTTTACAGGGAGCCGAAACCGCACGTTTTACAGAACCGTTACTGTGCGCCGCGCTGACTGGTTCTTTTTCATGCTCGTGCTCCTTTTATTCGGCGCAAGCTGTCTCATTTCACTGTTGTTTGTATAAAAACAGGCCGCCGGAGTGATTCGGCAGCCTGTTTTGTATGTATGTTACTGATGATAATTGAGAGCCTGCGCGAGGTTGGATTTAACCGTAATATCCGAAAAATTAATGCCGAGCTGTACGGCGGTTTGGGCAATTTCCGGCCTGATCCCGGATAAAGTGGACGAAACGCCGATCAGGTTCAGCGCTTCAATTAATTTAAAAATCTGGTGCGCCACCATTGTATCGACAACCACTACGCCCGACAAGTCGATTAACAGATGCTCAATCAGCCGGTTTGCACATGTACTCAGCGTATTTTCAAGAATGTATTTGGCGCGTTCCGTGTCAATATTGCCGACAAGCGGCAGAAGCCCCGTCCGATTGCTCAGCGTAATAACCGGCGAGCTTAATTCTAAAATCATTTCTCTTTGCGCATTCAGCTGCATTTTCGAATTATATTCGGCGTGATCGACAAAGGTGTAAATCGTAAAATCAAATACTTGAACGATTAAATTCTCCCATCTCTTCCTTTCTCCCTCGGCAAACGAAGATTCATGTTTATCGGCAAACGCATCATAATAACTGATGTACAGTCTCCGGTTTCTCATGAATTCACGGACCACATACTGGACCGGGGTATCCAGATGCTTCTGGTCTTTCGCAAGCTCAATCACCCATCGCTCGAACTCTTCTAAAAATTCTTTTTCCGGCATGATATACATTTTATTAATATGCCGGTAAAATTCTTTATCTTGCTCCATCAGCTCTTCTATGATGACGGGATTTGTCAAAGAGTAAATCGAATTCGGATCCGAATCTTCCATCGTTTCAATCCATTCTTTCGCAATTTGATCCACCCGTTCGGAAAAATAGTCGTACAATGCTTCATTTATCTTCATACCTCTTCTCCTTTCCCATTTCCAATTATAGCGTCAGCTGATGCCGAATCAAAATAAAAGCCGTTGAACCATCCAATTATTTGAAATTATTTAGTGCAATAGATTGCGCCTTTTTTATAAAAATGCTTCAAATGACTCTTCCCGAACGGCATAATCTGCCATAAAATAGTAGCAACACCCTTGAATCCACTCGCAAGCATAAAAAAGGAGGGCTTTTTTATGAATGGTGAAATGCGGTTGATTCCTTATGTCACGGATGAGCAGATCATGGATGTGAACGAGCTTCCTGAGGGTATTAAAGTGATTAAGGCGCCAGAATTGTGGGCAAAAGGGTTTAAAGGAAAGGATATTAAAATCGCGGTGCTTGATACAGGCTGCGACATTAATCATCCTGATTTGAAAGACCGGGTTATCGGCGGAAAAAACTTCACCGATGATGACGAAGGCAAAGAAGACGCGATTTCCGATTACAACGGCCACGGGACACATGTTTCCGGAACGATTGCCGCCAATGATTCAAACGGCGGAATTTCAGGTGTTGCGCCGGAAGCGAGCCTTTTAATCGTTAAAGTTCTCGGCGGTCAAAACGGCAGCGGCAAATACGAATGGATCATAAATGGCATCAACTACGCCGTTGAACAAAAGGCGGACATTATTTCCATGTCACTCGGCGGACCGAACGATGTGCCTGAACTGAAAGAAGCCGTCTCAAATGCGGTAAAAAGCGGTGTACTGGTCGTTTGCGCAGCAGGAAATGAAGGTGACGGAGACGAGCGGACAGAAGAACTGTCGTATCCGGCCGCTTACAACGAAGTGATCGCCGTCGGATCAGTCTCAATCGCCCGTAAATCGTCAGAATTTTCAAACGCAAATAAAGAAATTGACCTCGTGGCACCCGGAGAAAACATTCTCTCCACCCTTCCCAACCATAAATACGGGAAGCTGACGGGCACTTCAATGGCCGCCCCGCACGTGAGCGGAGCACTGGCCTTAATAAAAGGGCTTGAACAGGACTCGTTTCAGCGGACGCTTTCTGAAGCCGAAATTTATGCCCAGCTTGTGCGGCGTACTCTTCCTTTGAACATCTCTAAAACATTGGCCGGGAACGGGTTTCTGTATTTAGACGCGCCTGATGTGCTCATGGAAAGAGCCGAACAGGCACAGCTGCTGTCTTTCTGATATTTTTCTCATATAATGATTGATCCGCTTGTCAAAATCACTAATTTTTAAAATGTGAGATTTTCTATTGACAGTGATCTGAATAAGCTGATAAGATAACCAACAAATGATGTAACTTTTCAAAAAAATTGAAATATTTTCTCTTATCGAGAGTTGGGCGAGGGATTGGCCTTTTGACCCCAACAGCAACCGACCGTAATTCCATTGTGAAATGGGGCGCGTGATTTTTGCGCCGAGACGATTGTCTCATAAGGCACGGTGCTAATTCCATCAGACGTGATCTGAGAGATAAGAGAGGCTTAAATTTTGATGTTAAAGCCTCTTTCTCTCATGAGAAAGAGGCTTTTTTGTTACATCTCACTTAAAGGAGGAGACTTAATGACTACAATCAAAACTTCAAATCTCGGTTTTCCGAGAATCGGCTTGGACAGAGAATGGAAAAAAGCGCTTGAGGCTTATTGGAAAGGAAACACTGATAAAGAAACGTTTCTTAAAGAGCTTGACGGTTTATTCTTATCAGCTGTCAAAACACAGCTTGACCAACATATCGATATCGTGCCGGTCTCTGATTTTACTCATTATGACCATGTGCTTGATACCGCCGTCAGCTTTAACTGGATTCCGGAAAGATTCCGCAGCATCACGGATCCCGTTGATACATATTTCGCGATTGCCCGCGGTGTTAAAGATGCCGTTTCCAGTGAAATGACAAAATGGTTCAACACCAACTACCATTACATCGTTCCTGAATATGACGAAAGCATTGAATTCCGTCTGACGAGAAACAAACAGCTTGACGACTACCGCCGGATCAAAGAAGAATTCGGAGCGGAAACGAAACCTGTCATTGTCGGTCCGTACACATTCGTCACGCTTGCGAAAGGATACGAAGAATCAGAGGCGAAAGCGATTCAAAAGCGCCTTGTTCCTCTTTATGTGCAGCTGCTGAAAGAGCTTGAAGCAGAAGGCGTCAAATGGGTTCAGATTGATGAGCCTGCCCTTGTGACAGCCTCTGCTGAAGATGTCCGCGCCGCAAAAGAGCTCTATGAATCTATTACAAAAGAGCTTTCAGGGCTGAATGTCCTCCTGCAGACATACTTCGATTCGGTTGATGCATATGAAGAACTCGTTTCGTATCCTGTACAAGGAATCGGGCTTGATTTCGTGCATGATAAAGGCAGAAACCTTGAGCAATTGAAAAAGCACGGCTTCCCGAAAGATAAAGTGCTGGCAGCCGGTGTGATCGACGGCCGAAACATTTGGAAAATCGATGTTGAAGAACGCCTTGATGCGGCTTTGGATATCCTCAGCCACGCTGATGTTGAGGAGTTATGGATTCAGCCTTCAAGCAGCCTTCTGCACGTGCCCGTGGCGAAACACCCTGACGAGCATCTTGAAAAGGATTTGCTGAACGGCCTGTCATACGCTAAAGAAAAACTGGCGGAACTCGGCGTCTTAAAAGAAGGGCTTCTGTCCGGCAAAGCGGCCGTCAGTGAGCAGATCGAAGAGTCAAAAGCGGCACTTAAAGCTTTGAAAGCATTCGCAACAGGAGCGAACTCAGCTCAAAAAGAAGAATTGAATCAGCTGACAGAAAAAGATTTCTCCCGCCCTGCAAGCTTTGAAGAACGATTGGCGCTGCAAAATGAATCACTCGGTCTTCCCCTTCTGCCGACAACGACGATCGGAAGCTTCCCTCAATCTGCAGAAGTGCGGAGCGCACGGCAAAAATGGCGGAAAAAGGATTGGACGGATGAACAGTATCAAGCGTTTATTAATGCGGAAACGAAGCGCTGGGTTGACATTCAGGAAGAAATCGGCTTAGACGTGCTCGTTCACGGAGAATTTGAACGGACGGACATGGTCGAATACTTCGGTGAAAAACTGGCCGGGTTCGCCTTTACGAAATATGCATGGGTGCAGTCTTACGGTTCACGCTGCGTACGTCCGCCTGTCATTTTCGGAGATGTCGAATTTATCGAACCGATGACGGTAAAAGATACGGTCTACGCCCAATCGCTGACAGAAAAGCACATGAAAGGCATGCTGACGGGACCTGTCACCATTTTAAACTGGTCATTCCCGCGCGTGGATATTTCAAGAAAAGAAATCGCCTTCCAGATCGGGCTTGCCCTCAGAAAAGAAGTAAAAGCGCTTGAAGATGCCGGTATTCAGATTATCCAAGTGGATGAACCCGCGCTCCGTGAAGGACTGCCGTTAAAAACGCAGGATTGGGATGAATATTTAACTTGGGCCGCAGAAGCTTTCCGATTAACGACGTCTTCTGTGAAAAATGAGACGCAGATTCATACGCATATGTGTTACAGCAACTTTGAAGATATTGTCGATACGATCAATGACCTTGACGCTGATGTCATCACAATCGAACACAGCCGAAGCCACGGAGGATTTTTAGAATATCTGAAAGATCATCCTTACGTGAAAGGCCTCGGACTCGGTGTATACGACATTCACAGCCCGCGCGTGCCGGCTACTGAAGAAATCTATCAAATTATCGATGATGCGCTTGAAGTGTGTCCGACAGACCGTTTCTGGGTAAACCCGGATTGCGGGCTGAAAACAAGACAGCAGGAAGAAACCGTTGCGGCATTAAAAAATATGGTCGACGCTGCGAAACAGGCGCGAAAAAAACAAGCTCAGCTTGTATAATAAAGAAACAGCCATCCCTAATGTGCGGATGGCTGTTTTTTTGGGTTTGCTACTTATTCTTCAGCGCCTCTGCAAGTTCACTTAGTGAATCATGCTGCTTAATTTGATAGCCCCGCCCTTCTTTCTGCAAATACCCTTTTTGGCAGAATTGCGTCAGCACATGCAAGAGATGACGGTAAGATACACCTAAATAATCACAAACCGTTACGTGCTTCTCTTTATAAAATCCTTCATAAGCCGTCTGCAAAATAAAATCAGCAAGCCGGTTTTCAACCGGGAACGCCAGACTTTGTGAATACTTTGAAGCCATAAGCGTTGCTTTATCACTTAAAAACTTAGCCAATTCACGCAGAAAATTCGCATCCTGCAGCAATTGCGCGCGGCAGCGGCAAATCGGCAGAGCGAAACACACAGTCTTCGCTGAGGACTGAATGCCTTTTGTGTAATATACTTCATGTAATAGTTCCATCTCTCCGATGTAATCATTTTTGTTGATAAAATTAATTAACGATACTTTTCCGTTTTGATGGGTTACATATATTTTCGCTTTTCCTTCAATCACGTAAAACAGGAAGTCCGGCCTCATGCCCTCTTGAATAATCCATTCATCCCGCTGATATTCCCGCACTTCCATATACTCTTCAGCGGGAAAAGAAAATAAATGCGCGATTGAGTGTTTTTCTATATGATGCCGTTTTTTCTCACCTTTATAAATTTCCATCGTCCACCCCGAAATATATGAGATATCTCATATTATCTTTACGTTTTACATGATAACATGCCAATGAAAAGGAGGAACGGGAATGAACGCATATCGCTGGATGAGTCTGCATTTTTTTAGCTTTTTTATGACATGGGGGATTTTTCTGCCCTATTGGACGGGATGGATGGTCCATATAAAAGGAGTTTCCGTATCCGAAGCCAGTTTCATTATGAGCTTAGGTCTGGCGGCAAGAGGAATTTCCACATTGCTTTTCTTTCCTTATTTATCCGGTAAATTCAGCAGCAGAGCCATATTGAACGGAGCCAGAATCGGTACATTTCTTGCGCTTTTATGTTATATTCCGGCTGACTCTTTTCTAAGCCTGCTTCTTGTCACATTAGGGCTGCATGTGTTTTATCCGGCTTTGATGCCTGCTTTGGACAGCGCTTGCGGCGTTTTGGTACAGCATAATGAATTAAGAGATTACGGGACCAGCCGGCAATGGGGGTCCGCCGGATTTGTTTCAGCCGGCGTCATCCTGTCCGTCTTTACAGGTATATTTGGCGATCAAGTGATTTTATGGGCACTGCTTTTGGGCACTCTGATATTCGTATGCCTCAGCTTTATGCATGCGCCCGCTGTTCTTTCAAAACGGCCGGAAACAGATTGTACAAAAAAAGAGGGCATGGTTGCCTTATTCCGCATCAAACATTTCGGTCTGGTGCTCGCAATCGTTATCTTGCTGCAGGCGGCACATGCGTCTTACTACAATTACGGTTATCTCTTTTTGCAGGAAATCCATGCACCCGCATATGCAATCGGAATCATCATCAACATCGCCGTTATTGCAGAGATCATTTTCTTCGCAATCGCTGACCGATGCTTTCATCGATTTACGGCTGGTGCTTTGCTCGCTTTGGCGGCGCTTGGTGCTACCGTACGCTGGATACTCGTATTTGCCTTTCCGCATGTCATCATTTTCTGCATCGCGCAGACGCTGCACGCCTGTTCATTCGCGATGGGACACTATGCATTTATGAAATACTTAATTAAACATATTTCCCCTGCGCAAGTCCCGAAAGCCCAAGGCATATATTCAGCGCTTGCGCTCAGCTGGAGCACTGCGGTATTTACTATTTTCGGAGGTTTTTTATATGAAATTGAACCCCGGTATGCCTTTATCGGAATGGTTGTTTGTACGATCCCCTCTATGCTTCTTGCCCTTTTATACAGAAAACTGGAAATGAAAAAGAGAGTTTTTGCAGGACATGCACAAGATATATAGACAAAGCTTTCTTTATATATATGATCCCATTTCCAGCTGTTATTTTGACCGATTTGCCAATGTTTTGCGATGTATCTTCAGCTATAGTTAAAGTATTCGATCAACCGAGGGGGACTTGAGATGAATCAGCACACTTCATTTTTAAAGCGGGCGGTCACGCTTGGAGTTGAGAGCGTGGATGAAGGCGGAGGGCCTTTTGGCTGCGTCATCGTTAAAAACGGCGTCATTATCGCCGAAGGGCAGAACAATGTGACATCCAGCAACGATCCGACAGCCCATGCTGAAGTAACGGCGATCCGGAATGCGTGCCGGACGCTTCAAACATATCAGCTTGACGATTGTGTGATTTACACAAGCTGTGAACCCTGCCCTATGTGTTTAGGCGCCATTTATTGGGCGAGGCCAAAAGCGGTATATTACGCATCCAGCCACTCAGATGCCTCTGATGCAGGCTTTGATGACACCTTCATATATGATGAAATCAAGAAACAGCGGACGGAGAGATCAATTCCTTTTTATCATCTCAGCTTCTCCGATCATACCGTGCCCTTTGACGCCTGGAAAACTTCCGCCCGCAAAAAAGTATATTAATCCAGAATAACCTGCTCACAACGCAGGTTTATTTTTCGTGAACGCAATTGATTAATTAAGGTCATTCATTCAGAAAAATGGACAGCATAAGTGAATATATTGATAAAGTACTGCTTTACGCTTTTTTTCGGGGACTTTATACGTAATGAAGACATTTTCTGTCAACTCATAAGGAGGGACATTGTGTCACAGCCTAATTTACCTAACATCACCCCTGTCGTGACCCATTCCAGAGACGATACCATTGACCTTCTTCTTTCATCAATTGCGATGGAAGAGCTGGGAATGGCCCATATTCTGGATGCGGAAGGAGAAAAAATCCAATATGCGCTCGGAACGATTCCCGGATTAACAGGGCCGCCGTCAAGTCTTACGGATATTTTGAACTTGAATGAGAGCGTCCGTCATACGCTTGACAACTTAATGAAACAGGAACTTCTTCTCGGTTCAAAATTGGACAGTATCTCAAATATTCCTGCACTGGCGGGGCCGACTGGACCGACCGGGATTACTGGGGCCACTGGCGCTGCTGGAGAAAATGGACCGATAGGAATTACTGGAGCTACAGGGGTCTCCGGGCCCACAGGCATCACTGGTGCTGCCGGAGCCATCGGACCGCCCGGAGGCACAGGTACTACTGGGGCCACTGGAGCGGCAGGGCCGACTGGACCCACTGGTATCACTGGAGCCACCGGCGCTGCGGGTGTCACCGGAACAAGTTTAACGGCGACTTCCGGATTTGCAAGTAATACGGGCGGCGGTGTTGTCGCTGTTGTTATCGGCGGCACAGCCATTTCCTTGCCGAATGATCAAAACCTTTCCCCGGATATTACGGCTAATGCTGCTAATACTGTGTTTACCGTTGCACCGGCAGGACGGTACTATATCTCCTACCAGATTAATTTAGCAGCCGGCCTGCTTGTAAGTTCACGGGTCCTGATTAATGGCACCCCGCCTGCAAGTTCAATTATTGCACCTGCCGTGTCATTGGCAAACTTCAATAACTCCTTCATTGTGAATTTGTCAGCAGGCAGCACCATCCAGCTTCAGCTGTTCGGATTATTAGGTGCGGCGGCATTGCTTGGAGGAAGTGCCGGTGCGGCGTTGAACATTATTCGATTATCTTAACGGAACAAAAAAAGGATCAGGCGTTTGTCCGCTGATCCTTTTTTAATTGTGTCAGAAGTTCTTGTGCAGGTTTAAATTGAGGATTAGATTTCACGGATTTTTTGGCGTAAGCGACGGCCGTCATATCATGGTTTAATGCAGCATGGCATTTCGCCATATGATAAAAAGCTCTGAAATCGCCGGCACCTTTTAAATGTAAGTGGCCAGCATTTTCTTCTTCAATCTTCGTTCCGTTTTCAAATGCTTTGATAGCCGCTCTGTACTTTTCCAAATGATATAATATAAGGCCCTTATAATAATGAAGATTGCTGTAATCAGGATAAAGCCTGAGCACCTTCTCAATCCCTTGCTCCGCTTCTTCATACCGTTTGAGTTCAAGCAATATTGTATATTTTAAATGATACAAGAGAGACGGGGGCATTCGTTTTTCGCTTAAAAATTGAAAAATTGATCCGTTGACAAGATGTAATGCTTTTTCATAGTCTTTTATTCTGCAGCATTCGCTTGCCAAATGATAAATAAGCCACGGATCCGGATTCTCCTCTGAAAGCTCTTCATTTAAAATGCTGATATTCCGTTTATGTTTTTGTTTGATCTTTTCTTCCTGCTCCAAATAACCGTAGTGATGAATCACACAAGGAAGCGTAAAAAAAGCATTGTTTTCTTCCTCATTGGAAGAGGTGATATTTTCGTGAATTCTGCCTTGGTACAGAAGGCCTTCATGATTGCGGAACAGTCTCGGCTGCATGCTTTCAAACGCTTCATTTTCATCCAGCTGCTTCCCCGTGTAATTGATGATTTTTAAAAGACCCCGGCTCGGTAATTCATCATGAAGCAGCGAAGTGATAAAGCGGCCGCTCTCCTGATCGAGCTCTTCATCCGCGTCAAGTATTAAAATCCAATCCCCTTTTGCATGCTGCAGGCCGTAATTTCTCGCCTTGGCGAAATCATTCTCCCATTCTAAATCAAACACTCTGGCCTGAAAGCTTTTGCAGATATCTTTTGTATTATCTTGTGATCCGGTGTCTACAATGACGATCTCGTCCACAATATCTTGTACACTTGATAAACACCGGGAGATATATCTCTCCTCGTTTTTTACAATCATGCAAAGCGTCAGTTTACATTCAGCATTTCCGCTCATGTTCTCACCTTTCCCGCTTTTGGAGTTGTTGATTGAACCAAGGCTTCTCAGGAGTGCCGTTCATCGTTACGAAAACAGGCCGCACCCATCTGACGGCAGGTTCGGCAGATGATGATTCCGGATCCCATTCCCGAAGCTGCCTGACCGCCCGTTTCGTAATGGGATGCGTCCGGAATTCTGGCGGACTTTCAGAAATGAATTTTTTCGTTCGTTCCGTCACTGTCTTCATTTCATGAAAGTGCCGCTCATACATCCGCTTCTTCTCTCTTTCCATGCTAATCAATAAAAACAGCCGCCCGCCTGTTTCCGCCTGCCAGCGGCACAATGCGGAAAACAGCCTGATTTCTTCTTTGTAATTTGAATCCTTTCTTTTATCAACGGTCACAGCCAATATATGTAACAGCGCAATCGTGAGACAATGCATCGCTTCAAAAGATGTCTGTTTCGCTTTTGAGAGGCTTGGATACGGCATATGCTTCACCCATCTCTTCCTTTATGAACGCTCCCCGCCTTTCCTCCTCCATTCGCATTCCTCACAATCCCCGCACTCACAGCAGCCAATGCGGCCGTAAAACAGACCGTCGCACGGATCTTCGGGCGGAGGATTCGGAAAGCGCGGATCACATGAGTCGCTTGGATTGTCGCACGGGTCATCAGAATCATCACGATCGCAGGGTTCATCTGGGTCCCACGCGTCATCAGGATCATCACGATCGCAGGGTTCATCTGGGTCCCACGGGTCATCAGGATCGTCCGGGTCACTTGGATTGCTTCGGTCATCAGGATCCATGCAGGCTTCAGAATCCTGTAAGTAGATAATGTCCTCAAGCTTTGTCTGCAAAAGGAGCTGGGATTTCATGACTGTGCGCAGAAGCCGTTCGGTGCTTCGATTGATGGCTGACAATTCCTCCAGAGAAGGATCGCCGGAAGCGCCGAGAAACGTTTGAATTCGATCTGCTTCCGCCTGCAGAATATGGGATAGTCCGATTTCTTCCATAGCCACAGATGAAAGAAGGAAGTTCAAAGTCTCACATTTGGAGAGTGTAATGTCGGGGGTGATGTTCGGGATATTTGGAAGAGACATCGATTTCTCCCTCGTTTCTCTTGGTGTCATTATGCAAAAGTGCTATATCGTATTCTTATTCCGGGAGAGAAGAGTTCATTACTGATGTTTTCGTTAATAAAATATCCCGGATCTTATATATCCGGGATATTCGTTCTTTATTTATTTGAGTTCAAGTTTGACGTCAACATTTCCTCTTGTTGCTTTTGAATACGGGCAGAACTCGTGAGCGGCGTGTACAAGCTTCTCCGCCGTTTCTTTATCAAGGTCTTTTGTATCAATGACGAGCGTTACGCCGATTTTGTATCCCCCGTCACTCTCATCTTTTAAAAGGCTGACCTGCCCTTCAATTTCAGAAGTCAGGTCGATATTCTGTTTTTTGGCGGCGAGCTCAAGCGCTCCCCCGAAGCAGGCAGCATATCCTGCCGCAAAAAGCTGTTCAGGGTTTGTGCCCGTTTCTCCGTCTTTTTTTGCATTCGGCATGATGATGTCAAAATCCAGCACTCCGTCTTCGGATTTAATATGTCCTGACCGTCCGCCGACTGCGGTCGCTTTTGCAGTAAATAATGCCATAATTATCAGCCTCCTCATTGTACTTACTGTTTATATTACCCATGCTCATATTTTTAAACATATTAGAATAGGAAATGGGCCGTTTTTCGGCTACAATAGGGGTAACGTTAACAAACAAAGAGTTGGTGAAGAAGTTATGGCAGAAAAAGAATTTGAACATATGAAACTGGAGAATCAGCTTTGCTTTTTGCTGTATGCAAGCTCAAGGGAAATGACGAAACGGTACAAGCCGCTGCTTGATAAGCTCAATGTGACCTATCCGCAATATTTGGCGCTTCTTTTATTATGGGAGCATGAAGAACTGAATGTAAAACGGATGGGTGAGCTTTTGCACCTGGATTCAGGAACGCTGACACCGATGCTGAAACGGATGGAGCAGCGCGGAATCATTATAAGAAAGCGGTCGCCTGAAGATGAGCGCTCCGTGACGATCAGGCTGACAGATGAAGGATGGGCCATGCAGAAAACGGCGGCGGATATTCCCATTGCCATGCTGGAACAGACAGGACTGTCAAAAGAGGAATTAAAGCAGGTAAAGCAGTCGCTTTATGAGGTTTTAAGAACGCTGCACGGCGAAAAATAAGGATGCCCCGAATGGGCATCCTTATTTTTATTCTGCTGCCAGAAGCTTTACTTCTATATTTCCCGCCGTCGCTTTTGAATACGGGCAGACACCGTGCGCTTTTTGGATAAGTGCTTCCAGCTCCTGTTTCTCAATGCCGGATGCTTTAACCTCAAGCGTAACGCCGAGTTTATATCCTTGATCTGCTTCATCTTTCAGCAGACTGACATGCGCAGTGACCTCTGTTTCAATACTCAGGCGCTCTTTTCTCGCTACAAGCTGAAGGGCGCTGTCAAAGCAGGCTGAGTACCCTGCAGCAAACAGCTGTTCAGGGTTTGTGGCGTGTTCGAGACGTTTCGCTCTTGGCGTTCCCGGCATGGCAACATCAAGATTCAGCACACCGTCAGAAGACGTGACTTTCCCCTCCCGTCCGCCGGCGGCTGATACTGTTGCTGTAAATAATGGTTTTGTCATGTGAATTCACTTCTATTATATTTTGTACAATTTAATTTTACGAAATATAAAGTAACTCGTCAATCTTTCTGTATAAAAAAAAAGCCTACCCTTTTTTCAGGATAAGCTTAAGAGACTATACTCGGATTTGTCCGTTTCCTTTGATGATGATTTTTGTAGATGTTAACGCCGGAAGCCCCATCGGTCCTCTCGCGTGAAGCTTTTGCGTGCTGATGCCGATTTCGGCCCCGTATCCGAATTCAAAACCGTCTGTAAACCGGGTTGAAGCATTATGATACACGGCAGCGGCGTCTACGGCCGTCTGGAAGTATGCGGCATGCTCGCCGTTTTCCGTCAGAATGGCTTCTGAATGGTTTGTGCCGTACTGCTGAATATGGCGGACCGCCTCCTGTACGTCCTGCACCGTTTTTACACTGAGAATCGGCGCCAGGTATTCAGCTCCCCAATCGGCCTCTTCGGCTTGTTTCGCTGCAGGCTCCAGTCCGCAAATCACCTGATCTCCGCGAAGCTCCACCCCTTTTTCTGTCAGCTGACGCAGCAGTTTTCGCCCGTGTTCTTGCGCCCATTTTTCATGAATCAAAAGAGATTCAATCGCATTACAAACGGAAGGACGCTGTGTTTTGGCGTTGATGACGACTTCTCTTGCCATATCTGGATCTGCTGACTCATCTATGTACACGTGGCAGTTTCCCGCTCCGGTTTCTAACACGGGTACGGTGGATTCCCTGACCACAAGATCAATTAAATTTTTGCCGCCGCGCGGGATCAATACATCCAGACCGTCATTTAATGTAAAGAGCTGTTTCGCGGTTTCTTTGCTTGTATCTTCTATGAGCTGAATGGCATCAATCGGAAGCTTTGACAGCCCGAGTGCGCGTTTCATCACACTGACAAGTGCTATGTTGCTATGGATGGCTGAAGAACTTCCTCTGAGGACAACCGCGTTTCCGGTTTTCAGGCAGAGTGTGGCAGCATCTACGGTAACATTCGGTCTGGCTTCATAGATCATGCCCACTACTCCGAGGGGCACGCGGATTTTTTCAATGAATAATCCATTCTCTTTTTGAATGGTCTCCAATGATTCACCGACGGGATCTTCAAGACCGATTAACAGTTCCACAGCGTCCGCGATATCGAGCAGGCGTTTTTCATCAAGAGTCAGCCTGTCAATAATGTCAGCTGTCAATCCTCTTTTCTGTCCTGCTTCAATGTCTTTCTGATTCTCTGTTAAAATCAGCTGCCGTTCATTTCTGAGTCCGTCTGCGATACATTGGAGCGCTTCGTTTTTTTCAGCCGTCGTTTTCATGACCATTTCGGCAGCGGCTTCTTTTGCCAAGGCTGCTTTTTGCAATACTTCACTCATTTGTTTTCCCCCTCGTCAAATAAATTCACCCAATCATCTCTGTGAATCACTTCCACCTGCTTCGTGCCCGGAAGCTGATCGCTCCGCTTCCCTTTAGCTTCTAAAATCTCATCGGATGAGTAAAGCGTCTGGCCTTTTCCGATGATGCCGCCGGGCCCTCTGACTTCCACCACAGCCCCTTTCGGAAAACTGCCGCAGACATCGGCGACACCGGCCGGGAGCAGACTTGACCCGTTATGGATCATCGCCTGCTCCGCTCCCCCATCAATGATGATTTCCCCTGATATCGGAGAATGAAACATGATCCATTGCCGTGTATTATTCACTGAGGACAGCTCTTTATCGCCGATATATGTGCCGTCACCTTTTCCGTCTAAAATCACCCTCAGTTTTTCCCGCCCGGAGCCGGTGCCGATAAACACCTTCACTCCGAGCGACAATGCGGTCTGGGCGGCGAGAAGTTTTGACTTCATGCCGCCTGTGCCGACCTTTGAGCCTGTTGATCCGGCATATCCGAGCAATTCAGGTGTGATGTCATTCAGATAGTCAAACCGCTTTGCGTCCGGGTTTTCATTCGGATTGGCATCGTACAGGCCGTTAATGTCTGTGAGAATCATTAATTGGTCTGCATGAATCAAACCGCTCACAAGCGCCGACAGCATGTCGTTATCACCGAACGTCAGCTCTTCGACAGATGTGGAATCATTTTCATTGATAATCGGCACGACTCCCCGCTCCAGCAGCTCCATTACCGTAGCGTACGCATTTCTGTACCGCTCTCTTTTTGAGAAATCATTTCTTGTTAATAAAATTTGCGCCGGCGTCAGTCCGTATCTTTTTAAATGGTCCATGTATTGCTGCATTAAAAGCGTCTGGCCGACCGCGGCAGCCGCCTGCTTTCCTTTTATCGTAACGGGGCGCGACGGATAGCCGAGAGCGGAAAAACCCGCGGCCACAGCGCCTGAGGTAATGAGAATGACTTCATGCCCGTCTTCTTTTAATAATGAAATGGCTTCCGTATGCTCTTTGATTTTGGTTTCATCAATGCTTCCGTTACTGTTGGTGAGCGAGCTGCTCCCGATTTTCACAACAATTCTTTGCTTTTTCATCGTTTCTCCTCCGTGGCAATCAATCCAAACCGGCTTTCTTCAATAAAAAAAGCCCATTCCGTCCTGAAAAATAAGGACGAAATGGGCTTTCCGTGGTACCACCTTGTTTGAACGCGTTTTGCACGCGTCCCGCTTTCCTGTAACGCCAGGTTATCGCGCCTGAGTTTTCCCCTCAGGACTCCAAGGCAGGTTCGGCAGGTTTCATGCGGCAAAATGTTTCAGCGGGCCATTTTGCTCTCTGTCACAGAAATTTCTGCGTACTGATCCTCTTCAACGCTCAATGATTTTTTTATATTATGCAAAGAAAAAAGGTTCTTGTCAAGACATTTTTATCCATAAAAACAGCCCGCCTCCCCGGCGGACCGTCATTAATTAAATACGATGGTTTTGTTTCCGTGAACGATGACACGGTCTTCCAAGTGCCATTTTACGGCTCTCGCCAACACGCTGCGCTCAATGGTTCTGCCGATATTCTTCAGATCTTCCGCGTGATCTCTGTGATCGACGCGTTCGATATCCTGTTCAATAATCGGACCTTCGTCAAGATCGTCCGTCACATAGTGAGATGTCGCCCCGATTAATTTCACTCCGCGCTCATAAGCCCGTTTATACGGATTAGCGCCGATAAAAGCCGGCAGGAATGAATGGTGGATATTAATAATCCGATTCGGATGGGCAGATACAAAATCAGACGTCAAAATCTGCATGTAGCGGGCAAGAACGATCACATCAATCTCATACCGCTCCAGCAGCTCAAGCTGGCGCCGCTCCACTTCGGCGCGGATGTCTTTGTTAGCTTTCATGTAATGGAACGGAATATTCAGCGGCTCGACCACTTCTTTCGCCTCTTCATGGTTGCTGATGACGACAGCAATTTCGGCCATCATATTGCCGCTTTGCCACTCCCAAATGAGTTCATGAAGGCAGTGCAGCTCTTTGGATACAAAGATCGCCACGCGCTTCAGCTCACTTGCCAGAGAGAGGCTCCATGTCATGCCGAATGTCTGGGCGATTGAGGCGAACGCCTGCTTTAAATCCTCTTTTTTCTCACGAATGCCCTTGCAGTCGAATTCAATCCTGAGAAAAAAACGTCCGCCTTCAGGGTCAGTCGTATATTGATTTGATTCAATAATATTTGCACCGTGGTCAAACAAAAACGCGGACACAGCCGATACAATTCCCGGCTGATCGGGGCAGCTGACAAGCAGGCGCCCTTTTTCCTCATTCCCATCGCGGTATTCTTTCAGCCGCTGTGTCATATATGAATTCATATGCTTTAATCCCTCGTATCTTCATAATTCGTAACTTATTATAGATTATACTGAAAATTTGATAAAAATCAATTTACGAAAGAATTTTCAGCCCTGCGGCTGCGCACAAAATAAGCGCAATGAAAAAGATGCGCTTCGCATCCTTCTGCTCGCCGTAGAAAAGAATGCCGGCTAAAGCGCCGCCCGCCGTGCCGATACCGGTCCAGATCGCATAGGCCGTTCCCATCGCAATCGTCTCCATCGCATAAGAAAGCAAGGAAAAAGAAGCCGCAAAGCCTGCGATAATGAAAAGAATCCATTTGACTTTCTTTTCTTTTTGAAATTGATTCATCAAAATGACCCCGAGCATTTCACAAAGGCCCGCGGCTATCAGGCTGATCCAATGCATTACGCCTTCTCCTCCTTCGTCTCAGGCTTATCCTGCGTCACCAGCTTTAATCCGATAACACCGATCAGCAAAACGCCGATCAGCACGATTTTCACCGGATCGGCCTGCTCTTTGAAAAGCAGAATTTCACTGAGCACGGTGCCGGCTGTTCCGAGCCCTGTAAAGACCGCATATACCGTTCCTACGGGCAGGCTGTCTGTCGCCTTGATTAATAGATAAAAACTGATGATGATTCCTGTAATCGTGGCGCTCCACGCCAGTGCCGAATCAGCATGTTTCAGGCCGGTGACCCATACCACTTCAAATACGGCGGCTATGACCACTAAACCCCATTTCATGTTCTTCACCCTTTCTTGTTCCGGACAATACAAAAAAGCCCGGATAGTCGTCTCACATGAGATTGACTCTCCCGGGCTTTTTTCCCTCCGTGTGCATATGCGGGAATATGTCCGCATATGTGTTTTCTCTCGGACCAGGCCATGTATGAACATGCGGAACCCTAGAAAACATGTCTGTTCGTATCATACTACACTTCGCTGAAACGTTCAATGTCAGATGTAATATCAAAAACCGTCAGCTGCCTTTCCCATTTATTAACGGTCTCGCCTGGCACCATGCCGATTTTTTCCGCGACGCGGACGGAAGCAAGATTATTCGGGTCAATCAGCCCCGCGATACGTCCGTATTGTTTCGTGTGAAAACCATACTTCAGACAGGCTTTCGCAGCCTCCGTCGCATAACCGCATCCCCAGCAGCTGCGGGCAACCATATAGCCGATTTCCATCAATGTGTTTCCGTTTACCGTCTGCGGAACGATTCCGCATTGACCGAGAAATGCGCCCGTCTCTTTATCCTCTGCGATCCAAAGACTGACGCCGTATCCTTTGGCCAGACGTTTGTTCCAGGCAATCCATTCCTTTGTTTCACGCCTGCTTTTAAGAGAAGGATAATATTTCATGACCTCTTTGTCGGTAAACAGCCCGTACAAATTTTCTTCATCGTCATCCCGCATGGTCCGCAGGCGGATACGCCCGGTTGTCAGGATGGTGCCGGAAGATTTATGTTTCATCATACACGCCACGCTCCTTTCCCTGTAATAGATTATGGATCCGGCGGGAAAAGTCCTTTTTCAGCGTAAAAAACCGCTTTTAAAAAAAAGCGGTTTGGCGATTGATTACCAAGGCTTATCTGTTCCGAGCGCCTCAGCCAGGGCCTTGCTGTGTTTTAAGCGGTTTTTTCGTTCTCCGGCGCGCTGAACGGCCGTCTTGTGAAGCATGATTTCTTCCTCGGTTTCCGGCACGATCCGCGGAACGGGCACCGATTTCCCGTTTGAATCAAGCGCGACGAATGTCAGAAACGACGTTGCCGCAAGCTCGCGTTCACCCGTCATCAGATGCTCTTTAATGACTTTGACAAACACCTCCATAGACGATGTGCCGACCCATGTGACGTAGGATTCAAGACATACGGAATCCTGTTGGCCGATCGGGCGCAAAAAATCTACAGAGTCCATTGAGGCCGTGACTGTTTCACATCGGCAGTGACGGGCCGCGGAAATTGAGGCGATATCATCTATGTAGCTCATCAGCTTTCCGCCAAACAGCGTATTGTGATTATTCGTATCGAGCGGAAAAACCCTGCTTGTCTTGACAACCCTTGTTTCTTTGCAAAACCTTGATTCTGGCAACTTCATATGATTTAAACTCCCCTTTGTGTCTGGTCGTACTGCATCTGTACCTTATTAAACAATAATTTGACCATTTTGTCTAAAATTTTAAATGTTAAGTTGGTTAGATATTCTATCAGAAATGTTTCATTATTCATCGCATCCGGGAATAATAAACGCACATTGATTACTGATAGGAGGCTGTCACATGGACGTATCCATTCCCAAATTCACACAGAAACCGGCATGCCGAAGTGAATATGATGCTTTGAAGACCGTTATCTTATGCCGGCCGGAACACATGGCCATCAAAGATATTATTAACGGAACACAAAAACATTTCAAACAAGAAAATATTGACATCCCCGCCGCCCTCAAACAGCATGATGCATTTATTGACATTTTAAAATCCCATCAGATTGAAGTCGTCCTGCTTCCCGCCGATCCCGGTTTGCCCGAGCAGGTATTCACCCGGGATATCGGATTTGTCTTAGGAGAGACGGCGTTTATTTCAAGCATGGCGGCTTCAGTCAGGCAGGGAGAAGAAAAAGTCTTTCAAAACCTGCTTGACGAGGAGAACATCCCTTATACGCGGCTCAGAAAAGCGAACATTGAAGGCGGCGACGTCATGATCGCAGACGGCACCGTTTATGCCGGGCTGAGCGAGCGCACGGATAAAACGGCTGTCCGGGAGCTGCAGGAAGCGCTGCCGGAGATGACCGTTGTGCCGATCCCTCTCAAGGAGGATTTCTTACATTTGGACTGTGTATTTAATATGATCTCGGAAACGGAGGCGCTATACTGCAAAAATGGCTTGGGGCAAAAAGAAATTGATCTTCTCGCCGAACGTTTTGAGCTGATAGAAGTGCCTGAAGAAGAGCAATTTACGCTCGGCCCGAATATCCTGTCCATCGGGAATCAGACAATTATCAGCCTGCCCCAGCACGGTCATACGAACCGCGAGCTCAGAAAAAGAGGATATAAAGTCATTGAAACCGAGTTTTCCGAAATTATTAAATCAGGCGGTTCCTTCCGCTGCTGCACCCTTCCGCTTGTCAGAACATCTTAAACATTTACAAGGCAGTTTCCTTCAAGATACGTTAATATAGAGAAGACAAGACTTAAAGGGGGAAACCGAATGGCTAAGTACATAGGATATGCGGGAACATATACAAAAGGCGGAAGCGAAGGCATTTATTGTTTTGAACTTGATACAGAAGCGAAACGGCTCAGCCGGCCGAAGCTGGCTGCAAAGCTCGGCAACCCGACGTACGTCACACCGAACTCTGATAACAGCATGCTGTATTCCATTGAAAAAGCAGACGGTAAAGGCGGCGTGGCAGCCTATCAGATTCATCAGAACAGCGGGGAATTAACTTTTGTGAACCATCAGCTGATTGAAGGCCCGTCACCGTGCCACGTCAGCATTGATGAGAAACATGAATATGTTTTAACCGCGAATTATCACAGCGGAAAAGTGCACGCCTTTCCGGTCAATGAGGACGGAAGCCTGCGGGAGCCGGCAGCCGAAGCCGCTCATACGGGGACTGGCCCTCATGAAAGACAAGAGAAGCCGCATGCCCATTTCGCGGGCTATACACCTGAGCATAACTACATTGCAGCCCTCGATTTAGGGACGGATACGCTGTATACGTACCAAATGAAAAACGGTGCGCTCACTGAGGTGAAAACCCATTCTTTCGCACCCGGTTCA
This sequence comes from Bacillus sp. JFL15, assembly GCF_001184225.1. Lineage (NCBI taxonomy): Bacteria > Bacillati > Bacillota > Bacilli > Caryophanales > Bacillaceae > Bacillus > Bacillus sp. JFL15. The sequence continues at coordinate 2,838,639 of NZ_KQ236689.1, read as the reverse complement.
GGGCCGCGCCACATCGTTTTCCATCCGGCGGAGAAATACGCCTATGTCATGACGGAAATCAGCAATGAAGTCATTGCGCTTGAATACAACCCGACCTTAGGTGAATTCAGAGAGCTTCAGGTCATTTCCGCTTTGCCAGAAGGATTTACGGACAAATCGCAGGGCAGCGCGATCCGCATATCTAAAGACGGCAGATTTCTTTATGCCGCCAACCGCGGACATGACAGCATCGCCATCTTTAAGATCAACCAGTATTCCGGTGAATTGTCTCTTCTTGAATGGGTGCCGACAGAAGGAAACTGGCCGCGTGATTTCGCGTTTGATCCGTCCGAAACATTCCTTGTCGCGTCAAATGAAGAAACGGGAAATCTGGTTTTGTTTGAACGTGACTCCGAAACGGGCGGACTGACTCTGCTTCAATCCGACGTACCGGTTCCGTATCCGGTCTGCGTGTCATTTCTCCATCAGGTTTAATCAAAAAGAAAGCTGACGGCATAAGGTCAGCTTTCTTTTTTGTATAAGTGGCAGGCGACAAAACGCCCTGTCTTCACTTCCTCAAGCTCAGGCGTTATTCTGCCGCAGATCTCCATCGCTTCAGGACATCGCGTCCTGAACACACAGCCGCTCGGCGGGTTAAGGGGACTCGGCAGCTCCCCTTTCAGAACGATCCGTTCACGCTTGTCCTCAAGAAGCGGATCAGGAATCGGGATTGAGGATAAAAGCGCCTTCGTGTAAGGGTGAAGCGGTTCCTTATAAAGCGCAGCGCTTTCTGTGATTTCCATCATGCGCCCCAAATACATCACGCCGATCCGGTCGCTGATATGCTTAACCATTGATAAATCGTGAGCTATAAATAAAAATGTCAGCCCCTTCTCTTTCTGAAGCCTTTTTAAAAGGTTGACGACCTGGGCCTGTACGGACACATCAAGCGCGGAAATCGGCTCATCCGCCACAATAAACTCGGGGTGCAGAGAAAGCGCTCTGGCAATCCCGATTCTCTGCCTCTGTCCGCCGCTGAATTCGTGGGGATACCGGCTGCCGAAATCCGGATGGAGCCCGACAGATTCAAGCAGTTCATCGGCCATCATCAGCCGGGCTTTACGGGTATTGTAAAGATTATGGATTTCCATCGGCTCCATAATAATTTCCCGTACGGTCAGGCGCGGATTTAACGAGGCGTACGGGTCTTGGAAAATCATCTGCAGCTTGCGGAAGAGGACGGACCGCTGTTCTGCCGCGGCACGGTGTATGTCCGTCCCTTCATATGATACCGATCCGGCCGTCGGGTCATACAGACGGAGAATAACCCTTCCGAGCGTCGATTTACCGCAACCCGATTCTCCGACGAGTCCAAATGTTTCCCCTCTTTGAATGTGAAAACTGACACCGTCGACTGCTTTGACGGCTTTCTTTCTTCCGGCGTCAAAATGCATTTTCAGCCCGCTGACTTCAAGGAGCGGAGATGCCGTCATATTCATTCCCCCTTTTCGCTTATACAGCGGCGTACGGTGCATAATTCTTTTTCATAGACGGTTCCTTTCAAACGCAGCACTTCGATGGCTTTTCCCGTTTTCGGGGAGTGCAGCATCCTGCCGTCTCCAAGCGCCAAACCGACATGGTGGATCGCGCCTTTCCCTTCTTCATAGGCGAAAAACAAAAGGTCAGCCGGCCGGATATCGTTTACTTCTGCGCCGCGTCCCGCTTTTGCCTGTTCCCGGGCATCTCGGGGAAGGGTATAGCCGTTTGCTTTAAATATCGAATATATCAATCCGGAGCAATCAAACCCGAAACCGCTCAGTCCTCCCCATAAATACGGAAGCCCAAGAAACATCATGCCCGTTTCAATGACATCTGCGGCCCGCCCTTCCGTATGCCGAAATTCATCTGCGTCAGCTTCATTTATGAGCCGTTCCCCGAGCGGCGTCATCACACGAAAAAAGCCTTTTTCACGTCCTGATGCCGGAAGACGCGTTAAGAAACTCACTTCCAAGTCAGGTTCGCCGTTTGTGTGATATAAAAAAGCTGTCGGTTTGGTAATCCAGACGGCGGGAGAAGATGTTTGAAAGCCGGATGCTGAAAGCTGGCTTTTCTTCATCCAGCCCGGATATCCGCGCGCGTCCTTTTTTGAAGGCTGACCGGGAACGGCAACAAAAGCCCATTCTCCTTCTTCTTTGAGAATGATCACCTCTTCCCCGAAGAGCACTTGCGTTTGGACAAGATTGTCCGTGCATAATTGGAGCCGCTCTTCATATCCCATAGCCGCCAGCCATTTTCTGATCTTGGGCGGGTTTTCAAGCATCGGCGCATCATGCGAACGGGGAGATGACGGCAGCGTCCATATGTTGGCTGCCGCCGCTGTTACGGCTGCTCTCATTGTTTCGCCTCCTCTTGCACTGACACACCGGTAATGCCGAGACCCGGTTCATCGGGGATCGTAATCTGGCTGCCGCTGTATGTAATGCCGCCTTTAATGAGATCATTTTTCAGCATAAGCGGCGCATCAAAATCAAACTTTGTCACATTGCGTTTGCCCGCTGCAAAATGGGCTGCGGCGGTGATGCCGAGCTTGGTCTCAATCATGCTGCCGACCATGCATTCCACCCCGCACGTTTCCGCCATCGCATTGATTGTTTCCGCCTGCTTGATGCCGCCCGCTTTCATCAGCTTAATATTGATTAAATCGGCGCTTCTCGTCTGCAGCACGCAAAAGGCCTGACGGGGCGTAAACACGCTCTCATCCGCCATAATCGGCGTGTCTACGGCATCGGTGACCTGCTTCAGCCCGCCGATATCGTCTTTGTGAACAGGCTGTTCGACCAGTTCAATGCCGAGTCCGGCGTCTTCCATCTTTCGGATCGCGGTCACGGCTTCTTTCGGCGTCCAGCCTTGATTCGCGTCCAGTCTCAGTTTGACGTTTGCGCCGACACGTGATCTGACCGCCTGAATCCGCGCCACATCGTCTGATATGTCACCTATGCCGACTTTTATTTTTAAAATACGAAACCCTTTATTCACATAATGGTCTGCGTCCCCCGCCATCTCCTCTGGAGAATTGACGCTGACGGTAAAATCCGTTTCCAGTGTATTCCGATAGCCGCCGAGCAGCCGGTAAAGCGGCTGCCCGTGCATTTGCGCCCATCCATCATATACAGCCATATCTACAGCGGCTTTTGCGCTTTGATTTCTTTCCAACAGCCGGCTGATATCATACAGCACAGCTTCCATGCCGGAAAGGCTCCGCCCCAAGAGAGCGGGCTTCAGCACATCGCAGACTGCGCTTTCAATACCGGCCGCGCTGTCGCCTGTAATCACAACCGTCGGCGGTGCCTCGCCCCATCCGGTCAGACCGTTGTCAAATGTGAGCTTCACAATGACAGATTCAGCATAGTAAACCGTGCGCAAAGCGGTCTTAAACGGCTTTTTCAGCGGGACGGATACCCGCCCCGTTTGAATATCTGTTATCCTCACGCCTGATCACTCCTTTCCGGAAACCCCCGATTCAATCGTTACCGCTTTGGCCGCCGTATCCATAACCGCGCGGGCTCCGATCGGAACGGCGAAGCTCGGTGAACAATGACCGATTTTAAAGCCTTTAAGCGCAGGCTTTCCTGATTTGACAATGTAATCGTTCAGCACTTGCTCTAAAGTAAGAGATTTTTCTTTATTCTTCGGTTCGCATTGGTGAAAATCACAGACCAGAATTCCTGCCGCGTCTGACAGTTTTCCGGCCATTTTTAATTGATTCAGCATTTTGTCGATTTGATACGGCTCCTCATCAATATCCTCGATAAACAGCAATTTGTTTTTTGTATCAATTTCAAACGGCGTGCCGAGTGTCGATGTAATGAGGGACAGATTGCCGCCCGCAAGCTCTCCCTCGGCTCTTCCGTCTGTCAGCACCTCTAATGGGGAAATGTCCTCCGTATAGGTGAATTCCGTTTCTGCGAAAAGCTGGTGATATGACGCCTTTGTCAGCGGATCAGCATCATCAAGCCCGACATCCGTACTCAGCATCGGGCCGTGAAATGTGACGAGTCCCGTATTTTGATGAATGGCGGTATGTAAAAACGTAATATCACTGTATCCCCAGAAAATTTTCGGATTGCGGCGGATTAAGCCGAAGTCGATATCAGCGGCAATGCGGCTCGTGCCGAATCCTCCGCACGCGCATATCACTGCTTTGACTTTCTGATCGCTAAACATGTCATGAAGATCATCGAGACGCGCGCGGTCCTCTCCCGCCAAATAGCCGTGACGGGCTTTCAGCGCCCGGCCGAGTTTCACTTGAAGACCAAGCTCATCTTCTAAAAAAAGCAGCGCGGTTTGCAGCGTCCCGCTCTCAGGCGGGCTCGCAGGGGCAATCACACCGACCGTGTCGCCTTTTTGCAGTGCTTTCGGTTTATGGTTCATGGCTTTTTCAATCTCCTTTTCCATGGATTGAAAAGTGAAACAGCCCGCTCCTTTAACGTCAAAAGAGCGGTATTTGTTTCCGTTGTGATATCAGGACTTTTCCGCCCATTTTAGATCAATGTAACCGACGGGATGCCGGACAATGCCTTTCACACCGCTGTTCTGCAGGTGCACTTGATTGTAAAAATAAATCGGAATGATCGGTGCCTCGTTCATGAGCAGCTTTTCCGCTTTATGCATGAGCGCAAAACGTTTTTTTGCATCGGCTTCCTGTTTTGCCTGTTTGATATATTCGTCGTAATCCGCGCTGCCCCAGCCTGTGCGGTTCATGGAATTCCCCGTCTGGAAAGCTTCAAGAAAACTGATCGGATCTGCGTAATCCGGTAAAAATGAGCTTTGAGAAAACTGGAACTTCAGTCCTTTCTGCTCCTCTAAAAAGACGTTCCATTCCATATTGGCGAGCTTAATGTCTATACCGAGCACACTTTTGAGCTTCTGCTGTATCGCTTCCGCTATTTTCTTATGCTCCGGTTTTGTGCTGTATGTCAGTGTGACATCAGGCAGCTTGTCATAATGCTCTTCTGCCATGCCCTTTTCCAGCAGTTTTTTGGCTTCTGATTCATTCGGGGTTAATAAACTGCCGCCCGCTTCGCGGAAATCTTTCCCGTCAGGCTGCGTAAATCCCGGAGATACGAAAGCATGCGCCGGCTTTTCCCTGTTTTTGGTCACATAATCCGTGATTTCTTTTTGATCAATGGCTGCAGCAAACGCTTTTCTAATCTTTTCATTTTGGAACGGCTCCATTTTTACGTTAAAGCGATAGAAATAAAGTCCGGCCTGATCCCACGTGCGGACGTTTTTTCCGCCCATCAGCTGCTCACTCAGTTCTGCCGGCACGAAAGCGGTATCCAAATCCCCCGACTGGAACATTTGATAGTCTGTATTCCGGTCACTGACCATCGCCCATGTGACTTGATCCAGTTTCACCGTCTTTTTATCCCAGTACGTCTCGTTTTTGACCATCGTCATGCTGTCATCATGCTTCCATTCCGTCAGCTTGAACGGTCCGTTGCCGACAAAGGTTTTCGCTTCAGTGAACCATTTCGGATCAGCCTTGGCGGCCTTTTCATTAATCGGGAAATACGCCGGATTGGATACGACGCTCAGAAAATAATCCTGCGGTGCCGCCAATGTGACGACCAGTGTTTTTTTATCTTTTGCCTCAACTTTCACGTCTTCTTTTTTGCCTTTTCCGCTGTTAAATTCTTCTCCGCCCTTGATCATGTAGCCGAGAAATGCGGAAGATGCGCCCGTTTTCGGATCAAGCATCCGTTTCCAGGCGTAGACGAAGTCATCCGCCGTGACGGGATCGCCATTTGTCCATTTGGCATTATCACGGATATTGAAGGTATATGTCAGCTTATCAGCGGACACCTTCCAGCTTTCCGCCATGGCCGGTTCGGGCTTATTATCTTTTCCAAGCCTCGTTAAGCCTTCCATGATGTTATTGAGCGGCTGCCAGGAAACATTATTAAATCCGATCGGCGGATCAAGTGAGGTCGGCTCATTTTCGTTATTGAGCCGGAGCACCGTTTCGCCCCCCTGTTCTTTTGCTTTGCCGGGTTCTGTCCCCGCCTGCTCATTGGCCGTACAGCCCATCAAAGCAAACGAAACAACAGCAATCACTCCGATCGCCCATCTCTTTTTCATTTAAATCCCCCTTTTTCCTCTGCTGCCGTCAGCTGTTTGTGCTTCAGCCGCTCTGCACGGTGATCCTGAAGCCAGCAATTGACGAAATGGCTTTTGGATTTCACGGTTGTTTCCGGATATACCTTTTCACAGACGATCATCCTGTCCGGACAGCGGGCGGCAAACGGACAGCCCGGCGGCGGATCGAATAAATCAGGCGGAGTCCCGTCAATCGGCGAAAGCTCACTGTCCTCCATATCCAGCCGCGGCACTGAGCGGAGCAGCCCCTTTGTGTAGGGATGAGCCGGCCGGTAAAAAATATCATGCCTCGTGCCGATTTCGGCGATTTTTCCCGCATACATGACGGCCACCCTGTCAGCGGTTTGAGCGACAACACCGAGGTCATGCGTGATCAGAATAATAGATACGCCTGTTTTTCTTTGAATCTTCTTAAATAATTCAAGGATTTGCGCTTGAATCGTCACATCAAGAGCCGTTGTCGGTTCATCGGCGATCATGATTTCCGGCTCACAGATCAGCGCCATCGCGATCACGATCCGCTGCCGCATGCCCCCGCTTAATTGGTGAGGATACTGCTTCAGGCGGGATTTCGAGTCAGGGATTCCGACCAGATCCAGCATAGCGAGAACCTCGGATTCAGCTTTTTTTCTCGTCATGGCGCGGTGTTCCAACAGCGCTTCCGAAAGCTGATCCCCTATGGTCAACGTCGGATTGAGCGCCGTCATCGGGTCCTGAAAGATCATAGAAATGTCGCGCCCCCGAATTCCCCGCATTTCCCGCTCCGTCATTTGGCAAAGGTCTTTCTGTTTAAATTGTATGCTCCCGGATTCAATCTTTGCCGAATGTTTCGGAAGAAGACCCATCACGGCTTGTGACGTCACGCTTTTTCCGCAGCCCGATTCACCGACGATCGCAAACGTTTCACCTTTATATAAATCAAAGCCGACGCCTCTGACGGCTTTTACTGTGCCGCCGTATGTCGAAAAAGTAACATGCAGATTTTGAACTGAAAGAATTGGCTGCGTCATTTTTCCTACCTCCTCAGTTTCGGATCTAACGCGTCCTGCAAGCCGTCTCCAAGCACGTTAAACGCGTACATCGTTAAGGAAATGAAAAAGGCGGGGAAAAACAGCCGCCACCAATGGCCTGATAAAATCGCCGGCAGCCCGTCGTTTGCCATGACGCCCCAGCTTGCAAACGGCGCCTGAATGCCGAGTCCGAGAAAACTTAGAAATGATTCCGCAAAAATCGCCGCCGGCACCGTCAGCGTCATTTGGACAATAATGGCTCCCATCGTATTCGGCAGCAGATTTTTCTTAATGATCCGAAATGTTTTCGCTCCAAACGTTTTCGAAGCAAGCACGTGTTCATCATGCTTCATCCTCAGCACCTGCCCTCTGACAATCCGCGCCATGCCGACCCATCCCGTCACGGTCAGAGCGACGATGATGGAACCGAGCCCCGGCCCCATCATCACCATTAACAAAATGACAACGAGCAGATACGGCAAGCCGTAGAGAACCTCGATGATTCTCATCATGGCGCTGTCTGTCCGCCCTCCTTTGTAGCCGGCGATGCCGCCGTAAATGACGCCGATCAAAAAGTCGATCAACGCCGCCATCACACCGACAAATAAAGAGATCCTCGCTCCGTACCACGTTCTTGTAAACACGTCCCGCCCAAGCTCATCGGTTCCGAACCAATGTGAAAGAGACGGCGGAAGATTCTGCTCGGCGAGCGTCTGCCTCGTCACACTGTGCGGTGATATCAGCGGACCGAACACAGCCGATAGAAACAGGCAGCATAAAATCACAAGGCCGGCCATCGCCAATTTGTTCTTTTTAAGCCTCCGCCACGCATCCTGTGTGTAAGACAGACTCGGGCGCTTCACCGACTCGGTTTCACCCTTTCTTTCCAGGCCCGGCTGAAACCAGTCATCTGGCACTTCTGTGTGTTTTACCGTTTCTTGCGGGAGACTCATCAGACTCACCCTTTCTTATGAAGTTTTATGCGCGGATCCAGCAGGCCGTATGCCAAATCAACCAGAAACAGCATGACGATCAGAATCACACTGTAAAAAACGGTCGTTCCCATAATCACCGGGTAGTCACGCTGATTGATGCTTTCCACGAAATATTTGCCCATTCCCGGAATGGCAAAGATTTTCTCGATGACGAAACTGCCCGTCAGGATACTTGCAGCAAGCGTGCCGAGTACTGTCACAACGGGCATAAGAGCATTTTTCAAGGCGTGTTTGATGATAATTTTGACAGGGGAAAGACCTTTTGCTTTTGCCGTGCGGATATAATCCTGAGTCAGCACTTCGGCCATGCTTGACCTTGTCAGCCTTGCGATAATGGCCATAGGGCCGACGGCAAGCGCTACAGTCGGCAGCACCATGTGAATGGGGCTCGTCCAGGTGGCTGCCGGAAACCATTTCAGATGAACTGCGAATTGCTGAATCAGCAGTGTCGCCATAATAAAATTCGGAATGGAAATCCCCAGCACCGCAAGGCTCATGGCTGCATAATCGAGAAAGCCGCCGCGTCTGAGAGCGGCCGTTATGCCGAGCGCGAGCCCTGAAATAACAGCGATGATGATCGCCGTTATGCCAAGCTCAAAGGAAACGGGAAATCCGCGTTCAAGCATGGCGTTTACACTGTCTGACGGTTTTTTGATTGAAGGACCGAAATCAAAGGTGAGAATGGATTTTAGATAAATGGCGTATTGAGTGATAAGAGGTTCGTTCAGATGGTAGTAGGATTCGAGATTTCGCTGGACCGCTTCGTTTGTGCCCCGCTCCTCGTTAAAAGGCGAGCCGGGTATCACTTTCATCATGACAAATGTCAGAGTGGTGATGACGAGCATGGTCACAATCATGGCGATAAAACGTTTGATAAAATACCGCAGCATGCCGTTCACCCCTTTAACAGAATGTTGTTCTCATGGCGAGTTCTGTCATGACGAGCATGGCCTGATAAGCTTCCGGCATGTCTTTTGCCTGAAATTGAACGGTTGTCGTTCCCGGTACAATTTCTGTGCCCGGCATTAAATGAGCCCATTCAGCCTGTCCGTAGTTGGCAAATTCAATGCCTAATACAGGTCGATCAGGCGGTGTCAGCGGCTTGACCTTATCTTTATTTTTGAGCGCATAAGCTGTTTTTTCCGTCAGGAGCCGCCCGGCTTTTTGAGGAGACAGGCATTTGACAGCGGTTCTTGAAATGGATTGTTTGACGGCGGCAGTCGTCACATTCGGTATCAGCTCCTCCGCTTCTTTTGCGGCGCAATCGTCTCCGGCTGCCATGATAACCGGGACGCCGTAAAATCCGGCGAGGTAGGCATTCAGCCCCAGTTCACCGACCGGCTGATCATTTATGTAAAAATGGCGCACGCCGAAAATCATGCTGTGTGACATGACGCCCGGCATCGAGGCTCTTGCATGATAGCCGATAAACATCACGCCCGAATATGATTCATCAAGCCCTTGCATCATAGAAAACGGCTTGACATCCCCCGTGATCAGCTCTGCCTCAGGATGAAGTTTTTCTGCAAGCAGATTATTCATCTTAGAGTGGCTGTCATTCACAGTCACTTCCGTGCATCCGTTATTAAACGCTTCAGCGATGCACCAGTTTGCTTCTTCAGTCATCAGAACCCTGCCGCGCTCATAATTGTGCATGCGGGAATTGACAAATGTTTCATCCGGCAGTCCGGAAATCCCCTCCATGTCTACAGATAGATACAGTTTCATATAATGCCTCCTTTTTTATTTAAATTCCGATATTAAATTATGAATATTCTAACAAATTATATTAAAAAAGGATGAAACATGCAATATACCATTATGCCTTTATAGGAAAAAACAAACCCTTTTCACAGGGAAAAGGGTTTGTTGATAGAAAAAGTTACATTCTGTTTTTGTTTATAGGGTGACCCTGAAACTGTCTGACCGCACTTCTGTATTCGCGATCGGGAATGACCTGATGCCTGATCGGTTCAGGAACCTGCGGCGAAGGCTCTTCAGCCGCCTGCCTGCGTACGGTATGCGGTTTATGCGCCAGCTTATGTCCCATGCCGGTCGCATTCATGACAAATGATAAACACACTAAAAGCAGGCTAAAGATAAAAGCAATTAGAAACAGATCGCTGTATGTCCCCATCAGCTGGTCATGCGGCGATTGTGTGCTGCGCGCGCCCCAAAGCGTGCCCGAAGCATCTCTTTTCGTAAAATACCCGATTAATACAGGCGCGCCCATATAAATGAACAGCCGTAAAAACTGAACGGCCGTCATGCGTTTCACCAGTTCCGGAAGCGGTCCGCCCAACGCGGCGCCCATCAGTCCGGCCGCCACGATAAGCCCTGTCCCTGCCGCCAGCATCACGAAAAGACCCGCAAATAGAATAAGCGGCAGATGATGATCCGTCGTCATCCATTGAAAATTCACGAACACCAATATAACAGAGCCTGTTATGCCGAGCATGCCCGGGCCGACTTTATCATATGCTAAAGCACTGATGACAGCGGCAACGGCCACGCCTCCCAAAAGGCTCGCATATAAGAATATTAACTGGGTTTGTGATAAATAGTATGCCGTCTGAAGCTCCCCGCGAAATGCAGAAAGGCTGACCGCTATGGAAATGCTGGCCGCGGCGATCATGAAAACACCCAGAATCGGCTTTGGAATCAGCATAAGTTTAATCGAAATCAGCGCATGTTCGTTTCTGTACTGCATAATCAGCAGGATCAGCAGAATGACGAAGCTTCCGCCAAATCCCGCCAATGTCTGCCATGATGAAAAGCCCCATTTCGGCAGATGAATAAACGTATAAGCGGTCAGCACGGCTGATATACCGGCCAAAAGAAAACCGATGCTGTCAAATGGAGATTTTTCAGCATTTTTATGAGCATCATCCCGCAGCCACATATAACTGAAAATCAATCCGAATAGAGACAGCAGGCCAAAAATGATAAACAGCCAATGCCAATGGCCGGCGCTTGCCGCCGTGCCTAATACGGTCCCCATAATGACGGCTCCGTAAAATCCGCCGATTAACACAAATAATGCGTAATTGCGCCGCTCAATCGGAAACGAAAGCACCAGCATCGGAATCATAATCATCAGCATAGTGCCCGCCGCAGCTCCCTGCAGCAAACGGCCCGCAGCGAGCAGGTAAATATCATTCGTCACAGCAGCGAGCAGCGCACCGATGACACCCGTGGCCATCGAAATCATATAGACAGGCCGGGAGCCGAACCTTTTTCTTAAATACGGCCCAGCCGGCACAAATAAGGCGAATGCCATATTACCGATAATAATCGGATGAAAAGAGTCAAAGTTTTCCCCGCCGACCGTCTGCCGGACAAAGCTTTGGACAGCCGCAAGAGCGGTGTTCGACATCAGTCCCGGCCCGACCGCCAGCACAGCAAGCAGAGAAATAATCCAGTGATGTTTTTCTTTCATTTGACAGCCCCTTTCCAAAATTTGATAAAGTGAAAAAGCTAACAGATTTCCCCATTAGCTTGACAGAATTTTCATATCTTTTCATGTGAAGGATTGAACATAATATCTCATTTATTATTTCAAATCCGATGGAAATTGTCAATATAGAGCGCCGCCGTCCGATTACGTCTTTTTCACAATTTCCCACAATCTTTTCATTATTATCCCACATTTTTTGTTTAAGATGGAGTCAGTAATAATAGGCAAATCATGCTATGATGAAATAGAGAAACGGAGTGAACATGATGGATAACTATCGTGATGAAAATCGGACAGACCAAAAAGAACAGGAAGTCCTTTTAGTAAAAGAAAATCAGCAGCCGGCGAGATATGCCGCGCCGGACGATGACAAGAAAAAACGAAGCTTCGGCTGGTTCAGACCGCTTCTCGGCGGGGTGATCGGCGGAGGGCTCGCCCTCGGCATCTATGCATTTACGCCGCTTGGAGACCATCAGACTCAAGATACTTCAAATCCGGCTCCCGCTCAGGAAACGTCTTCAGTAACCGCTAAGCAGACATCTTCTGATTCCGGCAGCGGCAAATCGGCAAACAGCTCATCAGCAAATTCAAGCAGCATTTCGAATATGGTGGAAGACATTTCACCGGCGATCGTCGGGATCACCAATCTGCAAAAGCAGCAAAACAGTTCAGATTTATTCGGATTCGGTTCCGGTTCAGATTCGAACTCAAATTCATCGGGTGAAGATGCTGAAACAGGCTCAGGTTCAGGCGTTATCTTTAAGAAAGCAAACGGCAAGGCGTATATTATTACGAATAATCACGTGGTTGAAGGCGCCTCTTCCCTTAAAGTGTCATTATATGACGGCACCGATGTAACAGCTAAACTCGTCGGCCGTGATTCGCTGACAGACTTGGCCGTATTAGAAATCAGTGATAAACACGTAACAAAAACGGCAAGCTTCGGCAGCTCATCCGCTCTCAGAACGGGTGAATCCGTGATCGCCATCGGTGATCCGCTCGGCAAAGACCTTTCCCGCACCGTCACACAGGGAATCGTGAGCGGTTTAAACAGAACGGTCTCGATTTCCACATCAGCCGGCGAGTCAAGTATCAACGTCATTCAAACCGATGCCGCGATCAATCCTGGAAACAGCGGCGGGCCGCTCTTGAATACAGACGGCAAAATCATCGGCATCAACAGCATGAAAATCAGTGAAAATGATGTAGAAGGCATCGGTTTTGCGATTCCGAGCAACGATGTCAAACCGATTGCCGAAGAGCTTCTCACGAAAGGACAGGTGGAGCGCCCTTATATCGGGGTGAGCATGATCGACTTGGAGCAAGTGCCGCAAAACTATCAGGAAGGCACACTCGGCCTTTTCGGCAAACAGCTGAATAAAGGGGTTTACATTCGCGAAGTGGCGCAGGGATCCCCTGCAGCCAAAGCCGGATTAAAAGCAGAAGACATCATTATCAGCTTGAAAGGGAAAGAAACTGACACGGGCAGCGAACTTCGCAATATTCTCTATAAGAATACGAAAGTCGGCAGCACCGTTGACGTGAAGATTATCAGAAACGGCAAGGAAATGACGAAAAAAATGAAACTGACTCAAAAAGAAGAAACATCGTCTTAACAAAAATCCAAGGCAGCGGCCTTGGATTTTTTTACATCAATAATGAAACTTTAAAGCGCAGACCGTCCGTATGAAAGATTGTACAAAGGAGCATACATACCTATGAAACATACCGGACTTTTGCTGGTCGTTACCGGCCTTATCTTATTGCAGCTGAGCATTCAGCTTCCTCAGCAAAACGTTGCTTGGGGCATGACGCTGGGTGCAAGCATTTTATTGAACCTGACGGGAACCGGCTTGATCATGCGCTCTCTGCACATCCAGACCGGCCGCAGATGAATGAAAAAATCCGCGGGACACTCTGTGTTCTTGCGGATTTTATTTTTGACATAAAAGCACCCTGCCCGGGTGGCCGGACAGGGTGTTTCGGTTAAGACATATGCTGATCCCGATAAACCTTTTCGTTTTTAATGCCGTACGCTTTTTGCACGATATAGAGCGGACGGTCTTTTGCTTCATCATAAATCCTTCCGATATATTCGCCGATTATTCCGAGCATTAAAAGAACGATGCCGCTGAATAACAGCTGTATCACAATCAGAGAGGACCAGCCCGTTATGGTGCTGTCTGTAAAGAGTTTCATATATAAAACGATAAACATATAGAGAAAACCCGCCCCGGACATCATCATTCCCGCGTAGCTTGCCGCCTTGAGCGGTTTATGGGAGAACGTTGTGATACCGTCCATTGAAAGCTTCAGCATTTTTTTAAGCGGGTATTTTGTTTCTCCCGCAAGCCTCTCATCACGTTCATATTCAACAGCAGTCTGCTTGAAGCCGACCCAGCTGACGAGCCCTCTGACAAAAGGATTTTTCTCTTTTAATCTTTTCATTTCGTCACAGACTTTTCGGTCAAGCAGGCGGAAATCTCCGGTATCGAGCGGAATATCAATATCAGTCACGCTCCGAAGCAGCCGGTAAAACATAGAAGCCGTCTGTTTCTTGAAAAAGGTTTCTCCCTTTCGTTTTGTTCTGACGGCGTACACGACATCGTAGCCTTCTTTCCACTGTTCAATCATATCAAGGATTAGTTCGGGAGGGTCCTGCAAATCGGCGTCAATGACGACGATTGCATTTCCCTCTGCGTAATCCATGCCCGCGGTGATCGCGATCTGGTGTCCGAAGTTTCTGGAAAAATCAATAATTTTCACTCTCGGATCAATCAGACTGTGTTCTCGTAATATTTCAATACTGCGGTCTTTGCTTCCGTCATTGACAAAGATTAATTCATAATGGTCTTTTGTTTGATCCATGACTTCCTTCAGGCGCTGATAGGTTGTCTGAATGACGGGTTCTTCGTTATACACCGGGACGACAATTGAATATTGAATATGTCTGCTCATATTTTTTCCTCCTATTCATCAGATTGCAGTTCGTATAGTGAAGCTGACTGATTCATTCCGCCGGGGCCGCCGCCCATCCGGCTGTTTTCACCTGAGGTCTTGCTGCGCTTTGTATCAGCTGCATCATGATTTTTCGTTTTCTGATCTGTGCTTGTTTGCCATTTATCTGAAGATACTTTCTTACCGTTTTTCTCAACCCATTCAACAATTTCGTTGTTTCCGCCTTTGCCCATTCCGGATGTTAAGAAGTATTTTACTTTCCCTTCTTTTACGAGCTTTTTAAATTGAGTCAGCGTGATGGCCGGATCAGATCCGCTGAATCCGCCGATCGCCATGACCGCTTTTTTCGTTTTGATAATGTAAGGCGCCGCTGTGTTGGAATCGGTTGTTGCAAATAGATAGTCCGCTCCGGCGTTATGTTTCTCTAAATAGCTGATCAGTTTTTTATTTACAGAGGCGTTATTCATTCCCATGCCTTTCCCGCTTGTTGACGCAAGCTGGGGGCCTGTTTCAGGCAATGAGCTGTTGCCCCCGTACAGAAGCGGTGTGCTCGCCCAATATATCGGCATCACCAGCAAGACGAGAAGAGCGGCAAGTGACAGATAATAACTGAGCGGTTTTTGGCGCTGTTTGAACACGGACAGAGCGATTGCAGACAAAGCTCCGATAACGCCAACACCGATGCTCCAGCCTGCGCCGATTTGATCAATCCAGTTTCTGAGGATAAACAGCTCAAATCCGGTTGTCACAAGAATGGCGGCCGGCAGAAGCCAAGACTTCCAGCCTGTCTCCGTGCGGTACAGATGAACGAGGGCGACCCATCCCGCACCGGCAAGAGCAGCAATCGGAGGGGCCAGCATAATGAGATAATAATGGTGGAAAAATTCCGCCACACTGAAGAATCCGGCAATCGGCACTAGCCACGCTGCCCAAAAGATCGTTTCCTTCTGTTCTTCTGACAATCTTCTTCTTTCTCTCGCCCCGGCGATCAGTAAACCGGCCATTCCAAAAATCGCAAACGGCAGGAGCCAGCTGATCTGATCAGATAATTCTTGTTGGAAGAGCCTCAGCGGACCGGGGGTTCCCGTCCCGAACATTCCTGAACCTGATTGCATTTTTGAGCCGGTGCCTGCGCCTCCTTTTCCTCCGCCGCTTGGAGGGCCTCCTTGACCGCCGCTTGGCATTTGCCCGTTAGATGGAGGTTCCGTCATGTTGCCGTTTTGTGATTTGCCTTCGCTTGAAGACTGTCCGGGCGGCGCCTGCATTTGTGATGAACCGGCGGAAGAAGCCTTTTCTTTCGAAGCGTTTCCGTGCAGCATGCCCTGACCGCCGCCCGAACTTTGGCCTGTCAGCCGCTGAATCCCGTTATATCCGAAAGCCAGTTCCAATACGGAGTTGGTCTGGCTGCTTCCGACATATGGCCGTTTGCCGGCAGGGATATTGTCAACAATGAGCGGCCACGATAACGAAACAGCCGCTAATACGGCCAGCGCGCTTACCAATGAAATGATTTTTTTCTTAATGGTTGTGTTTGCCGCAATCATATAGAACAGCAAGAAAGCCGGTAAAATCATATAAGCTTGAAGCATTTTTGTATTAAAGCCTACCCCGACGACAAAGAACGCCGCCAGAAGCCAAATCAGTTTTCCTTTACGAATCGCTTTAAAGAGGAGCCATGTGGCGAACAGCAGGAAAAAGACAAGTAAAGCATCGACATTGTTTGTCCGCGCGACCGCTGCAGCGATCGGGGTGCATGCCATGACAAATGAGGCGATGCGGGCCGCCGTTTTTCCGAACGTCGGCTTTATTAATAAGTACATGAATAGAACCGAGCCTACACCCGCCAATGCCTGAGGCAGGATGACACTCCACCCGTGCATACCGAATATCAGCGCGCTGATCGTTTGAATTTGGTATGTAACAGGCGGTTTATCTACCGTGATAAATCCGGCTGCGTCAAATGAAGCGTAAAAGAAATTATGAAAGCTTTGTAGCATACTCGTTACCGCTGCGGTGTAATAAGGGTTCACCGTATCGTCATTCCAGATGTTGTACATATTCAAGAATGCGGAAACGAGTAAAATGAGGATTAAGACTGCGTCTATCTCGCGTTTTTTCATTTTCACCTGTATTTTCACTCCTTTGGTTGAACTTTGAACAAGTGTAACAACCAAATGTGAAAAATTTATTAATAAACAAAGACAATTATTTTGCCGTTTACAAATGGGTAAAAAGAAGGACAAAACGGTTTTAGAAAGTAAAAAAAGATGCCTCCCTCAAGCCGCGGGAGGCATCTGTCATTATTCCTGATTTATTGAATCGGTTTCAGCCGCGCTTCTATTTCAGAACGGCGGTGTTCGAGATAAGGCGGAAGCGCCACCGTTTTGCCGAGCTCCTCAGGTTTTTCATCAACCATAAATCCCGGACCGTCCGTTGACAATTCAAACAGAATTCCGTTCGGTTCCCGGAAGTACAGCGCTTTGAAATAATAACGCTCTACGATGCCTGAGTTGCTGAAACCTTCTTTTGTAATGATGCGGTGCCATAAAGCAAGCTCCTCTTCATTCTGAACGCGGAAGGCCACATGGTGGACGCTGCCTTTCCCCGGACGCTCGCGCGGAAGATCGTTTCTTTCAATCAGATGGACTTCCGTGCGCGCGCCTCCGTTTCCTGATTCCAGCACTGTAACTGTGCCCCGGTCTTCATGGGTTTCTTTTCCGATTTCAGTGAAGCCGAGCACATCGGTTAACACACGCAACGTCGGCTCCGCATACGGGACAGTCAATTCAACGGGACCAAGACCGCGGAAAGAATATTCTTCCGGAATGCCGCTTTGTTTCACCGCTTCACCGATGTCTTTTCCTTTTTCGTCAGCCGTCAGTACAAGCCGCTGTCCTTCATGATCCTGAAAAGCGAGTGTCTCTCTGCCCGCTATTGTCACGATGTCGCCATGAGCGACCTGATGCTCTTCGAATCGTTTTTTCCAATATTGCAGCGCTTGTGCATCCGGGACACGCAGGCCGATTGAAGAAATACTGTTTGTTCCCGCATGAAACGGCGCAATCCGCGGAATTTCGAAAAACGTCAATTCAGATCCCGGATTTGCTGTTTCATCACCGTAAAACAAATGATACATCGTCGGTTCATCTTGGTTTACGGACTTTTTCACAAGTTTCAGTCCCAGGATGTCCCGATAGAAATCTAAATTTTTCTGCGCATCAGCCGTCATTGCTGATACATGGTGTATTCCGTTAACTTTCATTATGTTATCCTCCACTCAATTATCTCGATTTCGAGATATTTTATATATACAATTTATGTTATCCGGAGCATAAAGTCAACACATCTGCTTTGCCGGCGGTCTGCACATTTCCGCCTTCAAAATAACGAACTATAGAAATTTTAAAACTCTTAATGTTCGTTTTTAAAATAAGATATTTTCCTTATCAAAAGCGAAAACCTTTGTTTTTAAGCCAAAAACCGAAATCAGAAAATTTATTTTATTTGCGTTTCAGCAATTAGGGTTTACAATATGGAAAATAGTTTTTTCAGCATGACGATTTTACATCTGGAGGGAAAGGATATGCAGATTGAAGAAAACGGACTAAAAAAAGAGATCGGCCTTACCATCGCCCTCTCACTTGTTATCGGCACCATCATCGGTTCCGGCGTATTTATGAAACCAGGCGCCGTGCTTGCCTACTCCGGTGATGCAAAAACCGCGCTTATCGCGTGGCTGTTAGGAGGCATTTTGACGCTAGCAGGCGGCCTGACCGTTGCGGAAATCGGCACTCAGATTCCGAAAACGGGCGGACTTTATACATATCTTGAAGAAGTGTACGGCGAATTTTGGGGCTTTTTGTGCGGCTGGGTGCAAATCATCATTTACGGACCCGCGATTATCGGAGCAATCGGCTTGTATTTCGGCTCTTTGATGGCGCACTTGTTCAATTGGGATTCCGGCTGGTCTAAATTGATCGGAATTGCAGCCGTTTTGTTTTTAAGCATCATTAATATTATCGGAACGAAATATGGCGGCATCGTCCAAGGAATTACGACGGTCGGCAAATTGATTCCGATTATCTGCATGATTGTGTTCGGCCTTTGGAAAGGCGATCAGCATATTTTCACAGCCGTCACAAGCAGCATGTCGGAAATGAATTTCGGCGCTGCCATACTGGCTACCTTGTTCGCCTATGACGGCTGGATCCTGCTTGCGGCTCTCGGCGGTGAAATGAAAAACCCGGAAAAACTTCTCCCGAGAGCGATGACGGGCGGACTCTTGGTTGTCACCGCCATTTATCTTTTCATTAACTTCGCACTGCTGCACATTCTTCCCGCGACCGACATTGTCAAACTCGGTGAAAATGCCACAGGCACCGCTGCGGGAATGCTGTTTGGCGGTATCGGAGGAAAATTGATCAGCGTTGGGATCATCGTCAGCATTTTCGGCTGTTTAAACGGAAAGATTCTCGCGTTTCCGCGTGTCTCGTTTGCAATGGCAGAACGGAAACAGCTGCCGTTTGCCAGACAGATTTCACGGGTGCATCCGACGTTCCGCACTCCTTGGATTGCCGTGTCATTTCAGATCGCGCTGGCCATTATTTTTATGATCATCAGCAACCCTGATAAGCTGTCTGAAATCTCTATTTTCATGATTTATATTTTTTACGTCATGGCCTTTTTCGCCGTTTTCATTCTAAGAAAAAAAAGCGGCGGAAAACCGCGTGCCTACAGCGTGCCTCTGTATCCGGTCATTCCTGTTTTGGCCATAGCGGGTTCACTGTTTGTGCTGATCAGCACGATCATTACAGATACACTGAGCTGCGGGCTTTCCATCTTGATCGGTCTTGCCGGACTCCCGCTTTATTTTTGGCTGAAAAACCGCAGAAATGACTGACAAAAACGGTTCCTTTTACAGGAGCCGTTTTTTTTCGGCAAAATCACGTGCAAAAGTTGACAGCAAATTCACATCTTTTGTTATACTTTTTAAGCAAGATGTCTGAATTCGAAGTATGTTACGTTTTTTTGGCAAAGTGGGTAACATAAGAAAACAGGATGAGACACGTTTTTACGAAAAAATCAAGAGGCGTTTTTTTCGACTTTATCTGTTTTTTTTCGACAAAAGGCTATATAATAATTTGATGTGTGCATTGTCTCATTCAAACAATGGAGGGTTTTTAATGATAAAAAGAAAAAAAGATAAGTTCTCACTCCTTTTAACAGAAATCGCAAAAAATATAGATGAAACTGCAGAGTATTTTGTGAACTTTAAAGTCACAAACCAAACAACACTTAAAGAATTTGCAGATACGTTAAAAGAATACGAAACAAAAGGTGACAATCATGTTCATGTCATGATTAAAGAGCTTAACAAAGCATTCATCACTCCTATTGAACGCGAAGATATCCTTCAGCTGACAAACAGCCTGGATGATGTGCTTGACGGAATTGAACATTTCTCTGCCATGATGGAGATTTTCTCAATTACTTCATCAGACGAGCATATCGACAAATTCAGCGGATACATTAGAGAATGTGCGAAAGAAATTTTAATTGCAACTGAGCTGTTGGCAGAAAACCGCTTAAAGGACATTCAGCCTCACGCCATCAAAATTAAAGAGTATGAGCACAACTGTGACAACCTGCACAGAAAATCATTAAAAAATCTTTTCGGCCATGAAACAGATCCGATCAAAGTGATCCAATATCGTGAAATTTACGAAACGCTTGAAGAAATTGCTGACTCTTGCCAAAGCGTTGCCAATAATCTTGAAACCATCATTATGAAAAACGCGTAACGAGGGGTTATAATGGATACTCTATTACTTTTAACGATATTAATTGTCATTTGCGCTTTGGTATTTGACTTCATTAACGGATTTCACGATACCGCCAACGCAATCGCCACCTCAGTTTCGACAAAAGCGCTGAAGCCGCGGCACGCGATTATCATGGCCGCCATCATGAACTTTCTCGGAGCCATGACGTTTACCGGTGTGGCGAAAACCATTACGAAAGATATTGTGAATCCTTATACATTAGACAACGGATCGGTTGTCATTCTTGCTGCTTTACTCGCCGCAATCGTCTGGAACTTGATCACATGGTATTTCGGCATTCCGAGCAGCTCTTCACATGCGATTATCGGAGCGATCGCCGGTGCGGCCATTGCAGCGTCAGGTTTTGCGACGCTTAATTATAAAGGGTTCATTAAAATTATCGAAGCACTTATTTTATCACCGATCATCGCCTTTGTTCTCGGCTTTATCGTATATTCGATCGTGAAGCTGATTTTTAAAGACAGCAATCTGGCGAAAACAAATAAACGCTTCCGCAGAGTGCAGATTTTGACGGCTGCCATTCAGTCCTATACACACGGAACAAACGACGCGCAAAAAGCGATGGGTATCATTACGATGGCGCTTATGACGGCCAATTTACATAAAAGTGATGCGATTCCTTTTTGGGTGCAGCTCTCCTGTGCCCTTGCAATGGGTCTCGGCACATCCATCGGCGGCTGGAAAATCATTAAAACCGTCGGCGGTAAAATTATGAAAATCCGTCCGGTAAACGGCGTATCTGCCGACTTAACCGGCGCAGCCATTATTTTCGGGGCCACGTTTATTCATCTCCCTGTCAGCACGACGCACGTCATTTCGTCTTCCATTCTCGGTGTGGGCGCTTCCCACCGCGTAAAAGGCGTAAACTGGGGAACGGCTAAACGGATGCTCATTACATGGGTCATCACCCTGCCGATTGCAGGTACACTCGGCGCCATCGCCTTTTTCATCTTAGATCTCTTTTTCTAATGACGGCATCCGCTTCTTTACAGAAGCGGTTTTTTTGTGACAGGAAAATGATGTCATGACATAGAATGAACATAGCAGACCATTTTTCGAATTGTGAGGGATGCTCATGCTTGTGTTTTTTCAGATCATGGTGTGGACGATGGCCGCCGCACTCATTTTATATGTATACGCATCCTGGCGGTATGAGGCAAAGGTAAAAGAAAAAATGTTTGCCATCCGTAAAACGTGGTATTTACTATTTGTACTGGGCTCCATGGTCTATTGGACATATGATCCCGAATCGCTCTTTTCCGCATGGAGACAATATTTGATTGTTGCCGTCTGCTTTGCTCTTATTGATGCGTTTATCTTTTTGAGCGCATATATCAAAAAGCTCGCCGGCAATGAATTAGAGACGGATACAAGGGAGATTTTGGAAGAAAATAATGAAATGCTTCACTCCTATCTTGAAAAACTGAAAACCTATCAATATCTGTTGAAAAATGAACCGATCCATGTATATTATGGAAGTACAGAAGCTTATGCAGAAGGCATCAGCAGACTGCTGGCCGCTTATGCAGAAAAAATGAATGTCACGGCTTCATTGTGCGACTATTCAGCACAGTCGGATAAGGACCGCTTGACGGAGCATATGCCTGATGCGGCAGACGTTCAGTCCCGCCTTAACCGAAAGGACGTCTACTATGATCAAAAGGGCAGGCTTGTGCTTATTCCGTTTACAGTCCAGGACCGCCATTATGTGATCAAACTGACGTCAGAAAACCTGTTGACGGAATTCGATTATTTGCTTTTCACATCGCTAACAAGCATTTATGATTTAATGCTGCCAATAGAAGAGGAAGGTGACGGATAATGGAGCAGGCATTTCAAAACGGGCAGCCGGAACAAAGAGCGAAACCGTTCAAAATGTTTAAAAAACGCTCAATGACAAGTATCGCAAGTTACCAGGTCAGCCCTCATACCGCCAGAATTTTCAAAGAAAACGAACGGCTGATTGACAAGTATAAACAAAAAAAAGCTTGATTACACTAAGGACAGGAGACACGGCTCTTGTCCTTATTCCTTTTTTCCTTATATTTCATATAATAAAACAACAAAGAGATGCGACAGGTGATGATGTGAAGAAAATTGTAAGGCGCGTAAAGTTTGTGGATTACGGACGGTTCGGGCTTTCCGCTTATTCGCTGAGGATGCGGGCGAGGAGTCTCGGGCTATTGAACCGATTAAAAAAGAAGAAAGGCTGAATCCCGTAATGTGATCGGGACCCAGCCTTTTATTTTTTAAAGCTGCATCAGAATTTTCGCTTTTACAGCGGGACCGTAGATGCCGTCAGACGGCAGTCCGTTTACAGATTGGAATCGGGCCACGGCATTTGCGGTTTTCGGTCCGTAGATGCCGTCAATGCCGTTATTGACAGCTCCTTTTTCAGGATAAAAATAAAGCGCGGCGAGCGCGTTTTGCACCTGGTATACTTTTTCACCGGACGTGTACGGCTCTGTCAGCTGAATCACCTCATCAGGAAGAGGATACAGTGCTTCAACCGGCGCGCTGACAAACAGCACTTGTCCGACTTTAATCAAATTCGGGTCTGCGATGTTATTCCATTTCTGAAGATCAGCCACACTGACGCCGAATTTTCGCGCGATGGCCGACAGCGTATCTCCTTTTTGAACAGTATACGTCTGTCTTTCCTCAGAACCGATTCCCGCCTTAAACTCGTCCCATGTATCCAACAGTCTTCTCGGACAAAGCTTTCCTGACCAATGCTTGTGCGCAACGACATTTGAAAGCGGGATGCCGTGCGACGTCATTAATGTGCGGATGAGCCATTGGGCGTTTGCCACGGCCTTTGAAAAGTTGCCGTCGGCATTTTCACAAATTTCAATACCGATAGATTTGCGGTTGCCGTCCCCGTTTCCGTCTCCGGCATGCCATCCGCTTTCGTTGAGCGGAAGATGCTGATAAATTTCCGTATCATCGACTGTGAAATGCCAGCTTGTCGGCGTATCGGGGTTTTTCACATAGTTTGCGTGACTTTTGGCGTTAGCGCCGGCTGCGGTATTGGCCGTATTGTGCACCGTAATGTAAATCGGTGTCATTGCATAGCCGGGGCGGTTATTGTTTCCTGCCGGGATAAAATCCTGTGTGATTTTCACCATGTTCTCATCTCTCCTATTTCGATAAATTGTTTATTTTTAATAAAGCTTGCTGTTTTTTCCCTTTTGCTGTGACGTAATTGTTTTTAAACCAGGCTGCGGCTGTCGTTACGATCGTAAAAACGGCCGATCCGGCGGCATACAGTGTATCTGCAAGCTGGCTGACCTGGTCCTCCTGAATATCAAGCGGCGATTTGCCGAACATCAGCAAAGTCTGGTTTAATAAAGCAAGCAAAAGAAGCACCGTCCTGACGACCGTGCCTTTGTCCGCGAATTTCATATCGGTTTCCCCCTTACTTTTGCAGCAGATTGTACATGATGGCGATGGCTCCGCCAATGATGCCCGTGCAGATTGCTGTCACGATCGCTCCTGTAATGGTCCGCTTAATCCATGTTGTGTTTTCGTCAATTTTGTTCAGTTTTTCATTCAGCGTCATGATTTGCTGATCCTGCCGGTCGGATACCCGCTCTAATGCGGCCACCCGCTGTTCAAGCACCTTTTGTTCACCTTTAATGCCTGCGAATTCTTTTTGCACCGCTTGTTCATCCAGAAGCACTTCTGCTCCCCCCTCTTACATTGTTCTCACCTCCCTTCGGAAGCTTCATTCTTAAGAAAATGCCGTGCCTTTGACAGACAGGCTGCCGCCGGAAATGCTCTTGATTTCCATGACGATTTCTTTAAAGCCGGCAATATCAAATAACCACACTTCTCCTGTGCCTGACGTGCCGGCGGCTGAGGTTCCGTCGTCAGATCTGATTCCCCTGATCGTCACATTTTTCCCCGAGATAGACCTTCCCCAAAACGCGACATGGCCCGACTCAGCCGTGCCGGTGATTTCGACGAGAAGTTTTTTCCAGGCGCCCGCTGAGAAGATGACTCCCTCTCCCGCCTCTGCTGCATCTTCATGAAAAATCACGTCTGTATATGAAAACGCCATATCACCGCCCGTACCGACGGATTGGTATAAAACAAATTCGGACTGCTTTTGATTTCCATTTTCAAAACGGAACCGGTAATATCTTTTTGTCAGGCAGACCCACCCCGAAGCGGTCAGCACTCCGCCTGTGACTGTGACAGAATGTGAAGCTGTCCACGAATTGTTATCCTCGCTCTCTTCGATAAAAAGAGTTCCGTTGCGGTCCGAATAAGCCCACCCCTGTGCTCTGTCTATTAAGACGGCCCCTAAACGGTCTTGTCCGAATTGGCTGTAAACTTCAATTGCCTGCAGCGGCGTGTTGGTAAGCAGCTCTGCCATTCCGGACAAATCAGCAACCGGTGTGGCATAATCGTTTTTGCTACCGCGATAAGCTTTTACGGCGCCTGGCCTGCCAAGTTGATCAGCGGGAAATTCAAATGAATGCTTTATCATTGGCCATCCTCCTTTTTTAAAAATGACAAATAAAAAAAGCCGTTTGGCTTATGACACAGCATTTTTATAGTTTTCGTATGTTTCACCCGTTATTTCTTGAAATTCCTCAGGGGTGATATAGTGCGCGGCCACCCCTTCAGCCAGATCTTCGGCAGAACAGTCATTATAGCCCATAGCCTGTTTGACCATTTCTGTTGAGGCCCACTTATAAAACAAAGCGTAAACCCAAAAGTTAAGTCTCTTCATTTTTCATTCTCCTTTTACGTTTAAGAGTTCCAGTTTTAAAGATGCTATTTGCACGCCGAGTGACTGCTGTGCTTGTTCGGCTGCTTTTCTGGCCAATTTCTCATTTGCCAGCTGCGCGCCGAGGCCCGCAAGCTGGTTTAATGAATTTGCATCGGGAGCCATATCTTTTTTTAAACTGTTTTTATATGCTTCATCAGCCGTTTCCACCCATTCTTGTTTTTCCTCATCAAAAAATGGGCGCCACATGCCTTCGCCGTTTATTTCCGGCGGAAAGTCCGCAGCGTTAGCCGGCATTATATAATCTCCTGTCTCAGAATCCGGATAAAGCTCAACCGGACTGCCTGTATAAATGTTGTCATTGTCATACGGAAATATTAATTTCATATTCTCGCTCCTTTACGTGAGGGCCACAACAAGATCAATGTAATAGCCGTTAACATTATTTTCTATATTGGCCATAATTCCCGTCAGCTTCAAATCTCCATTAGAATAAATAACAATCTTACTGTAACCGGTGGTGCCACTGGCTGCGACCATAGTCACAACGCCTTTGGCCGGCGCACAAGAGGATGGCACACTCCCGAATACCACTTCTCTGTCCGTAAGAACGTGTCCGTTCAGGTGAAGGGTGTTTCCCACTTTGCGATATTGAAGCGGCCTGTCTCCTGACTTAGCGCCATTTTTATAAGGAACATTTACCCAAGGAACATTTTCAGTATCAAGTTCGGTAACGATCCGCCTCCAGCCCTGCCAGCCCAAGTTCAAATCCAAATAGTTCGTGAACATATTATTTTTATAATCGATGGCAATGACATACCCAAACGTTCCCTTTCCCTCACTGTCAAGAGAGGTAAAATGAAACATGCCGCGGGTCGAAGCATTGCTCGGACTGTTTGCCGCTTTGCCGGTTGAATAAAAGGTGCCGAACGCCCTGCCGTTTTTCACAATTTTTTCAAGAAAGTTATCTTCATCACCAATCGCGAGAAGAATGCCGCCGCTGTCGTTTGTGATTTTGGAAAGCTGCCCGCCGTTCCACATATTTTTATCCGCCTGTGTGACATGGATGTCTTTTTTATTGGCGTGAGCGTCTACTAGTTTTTGTGCATCTTCTGTGCTGTCCAACTCAACCCAATCACTCCAAACGTTATTTGCCAAAGACTTACGAAATGTTCTGTTGTCATTTGTCATGGCAAGAACATGACCATATGACTTTCCGACGCTGCAGGTCCAAAACCCGCGTCCGCCTGCAGGCGGGGTATTCGCCGCAGTTTTTTCATATGAGAAATAGGTTAATGACGGATAGTTTAACAGTTCAGCATGAAGATCAGTTGTGACATTTAATAACGGCTGGCCGTCATCATTCGAAATTTTATTTAACTGCGAATTGTTCCATTTGTCTTTATCAGTTTTTGTTACGTGAATATCTGTTTTATTAGCATGGGCATCTATCTTTGATTGCACATCAGTTGTAGACTCTATAGGATACCAATTGATTGCTGTTTGATTAGAGTTATAGTAAAACCACCATGCGTTACCCTTCACGTCTACGGCATAACCATTACCTATTCCAGGCTGCCCCACTAACTGCATACCGCGCAGGCTCGTATTTGACGGGTTGTCTGTTACTGCATTGGTTCCGTAAAAAGTTACAGAACCAACGTCTTTTAACGAGTCATAAAACGAGCCGGAAGTTAAATTGATTTTCTGAGTGCCATTATCGGCAGTGATTTTAAACAGCTGTCCTGCATCCCATTTATCCTTATCAGCTATCGTCACATGCCGGTTCTGATCTTGATTGTGCTGGTCGAAATCTTTTTTTGCTGCCTGCTGGACGTTGTCTACGTTTCCGAGGCCGATTTGGGCCTTTGTCGTTTTGTGCGGGTTGTTCATGTCATTTTTATGGGCCGCCAGATCCGTGTGTGCGTCTTTTATGCCTTTTTCCCAGCGGTTGACGTCATCTTCGTTAATCGGATCGTCCGGAAGCCAGTCTGTTTTTTCTTCGTAAGCCATCGTTACACCACCTCAAAAGTAAATCTTAAATCAAGCGTTCTGTTATTGCTGAGGTCCAAATTTGTTTTTCGTTCTGTGATGATGCTCCCTGTTTCGTCAAGCATCTGCACGGTTTCAATATGTTTAATGTCTTCTTCTCTGCGTGTGAGAACAGTGACTGCGGCATCTTTTACAGAAATGTCCGCAATCGGTGTTTCCTTGCCGTTTAACAGCACTTTTGTGATCCTGTTTTTCAAATCGGCTGCGGCACGCTGTCTATATGCGGCTGATATCATGGTAAGACCACCTCGTTATTGTTGAGTGTGACGGAATAACCGACCTTCAGTTCGCTGACTTTTCGGTATCTCCGATTGTTGAGAATGACCCGGTCTTTGATTTCCAGTGTTTCGTTTAATGCGGCTCTGAGTGTATACGCCAAATGAGCGGGTTTGATTTTTTCAAGCGTTTCAATCAGGTCGTTCATGTACTGCAGGTCATCAAGCTCCATATCGGCATAAAAACGATATTCCCCCGGAAACATCCGAACGTAAGCTGACGGATGTTTTAAAAACCGGTTTAGCGCCTGCTCAATCGCTTGATGCGTAATGGGCGGAATATTCGACATCTTCGAGATCAGCCTGAGCCGTCTCATGTCTTCCGTGTCATCTGACTCCCGCGGTATTTTTAATATTTTTTCCCAGCGGTCAAGCCCCCACGTCGCCGTCGTAATAAAAAGCTGGTCTGTCAAATCGAAAATATCGTTATTCTGCCGCTCAAACTCGGGAGCTTCCGCCTCAAGAATTTCCGCCATCTCTTTTAATTGAGTTAAAAACGGCGGGAGGTATGCCGTCATCTCATCGAGTCTGCTCAAGGATTGTCACCCCTTTGAGTTTAGGAATTTCCACATCACTGAGCACAAGATTTTCCGCCGCACCGTTCATTTTGATATCTGCGTAGTCACTGACGGATGCCGCGTTATAAACGATGTTGTTAATTTGTGATAAGCGGACGGTGTTTTCTTCGAAGGCCATTTTCTTAAATAAATTCAGGATGCCTTTTTCAATCTCCGCTTTCACGTCATCGATCGAGCTGTTCAGTTCAGGCAGCACGGAAGCGGAGATTTCGATCTCTTTCCATACCGCGCTTTCCACTGTTACTGCAGCTCCGATCGGCGCCTGGCCTTCTCCCTGGCCTTCATCCGGGTCAATATAATCCTTTACTTTCTTGATCAGAATATCTGATGCCGGTTCCAAATTCGCATTTGTGATGACAACTTTCACCGTTCCGTCTCCGTTCCAAAGCGGGAAGATTTTCGCTCTGCCGACACCGTCCACTTCTTCAGCCCACTGTTTATAATGCTGTTTATTTGCGCTGACTGCCTCCCGGCGGACTCGGGTAAAATATCGTGTCCTTAAGCTGCTGTCATCTTCTTCCTCACGGCCGGGAATTAATATATCGCCCATGACCGCTTTCTCAAGCCCGGGAATCGTATCAAGCGGCAGCAGATTTTGGCCTGTAATGCCGGCATTCCCCGCTTCTCCGGCCGTTTCACATTCGAGCGTTCCATCCTCTGTATATTGAAAATACAGGTTCTCGACGAAAAAACGGGAGCCTGTCGGAATGGTGATGCCCGCTGTGAATTCTCCGGCTCTGACCGCTTTTGTGGCAGGTGTTCGTTCAATTCCCGCTTCGGCAGCCCGCCTGTCCAGAAATTCTCCTTGAGCCGTATCGGAAAAAACAAGCTCCAGCACGGTATCAAGCCAAATATAAGACTTTGCGAGCTCAGCGGCCGCAGGCGCGAGCGCATTGTAAATGACGCTTCCTTCTCTCGTATCAATATCCGCCGTAATGCGCGCCAGCATTCTGTCCATAATGCCGTCAAACGTCTGAGCTTCAAACATTCTCTCCCAGCACCTCCTCTATCTCAAGCATGCCCTCATCCGCTTCAACGGTAAAAGAGACGATGAAGGCATCATCTTTTTTCTCAATCTCAAAATTGGCAACAGCCAAAATCCGGTCATCATACAGCAAGGCTTCTTCTATCAGTCTTGGAATCTCCATTTTTTTATAAGCATCCGTCGTGCTCTGATCAGAAAGCACTTCCTGCAGTTCATTCCCGATATCATGGCTGAAAACCGAATATGAATACCGTTCTGTGTGAAGAGCGATATAGACGAATTGTCTGATGGCGTCCAGTCCGTTTATCAGTTCATTGGTAATCCGGTTGTTTTCAAAATCAATTCGGTAGGTTTGTGAAGTTTCAATGGCCTCACTCGCATCCTCCAAATCTTCAAATTCGATTTCCGGTGTCAGGGCCATTGCACCCGCTCCTTTTTGATTTGTTCATGTAAAAAAGCCCTCTTCAGAAAATGAAGCGGCTTTAACAGGCTGATATCTTTAATACATTTCTGTCCAGACGGATGAATTTTCAAAGTCACACTCCCGGCATTCATCGAATGCGGTTAAATTTTATCCAGCACAAAAAAGGACTGTCCTCCTGTTAATGCGGCGGTCATCACCCGGTCTCCTGCCTGAAGCTGATCATCTCCGCCGGATTGCA
This sequence comes from Bacillus sp. JFL15, assembly GCF_001184225.1. NCBI lineage: Bacteria > Bacillati > Bacillota > Bacilli > Caryophanales > Bacillaceae > Bacillus > Bacillus sp. JFL15. The sequence continues at coordinate 2,808,948 of NZ_KQ236689.1, read as the reverse complement.
GCCGCTTCGGCACAATGAGTGCATCAGACGGGATCAAAAGTTTGTCGTGATCTTTCAGCTTCAGCTCGAGCGGAGAAACCGAGGTCACTTCCGCTGTCATCAGCTCCACCGGTGCTTCGGCGTCAACCGCCCCGACGGCTAAATGTTTAATAGCATCGCTTAATCTCATCAGGATGTCCCCTCCGGAAGTGAATTTTTCTCCGTGACATCAATCGTCATGGTATGCTTTGTTCCTTGGAATTCATGGCGGTCCGTATCTACATAATAAGTTTTCTTCAGCCCGATTTCCGGAATTGAGATATAGACCGGCAATCCGCTTTCCAACCCCGGAATGCCGATCGCCTGTATATTTTTCAGCTCTTTCTTTACGCCTTTTTTCTCAGCCTGCTTCACTTTTGCGCGCTGTTTCAGCTGGGCTTCGTTAATGTCGTCAGAAACCGTTTCGGTATACTGTAAAACGCCGAATGTTTTCATGCCCGCGCTGTCTGACGCGGAAGCTTTCACGGTTTTATCGTCTTTTTGCAGCCGCATGACGACACGGGTTGCGGTATCATCAATTGAAGTGCTGTATTGATACCCTGTAATATTAACTCCTGTTTCCAGCACCCAAATGTCAGACGGGTCCGGCCATTCACGCAAGCCGAGTCTGCCTTTTTCTGAATAGAGCTGATAATTGCGGCCCGTCTGGCTTTTTGTCTGTTTTAACGCTTTTAACATCATATCGTAAAGACTTGTATCATTTTTGAAAACGAGTGATTTAATGGTATGCCTTGTGTTGGCAATGGATGTCACGGGAATTTGAAAATCGCTGGCGATCCTTTTTAATATTTGATCGGCGCGCTTGTTGGAAAACACATAAACGTCCTGGTTTTTCACAAGGTATTGGAGCATATCGTATGCGGTGAAGGCGACGGTATGCTCATCCGGCGTTCTTGCAAAGACAATGCCGCGGAACAGCTCTTTTCCGTTCCATTTGAACAAAACCGTATCCCCTTCTGATACGCCGTAATACGTCTGGCTGCCCTGCTTTACGACAATTGTCGCTTCGATGGAGCGGGGCGCCTGATATCTGTGTCCTTCCAGCGTTACGCTTTCCGTGACAAGCTCGAGCCACTCCGTTTCTTTTATGACAAATAGTTCAATCATCTTCTCACCCGTTTCATTGCGGTATCTTCAGCTTCTGCCCCGGGAAGATCCAATGCCCCGGCTGCCGGATATTCCGTTTGCTGCGCTTAATCATGGCGGTTTTATTCGCGTTCCAGATTTTCCGCCACTCCGTGTGGTTTCCGTAAAACTTGCCGGCGATGTCCCAAAGCGTATCCCCTTTTTTGACGGTATATGTTTTGGGTGAAGCTTTGGATGGGCGCTTCGCTTTCGTTTTTTTCTTTTGTTTGATTTTTCTTGGCGAAGCGGTTTTATATTCTTTCAGTACGATATCAAAATTCCGGTCGCCGATTTCATTGTCACCTTCGCTGTAATTGAAACTTTCAATACTGCATGTGACATTGATTTTTGTCCCTGTAATCAAAAACTGAACGGGTTTTTTCGCTTTCATCCATGTTTCAATGGCTGAAATTGCTTTTTCCGGCGAAGGGATGCTTTGATATTCGGCAATCGGGGTGTATCGTTTCGGAAAAAAAGAAGAGAACGAAATTTCTTTCGCTCCCGGTTCTTCAATAAACGTCACCTCTCCAAGACCCGTGACTTTCACGGAATCATTCTGCACGCTGTTTGCGATATCAATCGCTTCAGGGAGAACGGGAAGCCGGAGCTTGTCCTTCCCCTGTGACAGCCAAAATTCGTAAACAGATTTAGTCAAAAGCAACGGCCCCCTTTGCTCCGGTATAAATGTCTTTTTGCAGTTCATCAATCAGCGCCTGTTTGATTTTGGCAGCGAGGCTGTCGGCGTCCTGTCCGTTATGGAAATGCTGATCGCCGCTGAATTCGATTTTGATCTCTTTTGTTCCCGTTTTTTGCACGGTTTGTCCGCCGCCTTTAACGGCTGCGGAAACCGTGCCGGCTGAAAGCGCTGCGGGTTCCGTCTGGGACGGATCGGACACTTCCATGCCGAGCGCTTGAGCCGCTTTTTGAAGCAGATAACGGCCGCGGATGCCCCGTTCTTCAGGGATGATCCACTCCCGTTTGTTCCCTTCGCCGACACGGGCGATCTGCTCCTTCGTAATCAGGCCTCCGTTGGCATAACCGACGTATGGGCCGCCGTGCGCCATACTCTTAATCCCCGGCACATTGTTGATCGAGCCGTATCTGCTTTTAATATAGCCGATAGCGGCAGCGGCGTTGTGGATTGGGTTTCTGATATCATTCATTCCCGGCGCCTTATGAGCTTCAAAGGTGCTTGGGATCGTCTGCATTAACCCTTGTGACGGGTGGCCGGCTTTGGCATTGCTATCCCATAAGTTAATGGAATTAGGATTGCCGCCTGATTCATTCTGTGCGATCGTCATTAATCCGGGAAGCCAGCTGATCGGAGTATTGGTCGCTTTCATTGCGGCCAACAGCCACTCTTTGACGCTTCCTCCCGCTGCACCCATGCCGGAAAAGGCCGCTGCAAGCGAGCCTGCCTGTTTTTCGGCGTATTTTTTCACGTCAACTGAGCTGAGCCCTTTGACGACGCCGACTGAAGCAAAGCGTCCGAGACTCATCATGACACGGGAAGGAGAGTGAATATCAAGCTCTTCCCTGAATGCGTCCTCGACTTTTTTGGCCAAATCTTTGGCCGCCTGTTTGACTTCGCTTCCCTTCGCATTCATCCCTGATACGAAGTGTCCGATCAGGCCTGACCCCCAGCCGTTCGCAGAATCTCTTGATTGCACAAACGGTTTATTGATGTGTGTGCTCACGTATTGTGCGGTTCCCGTATCTTTTGCATTCTGTCCGGCCGAAAATCCTTTAACTGTAGCGGTGCCCCAGGAGGACGATTGATTGACCGCCGATTGATAAGGTGTTTTCACCTTTGTTTTTAAAAACGAATCGGTGCCCGTCTGTGACGTATTCTGACCTTTCGCATAGCCCGCAACGACTTGCTTTCCGTAATCGGGCGAAGACGAAATGAGGGCGTTAAACGGCGTACCGATGTTTTTCTCTTTCCAGCCGTCCATATCCACTGCTTTATTGCTGATCCCGCTGTCAAAGCCTTCTGTAAACTGTTTGCCGAGTGATGAAGCCGTCCCGGCAAATCCGGAAGCATCCACAGACGCAGAGGCTGATACAGACGCCGAAGAAGAAACACCGCCCGCTCCCGCCGATGCAGCGGAAGACTGAGCCGAAGCCGCTCCCATATCGTCGACGACACGCATGCCAAGCTTAGACGCAGCTTGTGAAAGCAGCATTTTCCCGCGGCCGCGGTTGTTGTCAACGGGAATAACAAATTCTTTACCGGCTTCACCGATCCACGAAATGGTCGGCTTTGTAATGAAGCCGCCTGTGGCGTTTTTGTCATAATGAAAGTCTTTGTAAGCTTTATTTTTCCCTTTCTGGAAACTTGAAGATACTCCAGAAAGCCAGTCTTTCACACCATTCCCAATATTCCCTGCAGTTTCTTTTACCTTTCCGCCTATATTTTTAGCAGTGCTAACCACTTTCCCGCCAGCACTTTTAATAGCATCCATTGAATCTCCTAATATATTTTCGCCCCATTGTTTAACCGAATTCCATTTTTCAGACCACCAATCTTTGTTAAACAAAGTTTCCTTAATTTTACTTTGAAATTTACCCCATAATTCCTGGCTATTTTCCCAAGTATCTTTACCCCAGCTTTGTACGTTTTTCCATTTTCCATTCCACCAATCTTTATTAAAGACCGTTTTCTTTACATTTGATTGTACGTCATTCCATATAGAAGAGGCTTCTTCCCATTTTTCGGATGTCCAGCCTTTTACTCCTTCCCATTTTCCTTTCCACCAATCACTGTTAAAAAGAGTAGATTCCATAGCTCCATATGCATAACCCGCTTTTTCAGCCCACCAATTCGAATTATTAAAAAATGACGTAGACGCAGTACTCTTAATATTGTCCCACGTACCCCCAAGACCGCCTAATGTATTGCCGGCAGATGTTTTTACCCCGGTCCATTTCTCGTTCCACCAGCTCCCATTAAACAGCGTTTTGGATATATCTTCTTTTAACTTAGAAGTATCAAACATCTTACCGATTGATTTCCCAGCTTCTTCTCCGCCGAATGCGCCTATAGCTCCACCTGCCAAACCGCCCGCAGCTCCGCCTATCACAGTGCCTGCGGGTCCTGCGAAACTGCCGATTGCCGCACCAGCTTCTGCCCCGGCAATACCTCCGGCCTCCATACCGGCAATACGCCCTCCGACCGTACCAACCTTTTCTCCGACATTATCTTTATTTGTTCCTTGCAGGTCTGATAAAGATAACAAATTCCCGATATAAGGGATTGCTTTACGGAATTTTCCCAATCCTTTTAGTGCTTTTCCTAATTTAGAGGATTCTTCACCGGCTGAGGTTAAATCTCCGAACCATTTTTTCATCTTTGAACCAGCCGTTTTGTTTCCTGAAGATTTCTCCTGACGATTCTTTATAACTTTACCAGGCACTCTGATTGTTCTTGAAGGGGTCTTTCCAGGCGTTTTCCTTGTACCCGGACCTTTTCTTTTTTTACGGGGATTTTTATTTCTCTTTCTTCCCGGAGCGCTGCTTCCTCCGCAATCGCAGCAGCATCCTCCTGTATTACGGTTTTTAATTTTGCTTTCTGTTTCCTCTTTGCCTTCAGCATCTTTCTTTTTTTGAGGACCAAGGATTTTGTCAATGATTTTATCAAAAACGTCATCCTTCAGCTTTTCCATCAGCCTTTCCTTAAATCGATCCACAAACGCCTTGCCAATTTCTTTCAGTGTATCCTTTATCCAAGGCCATGCTGATTTTGTCCACCAGTCTTTAAGCCAGCCTTTTATTTTACCAGCCCATCCAGGCTTTTTGTCAGACTCATTTTCTGAGGTTTTTTTGGAATTCTCACTTTCACCTTTTTTAGGCTTATCTTCCTTATATTCAAGAGGACTTCCCTGGTTCTTAACTTTGTCAGTAACCTTATCCTTTACTTCCAGTTTGACATAGTAGGTCTTTTCAAATTGCCTCAGAACAGATGTTAACCGATTGACGGTTTTTGTGATCTCGTCAATCACTTTTAATTTTACAGTGTAGCCCTTTTTCAGATTCCGCTTGATATAGCCTATTATTTTTTTGACTTTCAATGTAATTTGATCATCAGCCGTCAGAAGAAAGGAAAATGCATGATTTGATAACATTTTTTTCAGTTTTTTATAAACAGGTGTCACATGTTCGGTTAAAGAAACAGAAATATTCATTTTTTTGGGGAGAAGCCTCATTTTTTTTTCTAAAGCTTCCAGTGTGCCGGTAGCTTGATCATCAACAGCCACTTTAATCTGAAGGGATTTTGCGAATTTCAGAATAATATAATCATTGATTTTTCTCAGTTTGTAGAAAGCTTGATCTTCAGCTCTAATACTGATTTTGATCTGCCGATTAATTGTCTTCGCTTTCTTTTCAACTTCTTTAAAGCCTTTATGTATCCTTTTCAGTTTTTTGGATACCTTGTCCTCTAAATCAAAACGTGCAGTCAGCTTTGCCAAGTTATGCCCCCCCTTTCTGCGATTCTTTTTCAAGCAGATCCAGTTTATAGCCGATCATCCCGTATAAGAGAGCTTTAAAAGATTTCTCCGCTTCGTATAATTCCAAAATCTGGGACGGTGAATAATGAAGCTCGTGCATCGCGTAATAAAGATACACGGCTTCTTTATTACCATCCTTAATTAGTTTTTTGCTTCTTCTTCCAGATCTTCAAGATCATCTTCAAAGCCGTTAATTTCAATCGCTTTATTCAGCCAATTTGCATATTCACCGCCGACAGAGAGTACACGTTTGGCCACCTCAACCGGGTCTGCTGTTTTATATGCTTCACGCAATTCCTTGGAACGAAAATCAGGATAAATTGTTGATTCAATGGCGATTCTTGCATAGAAACGCTGAGTGTCTAAATCTTTAATACGGCCTCGGCCTTTCACATTTTTAAAAGTCGTGTTTTCTTTCTCCAGCTCATCAATCCGTTCAGTTGTAATCGGCTTTAATACAAATGGAATGACATTCCCTTTTTTATCTACAAATCGTTTTGAAATTGCAACTTTTATTTCTTCAGCTTCTATTGTTTGTCCAGGCATAAAAAATGAAAGATCATATACATTTTGTTGTTTTTCACTCATACAGCATGCTCCTTTTATTTAGAAAAACCATCGCTTTTGCGATGGTTTCAATACTTTTTCATTTTCTTAAAACGTTTCAGAAAGCTTTTCCGGCACATCGAAATCTTCAAAGGTAAACGGCACTTCTTCTTCAAGCGCCTCTGAGTCTACGTCCAGTCCGGCGATTTTTGCAGAATCAAAGTTGACGTCATACAGGGTGACGCGTTCTGTTCCGCGGCCTGATGATTTGTCGTCAAGAACGGCTTGCAGCGTAAAATACGGGTCGCTGCCTTTTTTCACGTAATCCATCATAAGCACGGCGAATTTGGATGTGACTTTATAGAACGTCGCTGTGCCCGTTCCGTTGGCGCCAGTCGTTTTATGCCCCGTCATGCGGCGTCCCATGATGTTTACTTCTGATTTGTTTTTTTCTACGTTTGCTTCAAAGGTTTTAATATGCGCCATCTCTTCTCCATCGAGAAATAAACGGCCTTCTTTTCCTGAAATTGTGTTTTGCGCTTTTAATGCCATCTTAGTTTACCTCCACATTAAAGTAGAATTTTTCTGCTGCATCCACAGGCTGCACGGCGAGATCAATTAAAAAGCCGTCGCGGTCTTCATTAAGGCCGATTGTAATGTCTTTATCTGAATCAAAGTTAGCGATGCCGCCCGCATCCTGAAGCGTTGTCAAATATTGAATAATCATCGTTTTGACGAATTGAAGGCCGTCGTTTGTCGCTGGAAGATCGCTTCCGGTGCCTTTTTTCGATTTAATTAAAGCTTTCAGTTCACGTGTCAAATCGTTATTCACCGCATCAAGCACACGGACGATTTTATTTTTCGCGAACTTTTTGTTTTTCTCTGCCGTAAATGTCACCAATGAGTTGATATCTTTTTCTACGCTGACTGACTTATCACGGGCGTCATAAGAGAAAAGGAATTCACCTTTGGAAAGGCGTTCGATCACTTCATCATGAGTCAGGCGATGCAGCACATCGACCGCGCCTTCGTATTCAACAAATGTTAAGGACTGATTAAATGCGGCGCCGGCACTTGCGCCTGCCACCCACGCGGTCGCATCTTCAGCTTTAATTTCGGTTCCGTCTTCAAGCAGGACGCCCTCAGTCACATTGATGATACCTTCGTAATCTCCGTTGTAATGGGCAGTCACCCCTTGCACTTTCTGTCCCTGCGCATCGCGAAGGCGTTTAATGAATGCGGCAAATGTCGCTTTCAGCTGATCGTTATCCGCGACAGGAAGAGCGATGACATCGAAATTCTCCGTTTCAGCCGCAGCTAAAAAATCCGTATAGTCTGAGTTGACCGGCGCTTTATCAGTTCCTCCCGCAAGACGGATGCCTGCCTGAGGATTTAACGTTTCTCCGGACTCTTCGTCAGTGCCTGTCAGCGGGATGGAAGCCGACAGCTCGCCCGTTCCCGTGAATGTGACATAGCCGTTCGCTTTTAACTCCTCGGCCTTTTTCACCGTTTGTTTGTCAACTTCCGCTTCATCCATGTATGTGGTCACATCGAAAGCAGTCTGGTCAAGGACGTTCTCACTGATGCGGATGATGATGTCATTTCCTTTTGAACCGCCGTACAAAGCGGTTGCTTTTACACCTTGCGAAAGATCGGCGCTCGCTCTGATTCCCTCTATCAGACGGTACATCAAAACGGTTTTTGCTTTCTTTTTCGCCTCGCGCAGCAGAATCAGTGACGGATCTTCAATGCTGAGCCCTACTTTTTTATTCAAATCTTCAATGCTTGAAATAGAGACGAATGTTTTCGCTTCCCCCCAATTAGATGCGACGGGAAGGGCGACAATCCCCCGTTCACCGATTGTGACCCGCTCCTGGGCAGTTGTCTTAAAGTTAAAATAGATCCCGGCACGTTCTTTTTCTTTTCCTTGCGTAAATGTTCCGCCGTTCATTATTGCATGACCTCCTTGGTTAAAAATGCTTGAATGTAAGTCTGGGCTTGCGCTTTTGTCATTTGTTTCTGCTTCACGCCGAATAAAGCCCCCTGGAGAATCTCAGGTTTTACGCCGAAAAGCTCCTTCGCGTGCTTTGTTAAATCCGCCGTGTCAAAAAGAATCGCTCGTTCTGCCGTTGCGGCATTTTTCTTTTTATGTTCTTTCACTTTTGTTTCACCCCGCTGTTAATGTCCACATCCCGCAGTGCGGGAGATGTTTGTTTCTGATAGTAGTAGCGGCTCGTCCAGCGGATGGTGATCACTGCCTCGCCTTTGTCTCCGACTCTTGTTTCAATACGGCTGATGCGGACGAAATCACCCGTATCCTCTCCTGATTCCGTAAGCAGCGGAATGATCTGTCTTGATTCTCTCACCGCATCAGCAATCCGGTCGGCTGCAGTGAGCGCCTGCACCGAGTCAGCATGAAACAGCTTCACATTCAGACTGTATGTCTTCTTAAAGGTAGAGACTGTGTCATTCTCGTCAAAAACATACGGGGGCGGGATGTAAAGGGACGGCACCTGAAATTGTTCAGGCAGTTCATTTTCATATACGGGCACGCCGCACTGCTGATACAAAAAAGCGGCGATTGAACCGGTCTCGCGATTCATCCGTTATCTCCCCCTAACGTGTTAAGCCACTGATTGAAGCGCTTGTCCAGCGAACCGGCGAAGATGGTTTCATACATAAGAAGGGCTTTGTCCCAAAACCCATTCCCGCTGCTCCACTGTTTTTTGAGCGCCATTCCGGTTGAAGCTGACGGATCATAGATGAACCGGGAGCCTTGAAAATACCCGGGCACCCATCTGACATTTTCATCTGAGACGGTCCAATGTCCGTCATTTATGAATGAGGCATACTCTACATTGGTGCCGATTTCAAGGGTCAGTCCCCCGTTTTCAATGATCCATACATGGTCCTGCGCTCCTTTTCGGAAGGAAGACAGCAGGTTTTCTGTATCAATCCCTCCCGAATGCATAAGCTCCTCCCGTACCAGGTCGAGAAAATCCTCCCCTGATTGTTCCAGCCATCGGCCAGCCTGACGGGCAAATTCTCCGGATGATGCCTTTTGCAGCGACCGATTCCATTTTTCCAGGCTCTTTATGCTCATAGTCTGTCATCTCTCACAGCGATGGCCTCCCAATGGTGCTGTCTTGCTTTCTTCGGCATTTCCAGAATATACGCCTGTCCTTCCCAAATGATTTTGTCATTAACACGCACTGCAGCCTCTTTCGGAAAATGAACGAGAAACCGCTGATATACTTTATGATCAGGCGCAAGCTGAATAAGCCGCTGCTGTTTTTCAACAAACAGGCACGGCACGTCTTCAGCGTCGGGAACGTCCGGATAAGTAAAAACAGGCTGGAGCTTTTCAGCGGGAATGCCGAAGCGCCCGGCCTTCGGAACTGACACCGTCTCATGATAAATATCGCATCTGTCAGTGAGCAGCCGTTCATAGCTCATAACGGTCTCACCTTAGCGCTTATAGAAACCGGGGAATAGCCCGGCGCGATATATTCACAGAGCAGATGGTATACCGCCGGTTTTCGGATTCCGCCTTCACCCGACACTGTATAGGAATAGTCGCCTATCTTTTCAGATTGATAGGCGGAAGCGGCGGCTTCATTCTGATTGATCAGCGCAAAATATTGAGAAAGCTTTAATAACGCAAGCTTAACCTTCTCGGGAAGCGGTGAGTAAACAGGATCAGTGAACGAGTGCCCCGCCATTCTGGCCGCTTCCGCTTCCGCCTCCAGAATGTCCTGTATAAGCAGCGGCTCCGGCCTGTTTTTGACTTCATCATAAACTGAATATGAGACAACGTCAGACGGCTGAATTAACATAACTGCCACCCCCGGCTTATTCTTTAACGTTTACGATTTTGGCGCTTGCATCTTCTTCTTCAAATTTGCTGTCAAGTTTAGCCGTCAGTACGATAATAAATTTGCGGCTGCGGATATCTTTATCTACTTCGATTCGGATATTCCGTGAAAAACCGAGAATGATATTTTTCGGATGAGTCAAAATGATGTCAGACGCATCGTACTGGGAATCACCTTCTCCGACTGAGTACGGCTGCAGATTGGAAACCCCTTTGACCGGAACGCCGAATGCTGAGGATAAACCGCCCTGCACCGCAAGATCCCCCAGATTGGTCTGACGGTCAGCCACACGGTCTTTCCATTCAATCTCCATGCCTTGAGACGTGTAGAATCTGAATTCCTGAGGCAGGCGTAAATATTTTGCCGGAATGGCTTTTAAACCTTTTTTAAATGTAGCTCTGGACAGTTCTTCCCCATTTCCGTCGATGACGTGAGACACAGTCTGTTTACGGATTCCGTCAAGCTGTGCCAAATACGGATCAGAAGAAGATGTATCGCCGTTTACGACAAGCTCTTCAATATCAACTGCCGCCCGCTCCGCTAAAATCTGCATGATTGTCTGCTGCAGACCGTCTTTTTCAATGTTGTTTTCAAGCGTGTCATAGGTGATGTTAATTTCCGCAATGACTTCTTTCGTATTCAGCTGCACCGTACTTGTTGCCGGGACGGTCAGCTGATCGTCCGTTAAGGCTTTACCTTCCTCAGCAGCACGCAGAATACGCTGGCCGAAACCGATTTTTTCAAATTTCTGCGAGTCGTTTTCCATTTGAATCACACGTGATTCGCTGAAAATGGTCGGCGTGTTCTGCACCATGCGGATAAATGCTGAAGCTTGTGCGGGATTCATTAAACCGCCGCTTTTTAATGCGGAAAGTGACATTTCCGCCTTTCTGATGATATCTTGATTTCTCACTAACAGTTCCTCCTTCTGACTGGGCTTAAAGCAGTCCGCTCCAAATGGATTTTTTAACAGGTTCTTGGCCGCCCGTCTCTTCTTCCGGCTGCTTTGAAGCGCCTCTTGCTTTTTCAAGCGCTTCGATGCGTTTAATAATCGGCGCCAGCATGTCCTCGACAAGCGTTTTCAGTTTTTCTTCATCAGACTGTGCAGGCGCCCCGTCTTTGTCTTCCGTATTTTGCTCCATACTGTCAAGCCGCTTTAAGAGCGGGTGCAGCGCGTGTTCAATCGATTCTCTTAAATCATCTTTTCTCATCTTGTTCAAGTCCTCTCCCTTGCGGTATCTTGATTTGCGGTCACGGTCGAGAAATTGCTTGACCGCGCCGATTAAGCCGGCTTGCTTTTCTGCCGGCTCCTCGTAAACATCAGCGGTTCCCGCCATGCTGTAGCCTGTAATGACACCTGCTTTAATCTGATCCCATACTTCATCGGAGGCTTTGGTGACAAGCACCCAAGATCCTTTCCGGATCACAGCATTCCCGATTTCAAAGTCATCCGGGGCGACGTACGACTCCACCACCTCGCCGGTTCCGCCTTCAAAATTATGATTTGTATCAATGTTGCGGGCGTCCGCCAAAAAACCGTGAGCGGCCTTTTCAATCTCTTCGGCCGTCATATAATCGCCATGGGCATCCGGGACATCCGGCTCGTAAACGATGCCGTAGACAAGCTTCTGCTCATCGGGTTCGCTTTTTGTAAACACCTGCACCTTTTTTTCAAATGACGGAAGGTCTACGGCTGATTTTGTAAAAAAGAATTCCGTTTGGTTCGCCGCTTTATCGACATAGCTCACAAAACTGATGACGGCATTTCTTAATTCTCTCGGCACGAGATGTTTTCACCCCCTTTCAGGATTGCTCTTTTTTCCCTTTCAGCACCGGCCGGCTGTAGTACTCTTCCGGCCATTCCTCAAGCGTTTTGCCGAGCACTCTTCCGGCCAAATCACGGAGATCATTAGGAGAAACGGCACCGGCGGAGATAAATGGCGTAAGCACCTTCGCAATTTCAAGCGGATCGCGAAAATCAGGCCCTTTTAAAGTGAGCTGTACATCGTGAAGCCCCAATTCAGGCAAAAATAACGTATTGAGCTTATTAATCAGCGTTTTCCGCTCCGGCTGAAACACCTGCTCCTCCGTAATTTTGCGTGCCGTATCGGCTGTGGCTTTGTTGTATTCCTGCGCCTCGCCCGTATAAAGCGGCGGGAGACGAAACGCGGAGCGGAGTTTATTTCTGCTTTTGTCGTCATATTCAAGAAACAGCGCATCCTCCTGCAGAATTTCCGCAAGTGATTTAATTTCCACAGACACAGGCGTAATGTCTTCGCCTCCGTGAAGGTCTTTTTCCTTCGCAATGCCTTCCGCCTCAATCAGCAGAAATTTGTGGGCGTTTTCCACCCCTTCAAGGTCATTCATATAATCGTGAAGCTCTTTGTACGATGCTTCTGACAGCATGCCGTTTTCAACCGTAATGGCGGCCGGCACGTGACGGCCCTGTTTGAAATACATAAAATTCAGTTCTTCCGCTTTCCGGGCGCCGTACAAGTTGACGATATTGCCGACCCAGCGCGGAATACCGTACGTGCCGCTTCCGATTTTCAAGTGAACGGCTTCATTTGCCCTGAACTTTTCAGGCAGGGTTTTTACGTATTCGCCGGTTCTCATGTCCATCATGCGGGGATCGCCGTATTCCTTGAAAAACACTTTCCGTCCGTTCAGCATCTGAACATATTTACGGAACCGTTTTTGCCTTTTAATCGTTTTGGATGCGCCGTTTTCTTCATAGGAAAACGTGACCTCAACAGGATCAGTCACACCGCATACCCGCATATGCTTTACATCCAGATATTCAATCCCCGCCGGTTTTCCCAGCCCGTCCCGGAGCACCTCGAGAAAACCGTTGCCTGTTTTTTCACGGTCTTCTATCGCATATCCAAGGATCGTCTCAGCTGATTCATCAAAATGAAGACATTTGTAAAAGCTCTCCAGCTTCATCCAGTTTTTTTCGGCCCGCGCCTTTTTGCCTGGGGAGCAATCTGAACTATTTACGTCAAAGGTATATTCCACATCGAATCCAAAACCCGTAATATTGACCCGGTATGCGTCAATGCATTGCTGAAGAATGGTCGAATATTCGGCGATCGTTTTCAGTTCGATCAGATTATAGGGCGGTGAAATGATATCTTCTCCGTACAGATCGGCAAATTGATCTTCGTGCATCTGCCTTGCCTGCGGCGCGGCCATTTTTGATTTAATGACGGTGGCTCTAACGTTTTGATTGTTGGGCAACGTTTACCTCCTCCTTTCCCGATTCGGACGCATCCGTTTTTGCGATGACTCTTTCAGATCCGCCGCGTCATAATCATCCAGCGCGTACCAAATGGCTGAAAGTGTGTGGGGATCAATTGAAAACTCATCTTCCGACAGAGCGCCGTTTTTGTTTTTCGCATATGTTAAGTTCTGCAATTCGCGGATCGTATTTTCACAGCTGTCTGAGCAATAGATGTGTCTGAACCGTTTCAGCTTTTTCGTATACTGGAGCCTTGAGCCGGGAAATTTTTTGGCCGCGACCATACAAAAGCCCTGCCTGCGGAAATATTGGATGCTTTTCGGCTCGGCCGAATCCGCCTTGATCAGCTCCTTTTGATCCGCCAATTCCTGAAGCTCTTCAGCTGTCTGGTCATCGGTCATTTTGTTTTTGTAATACTCCCAGAAAATATAAAGCTCTTTTTGATCGGGATCGACGGCAAGCCGGATGACCGCATTGTATGACTCTTCAAAACCGAAATCCATGCCCGTCCGAAACAGAGGGCGCCTGATGGCGGCAATCCTCTCTGTTACTTCGTTGTGCTCCAGGACCTGAAATTGCGGAAATACACGGATGCCGTTCACGCCGAACTGTCCTTTGCGGGCGATCCGGTACAAATCGGGATCGTATTGCCGTAAGCTGTCCAGCTGCTTAATATAGCTTTTCGGCAAAAACAGATTGTCGCACGCTGTGGAATGATGGTAATACGTATCTCCCTTAACGACGGTGCCTTTTTCATACAGCATCTGATCATCCAAAACGAACCGTTTTTTTTGCTCATCACGAAAAAAATGCCGGTACGTCCAATTGGAAGTGCCGACGGGATTTGTGGTGCATATCATATGAAGCGAAAGCTCGGGATGGCGCAGACGGCCGATCAGCTCCTTAAAGCCTTCATATTTCACTTCTGAGCATTCTTCAATCCAAATCAGAGAAATATGATGAATGGATTTCAATTTGGCCGGGTTGTCCATCCCCTTAAACATAATCCGGCTTCCGTTTGAAAATCTCAGCTGCATCGGTGAAGACACGGCCTTTACGGCATGTCCCAGCTTAAGCTCTTCGATAATGTCCTCAAACAAGGCAAAGGTAGAATCTCTGTGCGTATCGAAAACTTCCCGCACCACAAGCGCCGTCCGCTTTTCACGAAGCAGCTTCAAGATGATTTTCAGCGCGGTATGATAGCTTTTTGACGACCCATAGCCTCCGACGAGAAATTGGTACGTTTCATTCCAATTGAATAAATAATCTTCAAAGCGCGGGTTGACCGCTTTTTCAATCATGGCCGTTCCTCTTTCCGCGTAATGACAATGTCAATCGGCTTTTGGCTGTCTTCTGATTTTTCCAGCTTCTGCTGCGCCAGCTTTAATTTTTCATTTTCGATTTTTTGTTTAAATTGATCGGGGAAAAGGTCAAAGTACAAAGACAGCTTTTCAAGAGCCTTCATTTTGTCGGCAAGCTTGATTGCAATGCCTTCTTTCCCGAGTTTTGCCTCCGTAACGATTGTTCCGTCCAGCAGATTCGAATCTTTAACGTCAACGTAGCTGATCTCCTGCATAATCGGATTATCATTTTCGTCAAAGAGCGGCCCTGATTTTCCGAAGGCCTGAACCTCTTTTTTTCCGAAGGTTACATAATCGGTAATGTCGGCAAAAGCGATTTTCACATAGACTTGAAGAACGTCCATCGCTTCGACAAACACTTTATTGACCATTTCCTTTTTCATGCGGCTGATTTCTTTGGCGACTTTTTCGTTTTTTAACAGCCTGCTTCCCGTGACATGCGCGCTTTCCGGTGAATACCCGGCTTTTATCGCAGATTGGGTGGCGTTAAAGCTTTTCACATAATAAAGACAAAACAGCCGCTGCCGTTCGTTTAACTCATCACTTTCGGCCGGGGCGATTTTTCCGCCGCTTTCCGCGTTCTTATCGAGCGCCTCGTCCCAGCGCCCTTCTTTTTTCCATCTGCCGATCGTTCTTGCGGATACGCCTGATTTGCCGGCAAGGGCGCGATTTGTGATGCGGCCTTTATGAGACTGATAGATTGTAAATGCCTGTTCTCTTTTTGCGTTTTTCATGCTACGGCATCACCGCCACCTCCGACATGGATGTCTATAATAAAAAGCGGCTTCTTTCGGGCCGCTTTTTTGTAATTTGTCTGTTCACTTCTAAGTGGCAAACGTATGACAACATTTTAAGCAGGCGACTGATTTCTTTGTTCCTGCTGTTTTTGAATTTTTAGAAGCGCCCGTTTGACCGTTGTCTGTACGGTTGATTTTTTTACATTCAGCAATGCAGCGATCCGTTCATATGAAAAGCATTCCGCTTTGTGGAGCAGCAGTATTTCTTTTTCTCTTTCCGTTAAAACGGCTAATGCTTCCCGCAGTCTGATTCTGTCTTCTTCAGTCACATTCCCGGAAGGTTCGAACATCAGCGCCTGTGAATAGGTATCTATGATTCTAGGATCTTTAATCAGCATCCTTTGATAAGCGTCTCTGCGGTCTATTGCTCTTCTTATGCCGGGCTGCCGGCCTTTTTCAAGCCATTCGGTAACATATTCCAAATCTGTAATGATCGTTCTGATGATTTTTTTATCTTTCAGTTCTTCTGAAGTCAGCGCCGCTTCATCGGCTTCCCCCAGCTGCTTGTACCATTTTTTCGTCTCTTTCAGCGTGCGTTTATATTCAAATAGTAAGTCTTCCATCATAGATCCTCCTCTTTTTCGGACAAAAAAAGGACACCGACCAATGCGCAGCATATGCGCGATTGATCAGTGTCCGCAGGCTTTCCGTCTTGGACGTATTCTGTTTTCTCGATTAATTCAATTTAAAGCCGATTTCATATTCGACACGGGCCAGGTCGCCTTTTCTCGTTTCGACAAGCGTTTTGCCGTGCTCCGGCGCCTCGGCGAGCCAGGCTTCATTCTTCAGCCCGTCTACAATAATCACCCGCACCTTGCCTTCTTCCAGCTGGCTTTTTAATGTTGTATGTTCAATGTCTGACAGTTTTTTAGGATTCATGTTTTACGCCCTCCGTCTTTTTCAGGATATTTACTTCATGTACGAGGCTTTCGAGCTCATTTATGAACGCTTCTTTTTCTTCAGCACTTTCTCCCCGGAGCAGGCGGAGAGCCGTTTCGGCCGCCTCAAAAAGTTCCGGGGCTTTCGCCATCATTGCCGCGTTGATCCGCTGTGAGTAAGAACTTAAGTTGAAAACGGCCGCGATAAGCCTTCCGTTTGAATAAGGAAATTTCTCTTTTTCCGCTTCGCTGTAAGCAGAATAAATGTAAATGGGTTTTTCTTCTCCGCTGTGTACGGCCCGCCACGGAGCGGGGCTGTTGTTTACTTGCAATGTTTATCCTCACTTTCCATCAGCCTCATGCCATGCTTCAATTTGCTTTTCGATCCGTTTCGCCCTGAACAGCAGGCAAAAAAGCCATTTGATATATTTATACACGTGCATCAAGCCTCGCTTTTGCGTCTTGAACCATTCGCTCAAGGCGTTTAATGACCGGCGTTAAATCAGTTCCTGTTTTGCAGTTCGGGCAAGGGTGAAAGACAGCGCCGAAACTTGTTTCCGTCACAACGACCCTCTTTGGCCCGCACAGTTTACACATTATCTCGCCCCCTCTAATCTGTGGTTGATTTCGTATGGGTTTCCATTAATGATGACTAAATAATCGCTGCACATCTCATACATTCTTGTGCCCAATGCTTCATCAACCTGCACCAGCTCGTCACACGCCAGCTCACTCGAGATAAGAAGCGGTTTATGATTTAAATAGCGGTAATTCACGACGGCGTACATTTGTTCAATCTGCCAATCGGTCGCCCGGGGTTTTCCGTTCAGCGGTTTGAACAGATCGTCAATAAAGAGCACATCCGCCCGTTTCATACGGGTCAGTTTTGTATCGAGCAGATCAAAATCATTTTTTAAATCTGTAAATCCCTCCACAAAAGGAAAATACAGCACCGGTGTCTGCTTCTGTCTCATGACATGATTGCTGAGAGCAGTCAGAAGGTGGGTTTTCCCCGATCCCGGACGCCCTAATAGAGCAATGCTGTTTTTCCGGCAGTTTTTAATCTTGTCGAAGTTGTCAGCAAATTCAAGGGCGCATTCATATGCGTCAACGATCGCCTGAGGCTTGCCCTGCGTAATAAATCCTTTGAAATCCAGCTTCCGAAAAGCGCCTGTAATCTCACTTGCGCTGAGGATGCGCTCTGCTTTTCGTTCCGCGGCGCAGCGGCACTTGACCCACACATCCATGCCCAGCTGTTTTTCGAGATAACCGCCCTGATCTTTACAGAGCGGACAGTCAAAGCGGCTTTCGTCTGATTCTTCCGGTCTGTCCGCCAGTAATGGACGTTTTCCGTTTTTCAGGTCGGCCAGTATCTGCTCGATCGTTCGTTTTGTCATGTATCGTATTCCTCTCTTTTTTTGTTGTGATTGTCCTTCCCGCAATTCGTGCATTCAAGCGGTCCTCCATAAACTTAGCGCAATAGCTGAAAGCCTTGATCGTTTCAGCTGAAGAGGTGCGCCGCTGTTCAAAAGCGGTAAAGCATTCGCCGAGCCATTTGATTGCTTCTTGTGCTGACGCACCGAGGGAAACAATACGGGCGATGGCCTGATAATCTCTTGGCGACGGGTAAACACTCCGCCCCTCCTGTGCAGACCTTAATCTGATAAAATGGGCGGCAATTTCGGTAATCGCTTCTTCAGCAGTATGATTTTTTGTTATATCTATTTCTCTCCGGACAATTTTGTCCCGGTGATCTGCCGATATTGTCCGGTCAGTTGCTTCCGGGCGGGTCAATGTCCCTTTTTGCATGAATCTTTTCGAGTGTTTTACGGAGATGATAAGTCCGTAAGGCGCGCGGACGGTTTTGATATACTCATGCTGTTCCAAGCTCTCGAGCCACCGCCTGACGGTTTTTTCACTGACTGCGAATACATCGGCCATTTCTCTTGCTTTTATTGGCTTATGTCCGAGGACGAGTCCCCACTTGACGCCGTCTTTTACGTGTTCCTTTGTCGTTGAACTGATGAACCATAAAAACAGCCATAAAGCGGAACCTATTTTGTCATAATGTTCAGAATTCAATAATCCGGAATAGATAAAAAACGGGTAGCTTTTACGATTCATAACGGACATCTCCGTTTTTCAAACTTATATAGTGTTCATACTGCAATCGGTTATCAAATCGGAACACCGGAAGTCCGCAAGCGGTAAAAGATATCGACCCGCCTGCTTTTCCTAAACTTCTTTGGTCAGCCGGATTGCTGCTGAAACGGATGATAATCGGATGCATCTCTCACCCTCCCGATCAATTTCTTATCATATTTTGATACATTTTGTATCCCTGTGATATTGATTATAAACGATACTTTTCGTATCATCAAGACCTTTTTGATACTTTTTTTATCATCGCTTTATTTTGATACATTTTGTATCTATAATGATAAGTAACTTAGGGTGTTGAAAAAAGAGAGGTCGTTCGGATGATAGGCGGAAGATTGAAAAGTCTCAGAGGAAAAAAAACGCAGGAAGAAGTCGCAAATCATATCGGTGTCTCGCGCGCCAGATATTCTCATTATGAAAACGGCCGATCTGAACCCGATTATGAAACGCTGCAAAAGCTTGCGGATTATTTCAAAGTGTCGACGGATTATTTGTTAACCGGAAAAGAACCTTCAGATGAAGACATGTTTGCCGATCCCGACCTGCAGATCGCATATCGGGACATGCAGGACTTTTCACCGGAAAGCAAACAGCAGGCCATTGAATTCATTAATTATTTAAAAGAAAAAGAGAAAAACCGCAGGCCGAAACATAAATAATTCGCTCTTTTCCTTAAAATGCTTAACGTTCAGCCGATATAATATCTGAATGTTTATTTTTGAAAGAAAAGGGAATTGATTCAAAGTCCGATCAGGGCTTTTCTTTCTCGCTTAAAAAAGAACATATGTTCGAAAGGGTGTATTCAATTGGGCGATTTTTTAACACATCTTGAGGAATACGTCAAAAACTTATATTGCCGCATGGGAATGACCGCCCCCCTCCATATTGATATGCAAACGATTGCCAAGGAGCTTGACATTTGGATTCATTTTGAAGATACGCACAGCATGATGCTGAAGCGGGACGGCATGTACAGCATCGTCCTGAACCAAAGAAAGTCACCTGAGGAGCAATGGGAGGATTTTGCACACGAACTGTGCCATGTGCTGAAGCATACCGGGAACCATTTCCACATGAACAAGCTGTTCAGAGAACTGCAGGAATTCCAGGCCAACCATTTTATGTACCACTTCTGTGTACCGACCTTTATGCTGTTAAATATGGAGCTTCCCCAGCGGAGGAGCCATGCCGTCATTTTAATCGCAGCCGCTTTCCGGGTGACGGCGTCATTTGCGGAAAAAAGGCTTGAGCTGTTTGAACGGCGTAAAGCAGGTATTCAATTTCAGAAGCGGCTCACTTGTCTGCTATCCGACAAACGGCCGAATGTGTATTACGAAGGCAGGCAGACACACTTGCATGCCGCTGAAGAAAAATCGCCGTATTTTATTGAAAACTAGCGATTTTCTGCCGGCTGAAAACGCAGCCGGCAGAATGTCATCATTTTGACCCATCGGAGGATATGAAGCTGTTCTCACCGTGCTGCCAGCCAAGCACTTCTTGCTCCCCACAGACCCAGTGAACCCTGTTCATTTATCATAAAAACCGAGTTTGACGGCATCTACATACCGAAAAAACAGATCCGTTGGCGTATACTCTTCTCCCCGGCAGCCAAAATTGCTGAACAGCGCATTTCTCTGTGCCGTGCTTACTTCCAATTGCAGCCCCATTTTCCTTTTTGTCCGATTCACAATATTCCCGGGGTTTACACCTGCCAGCCGGTCGTTCATGTCCGTCAGCTCGGCGCTAAAACCCGCTTCACGCAGCAGATCACAAATCAGTCTGGCTTTTTCCAGATCCGCGCCCCCGACGAGTGTATTTGCCGTTTCCCGATCATGGTACCCATGAAATGCCAATGCATAATGATGGGCGGTCACTTTTTCTAAAGCCAGCGGTTCATCAAAGCGTGTGCTTGTCAAGTGGAGGGAGCGATTGCCGCATTGCTTTGTGCCTTCAAATAAGTAAATTGAGCTTTGGTCAGAAAATGCCCGCACCAGTTCACTGACACCGGGCTCAATTCTGCCGCCGTGGGGAGCGAGGACGATATGTTCACTTCCCTCATTTTCTTCATAGATAATTCTGTATTCCGATTCAGCAGCGGAAAGAGCTGCGAAGCTGTCATATCGATCTTTCATGTTTAACATGCTCTCCTTTTTCAGTCAGCACCAGTTTACTCTACTCATCTAGGAATGAAAACCTTTTTATAGTATGATTTGAAAGAATACGTATCAGGGGGGATATGTCATGGGGTTTATCAATGGATTGCTGGGTAATGCGTCGACAATATCGACGGCTGAAGCAAAAGAAGAACTGACCCGTATTCTGCTGGAAGGTGAGAATGTCAACGCTGCGTTTAAACTCGTCCGCGATATCATTGTCTTTACGGATAAGCGTCTTATTCTTGTTGATAAACAGGGACTTACGGGTAAGAAAACAGAGATTCAATCCATTCCGTACAAAAGTATTTCCAGATTCAGCGTAGAAACCGCCGGCCGCTTTGACTTAGATTCAGAGCTGAAAATTTGGATTTCCGGCGCGGAAATTCCCGCTGTCTCAAAGCAGTTTAAAAAAGATGAAAGCATTTATGATATTCAAAAGGCTCTTGCCGCAGTTTGTATGTAAGAAAAACGGAAGCCCGGAAAGCTTCCGTTTTATTGTTTACAGCCTTTCCTCGATTTTTGCCTTCGTTTTCGGGCCGTAAATTCCGTCTGCCGTTAATCCGCTGACGGATTGAAAACGTTTTACGGCATTTGCCGTTTTCGGACCGTAAACGCCGTCAACCCCGTGATGTTTTGCGCCTTTATCAGGATAAAAATAAAGGGCGGATAAAGCGTTTTGCACTTGTTTCACGTTTGTCCCTTTCGTCAGCGGGTTTGTCACTTTAATCACTCCGGACGGGAGCGGATAGGAAGACGCAGCCTGACTTTTTGAGGAAGATCCCGTCTGAGACAGCTTGATCACCTGCCCGACTGTAATGTGATTCGGGTCGGTGATATGGTTTAAGCTTTGCAGCGATTTTACACTGACACCGTGTGATGCGGCAATCTCCGACAAGGTGTCGCCTTTTTTTACATGATATTCAGATACCGACGGAGAAACGGCAGCCTTTTTTGCAGGCGTACTGCCGTTTAATTTCTTTTCGATTTTCGCCTTCACTTCATCCCAGCGGCCTTCAGACAAAATGCGGTGCGGGCAGTACTTTCCGTTCCAGTCCTGGTGCTTTCTGATTCTGTCAATCCCCCATCCCCGCTCCTTCAGAAGCTGAGCGGCAAACTCAATCGCCAGTTCTTCTGCGGCTCTGTACCGTTCGCCGCCTGACTTGCTGTAACAGATTTCTATAGCAATCGACTTCCGGTTTCCGGTGCCGTTTGTGCCGTCTCCCGAATGCCAGGCATTCCGGTCCAGCGGAATGCCCTGAATCACTTCTTTGTCATCGACTGCAAAATGATAGCTCGTTGATTCGCTGTTCCCCGTCATATAGCTGATTTCATTGGCGGCGGATGCGTCGTTTGCCGTGTTATGGATGGTAATATACTCCGGTGTCATTGGATTCGGACATTTTAACGCATATTTATCAGCCGATACGAGCCGTTTTTTCACTTCAATCTCCACTCTTCATCTCTCCTTATGCCTTTTTCATAAAGAGGTGGCATTCGTAGGACAGACGCCTTGAGTATATAGACCCCGCAATCGGATAAAAGTGGAATGTTTGTGCTTAGGCAAAAAAAGACCCTTCCTAAGAAGGGTCTTTACTTATGTTTGGTTGCGCGCGGCAATATGAAATGTGCCGTCCGCTTGGTTTTCCAAATGGCTTTCATGGCCGATTCCCTGTGTAAAGCTGAACCCGACAGCAACAAGCAGCAATCCTGACAACAGTTTAGATTTCATATAGACAATCTCCTCTCTGGATTTGTTTTTGGGCGTGCACCATTTTTTCATAAAACGTGAGCGCTTTTTCAGGCTGTCCGTGCTCCATGTAAAATTTAGCTGCGTCATGCGCCAATTCTTCAACATACGGATACAGCATGTGTTCCTCCAGAAACTCAAAGGTGTGCCTGACGCATGCGTTATCCATCTTACCGTATAACGCATGTAAAAATTGAAACAGCTTGACAAACAATTCATCATTGTATTCGCGGGCGATACTAAGCCCGAGGCGGTATTGCTTCTCTGCTTCGGCAGTGGTGTTCTGTTTATAAAGGACCTGTGTTAATGAGTAAATAGAATGCGGAAGATTATCGAACTTTTCTGACTTGCAAATGGAAACAGATGTCTCAAAATATTCGGCTGCTTTAGAGAGGTCTCCCATTTTTTCATAGCAGTTTCCGAGATTATATAAGGCTGAACTAATAAGACGGGGATTGCCTTCTTGTTTCGCAAGATCTAAAGCAAGTTCTAAGTGGGGCAATGCTCTTTCTGGATACTGCATGTCATCATAATTCCCTGCAATAACGAATTCACATTGGATTCTGCGGACGTTGTACGTCTCATACGATTGGTACGTTTCAAGGGCTTGTACGGCATAACTCATGGAGACGTAGGTTTGTTTCAGGTTGTAAAATATCTCGGCCATTTTAAAAGCAAACTCAGCTTTCTCGATATCATCAGAAACGAGTGCAAGGTTTTTTTCAGCCCGTTTGTAATACATCATGGCGTTTAGGAACATCTTCTGTTTAAATTCATACATTCCTCGAAAAAAATTAAAATAGTAATCAAGCAGTCCTGTCAGCTTATACTGGCTGCCTTCAATGTCTTCCAATAATTCTGAAAACTCAGGCTGAGAAGGGTCCTCCTTTAAGGGCTTAATGTAATCCAGCATGACGCGGTGTCTGAATTCCATTAATGAATAATACAGCAGCAGATCCTGATCTTCTTCCATATCCTCGATCTCTCTCTCTACTTCACGTTTGACGCGCTCCGCCTCAAGAACGTGAAACTGCCGGATATGGGTATACCATTCATTAATTTTGAGCCCGACAAAAGAGGACGGAATAGTCTGCTTCATCCTCAATTAATCCCCCCTTTTGGAATGACCGAGATATGTCATATTTTATCATATTTGCTAGAAAAAGAAGAACGCAAAAAGACCGCAATTGTCGAATTTCGGAAATCCGCAACGATTTATCTTCATCAAGAGCTTATTGCTTGTTTCTTCCGTGCCGTTGATATAGCATATCCTTGCATCATTTTAATTCTTGATCAAATGGGGGTTTTCACATGACAGCACAAAATCAATTGGTCAGCCACTTTCTGTCACATCGAAACGTGACGATTGAGCTGGCGGAAAAAATCAGCCGCGAACATTACGATTACAAGCCGGCAGAGACATCAATGTCCGCTCAGGAACTTGTAAAACACATCGTTTATTCTTTTCTCATGTTTGCAAACGTCATTAAAGACGGAGACGGATCAGCCATCCAGAACAAGCCGAAAGAAGAAGCGGAAACAGACCTCGTCAAACTGGCGGAAGCATGTACTGAAAAAACGACAGACATCCTGTCACAGCTGACTGAAGAGCAGCTGAACCGCGAAATTGACCTGACTGCCTCTTTCGGCAGAAAAATTACCGGCTCCGCTCTCCTTCAGCTTGCGATGGAACATGAAATTCATCATAAAGGCAATCTTTTCGTGTATGTAAGAGAAATGGGCCACACGGAACTTCCGTTTTACCAGCAAAAATCATAATCCGGCCATCCGCCGGTCTGCGAAATAACAGCAGGCTGGCGGATTTTTTTGTTCTGTATAAAATTTTCCGAAAATTTAATTGATAATCGCCCCTTAATCATATATAATCTGATAAAAATAGTAGGATTATTCAGGGGGCACACAGATGACTGTAAGCATTGTGTTTATGGGGTTCATTGTCGGAACGCTGGTCGGATTGACGGGTGTGGGAGGAGCGGCGCTTTTGACTCCTTTACTGATCGTTTTGGGAATCAACCCGTCAATTGCCGTCGGCACGGACCTTTTATATAACTCCATCACCAAACTGTTCGGTGTCGTTTCTCATTGGAAGCAGCGCACCGTTCATTTTAAACTTGTCGGCTACTTGGCGCTCGGAAGTATTCCCAGCGCAACAGCCGCCATCGGCATTCTTCACCTGTTTCCCGCTTTTCACCAGCATCAGGAGCAGATTATCAAACAGGCGCTCGGCTACGTGCTGACTCTTGTCGCCATTTCCATTATCGCCCGCCTTTTTTTCGATAAAAAACTGCGGCCGAACCGCTGGCAGCAAAAAACGCTTGAAGAAAAACGGACACTTATGATACTGATCGGCGTCATTTTCGGTTTCATCGTCGGCTTGACATCTATCGGGTCCGGCTCATTATTCGCGATCGCCATGCTGTACCTGTTCAGAATGAAAACTGCAGAAGTGGTGGGAACAGATATCGCACATGCCTTTCTGCTCGTAACGGCCGCAGGTCTGTTAAACGCAAGCTTCGGCAGCGTCGATTATCTGCTCGTATTGAATCTTCTGCTCGGCTCCGTACCGGGTGTGCTCCTCGGCAGCTTCTTTTCGCCGAAATTCTCTCCGCGCCCGCTGCAGTTTGTAATGGCGGCGATCATTTTGATCAGCGGAATAAAATTAATATAAAAAAAGCGTCCTTTATAGGAACGCTTTTTTATTTAGGAAATCCCCCCAATGAGGCACCTCTATTATTACCTTACACTTATTAAAATATAAACAGCAAACGCGACAATGTATACCAGAAATGATCCGGTCATAAATTTTACGGGTTTTCTTGAGAAGTTTAATACTCCTCTTAATCCGTCATTCAAAATCATTCCGAAAAATGTCACCAGTGTAACTCCTAAAGCGAGCATTGAAATCACAAAAATAACCTGATCCATGTCAAATCACCCTCCATTTACATTCTAGTTTTTCAAATATGCCGATTAGTCTGGGAAAAAGATAAGACGATTGCGACCTGACATTTTCATTACCAGAAATGAAACGTTACGAGGTTCATTGCAGCAGAAAAAATGTCGCTATTAAAAACCATTCCGTTTTGATTGCTCTTTACAGCGTCATTCCAAATTATAACTTAATCAAGTATGCAGTAACACTTTTCTTCTGACTGCATTTTCGCACTTCCCATTCTCACAATTCATTCCAAAACAAAAAAGCAACCCTTTCACGGATCGCCTGTTCCCTTATAACGTCACACGGGACTGATAAAGCCCGCAAGAAATTGCCTTCACCGAGCTGAAGGAATTTTTCAGGATATTGAATGTATCTGCCACAAGCTTTCTGCCTCCTGCTGCATTTATACACACGTTAACATTTTTTGTACAAAAAACCCGGATATTCAGACGGGCAGTTTATGTGAGTTTTTTGATTGAATCTCTTATCATCACCTCAGTGTTTTCATATATTTTTCTCGCCGCCGTATTCGGATCAGCGATAAGCGCCAGAATCTTCTCTGCGCCGAGGATACTGATTTTTTCAACCGGGCGTTTTACGGTCGAAAGCCTCGGCGTCATGTATTGTGAAATGCCGATGTCATCAAACCCAATGACGGATATGTCTTCGGGAACGTTCAGACCTTTGGCGAAAATGGCGTTCATCGCTCCGATCGCCATATCATCATTTGAACAAAAAACAGCGGTAGGCGGTGATTGAAGCGCCAAGAGTTTTTCCATCGCCTGACTGCCGCTCTCCATATCGTAGCGGCCTTTTACACTGTATTCTTGCTTAATCGGAATAGAATGATCAATTAAAGATGACAAATAGCCTTCTTTCCGCTGAGAAGTTGACCTGAATCCTTCTTTTCCCTCAATGATCGCGATATCTCTGTGTCCGTTTGCGATCAGGCAGTCGACCGCCTGTCTGGAGCCTTCTTTATCGTTTGACAGGATATTCGTGATGCTCCGGTCATCAATGTCCCGGTTCAGCACGACGAGCGGGATGTTTTTCTCACGGATATGATAAATAAAGGAATTATCACTGTCGCTTTGGCTCATTAAGATGATTCCGTCATATCTCATGGGCGTAATGGTTTCAAAGCTTTTCAGGTCGTCAATCGCGCGGACGAACAAATTGTAATCCTCGCTGATTGTGCGGTTTACTCCTTTGATGGTATCGGAAAAAAAGCTGTGTGAAGTTCCGTTTGTGATGCTTGTAAAAAACAGTCCGATCGTATGGGACTTTTGCATGGCAAGGCTTTTTGCATTTACATTCGGTGTGTAATTCAGCTGTGAAGCGAGCTCTAATATCTTCTGTTTTGTATGCTCTTTAATGTAGGGGCTGCCGTTCAGTGCCCGGGATACCGTTGTATGGGATACGTTGGCGAGTTTTGCGATATCTTTTATGGTTACCATCGGTTTTCCTTTCTCCCTGTATACTGTCATTTATTTCTATTGTACCATTAACGGACAGTCCATAAAATCACTAAAGTTGAGGTTTTGCATGATGTAAGTCCTGAACGGACCCGGCATGCTGCCTGTCTATCAGCTTATCCATCATACCGATAATCAGCATGGCGCACAGCAAAAGGAGCCTATAATCCCGATTAACGTGTCTTTCGTCTGAGATGTATTCGGGATATAGCCGGTATTGATCAGCCTGATGCCTGAAAGAAACCCTGATGACGGATGACGGAAGACAGAAATTCAGCGCATCAGCCGTGGTGCTGACTGTTCACGTTAACATTCAGACATAAAAAAACACTGCCGAGAAAGTCGGCAGTGTCATTTGAAGGATTAGTAAGCCAGGCTGAATAATCCTTTGATATGTGTTAAATAACGTACGTTACTTGCTTCTTTCATTAAAGATGCCGGAAGACCTTTCAGCGGAGTAGAGTTCGCTCCGATGATGGCAACCGCGTCTTTACGTCCGAGACTTGCAAGCGTACCAGAGTTTACAGGCTTGAATGTTTCAAGCGTTTTTCCTTCTAAGTAAGCGAACAGGTTGTAACCGACAAGTTCACCCATCTGCCATGCGATTTGCGCTGTAGGCGGGTATGGACGGCCGTCCGGCGCAAAGTATACTGCGCTGTCTCCGACAACAAATACATCTTCGTGAGAAGTAGATTGTAAGAAATCATTAACAGTCGCGCGGCCGCGGTTCACTTCAAGACCTGATTCGCCGACTAACGGGTTGCCTTGTACGCCGCCTGTCCATACAAATGTGTTGGCAACGACTTTTGAACCGTCTTTCAGATCAATGACGTTTCCTTCCACGTTTGTAACAGGAAGACCTGTTAAGAACTCAACGCCGCGTTTTTCAAGGCTTTTTGTCGCGCGTTCGATAAGATCATCAGGAAGAACAGGAAGAATTTTCGGACCTGCTTCAACTAGTTTCAGTTTGATTTCTTTATGGTCTACGCCGTATTTTTTCGTAAGGTTCGGCATGATGTCAGCAAGCTCACCGACAAGCTCAACGCCTGTTAAGCCGCCGCCGCCGATAAGAATCGTTGCATCAGCTTCGTTTTTCGTTTTAGAGTATTCACGCACACGGTCTTCCACGTGTTTGTATACTTTGTTGGCATCCGCAGCAGATTTGAGCACCATGCTGTTTTCTTCGAGTCCAGGAATGCCGAAATAAGCCGTAACTGAACCAAGTCCGACAACAAGCGCGTCATAAGTCAGCTTAGAACCGTCAGAAAGGGCGACTTCTTTTTTATCAACTGAGAAAGAATTGACTTCTGCGATTTTAATGTCAACGTCTTTTCCTTTAAGAAGTTTTTCAAGCGGCATAGCAACAGCCTGTTCAGACACGTTGCCGGCTGCAAGGCGGTGCAGTTCCGTAATAATTTGGTGAGTCGGGTATTTGTTCACAACGGTTACGCGTGCTTCATCTTTACTGTAATGTTTGCGAACGGTTAAAGCAGAAAGAACTCCGCCGTAACCAGCGCCTAAAATGACAATATGTTTTGACATCGTATATCCTCCGTCCTTTATATCAATTTGAATCTGAGATTATTTTTGTTTTTCGTTCATGATTTCAAGATAGCTGTTAGCAAAACGGAACAGCTTTTGCGCTTGAGGATCTTTCAGCATGCGCAGCAGGCCGAAAAGTCCGATCGTGTCATTGCTTGCATCCGCGCGGTCTTTTGCTTCGATCGCAGTAGCCGCAATGTCTTTCGCTGTTTCTTTCACAGGCTCAAGAATTTCTGTAAGCGCACCCACTGTATCGCTCTTCAATACTTCGTCTGTCGCTACAGACTGTGCAAAATCATAAGACTTCGTTAAAATATTTACTAACTCAGTCAGTTTTGGTAGCTGATCCACTAAAACAGTCAGTGATTCTTGAACTTCAGGTTTTAGCAGCTGATCAATAAGATCGCGTTGGCCTTGGCTGACAGATGCATTTGTTTGATCGATTGTTTCTGGCATATCCGATTCTCCTTTACTATAAGCAGTGTGCTGATTTTTTTGGAAAGGGTAGCCTTTCCCCTCTCATGCAGAAAAGCATGAAAAAGCAAGATTGTGAATCCGTGCACAATCAGTTACAAAAATAAATGTTTACTACCCAGTTTTTCACTTTGCCATATTCAGTATTATTTTTATATCAACAAAAACAATTGAATAAGTCAAAATTTCTTTTTCCTCTCTGAAAATAGCAAACATAAAAAACCCCAATTTGAATTACTCTTATATAATAACACTTTTTGAACAAAATTTGAACGTGAATTGTTTCGTTTATGAAATTATTTATATGGCGGGGGTGTAATAACGTTTCTTTTAGGCTATTTTTTTACAGACCATCCGCTTTTCCCCTGTCATTTCTCCCACAATTTTATAAGCGGGCCCGTTTTTCCCGTAAAGGGATCATATTCCGGGAGCGGGACACGGCTGATTTCTTCTGAAGTTCTATCATTTTTCTCCGTTTTTGTATCGTACTGCCGGCCGCCCGGATAAGCCCCGATCACGGTGAAATCAGAACTGGCCGACAGTTTTTTATGTCCGGTGCCGGCCGGAATGACCGCTGCGTCTCCAGTTTGAAGAACGGCGTCTGCGCCTTGTTCCCCGCCGAACCTCAAAACCGCGTTTCCTTTTACCGCGACGAGAACTTCGTGGGTGGTGCTGTGAAAATGGTGATACGGAAATACTCCGCCCCTCCAGCTGTTCGACCAATCGTGCCGGCGGAGGACGGATTCCGCTTTCTGTACCGTTTCTTCATTAAATACCGCTTTATAAATGACAAGCGGGAGATTCGGATTATTCGGAATGCGGCCGTCATCTTCAAAATAAAGAACTTCAATATCCTCTTTCTGCATTGTGTTCACCTCCGTATATGTCTGTTTCCCATTCATCAGTTGTTAAAACGCTATTTTCACATATTCCATTGCGAAGCCTGCCGGTGAATAGTATAGTATAAAAAAATATGTGTCAAAATGAGGGATTTCATGAAAGCCATCATATTCGGAATATTGGCATCTCTGTTTTTTGCAGTCACATTTATTTTAAACAGGGCGATGGAGCTTTCCGGCGGAAACTGGATGTGGAGCTCTTCCCTGCGTTTTCTTTTTATGGTTCCGTTTTTATTTCTGATCGTTTATGCGAAAGGAAAATGGGTGCCGCTCTGGCATGAAATCCGGAAAAAACCGTTTTTTTGGCTGAAGTGGAGCTTTACCGGCTTCGTGCTTTTTTATGCCCCGATTACCTTTGCGGCGGCATATGGGCCGGGCTGGCTGATCGCCGGCACGTGGCAGGTTACAATTGTCGCGGGTGTGCTCCTGTCGCCGTTTTTCTATGAAACAAAAGATTCACCGGCGGGCCCGGTTCCCGTCAGACAAAAGATCCCGCTGATTTCGCTGGTTACTTCCGTCATCATCCTGATCGGAGCAGGCCTGATTCAGCTTCAGCATGCGGGCTCTCTGTCCGGGCGCACGATACTATTCAGTGTTGTGCCGGTCGTCATCGCCGCATTTGCCTATCCGCTCGGCAATCGAAAAATGCTGGAGCAATACGGCGGTAAACTCGACACGTTTCAGCGCGTGCTCGGCATGACGCTCGCAAGCCTTCCGTTTTGGCTTCTGATCGCCGCTTTCGGCTGGCAAAGAGACGGGCTTCCGTCAATGGGGCAGACATTTCAATCTTTTATCGTCGCGCTCAGCTCGGGTGTTATCGCGACAGTGTTATTTTTCCGCGCCACCGATATGGTGAGGAATGAGCCGCAGAAGCTCGCTGCTGTTGAAGCGACGCAATCCGGAGAGGTTCTGTTTGTGCTGATCGGCGAGATCGTCTTTTTATCCGCAGCGTTTCCGTCACTTCTTTCGTTTGCCGGACTGTTCATTATTATTGCGGGAATGGTCATGCATACATTCGCTTCACGGCAGACAGACCCGAAAACGGCGGAACAAACGGCAGCCGATCTCACCGGTTCCTGATTTTTTTACGAAAGGTGTCATCCTGTATGAAAGAAGAAATTCCGGCAATATCTTTTCTGTCGGCCGGCAAACGTTTCAAACAAAACAATACGTCCTTTGATGTCCTAAACCAGGTAACCGGACATATCCCAAAAGGCTCTATTACGGCGGTGATAGGGCCGTCCGGCGCGGGGAAAAGCACGCTGCTGTCACTGTGCAACCTGATGAATACACCTGATGAAGGCGAAGTGCTTGTATTCGGAAAAGAAATAAGGCGCTGGGACATCAGAGAGCTCAGGAAAACCGCGGGCCTTGCATTCCAGTCAGCTCCCGTCATCGACGGCACGGTGCGGGACAACCTTCTGCTCGCAGAAAAACTTCACGGGACACAGCACTATACGCCTGAAGAGCTCGCAGACTTCACTGATCTTCCGCACGGGCTTCTGGATCAGAATGCAAAAGAATTATCCGGCGGACAGCGGCAGAAGCTCTCGTTGGCGAGAACCCTCGCCAGCCTGCCGTCCATCCTGCTTCTCGATGAAATTACATCGGCCCTGGACCCCACATCTGTTCTCATCATCGAAAAGCTGATTACAAAGCTCCATCGGCAAAAACAGCTGACGATCCTGTGGATCACTCATAATCTTGAACAAGCGGAACGGATATCCGATACGGTGTGGTTTATGGCCGAGGGCAGGCTTTTAGAGATCGCGGAAACGAAAACGTTCTTTAAAGAACCGAAACACGAAAAGGCCCGGGCGCTTTTACAAGGGAGCGGATGCTGATATGGATTATCTTTCTCTGTTATTTACAAGTGTATTTGTCATTATCGCTTTATTCCTGTCTAAATCTTTTAAAGCCGGCGTAGAAAAAGATATGATCATCGCAACCGTCAGAGCCGTCATTCAGCTTCTCATCATCGGCTATGTGCTGTCGCTGATTTTCCACGGTGATCACCCGGTGTTTATCCTACTCATGGTGCTTCTTATGCTCACGGCCGCTTCGCATAATGTCGCCAAACGGAAAAAAATGCGGATCGGTTCATTTTGGCGCGTTTTTCTGACACTGGCTATTGTGGAAATCGTGACACAGGGAATTTTACTGGCTCTTCATATCATTCCGTTCACTTCAAGATATGTCATTCCGATAAGCGGCATGGTCATCGGAAACTCCATGGTGCTTTCAAGCCTGTTTTTAAACCGGCTCAGTTCGGAAGCGGATCTGCGGAAGGAAGAAATTCAGCTGATTCTCTCTCTCGGCGGAACGCCTAAGCAGGCAGTCCGCCATATATTGACGTCCAGTATGAAACTCAGTATGATACCGACACTGGAAAGCCAGAAAACATTAGGTCTTGTTCAGCTTCCCGGCATGATGACGGGACAGATTTTAGCGGGGGCTGATCCGATACAGGCGGTGCGCTTTCAGCTGTTGATCGTTTTTACAACGATGGCCTCCGCTCTTCTTACATGTATCATACTCAGCGCCTTAACGTATCCATCCCTTTTCACGGAACACTGGCAATTAAAAAAATTCAGCAGGGAAGCTTAGGCTTTTCCCTGCTGAATGATTGTTTATGACAAGGTCAGAGATTCATAGTAACGGGATAATTCAATAATCATCGCTCCCATCCGCTCAATGTCCGGAGCAAGGACCCTCTCCACCCCTTCATCCTTGATCGCTTCTGCCGTCACTTTGCCGACTGCGGCGGCAAGAACATGGTTTTCGAAAGCTTGCTGCAGTTCTTTTGCGGACCCTTTTTCTTTTGCATAATCAAAGAGAGAACGCACTTGAATGGCTGTCGTAAAACATACGGCGTCAACCTCGCCGTTTAACAGCTCTCCCAGCAGTTTATCAACCGTCTCCCTTTC
Source organism: Bacillus sp. JFL15 (assembly GCF_001184225.1). Classification (NCBI taxonomy): domain Bacteria; kingdom Bacillati; phylum Bacillota; class Bacilli; order Caryophanales; family Bacillaceae; genus Bacillus; species Bacillus sp. JFL15. The sequence continues at coordinate 2,776,239 of NZ_KQ236689.1, read as the reverse complement.
AGGCGGAATATGCTGATAAGGCAGAACGGGGAATACCTCTGCTCCGTTTTTCTCGAAGAATTCCGTTAAAACGGGCGCTTTTTCGCCATGAAGCTGTATCATGACTTTTTTGTCTTTAAAGTCAAACCGTTCCAAGGAGCGGATCAGCCCTCTTGTTGTACCGTCTCCGTCAGAGGCTTGCGGCGTGATGCCGAGCTTTTTTAAGGCCGCATATGTTTTATAGCCTCTGCAGCCGATTTTCGCTTCGTGTACGGCCGCTAGAAATTCTTCTTTCAGACCTATTTTTTCTGATACGGACAATAACGTTTCCGTCCCGATGCCTGTGGTAAATATCACCCAGTCGGCTTTTTGCTCAGCAAATGTTCTTACGTCAGGTTCTATCTGATCCTCCGCCAAGTATACTGTTCCTTGGAGGGAACGGGTGACTGCCGTTCCGCCCTGCTTTTCTATTAATCTTGTGATCTCTTCTGTTTTCCGCGAACCGCCGATGGCAATCCGTTTACCTTTCAATCCTTTTCCCATCGCTGTTTTTTCTTCCCTTCAGATGCCGGGCGCCCCATGGCAGGCCGTCATTTATTTCTATTATTGTTACGCAATCAGCCGGGAAAATCAAGATATGCTCCGTTGAATCCCCCGTGCAGTTGCTGTATCATTAACCGGGCAGAATGATTTGATTCGCGGAGGGACTTTCAATCATGGAAACAAAAAAAGAGTTCGAAACAAAAGGTTACGATACTTCGGTCATTTATGAGTTCAATGAATATCCTGATGTTCACAGCGGCCGATGTGATAATTGCGACTATACGCTGTTTAAAAGCTCAGTGAAGGGCGGAAAATTTTTGCGGGAATGCCGGAGATGCGGCATGAAGAAAAATATATAACAAAACAGGCAGCCGTCCGGCGCTGCCTGTTTTTTCAATCAATTTTCGACGGACGCCTCTTTCAGAAATTCTTCAATGGCACAAACAGCCTGTTTGGCGCCGCCGGTTTCTTCTATTTTCTGCTGCATGCTTTTCACACGGCTGAGGATGTTTTTATCACCGTAAACTTTCTGAACATCTTTTTGGAGACGCGCCGCAGTGACTTCCTTCGGCGGCAGATGCACGCCGAGCCCCAATTCATCCACGCGCTTTGCAGTGACCTCTTGTTCGTGCATTTGCGGAACGACAACGAGCGGAACACCCGCATTCATCGCCTCCATTGTACTGTTCATCCCGCCGTGAGATACGAACAGCTTTGCTTTCTCCAGTACATCAAGCTGCGGAACGTGCTGGCGGATAATAAAGTGATCGGGCACATCCGAAAAACTGTCCGGATCAATTGTTGTGCCGACTGACATAATAACCCGCCAGTCTGAGTCCCGAAACGCATCGATACACATTTGGTAAAATTCAGGCCAAGCGTTAAACGCAGTTCCAAGAGAGATGAGCATAAGCGGACGGTCATCAGCCGCATCAATTTCCAAACTTCCCGTATTTGTGCGTTTCCCAAGGGACGGACCGGCAAAACAAAACCGTTCATCAAAGGTTTCCTGTTTCGGCTGAAAGGCTCTTGGCATAAAGACGATATTCAGTTTTTCAGGCATGAAAAACTCTTCCATCGTCATCCGTTTCAGTTGTTCATTTTCAATTTTCTCCTGATATTCTTCTATCGCCTGTTTGGCGGCTTCCATCGTTTCTTCGTCTCTTCCTAATTGAAAATACTCATTCATTGCATAGCTTGGGCAGAACTTTACGGCCGGGATGCCGCCATTATCCGCAAACAACTTTCCGGCAAGCGCTAAAAAATCAAACAGGACGATGTCGGGAAGGTCGTCTTTGTACAGCTCTTCCAGCTGCGGAAGCACTTCAACCGCTTCTTCCAGAAACATCACAAACGCGTCATTTTTATTTACCCGTTCTTTTATCGTCTTCGGATCCGCCTTAATGCTTGTGCGGTATAAAAGAGGAACGGCACCCGTTTTGGCAACGGAAGCCTCGAATTCCTCAGTCGTAGCGAATGTCACTCTGTGCCCGCGATTGACAAGCTCTTCGGCTACGGGCAGCGTGGGATTGACATGGCCGTGAGCGCCCACATTAATAATGGCGATGTGTGTTTGTCTCATCTTTGTTTCTCTCCCTTATTTTCGTTTATCTCCGCTTCTAAAGACTCCAGCCCGTACATGACACTGTTTCGGATCGGCTCAATCCGGACGGGCTCCAGGTGTGGAAAGGACTTTACAATTCCTTTCAGCGCAACTTCCGCTTCAAGTCTGGCAAGCGGGGCTCCTAAGCAGAAGTGTATACCGAACCCGAAGGAGAGGTGCGGATTTGACCGGCGATGAATATCAAATACGTCAGCCTGCTCAAATTTGTTTTCATCACGGTTGGCAGATGCAATATAGCAAAGAACGATATCCCCGGTTTTCAGACGGCGGCCGCACAATTCAGTATCATGCCGGACCGTCCTTCTGACAAATGGAGCGGGAGCGCGAAAACGCAGTGTTTCCTCCACCGTTTGCGCGATGAGAGAAGGGTCCTGTCTCAGTTCTTTATAAAGGCCGGGCGTCTCTAATATACTGTAAACCGCATTTGAAATGAGATTAGTCGTTGTTTCATTTCCCGCTACTAAAAGCAAATTGCAAAACGGAATCAGGTCTTCTGCCGATAGCTTCTCCCCCTCTTCTTCCTCTTTGATCAAAATAGAAATAATGTCTTGGCCGGGCTGTTTTCGTTTGCTTTCTATGATTTCCGCAAAAAACGCCGCCAGCTCCGCCTCACATTGGTCACGCTCCTGCTGATTTTTCTCCGCCGCTTCAGGACTCGCATCTTTCGGCATGCTGACGAGAATGTCCGACCATTTTTTAAACTGCTCCATGTATTCGGACGGGACGCCTAATAATTCTGAAATCACCGTGACCGGCAAAGGATAGGAAAGATCTTTCACGATATCAATCCGCCCTTTGTTCTTTGCCTGTTTCAGCAGATTCTCTGTAATATCTTCAATTCTCGGCTCCCATTCCTTCAGTACGCGCGGAGTGAAAGCGCGATTGACGGCCGATCTGATTTGGGTATGCTTCGGCGGGTCCATATTCAGCATGGACTTTGCAATCGAGCTTTTCACGTCTGGCATAAGGCTTGAGAAAGTCTCTTTATCACTGATGACCCTTTTGACATCATCATATAAAAACACACTCCATACCTTAGTTTCTTCATCAAATTGAATGGGGCTTTCCCGTCTCATTTTTTCGTACCAAGGAAAAGGATTGTATACGTCCAGACCGTTTTTTCCTTTCATCAGGGTTCTTTGGATGGCTTGTCTCGGGCTCCTCAGCTTACTCATGTTTTATCACTCCTGATTGTTTCATATTTGAACAGTTGACCTACTTTGAATTTTATCCTAGCACATATTTTCAATTTTTTTCTATTCATAACCTTAACTATTAACATAACACAACAAAAGTCATGAATCCCGAGGTGAAATTTTTCCCAAGAAAGCAGCATGAACGCACAAAAAACCCGAGCCGTATGAGAGGCTCGGGGGGTGATGTTCACTCATTCGTCTGCGGTTCCTGATGGTGCTTTTGGTCTTCAGGAGGCCGCGTATTTCTCTCCATATCGCTTGTATCAGCACCCATGCCTTTCAGGAAAGAAAACAGCAGCGTGACGGCCTTGTTGATTTCCGGGTCTTTTAAAGCGCGGACGATATCAAAATAACCCGTCTTTTTGCTGCTGTCTTTCTCCTCAACAGCCTTTGTGACGCCCGCGTTGATTTTGACGATAAACGGCTCAAGCTGTTTTACATCAAGCATGCCGAGGACGCCGGTTAACAGCAGGAGATTTTTCAGCATATTGGCCGTTTCCGGCGTATTCGCCTTCTTCACGAGGATGTCCATCACTTTGTCGCCCTGGCCGAAAAGTCCGCGCAGAAGCGCCAAAACGCCGCGCTCATTCATGTGCTGAAGAATGTGCAAAGACTCCAAAATCGCGTCTTTATTTTGCAGAAGAGCCGTCTCAATCTCTTCTAAATCCTTTCTTCGTTTGTCTTCTTCCGTGACGGTCTGTTTTCGGATAGTGCGGGTTGCTTTAGCCATTTTGCTGTTTCCCCCTTTTTACCGCGTCTCCCGGAAATACATAATCTTTTCGCGCCCATTTCCGCTCAACCTGGACACCGATCTGCGGCTGCGGGTTTCCGTAACGGAAATTGATTTTCGGAAGCGGATTAATGCCTTCTTTTTTCAAAATCTCCATCTTCGCTGAGGTTTCTTTATAGGCTGGTGTATCCGTATCCTTATCCGCATAGCTGCTTGTTAAAAGGTTAATGGCGGCATCTTTTGAATCGTTCATCGGCAGATAAACTTGTTTGCCTTTTACCCGGTCTGTAATGACGCATTTGACTTTCACATTTCCGTACGGTGATGTCAGGCGGACAAGCGTCCCGTCTTCAAGCCCTCTTTCTTCAGCGAGTTCGGGTGAGACCTCCAGAAACACACTCGGTGTTTTTTCGGAAATTCCTTTTGACCGGTAAGTCAGGTTTCCTTCGTGAAAATGCTCAAGCAGCCGCCCGTTATTCACATGGAGATCATACTCTTCATCAAATTCTTTCGGCTCGGTCCACTGAACGGGATAAAGAACCGCTTTGCCGTCTGAAAACGGGAACTTCTCCGTAAATAAAAGCGGTGAATCGGTTCCATCCGCTGCAACGGGCCATTGCAGTGAATTGTAGCCTTCGAGACGTTCGTAAGTGACGCCTGCGTAGAGCGGTGAAAGCATCGCCGCTTCTTCCATAATGTCTGCCGGATGTTCATAGCGCCAATCAGCGCCCAGCCGGTTGGCGATGTCCGTAATAATCTGCCAGTCAGGCTTTGAATCGCCCAGCGGTTCAAACACTTGGTAAAGGCGCTGCACCCTCCGTTCCGTATTCGTAAACGTGCCTTCTTTTTCAAGGCTCGGGCTTGCCGGGAGCACCACATCGGCGAACTCGGCCGTCCGCGAGAGAAAAATATCCTGCACAACGAAGAAATCAAGCTTTTCAAAGGCGGCATGAACATGGTTAATGTTGGAGTCGACAAGCCCCATTTCTTCTCCTTTTAAGTACATGGACTTCAGTTTTCCCGAGTGGATGCCTTCGATCATTTCATGATTTGTCATTCCGATTTCTTTCGGCAGGTCTGCTCCCCAGCCCTGTTCATACTTTTTGCGGGCTTTTTCATCCGTTACTTTTTCATAACCGGGGAAGCTGTCAGGCATGCTGCCAAAATCACTGGCACCTTGCACGTTATTATGGCCCCGAAGCGGATATGAGCCTGCCCCGGGCTTGCCGTAATTTCCGGTCACAAGCAGCAGGTTGGAAATGGCCGTGCTCGTATCACTTCCTCCGATATGCTGGGTAACCCCCATTGCCCACAGCGCGCACACACTGCCGGCTTCATGAATCATCCGCGCTACCTTGATTAAGGTCTCCTTGTCCACACCGGTATGTTTTTCAGCATATTCCATCGTGTAAGGTTCAAGGCTTTTCACGAATTCATCTAATCCGTTCACTCTTTCATTCAGAAATGCAGTATCCGCCAAATCGTGATCAAGCAGATACTTCGATACGGCGTTCAGCCAGACAATATCCGATCCGGCACGCGGCTGGAAAAACACGTCGGAGCGCTCGGCCATTTCATGTTTTCGCAAGTCCGCCACGACGAGCTTCTGTCCGTGCAGCTTATGGGAACGTTTAATACGTGTAGACAGAACGGGGTGAGACTCAGACGTATTTGAGCCGATAATCAGTACGAGCTCAGCTTTTTCTATATCTGTAATCGATCCTGAATCGCCACCGTAGCCGACCGTTCTGAACAAACCGGCCGTAGCTGGAGACTGACAGTAGCGTGAGCAGTTGTCGACATTATTTGTACCGATCACGGCTCTGGCAAGCTTCTGCATCACGTATGATTCTTCATTCGTGCATTTGGAAGATGTGATAAAAGCAAGCGCGTCCGGGCCGAAATGTTCTTTTATATCGGTAAATTTATCGGCGATCAGCTGCAGCGCTTCATCCCATTCCGCCTCCCGAAACGAATCCCCTTCCCGTATAAGCGGTTTGGTAAGGCGCTTTTCACTATTGACGAAATCCCAGCCGAATTTCCCTTTTACACACGTCGAAATTCCGTTTGCGGGTGCCTCGGCCTGAGGTTCTACCTTTAAAATGTCTCTTCCTTTCGTCCATATATCAAAACTGCAGCCGACACCGCAGTATGTGCATACGGTTTTCGTCTTTTTGATTCTTTCATCACGCATGGCCGATTCCATGTCTGATATGGCTAAAATCGAGCCGTAGCCGGTTTCGACGCCTTTTGTGATGTCAATCATCGGCCGAAGCGTCTCTTCATTGATGCCTGTTAAATAACCCGCTTCGCCTTCCATGCCTTTTTCCATCATGGCATTGCACGGACATACGGTTGAACAATGTCCGCAGGAAACACATGATGATTCATTAATCGGCACATCCTGATCCCAAATGACCCGCGGGCGTTTGCGCTCCCAATCGATACTTAACGTCTCAGTTACCTGTACGTCCTGACAGGCTTCGACGCAGCGTCCGCATAAGATGCACTGATCGGGATCATACCGGTAAAACGGATTTGATTCATCTTTAGGATACGGTTTTTGATCGAACGGAATGCTTTGGTGATTGATTTTCATTTCCTTTACGGTATTATGTACTTCGCAGCTCCCATTGTTGTAATCACAAACCGTGCAGTATAATTCATGGTTGTGCAGAATGTTGTCCATGCCGATAATCTGCGCTTTTTTCACATCGGACGAAAGCGTATCAATGACATCTCCGTCCTTTATTTGCGCGGAACACGAACGGACGAGTTCCCCGTTAACACTGACGATACAAGTATCGCACGTTTCAATCGGACCGAGACTCGGATGATAGCACACGTGCGGCACGTCAATTGAACTATTGTTCAAAAGCTGCAAAACGGTTTGTCCGTCTGCGGCTTCCATTTCAACGCCATTGATTGTAACCTTCTTTGTATCAGCCATTTTCTTTTCCCCTTTCTGTTCCCCTCTATACATCCTTTATGATTCCCAGCCCACCTTTCACTAAAACATCCCGTTTAACTGAGGAAACATACGGGTATGAGCGGTAAAAAGGAGGCATTCACATATGCTGAAGAAAAAAACACTCATCACGGGATTGTCGGCCGTGATGCTCACAGGCGGCGCATTCAGCGCAGAAGCAGTTTCGGATACACAGTCCGTTCATGCTGCAGCCGCTTCAAAAACGGAAAATCAACGTGCACAAGAACTGGTGAACAGCCTTTATCAATCGGCGTTTCAAGGGGAAATGCCGCAACAAGTGAAAGGCCTGAAAATCAACCAAAGCACGAGACAGGATGTTTACGATAAAATCGGCGAGCCGGAACAGAAAGCAGACAGCCGCAATCCATTTGATTTATACAGCTGGAACATGGGAAACCCCGGTTATGGATTTTCCTATCATAAAAACGGCAAAATCTCAGAAATCCGCTATTTCGGGACAGGGGTGGAACGGCGTTTAAACCTCGGCAGCGTCACACCTGACGTTTTAAGCAAACAAATCGGCAGCGCTGACAAAATCCTGACAGTGCCGAAAACGGGCGAAACAGATTACGTCTATCATACGGGACAGTATGAGCTCCGCTTCGTCATCGGCAGTGATCAAAAAGCAGACCATGTCAACCTAAAAGAAAGATAATCCGAAAAAGCGGCCTCCCGGGCCGTTTTTTTCATAGACAGCTTCTCCGTCATTCCTTACAATACATGGGAGTACAAAAAAAGGGGAACAGTGTGAAGTGAACAGACATCGATTGACATACGGGGCATTGACCGTTTTTATCATCGCCCTCGGTTTATTATCCAGAACCGCCTGCATTACCAACCTATTGCCCGGCATGATAACCGCTTATTTAGGAGATGCCCTGTGGGCGGCAATGATTTTTACCGGATTCGGTTTTTTATTTCGAAACATCCGGACGGAAACAGCCGCTATCCTGAGCCTCTCGTTTTGCTGTCTGATTGAATGCAGCCAGCTGTATCATGCGCCGTGGATTGACGCGATCAGAAGCAGCACGCTCGGCGGGCTGATCCTCGGCTGGCAATTTGTCTGGAGCGACATTTTCGCCTATACCCTCGGAGTATGCGCGGCCGCACTTTTAGAATGGGCCGTTAAAAGAAAACGCCGGCTCTCTTCATAATCGGAGCACGCCGCCGATATGAAGGGATAAGGAGGTGGAAGCTATGGATATCCCTGCGTTATCAATCGCTATGCACCAGGCATCTCTGGCGCAGAATGTAAATATCGCGTTAACAAAAACGGTCATGCAGAATGCCCAGACCGCTGCGGAAGAAACCGTAAAAATGCTGCCGGCCCAGCACCCGACTGCCGGCCATTCCATTGATGTGAAAGTGTAAAAAAAGATGCCGGATGATAACCGGCATCTTTTTTTCTGCCCGGATTACGCACACCATACCGGGCATACAGGAATATGGTAAACGGAATAACTCTTTCAAAGGAGGTTTTCCTCTTGTACGATCCTTTTGATCATGAATACACAGCCGAGAGCCACGAGCGGGTGCCGTATCATTATCCCCGGCCGCCTTATTATTTCCCCAGACCATATCCATACTATCCGCGGCCGCCTTATTATTTCCCAAGACCGTATCCATACTATCCGCGGCCGTATATCCCGTTCTATCCTTGGTATTAATGTTTGAAAAGAAATGACCGCAGAAAGGGGAGCTTCCCCTTTTTGCTATTCAACTTTGACGGACAGGATATACGGGAGGGATTGAACTTTCTCCATCACCGAGGCTTTTCCGCTTTTGCTTTTCACCCTTCCCTTCACTTCAAGCACCGCCTTATTCAATTCATAGGACGTGATGAGAATTCCCTTTGCTTCAAGCGAAGTTAAAATTTCATGCATAACGGCTTTCTCCTCAATCTGGAAACTGACAGACAGAGAATGCGCCGCCGGTTTAAACAGAAAATTTAAAAGTTCAAGCCCGATTAACGCCAATATCGTGCCGCTGATACCGATGACATACATACCCGCCCCGATCGTCAGACCGATCCCGGACGTAGCCCAAATCCCCGCGGCTGTCGTAAGCCCCCGCACGACATGCCGCTGCAAAATAATCGTGCCGGCCCCTAAAAATCCGACACCGCTGACGACCTGCGCCGCCACCCGGCTCGGGTCAAAGGACGTATGGCTGTTGGATAACAAATCAAAAAATCCATATTTGGAAACAATCATCATCAAGGCGCTGCCGACGGCCACTAGAAAATGCGTCCTCAAACCGGCCTCCTTCGCCCTGAATTCTCTCTCCAATCCAATCAGAGCCCCAAGCAGCCCCGCAACCGCCAGACGAATCACAAAATCAAGTTCCATCCGTCTCTCTCCTTTCCTTATCTTCTTACCCGCTTTTTATTCCCTGTATCTTTTTCAATCAGCACATGGTATTTTAATATATTCTTTGGTTCTTCAACTTATTGTCAGTGCCTTTTTATTATGCTAAAAAGCTTCTTTCTCTATTTTGGCTTTGAAGTCAGCGGCTGCTTTCGCTTCCATCTTCCAAAACAAAACGCAGTTCCATCACTCATGTTTAAAAACTTCTTTCAATCCGTTAATTTATATCGTATTATAAGATATAATCTTAATAAACGATAAGGGTTGATGACGATGGCAAACGAAATATTGGAATTAAACGGCCTCTGGACAGATATTTACTATCGGCTCCGTTATCAGCATCATGAAAAAATCACTCACCAAGGTGTGCGAATTCTGCAAGTCATTCAAAAAGAGCAGGCAGTCGGAATAAAAGACATTGCCGAAGCGATTCAAGTCTCACATAATACCGCTTCCGAACATATAAAACGTTTACTTAAGAAAAAGTACGTTTATAAAATCAGAAGTGTTGAGGATGAGCGGAAGGTTATTTTAAAACTTACCAATTTGGGGGCGGATGTCCTTTACCGTCATTCCGGCCTCGATGAAGAAAAGCTTAAACAGCTTCTTTTTGACAACATGAATAATGAAGAAAGAACACTTGTCTTAAAAGCATTCAGTTTGATGAAGGAGCGGGCTGAAGATGTTTACGATCGTTAAAATTATTGTCTCTGCTGCTATTATTGGGATTATCACTGAAATATCAAGAAGAAGCCCGAGTTATGGAGGTATAATAGCGGCTTTGCCAATTGTCAGTATGCTGAGCATGGTTTGGCTGTACATCCAAGGAGAAACGAAGGAGACATTAAGTCATTTTGCCTTCAGTGTGGCTTCCGGCATCCCTTCCACAGTCATTATGCTGGTCATTATCGGCATCGCCCTTCGCCATTCACTGCCTTTCATTGCCGCATCAGGGCTTGGACTAACAGGATGGCTGCTATTCTTATATGCTCAGGATGTTATCGTAAAACATATCAGCAGTCAGTAATAAGACTTGAATACATGCGAGCGCTTAATTGAACATGTGCGAAAAAAAGAAGAAAGGCCCCTGTCGGAAACTGATTCTGCACAGTCTCATCAGAAAAAGACACCGCCCGAACACAAAAACATCTTGTGTTACGAACGGTGTCCGCATCTGTAAGGCCATACCAACATGAAGAACCGGCTGATCTCTCAAACAGAATGTCCGGCAATCACCTCAAAAAACGAGGTGAAATCTGTCAGTATCCCGTCATCCGCCAGATGTTTTTCTTCAAATAACGCGCGGTTTTTTCCGAACGGGTCAATGGCCACAATCTTGCCCGCACCTGCTTTTTTTGCCGCTGTGAGCCCGGAAAAGGCATCTTCAATGACTAGGCACTCTTCAGGTTTAAGGCCTAATTTTTCCGATGCGATGATAAAAATATCCGGCGCCGGCTTTCCGGGGAAGCTTCCGTCATCAAATGTGACTTTATCAAAATCAAACCACTTCCCCAAATGAAAGACGTCAAAGTAAAACTCGACATTGTCCTTTACCGTAGCCGTGGCGATGGTCATCGGCATTCCTGACTTTTTCAGATGGTTTAAGACGCCGGTCAGGCCCTTCGTCAGCTTTAACTCAGCTTTGTTTTCAAGGCATAATTCTCTGTAGTAGGCTTCTTTTTCAAAAGACATCTTCTTGATTTCTTCATTTGTTAAATCGCCGGAAATAAAATGCGTCAGGATTTCACTGTTTGTTCTTCCGTGAATGTTAACGAAAATATCTTCATCAGAAATCGCTTTCGGAGCGTATTTTTTCACCATGTAAAACCACGCTTTTTCATGGAGATGTGAATCTTGAAACATCGTGCCGTTGAAATCAAAAATAACCCCTTTCATCGAACCGCCTCCCCTTTTTATTTTTTTGCGATTTTGACATCCACATATTGCTCATAATGGATCTGAACATCTTTCATCACTTTATCATCCGTAATTAAATAATCCATATCGTGTAAGTTGTAGAACACGTAAAAATCTTCACGGTTAAATTTTTTATTGTCCGCCAGCAAAAATTTCGTCCGCGAATTATTCAGCGCGATTTGATGGGCTTCTCCTTCTTCAATGCTGTAAGAAGAAATCTCATCATTATGTATGCCGTTTGCGCTGATGAAGGCTTTCGTAAAATTGAATTTCTGCAGATTGCCGTTTACAATAGGCCCAACAAATGCACCCGTGTTTTTTCGGAAATCGCCGCCAATCAGAATGGTATCCGCAGTGTCGCCATGCTTTAAAATATCAAACACGGGGTAGTTATTAGTGATAATTCGGATCCTCTTATGCAGCAGGTGTTTCGCTAAAAGTTCAATTGTCGTGCCCGGTCCTAAAAAAACGGTATCGCCATCATTTACATATGAAGCCGCGAGTTCCGCGATTTTCCCCTTCTCCTCCATTTGAACATCCAGTTTTTCATTATGCGATAATTCGTGGTCAATGGAATAAGAAATGCTCTGTGCGCCTCCATGAATACGCACGATTTTTCCGGCCTTATCCAGCTCATCCAGATCTCTTCTCACCGTCATATCAGAAACTTCTAATTCATCGATAATATCACTCACCGTAATAAACCCCCGCGAGTTTACAATATCGATGATTTTTAAAAGACGCTCTTTTTTTAACATACTCAATCATCCCCTCAACTTTACACACAATCTAACATACCACGGCAATCTGGTCAACAAAAACAAACAATAACAAACAATATTATCAACATATAAAACATTGAAGAACTTGTTTTACCCTTGTAAACACAGTTATTATTTCCTTATGAAGCTATTGACAACAAAAATGTATGCGTTTACTATTAAACAAAAGATAACATTTACAAACATTAATAAACTTCAATTCACACATTGGCGAAGGAGGATTCAGTAATGCTCAAATTACCTCATGACTTTATTTTCGGCGGGGCGACTGCGGCATACCAAGCGGAAGGCGCCACAAAAGAAGGCGGCAAAGGGCCTGTAGCCTGGGATGAATTTCTTGAAAAACAGGGAAGATTCAGTCCTGATCCGGCAAGTGATTTTTACCGGCAGTTTCCGGAAGATATCAAACTATGTGAGAAATTCGGAATAAACGGCATCCGCCTTTCTATAGCATGGACGAGAATTTTCCCTGACGGCACGGGCGAAATCAATCAGGAAGGCGTGGATTACTATCATCGTATTTTCTCAGAGTGCCAAAAACGCAGCGTCACCCCTTTTGTCACGCTTCATCATTTCGATACGCCGAAAGGATTATTTGATCAGGGAGATTTTCTCAACCGCGCCGCAATAGATGCGTTCGTCAAGTATGCGGAGTTTTGCTTTAAAGAATTCAGCGAAATCCGATATTGGAGCACGTTTAACGAAATCTATCCTACAGCCACCAACCAGTATTTACTCGGCGTTTTTCCGCCATCTGTTAAAAGTGATATCACAAAAGTCATTCAATGCCTCCATCACATGATGGTGGCGCATGCGATGACCGTCAACCTCTTTAAAGAAGGCGGCTATCCGGGAGAAATCGGTGTCGTCCACTCACTGGAAACAAAATACCCCGCCAGTGACTCGGAAGAAGACCGCCATGCCTGCTTTCTCGATGACGCGTTATCAGTGAGATTCCTCCTGGATGCCACCTACCTCGGCTATTATTCTGAGGAAACGATGCGTGCTCTGGATGAAATCTGTGAGGCGAACGGCGCTTCATACGAGTTTTCAGACAGCGATTTTGACGTGATGAAAAAAGCGTCAACACGCAATGACTATCTCGGCATCAATCATTACCAATGCCATTTCGTCAAAGCGTACGACGGAGAGACCGTTATTCACCATAACGGAACGGGCGATAAGGGCACTTCGGTCTATAAAGTAAAAGGGATCGGCGAAAGAATTTACAAAGAAGGCCTGAAACGGACCGATTGGGACTGGCTCATTTATCCTGAAGGCATGTATGACATGCTGATGCGCATCAAACGGGACTATCCGCAATATAACAAAATTTACATTACCGAAAACGGCATGGGCTATAAAGATGAGTTTGAAGACGGCATCATTATGGATAAGGCAAGAATCGACTATTTAAAAGTATATTTAGAAGCCGTCAGCAAAGCGATTAGCGACGGGGTCAACGTAAAGGGATATTTCTTATGGTCCTTAATGGATTTATTTTCATGGACCAACGGCTACAACAAACGTTACGGTCTTTTTTACGTCGACTTCGACACCCAAAAACGGTATCCGAAAGAATCGGCCTACTGGTACAAACTTGTAAGTGAAACAAAAACAATCATTTAACGATCATACATGGTGAAAAGAATCTCTTTTCATCATGTGTGCCGTCTTTAGGAGGTTTTTTCATGACAAAGGAAGAATTGCAGATGCTCGGTTTTGAAATCGTCGCCTATGCCGGCGATGCCAGAAGCACTTTATTGAAAGTCTTGAAAGAAGTCCGTGCGGGAAACTTCGAAAACACGGAAGCAGCATTAAAAAGCGCAGATGAAAATCTAACCCTCGCCCACAATGTGCAAACGAAAATGTTAGCTGAAGAAGCTGACGGCAAGGACATGGAATTAGGGTTTATTTTCGTTCACGGCCAGGACCATTTAATGACAACCCTTCTGCTCCGTGATCTTATTCAGGATTTTATAGAACTCTACCGAAGCCGCCGATAAGGAGTGGAAAAATGAACGGTATCATCAAGCAAATCGAAAAGGGAAAACCGTTTTTCGAAAAAATCTCAAGAAACATTTATTTAGGCGCGATCCGCGACGGCTTCTTAACGGCCATGCCTGTTATTTTATTCGCCAGCATTTTCATCCTCACCGCGGCTGTGCCGGAAGTGTTGGGTTTCACTTGGCCTAAAAATGTTTCTGAATGGCTTTGGAAAGTTTATAACTATTCAATGGGCGCCCTCGGCCTGATTGTTGCGGCAACAACTGCGAAATGCCTGAGTGAATCAATGAACCGGAAAATGCCGAAAAACAAAGGGATCAATCCCGTTTCAGCGATGCTAGCTTCAGTCGTCGGGTTTCTCATTTTAAGCGTCACTCAAATCGACGGCGGATTCTCGACGGAATATCTCGGAACAAAAGGCCTTTTAGCTGCTTTTGTATCCGCTTTCATAGCAGTGAACGTATACAGACTCTGCGCTCTGAAAAATATTACGATTAAAATGCCGAAAGAAGTTCCGGGAACCATTTCACAAACATTTAAAGATGTTTTCCCGTTCGCCTTTTCCGTTTTGGCCATGGTGATCATTGATTTATTGATCAGGAATACGCTGAACGTATCGTTCGCGGAGGCTCTCTCCTCTCTCTTATCGCCGTTTTTTACCGCTGCAGACGGTTATCTTGGGATTTCTGTCATTTGGGGAATGATGGCGCTGTTCTGGTTTGTCGGCGTTCACGGGCCTTCTATTGTGGAGCCGGCCATCGCGGCTATTATTTACGCAAATGTGGAGGCGAACCTTCAGCTTCATAATGCCGGTGAGCAGGCGTCCAACGTGCTGACCGTCGGACTCGGAAATTTCGTCGGCACTATGGGAGGAACCGGCGCAACCCTTGTTGTTCCGTTTATTTTTCTTCTTTTCGCGAAATCCAAGCAATTGAAAGCAGTCGGAAAAGCATCCGCGGTTCCGGTGTCTTTCGCAGTAAACGAACCTCTTCTCTTTGCTGCGCCGATCATTTTAAATCCTTATTTTTTCATTCCGTTTGTTGTAACGCCGATGGTGAATGTCTGTCTGTTTAAATTTTTCGTGGATCTCATCGGAATGAACAGTTTTATGTATGTTCTTCCGTGGGCTGCCCCGGCCCCCGTCGGCCTGATTCTGGGGACCGGGATGGGGCTTTCGGCTTTTGTCCTCACAGCCGTGTTAATCATTGTTGATTTCCTGATATACCTGCCATTCTGCAAAGCTTACGACAATGTATTAGCGGCGAAAGAAGCTCAACACACCGAATCTGAAACCGCGCCGCAAACATCCCGGGAGATACAGCCCGCAATGGCCGGCGCCTCAGAAGACGCGGCCTCGGTCATCAGCACAAATCTTCAGGAATCCTCATCCGCCTTGGAACACGGCACCAATGTGTTAGTGCTGTGCGCCGGAGCGGGAACGAGCGCCATGCTTGCGAACGCACTGACAGAGGGCGCCGAGGAATATAACGTGCCGATCACCGCCTCAGCAGGCGCCTACGGATCCCATTACGACATCATGAAAGACTTCGATATGATCATTTTGGCTCCGCAAGTCGGCTCTTATTACGATGACATTAAAGAAGATGCAGACCGCCTGCATGTGAAACTCATCGCAACGAAAGGAGCGGAATATATCGGCCTCACCAGGAATTCGCACAAAGCCATTCAGTTCATACTGGAGCATACCTCAAAATAGAATCGGAGGGTTATCATGGATGACAAACGT
Organism: Bacillus sp. JFL15; assembly: GCF_001184225.1. Classification (NCBI taxonomy): domain Bacteria; kingdom Bacillati; phylum Bacillota; class Bacilli; order Caryophanales; family Bacillaceae; genus Bacillus; species Bacillus sp. JFL15. Next base: position 2,760,359 of record NZ_KQ236689.1, on the reverse strand, counting down.
TTGAAATCAAGATTTAAAGACGTTTTCCAGAGAAGTAACGGGGAACTGTTTTTCGCACCCGGCCGGATCAACCTGATCGGGGAACATACGGATTATATAGGCGGCCACGTTCTTCCCTGCGCGATTACGATCGGAACATATGCCGTCTGCGCAAAACGCGGAGATCACCAAATCCGGTTATTCTCAGAAAACTTTCCGGACAGCGGCATTGTCTGCCTTGATCTCCACGATACAGCATACAAAAAAGAAGACGGCTGGACCAATTATCCAAAGGGAATGATCCGTTACCTTCTCGAAGCCGGCGGCCAAATAGACAGCGGAATGGATATTCTTTTTCACGGTACGATTCCAAACGGCGCCGGATTAAGTTCCTCCGCTTCTATTGAAATGTTAACCGGTGCCATTTTAAGAGAGTTATTCAGTCTGAATGTTTCCGATACTGAACTGGCGCTTATCGGAAAAAGAGTCGAAAATGAATTTATCGGCGTGAATTCAGGCATTATGGATCAATTCGCAGTGCAAAAAGGCAAAAAGAACATGGCCATTCTTTTAAACTGCGATAAGCTTGAGCACGAAATGATTCCGGCTGCTTTTAACGGATATAAAATCGTCATTATGAATACGAACAAGCGCCGGGAGCTGGCAGCTTCAAAATATAATGAACGCCGCAGTGAATGTGATGAGGCTCTTTCAGAACTGCGGCAATATCGGAATATCGCATCACTTGCGGAATTAACGGCAGAAGAATTCAACAAACTCGAACACCTTCTCTCCCGTGAAACATTGCGCAAAAGAGCCCGTCACGGAATCAATGAAAACGAGCGGACCCTCTCAGCCGCGGAAGCTCTCAAATTGAATGATTTGAAAACGTTCGGAGAGCTGATGAACGCTTCCCACCGTTCGTTACGCGATGATTATGAAGTGACCGGTGCCGAATTAGACGCGCTCGCTGAAGCAGCCTGGAAGGAAGGAGCGCTCGGGGCGCGGATGACGGGCGCGGGGTTCGGCGGCTGCGCCATAGCCATTGTGGAAAGCGGAGAAACCGCCGGCTTTATCCGGGCTGTTTCATCTCACTACCGCAGCAGGACAGGTCTTGAAGCTTCTTTCTACATCGCGGATATAAGCGATGGCGCGGCTGAATGGAGGGAAAAATAAATCATGGCGATTCTCGTTCTCGGCGGAGCCGGCTATATCGGTTCTCATGCGGTTGATCAACTAGTGGCTAATGGATATGAAACGATAACGGCAGATAACCTGCAGACCGGCCACCGGAAAGCCGTTCATGAAAAGGCAGTTTTTTATCATGGAGATATCCGCGACAAACCGTTTCTTCGCTCTGTTTTTGCGAAGGAGAACATAACGGGCGTCCTCCATTTTGCCGCTCAATCCCTTGTCGGCGAATCAATGAAAGACCCGCTTTCATACTTCAATCATAATGTGTACGGCACGCTAATTACACTGGAGGTCATGCAGGAATTCGGGGTGAAACACATTGTATTTTCTTCATCCGCCGCTGTATACGGCGAGCCTGAAAAAGTGCCCATTACAGAAGTCATGCCGGAAAAGCCGGAAAGCGCATACGGCGAATCAAAACTCATGGCAGAAAAAATGCTGAAGTGGTGCGATGCCGCCTGGGGCATAAAATATGTCTCCCTTCGGTATTTTAACGTGGCCGGCGCGAAAACGGACGGTTCCATAGGAGAAGATCATCATCCTGAAACCCACCTTATCCCTATCCTTTTACAAACCGCGCTCGGTCAGCGGGACGAGGTTTTGATATTCGGCACTGACTATGATACTAAAGACGGCACGTGCATCCGCGATTATGTTCATGTTTCTGATTTAATCGATGCCCATATTCTCGCTCTGGAATATTTGCAGAACGGCGGAGACAGCGGCATTTTCAATTTAGGCTCAAGCAGCGGATTTTCCGTATTAGAAATGGTCAAGGCAGCCCGGCAAGCAACTGGGAGAGGCATAAAAGCAAGAGCGGCCGAAAGAAGACCGGGTGATCCGGGCACGCTCATCGCATCAAGCGATAAAGCGCGGAACATTCTCGGCTGGAATCCGAAACAAACGGACATAACGGAAATCGTTGCATCAGCATGGAATTGGCATCTGCGTCATCCAAACGGATACAAAGACAAATGAAATGGAGGCGGCGGTCATTGAAGTTTTTGAATCAGTGGCAGGGTTTCTGAAAGAGAGCACTGTCTTAGGAGACATAAATGAAACAGATGTAATTTATACAAGAAACAGGCTTCTTGATCTGCTCGGACTGACGGATTATGCAGAACCGAAGCATATCAAGAAACAAAACAGGCTTCACTATTTGGACGAAATGGTGAAAGACGCGGTAAAACGGTCGATCATCAACGACACGCCGGCTGAAAAAGACATGCTGGAAAGCAGGATCATGGATGTAATCACACCGGCCCCTTCTCTGATCAATGCCACATTCAGCGAATTGTTATCAGATTGCCCGAAAAAAGCAACAGATTATTTTTACCGTCTGAGCCAAAACAACGACTATATGAAGACGCGGGCCATCCGAAAAAATATCGTGTACCGCTCACCAACACCTTTTGGCGAGTTGGAGATCACGATTAATTTATCAAAGCCGGAAAAAGATCCTAAAGACATCGCCTTGGTTAAAAACAGCCCGGAAAACCGTTATCCGAAATGTCTGCTCTGTATGGAAAATGAGGGATATGCCGGAACTTTACATCACCCTGCCCGTTCAAACCACCGCATCATCCGGCTTGACTTAGCGGGAGAACAGTGGGGTTTTCAATATTCACCTTATGCGTATTACAGCGAGCACGCCATTTTCCTTTCAAGCACGCACAAGCCGATGAACATCAGCTGCTGCAGCTTCAGAAGACTTCTGGCCATTACGGAAATCTTCCCGCATTATTTCGCGGGATCAAACGCAGACTTGCCGATCGTAGGGGGATCCATTCTTTCACACGATCATTATCAAGGCGGCGCTCATGAGTTTCCGATGGCAAAAGCGGACTCCCTTTATCCTTTTCGTATGCATCATTTTCCAGACGTTCAGGCTTTTGTCGTGAAGTGGCCGGTATCAGTGATCCGCCTGCGGGCAAAAGATCCGGATTTGCTGACTGAGGCGGCTGCATATGTGTTTGAAAAGTGGCGGGAATATACAGACGAAACTGTCGGCGTCATCGCAAAGACGAATGAATTCCATAATACCGTCACTCCAATTGCCAGACGCAGGGGAACGGATTTTGAAATCGATCTCGCCCTCAGAAACAACCGCACCTCCGAAGAATATCCGGATGGCATTTTTCACCCGCATCAAGACGTTCATCACATCAAAAAAGAAAACATCGGTCTGATTGAAGTGATGGGGCTCGCCGTTTTGCCTCCCCGCCTGAAAGATGAGCTGGCAGAAGTAAAAAAGTATTTGCTGAATGAACCTCATGACATCAAAGACATTCATCTTCCGTGGGCCGAAAACATCAAAGCGGATAAAGACGTGAGACCGGAAAATGCAGCTGCTGTTTTACAAAGAGAAACTGCGAATGTATTTTTACGAGCGCTGACCGATGCAGGCGTTTTTAAAATGACAGCCGAAGGCATTCAGGCGTTTCAGCGTTTCACGACGTTATTGGAGAATGGCAGCTGAAACATTCAGAGTGAACTCAACCAATAATCTTTTTTTATCAGGAGGTATTGTGATGTTCAAAAACCAGGTGAAGCGTGTATTTGTAAATATCATCTGTCTTTCCCTCATTTTCACCGCTTTTACATTCATTGAGAAGTCTCCTAAAGCAAAAGCGGCTGCCCCGTTTGCCTATGGCGCTGATATAGGTTGGCTGAAACAAATGGAGGATGAAGGTGTGCGTTGGCTGGATGACGGCGGGAAACAGAAAGATGCCTTGCAGATTCTTAAAGATCACGGAATAAATGCCGTGAGACTGAGAGTATTTGTGAATCCGCCAAGCAGCTATTATTGGCTGAAAGACGGCACAACATGGACCATGCTCGGCTATAGTGACAAAGCGGGCGTACTTGCGGCGGCCAAAAGGGCAAAAGCGTTAGGAATGAAGGTCATGGTTGACTTCCATTACAGTGATGTGTTCGCCGATCCCGGCCATCAGATCAAGCCGAACCAATGGACCGGCTATTCAAACAGCCAGCTGCAGGGAGCGGTGTATAACCATACGTACGACGTCATGAAAGAACTTAAAAATAACGGCATCTCCCCTGATTGGGTGCAAGTAGGAAATGAAATGAATTCAGGAATTTTACTGCCCGACGGCAGCACGAACGATTTCAGCAAATTGACCGCCTTATTGAACAAAGGCTATGACGCTGTGAAATCCGTCAGCCCGGCCACCAAGGTAATCAGCCATTTGGCACACGGCACGGACAACAGCCTATTCAGATGGTGGTTTGATCAATTCTTTAAAAATGGCGGCAAAACCGACATCATCGGCGTTTCGTTCTACCCCTATTGGGAGGGTAAGCCTTACTGGGAGCTCACCGGCCAATTATCCTCTAATTTAAATGACATCGCCTCCCGCTACAACAAGGAAGTCATGGTGGTTGAACTGGGCGGAGATGAAAATAATCCGAAAGATTCCTACTGGACCATAAAAGACACCATAAAACTGGTGAAAGCGGTTCCGAATGGCAAAGGAACCGGCGTATTTTACTGGGAGCCCGAGGCTCACTCCAGCGTTCTGTCAGACGCGTATCCATTAGGCGCAACCGCCAAAGTGTCTAAAAACGTCCTGAAATACACAACCGCAATCGACGCTTTTTATGACGCCGCAACAGGAAAATGATTGATGCGATTCTCAAGCAGGCTCATTGCGCAGCCTGCTTTTTTATAAGGCTGTAGAGTTGACCTGTTATGAAAAAGAGCAAGTAACGAATCCGGAAAGAAAAATACCCGAAAAACCACGTTTCGGTTAACTCTCAGTTCCTAAAACAGCTTTACGATTGTTGAAAAAGAAACAAAAATTTTATAATATTGTGTAAGCACCACCGAGCAGGAGGACGGGCCATGGACAAAAAAGAACAGCTCCTCACGAATTTCAGGGACTTTTTTAACAAGATGGTGTGGCTGAATAGGCTGAAGATGGAAGAAAGCCTTAAGGGGCATAAACCTTCTGAAGTGCATTGCATCGAAAAAATCGAAAAAATTGAAGACGCCAATGTGACTAAACTTGCGGAGTCCCTTTATATGACAAGAGGCGCCATAAGTAAATTAACGAAGAAGCTTATCAATAAAGGCCTTATCGAAAGCTATCAGAAGCCGCTTAACAAGAAAGAAATCTATTTCAGGCTTACCGAGCAAGGAAAAGTCATTTATAAAATTCACGAGGAATTGCACAAAGAGTTTCAAGAACGGGACAAAATCGTGTTTGAACAAGTAACTGATGAACAATTTGACACGATGCTGAATTTTGTGGAAACATACAGCAGACATTTAGATTCAGAAATAAAGAAACTTGGTGCAGACATGAAATCGGAATAAATATGAATATAGCACCGGCAGCCCTGCTCCATGAAAACGGGCTGCCTTTTTATATCCCTCTTATTGTTGACAAAGAAACAAAAACACTCTATTATTTTGTTGACAAGGAAACAAAGACAGCAATTTTGAGAGGAGAATAATATGTCAACACATAAAAGAAAGGAACTTCGGCTGCCAAAAGAAGTTCTCACAGCCGCCTGGGCTATTGCACTTGGAGCAATCGCTCCAATGCTTGATTCTACGATGGTAAACATCGCTATCGGCAAACTGACTGAAGACTTCCACACGACATTGGATACCATTCAGTGGTCCGTTACAGGCTATATGTTAGCACTTGCGATTGCAGTACCCGTATCCGGCTGGCTTATGAACAAATATAACGGCAAGAAAATCTTCATCGGCTCAGTCATCGCCTTTGGTGTCATTTCTGTTTTTGCGGGAATGAGCCGTGACGTTTCCAGCTTCATCTTCTTCCGTTTGCTTCAAGGATTCAGCGCCGGCATTATCACTCCGCTTATGTCAACACTCTTGGTTAAAACGGCAGGTCAGGAAAACCTGGGAAAAGTGATGGCAATCGTCAGCACCCCTATGATCTTCGGCCCGATCTTAGGACCTGTCATCGGAGGCTTCATCGTCCAAGGTGCTTCATGGCATTGGATTTTTTACATCAACGTGTTCATCGTTTTGATTGCTGCACCGCTTATGATGAAAACCATTCCGGACTTTGAACCATTCAACAAAGATCGTAAACTCGATATTTTCGGGATTATCAATTTGTCATTAATGAGCGCGGCATTGATGTACGGTATTACGAAAGCGGCGGCTCATGCATCATTTAACAATAGCGACACGATCTTATGGGTGGTCATCGGTCTTGTTTCAGCAGCGATTTACCTCGTATATAATCGGATCAGAAAAAATCAAACCGTGCTGCCGATGAATTTGTTTGCTCACAAGAGCTTCTTAGCATCAGCGATCGGGTTGTTCTTAGCGAATGTTGCCATCATGGGGCCGATGTTAATACTTCCGCTGTTTTTTCAAAACTTCCGTCATTTCACGGCAGTCGAAGCAGCACTCGCTTTAATCCCTCAAGGAGTCGGAATGCTCGTGACTCGTCCGCTGACCGGAAAAATGATTGATAAGATTGGTGCGAAATACGTGGTTATGGTCAGTCTAGTTCTGTCGCTGATCGGATCTGTCCCGCTTATTTTTATCACCGATAACACAAGTATGATTTGGATTTCCGTCATATTGTTTATCCGCGGCACCAGTTTTGGAGGAATTATGCTCCCATTGATGAGTGACGCTTATACAGGTCTTGACAGCAAACAGCTTCCGGAAGCAGGTGTCGGTATTCATATGATTGAAAACCTCGGTTCCAGCTTTGGGTCAGCTGTGATCGCAACCGTTACCGCAACTGTCATACAAGGATTGCAGCCGACGATTTCGAACAGTTTAAAAGGCTACCATGCCGGATTCTTAATATCCGTCATCATCCTTGCGGCCATCTTCATTCCAAGTCTGTTCCTTACCCATAAAAAGACTGCGATATAAAGAACTTTTCAAAGTAAAAAACCCTTGCGCAGCAAGGGTTTTAGTGAATGAAACTGATGATTGTTGCTGGAAGAGTCGGCCAAACAGACAAAGCCTTTTACTCACTCACATTGCTTTTCATTAACCATTCTACTTCCGTTAATTTTTGTTTTTGAACGTCTTTTGTGTGCTTTTTCGTGAAATGGACTTTAACAGCTTCTTCGTTTTCCCAAATCTCCCAAAGCATAATTTTGCGTTCTGATGGTTCAAGCAGATGAGCATGGAACTGAATACAGCCTTCTTCTTTGTTCGTTTCTTCCTCAAGTTTTTTGAATTCCTTCATTATTTCATTAAGGTCTCTGTCGCTGATGATTTTTAAGCATGCTGTTATGTAATGCATCACAATTCCCCTTCTTCCCATCATTTTATGGCTCTTCATTATCACATTTATCGAAAAAAATACCGCAATGAACGGTAATGTTTATTTAAGGCCATCAAGGGCGGCTTTTGCAGCCTCCGAGATAAGAGCATTATGATAATTGGCATCTTCCGTAAACCGGTTTGACAGGATTGCCAAAACAATTGGGGCTCTGCCAGGCGGCCAAACGATCGCAATGTCGTTTCGTGTGCCATAGCTTCCGGCTCCGGATTTATCGCCGACTTCCCATCCTGCAGGAGCGCCTGCCCGAATCAGTTCGTCGCCGGTAGCGTTGCCCCGCATCCAATCTGTTAAAATCGTGCGCTTGTCAGCCGTGAGAGTATTACCCAAAGCAAAAGTCTTAAGGTCAGTTGCCAGTGCTTTTGCGGTGCTTGTGTCACGACGATCCCCGGGAATCGCCGAGTTTAAATCCGTCTCGAATCGATCAGCTTTCGTTACATGATCCCCGATCTGTTTCAATGACTTTTCGAAACCTTTAGGGCCGCCAAGCTGCTGGAGCAATAGGTTCCCGGCGGTATTATCGCTGTAACGGACAGCGGCTTCGGAGATTTCTTTCAGGCTCATGCCTGTATCCAGATGTTTTTCTGTAATTGGAGAATATGTAACAAGATCATCTTTGGTGTAGCGGATGATGTCATTAAGTTTTTCATTTGAGCTTGTCTTCAGAACAGCAGCTGCGGCCAGCACTTTATAGGTTGATGCGTAAGCAAACCGTTCATTCGGCCGATAGGCGATTGTCTTATTTGACCCCGTATCAATCGCATAAACCCCGAGCCTGGCATCAAATTTTTTCTCAAGCTGAACAAATTTTTTGTTCGTTGTACAGCTTGTCATTTTTGTGTCTTCTATGGATTTCGCTTCAGCATGCGCTGAGCCGAATAAAGGGCTGAAACCGGTAAAGCTTAAACATAAAAGCCCAATGCATATTCCAACCTGTATTCTCGCTTTATTTTTCACATCCAGACCTCCTCATTATAATAATTTTGTATACTCCTTCTAATAAACATCACAAACAGGAAAACAGTCAATATTTTTCCTGTGAAATGTTTTCCGTGACAGTTAGGGAATCAGCTGAAAAACACCCGCTGACGGTAAACAGCCAGAGTCAATCAATCGAACAGAAATGTTTACTGCCTCCTGTGAAGGCGGTCAAGGCCCGCACTCATTTACTGAGCCCGATAAAATGTGCCGCCCTCTAATGGAAATAAAACCAGAACCCTACCCCCTCAGCCCCAAAACTATTCTCAGCGCCATCGAATCCCCCTTATTTGATTTGACAATTGACTGATTCAAATGTTCCGATGTAGTTCTCAAGCTGGATGACATAGGTTCCCTTTCCAGTCTTATTCCGGATTGTTTTCACGTTGAATAATTTCAGAGGCGTTGCTGTTTTAAAGCTGCCCGCTGTGCTTCTTGTATAAGTCGCGGCTGCTCTATCCGGATTCATTTTGCCAGCCGGACCAAGCCGCGGAAGCAGACGGCGCAACGGCCGCCGCTCCCGTAAGTAATACCGCTGATAGAATTTTCCTTGTTATTGCTTCTCCTGCTTTTTGTATTCTGCGATTTCCTTAGGGGTGGCCATCCGGATTCCGTCTGGTTCTGTCCTGTTTGCCGCTTGAACGCCTTCCATGTTTTTCACCTCGCCGACTACTCCCAAATGCTTTAAATACACATGATCACCAATCTTGAAACGATTCTGTTTGGCCCGCTCCTCGATCACGTTCCTGTATTCAGCCGCGGCTTTCTTTTTTAAATCAGCCAGACACTTTTCACAAAGTGTTACTGTTACAGAATTGCCGTTAAAATCAGTAAACGAAACCGCTCTGACAGATTTCTTTTCCGGGTGCATCGTGCATGTTTTCTTCATAGGCGATGGCCGTGTAAATTTAATCATTCCGCTTCCTCCTCAAAACATGTCTTTTCGTCCCTCTGACATAACAGCGGATGAATGGGAAGTTCCATTCACCCGCATCCGAACTGTCACGACACATAGAGATTGCCTTTCCTTCGCCGGCTGACGGATATTCATACATCCTGCATAGCTGTAAGCCTATATTTCTTTATATTCCCAATGCTCGCCGGACTTCCCTGTTAGGATGAAGTTTCTAAGGCTGTTGACCAGTTGCCGCATGTTGGCTCCATGCGAAAAGCCGTTTGGGCAGCCATATCCCAATTCATACGGGTAATTTTCAGCACTCTCATATGTGTGTATGCTTTTTAAAGGAGGTGCATCACATGATGTTCTAACAACCAGTTCAACTTAAACAAAGTGATTTAGTCGACAAAAAGATTGTCAGGAGCAAAAAGAAAGGTGAATCGAAAAGCAATTGATCTATTTGAATATGGATTGTTAGTCAACGCATTTTCTAAATTAATAAGATAAATAAAAATAGACCCCCTCACAGTTAATGGTAAGGGGGTTATTGAGTATGCGGCCGATATTTCTTTTTTGAATCCAAATGTCTGCATTCCAATACCGTCTGCAGATATACTTTCTCTAGATTGGAATATTTTAAGCATGTATAAGGATAACAACTGAAATAAACGAAGATTGTGCAAAAATGGATTGATGAGGTGTTGAGCAGTAAAGTGTTTTATGATTTTGCCGCCATGTTAATGTACAAATATTTAATTAATACTGTATTAGTTTATTCAATATGTTAATTTTACTTTGATCTTTATTACTCTTCTTTGTTCTTCTATATCCATCTAATAAAGACTTATTATAAACCTTGAGGTAATCATCAATAGTCAGCAAATGATATTTGGCTCCGTCATCTTCAAAAACCCCTAGGTTATTATAGTCTACGTCTGCAAATGGTTTTAAATCCTCAATGCAAGCAATGCCTATTTTAGTATTCGTTTTCCTAAATTCATGCTCATGTAAATCAACCAATTTATATCCTTGCAGTTCCATACTTTTTTTTAGCTTTTCCCACTTTTCCTCTAAAAATATTACAGGAATAAGGATATCAATATCTTCTGGTGAAAAGTTCAACCCAGTTACCTTCTCAAGACCTAAAGATCCATATAATAATGGAATAATGTCTAACTCTTTATTAAGAGTTTTAGCTATATTTATAAATTCATTATACAATTTCATCTTTATATCCCCAATTTTTGGCCATTTAGAATCAACTGCTACTTGGAGTTTCTTTGGAATTTCATAAATCCTGTAGGTCAATTTTATAATTTTCACTTTTAAAAGGATTCTTTATCTCAATGGATCTCCTGAAGCTATATGCCAATGCAGATGCTTTGAATCTTGATAATCTCCTAAGTTTGTAAGCACCCTGCAAGAACCACTTTCTTTTGTCACCTTCGCCGCAACCTTTTTAATCACACCCAGCAACTCGAGTAAAAGTTCATTGTCGTCTTCTTCCAAAGTGATTAAAGAAGAGATGTGTTTTTTAGGAATAACTACAAAATGCACCGGCCAAAAAGGTCTTGTATGATGATACGCCAATACATTCTCGGTTTCTAAAACTTTATTTACTTTTGTTTTTCCGCTTAATACTTCATCGCAATAAAAGTCTTCTGTCATCATTAATCCCCCTTACTCTTTAGCCACAAATTAACCCAATGCTCTGCTTTATTTTTCACTTTTGTTATTAAGATAAGAGAACCACAATAAACTTATGAACCCAGCGGCTCCTATAATTGTAGATATAATGTAAGTCAAATTCAGTAAATCCATAAGCGTTCTCCCCTAAGAAAAATTCAGATCCCTCTAATTAAATTCATATTTTATTTAGACAAGGGTTCCTAGGATAAGCCCTTGTCTTTAACTTGCGAGTTGTCATACTCGTAATATACGCCTTTTTTCTTTAAGCGTTCAATAACTAAATCTTTATATGGTATATCACCTAGGATAGCGAACTTTATATCAGTGTTGTGCTTTATCCCTAACGGCTTTTTAAGTTGTAATTCTCGTTTGATTTCTTCATGTATCTCTTTGAAACGTTTTTCTTTTAGAATTTGCCTATACTGTTCGTAATCCTCCATCGTACAATTGTTCACATTACAAAAATGTTTAGCAAGATTAGCTAACTGATTATCAGTTAGAACCAATTGAGATCGTTTAAAGTGATGAAAAGAATGACAGTCTATGCATATCAGGTCTAGGTCTAATAGCTTTACAACCCCATTATCAAAATCATATTCTTCTATTTCATGTACATGAAGTCTTCGTAAATCATTGATGTGAGGCGTATAATTACAAATCGCACACCTGTGTTTCTTTGTTTCAAGAATGGCAGCCCTGATTTTTTTACGCCAAAGAGTATCAGTTAGATTTTTTCTAACTGTCTTGCCGTGAAACATACTTGGTTTTGCATCAATCTTCAATTTATAGTGAGCAAACTCGTCCATATAAAACCGCCTTTATTATTGTTTTTACTTAACATTAAAATTTAATAATTCACTTGTTATTCACACTTTGATTTTATTAGTAACTGTAAGAAGATCTGTTGAGGCCATAAGCACTTTGGAACTCATTTTTTTAATATCCTCATCATTAATTATCTCCTTACTTTTGACGAAATTTTCATAAATCAATTCGTATGCTTTATTTGCTTATCTTAGGCACTTATCCTCTTCAGCTTTAAGTTTAATTCCTTCTAAAGCAAGATGCGGTGGTAATTGTTCATCTATTAGTAAATTAATGATATTAAAATACAAATAACTTTGACGATCTTTTTTATTTTCATCATTCAACATTAAGTCTAAATTTCTTTTTAAAGTTCGCAAGTACATATATTTCTCATATAATGTTCTCTTCTTCTCTTTTTTTGCATCTCTTTTTCTAAAATAAGCTGTGACTATAAATCCTGTCACGATACCTGTTGCTACTCCAGTAATAAGCCCTGTTGATATATCAGAGCCTGTTCCAATCCATGCCTGTAGTACAAGATTCACTAACTTATCCCCCTGTATTTTCATTTCCTTTTCTTAAAAGTCATTAATTCGGAGTGACTGAATTTTTTAATAGTGTTAAGCTGCAAATTAAGATTACTAGCGTCTCCCGATACTCTAACTGCATCAAAAAATAGAAGATTTTTTCGAAATCATGCTGCCACAGACAATTCTTAGCTTGCGGGTACCTGTGTGCTACCCAATTGGTTCATTATTCAAATTCAATATTAAGTTTGATCCCAGTTTTCTTTTCGATTGCTAATTCCGCGAATACCCAACCAACAAGCGTAGGGTATAGTTGTTGAATTACCGATTTACTCCATATATTGTGAAGAACTAAAAACTCAGGTATTGATTTGCTTATAAATGCTAACATCTCACTTTCTGATAGTCCTTGCGGAAATATCTCCGGATAAGCGATTTTAGTACACTCAGAGACAGATGTGCGATATCCCATGTCTAATTTAGCAACTCTACAAAAGTCTAAATGAACACAGTCATTGGGAGCCGGTGCCTCCGAGGGTATAAATGGATTGATAATTTCATAGAACATGTTTCTATAATCATCAAGAGATCTTAAACTATTAAACTTCATTTGAGCGATTGTATAATTCAATGTTAATATTTCAATTTGTTTATTTGTTAAACGAGGTACTATTTCGATTGCTTCATTCATGATTAATTTCTTGAAGTCACTTTCACCGCTCTTTAATCTTTCTATAAAAAGATTAGACAAAACCTCCCCCAAGTCTTGGTCACCGCTCCTTGCAAAACTTTTTTGAGAAGTATAAAGAATATACTGTATATCAGGATCGCTAAATTTCCCAATCAACTTTTCTTTCTCAGCTTCCTGATCTATTTTACTAAGCATATTAGATACAAGAAAATCAGCACGTTCCTTAGCAGTTGTTTCTGCAATGGATGTTAATTTGTACATGTTTTTTTCAAAAACATCATTTGCAATTTCTTTGGCATCTGCTATGGTTATCCCGCTATGAATATGTACAGTTTCACCTTGAACATTCGTGGAATGATTCCCGCCTTGCTGCCGAATATTTTTGTTAAGCATCTGTATCCTCTCCTTGCTTTGGCGTTATATTACCAACCTTAACGCTCTCCCCCTGTATATTCACGGAATTGTCGCCAGATTCTTGGATGAATCTTTTTCCTTCACTTTTATTTTTTTTCTTAAAAAGATTAAACGCACAAGCAATAATAGTTAAACCCGCACCGCTAAACACCCATTCTTTGTTTTGAGATAGCCAATTAAACAATACCAAATCAAATACATTTCCTTTCAGATATTTTTAAACTTCTCCTCCATTCAACATACTCAAATCGCTGCTGATAAAGGTCTTTCAGGATTGAAGCCCATTCAACCCAACCTTCAGCAACGATGCTTTTCTTCTCCCCATCCTCAATCCATTCAATCCAGTACACCTGAACACTCCTCACCTAGTAATAACTTCAATTTGCCTTATGTCAGAAGTGGCTTTAAACTTTGTCTATAGCTCGTTTGAGATCACTAAAGCTTCTGACATTGTAGTAAACTTAGAAGCGTCATGAAGCCCCTTAGATGCTACATAACCACTACCGTCCAATTTAAACGACTTGAAGTAATCATCATTTTCAAATTGAATTACAAAAAAGTTATCGATAACCGATATAACTAACTCCTCTTCAGCAGACCAGCAATTTTTATGGCCAGTGGCAGCAATCCAATTAATATGTAAAACACCATGATATTTATTTTATTCTTAAAGAACAGTTCAATCATATTCTGCTCCATACCTAGTAAAAATAAATCAGTCAGTTCCTGCTTAAACTCTTCATCATAGACCTGTTCAACAAAAATAAACTTAATACCGGTCACTCCAAGCCAGAAGCTAATCCAATCATTGTTTCCCTCCCTATATCGAACGAAAGTTGGTATTCTTGAATATGTTGAATAATAGGTGATCTTGTGGAAAAGAAATACGAAACAAATGGGTATGATACTTCAATCGTCCATGATTACAAAGAGTATCCTGATGTAAAGTATGGCCGCTGCGACAATTGCGATTACACTTTGTTCAAAAGCTCTGTAAAAAGTGGTGTATTCTTGCGTGAATGCCGGCGTTTCGGTATGAAAAAGAGCATTTAGTTTAATGCTTTTTTTATGTTTGTTTAAATCCTTCCATTAGGGAATAACTGTTGTACATAGTTTTTAATTATCCAGTTACATCAAAAGAGGGATCGTATACAAAATATCAATAATAGACGTAAGATTAAAATAAATTCAATATTATCAATATATTGACATTTTTCTCAAATTATTTATACTATCTATTAGACACCCTTTCAAATATCAATTAATCACATAGAAGAAAGGAGAAAAACCTAATATAAACCATAAAAGAACACATCAAAGGGAGGAATGAATATGACTTCTTATACGCATAATCATAAGATTAAAAAAGCCAAATTTTCTCCAGAGTTAAAGTCAAGGCTCAGGGAACTGCACAAAAGAAATAATTGGTACAACTTTTTTTCTCTTATATATGATTGGTCTTTAATTATAGCAAGTATTTTCATAACAAAGCTATTCCCTTCTTGGTGGATGTATATTTTAAGTATCTTAATTATCGGTAGTAGAATGAGAGCTTTTGATAATTTAATGCATGAAGCTAGTCATGCTCTATTGTTCAAAAATCGTTTTTTAAATAAATGGATGGCATGCTTTTTTGCAGCTTTTCCAGTTTTCACTTCTTATACAGCCTATTGTAATTCCCATTATCAACATCATCGGCATTTATGGGATATCAATAAAGATCCGGATACTAAAAGATATGCTTTAATTGGGCTCGATAAACCTCAAAGTAGTATTAAAAAATTTATCTTAAAACATATTTTAAAACCACTTACACTAACCCACGTTCCTAAATATATTTATGGAACAATTAAAGTCAATATTTTTTCAAAAGAGGAGCCTTATTCTGAAAGAATTATAAAGATTGCTTTTTGGTTATCAATTGTTATATGTAGCATTGTTTTTGGCTTTTGGACGGATTTAATTCTTTTTTGGTTTGTCCCACTACTTACTACGTTTCAAATAATAAGATATTGGGCAGAGATGGCTGAACATTCAGGATTAAAAAATGAAAACGAACTATATGCAAGCAGAAATACATTTGGCAACCCTGTGCAAATATTCTTTTTACACCCACATCATGATAATTACCATTTGGTACATCATTTGTTTCCAGCAATTCCTCACTATAATCTAAAAAAAGCACATGTAATATTAATGGAAGATCCGGAATATAAAGAAGCACACCATTGCACAGGCTTTTTCAAATCTTTTTTACCAGGATTTTATAGCGTAATTGAAGATATATGTGGTCACTATTTAATAAACAGAAAGTAATAAATAAGAGAATAGGAGCGTAAATATTTTGCTAGCAGCGTTACTAAATGGAATTGTATTAGCTTTTGGTTTAATCCTTCCCCTTGGTGCTCAAAATGTTTTTGTTTTTAACCAAGGGGTATCCCAATTAAAATTCAGAAACGCATTGCCCGTAATCATTACAGCATCTCTTTGCGATACATTCCTAATATTATTTGCAGTTTTAGGTGTATCTTTAATTGTTTTGACCATACCAATTTTAAAAACAATAATATTCAGTGTAGGATTGATTTTTTTAATTTACATGGGCTGGTCTATTTGGAAAAGTGATTCAGCAAACTTAAGCAAAAAAGAATCAGCAATGCCAATGAAAAAACAAATTATGTTTGCTCTTTCAGTGTCCTTATTAAATCCTCACGCAATTATTGATACAGTTGGTGTTATTGGAACTAACTCATTGAGTTATTCGGGCTCAGAAAAAATAGCATTCACTGCATCCTGTATAATTGTTTCTTGGATTTGGTTTTTTAGTCTTGCAATAGTAGGACGTATAATAGGCAATATTGATTCCGATGGAAAATTTTTAAGAATTATAAATAGGATATCTGCAGTAATCATTTGGGCAGTAGCAGTTTACATAACAATTCAGTTAGTTCAATCATTTTAAATATCAAAACTATATTTCTCTTTAAAGACTTTATCCCCTTCTTTTAGAAGGGGAAGCTTTATTAAAATCGTAGTTTTATTTTCTATTTATCTGTTTTAATCACTATTTGACACTCAATTTTATAATCTGTTTCACCTGCTTCAATCTTTGTATCATCACGGTTAACTTTATATTCCTCCATACAAACTTGCTGATATTGGGTGCCTTATACCACTCTTTAGATGATCATAAATGTATTTCTTGCCTTCTTGAAAATTCTTTCGGGGAACATGCCCTGCCTTACAATCATTTACATAGACTGCTATAGCTTCCGGATCGTACTTATTGTTCTCTTCTAACCGCAATTCACAATCTGAGAAAAGGGAATTATGATAAATAAATATCGGCTCATCAAAAGTTGATTCTAGAATCTCTTTATTTGTCATACCATTATATTTTTCATCGAAGAAAAAGCTATCTTCATCCTCAGTCTTGATGGCTTTCTTAATATCTTTTTGATAGTGTGATGTTCCTCCAACCTTAAAGTCTATATACTCAAAAAATGCAGACTTTTCTTCATATTTCCTTGAGAATCCTGTCTCTTGAATCAAGATTGGAAAATTTTCTTTTTTCGATATCACATCTGTTTCATTATTAACGCCAACAGTGTTAATATTATTTTTATTCTCATTTTGTTCATTTTTAGCTCTGTTCTTGAAAAAGTTGAGTATACCCAAATGTACCCCTCCATTTGAAATAAAAGATTGGTTTAATCAAAAAACTCATCATCAATAAAATCATTTTCTCTTGCAAGTTTATTCGAATCCTTTTTAAAAAGCCTTTGTTTCAATTTTTCTTTAACTGTTAATTTTTTGTTTTTGTCCTGACATATATGACATATATAATCTCCGTTGTTTGATAAATGAATAAGCAATTTATCGACACCTGACCTTTTGCAGATACACATCCTGTGCTGACCATTACTAAACGAAATATGACCGCAAGCATTTATGCTTGCATATATTCCTGAATGTTTTTTATGCATGTCTGGTTTTATGTAGTGTGCGGCCAATCTTCTGCATTTTAGTGCATATTCATGCTCTTCGCCTTCTAATGCATTAAATTCCTTATATGTTAAATCTAAGGAGCACTTTCCTGTTCTAACTTTATAACAATCATGTTTACTTAGTCTAAAATAAAAAGAATGTTTCGTAGGATTTATTAACTGATCCAACCTAATCCCCTTCTCTTTAAAAGAATGATTTTACGTAGACCTAGAAAATTTGTAAGTATTTACTGTTCTTGTAACTTTAGTATACCATGATCACTTTAAGTGATCAATATCTTTTTAATCTTTTTTGTAAATCAACAGCTCATGCAGCTCAATATTTAAATATGTACAGACTTTATCCAACAGATCCCTTGGGTACCGCTCCATTTCATCATGATACAGCTTCCTGACTGTGTTAAAACCGTGATCAATATCATTGGACAGCTTTCGAATACTGATATTCCTTTCGTCTAATATTGGCTTTAAATTTGATTTAATCAATATTACTACCTCGCATTCATTATGTATGATCACTTTAAATTATCATTATATCCATAAAAAAGGTCAAGGATATACCTTGACTATGTATCAAGCTTACCAATCAAATGAATCTTCATGTTCAAATCCATAAATACCTTTAATCCACACATCTCCGCAGCCTGGATTCTTTGTAATCTCTAACACATGATTACGATTAGCATCTCCCTCTACTCGATCTGTAGCAGTATAGTCAGCATAGTTCCCTACAAACTGCTTCTCACTACGTGGAAATACCCAGCCAGCAAGAGTTATCCTACTGATTTTCATATTTAGAGTACACCCTTCAGCATTGTTAATTGTGAATTTGTAGAAGAGCCAAGTGCGATCATAATTCCGATCAAAATAATCTGCCATTGAAAAACTCTCTGAATCCTCACTCATGTGAAAATTCACATTTTTGTAGTCTAATGTAAGCTTCGCCTCAGCACTTGGCGTGTTAAAACTCAATATAAAACCAATGCAAATTAAGGTCAGAACGATTAACTTTTTCATTTTCCTCTCCCCCTTATTCCAAATAATACAACATCGGGAGGTGGTTTCCCTTTATAATTTTTTCGCAATATTACAGGTATATCTACTTTAATGTCGAATAATATATATAGCTATGCGAATTATACCGCGGTATTGCTTTTAAGGAGGAAAAACAGTGCGTAATTTTTGGGAAGCAATTGAGGAAGATCCTTATAAACTTGATAGTGTAACTGAAGAGATGATCAAACATACCGAGAACAGGTTAAATATCATTCTACCTGAGCCGTACAAGAAGCTTATACTTGAGCAAAATGGAGGAATGATAAATTATAATGCATTCCCCACAACTGTTCAAAATTCATGGGCAGAAGATCATATTGAGTTTGATTACCTACTAGGGCTAGGTGAAGACCCAGGGATACTAGACAGTTCATACCTAATAAAGGAATGGGATTTACCTGAAAATGTGCTCCTTATCCATGGAGACGGACATACTTGGGTAGCAATGGATTATCGAGAAACTAACTCAAACCCTCCAATTCACTACTTCGATGTGGAGGTTGATCAGGATTTCAAACTAGCAAAATCGTTTGATGAATTTTTGTCAAAACTGTATACGCATCATTACGATATGGACACTGAAATAGCTAACAATGAAGACTCAGAATTTCAAAATGCCTCATTGAGTAATTCTGAGTCAATAACAAGTAAAGAGGTTGCAACAATTTTAAAAGAAAAGAACCCTTTGGATATTTATAGGGTGGCATACTACCCCATAAAAGACACAAATGACCTAGAATGGGTCATAAATCAGATTAAAGAGTCATCATATATCTTAAACAAAGAACAAGCTTTTGAGCTAGCAGATTTGCTAATGACAATAGCTACAACGTATGATAACCATATTAAAACAACAATTTTTAAAAACCGCATTGAAGAAATTATAACCAACTTAAGCAAACAAAAGAATGAAGATGTCGACAATATTTTGACACAAATCAAGGATTTTCTTTAATTTTTTTACTTTTTATCCTCTTTATGTTTATTTCTTCCTAAAAATATATTAAGATGTTAATCGAAGAAAATACTAACAGAAAGAGGGGAAATATGAAAAAATTAACAATAATTATAAGTCTTGTTCTGCCACTGCTTCTATTTACCTCATTTGTCCTTCCTAACTTTGCAGAAGCACACACAACAAACAGAAAAGAAAATCATAGTCCAGACATGGTACATACCTCCACTGATGATATTTCAGATGATGAGGCTGGCTATGAAGAAAAAAACTATGAAGACTATTCAGATGTAATAGAAGATCCTTATTATTCGGATTTAGCTAATGCCCCCGTCTATGAGGGTGATTTAGAAGATGATTTAGAAGATGATTCTATATCTGAAGAAGCCCAGGATGTATCTGACAAAGTTTTTGATGAAAACATTGTTAACGGAACAGAAGAAACGACTGCTCCCAAAGTGGATGCAACCGGAACTGATGAAGAACTTCATGCTCAATTCGGTTGGTTACTTCCTCCGGCAATTGCCATTGTTAGCCGTATTGGGGGTAAATTATTAGTTAAACAGACACTCAAATCCACAACAAAGAAGATAGCTGTAAGAAATGGTAAGTTGGCCGGCAAAAAGCATCCAAAAACCGGAGTGAAATTTAATTCTAAAGGTTTTCCTGTTTTTGCGGCAAAATATAATTATAATTTGACATTAGGGCAAATTAAATCATCAAACGCTGTTCAGTTTAAGAATGCAAATTATGCTTTGAAACAAGCAATTAACACTTGGGAACACGCAAAAAAGTTTAACAAATACCAAATACAAGATATTAAAAATGGAAAGACCCCTAGAGGCTACTTATGGCATCATCATGAAAACAGAGGAAGGCTTCAGCTAGTAGATAAGAACATTCATAAAAAGACTGGGCACACCGGTGGACGATCCATCTGGGGTTCCTTGTAATAAATCCCCCTTTACGGGGGATTTTCATTAAATAATTGTAGAAATCTTTATACCTTGTCGGTAAACCATGTACTAAGTCGAAACCATTGCCTATAATAAATAAACTACTCATTTTTTCGCTCCAATTAAGTTTCATTAAAAATCTTCCAATGCTAGGGGACTTTATCCTCTCTAACCTTCAAAGTGATAAGAACAATAAACTGAGTTGCTATCTTCATCAATAAAATATGTATTCTGGATTAAGAAATTTGTAAAGCCAGCTGTTTTGAGTATCGCTTTACTCATCAGGAGCATATCCATCTGGATATCATAATCAGTTAGAAGATCCAAATTAGTAGTAAACGCTGCATGTAATTCAAAGAAAGAATTATCAAATTTAAAATTTAAGATTTTCATGACACTCCCCCACCTTGCCGTTTCCTTTATTATACAGTGAGATCTTATCTAATTAAAACTGCTGTTTTATTCAGAACTTAATGTCCTTTGCTCCTTTCCCTCTTCCGTCCATTGCGGATGCTAGCCACTTCAAAGTTTCTTTAATATAGCTATGTTTATGTAAATTTAATAGATGACAATGGGAAAATTGTTAACATAGCCTTACACAAGGTTATTTGGAGTGCTAAAGAAAAGAAGCCCCTCTCGTTTTTAAAAGAAAACAATCTTGATGTTTACCATATAAATTCATTCAATAATAATGCAGATAATCTAACCTGTCTTGCAAGAAAAGAAAACATATGTGAAAAACTCACCAAACAGAGAATGAAGTATGGATTCAATGTAATTAACATCAACTGATTTAGGAGCCAATTCTGAGATGTGCTGCGTCTTAGTGATACGAATATCTTTAAATCTTCATACTGTTCAATATAAATACAAAATGAACGTATACTGGCATATACTCTGTTTATACTCGCTGCAATGAAAGCTGTAGGTTATCATCATGAGAGTATGATGGGTGGCAATATAATACCTGGAACAGAAGAAGTACCTGATATAAATGGGGTATATAGAGCTAAAGTAGAAGTAAAAGGAATAAAAAAAGTAGCAAGGTCAACTTTCTTTCCAAAAGAATGGGATAGAATAAAAGTTTACAATACAATTTCCGAAGCTTACAAAAACAAAAAACAAGTACGAGATAATAAGTATATCGGCAAAACATCATCAGGGATTGATGTAGAGATGTATATTAATAAAGATGGCTCAATAGCTACTGCATATCCTTTATATAAAAAACCAAGGGAATGATTGAATTTATTATGGAATATTCATTTGAATGTAAAAGAGACCATTTAGGATACTTACGAGTAGTTCTCCCCGCAGAGTTAGAATACTTTTCTGATTTCATTGAAGACATTGTTTCGATAGATGAAGCTGATGAATACTTGAAAATGATTCAAGACGTATTGGATGGTTCTTCTGAAGAATATGAGATTCAACTAAATACAACCATTGCATATATAAAAGAAGATCAAACAGTCATAGAACACCTTTATACAGAAAATGAAAACGATAGAAGCTCCATGGAGACAGAAAAATTCAAAAAACTTATACTCGACTGGAGAGACAAGATCCCCCAAAGGTATAAGAGTGATGATTAAAACTTTAGGTCCCTTGAAATTCAAGGGACCTTTTTATTACCTTAATACCGCTTCAAGTTTCACTTTGTTTTCGATCCGCAGTTACTATCTGGAGAACTCATAAGGAACGGTCTGACGAATTTTTGGTTTTCAGTGCATAATAGCTATCAATGCCATTTCCTTGCCCTTCTTACTGGAATAATGTAAGCCTCTAGAGCCGTTTCAATAAAAAGTAAAAAACCCTTGCTACGCAAGGGTTTTGGCTATGATTCCGACTGGGCTCGAACCAGCGACCTCTACCCTGTCAAGGTAGCGCTCTCCCAGCTGAGCTACGGAATCATGATATGTATGTGTTGCTGGGTATGTTGTTGTCTCTCTGACATTTATAATTATATATCCTGCTCAGCCGTTCGTCAACACTTTTTTTATCAAAAATAAAAAAAGGGGCGGCGCTCAATTGGCGGCGCCCTTTTCGTTTATGATCTGACTTTGGCGGGAGTTATTTTTTTCAATGCCTGTTCGAAGTCGCGTTCTAAATCTTCGGCGTTTTCGACTCCGACGCTCAGGCGCAGAAGGCCGTCTGTGATGCCGCGTTTTTCCCTTTCCGCTTGCGGCATGGCGGCATGCGACATAGTTGCAGGGTATGAGAGAATGGATTCGACAGCGCCGAGGCTGACCGCAAATACCGGAAGCGATACATTTTCGACCAGCTTTTTGACGGCTTCTTTGCTTTCCAGTTCAAAGGACAGGACGGCGCCCGCTCCGCTTGCTTGCCGTTTATGGGTATCGGCCCCCGGGTGTCCGGCAAGGCCGGGATAGTAAACGTTTTTGACGGCGGGGTGCCCGTCAAAAAAGGCAGCCAGCCGTTCAGCCGTCCGGCTCGCTTTTTCCAGTCTGACCTGCAATGTTTTTAAGCCTCTCAATACGAGCCAGCAGTCCTGTACGCCGAGCACCGCTCCAAATGAGTTTTGCAGCTTATACAGCTGATTGCCGAGCTCTTCATCCTTGACGGCGGCAAGGCCTGACAGCACATCGCTGTGGCCGCTTAAAAATTTCGTCGCGCTGTGAAGCACGATATCTACGCCAAGATCAAGCGGCCGCTGCAGTGCAGGCGTCATGAAAGTGTTGTCAAGGTATGTCAGACAGCCGTGTTCTTTTGCCAGTTCGACGACGGCTTTAATGTCCGTGATGCCGAGCGTCGGGTTTGACGGTGTTTCCATATAGATGGCTTTCGTATTCGGCCTGATGGCGCGGGCGGCCGCTTCTATGTCCGTCATATCGACAAAAGTGTGTTCGATTCCGAAACGGGACAGCACTTCTGTCACCATGCGGAATGTTCCGCCGTACACATCCTCCGTGACAAGAACATGGTCGCCTTGGGATAAGAGCAGAAACGCCGTCGAAATCGCCGCCATTCCGGAGCTGAAAGCAAAGCCTCTCGTTCCGCCTTCAAGACCTGCGATCGTTTCTTCAAGCGCTGTTCTTGTCGGTGTGCCGGATCGGCTGTAATCATATGTCCCGAATTCTTCAAAGGAAGACTGATGAAATGTGGAAGCATGCTGAATCGGCACGCTGACGGCTCCGGTAGCTCCGTCAGTTTTAAATGGATTGTGCACGAGCTGGGTTTCCAGCGTCCAATTTTGATTACTCATACGACACGGCCCCCTCTTTTACTTGCTGTAATGCCTGCTTTACATCCCGCTTCAAGTCTTCTGCATGTTCAATTCCCACTGAAAATCTGAGCAGGCGGTTGCAGACGCCGTTTGCGATTCGGATATCTTCCGGAATGTCCATGTGCGTCTGTGTCGCGGGGTATGTAATAAAGCTTTCCACCCCGCCGAGACTTTCTGCGAAACAGATCGTTTTAAGCGCTTTTAAAAATGGATTGACCCATTCCTCTTTTTGCAGCCGGAAAGACAGCATTCCGCCTTTTCCGGGATATAACACGTCGGCGATTTCTTCTTCCTGTTCTAAAAATTCTGCAAGTTCACGGGCGTTTTCTTCATGACGCCGCATTCTGAGCCCGAGTGTTTTCATCCCTCTCATTAAAAGCCACGAATCAAACGGCGGGAGAACGGCCCCGATCGCATTTTGGTGATTAAACATGATGTCGCCGAGCTCTTCATCCTTTACGACAACAAGACCGGCAAGGAGATCATTGTGCCCGCCTAAATATTTTGTGGCGCTGTGAATGACGATATCGGCTCCCAGTTCAAGCGGGCGCTGGATGACCGGGGTATAAAACGTATTATCGACAATCAAGAGCAGGCCGGCTTCTTTCGTAATCCGGGCGATTTTTTCAATGTCCGCCTCCTGCATTAACGGGTTTGTAGGCGTTTCAACAAATACCGCTTTCGTGTTTTCCGTTAATTTGGAGCGTAAACAGTCTTCATCGCTGAAATCATCGTAAATAAAGCTTAAGCCGTATTTTCTCCATTCATTTTCAAACAAACGGTATGTGCCTCCGTATAAATCGGAGGATACAATCAATTCATCCCCGCTTTTAAATAAAGCCATAATCGTTTGAATGGCTGCCATTCCCGAGCTGAAAGCAAAGCCTCTCGCACCGTTTTCCAACACGGCGATAGCGTCTTCAACGAGCTGGCGTGTCGGGTTTTTCGTGCGCACGTAATCAAAACCTGTAGATTCCCCTATTCCTCTATGTCGGTAAGCGGTGGACAGATAAATCGGCGGACTGACCGTTCCTGTTGCTTCTTCGCTTCTATTTCCAATTTGGGCTAATTTTGTTTCAACATGCTGCGTCATCAGTAAGCACCATCCTTTTCAAAAATAAAAAAGCTCCCTCTTCATAAGAAGAAGGAGCTTTTCTCTTCCTCTTATCTTCCAAGCATGTGAATCGCTTGCTGGATTTAGCACCTTGGCACTTTGCCTTCCCGCGGCAAAGCAAACCGGTTGCTGAGGTTTCAAAGGGCCAGTCCCTCCACCTCTCGTGATAAGAATATTGTTTTGTATTTTCTGATTGTTCTATATTAACGCACTATAAAATGGATTTCAACAACTTTTTAATTTTCTGAACTCTCGCAAGAAGTGCATCTGAAGAAAGAAATTTCTAATAATTCATGGTACAATAGGGAAAAACCATCAAGACAAGAAGCGGCCTGGAGGAATGCGAAGTGGCACCGAAAACCGGAATCATTCATGAGAAAAACCTTTTCTCTCATGAGCTTGAAGAAGAAATGACCGTTTTGGTCTACCTGCCCAACACTTACTCTCCCCTGTATAAATATCATACGGTCATCGCCCAGGACGGCCATGATTATTTCAGATTAGGGAGGATCGGGCGGCAGGCGGAAGAGCTCATGTCAAAAGGGGAAATTGACCGCTGCATCATTATCGGCGTCCCATATAAAAATGTGCGGGAACGAAGAAACACATACCATCCCGAAGGCTCTAAGTTCGCCTCATATAAACGGTTTATCGCAAATGAGCTCGTTCCTTTTATCGACAAAGAATACCCGACTTATCAAGTCGGATACGGCCGCACCATGATCGGGGATTCCCTCGGCGGAACCGTCTCGCTCATGACGGCGATTGACTATCCGAACATGTTTGGAAACGTCATCATGCAGTCTCCATATGTTGACGGGCACGTGCTGGATGCCGTCCGGCAGTCGGAGGATCTCAAACAGATATCCGTTTATCATCAAATCGGAGAAAAAGAAACCGATGTCCACACGACGGACGGCCAGGTGCTTGATTTCACCGCGCCGAACGAAGAGCTCAAACAGCTGCTGGAAAGCAAACAGTCTGAATACACGTATGAAACCTTTGACGGGGATCATAAATGGACATACTGGCAGCCGCTCATCACGCCGGCGCTGAAAAAAATGCTGTAACCATTCATTAAGGAGGGAACTTTCATGAAATACGGTATTGTTTTATTTCCATCAAAAAAATTACAGGATCTCGCAAATTCGTACCGGAAACGCTACGACCCGAGCTACGCGCTCATACCGCCGCATCTGACGGTAAGAGATCCGTTTGAAGCGACAGAACAGGAAATCGAGCAGATCGTATCACAGCTGAGACAGACGGCGAAAGAGTCGCATCCGCTCGTTCTGAAGATCACAAAATACAGCTCGTTTTCTCCTGTGAATAATGTGATATATATGAAAGCGGAGCCGACGGAGGAATTAAAAACCCTGAGTGAGAAATGCTATTCAGGAGCATTGTCCGGTAAGCCGGAATACAGCTTCGTTCCGCATGTCACGGTCGGCCAGAAGCTGTCGTCAGATGAACATTCCGACGTACTCGGACAGCTGAAAATGCAGGACATTTCCCACGAAGAAGTCATCGACCGTTTTCACCTGCTGTATCAGCTGGATAACGGCTCATGGACTGTGTACGAAACATTTTTATTAGGCGGAGGAGAATAACTGTTTGGAAGCCATCGTTGCAAAAACTGAAAAACATCTGAACGACGCTTTTTTCGTCAGAAAAGAGGTCTTTGTTAAAGAGCAGCACGTTCCGGAAGAAGAGGAAATTGATCAATTCGAAGACGCGTCAGAGCATATTGTCATTTATGACGGCGGTCAGCCGGTCGGAGCCGGCAGATGGCGCTTGAAAGACGGGCGCGGAAAATTAGAGCGTATCTGCGTGATGAAAAGCCACCGCTCTCTCGGTGTCGGAGCAATCATTATGCAGGCGCTTGAAAAAGCGGCGGCCGCCCAGGGCGCCGGCAGCTTTATCTTACATGCGCAGACGCAGGCGGTTCCGTTTTATGAAAAACAAGGGTACCGCGTCACATCCGGCGAAGAATTTCTTGATGCCGGCATCCCCCACCTGGAAATGATAAAGGAACACAAATTATAAAATCAAAAGCACTCCTGTTGATATGGCAGGAGTGCTTTTTTTATGAAAATATTACTTTTTCATGAATTTTATTGAATTTTATGGAAGGTTGATGTATGTTTAGTATACGAAGTATTACAATTCATACAAAAAATACAATTCACACAACGGAGGGATACACATGACAGCACCTAAAGGAAAGCATATATTCGGGACCGTTAAAGTTGGCACAAAAGGCCAGATTGTCATTCCTAAAGAAGCAAGAGATGTTTTTGATATAAATCCCGGGGACTCACTGCTTATGCTCGGGGATGACCAGCAGGGTATCGCACTTGTTAAACAAGAACTCTTTTTCGAATTTGCAAAAGATATTTTAAACGCAAAGCAAATTGACGCAGATGGCGAGGATGAGTAAATGCACGCGATTGAGCTGAAGCAATTAACGAAACATTATAAAGAAACCGCCGCCGTTGACCGTCTTGATTTTTCAGTTGAAAAAGGAGAATTTTTCGCTTTACTCGGTGAGAACGGAGCCGGAAAAACGACATTAATCAGCATGCTTTGCGGCCTCCTTTCTCCGGATGAAGGTGATGCATCAGTGCTCGGCTTCAGCATTTTGACTGATTTGGATAAAATTAAACCGAAAATGAATATATCTCCGCAGGAGACAGCCATTGCCCCTCATTTAACCGTGCGGGAAAACTTAGAGTTTATAGCCGGAGTCTACGGAATTCCAAAAAAAGAAGGAAAAAAAAGAACGGATGAGATGCTCGAATTGTTTCAATTGAAAGAGAAAGAAAGAGCAAAAACAAAAACATTATCAGGCGGAATGCAGCGCCGGCTCAGCATCGCCATGGGCATGATTACAAAGCCGGATATTTATTTCTTAGATGAGCCGACATTAGGGCTGGACGTCCGTTCACGCCGCGAGCTGTGGAAAAATCTTGAGGCATTAAAGGGAGACATGACGATTATTTTAACGACACACTATTTAGAAGAGGCCGAAGCCCTGGCAGACCGTATTTGCATTTTAGAAAATGGGACATTAAAAGCACTGGGTACGGCGGAGGCTCTGAAAAAGCAAACTCATTCAGCCACATTTGAAGATGCCTTTTTAGCGATTTGTGACGGGGAGGCGGGTCTTTATGCTTGATTTCGCCATACGCAACCGCAAAGAGATTTTTCGTGATCCCCTATCTATCATCCTTGGAATCGCACTGCCTGTTATTCTATTGTTTCTGTTTACGGCGATTGAGAAAAATGCGCCGCTTGACACCTTTAAAGTCCAGCATTTAGCACCCGGACTCATTGTTTTCGGCTTTGCTTTTCTTACGATGTTCTCTGCATTGCTGATCGCAAAAGACAAACAGACCGCCCTTCTGACCCGTTTGTTTGCTTCTCCTTTAAAAACAGCAGATTATGTTGTCGGTTATACGCTGCCGATGCTGCCGCTGGCCGTTTTACAAATTGTCATTTGTTTTACCGCAGCAGCGGCTGCCGGTTTGTCAGCCGAATGGATCAATCTTCTCGCCGGTATCGCTGTACTGCTGCCGATTGCGATGATGTCAGTTTTCTTCGGTTTATGTTTAGGTGCTGTGTTTACGGACAAACAAATTTCGGGTATCGGAACGATTTATATAACACTCGTGCAATTTCTGGGCGGAGCTTGGATGGATGTCAATCTGCTCGGTGAGACGTTCAAACATATCGCTTATGCCTTGCCGTTTATCCACTCGATCGAGCTGGCTCAGGAAGTCATCTCCGGAGATTATTCTTCATTTCATCAGCATGTTTGGCCGATAGCGGGATATGCCGTTTTGGCGCTTGCACTTGCTTTCCTTTGTTTTATGAAAATCAGAAAGAGATAAAAAAAGCCGGCACTCCGTAATGGGAGCGCCGGTCTTCTTTATTGCTTTTCTTTCAGGAGGCTTATCGTATGCGGCAGCAGACGGTCATCCCCCGGACTGCCATGGCCCGGAACGACAATGCTGATGTCTTGATATCTTTTCATCACTTTGCGGACGGCTCTCGGCCAGTGGTCCGGGTAAAACCCAGGAGTAGGCTCGATTTCCTTTGTTTCTAAAGACTTGATTAAACATCCGCCGAATAAGAGCTTATCCTGAGGCAGCCAGACAGTCATATTGTCTTCCGTGTGCCCTTTCCCCGGATAAAACGTTTCAACTTTCATATCGCCAAACTGCAGCTTGGTCACGTTTTTCAAATCTCCGAGCGGGCGGTCATATCCCTGCTGCCGGGCGAAGTCGGCTGTCAGCTTCGTGCTGTGGACCTTTACGCCGTATGTATACAGGGTGTTCAGCCCGCCGATGCGATCGTCATGGGCGTGTGTCACAATGGCATCGGTCATCTTTTTACCGGGAAACTGCTGTTTTATTTTTGTCATTAATTGCTCTGTGAGACTGTCATTCCATGGCGTATCAATCAGTACGATTCCTTTGGACGTCTCAAGGAGCAATCCGTTCGCAGGGACGGGACTTCCGTCTGCCATGCCGGTGCTTGTATGCATCCAAACATGCGGCGCCAGCTGTGTGAGAGTGACATCTTTTGCTGCGGAGCCCGCCGATGCGTGCGCCGGTTTCATTCCGGCAATAAAGAGGCCGAATAAAAATAACCCCGCGATGAATAATGTATACCTTCTCAAAAAAAATCATCTCCTTCTTCACCTTTTATATATACGACTCAAAAAAACCCGGATATTTTCCGGGTTTTTCACACGTATTGATTAATCAATCGGCCTTTTCCCATAATTTGCGGCAGACGGGAAAGAGAGCGCTTACGTTTTTCCTCATGTACGTTCTTTTCTGCGGCTGCGGTGTTTTCCTGGCGGCGCTCCACCTCTCTGTACATCCTGTCATTGGCGAGGGCGGCCGCTTTCGTAATGCCGGCGTAATCAGGCCTATAACCCGCTATCCGGTTTGCGTATTGAGTATACTGCTGGTTTTGAATCCGTCCTGCATAAATCATATGTACCCCTCCCCTTCGCTTTTCATTTCCCTTAATCTTACTTTTTGAAACGCGGTTCTTTTGTTATGATATTCTTTGTCTATCAAATGGATGAACACCTTTTAATGGGAGGACCCCTTTTTGAAATGCGCCCGACTGAATAACCGAACGATACATTTACATACATATTCTAGAGAACATTACCAATTCCTTTTTGAAGAAGCTCAGAAAGGAAATATTTTTTGCGCACATTGTGACCAGCCCGTCTTCATGCGGCTTTCGATTTTAGAGCAGCCGGCATTTTATCACCGGCAAAAGGGAGACTTTACCGCCTGTGAAAAAGCATGCGCGGCCAAGGAGCCAAAAGCGGAGAAGGAAAAGGAAGAGTATAAGGAAGCCGGCATGTTCCGTCTGCCGAAAGGAAAAGCGATTTCAGAGAATCCGAAACCGATCGTCTCAGAATGGAAAAGCCCGAAAAAAGTGCCTGCAGCCGAGCCGTTTTCACCAATATCTGAAGCAGCTGATACATCTTTGTTTCCCGGTATCGGACTGAACCGTGAACAGATGCGGGCAGTCACAGAAACCGACGGGCCCCTGCTGGTGCTCGCCGGAGCGGGAAGCGGAAAAACGAGGGTGCTGACAGCCCGCGCCGCCCATATGATTGAACATCTCGGCATTTCACCTGAGAACATGCTGCTTGTGACCTTTACGACAAAAGCCGTCGCCGAAATGAAAGAGCGGATGGCGACTGAATACGGGCTGGCAGCCGGCAAAGTCTCCCGTCTTGTGACGGGAACATTCCACAGCTTTTTCTATAAAATACTCTATCATTTTGATTCTTCAAAATGGAACGGCAGCCAGCTTCTAAAAATGGAATGGCAGAGAGAGCAATATGTAAAAAAGGCGCTCTATGAAGAACATTTGGATGAAAAAGAGTTTCCCGTCGACCAGGCGCTTCAGCTTATCGGCTGCTGGAAAAACACGTACCTCCCCCATGAGACAATTCCGCTTGCGGATGACTGGGAGAAAAAAGTATACAGGCTCTATGAACATTATGAACGGCAAAAGCGGGAAAATCGGCAGTTTGATTTTGATGACATGGCCCAAGGCTGTTATGAGCTGTTAAAAAGCCGGCCTGATATTCTCGCACAGTATCAAAACAGATTTTCTCATATTTTGATTGATGAGTTTCAAGATATTAATCCTGTACAATATAAAATTATGCAGCTGATCGCAAGCCCAGAGAATAACCTGTGCTGCGTGGGGGATGACGACCAATCCATTTATGCGTTCCGCGGCAGCAGCCCGTCTTTCATCCTTGATTTTCAGAAAGACTATCCGGCAGCAACAACCATTTACTTAACGGCAAATTACCGCTCGCCGCATCCGATCGTCTCAAGTGCTCATACCGTTGTAAAGAAAAATAAAAAACGGTATGAAAAAACACTTTCTGCCGTCAAAGACAGCGCTCACGATCCCGTGATGTTTTATCCTTACGATGAGGAAGAAGAAGCAACCATGATCGTTTCGGATATAAAAGAGAAAATTCAAAACGGAGCGAGCCCTGGCGATTTTGCCGTGCTCTACCGGACAAACAGCGCCGGGCGGGCCATTTATGAAAGACTGCATCAATCATCAATCCCTTACCATGCCGACAGGGGTGTGCAGACGTTTTACAGCCGCAGAATCGTCCGGCAGATCCTCGCCTACTTATACGCGAGCCAGAACGAGGATGATACGGATGCAGTGAAAGATCTGCTTCCGGCCTTATTTTTAAAGCAATCCGCCCTGCAAACGCTAAAGGCGCTGTCAATCACAGAAGATTGCACGATGATTAAGGCGCTGACGAAACTGCCTGACCTGAAGCCGTTTCAAATAGGGAAGATCAAGCAGATCGTTCCGTTTTTCGCCAGCATCCGGACAATGAAGCCTGTTGAAGCCATCACCTTCGCCGAAAGCAAAATGGGCTTTTCCGAGTATTTAAAAAAACGGGGCAATGAAGGAAACAAGCTGGAAAAAGGCTCTGATGATCTTCGGGATGTCAAAGTGGCCGCCAAAAAATTTAAAACCATTCCGGATTTTCTGGCGCATGTCGATCATATGCGCGCCGCCGAGAATTTGAAAACCGATGAAAACGGCGTCGAACTGATGACCATTCACCGCTCAAAAGGTCTTGAATTCAATACGGTCTATATTTTAGGCGCGGCTGACGGCTCGATCCCCCATGACTTCGCGCTTGAGACGGCGAGACAGGGCGATCCCGCTCCGCTCGAAGAAGAAAGACGGCTTCTGTACGTCGCAATGACGAGGGCCATGCAGCATTTATATGTATCATGTCCCGCGAACAGACGGGGGAAAACAGCGCGCAGTTCAAGATTTCTCGAGCCCCTTCTTCGGACGGACAGACGGAGCGCACTCAGAATATAAAGAGCCCGGCAGATCACTGCCGGGTTCTTCTCACATAAAAAGGCCTTCAATAAGGCCGGCTGACGCCTATTTTTTGTCCATCATTTTAGAAATGGTGCCAAAATCAAGTTTCTCTTTACCGCTTGTAATTGATTGAACGATTTTGTCTTCCAATTCTTTCGGTACACGTTTGTTAGCCAGCTGGGATACCTTCTGAATGACACCTCTCACCGTGTTTTCATCTTTGAAATTTGCATTTTGCAATGATCCCGCGAGGTTCATGACATCCTTCATGCTGACGCCTGTTTTCTTCTCAATATTTTTAAAAAATTGATTATCCATGTTGTGCCTCCTTTTTGTGGAGTAATACGATATTGTATGAACAAAGGGCGGAACATGTGCCCGTAAGACAACGGGAAATTCCGCATACCCCGTTTTCATACATCAGGCAAGCACGGGAACGATCCCGCGCTTATCCTGGGTCTAGCTAAGGTTTAGCCGAAAAAGGATGCACCGACAATGATCAAGAGGATGAACAATACGACAACAAGAACAAATGTTGAGCCGTAACCGCCTCCGACATAGCCGCCACCGTATCCGCCGCAGCCGTAGCCGCCTCCGAATCCGCCATATCCGAATCCCATACTTAAGCACCTCCTTTACTCTCTATACTCTATGTGATGAGACTTGTTTGGCTTGGATAAATGCATAGGGCCGGTGCGGATTTCATTTCATTTTATTGAGAATGCTCATTTTTCTTCAGTTTGGCTTCGGTTTCAGCGGCAAACACATCTATCCATTCCTCGAAGCGCAAACCGGCTTCATCAAACTCTGACAGCTGCTTTTCAATAGATAAGATATGTTTGTTATACTCCCGCTGATTTTGATTGTGTCTGCGGTATTTTCCATTGATCAATGCTTCAAATATATTCATAACATCCCCTCCTCCTATGATCTATGCGGAACAGGGACCGGTGTTCGGCAAAAAACAAAAAAACCGGAATCCCCGGTTTTTTTAGAAAACGGCTATCTCGGTTTTTTCTTTTGGCCGCAGCCGCAGCCTTTCTTTTTAATTTTTTTTTCGTAAGGCTGGTACTCAGTGGATTTGTATGGAGTTTTTTGGGAAGGTTTGCTTGATTGATTCATGTTGATCCTTCCTTTCCTTATGTCATATATACCATTTTATGCAGAAAATAATGGTAAGTTGCTGATGGAACCGCCTTATTCCTGAAGAAGACGCGAAACCGCAGCTTCAATGATCCCCGCCGCCCCGGCTATGGCTAAAAGTAAAATCAGCCATTGCGCAGCCTCGGGAATCACAATCTGCGCCGCAATTAAAAAGGCGGCGCACCATACGCCCGTACACCAGTAACAGCTGAGCAGTTCACCGATAAAAGCCCTGATGCCTTTGCCTTTTATGACAATGTAGGTTTCTGTCGTGCCGTCTGGTGCGGTTTCTGTTTTTTCCTCGTGAAAAAGGCTCCGAAGCGGCGCCATTATGGTGTCAAATACGAAAAGCCTGGCCAGCCGAAAAACGGCAAACGATAACAGAATAAATGAAAGCCAATTGATAACCACCTGTTCACTCCTTTTTAAAACTTGACCTCATAATATATATGCGAAAACCCTGTTCTTCATGAATCGCACCTTGTCCGGGAAAAAAATAGGTGCGGTTTAGTTGTTTTTCTTATTCCGCTCGGCGTTTCATTTGCATTATATAAAGTATGAATGAGAAAGGAGTGAAGGTTATGTCGTTTGAAGAAAATGTTGAAACACTGCAACCACAAATATTCGAACAATTATCCAACGAATTCGAGCAGAAGATCGAAGTGATTGATTGCGAAAATGTCACAGTAGATACAACACATATAACGGCCGCTCTTTCTATACAAGCCTCAGTTACTGCGGCGATTATCCTCGCGACACAGCTCGTGATCGCAGATGAAGACACAGCCGACCAAATGGTAACCGAACTGCTGATCCTGGATGATTGCCAAATAAAAAAGAGGACCGTCATTCAAGTTCTGAACAGCCGCAATGTCAAAATCACACTGACAGCAGACGATATCATGGCCTTTGTACAAATTTTGTTTCAATTATTAAATATACTTTTTGCTGAACTAGACATCCTTTAACTCTTTCTATTCAAATTTTTAAAAATAGAGGTGAGAACAAATGGCAGATAACGAAAAATTAAAAAAAGAACTCGAAAATCTACCAGAAGTGGATCCGCTTTTAAAAGTGCTTGTCAGCAATGTCTTCAAAAAACACGGCGTGACAAAGGATAAAATGCGAGAAATACCTGATGAAGAAAAAGAAATGCTGATCGCATTAGTCAAAGACATGCAGGCAAAAACAGAAGCTTTTCTTGAAAGCCAGAAACAGAAAAAAGAGCAGGAAAAAGCACAAGAGCAGCAGACAAATCCGCAAACCCGCAGAGAACAATTAATCGAACAGCTCCGGCAAAGACGCCAAAATCCCGGTCAATAACTAAAAAATAGTGATTTTTATCAGGATATATGCCTGAGTCAAAGTAAGGGGCCAGCTCATTTAATAATAGTAAAAGAAAAGGAGGAATAGATATGGAAAGCAGACCATACTCTTGGGTTGCACTTGATCCTGAATGCGAACATCCGCGAGAAGAGAAAGAAGAAAAAGAAGGCAGAAGATGCAGTGTTTGCTGTAACGGAAACGGATTCGGCGAAGATAATGCCTTCCTTGACCAAGACCTGGCTCAGGCGAACATCAACAAACAAGTTTCTGAAGAAGCGATCATTATCAGAGACTCTTGTGATATTAATGTGACATCAACAGACGTTCAAGCAGTCGCTTCAGTCATGACAGCAATTAATGCAGCAGTCGTAACAGCTACTCTCACTTCAATCGCTGACGGAGTGATCGCTGAATTGGTCGCACAAGACTTACTGCAGCTGACAGCCAACAAACAAATCAACCGCCAAAAACTGCTCATCGAAAACTCCCGCGGCGTAAACGTGACAACAGTAGATGCCGATATCGCAGTGTTGATCTCAACAGCGACAAATTTACTGATTGCTGTCTTAGTCATCACTCTCGTCCTCTAAAAAGAAAAGCAGAGCTAAAAAACGCTCTGCTTTTTCTTATTTTCTCCGCATATGATGAATATATAGACGTTCACCCACACCAAGTGAGGCTCGCGTACATATGTTGTTAAAGACAAAAGTCAAATACCCTAAAAGAAGGAGCTGAAATCCATGAGCTGCGGAAAACACCATGGCCGAGATGAAAATTGTGTATGCGATGCAGTCGAGAAGATTTTAGCAGAACAAGAGGCTGTTGAAGAACAATGCCCGACTGGATGCTATACCAATCTGTTAAGCCCGACGGTTACCGGTAAAGATACCATCCCGTTTCTCTTGTTTGATAAAAAAGGCGGTTTGTTCTCCACATTCGGGAACGTCGGAGGATTTGCGGATGACAGCCAGTGTTTCGAGTCTATTTTCTTCCGGGCAGAAAGAGTTTGCGATTGCTGCGCGACGCTTTCAATACTGCGCCCCGTAGATGTGCACGGCGACACCCTCAGCGTCTGCCATCCTTGTGATCCGGATTTCTTCGGTTTAGAAAAAACAGATTTTTGCATTGAAGTTGATCTGAGCTGCTTCAGCGCCATTCAATGCCTTTCACCCGAACTTGTCGACCGGCCTGAGCCGCACAAAGAGAAAAAGCATCACGGATAGTCATTGATTCGCATCTTTTCTAAAGAGGAATCCCCTTCCAACTTTCTATTACAGATGCAATCATCAGCCCGCCCGGACGCCCGGGCGGCTGACTCTCCGATATCGTTTAATCCGGTGCCATTTAAAACGTGAAGTCAGGAGGGAAATTATGAGCAAGAATACAACATACTGTGTGCGTGAAGCGGTGGAAAATATTGAGGACCTGCAAAATGCGGTTGAGGAAGATTGCCCGGCCGGATGCTATTCCAACCTTTTATCGCCGGGTTTTTCATTAGGCGATACAGTGCCGTTTGTGCTTTTCACTTCTAAATCATCGCCGTTTATCGCTTTCGGAAATGTCGGCGAGCTGGATAACGGTCCGTGCTTTAATACTCTTTTTTTCAGAGTTGAAAGAGTCTGTGACGGCTGTGCCACATTAAGCCTGCTTATTGCCTTTGACGAACATAAGCACATCCTTGATTTTACAGATAAAGATTCTGTCTGTGATGTATTCCGTTTAGAAAAAACAAACTATTGCGTTGAAGTCGATCTTCACAGCTTCTGCGCCATCAATTGCCTTAGCCCGAGATTGCTGAACCGCACACATTCTTAACCGAAAAGCATAAAAATAAGCTGCCGGAGTAAAGAATTCAGGCAGCTTTTTGTATGGTTAAAAACCGAGCGGATGCAGCGAGGTGATATCGCTGATGGCAAGCTCAGCAGGCGCACCGTTGCTCGTCGTCCTCAAATAGATGGCATCATTTTTTCTGCCGACGATTACGCCTCTGTAAGTTTTCCCGTTGGCTTCTATCAAACAAAGCGCCCGGGGCATATTATGCGGCAGTTTCGTTAAGAAATCAATTTTTTCAAGAATGGACATTCTGCTCATCGGCTTTTTCACGCGCTTTGGCGGGACCCTCTCCTCCGAGGCGTCATTGTGAACCGCTTCAGGCTCTTTTTCTGCGGCCTCGGGCTCAGCAGCATCCTGCACTTGCGCCGGAATTTCTTGTGCGGCTTCCTCTGTTCGACTGTGCTGTTCAGGTGTCTGCTTTTCTGGTTCGGCAGGCGCTGCTTCGACAGGCTGAGTCTTACTTTTTTCCTCCTGCTTTCCGTGCGCGGGCTCTTCTATAGGCGGCTGAGGTGTTTTCCTTTTGATTAATATATCCTGCATTGATGATTGCGTGTCTGAATAATCCGGCTGCACAATATACATGAGCGGTTTTTTGTCCGCGTTTCTGTTTTGTTTTGACATCTTCATCCCTCCGATTCTGTCATGTTTTATCTATATGACGGAATGATTAAAATCAGAAGAAAGAAAAAGCAATCCCTAAAAAGGGACTGCTTGTCAATTAACGTGCGGTAATATGGAAACCGGAATCAACGTGAAGATTTTCGCCCGTGATGCCTCTTGACAGATCACTGAACAAGAATGCGGCCGTGTCACCCACTTCTTCAGGTGTTGTCGTGCGGCGCAGCGGCGCGCGCTCTTCGATTTCTTTCAGGATAGAATTAAAATCACTGATTCCTTTTGCAGAAAGCGTGCGGATCGGTCCTGCTGAAATGCTGTTGACGCGGATGTTTTCTTTTCCTAAGTCAGCCGCTAAATATCTGACACTTGCATCAAGAGACGCTTTTGCAACACCCATTACGTTATAGTTTGAAACGACGCGCTCGCCGCCGAGGTAAGTGAGTGTGACGATGCTGCCGCCTTCAGTCATGATCGGACGAGCCGCTTTTGCGACCGCTGTCAGAGAGTAAGAACTGATGTTATGCGCAAGCAGGAATCCCTCACGGTTCGTATTTAAATATTCACCGACAAGCTCCTCTTTGTTTGCAAATGCGATGCAGTGCGCAATGCCGTGAATCACGCCGACCTGCTCTTTAATGCTCGCAAAGCAAGTTTCGATCTCAGCGTCATTTGTCACATCACACGGAAGGATGAGAGAATCATTTCTTTCTAATGTAGCCGCAAGGTCATGAACTGATTTTTCCAATCGCTCCCCTGCGTAAGTGAAAATGAGGCGCGCTCCGGCTTCATGAAGCGAGCGGGCGATTCCCCAGGCGATACTGCGTTTATTGGCAACGCCCATCACAACGATGTTGCGGCCTTCTAGTGAGAAATTCATATGTATAAAGCCTCCTGTAATCGTCTTAAAGACATAATTTAGTACCTGATCTTAATTTTTATCATATCATAACCTTGTCCAGATTAAAAGCATGGGAAAAAGACCGCGGGGTGTTGAAGCGGTCTCTTTTTATCTCGTCTGCAGGCTGTTTCTTTTATAGGCAAAATGATTTGTCGGCCCG
This sequence comes from Bacillus sp. JFL15, assembly GCF_001184225.1. Taxonomy (NCBI): domain Bacteria; kingdom Bacillati; phylum Bacillota; class Bacilli; order Caryophanales; family Bacillaceae; genus Bacillus; species Bacillus sp. JFL15. The sequence goes on along the minus strand of NZ_KQ236689.1, from coordinate 2,722,142 downwards.
TGTCCAGCTCCGATGCCGAGCGTATGTTCCACGGCTTCACGCACAAAGTTGGCAGCTGTCTCAAACGCGGCTTGAATATGTTTTCCTTTTGCAGTTTCCGCCGTCAGCGCAGCCGCAAATGTACAGCCCGTTCCGTGGGTGTGTTTCGTATCAATATAGGCGTGACTGATTCCGGTAAATGATGAACCGTCAAATAATAAATCAACGATTTTCCCCTGTTCAGGCTGGTGTCCGCCTTTTATGATGACGTTCTTTGCGCCAAGCTGGCAAAGGCGTTCGGCCGCTTTTTTCCGGTCTTCAAACGTACGGATTTCCATTCCGGTCAATGCCTCAGCTTCCGGAACATTCGGCGTAATCGCATAACTGCGCGGAATTAACAGCTCTTTTAACGCGGCCTGTGCTTCCTCACGCAGCAGGGATGCGCCTCCTTTGGCAATCATGACGGGATCGGTGATGAGATGCTCCAGTCTGTACTGATCCATTTTTTCCGCAATTTCCGCAATCATCTCCGCGCTCCACAGCATTCCCGTTTTTATCGCGTCAGGCCGCAGATCTTCCGCCACCGCGTCGATCTGGCTGCCAAGCGCTTCCCGGGTGAGCGGGTAGATGCCGTGAACCCCCAATGTATTCTGGGCGGTTACCGCTGTAATGGCTGACATCCCGAAGACGCCGAGCTCCTGAAAAGTTTTCAGGTCCGCCTGTATACCGGCCCCTCCTCCTGAATCTGACCCGGCAATCGTCAATGCTTTGCAAATGCTCATGCTGTTTTTCTCTCCTTTCGCATTATCCGATCCATTTATGATAAAAGGATTTCGCTCTGCTGATGTCGCTTGTACCGTGAATTAATGCTCTGCCGTCACGAAACAGAACCATCTTGAAACTGTCTGTCGTGAAAGAAATTAAATACGGATTGGCCGAAACGTCAAGCCCGGCCCGTCTGAGCTGTCCCGAAAGCCTTTGCAGGTCAAACGGCTCTGAGATTCCCGTTCTGATCTGTACCGTGTTTCTCCCGCACAGAACAGCCGCTTTTGACTGATTCTCGTAAGATAAAAACGGAAAAGCGTTCGTGCCGCAGCTTGGACAATCAGCTTTCTTGAGACGGGCAACATTTATTTCGGACCGTTCATTTTTCCACAAATCAAACGAGCGGAGAACATGCTCAACAGGTCCGCCTGTTAACAGCTTCAGCGCGTCTGCAGTCTGAAAAACAGCCGTCTGTAATACAGCCGGACTGATAATTCCCGCCGTATCACATGTCATACCGCCTAAAGGCAATGTCTCAAGCAGACAGTGAAGGCACGGCGTGACACCGGGAATGACGGTAAAGGAGAGTCCATAGCTGCCGACACAGGCGCCGTACAGAAAGGGAATTCCTTTCTGTACAGCCGCATCGTTCACAATCAGCCTCGTTTCAAAGTTGTCAGTCGCGTCAATGATAAGAGATGCGTCACAAATCAGTCCGGGTGCGTTTTCCGCAGTGACATCCATGACAAATCCTTTCACATCTACATCGCTGTTTATGGATTTAAGCCGTTTTTCAGCTGCCGCGGCTTTCGGCATTTCCTGTCTGACATCATCTTCGGTATAAAGCTGCTGGCGCTGGAGATTACTCCACTCCACATAATCTCTGTCAGCGATCGTTACCTTCCCGACCCCTGCTCTGACAAGCATCTCTGCATTTGCCGCACCAAGCGCACCCGCGCCGATAATCACGGCATGAGACGACCGGAGCTTCTCCTGTCCGGAGGGACCGATCGGCTGATACAGCTCCTGTCTGGAATATCTGTCCGTCATACCGGAAGACCGTCCCGCGGACTGCTAGCAGTTCCGTAATCTTTCACCGGAATCCGCCCGGCTTCATAAGAAAGGCGGCCCGCTTCTACGGCAAGCTTCATCGCCCGGGCCATTTTGACCGGATCATCAGCGCCTGACACAGCGGTATTTAATAACACACCGTCAGCTCCGAGCTCCATCGCGCAGGCAGCGTCTTTTGAAGAACCGATGCCGGCATCGACAATGACCGGAACTTTCGCCTGTTCAATGATGAAGGACAGATTCAGCGGATTTAAAATTCCCTGGCCTGAACCGATCGGTGAAGCGCCCGGCATAATAGCATGGACTCCGAGCTCCTCAAGACGCCTTGCGAGCACGACATCATCTGACGTATACGGAAGAACGATAAATCCCTCTTCAAGCAGCTGCTCTGATGCTTTCAGCGTTTCAACCGGATCAGGCAAAAGTGACCGGCTGCAACCGATGACTTCCACTTTTATCATGTCACAAAGTCCTGAAGCTTTAGCAAGCCTTGCGATTCTGACCGCCTCTTCAGCCGTTGCGGCGCCGGCTGTATTCGGGAGAAGCGTGTACTTAGACAAATCAAGCTGTTCGAGAAAGTTTGGCTGAGACTGTTCAAAGATGTTCATCCGCCGCACCGCAAAGGTTAAAATATCTGATTCCGAGACGGCCACCGCCTCTTTCTGAATCTCAAAACTCGGATATTTTCCCGTTCCTAACAGCAATCTTGACTGAAACTGTTTCCCGCCTATTGTTAACATCCTCATCCGCCTCCTACAAAATGGACAATTTCTATGACGTCGCGATCACATAAACTTGTGTTTTCATAATTCTTTTTTTCGATGATTTCTTTATTTCTTTCTACAACTACGATTCTTTGATCAAGCTGATACGATTCAAGCAAATCCTGAACCGTCCCCTCTTTTCGATTCCAATCAATTTGTTTTCCGTTCAGCTGAAGGATCATATTTGAACAGCCTCCTTGCGATCAATTCGAAACGCTTCTTCCCATTCATGTTTAACCTGTCTTCCCAGGATCATATCCCGCACCATTTCAGCCGTTGCCGGAGCTAGCAGGATGCCGTTTCGAAAATGGCCGGCGGCGAATATGATGCCGCTGTTATCAGGATGCCGCCCGATAAACGGCTTTCCGTCTTTTGTCCCCGGCCTGAGCCCCGCCCAAAACCGGTCTATTTTCATATGTTCGATGGCGGGAAGCATGGTTTTCGCTTTCGCAATGACAGCCTCAATCCCGCCGATGTCAGGCGTGTCGCTCCAGTCGCCCTGTTTCATCGTGGCGCCGATGACAAGCCGCCCGCTTTTTCTCGGAACGACATAACAATGATCATGGTAAAGGGTTTTGGTCAGCGGGATTTCGTCATTCCACACAGAGAGGCATTCTCCTTTCACAGGGAAAAAAGGCTGTCCCAAGCCGAGCTGGCTGAAAAACCGGCCGCTCCATACACCGCTGGCAACTGCGACTTTGTCAGCATAAACATCCCCGCCGGACGTTGTGATGCAGTATTCCCCGTTCACCCGTTTTACGGAAGTGACTTGTGTATGCTCATATATGTCAGCGCCATAGCGCCGCGCTCCTTTTGCATACGCTTTGCAAACATAGTAAGGTTCGACATGGACATCGTCTTTTATAAAACTTGCGCCGAGAATGTCTTTTGAAGCGTAAGGCTCTTTTTCAAGGGCATCTTCCGCTGAAAGCCAAGTGACGGAAGGCAGATCATCCATCTTCCGTAAACGGGCGATATCTTCTTCGGTATACGCCAGTTTAAGCATTCCGCCGTTATGGCGCCTGATGTCAATGCCGCTGGCTTCCTCAAGCTCTTGCCCCGCCGCTTCATACAGTCTTTGGCTGTGCATAGCAAAATCAAAAAACGCATCCCGGTTTTCACATTCCGCGTGAGCGCCAAGCATTCCCGCCGCAGCGCTTGTCGTTTTTCGGCCGACTTCCCCAGCTTCAAACAAGACAACGTTCTGCTGCGTCTTCGCCAGCTCATAAGAAATGGCGCATCCGATAATTCCGCCCCCGATAACCGCCGTATCATAGTGCTTCTTCATAATCAGCCTCCCTCACCGCGCGTGCATACCGTTTTGCCGCCTCCTCAGGATTTTCAGCTGAGAAAATGCCTGACATGACAGCAATTCCGTCCGGTTTCGCCTGCTTTGTGAGCTGGATCGTCTGCAGTGTCATTCCGCCGATTGCAATGACGGGGATGGAAAGCGTGCGTTTGATATCTGAAAGCAGGCCGATGCCTCTTGCCTCAAGTCCTTGTTTACATTCCGTTTCAAACACGTGGCCGAATACCACGTAATCCGCATCTTCCTTTTCAGCTTGGACAGCTTCTTGCAGTGAATGTACCGAACGTCCGATATGAAGATGGGGAAATCTGCTTCGCACCTGCTTTACGGAAAAGCTGCTGGACGGGAGCTGAACACGGTGTATATTGGCAAAAAACGCGATATCCGCCCGATCATTGATGATCAATTTGTCCTTATCCGCACCTCCCTTTTTCAAAAGGGACAAAAGCTGCATGATCTCTCCCGCTGTTTTGTCCCGCTCCCTGATATGGATAAAGCTTACTTCGCGCTGAATCGATAGAATATCCTCGGCCAGCTCGGCAACGGGTTTGCGATTATCAGTTACGGCGTGCAGCTCCAAAGGACTCCACCTCTTTTCCGCCCTTCTCCGACCAGCCTTCTTTTTGATAAGCCATTCCCCAAAATTGATATTCATAATAGCTTGAAATCACAAAATTCTCTTTCATTTTCGCGCGGATTTCCTCTGTGCTGTTTTCAGCAATCTCGTCAAAACGGCTGATCTGTTCTTCGACCTGCTGTCTGAACCAGTCTCCGCCGTATGTACCGATCCATTTTTCGTAAATCGGATGTTCCGGTTTACATTCCTTTAAGCGTTCGCCGACTTCATAATAAAGCCAATAACAGGGCAGAAGTGCAGCTAATATTTCTCCAAAATTGCCGCTCATCACCGATCTGTACATATGAGACGTATAAGAATAGGCTGTCGGCGCCGGCTTAAATGCCGCACGCTCTTCTTCTGTAATCCCTAAAAGCTCCGTAAATTCGCGGTGCAGCGCCATTTCCGCTTCATATGTGCCTTGAGCGTGGCCCGCCATCCTTCCCGTCGTAAACAAGTCTTCGGCATATGCGGCTGCAAACGCCTGAACTTTTGCAAAATGCGTCAAGTAGTAGGAATCTTGCAGCACGTAATAACTGAAACGGTCTAACGGCAGGCTTCCGTCACCGATCCCTGTTACAAACGGATGAACAAAGCTTCCATCCCACCATTCGGCTGCCGCCAGTCTGCATTCTTCAGAAAATGTCATAAAGTTTTCCCCCCTGATAAAATAAAAAAACCACTTTCCCGCATCGGAAAAGTGGTTTGGAATTTATCTGGATAAAAGGAACCCGAAAAATACCGCTCCACTTCCCTACGCAGGTCTGAACCTGTTCAAGTTATGAGGGTCTAAAAGTCTCACTTTTATCTCAGCCCTTATGAAGGACACCCCTAGTGGTCATACGATTATCATTTACTTGTTATGTCTTCTATCTTATCACGAAATGCAATTTGGTCAAGCTTCAAGGATTTTTCTCAGCTCCGACACGTAGTTGCGCGAGCCCGTAACGATGAGACGGTCTCCTGTTTTCAGCCTCGTGTCCCCATGCGGAACGATGCTGTCCACACCTCTGAAAATCCGGACGAAAATCACATCGCCCATCAGCGGAAATTCGCGCAGAATAATGCCGTTATACGCCGTATTTTCCAGATTGATCTGATAAAGCGAAGACTCTTCATTCGTCAGAAGGTTCATCACGCCCGGCGCCTCAATTAATGCGCGCAAGAGCGTCTTTGTAGACAGAAGGATAGAAAAAATACTGATGCCCTCTTCCTTCAGTTTTGTTTCATGTTCAACCGAGCCGACGCTTGCGATGATGCGCTCAGTCCCTTTCTCTTTCGCCATTAAGGCGATTTCAGCGTTCACATCTTCATTTCCCGTCGCCACGACCAGAATATCCGTTTTAAAAATACCGTGCGACTCAAGCGTGCCGGGCTCGTAATCAGAAATCGTTTCAACAGAAAAAACGGATTCCGCAAGCTTTTCCCCGGCATTTTCCTGATACACATGGACGACCCGCACATCATATTCCTCATCAGGCAGCTCCAGCGTCACCGGAAGCGTCATTTGGTTGGCGCCGATAAATGTAATGCGCTTTTTTTCCTGCGGCGCACTTTGCCGTTTGAATAATTTTTTAAAGCCGACCGGTGTGATGATGCTGGCGATAACCGCAACCAAAGTCAGCGCGCCGGACATATTGGCGCTGATAATGTGAAGCCTTTCTCCGATCGTAGCCGCCGCGATAACAAGCGACAGCGTAGAAGTCAGCAAAAACCCCGAAGCAAACACGGTTCTTTTGTCATACCATTTCTTTAAATAAAACACCGGGAATATTTTGCTGATAAACAGCGCAAGCAGAAGCAGCGGAATCATCGTCAATGTTTTCGGATCTTGGAAGAGCGTCCATATGTCCAGCTTCACCCCGACCATGACGAAAAAGATCGGAATTAAAAACCCGTAGCCGAATGAATCCAGCTGCTCCACCATTTCTTTATTCGGCGACAGAAGCGATACTAAAACGCCTGCTAAAAATGCACCGAGAATATTTTCCGCCCCGAGAGATTCCGATAAAGCGACAAGCACGATAATCAGTGTAAAAATGGCTCGCGTGCCGATCTGGACGGTGCCTTTAGACATCGACTGCACAAACGAGCGGTGTTTAAAGATCCTGCCGAAGAAATACAGCACCACCCCCGCGGCAAAGAGAATCAGAAGAAGCCACATATTTCCGCTGTCTTCCCCGTAAAGAGAAGAGAAGAAAGCGAGCAGAATCATCGTAGCCAAGTCCGCAATAACGGCGACAAGCAGAATGATCTGGCCGATATTGGAATTCATGATCCGTTCTTCCTTTAAAGTCGGAACGACCACACCGAGTGATATTGTCGAAATAATAAGCGTCATTAAAAACGCGTTTTGAATAAAACCGGCTAATACAAAGGCATAGGACAGCAGCAATGATAAAATAAAGATGCCGAAAAATATGATCAGTGCGGCAGAAAACGTATTGGGTGCTTCCTTGCCGTTCGGAAGGAATTGTTTTTTCTTCCCTTTCTCAAATGACGAAAAGTCAATTTCCAATCCGCTTAAAAACATTAAAAAGATAAAGCCGAGAACAGACAGCGTCTCCAGCCACGTGTCTCCCTGAACGACGAGATTCAGGCCGCTTTTTCCGATAATAAGCCCCATGATGATTTCCGCGACAACGACCGGAATGCTGAGCTTAAACCGATGTAAAAGGAGCGGCGTCAAAAAAGCGACGATCAGAACGACGACTAAAGAAGCGACTGATGTGTGTTCCATTTGTAAATACCTCCTTAAAACAAGGGTTATAAAAGCCCGCTTAAAGCGGGCAATACCTTACTTTTTTTAAAAACATAACGCATATTCTAACAAGGCTGGCGGCGAAAAAAAAGTGATAAGGCATTATTTCTTCAAATTCTTTTTTTAATTTGTACCAAAACAGCGTAATTAGGTAAAGGAATTAGTCCCATAATAAATAAAAAACCGGAAAAGGGAGGCTGACAGAATGGCTTATGACATCATCAGCGATATACACGGATGTTATGACGAAATGATCGCGTTAATGCAAAAGCTCGGATATGAATTGAAAGACGGAATGCCCGTCCATTCTGAAGACAGAACGCTAGTCTTTGCGGGAGATTTAACAGACAGAGGCCCCAAATCCGTAGATGTGATGCGTTTCGTGGCAAAAGCATATGAAAAAGGCATCGTCCGTTATGTCCCGGGAAATCATTGCAACAAACTATATCGTTACTTAAAAGGAAACCCCGTAAAAGTGATGCACGGACTGGAAACGACGGCAGCCGAACTGAAAGAGCTGTCTCCCGCCGACAGAACGGAAGTCTCCAGACAATTTATCCGATTATATGAGTCAGCGCCGCTTTATGACATTTTACATAATGGCGATCTCGTTGTCGCCCACGCCGGCATAAAAGCTGACGATATCGGTAAATACTCGCGTAAGGTAAAAGAATTTGTGTTGTACGGCGATATCACGGGTGAAACGTATCCCGACGGCAGACCCGTCAGAAGAGACTGGGCCGCCGCCTATGAAGGGAAGGCATGGATTGTTTACGGCCATACCCCAGTAAAACGCCCCCGGATCGTCAACCGTACAATCAACATTGATACAGGATGCGTCTTCGGGAATCAGCTGACAGGCTTTCGCTTTCCGGAGCATGAAACCGTCTCTGTTGAAAGCTCAATGCCCTATGATGCTTCACGCTTTCGCGAAGATCAAGGCAGTCAGACATGAAAAAAAGCCCGAAACCGGTAAACGGTTCGGGCTTTACATATGTTCAATCAATGTTTTCATATCGTCAGGAACGGGGGCATGAAAAACGAGCGTTTTTCCTGTTATGGGGTGTACGAATGAAAGCCGCTCACTGTGAAGCGCCTGCCGTGCAATTCCCTCGTTTTTTCCGCCGTACAGCGTATCACCGACTAACGGATGGCCGAGGTAACTCAAGTGCACCCGGATTTGATGCGTCCGCCCCGTCTCAAGCCGCAACTGCACAAGCGTAAACACACGTCCGGTTTTTTCCGTTTGAAAATGCGTTACCGCTTCTTGTCCCTCCGGCGTTACCATCCGCTCAATAATGCTGCTGGGTTTTCTGCCGATTGGCGCGTCCACCGTTCCTTCTTTCTGCTGCATGACGCCGTGTACGACAGCGAGATACCGCCTGCTGACAAGCCCCTTCTTCTGCGCTGCCGACAAAAGAGAATGAGCAAGCCGATGCTTGGCGATCAGCATCGCTCCCGACGTATCCCTGTCAAGACGGGTGACGAGATGAACCGTCGACTGTACGCCGCTTTTTAAGTAATGGCTGATCACTCCGTTAGCGATGCTTTCCGACGGGTGTTCCCGTGATGGAATTGAGGAAACATACGGCTGTTTATTGACCACCAGCACATGGTCATCTTCATAAAGAATGTCAAGCGGAACCGGCTCAGGCAAAAGCGTTTCACTCACATGCTCCTTTGGGAATTCAATCTTAAGCACATCCCCTGCCGCTAATACGGCGCGGACGGTTACATGCTCTCCATTGACAAGAAGATCTCCCCCGCCGAATTTGATGTCGGCGAGAAGCCGTTTCGAAATGCCAAGCTGTGCCGTATATTCTTTTACCGTCATGCCGGCTTCCCGGGCTGAAATATTCTTTTGGATAAAAAAGTTGTTCAATCCGTTTCCTCTTTCTATTCGCCTTTTCCGATAAAGGAGTCCTGCACTCTTTTCCAAAACGGAAAAGGGCGGAATCTTGCAAATCTGACTTTTTCATTTGCCACCCGGCATAGAATAGATTTGACATCCTTATGCAGCAAGGTCAAATGATCAATTGTGACTTGGAAGTCGACGTCGTTTCTCGGTTTGATGACACAGTTATGATGATCGGGAAGCAAAAGCGGCGAACCGACAGTCCTGAACACTCTGTTGTTGATGGATGCCATTTCCGCAAGCTGAATCGCTCTGATGGAAGGATGGATGATCGCGCCGCCTAACGCTTTATTATAAGCCGTGCTTCCGGAAGGCGTTGACAGACATAAACCGTCTCCCCTGAACGTTTCAAACAGCTGGCCTTTAATTTCAACGTCAGCGACGAGACTGCCTTCAATGCTTTTGATCGTACATTCATTCAAAGCCAGATACCGTTCCTCACGCTCTTCATCATGATAAGTGACAACCACTTCAAGAAGGGGATATTCCACGGTATGATACGGCGTTTTGGCGATGGCAAGAACAAGCTTTTCTATCTCCTGCGGAACCCAATCGGCATAAAAACCCAAATGCCCCGTGTGAACCCCGACAAAAGCCGTTTTATCCAGACGGTCGCTGTATCTGTGGAATGCGTAGAGAAGCGTTCCGTCACCGCCGACGGAAATAACGATTTCCGGCTCTTTTTCATCCAAGGTCATATCAAAATCAAGTAAATACGCCTGTATTTTGCTTTTCAGTGTATCTGAAACTTCGTCTCCTTTTGAAGAAACGGCAAATTTCATGCCATTCCCCTCCTTTCTACTGGTGGCCTCCCGCTTTTTTCTTTCGTGAAAACGCGGCTTGGGCTTCCTGAATCTCTCCGCGGATTTCAGACATTTCTTCATCGAGCCGGGATGCGGCTTCCGAGGCCCGCTGCAGCCTCAGCTTTACTTTTTCGGGAATGTTCCCGCTGTATTTGTAATTCAGTGAATGCTCAATGGTGGCCCAAAAGTTCATGGCAAGCGTCCGAATCTGTATCTCCACAAGAACATGCTTTTCTCCGGACGCAGTTTGTAAAGGATATAAAACGACAAGGTGGTAAGACCGGTATCCGCTCTCTTTATGCTCTGCTATGTAATCCCGCTTGTCGACAACGGTAAAATCTTTTCTGGCAAACAGCATATTTTTGACGATCTGGATATCATCGACAAATTGGCACATAATACGCAGTCCTGCGATATCCTGCATCGTTTCAATCTGATGAAGCGGTATGCTTTTCCGTCTCGCTTTTTCAAGTATGCTTACCACCGGCTTCACGCGGCCTGTCACAAACTCAATCGGTGAGTGGTCATCTTCATACTCATAAAGGGTTCTGACGCCTTTCAGCTTCACCTTTAATTCCTCAACAGCCTGGCGGTATGGCGCTAGAAATTGCTCCCATTGTTTGTCATCCATCGTACATCCCCCAATTCCGAACCTGTTCTAAAGAAATACGCTTTTCACTTTTTCTTCCATATCTCCGTAGTTTGCATTATCTTTAATATTTTCAATAAGATAATCGAGTTCTTCATGCAGCCCTGAAAGTTCAACCGTTTTGCCGCCGGCCTCCAGCACCGCCGGTTTTCTTTTGTCAAAGGCCTCTTTCAGATCCGGCCATACATGTTCTTTTATAATGACATATTCAAAAGAGTCAGCTGTTTCAAGTATGTATACAAAAGCAAAGTGATCGGAATCAACAAGCATTTGACCTGAGGCTTTGCGTTCCGCTCCGCTTAAGTCCTCTCCGCACTTCAGGCGGAGCACGTCTTCTGTTAATGATGCATTTTGAATTTCAATTCTCTTTTGCATAATGTTCTCCTTTTTTAACAAAGTACAGCATTTATTTTATCATATCAAGGTCGATATTGATAAACGTAACCTCTAAAGAGATAATGGGAATTATACAATTTTTCGTCCTGAAAGGAAGACTGTCATGACCCAAGAAATAGAAATTGAATTCAAAAATCTGCTGACAAAATCAGAATTTCAGAAGCTGAGTGAAGCACTCGGCATGAAAAAACATGATTTTAAGCAGCAAATCAATCATTATTTCGATACAAAAGATTTTTCTCTGAAACAAAAAAAATCAGCCCTCCGCATCCGTGAAAAAAACGGCGCGTTCGTCCTGACTTTAAAAGAGCCTGCCGCGGTCGGTCTGCTGGAAACGCACCAAGAGCTTGCAAAACAGCCTGACCTTGACAGCTTTAAGATCCCCGAAGGCCCCGTAAAACGGCAGCTGGACGGTCTCGGCATCCATTCAGAAGCCATTTGTTACTTCGGAACGCTGTCGACTGAACGCGCGGAAAAAGAATCAGAAAAAGGCTTAATCATTTTAGATCACAGCCGATATTTAGAGAAAGAAGACTTTGAATTGGAATTCGAGGCTGCTGACTGGGACGAAGGAAAACGGGCGTTTGAACAATTGCTCAAGCAATTCGGCATCCCTCAGCGGGTCACTAAAAATAAAATCCAGCGTTTTTATGAACAGAAACAAAAAAAGGTGGAATGACACAGTGAATATAACGAATTGGGCGGCCCTTCTCCAGCTTCAATCAATGGCGCTGCAATCAATGTCTAATACAAGCACCGCTTCAAGCGGACAATCTGCAGAAAGCCCGCTTGCAAATTTCAGCGCGCTGCTCAGCCAATATACGGGCACAGCCGTCCGGCAGCAGCCGGAAGCGGGTATTTTAAACGGGGTGCGGACCGATCATACTTCATATTCACCGAGAATACCGGTTTCAGTCAGTCCCGCGGCCGCTTCACAGACCGCTTCTTCCGGCATAAAACCTGCGCATACAGGTTCTGACATCAGCACCGGAAACTTTTCAATAGACAGCGCCATTCAAAAAGCGGCCGAAAAATACGGGGTCGACGAAAAGCTGATCCGTGCGGTTATTAAACAGGAATCAGGCTTTAATCCGAAAGCGGTCAGCGGTGCGGGGGCGATGGGACTGATGCAGCTCATGCCTTCCACGGCTGAATCACTCGGGGTGTCAAACCCGCTTGATCCCGTCCAGAACGCTGACGGCGGGACGAAATACTTAAAGCAGATGCTCACAAAATACGACGGAAATGTGTCTCTGGCGTTAGCCGCCTACAACGCAGGCCCCGGCAACGTAGATCAGTACGGAGGCATTCCGCCGTTTAAAGAAACACAGCAATATGTCAAAAACATCACCCGGCAGTATTACGCGTAAACCAGAGAGGCTTCCTTCTCTGGTTTTTTTGCGGAGTAAATCTTACACATGAATGAAGTCGATGTGATATGATATGAAATACAAGCGCCTGACAGAAAGGCACTTTGTTTGTAGAAATAAAATGTTATTGCTAAAATATACAGTAACTGAAGATAGTAAAACTGAAAGATAATTTCGCAATAGGAATTATGATTCCTATTAGCCATATAAAAGGAGTAGTCAACATGGGACAATCGTTTAACGCACCATATGAAGCGATTGGAGAGGAACTTCTATCGCAACTTGTTGATACTTTTTATGAGCGTGTCTCGTCTCATCCCTTGCTGAAGCCGATATTCCCAAGTGATTTGACTGAAACGGCCAGAAAACAAAAGCAATTTTTAACCCAGTATTTAGGCGGGCCTCCCCTCTATACTGAAGAACATGGCCATCCCATGCTCAGAGCAAGGCATCTTCCCTTTCCGATTACGGCAGAAAGGGCTGATGCGTGGCTGAGCTGTATGAGCAGAGCGATGGATCATGTCGGGCTAGAGGGCGATATTCGTGAATTTCTGTACGGGCGTCTGGAATTAACGGCCAGACATATGGTAAACCAGTCGGAAGCGGAGGATCGATCATATTGACGAATTATCAGCATGAGCAATACTTCGCCCATTGCCACGGACATCCAAAAAAACCGCTGGAAATTTACATGTTTGTCGACCCTTTATGTCCTGAATGCTGGTCGCTGGAGCCCGCCATAAAAAAATTAAAAATCCGATACGGACGTTTTTTTACGCTGCGGATCATTGTTTCCGCGAGCATCACATCACTGAATAAGCAAAAGCGTAAAAAACACCTTCTTGCCGAAGCTTGGGAAAAAATCGCGAACCGTTCCGGGATGCCGTGTGACGGAAGCCTTTGGCTTGAGCAGGATCAGCCCCTTTCATCACCTTATCTGGCGGCACTCGCTTTAAAAGCGGCCGAACTGCAGGGAAGAAAGGCCGGCATCCTGTTTCTCCGCAACATGCAGGAAAGCCTGTTTGTCTCAAAGCAGAATATTACAGATGAAGACGTTCTTTTAGAGATTGCCAAAAAGACGAAATTGGATGTCGAAGAATTTAAACGCGATCTCCATTCACAAAGCGCGGTAAAAGCACTGCAGTGCGATATGAAAATCGCCGCGGAAATGGATGTCACCGTTAATCCGACATTGACGTTCTTTAACAGCCTGCATGATGACGAAGGGCTGAAAGTGCCCGGCAACTATTCTTATGAAGTATACGAAGACATCTTATTCGAAATGCTCGGCGATGAACCGAAGCCTTCTGAAACGCCGCCTTTGGAATGTTTCATTGAATATTTCCGATTTGTCGCATCGAAAGAAATTGCACTTGTTTATGATTTAAGCCTTGAGGAAGTTGAAAAAGAAATGAAAAAACTGGCATTCGCCAAAAAGGTCGCCAGAGTGGATGCAAAGCACGGTCTGTTTTGGAAATCCTTAACCGGAACCAAAGAGGATGTCACCTGCTGCGATCATTAAAAAAAGCTGATTCCTTACGGAGCCGGCTTTTTTTGTGCAAATAAAGAAACCGCGCCGGGATAAGCGCGGTTTCATATGTCTTAACGACAACAAAGGGGATGGGAGAAATTTTTCACGGTCAAACAAAGGGGTAATGTTTGTTTGTGATCAATTTCACATCCTTATCATATCAAATCTTGTCGAGTTTTGACAACCCATAAGCTTAATGTTCATATTTTTGTCACAAAACATAACTGACTGCTTGTTTTCATAGAATATATCAATGTAAACAAGGAGGGACATACATGCTTCGCACCGTATTGACCATCGGAATGATTGTGTTTTTCTTCTTTTTAAATCTGCTGGCCATGATGCACATGCTGCCGATTTACATCACATCTCCCCTGCTGTTTCTGTCGATATTGTTTGCCCTGTACCGGCTGAATCACCGAAAAACGTTTAAAGGATTTTAAAAAGCCTGCGCATCTTCTGCACAGGCTTTTTCTATTATGAAGGGTTCACTTTCGAAAGGAGTTCTTCCATTTCATTCAGTTTCTCTTCAAACATTTTGCAGGCCGCCTCGATCGGTTCAGGCGATGTCATATCGACTCCCGCTTTTTTCAGTATGTCGATCGGGTATTCTGAGCTTCCCGCTTTTAAGAATTCGGTATAACGCTCAACCGCAGGCTTGCCTTCTTTTAAGATCTGGCTGCTCAGCGCTTGGGCCGCACTGTAGCCTGTCGCATATTGATACACATAATAATTGTAATAGAAATGCGGAATTCTTGACCATTCCAGGCTGATTTCTTTATCAATCACCATGTTGTCTCCGAAATACTTTTTATTGAGATCATAATAAAGCTTGCTCAGCAGTTCAGGCGTCAGCGGCTCGCCTTCTTGCGCTTTCGTATGAATCAGATGCTCAAATTCAGCGAACATCGTCTGTCTGAAGACTGTGCCTCTGAAACCTTCAAGCATGTGGTTGAGCAGGTACAGACGCTGTTTTTCATCTTTTAAGCTGTTCAGCATGTATTCACCAAGCAGCGCTTCATTGGTCGTAGAAGCGACTTCAGCGACAAAAATGCTGTAGTTTCCGTACGGATACGGCTGATATTTTCTCGTATAGTAGCTGTGCACGGAATGGCCGAACTCGTGAACGAGCGTAAACAGATTGTTGACATTGTCATGCCAGTTCATCAAGATGTACGGATTCGTGCCGTATGTACCTGACGAATAAGCACCGCTGCGTTTTCCTTTGTTTTCGTATACATCGACCCAGCGGTTTTCAAGTCCTTCTTTTAAAATAGACGCGTATTCCTCGCCTAACGGAGCAAGCCCTTTGAGCATATAATCTTTTGCTTCCTCATATGTGACCTTCATTCCCGAATCTTTTACAAGCGGTGTGTACAGGTCATAAATATGGACTTCATCAAGGCCGAGCACTTTTTTCCGCAGATCAATGTAGCGGTGTAATAACGGAAGGTGTTTATTGATCGTTTTGATCAGGTTATCATAAACTTCTTCAGGGATGCTGTTATTGGATAAAGCCGCTTCCCGTGCTGATTTGTATTTTTTCACGCGGGCGTAGAAATTGTCTTTTTTCACAGTGCCGCTGAGTGTAGTCGCCATCGTGTTTTTATACTGTCCGTATGTTTTATATACGGCTTTAAAGGCGTTTTTACGGACTTCCCGGTCGCTGCTTTCCAGAAAATTAATAAAGTTGCCGTGTGTGATTTGAGTTTCCTTGCCGTCTTCATCTTTAATTGACGGAAACGTAATATCGGCGTTATTTAAAACACTGAATGTGTTGGAAGGCGAAGACAGCGCTTCTGACGCTTCCGCAAGCAGGGCCTCTTCTCTTTCACTCAGCACGTGCGGACGCTGTTTTGTAATTTCTTCAATTGCATGGGAGTAAAGCTTCAGCTCTTCTTTTTCCAGAATAAACTGATGCAGCTTGTCCTCCTGAATCGCCAGAATTTCCGGTTCAATATAAGCAGTCGCACTGGCAGCCTGAGAATACAGACTTGCAGCTTTGTCGTTCAGCCCTTGGTAGAAAGAATTTCCCGTATCCTGGTCTGAACGCATATGCGCGTATGCATAAAGTTTCCCCAGACGGCTCGTCACTTCATCCTGTGCGGTAAGCGCCGCGTATAAATTATCGGCTGAATGAGCAAGCGTGCCTTTAAAGGAAGATAAATTCGGAATTAATTCTTTAACCGCTTGAAATTCTTTATTCCAGGCCTCATCACTAGGAAAAATATCCTCTAGTCTCCATGTATGCTCTGCCTTTACTTCACTTCTGTCAGGCAGCTGTGCTGCTTTATTTTCCTCAGTCATGGTGATCCCCCTCGTTTTCTTTACTTCAAGCCAATTGAAAAAACGATTGTTCCTCCAAAAACTTGTGTTGTGATTATCTTCCGGCTTTTCACTGCCTTTTGTCAAATCATATGCGGCATATAAGACCAAGCATACCAATAATCCAGTGAAAAAACGAAAACAAAATGCCCGTACGCCCTTCACATTCAGCCACCACCTTGACGTTAGGGTGAACGAAATCAAGCATTCTCATTCCCCAAAAAAGAGCCGATCCCGCTGACGCAGCTCTTCAGCCGTTTGAGGGCGCTTCTGTTGAGATGAGGGCATATATACTTCATTCTCAGTTTCCCTTAAAAAATCCTGCAAGCATAAGAAATCCGCATATTGTTTTACCGCCATTCCGATAAGATGTTCGTGAGAATCGTACCGCATCCGGATTTCCTGACGGCGGATGTTATGCCGTACATTTTGAACCATGCCGGATAACCGGATCGGTGCTCCTTTTTCAAAAAGCTCCGCAAGCCGCAAGTATAAATGGCCCTGCCATACGAAAACGGGACTTGCAAACACAAATCCCGCTGAAACGGGAATAAACACTTCAGAAGGCAGAAAAGGAAATGCAACCTGGTGTCTCTCGTAAAAAAGCCGCCGAATGAGACCGGCATCCTCAGATAAAAACCGGCCGCTTTTTTTGCGGAATCCGGCTACGGCGCATCTCCAAGAGGAAAGTTTGACGCTGTGCCGCCCTTCCGGATGACAAATGTCTTTCAGGTTTGCTTTGTGAAGAGGGATCGTGGTTAAGCCGGCATAAGAATAGCCGGTGTAAAACGGGGTGATGGAATGCAGTTTGTAAAAGGAGCGGGCGTCGGGGCAGTAAAACATCAAGGATGAAAATGAATTCGCTTCAAAGAACTGCCAGTGATATGCAGAAAGCCGGAAAAAATGCGCAGCCAGCCGTTTCAGGCGTTTTGCCCCGATGATCCAGACCGGCCGGTATCCGGCGTTTTTCAGGCCTGCCGTCCGGCTCTTTAAAGAGTCTGCCGAAAGGTTCGCACATTGAAAT
Organism: Bacillus sp. JFL15; assembly: GCF_001184225.1. NCBI lineage: Bacteria > Bacillati > Bacillota > Bacilli > Caryophanales > Bacillaceae > Bacillus > Bacillus sp. JFL15. Next base: position 2,704,864 of record NZ_KQ236689.1, on the reverse strand, counting down.
TCAATAGCCAGCCTCTCTTTTCCGTTTTCAGCCGTCAAGTCAGGCCGCTGACCTGCGGAAGTCAGATACGGCTCCAGACTGACGGTGCACCCTTGTGCCTTAAGCCAGAGAAAAAGCTGTCTTTTTCCTTCCAGATGGTATTCACTTTCAGGCTCGGATTCTCCCGGACACAGCCTGCTTTTTTTATGGGCGAAGTGCGGCAGTTTCTCCCGTCCAAGTTTAATATCAAGCTCACTTTTACACACGGGGCAGAACCAGCGCTTATTTCTCAGCTCCGCCGCCTTTTCCTTTGAATAGCTTCCAGCCAGCTGAATGAGCCGGCCGTCGGCATTCACAGCACTGAACATATTGCATCTTCTCCTTTCCTGAATCTTGTTGTATTCAGCAGAAAGAAGGCATAATCCTGTTTGCGGGTGAGCGCTGTTATGGGGTTTTCAGCCGTTTATCATGTCATTCAGAACAAAAAAAACCGATTTCTGCTGAGAGAAATCGGTTTGTTATGATGCAAAGTGTTTTTTTATCGTATATAACGCATGATCAGCGATCACCAATTTACCGTATTCTTCAAGACGGTGAATGCTGACTGACGATTCGTGCGCGTACTCCAACAGGATGCTTAGCTGATTTTCAACCTCTTCATCAGTTTGCTCATAAAAATCTGCATATAAATAATATCGGTTTTCAAACGAATACAGGGTCGTTTTAATTCCGTTAAGATTCAATTTTGAAAGCGAGATGAGATCCTCAAAATCATCGAACCGCAAAGTGAACTGAAGCTTTTGCTCCTTATCTTCCCGGCTCTCGGCCTGCTCTTCTTTCTGGAAATCATCAAGTAAAGCATCGAGATTTTCATCTGCCGGCTCTTGTTTTTTATCTTCCGGGATCGGCAGTTCGAGTTTTTGTCCGTCCTTGGAAAGCTGGGCTTTTGTTACGATTATTTCCAGTCCTTTGTCCAATGCCTGAACCTGAATCCAAAGAGGACCCTCGACAGCGAATTCCTCTTCATCATGAACTTCATCCATGACTTCCCAGAACAGTTCTTCACTGCGCTCGCGATTGTACCAGATTTCTTCTCTGTCAAAACCGCGATCTTCAATATCACCATAAGACATATAAAATTTTACAGTATGCTCGTTAATTCTTTCTATTTCCATTTTGCCAACCTTCCCTTCTTTATAAGATGTTGAAGGGACATCTAAGCTCCCGATGAATAGTACTTTACTACACTTTACCCATTCCGTCCACATCTTAACCTTATAGAAGACAGCACAAATTCTGTATATTTCTATTTTATGATAAAACAGTTATAAAAGAAATAAAAATGCATTTTCACGCCGAAAAACAGGCTTTCTCCCGGTTCCCATCATAAATGGCACACTGCTTCATATATTAGCTGTACAAGCAACCGAACTATAAGCGAGGTGTTACCATGCCGCACGATTACCTGCTGTCCCTTCTGCTCATTATCGGAATTGATCTCATTCTCGGCGGTGACAATGCCGTCGTCATCGCGATGGCCAGCCGGAATCTGGTGCATAAACAAAGACAGCAAGCGATCCTCTTCGGAACGTTTATCGCAGTCGTCTTGAGAATCGTGCTGACGAGCGCCGCGGTCTATTTATTGAATGTTCCATTTTTACAATGCGCAGGCGGGGTGTTTTTATTGTATCTCGGCTATCAGCTTCTGATTGAGAAGAAAGATGCGCAGCATGTGAAAAGCAGTTCTTCCCTTTGGAAAGCCATCCGCACAATTGTTTTGGCTGATATCTTTATGTCTCTTGACAATGTCATCGCAGTAGCCGGCGCTTCTCACGGTGAGCTGACGCTTGTAGTGATAGGGCTTTTCATCTCGGTGCCGATTATCATTTGGGGCAGCAAGCTCGTTCATGCCGCTATGGAGAAAATGCCTTTACTGATGTACGCCGGAAGCGGCCTTCTCGCATTTACCGGCGGTGAAATGATTGCCGGGGACAGCAAGCTGTCTTTCTTCATGGCAGAACACGGCACTTTACAGATGATGCTGCCGATTTTGACCGTCGCTTTTGTCATCCTCGCCAGTATGATTTATCAGCAGACTGAAAAATAATAAAAAGCCCAAACCGCCGACGGTTTTGGGCTTTTTCCATGCTTATCGTAAGCTTATATCAGTTAGCCAGACGCTGTGCTTCTCTTAATTGGAAAGAACGTACTTTTCTAGGTAGGAATCGTCTGATTTCATCTTCGTTATAGCCGACTTGCAGACGTTTTTCATCAATGATGATCGGACGGCGGAGCAGTCCCGGATGCTCATTGATCAAAGTGTACAAATCTTGAAGCGGCATTGATTCAACATTTACGTTCAGTTTCTGGAATACTTTAGAACGGGTAGAGATAATTTCATCCGTACCGTCTTCAGTCATACGCAGAATCTGCTTGATCTCATCAATTGATAACGGCTCAGAGAAAATGTTTCTTTCTTCAAACGGAATCTCGTGCTCCTCAAGCCAAGCTCTTGCTTTTCTGCATGACGTACAGCTAGGTGATGTGTATAATGTAACCATTAATCTTCACTCCTCTAATTAGTAGGATGAACATGTTTGTATTCTCAAATTGAAATGACTTTAAAAAAGGAATCTTTATAGGTATTATACTATAAAAAAGTAAGTATGAACAGTCTCCTGAGAAAAAAATGTGTCAATCCGGCAAATTTACGTTTTGCGGATTATTTCCCATTCTCAATTAGCTCAGCTGATCGAAAATGTTTTTTCGTTTGTTCTCCTCAATGACTTTGAGAACTTCATCCGTTTTTTCGTATGATTCTCCGTACCATTTTTCATCTTTATAAGTGTGAATGTTTTCATATGTCTGTTTCATCGCTTCAAACATTTCTTCTTCTGACTCCGTCTTAGGCGACCAGTACAGAATCTCCATTTTGTTCACTTCATTCGTAGCCAATGACCGGCGCCGATACCCGATTGACTGCGCGTGCTTGAAATGCTCTCTTTGATAAAAACGCAAGCGCTTCTGTGTGTCCGTATCATCCTCGTCAACAGGCTCCACTTCAAGAAGAATCGGTTTGTTTTTCTTTTTCAGCCTGCCGATCAGCTTGCTTCCGAGACCTTGTCCTCTGGATTTCTTCGACACAAACAGGTAATCAATAAAGATGAAAGAGTCAAATTCCTCATACATCAGCACGTGGTACTGCCCTTCTTCTTTATGATAAACATCGCTTCGCTCCTTTAACAGAGCTTCCATATGCGCTTTTGATTTCATTTCTTCAATCGGAAAATATTCACTCAGCTTTTCGTACCAGTTCATTCATTTGCTCCTTATGGGTTCGTTGTCTTCACACTTTTAGATATACCCCATTTCCGATTGTTTAAACAACCTTACATCTATTAAGACGTGTGACCCTTTGACATGGTTTCAATTTTTTTTAAATGGTGTGTAATCGACATTTTTTGTATAACGGTTTGCCGCATCCCATAATAAAAATTCGTCAATTCCTTCATCATGCAGCGCTTTAATCTGGTCTTCCACCTGGCTTTTCCCGTACTTTTGATAATTTCCGCTGCCAAGATAAGAAGCCGTGAAGTCCTGAAGCCACGGGCGCGACACAGGCGGGTGTTTCAGTTTAGACAGTTTGTTATTTTCTACCTTCGCGTATTCTTTGACGACATTGTAAGGCTCAAGATCCGGTTTATCAATGCCGAAATAGCTTGTCCAATGGCTCGGATAAATCATAGATGAAATGACATCGACCTGTTCTGAAATTTTGCTGAAATTCTGGCCGATCCCAGGCGCTTCCGGCAGTGTGGCAGAATAGCCGAAAATATCAACCGACACATTTGCGCCATACGGCTTGAGTTTTCTCTTCGCATATCTTACAAAATCGGTGACGGCATGAACACGTTTTTGCACATTGCTGTCTGCTGTTTTTCCGTAATCGCCGTGTCCGTATGTCAGTTCGCCATCACGTTTTTCAAATCCTTCAGGAAAACGGACATAATCAAACTGAATTTCCTGAAAGCCCATCTTCGCAGCTTGTTTTGCAATCTTTACATTATAATCCCATACTTCTTTCATAAACGGATTGACGAACGATTCTCCGCGGCCGTTTTTCCAGACGCTTCCGTTTTTTTCTTTAAAGGACCACTCCGGCTTTTCGTTCGCGAGTTCGCTGTCTTTAAATACGACAATACGCGCGATCGGATAGATCTTTTTTTCCTCCAGCTTTTTCATCATCTTTTTTGGATCTTTGATGTACGGTTTGGCGATTTTGTCATACTCAGAATGACCGTCCGGTTTAAAGGTAAGATTTCCGTTGTCGTCCTTCACATCAATCACCATTGTGTTGAGCTTCGATTTGTCCACAAAGTCTGTCAGCTCCCCGAATTTGCTCCCTCCCGCTGAATGTCCTGTGACGTAAATGCCCCGGACCTTATCAGGACGTGTAAAATGCAGTCCGGACGGATAAGCAAACCTCTCATTTGCTTTTGGCAGCTCTTTTTCAGTCAGCGCTATTTTTACAAGCGGCTGCTCTTCTTTTACAGCCGCCTGTGCCGGATAAGCGGCTGCACTGAAAAACAGTCCCGCCGCAAAGGCGCATAAAATGGTTTTCATACTGATCTCCCCCTTTTTTTCCATTATAGGAAAACGGGAGCAGGCTGAATAAACTTGGATGTGCGCGAAAAAAAATCCTCCAAGACTAAGTCTTGAAGGATGCGGCTTTTATAGATAGGTTTTAAATTCAGCTTCTGTGCACATGACAAAATGTCCCGGTTTCACTTCGCGAAATTCCATCTTTTCTCCGTCTTGGAGCTGATGAATTGACGGATCATATTTCTTTCGCACGCGATTTCGTTCATAGTCCGGATCAGGAAGCGGGATAGCGGACAGCAATGATTTCGTGTAAGGGTGAAGCGGATTTTCGTAAAGCTCATCCGCCGGCGCAAGCTCCACCAGCTTCCCGAAATACATGACGCCGATGCGGTCGCTGATGTATTTGACCATTGATAAATCATGGGCGATAAACAGATAAGTGAGCCCTTTTTCTTGCTGCAATTCTTTCATTAAATTGACGACCTGCGCCTGAATGGAAACGTCAAGCGCCGAAATCGGTTCGTCCGCAATGATAAACTCCGGATCAACCGCCAATGCTCTGGCGATTCCGATACGCTGACGCTGCCCGCCCGAAAATTCATGCGGATAGCGGTTGGCATGCTCTTTATTTAAACCGACCGTTTCCAGCAGTTCGTGAACCCGCTGCATCCGCTCTTTTTTCGTTTTGGCCAAGCGATGAATATCTATTCCCTCGGCAATAATGTCGGCGACTGTCATTCTCGGATTTAACGAAGCGTACGGATCCTGAAAAATCATCTGCATTTTCCGGTTAAACTCCAGCAGCTTCTTGCGGGATTTTTTCCCGTGGACATTTTCCCCGTTAAAGAGAACTTCCCCGCCGGTTGCCTCATACAGCCGGATAATACTGCGGCCCGTCGTTGATTTACCGCAGCCCGATTCTCCGACAAGGCCGAGCGTTTCGCCTTTATAAATATCAAATGATAAATCATCTACGGCTTTTACCGTTCCTTTCGGCGTAAAAAAATGCTGTTGTAAATGTTTGATTTCAAGCAGTTTCTCAGTCATTTTTTTCACCTTCCTTCATTAAAACAGGCTGCTGATACGTATTCGGCAGCTGACGGATTTTAGCCTTCACCGCTTCTGGCGGCTCGACCTTAGGCGCATCAGGATGCAGAAGCCATGATTTCACAAAATGCGTGTCGGACACTTTATACATCGGCGGTTCCTGTTCAAAGTCAATTTTCATCGCATACGAGCTGCGGAGCGCAAATGCGTCCCCTATCGGAGGGTTTGTGAGATCAGGCGGCGTGCCCGGAATGGCCGTCAGTTTTTCCTGATCTGTGCTGTCCAGACTCGGCATTGAGGCAAGCAGCCCCCACGTATACGGATGGCGCGGATCATAAAAGATTTCATCCACCGTGCCCGATTCAACCACCTGACCCGCGTACATGACGGCGACCCGATCGGCGACATTGGCGACAACGCCGAGATCGTGCGTGATGAAAATGATAGACGTATCAATTTTCTTTTGCAGATCTTTCATCAGCTCAAGGATTTGCGCCTGAATCGTTACATCAAGCGCTGTTGTCGGTTCATCGGCAATTAACAGCTTCGGATTTGCCGCGAGCGCCATCGCGATGACGACGCGCTGTCTCATACCGCCTGAAAATTCATGCGGGAATTGGCCGATCCGTTTTTCAGGCATCGGGATTCCGACGAGATCAAGCAGCTCTATGGCGCGTTTTTTCGCAGCTTCTTTTGAGATTTTTTCATGTTTGAAAAGCACTTCCATAATTTGTTTGCCGACTTTCATCGTCGGGTTCAAAGAGGTCATCGGATCTTGGAAAATCATTCCGATGTCCTTTCCCCTGATGGCCTGCATTTCTTTTTCGGACATCGGCACGATATCGCGCCCGTCAAAAAGAATCTGTCCTCTTTTGAAATAGCCCGGAGGCATCGGAATCAGCTTCATAATCGCCTGAGATGTCACACTTTTTCCGGAACCTGACTCCCCTACGATCGCCAGCGTCTCTCCTTTATTCAAATGGAAATTCACGCCGCGGATTGCCTGTACCTCTCCGCCGTATGTTTTAAATGAAATGGCTAAGTCTTTTACTTCTAGCAAGCGTGTCACTCATATCACTCCTTATTTGCGTAACTTAGGATCCAGCGCGTCTCTTAACCCGTCGCCGACAACATTAAAGCCGAACATCGCCAGGCAGATAAATCCTGCAGGGAAGAACAGACGCCAAGGGTAATAGGTTAATGCAGGCAATCCGTCTGAGGCCATCGTCCCCCAGCTCGCAAGCGGCGCAGGTACGCCAAGCCCCAAATAACTTAAAAACGCTTCTGTAAAAATTGCCGTCGGAACCGTGAGCGTCATCGTTACAAGTATAGATCCCATCGCATTCGGGACGATATGCTTAAACAAAAGCCGGCCGGTTTTGGCACCGAGTGTCTGCGAAGCAAGCACATACTCCTGATTCTTTAATTGCAGCACCTGTCCGCGGACGATTCTCGCCATATTGATCCAGCCCGTGATCGTCATGGCGACGATAATGGTCAGCAACCCTTTCGGCAGAACAACCATCAGCAAAATCACCATTAATAATGAAGGAACAGCCCACAGAATGTCGGCGATGCGCATCATCACTTCATCTGTGCGTCCGCCGCGGAATCCGGAAATACTGCCCCAGATTACGCCGATTAATAAATCCAGCACGGCAGCTGCGACTCCGATAAAGATCGAAATCCGCGCGCCCACCCATGTCCGGACAAATATGTCCCTTCCAAGGTCATCGGTGCCGAACCAATGATCTTTCGACGGGGCTTTATCAGCATTTAATAGATTGGTAGTCGCATAATCATATTTTGAAAAAATAGGTGCAAAAATCGCCATAAGAATAATAAGAACGATCAGTACCAACCCGACCATCGCAAGCTTATTGCTGCGGAAGCGGAGCATGGCGTCTTTCCAGAGGGAAAGGCTTTTTTTACTTATTTTTTCGGCATCGCCGGCATTAGCTGAAGCTGGTTCAAACATATTTTTAGGAATGTTCTGCATGGTCTAGGCTCCTTTCTTTGCTTTAGAAAGCTTGATTCTCGGATCGATCAATCCGTACAGCACATCTACAATCAATACGCATAAAAGCAGGATCACGCTGAAGAACACGGTAACTCCCATAATGACCGTATAATCACGGTTTGTAATGCTGTTTACAAAATGCGCGCCTAAACCGGGGATTCCGAAAATCGATTCAATGATGAAACTTCCCGTTAAAATGGATGCCGCCATCGGCCCCATATATGTCACGACGGGCAAAAGTGCGTTTCGAAGCGCATGGCGCACGGTGACTGACGGCCGGGAAAGGCCTTTTGCTTTTGCAGTCCGTATGTAATCGCTGTTTAACACTTCAATCATGCTTGAACGGGAGAGTCTGGCGATAAATGCCATCGGCATGGAAGCGAGCGCAATGGAGGGCAGAAAGGTGTATGCCCAGGATTCCCACCCCGCGACCGGGAACAGTTCTAATTTAATGGAGAAAATATATTGCAAAATCGTTGCCAATATAAAACTCGGAACTGAGATACCAAAGATCGTTAAAATCGCAATGGTATAATCCTGCCATTTATTATGGTACAGGGCAGCCAGCACCCCGAAAAGCACACCAAACGCTAATGCGAGGAGAATGGCTTCTGCACCGAGAGTGAATGAGACGGGGAAGCCGGAATTGATTAAATCATTAACACTTTGGCCTTTATATTTAAAAGAAGGCCCAAAGTCCCACATCGCTACAGATTTTAAGTAGCTGACATATTGAACGAAAAGAGGCTTGTCCAGACCATAGTGTTCGTTTAAGTTTGCTTCAATTTCAGGCGTCAGCTTTCTTTCGCCGGAAAATGGTCCGCCCGGGGCTGCCTGCATTAAGAAGAAAGTGGCGGTGACAATCACAAACAGCGTGATGATCATGTAAATGAATCGTTTACCGATGTATTTCAGCAAGGTGAACACCTCCATATTTTTTACCATTTTAAACTTAATAAGCAAGAAAGGTATACGGGGACATCCTCCCCATATACCTTGGGTCTTTTGTTTTCAGAACCGCCTGTTATTCAAAAGAAGCGTTTCTGAAGAAAACGTCACCTGTTCCGGTCAAGATTACATTTTTGAGGTTTTTATCCTGCACCCAAGTATCTGTATAGAAGTAAACTGGCGCGACCGGCATTGCGTCCATAAAGATTTTTTCTGCTTTTTTCAGCTCTTCGATACGTTTATCCGGATCCGTTTCAAGCTGAGATTGGTTCAGCAGCTTTTTAAACTCAGGGTCTTCCCATCCTGTATCATTGTTTCCCCCATCTTTATCGCGATATGCTTCAAGGAAGTTAATTGCATCATTAAAGTCGCCTAACCAGGCCATACGCCCGACCTGATAATCTTGGCTGTGCAGCTTATCGATGTACACATTCCATTCGGAATTATCAAGCTCAGCCTTGACACCTAAGTTCTTTTTCCACATTTCCTGTACGGCCTGCGCTATTTTCGCATGCGCATCATTCGTATTGTAGGACAATTTGATTGCCGGAAGGTCAGAGACGCTCTTGATACCTAATTCTTTCAGTCCTTTATTTAAGTATTCTTTAGCTGTTTTGACGTCATTGTCTTTGAAATAGCCTTTTTTGTTATCCTCGAATCCCTTCATTGACGGCGGCACTGCAGCCATGGCCGGGATTTGTTCCCCCTGCGTCACATTTTTCACGATAGATGAGCGGTCGATCGCATAAGCAAGGGCTTTACGGATGTTCACATTGTTCAGCGGTTTCGCTTCTGTGTTGAATTTGTACCAATACACACCTGCGATCGGTTCAACATGGAGCGATCCATCCTTTTTCAAAGTCGGCAGAGATTCGGTCGGAAGCTGGCCGAGCGGCATTCCTGCCCAGTCAAGCTCACCCGCCTGGAATTTTTTCAGTTCGGTGTTGTCATTGTTAATCATCACCATGTTGATTTTCTTCAATTTCACAGCGTCTTTATCCCAATATTGATCGTTCTTTTCAAGTGTGATGGAACCGCTGTGTTTCCAGGCTGTCATTTTGAACGGGCCGTTTGACACGTAATTTTCACCTGCGTTTGTGTTCCAGTTTTTATGTTTTTCAGCAATTTTCTTGTTGATCGGCATATACGTATAGAATGAAGTTAATTGCAGGAAGTAAGGTGTCGGGTTGTTCAGTTCTACCTTTAATGTTTTGTCATTTACGGCTTTTACGCCTACGTCATCAAGCTTGCCTTTTCCTGTATTGGCGGCTTCAGCGCCTTTGATGTAGTAGAGCTGATAAGCGTATTGTGATTCGTTGTTCGGGTCAAGCACCCATTTCCATGCATATTCAAAATCCTGCGCAGTCACGGGATCGCCGTTAGACCATTTCGCACCGTCACGAATCGTAAATGTATAGGTCTTTCCGTCTTTGCTTGTTTCAATTTTAGATGCCATTCCTTCTTCAGGCTCACCTTTGGAGTTTACGCGTGTCAATCCTTCATAAATCTGGCGGATTACGCCTCCTGAAACGGAATCATTCGCTAATCCCGGATGCATTGAAAACGGCTCAGTTTTAATATTGATATTAAGTGTAGTCTGTCCTTTGGTGTCTTTTTTACCGTCGCCTGATCCGCCGCTGAATCCGCCGCACGCACTTAACACAAGCGAGAAGATAAGCATCAAACCTACAATAGACCAACGCTTTTTCATGCACTAACCCCCTAATCAAATTTTCAGCCTTTACTACTAAATACTCAGAAATATCAGACAAAATAACGTAATATTTTTCTAAACTTTAATTGTGTTCCGTCTTTTCTGATTATTTTATGTAAAGAAGCTGTAACAATAGAGTGAACAAGTTCATTATAATGAAATGAATAATTTATTGCAATACTATTTTCTCAATTTAAAATATTTAAATTTGGTCAGTTTTTCTGCCAAAAAGGTGATACACTTCTATAGTTTAAAGCATGACCTAACTAAATATTTTTATTGTAATTTCCAGTTCATATTGCTTTTTACATATAATATTCGTTATACGAAATGTTGATATCCGTTATCTTTTAGGCATTTTCAGTTCTTTTTGCGGATTTTCAGCCTTTAAGCAAATTGGAAATAAGCTTGTATTCTTCTGATGACATTTGGCTATAATTGATTTATAATAGATCAATCAAAGAACATTTTGTTGTGATTGCTATGATGAAGAGTAGTACACATATCAACCCGTTTGAAGAGAGCCTGCGGTGCTGGGAGCAGGTAATGGGCCCTGTGGAATGGACTTCTGAGCAGCTGACCGAACGTAAAGTAGGCCCAGCCGGAGCAGCCTCCGTTACCAACGTCTCGAGCGATTCCATTGTAATGGAATAATCAGGGTGGCACCACGGTTCATTCGTCCCTTTTTTCTACGGGAAGAATGGGCTTTTTTTATTATGTTTTAAGAAATGAGGTAAGAACTATGAAGAAAACGATTTTTTCAGGCATTCAGCCGAGCGGCTCCGTTACCCTCGGCAACTACATCGGCGCCATGAAACAATTTGTCGATTTGCAGTATGATTACAACGGATATTTCTGCATCGTCGATCAGCATGCAATTACGGTTCCGCAGGATCGGCTTGAGCTGCGGAAGAACATCCGCAATCTGGCGGCTCTTTACCTGGCCGTCGGACTTGACCCCGAGAAAGCGACCCTCTTTATCCAGTCAGAGGTTCCCGCTCATGCCCAGGCGGGGTGGATGCTCCAATGTGTCGCATATATCGGCGAGCTTGAGCGGATGACGCAATTTAAAGATAAGTCAAAAGGCAAAGAAGCCGTCGTCTCAGGGCTGTTAACATATCCGCCGCTGATGGCCGGTGATATTTTACTGTACGGCACGGACCTTGTTCCGGTCGGAGAAGACCAAAAACAGCACCTTGAACTGACCCGCAATCTGGCGGAGCGCTTCAATAAGAAATACAATGACATCTTCACGATTCCTGAGGTGAAAATCCCTGAAACGGGCGCGCGCATCATGTCACTGGCTGATCCGCTCAAAAAAATGAGCAAATCAGACCCGAACCAAAAGGCATACATCACGCTGCTTGATGAGCCGAAACAGCTCGAAAAGAAAATCAAGAGCGCCGTGACTGATTCGGAAGGCATTGTAAAGTATGATAAAGAAAATAAACCGGGTGTTTCTAACCTTTTGACGATCTATTCTATTTTAGGAAACACATCAATTGAAGAATTAGAGGCAAAATATGAAGGCAAAGGCTACGGTGAATTCAAAAGCGATTTAGCCGAAGTTGTTATCGGCGCTTTGTCACCGATCCAAGAGCGCTATCGTGAATTAATTGAAAGCGACGAGCTTGACCGCATTCTCGACGAAGGGGCAGCACGCGCAAACAAAACCGCCGGCAAAATGGTGAAAAAAATGGAAAACGCCATGGGTCTCGGACGGAAAAGAAGATAAAGAAAAGAGGCGGGATAATCCCCGCCTCTTTTTTAGTTCACTTTTGATTCCTGTTCCATTTCCCAAAGCTTTTCGAAAAACGGCTGCCCTTTAATCAAATTTTCACAGAATGCAAGATGCTTGTCTGACCAGCCTTCGATTGTTTCATTATAAAGCATGTCCCAAATCTCTTCGAAGCTCATCCGTTTGATCTGCTCGTACATATGCGGATTCCATTCCGTGTACCAATACACTATTTCCGCGCGGTTTTTCAGCCCTTTAAGCTGGTCAAGCGCCATAAACATCAGCTGCTTGATCTGCCGTTCTTTTCTCGTCAGCCCTCTGACATGCTCCGGCGCCAATGATAAAATGTGATATTCCTTTGAAGACTCCAATTGTGCAGGCTCAAATTGAAACGATTCCGGCTCTACATCCTTTACCATTTCATAAACAAGCTGCTCCTGCCTCGGAATCAGGCGGCTCTTTCTGACCGGAATGGTATACCCGATCGTATCCACGGCAATGATGCCGATTCCGTCAGTCACGACAAAACAGTACTCAAGCTTCGTCCGCTCATGATTTTTTCGCACATATGACTTTTGATGCACTTGTTCCAGCAGCTCTTTCGGAAGCTCTGATAAGTCGTTTTCTATGTAATGAAATAATACCGACGGCACTCTGAGCAGCGGCGTCTGATCCAAAAGCTCAACCGTGTCTTCCTTCCGCCATTCGTGAAAATGGCATACATTGTAGCCATTCTCTTCCCCTTCAAACCAATTGACCCACACATCATGAAGAAATAACATATTCGACCCCTCACTTTATAAAAACTGTTGTCCACAGTATAGGCAAGGGATAGATAAATTATTCCATTTCGATATGAGATTTCCGCAATAGGGGGCTGGATTTCTGACTGCATCGCAACAAAAAAATCTCCCGTTCCGTCCGGGAGATCATTTCACATTTTTCGGATCAAGCGCGTCACGCAGACCGTCTCCGACAAAGTTGAAGCACAATACAGTAAGAAGAATCAACAAACCCGGGAATAACGGGTACCACCAAGCCTGAATCATTATCGTAAAGTTCTGTGCATCCTGGAGCATATTGCCCCAGCTTGCGATCGGCGGCTGAATCCCGAAACCGAGATAACTCAGTGCCGATTCGGCCAGAATAACCGATCCGACTTTTAAAGTGGCTGACACAATAATCGGTCCCAGCGCATTAGGCAGGATATGTGAAAAAATAATTTTATGTGTTTTTGTTCCGATTGTTTTAGCGGCTAATACATATTCTCTCGATCGCAAGGATAAAAATTCTCCCCTGACCAAACGAGCGGTTGTCGTCCAGCCCGTCAGACAGAAAATTAAAATTAATTTATCCACGCCTGGCTTAAAGATTGTAACAAGCGTAATCAATAAGAAAATATCAGGAATGGAGAGGACGATGTCCACTAGCCGCATAATAACAGCATCTGCGAAACCTTTAAAATAGCCCGCTATCGCTCCTAAAATCGTCCCGATAAAAATAGAGCCGACAACAGAGGCAAATCCGACTAGTAAAGAGATTCGCGCGCCGTACAGAACCCGGCTGAAGATGTCACGCCCGAATTTATCCGTTCCCATCAAATGTTCAAGACCCGGTGCTTTAAATTTATCAAGCAGGCTTTGCTGCTCTTGCGAATAAGGAGCAATCACCGGTGCAAAAATCGCTGACATAATAATGACAAACAGAATAACAGCACCTGCAACAGCCAGTTTATTTTTCGAAAACTTTTCCCAAAAGATTTTTGTCATGGTTTCCGGTTTTTCAGCAATATTTTCTTTCAGCCCGATCTCCGGTGCCGAAGATGTGTTCAGCTCAGCCATCGATGTCCCCCCTTTTAATATTCAATTCTCGGATCAACCACTGCATATAAAATATCAGCGACAAGGTTGCCGATGACCACAAGGACAGCTGAAATGACGGTCATCGCCATAATGACGGGATAATCACGCTGAAACGCTGAATCAACAAACAGCTTCCCTAACCCCGGCCAGGTAAAAATTTGTTCGACAACGACAGATCCTCCGATAAATGAGGGAATCATCAAACCGAAAATTGTAATGACGGGTAATAATGCATTCCTCAATCCATGTTTAAATAACACGCGGTTCTCTTTAAACCCTTTCGCTCTCGCCGTACGGATATAATCCTGATTTAATACATCAAGCATATTGGATCTCGTGTATCTCGTCAGTCCGGCCATGTCAGCTGTAGCTAATACGAATGCAGGCAGAATTAAATGATGAATCCGGTCAAATATATTGAATTCGGTATTCAGCGTCTCGACACCACCGGTTGGAAACCAGCCGAGATTTACTGATAACACCATAATCAAAATTAATCCAAACCAAAAGTTTGGAATAGCCAGACCTATAAACGAGGTAAATGTAATGCCATAGTCGAGCTTTGAATACGGCCGCTTTGCCGACAGAACACCGAATGGAATAGAAATCATAAGAGCTAAAATCGTTGAAACGAGCATCAGCAGGAGCGTATTGGGCATCCTTGCCATAATCAGTTCTGAAACAGGCGTTCCTTTTCTGACAATAGACGTTCCGAAATCACCCTGCACCATGTTGCCTAGCCACTTTAAATATTGAACGTACTGAGGATCATTCAGACCGTATTTCTCAATAAACTGCTCTCTGTCAGCCTGGCTGATTTTCGGGTCCATCATTAACGTCATCGGGTCTCCTGGCGCGGCTTTCATGATAACAAATGATAGAATCGTAATTCCCAATAAAATAGGAATAGACATTAAGGTTCTTCTGATAATATATGCAGCCATATACTTGTCCCCCTTTACTTTCCTTATTAAAAACAGAAGAGGGAGAAAACGCTCTCCCTCCCCTTTAAGGGAAAATTATTTTGCAAGCCACCATTTTTCGATATTATATAAATCACGTTTCGGATGGTATTTGTATCCTTCAAGATTTTCCGGCATTGCCATATGGTTGTTAGGATAATACAAGAACGTATACGGTTGATCTTCCGCAATTTTTTGATAGATCTGCTCATATTCTTTTGAATATTGCTTTCTGTCACTGATTGATTTTGCATCTTTCATGAGTTTATCAGCTTCGGCATTTTTATACCAAACATAGTTTAATCCTTTTTTAATCTGGTTTGAATGGAAGATGTCATATTGATCCGGGAATGTGGATAAACTCCATCCCATGACCATTGCATCAAAATCCCAATTCGGAGGGTTCATTTGTTCAACGAGAGCACTCCATTCAACGATTTGGGTCTTCACTTCAATTCCGATTTTTTTCAGCTGTTCTTGAACGACGACAGCGATGTCTTCACGAACTTTGTTACCTTGGTTCGTTTTAAGCGTAAACGAGAATTTCTTTCCGTCTTTATCCAAAATGCCGTCACCGTTCGTATCTTTCCAGCCGGCTTCTGCAAGCATCTGCTTCGCTTTTTTCTCATTGTACGCAAATTTCGGAACTTCTATATCTTTAGGATAGTTCCAAGATAAAGGGGATTCCGGAATGTAGGCTACTTTTCCGTCTCCGTCTAATACTTGGCTGACGATTGACTCGCGGTCAAGAGCGGTTGTCAGCGCCTGACGGACCTTTTTATCTTTAAATAATTCATTTTTTTCATTCCACCCGATGTACACATAACTTAATGCCAAATCAGTAACGATTTTCAGATTATTAAATTTTTCAGCCGTTTTGTAGTCAGTGGCGGGCACATTAAAGAAATTAATATCGCCTGCCTGCAGCTGAGCAACGGCAGCATTTGCGTCGGGAATGACTTTATACGTAACAGTATCTAAATACGGTCTTCCTTCAAAATAATCATTATTCGCTTCAAGTTTAATATATTGGCCCTGCTTCCATTCTTTAAACTTAAATGGTCCTGAACCGATTGGTTTCTTTCTGTTAAACTCATTTTCTTCTAAATCAGCAATCGGAACATTACCGAGAATGTGCTTCGGCAGAATGGCTGTGCTGTCTAACGCATTGTTGTAAAAATTACCGTCTTTATATTTCAGCTTAAACAATACTTCGTAATCGCCTTTTTTCTCTACCGATTTCAGCATTTCATATGTTGAGCCGCGTTCTCCCTTGTAATCTTTGCTTAAAGGAATACTGTACGTAAATACGACGTCGTCTGCAGTCAGTTCTTTTCCGTCATGAAACTTAACGCCTTTTTTAATTTTCACATCATATGCTAGGCCGCCGTCTAATTCTTTAATATTTTCAGCGAGTGATAATTTCACATTCAGTTTTTCATCAGTTTTCGTTAAATAGCTGTACAGCATATTTTCAATATCCGTACTTGCATCATCCGTAGAATACAGAGAGTTAAAAAGTGTGGGTTCCCCGATTGACCCAACAACCAAATCTCCGCCTTTTTGCGGTTTTCCGGCCGGTTTGGATTCGGTGTTTGTGGATTTTGAGCCGGAGCAGGCTGACAGGAAGATGGCGAGCGCCATAAAAACACTTAGCATCATCAGTGCGGTTTTACGTAATTTCATATCAATTCCCCCTTTGTGATATATATGCAGCAAACAGGTTATGTAATCCGGCATACCCCCTCTCGATGCTTGTCATTTCAGGTGTATAAATGGCAGGCGACGTAATGGCCGGGAGCGGCTTCTTCAAATGCCGGGATTTGTTCCTTACAGATCGGTTTGGCCATCGGGCACCGCGTGTGGAACACGCAGCCTTTCGGCGGGTTTGCCGGGCTCGGCAGTTCTCCTTTCAGGATGATTCGTTCCCGCTTGACGGCGTCTTTTTTTCTCGTGACGGGCACTGAAGATAACAGCGCTTGCGTATAGGGGTGAAGCGGATTGTCGTACAGCTCATGTTTATCGGTCAGCTCCATCATTTTTCCCAGATACATAACGCCGACTCTGTCACTGATATGGCGGACAACACTTAAATCATGGGATATAAACAAATAGGTCAGGTTGAATTCTTCCTGCAGTTCTTCCATCAGATTGATGACCTGAGCCTGAATGGAGACATCAAGCGCGGATACGGGTTCATCCGCAATAATCAGCTCGGGATTCAATGTTAAAGCCCGCGCAATCCCGATCCGCTGACGCTGCCCTCCGGAAAATTCATGCGGATAGCGGTTCGCAAAGCTCGGATGGAGACCGACTTTCGCCAGCAGCTCCTCTACTCTCTCGTTACGCTCGCGAATGCTGTACATATGGTGAGTCTGGAACGGTTCTTTAATAATGGAGCGCAGTGTTTTTCTCGGATTAAGCGATGCGAAGGGGTCCTGGAAGACCATCTGGATGTTTTTGCGGACGCTTTTTCTCAGCTTTTCTTCTGATAAGCCGGAAATATCCTGACCCTTAAAAAGAATCCGGCCGTCTGTCGGTTTGTATAAACGGATCATCGTCCTTCCCGCCGTTGATTTGCCGCATCCTGATTCACCGACGATGCCGAGCGTCTCGCCGCGCTTCAGTGAAAAAGAAACACCGTCGACAGCCTTTATGTCTCCGACTTTTCTTTGAAAAAAACCGGAACGGATCGGGAAATATTTTTTTACGTCTTTCAGCTCTAATATCGTTTCTTGGCTCACAGCTGTCATTTTGATTGGGCACCCTCTTCCTCATATAAAAAACACCTTACAGAACGGCCGCTTTCATGTGTTATCAGCTCAGGCTGCCCCGTTTTGCATTTGTCCATCGCCTTTGCACACCTCGGAGCGAATCGGCAGCCTTCCGGAAGATGATCCGGTGTCGGGACACTGCCTTTGATCGCTTTTAATGTATCAATCTCTCCGTCTATCACCGGTATGGAGTTTAACAGCCCTTCCGTGTACGGATGAAGGGGGTTTAAAAATAAGTCTTCCACGCTCGCGCTCTCAACGACTTGTCCGCAGTACATCACGATCACCCTGTCGGCGGCTTCGGAAACGACGCCTAAATCGTGAGTGATCAGCAGAATGGAAGTATCGAATTTTTTGCAGAGGTCTTTCATCAGCTCCAATACTTGGGCTTGTATCGTCACATCAAGCGCTGTCGTCGGTTCATCGGCTATCAGGAGCTTCGGGTTGCAGCTGAGCGCAATGGCGATCATCACCCGCTGTCTCATCCCCCCGGAAAGGCGGTGCGGATATTCTTTCATTACTTGTTCCGCTCTTGAGAATCCGACGAGCTTGAGAAGCTCAACGGCTTTATTCGCGGCTTCTTTTTTACTCATTTTTTTATGGTATTCAAGCACTTCGGTAATTTGTTCGCCGATGGTCAGCACCGGGTTTAGAGAAGTCATAGGTTCCTGAAAGATCATAGAGACGTCATTTCCGCGGATTTTGCAATATTCGTTTTCGGTGAAGGAGGCCAGGTCCCTGCCTTCCAGCTTAATCGAGCCGTCCACAATTTTCCCGCCCGAGCCTTGGACAAGTCCCATAATAGAAAGCGAGGTGATGCTTTTGCCCGAGCCGGATTCTCCTACAAGGGCGACGGTTTCGCCCTTGTTAATGTGAAAATCCACCCCGTCGACTGCGGGAATCGGCTGTTTCTTTCTGAAAAAATAGGTCTTTAAATTATTCACTTCTAATAGTGTGCTCATGATACGCCCCTTTCTCATTCCGCTGCAGCAGAGGGAAACATACGTTTCGCTATCACAAAATATAGAATAGTCAAAAATTTTATAGTTGTATATTATTACATCATTATTACAAAAGCAAGAATTTTTTAGGATAAATGTAATATCATTAAATAATTACCATTCTTTTAATCTTTTAAAGCGTTGCTTCCAGAAAGGTTTTTGAAGGGATGGCCAATGCTTCTTTTACTGTTTTTTGATGATCGGTTAAATATTTTTTTACTATATTGAATCCGACGGCATAACCAAGCATTGAGGGGAAGTATCCTTTTCCGTATAAGAGCTGTGAAAACATTCTGCTGTCTCTCGTTAATCGGAGGTTCGGCTTGACTCTTTTTTCAAACAGAAAATCAAGCTGCTCAGACGTATAGTAGGACGTCCATTCCGCCGTAAGACTTGAGCCGAACCGCTCATATACAGCATATTCTGCCAGCCCCTCCATCATGATTGTATCAAGTAATGTCTCATCTTTTTCGTCCTTTGTCACATGTTCTAACCGGCAGACGTGATTATATTCATGTGTCATAAGGGCGGAAACAGCTGAATTGGAACTATCCGACGATAAGAAGAGAAACATTTTGTCCCGGAAAGCAAGACCGGATTTTGACCCGAATTCCAGACGGATTTTCCGGTTTCGTTCATCAACGGGCAAAACAACGATCGGCACGTCCGGCCCGTTCCACTTCTCCTTTAAATAAGCTTCCTCCTTTTGGATATGGCTGTAGCTTCCTCTTTCTTTCAGCCGTTTACTGGTCCTAACGCCGTCCTTCAGATGGCGGAACATTCCGTGGTTTTGCAGCATCCCGAGTATCGGCTTCCACTCTTTCTTTTCGGCCCCTGAAAAAAGCGGCAAAAGGTGCGGGGCCAAATCATTCATGGATGCTGCCTTTTCCATCCATTTATATGTCTGCTTGACGCTCATACCGGTTCGCCTCCTCTTGTTGTTATCATATGCACGCACAAAAAAAACCGGCCGCCTTTTTCAGGCAGCCGGTCAAAAAACTGTATTATTGATATTTTTTAAAGATCAAAGTGGCATTATGTCCGCCGAAGCCGAGCGAGTTGCTGAGAACGATGTTAACATCCTGCTCGCGCGCTTTGTCCGGTACATAATCTAAATCACACTCTTCATCAGGTGTTTCGATGTTAATCGTCGGCGGGATAACGCTGTCTTTAATCGCCATGACGGAGAAGATGGCTTCAATTCCTCCGGCAGCGCCTAACAAATGGCCCGTCATTGATTTTGTCGAGCTGATGGCAAGCTTGTACGCATGATCGCCGAAAACGGTCTTAATGGCTTTTGTCTCGTATTTGTCATTGTAGTACGTGCTTGTGCCGTGAGCGTTAATGTAATCAATTTCTTCAGGCTCGATGCCCGCATCTTTGATTGCTTCTTGCATCGCTCTCGCACCGCCTTCCCCGTCTTGGGCAGGCGCGGTAATGTGGTAAGCATCACCCGTTGAGCCGTAACCGACAATTTCTCCGTAGATTTTCGCACCGCGGGCAAGCGCGTGCTCAAGCTCTTCAAGTACGACGATCCCCGCGCCTTCTCCCATGACAAAGCCGTCACGGTTTTTATCAAACGGGCGGCTTGCCGTTTTCGGATCAGGATTTGTAGAAAGGGCTTTGTTTGCGCTGAAGCCCGCAAATGACATTCTTGTCAGCGGCGCTTCCGTTCCGCCCGTAATCATCGCATCGGCATCGCCGCGCTGAATGACTTTAAACGCGTCACCGATAGAGTTTGTCCCCGTCGCACATGCCGTCACCGTACAGGAGTTAACTCCTTTTGCTCCGAGAGCGATTGAGATTTGGCCTGTCGCCATATCCGGAATCATCATCGGAACAAAGAACGGGCTGACCCGTCTCGGCCCTTTTGTCAGGAAGATTTCGAATTGGGATTCAAGCGTTTCAAGGCCGCCGATTCCGGAACCGACCCAAACGCCGACTCTTGGCGCGATCTCTTCTGTGATGTTCAGACCGGCATCTTCAACAGCCATTTTCGCGGCTACGACAGCATATTGCGTGAAGCGGTCCATTTTTCTCGCTTCTTTTTTATCCATGTAGTTTTCAATATTGAAATCTTTCAGTTCAGCAGCTACTTTCGCCGGATACTCATCCGATTCCACACGTGTGATCGGTCCGACTCCGGATACGCCGCTAATTGCATTTTTCCAGCTTGTTTCGGCGTCGTTGCCAAGCGGAGACAAGGCTCCAAGTCCTGTAACGACTACTCTTTTTTTACTCATCATGTGTGCACCTCACCTTTTTTCTATCGTCCCCAGCGCACCGCTATGGCGCCCCATGTCAATCCTCCGCCGAAACCGACCATGACGATGACATCGCCGTCTTTAATTTTACCTGCTTCCAGTTCCTCTACTAATGAAATCGGAATGGATGCTGCGGATGTGTTTCCATATTTATGGACTGTTTTAGACATCTTTTCAACCGGAAGCTCCAAACGTTCCCGTGCCGCTTCCATAATGCGGATGTTTGCCTGATGGGGAATCAAAAAGTCTACGTCCTCTTTGGAAAGACCGGCTTTTTCAATGACATTTACACTTGATTCACCCATTTGCCGGACGGCGAATTTGAATACTTCTCTTCCATGCATGATTGTATGCCCTTTTTCATCTAAGTACAAGTGCTGACCGCCTGTACCGTCTGCTCCGAGCTCAAATGACAGTATGCCTCTGTCGTCGCTGACCGGTCCGATGACAGCCGCTCCGGCCCCGTCCCCGAACAGAACAGCCGTATTGCGGTCTTCCCAGTCAGTAATGCTTGAAAGCTTTTCGACTCCGACCACAAGGACATGTTTGTATGTTTGCGATTCAATGAATTGTTTGGCGGTTACGATACCGTACATAAAACCGGCACATGCGGCGCTGATATCCATCGCGCACGCTTTTTTGGCCCCAAGCTTTTCTTGTATCATACAGGATACAGTAGGGAAAGACTGGTCGGGAGTGACCGTCGCCACGAGGATCATATCAAGCTCCTCAGCGGAAATGCCCGCCTGATCAAGCGCTTTTTGCGCAGCCTCAGCGGCCATGCCGGATGAATACATATCTTCAGCGGCAATTCTTCTTTCTTCTATACCTGTTCTCGTACGAATCCACTCGTCCGATGTATCTACCATTTGTTCAAGATCATGATTTGTCAGCACTTTTTCCGGGATGTAACGGCCGACACCAAGAATTCCAGCTTTCATAGGAAATACTCCTTTTTATAATGAATTTAAAACTAATTAGTTATGATCAATTATTAGTATCAGGTACTAATTCTACCCTATTTTTTTTCTGTTGGCAATATATTCGTCTAAACTATCGGCTCCTGATCTTCATAGTATAAAAGGAAGATGAAAGGAGGCTTTATTATGGATATTTTCACTAAAATGATGTTCGGCAATTCCGGGGACCGGGATAAAGAACCGGAAGAAAACCCGGAGCAGCCTCAGAAAGAAAACGAAGAGCAGGAGATCGATTACAATCACGTCATGAATCAGCTCGGTTCCATCATGAACTCTCTGGATCAATTAAAGCCAGTATTTAAAGACCTTGGGCTTGGATCGATGGTATCCGCTATAAAGAAAAAAATCATGTGAAAAGCCACTTCATGAAAAAGTGGCTCTCTTTATTTATTCAGCTCTCCGGCATCAGATCTGCCAAGCTCATACGCTTCCGCCATGACCGATGTAAATAGATCCATAAACGGCTGAATCATTTCCATAGACAGATCAATGCCGGATTTCTCAAGCTCCGCCTTTGCTTCCGGCAGGTATTTCATTGCGATCTGCATAAATTCAAGAGACTTTTCATGCTGCATGTGTATCCACCTCTATTCATTTGACGGCAGTTCATTTGTTCGGTTATACGTTTTTACAAGGTCTGAGATTTTGTCTTGAAATGCTTTGTCCACCAGAGGGCTGAACGTCCCCATTTCAACGACTCCTTCCCTGAAATCGAAGTCGTGATCTCCGCTCTTGAGCGTGCCGTTATTATATTGCTCGGCGATTATTGTATAGGCTTTGTCTACATTTTGCACGGTGCTTGTCAGCACCGTGTTTTTGCCCAGGTTCGATTGCTCGGCGACATAGCCGATGGCGTAAAGCCCGTCTTTTTTAATTTGCTGAATGACAGGAACATTATACCCGTCTCCGGCCGGATATACAACATCCGTGCCTTCTGCTTTTAACTTCTTATAAAGATGCAGTGCTTCATTGCCGTTATCCCAATGGTCCGTAAATTCAGTATTGACGGTGATATCGGGCTTTTCATATTTTGCTCCTTTAATAAAGCCGTCTACCTCAGGCTGCCATAAAAACGAGGCGATGACGCCGACCTCATTCGTTTTTGACATATGGGCGGCCGTCATTCCCCCAAAAAAGCCCATCGCTTCTCCCATAAGATGAACGCTTGTGACATTATCGTTTTTCGCCGTTCCGTTTGCGACGACGAATTCCATGTCGGGATAATCCTTACTGATCATATTGAAGATTTCCTCGTATTCATTTCCGTGCCCGTATAAAAGATTGACTCCTTTTTTATGCAAATCATCTATCGCTTTTAAAATATCTTCATCAGATCTGATATTTTCTTTATAATAAACGTCAACGTTAAATTCAGATTGTATCGCTAATAAACCTTTGTAACCTTTTGTGCCCCATACCAGGTCACTGATGGTATCGGGAAAAAGCATTCCGACCTTCTCAATTTTCCCTTTAAACGGAGCTTGTGCGCATCCGCTCAATAAAAGGAGGACAGAAAAGACCATGACAAGCCTGGTGATCAAGCCGTGTTCAACCCCTTTTTTACTCATAACATGTATAATTGATATACATTTATTGTAGCGGTAATGCACATAACATGGAAGGTATTTCTTAAAAATTGTCGAATGTTGATGAAAATTGTCTTTTCCACTCTTGAATTTTTTCTTCCGCTTCTGTTTTTTGCGTTTTTTCTATTATTTCCAGGGTAATAACCTGATTTTCTTCCTCTGTGCCGTCCGCCTGAAGCTTATTCATCAGACCGCAGGCTGCGTCTTCTAAAAAGACCCTGCTTTCGCCATCTTCTTTCGCTTCCGTCCACGGGCCGTAAAGCGGCGGAAGAATAATCGTTTTAACCGTGTCCCGCTGGCCGTTTTTTTCCCAGTCTCCGTGATCCTCGTTGTAAACAATCCAATATAAAGGCTCCGTTCTGTCTTCAGGCAGACATCCGCTCCCGTATTGAACGCAGATTCGATCGTATTCCTTGTCACCGATTTCATCTATGATTTGAAAAAGCCCGTTTCTCCCGAGCCACATTAAACGTTCTTCTAAATACAGCTGCCTCGTTTTGTCCTCCGGCTCATCCAAAATGACATCAACATGCACACCTTCATCCATCATCCGTTCGCATAATGAAAGGCCGAGAAATTCATCTGCTCCAATGATCAGCGCTGTCTTCATCATATATGCCGCCTTTCCGGTTTTTCATTCACGCACAAGCCAAACAGCCCTCTGAAAAGAGATGGCTGTTGTATACTATTCACTACAGGTCTTTTTCATGACTGCGGAAAAAGCGGCAGATGGCTCTGTACATCCGCGCCGGATTCTCAAGCATGTGATATGTGATATCAGTCTTGCTTCCGGTCTTTTCCCGGGCTTCTTTATATGCGTTCGCATGCAGGGTATACGGATACGGCGCTCCGGTCGTTCTTTGCCATATATGTACCGGCACGCTGGTGCGGCAGCCGGTGATGGTCTGATAGGTCAGCGAGCTTGCCTCTTTTTCAGAAACACCGAAGCTTTGAGCCGTTTCTCTCAGAAACTGCTTATAAAAAAACTTATTTTCTTTCTCTGATTCAAAATGGGCTTGAAGGTCAAGACAAGGATCTAACATTGCTGCTGAACGGATATGCTCCGGCGAAGATTGCAGCAGTTGATCGGCGATGAGAGCGCCCATGCCTTCTGCAAGCAAGTGTATCTTCGGGTTGAGGGTTTCTTGTTTCAGCACATAATGAATCAGCTGCCTGGCGTAAGCGGCGGCTTTTTCCGATCCCCAGTGCCTGCCGTATAAATTACTGTTGAAGATTGTATAACCTCTGTCACGCAGCGTATTTAACAGATGGTTTCTCCCTTCATGTTCTAGCCAAAAGCTTGAATCCCCGCTGACAAAGTGAGTTCTGTCCCCAAGAATAAAGATACAGAAGCCGTTCGGCCGATACGGCAGATGGATGACGTTCAGCTCAGATCCGAGTTGGAAAAATCTTTCCGTTATCCCCATGCCTTTCCGCCTCCTTTTACTCCTAGTTTCTCTATTGGCTATCATATGTAAGAAGAATGAAAACGGATCAGTTAAACCCCTAGTTGCTTCTATGTTTTGGCTATTATACCGGTGCGGGGACCGTATTTTCTGTCAGACGGCCGGACAGGCGGGAAAAAGTCAGTTTTAGGGCGGGGCTTTTTGATGCGAAATTGACCTTCCGCCCGCGCCTTATGTATGGTATGATACAACGTAGAATAAAATGAAGGACGAGGTGGAAACGTGCGGTTAGTTATCGGTTTTATTTGGACGTTCCTTTTAACACATATGGCCTGTTATTTGATCGCCTCCATGAACAGCGCGGCATACAACTTCAAGCAATCATCCGTTATCGCCGTGGTTATCGCGGTGCTTGTGTTTGTTCTTGCGGAAGTCATGCCTGTCAAACAGGATGCAAGCCAGCATTAATTAAAAAAACCTGCTATTCAGCAGGTTTTTTTCTGTTCACGGTTTTCGTTGATATGTCCATAATCTGTTGTGATTTGAAGTCTCAGGAAACATTTCTCCCGCTGTAAGCTTGATTTTTTGCGGATTTTTGACCATACTTCCCGTTTCTCCGATTTCAACGTACACACCGTTATTCGGCGCTTTTTGTCCCGGTCGGAATTGATGCTGCTGTCCCACGTCATTTCCTCCTTTTTCTTTTTCATGTAGTATGCGCTTGTATACGGGAAAATATTAAAAAACCGCTGAATGAGGCTCAGCGGTTTTTTTGTTCATCCTGTTTGTAAAGAAGAGCTTTCAAGAGCGCTTTTTGCGCGTGAAGCCGGTTTTCCGCCTGCTGGAATACCGCAGAGTTCGGGCCGTCAATTATCTCGGACGTGACCTCTTCCTCCCGATGCGCGGGCAGACAGTGCAAAAAGGTATAGTCAGGCTTGGCGAGACTGACGAGTGAGGCGTTGACTTGGTACGGTGCAAACACGTTCAGCCGCTGCTGCATCTCTTCTTCCTGCCCCATGCTCGTAAAGACGTCGGAGTAAATCACGTCTGCATCCCGCACCGCTTCCCGCGGATTTTCGGTAAGGATGATCTCCGCTCCGGAAACAGCCGCAGCTTCTTTTGCGGCATTTACCGCCTCTTCCTCTACTTCATAGCCTTTCGGCGAAGCAATCGCAATGTCACAGCCCATTTTTGCGCAGCCGATCATAAGTGAATGCGCCACATTATTTCCGTCTCCGATATAGGCGACTTTTACTCCTTTCAGCTCTCCTTTTATTTCTTGTATCGTTAACAGATCCGCGAGTGCCTGACACGGGTGGTACCGGTCGGTCAGCCCGTTTATGACGGGAATGTGTGCATGCTCGGCAAGTTCTTCGACTTTTTCATGCTCAAAGGTGCGGATCATAATGGCATCAACGAATCCGGACAGCACCTTCGCCGTATCCGCGACCGTCTCTCCCCGTCCAAGCTGCAGGTCGCTGCTTGAAAGGAATAGTCCTGTTCCTCCGAGCTGAGCCATGCCCGCTTCAAACGATACACGCGTGCGGGTTGAAGATTTTTCAAAAATCATCGCCAATGTTTTTCCTTGAAAAATCGGCTGTATCGGATGCTGTTTTAATAATGAAGCTTCTGTCAGAAGCCCGTTAATGTCAGAAGGGCTGAAATCCTTCAAGGAAAGAAAATCTTTGCCGTACAAATGGGTTAAAGTATGTTCCGCTTTTACTGTGTGCATGATGCCACATCCTTTTGATAAAGATCTTTAAGCGATACAGGCTGAGGTTTGCCGGAGCCGCTTGCTAAAAATGCCTTTGCGGTTTCCGGTTCAGTAAAGACCGTCACGCCATGCGTCATGGCTTCAATCCGCTGTTTGCGCGCTTCTTCAGAATGATTGAAATTAATATGGACCGCTTTATCCTTCCGATCCGCCCAGGCCTCAAAAGAGTCTTTGCACACGGTGAATCCCGCCGCTTGAGCCTGCCGTGCCAGTTCCTCATCTCCGCCTTCCAGATAGACGCTTCCTTTTTTCTCCCAGACATGCGCGTAGATTTTTTTCAGGGCGCTTTCTGCGTCAAACGCGACACACATCCCTTCTCCTGTCGACTTCATTTCCGGTCCCGGCTTTACGTCAACATCCTGAATGGCGTGAGAAGAAAATACCGGGAATTTCACAGCCGTTCCATGCTGATTTTGAACCTCGGGGTTGAGGTCTTTAAGGGAAGCGCCGGCCAGCAGTCTGGCGGCAAGCGGGATCATCGGCACTCCCATCACCTTAGATACGACAGGAACCGTGCGGCTTGCCCGCGGATTCACTTCAAGAACGAGAATATCCCCTTTGTCATCAATGACAAACTGAATGTTCATAATGCCTTTGAAACCCAGTTTTACCGCAATTTTTTCGGCAGCCTTTTTTATTTCCCGCTGCATATCAAGTGTGACGGATGGACCCGGCAGAATCGCAAAACTGTCGCCCGAATGGACGCCGGCCCGTTCAATGTGTTCTGTATAAGTCGGAACGAATACTTCATGTCCGTCGGAAATCAGATCAATCTCCAATTCTTTTCCTGTAATGTATTGGTCGATCAAAATCGGATACGGCATGCCCGCTTCTTTTTCCAGCAGGTCTGACAGCTGCGCTTCTGAATCCACGATGATCATGCCCATCCCCCCGATGACATAAGACGGACGGATCAGCACGGGATACCCGATGCGGCTTGCTTTTTCCGCGGCTTCTTCTTTCGTATAAGCCGTTTCCCCTTCGGCATGTTTCAGATCAAGCTCATCAAGCAGCCGATAAAACAGATCCCGATCCTCCAGCGCATCCAGGGTTCTAAAGGATGTTCCGAGCAGCTGAACACCCGCTTTTTCCAGTGATTCAGCGGCATTGATAGCGGTCTGTCCCCCAAACTGGACGATGGCAAAATCAATGTTTTCATGTTCCGCCACGTTTAAAATATGCTCTGCTGTCAGCGGTTCAAAATAGAGCCTGTCGGCAATTTCGTAATCGGTGCTTACCGTTTCCGGATTGTTATTGATCATAATCGTTTCATAGCCCAGCTTTTGCAGGGTCAGGACGCCGTGGACTGCGCTGTAGTCAAATTCCACTCCCTGACCGATACGGATCGGGCCTGATCCTATAATGAGCGCCCGTTTTTTCTCTTTTCGGCTGATATCTCCGTCGCTTTCTCCGAGATAGGTGGAGTAGAAATAATTGGTCTTGGCATCAAATTCAGCGGCGCATGTATCTACGATTTTAAACGACGGGACGATATCTGCTTTCTTTCTGAGAGCGCGGATGTCTTCTTCCGTTTTTCCCGTAAGAGACGCGATCATGACGTCCGTGAAGCCTTTTACCTTCGCCTGCTTTAAAAGCGGGACAGACAGATGATCTCCTTCTTCCATCAGCTTGTTTTCCAATGTGATGATGTTTTGGAATACATGAAGGAAAAACGGGTCAATTTTCGTTTTAGAATGAATGTCTTCTATCGTTACACCGCGGCTTAACAGTTCCATGACGACGAAGAATCTCCGGTCATCGGGCGTTACCGCTAATTCCCACAGCTGATTGACCGTAAAGCCGCCGAGTTCGGGAAGGCGGGTGCCGATCGTTTTCAGCTCAAGGGAGGCCGCCGCTTTTTGAATGGCTGCTTCCATGTTTCTTTCAATCGCCATGACCTCTCCCGTCGCTTTCATCTTCGTTCCGAGTGTGCGGTCGGCATGTTTAAATTTATCAAACGGCCAGCGCGGGAACTTGACGATGACATAATCCAGCGCCGGTTCAAAGCTTGCATAAGTAGAGCCCGTCAGCGGATTTTTCAGTTCATCAAGCGTATAGCCGACGGCAAGTTTCGCCGCCATTTTGGCAATCGGATAGCCGGTCGCTTTTGATGCGAGAGCTGAAGAGCGGCTGACACGCGGGTTCACTTCAATGACATAGTACTGTTTGCTGAACGGATCCAGCGCAAATTGAATGTTGCAGCCGCCGACCACATCCAGTGCTGAAATAATCGCCAAACTTGCCGAACGGAGCATCTGATATTCTTCATCTGTTAACGTCTGGGACGGCGCGACTACGATCGAGTCTCCTGTATGCACGCCGACGGGATCAATGTTTTCCATGTTGCAGACGGTGATGCATGTATGATTTCTGTCACGCATGACCTCATATTCGATTTCTTTAAAACCGGCGATGCTTTTTTCGACGAGGCATTGGCTGATCGGGCTTGCCAACAGTGCCTGTTTAATCAGCGTTTGAAACGCTTCTTTCGTTTTCGCGATTCCGCCTCCCTTTCCGCCTAACGTATACGCCGGTCTCAGAATAACCGGAAATCCGATAGACTCAGCGAAGCGGAGGGCATCTTCTTCGTTGTCGACGATTTCGCTTTCCGGAACGGGCTGATCGAGCTCTTTCATCAGAGCCCGGAACCGCTCCCGGTCTTCGCCTTTTTGAATGGTCTCCACTGATGTTCCTAAAAGCTTAACATGATGCTTCTTCAGCACGCCTGCTTCTTCAAGCTTAACGGCTAAATTCAATGCCGTCTGGCCACCCAAATTGGCAAGGAGGCCGTCCGGTTTTTCTTTTTCAATGATGGCTTCGATGCTTTCAGTCGTGAGCGGTTCAAAATAAATTTCATCGGCAAACGCCTCATCCGTCATAATCGTTGCCGGGTTGTTGTTGACGAGAATAACACGGTATCCTTCTTCTTTCAGAGCCATGCATCCCTGCGTTCCTGAATAATCAAATTCAGCCGCCTGGCCGATGATGATCGGGCCTGAGCCGATGACTAATATGCTGGAAATGGTTGTATCTTTAGGCATGAGCGATTTCTCTCCTTGCTGGTATCACTTTCTCTAGAAATTCATCAAATATCCACTCGCTCTCAGCCGGTCCGGGATGAGCTTCAGGGTGGAACTGTACGCTTATTACGGGAAGGCGGTTGTGAATGAGTCCTTCCACTGATGTGTCATTGACATGATGGAATCTGATCGACAGCTCATTTTGGTCAATTGATGCTTCATCGACGACGTAGCTGTGGTTCTGGCTTGTCATAAACACCCGTTTCGTTTTCCGGTCAATAACGGGATGGTTGGCTCCCCTGTGCCCGAACGGCAGTTTATACGTATTCCCTCCGAAAGCGAGGGCAATCAGCTGATGTCCGAGACAAATGCCGAGTGCGGGGAAAGCATTCAGTAAAGCCTTAATCCGGTCCATGTACGGAGCAATCGCTTTCGGGTCCCCAGGTCCGTTTGAAAGCACGATTCCGTCAGGCCGAATATCATAAACGGCGTTCATCTGGTGATACGGAACGACTGTTACTTTACAGCCGCGCTTTACAAGCGACGAAGCGATTGATTTTTTATAGCCGAAATCAATCAGCGCAATATGCCGGTCTCCGTCTCCCATAGAGGTGATCTCTTCGGCCTGCGCCAGCTCAGCCGGGTTTTCTGTTCCGGATGCCGCCGGAACTTCTCCTGTTGTTGACACGGCAGCATTCATCGTGCCGCCGGAGCGGATGGTTTTGACGACGGCCCGTGTGTCCACTTCGGTTAAAAGCGGGATGTTCCATTTATTTAAATACTCTCTCAAACTTGAGACTGCTTCATGGTGAGAAAAATGTTCACACGCTTCATACACGACAACGGCCTTGACTTGAGGAATCTTACTCTCAAGGTCTTTTTCATTAATTCCGTAGTTTCCGATCAGCGGATACGTAAAAACAATGATCTGGCCCTTATATGACGGGTCCGTAAGCACTTCCTGATAACCCGTCATTCCGGTGAAAAAAACCGCTTCGCCAACACAGCATGCTTCTTTTTCAAGATCACCGCCGAATGATGTTCCGTCTTCCAATACTAAATAGCCTTTCATCTAAAGCCCACCTCTTGATGAATAATTAATTAAAAACATGAATTTTTATACTCTTATAGCGAAAAAAAATTATCGTTTCACTGCGGTATGCGCTTCTATCGCTGCTTTCAGCATACTGACGGCCGAGAGCATTTCCTCTTCAGAAACCGTAAGCGGCGGGAGCAGTCTGATGACATTCGGTCCGGCCGGAAGCACGAGAAGTCCTCGTTCCTGCAGGTCTCCGATAATGCCGGAAACGGAACCTGCGCATTCAATGCCGATTAATAGCCCTTTTCCGCGGATATCTTTTACAAAAGGCACTGTCAGCTCACTTTTCAGCCGGTCTTTTAAAAAAGAGCCTTTGCCGGCCGCAGCCTTGAGAAAGTCCGGCTGAAACACAATGTCCAAGGTTGCATTCACGGCTGCCATGGCAAGCTTATTGCCGCCGAAAGTCGTACCATGCGTACCCGGCGTGAAGGCTTCGCCAAGCTTCTTTTTGCCGATCACGGCGCCGACGGGAAAACCGTTTCCAAGCCCTTTCGCAACGGTGATGATGTCCGGAGAGATGCCGAAATGCTCATAGCCGAATGCTTTCCCCGTCCGGCCGATTCCGGTTTGAATCTCGTCTATGATAACCAGCGCCTGTCTGTCTTTGCAAAACGTCTGTAAGGCTGCGATGAATTCCGGATCGGCGGGATGGACTCCCCCTTCTCCCTGCACCGTCTCAAGCATGACGGCGGCGATATCATCCTCTTTTGAAAGCGTGCTGAATGCTGACGGATCATTAAACGGAAGATAGTGAAATCCTTGGAGCATCGGTCCGAAACCGCTTTTGATTTTGTCTTGTCCGGTGGCGGCCATTCCCGCATATGTCCGTCCGTGAAAGGATTGCCGGAATGACACGATTTTTGTTTTTCCTGTTGCTTTACGGGCAAGCTTAATGGCGCCTTCATTCGCTTCCGCTCCGCTGTTACAGAAGAAAACAAGTTCCCCCGCGCTATGTTCGGCAAGCTTTGCCGCGGCTTTTTCCTGAAGGTCATTTTCAAACAGATTGGAAACGTGCCATACGCTGTCAAGCTGTTCTTTGACCGCTTCTGTCACCGCATTATGACAATGGCCGAGATTGGAAACGGCGATGCCCTGAATAAAATCCAGATACGTTTTTCCGTTTTCATCCTCTGCGATTGTCCCTTTCGCTTTTTTGATATCAATAGGCCAGCGGCTGTAGGTTTGAAATAAGCTGCTCATGACACGCTCTCCTTTTCCTTGACGATTTTTGTTCCTTGGAAGGCTTGATCGGTGAAAAAAGCTCCTTTTCCGTTTACGATCATGACTTCCGCGACATCTTCACTCAGTGCCGATAATGCCGACTTCACCTTCGGAATCATCCCTCCCGAAATGACGCCGCCATCGATGAGAGTCTGAATCTCCCGCGGCGTCAAAGTATCCAACCGGTTCTCTCCATCCATAATTCCTTCGACATCCGTGACAAATAAAAGTTTATCGGCTTGTAAGGCTGAAGCGACGGCCGAAGCCGCTGCGTCTGCGTTGACGTTCAGCGTTTCGAAATCACTTGTCATGGAAAGCGGAGCGATAACGGGAATGATGCCTTCTTTCATTAGTGCTTGAATAATGGTCGGATCGGTTTTTTGGATTTCACCGACTTCTCCGTATTTGTCTTGATCAAGATAGGATGCTTGAAGGAGACCGCCGTCCTTGCCTGAGATTCCCGCAGCTTTCAGCCCGTTTTTCGCGAGTTCGGTTACGAAAAATTTATTGACCGTTCCTGACAAGACCATTTCGGCTGTTTCCAGCACCGGTTTGGTCGTTTTCCGCTGCCCATCGACAAATTCCGTTTCAATTTGCAATGTTTTCAGCATTTGTGAAATTTCCGGACCGCCGCCATGCACGACGGCAATGTTCCAGCCCGATTGCATAAGCTCTTTTACATTTTGAAAAAAAGCGGCGGATAACTCGCGGATCACGCTGCCGCCGCACTTAAAAACAATGGTTTTCTTCATGCCGCTCCCCTTTGTTATGTGCGATAGCTCGCATTGATTTTGATATAGTCATAGGTTAAATCACAGCCCCATGCCCGGCCGCTGCCGGCGCCTTCTTGCAGGCGGACTGCGATCGTAATTTCATCACCTGATAAGTACTCCTTGGCGTCAGTCTCTGAAAACGGCTGAGGTTCGTTGTGTTTAAACAGACACTGACCGCCGAGGAAAACTTCCACTTGTTCGGCCGTTACGCTTGCCGCACTGTGACCGATTGCGCCGACGATGCGACCCCAGTTGGCATCAGTGCCGTAAACGGCGGTTTTCACAAGGCTTGAACCGACGATTTTTTTGGCGATGATATTCGCTTCAAGATTATTTTTCGCGCCTTCGACTTTGGCTTCAATTAATTTCGTCGCTCCTTCACCGTCTCTGGCAATATCTTTGGCAAGGTCTTCGCATACAAGCTTCAGCCCTTTTTTAAAAGCCGGCCAGTCGGAATGCTGCTCCGTCAGGCAATCATTCCCGGCGCAGCCATTCGCCATCACGAGCACCATGTCATTCGTCGATGTTTCTCCGTCAACGGTAATTTGGTTAAATGAAACATCCGTGATCTCTCTGAGCGCGTTTTTGAGCGCCTGTTCTTCCACGGCCGCATCCGTTGTGACAAAGCCGAGCATTGTCGCCATGTTGGGGTGGATCATGCCGGAGCCTTTCGCCGCTCCGCCGATCGTGATGATGTCTCCGCCGATCACCAGTTTATAACACGTCTGTTTCGTCACTGTATCCGTCGTCAAAATGGCTTCTTCAAAAGCTCCGGACACTGCAGGCGCCTGACCGAGCTGCTCAATGCCCGCCTGAATTTTATCCATGTCTAACAGCTCGCCGATCACCCCGGTTGATGAAACCGCAACAAGCTCCGGCTCGATCCCGAGCTGGCTTGCGAATCCGTCCCGCATTTCATAAGCGTCCTTTAAACCTTGGTCTCCCGTACAGGCGTTGGCAATCGCGCTGTTGACAATAACAGCCTGAAGCACGGCCTCTTTTTTCAAGCTCTCTTGCGTCACTTTCAAGGGTGCTGCCTGAAAATGGCTCTGCGTATATACCGCTGCACTGACTGCAGGCGTCTCGCTGATAATCGCCCCGAGATCTTTTTTTGAATACCGCAGCCCGCAGTGGACGCCCTTTGCCTCAAACCCTTTCGGCGAAGATACGCCGCCTTTGATTTTCGTGATTTTCTCACTCAGCTGAATCATATTTTTGAATCCCTCTTTCGTTCTATGGATAGACTGGCGTCATCATAAGTCCCGTTTCTTCCTGCCAGCCATTCATGATATTTAAATTTTGAACCGCCTGCCCGGCGGCGCCTTTCATCAGATTATCTATGACAGAAACGATGGTCACGCGGTTTGTTCGTTCATCCACAGTGACGCTGATGTCACAAAAGTTGCTGCCGTACACTTCTTTCGTCGCCGGGAATTCACCTTCCGGCCTGATTCTGACAAAATATGAATCTTTGTAAAATTCGGAATAAAACTCTCTTAATTGTGCAGAAGACATTCCCGGAGGGGCGTCGGTATACATCGTCGCCATAATGCCTCTTGTCATCGGCGCCAAATGAGCGGAAAACGTGATCGGACCTGTGCCGGGCTGCCATGCCGCCAATTGCTGTTCAATTTCCGGAGTGTGCTGATGCTCATTAACCTTATAAATTTTGAAATTATCATTCAGCTCAGAATAATGAGTGCCCATGGAAGCTTTTCGGCCGGCGCCGGATATGCCTGTCTTCGCATCAACAATCAGAAATGAATCTTGTAAAAGCTTATTTTTCGCCAGCGGAGCGAGCCCGAGAAGCACAGCCGTCGGAAAACACCCCGGATTGGCAATCAGCTTTGCATTCTGAATTTCTTCTTTTTGCAGTTCGGCTAAACCGTAAACCGCGTTTTGAATTGTTTCTTCCGGAGCGGCCTGCCGCTTATACCACTTTTCATACACGGCCGGGTTTTGAATCCGCAGATCGCCGGAAAGATCAATGACCGGAATGCCTGCCTCCGCCAGCTTCGGCGACCACTCCCCGGAAACGCCGGGCGGCGCGGCTATGAACATCACATCAATTTCGTTGCGAATCGTTTCTATATGAAGCGGCTGAAGTGATTGCGGCGCTATATTTCTCAAATGCGGATATGAAGCATCATATGCCTTTCCTTCATCGCTCGATGAATATAATATACAATTATCTGTATAAGGGTGATGGTTAAGAATCCTGACAAGTTCGGCGCCTCCATAGCCAGTTGCGCCTATAATACCAATTTTCAACGGGTTCACCTTCTTGGTTTTTGTGAAATTATTTAACATTATAACATGAATAAAAATTAATTCAATTGTATATTTAATATTTTTTATTCATTTTCCATCTGTTTTTGCCGACAAAAAAACAGGCTGATTCAATCAGCCTGTTTTCTTCAGCATCATCAGCCCGCTTATAAAAAACAGCACAGAGCTTGCGTAAAAAATAATGTGAACCGTAAAGAAGTCAGCGAGAAAGCCGCCCAGAATGATGGCGGCAGCAGAAAATACGGCCGTCCAAAAATGGTAGCTGCCGACTTTTTTCCCCCGCTCCCCGCCGTCGGTGTAATCGGCGATCACTATTTTTTCGCCGTGTTTTTGCATGGCGCCGAACAGGCCCAAAAGCACCTGTACAACATAAACCTGGTGCACGCCGGTGATGTGCGGGAGCGTCAGGAGAAGCACCGCCATGCCCCACGAATTCGCCATAAGGAACCAGCGGGGATCAAGTCTTGCCGACAGCCGGCCGAGCAGCGGATGGATCAAAGCGCCGCTCAGGCCGAACAAGCCGTATGAGAGACCGAATTGCGTGTAGCTGGAACCGATGTTTTTAATAAATAAAATATAAAAAGGAAAGATCAGGCTGCCGGCAAAAAAGACACTGCTCTGAGACAGGATCAGCCATTTTAAATGATTGTGTTTCATGATTTGTACCTCTGATAAAAATAATTCATAAACAAGTCATCCGGATCATACTTGCGCTTTTTCTGAAAGAACATGTCGGTCTTCGGATACGCCTCGCGCATCTGCTCTTTCGTTTGGTACAGCATATACGGCAGATAATAGCTGCCGCCGTGGCGCAATGCCGTGTCCGTCATTTTTCTGACGATCCGCGCCGCACTCGCCTGGCTGTCTTTTGAAAATCCTTCATTGATTAATAGAACGAGCGAAAACATATCATCCTTTGCATATGATAGGTCGGCTTTTTCATTTTTTTGCACGTAGCGGATCGTAATATTTACGAGATTGAGATCTTCGTGTGACAGCGCCGTGCGCAAATCATGAATGTACGGCGCAAATTCGCCGACAGGCACGAAGTATTCCTGAAGCACGTCGGTGTTGTCCGTGTTTTCATATTCCAAAAATTTCGACTCTGACCTCATGACATTATTCCTGGAGATTTTCACGCCGTTTTGGCTGAGAAAATAAGACTGCTGGGCCGACCAGAGCCAATTTCTTCCCCAGTCATACCGGCGGGAGAGGCCGAGCGCGAATTTCGTCAGCCCCGGATGCTCATCTTCTTTCAGGTCATTGTGCTGCTTTAATTCATTCTGATTGTCTGAGAGCGTGTAATCAGTCACATACATATCGCGCAAAAAGCCTTTATCCCCTGTAGCAATCCGCGCAAGATGCATGCGCACGGCAGGATTGTGCTGTACATGCCGGGTAAAATATCGACTGTATGTATCAGCGTTCATGCGT
The DNA here is from genome assembly GCF_001184225.1 of Bacillus sp. JFL15. NCBI lineage: Bacteria > Bacillati > Bacillota > Bacilli > Caryophanales > Bacillaceae > Bacillus > Bacillus sp. JFL15. Next base: position 2,668,371 of record NZ_KQ236689.1, on the reverse strand, counting down.
TTCGTTTTCATTTCGTATAGCTCATCATCTGTCAGCTCAATATCTGCGTCAAGAATCACACCGAACAGGCCGTACCCGCCGATGACGGCTGAAAACAGGTCATCTTTCGGGGTGACCGTAACGATTTTGCCGTCCGCCTTTAAAAGATGAAACGATTTAACCGTATCAATCAGCGAGCCGTACCGGATATCCCGGCCGTGAGCGTTGGCGCTCAGTGAGCCGCCGATCGTAAAAATGTTTTGCGACTGCATGACCTTTACCGCGAGCCCGTACGGATTGACATACCGCTGAATATCATTCCACGTGGCCCCCGCCTGCACTCTGATGATTTTTTTCTTTCGGTCGAGACCGAGTATTTTGTTGTATCCCGTCATGTCGAGAACGATACCGTCTTCATAATACGTCTGGCCGCCCATTGAGTGCTGGGCGCCTGCGATCGAAATCTTCAGATGCTTTCTCTTTGCTTCCTTAATCGTTTCGACCAATGTTTCTTTCTCTTTTCCTTTGACCGTCTGCTTAATTTTCACCGGCATGAGACGGCTGACATCCGTCATTGTTTCCGCCTGCTGATGCCGCTCTTTGTGGAAGACAGAAACAGCGAACAGCGCCGTATAAACAAGGATGCTAAGGATAATGAGAAGTATTTTTTTCTTCATATGTTCCTCCCTCGCGTGCAGCCGGTCTATTATATCACGACTTCCGCCCTCTTTTTTCCTTTTTATCCCGATACCGAAAAAAAACCCCGAATGCTGGAACACTCGGAGTTTTTTAGTGATTTGCCCTTTTTTCCGCACGCCGGCCTGCTATGGCCAGCCGAAAATTTTTGGTATATCATCTTTATATATTATAAACATGTTAAATGAGGTGGGAACGTGAACATAAAAGGAATCAATCATCTTCTTTTTTCTGTTTCAAATTTGGAAAAATCCATAGAATTTTATGAAAAAGTATTTCATGCACAACTCCTGGTTAAAGGGCAAAAAACAGCATATTTTGATCTGAATGGGCTTTGGCTTGCGCTGAACTTAGAAGAAGATATTCCAAGAAATGAAATACATAAATCCTACACACATACGGCTTTTTCAATTGATCCAAGCGATTTTGATGCAATACAACAAAGGCTGGAAAATCTAAATGTAAATATATTAAACGGACGGCCCAGAGATCAGCAGGATCAAAAATCAATTTATTTTACTGATCCCGATGGACATAAATTTGAATTCCATACAGGCACACTCCAAGACAGATTGTCTTATTACAAAAAAGATAAACCCCATATGACGTTTTATATATAAAGGTTTTATGCAGACAAAAGAAAAGCACCTCCAAACTTTAGGGTGTACCTAAAATCCGGGGTGCATTTTCTTATTACTGAATCCCTAATGCGATTTTCGCGTAGCGTGACATTTTGTCTCTCGTCCACGGCGGATTCCAGACGATGTGAACCTCCGTCTCTTTTACATCCGGAATGTCAGCGAGCGCTTTTTTCACCTCGTCGACGATGATCGGAGCGAGCGGGCACCCCATTGATGTCAGTGTCATTGTAACGTGCGTCAGGCCGTCGTCATCCATATCGACGTCGTATACGAGGCCGAGGTTGACGATATCGACGCCGAGCTCAGGGTCAACGACCTGCTCCAAGGCGCCCATGATGTTTTCTTTTAATGCTTCTTCCACGTTCCATCACTCCTTTTTCCTCAGTATAACGTAAAAACGGCTTTTGTTAACACCTTTGTGCTTTATAAATGCTTATCGAACCAGGCGACTGTTTCTAAAACGGCGTATCTCGGGACTTTATGATCAGCCCGTTCGTCTTTCAGAAACTGAAGATGGTCAGGCCGGCTGCTGTAATGAGGTTTAATCGTTTCATAAAAGCCGCGGGTCGGTGCATACGGAACGACTTTGTCTTGAACGCCGTGCCAGAACAGCAGCGGGCGGCTGCGGAGTTTTTCCGGTTCCAGACTGAGATCGAACTGTTTGAGCCGCGCAAACAGTTCATCGACCTGTTCTTTTGTGACGTCAATGTCGATATTCTGCTTTTGAATGTGGTCAATCTGCTGCTGAAAAAATGCCGTGTAGTTCGGGCTTCCCATCAGACTGACCCCTGCTTTGACCCAATCATACGCAGCCATCGCGCCGAATGTCGTTATCCCGCCCATTGACGTGCCCGCAAGACCGATCCGCCCGTCTTCAATCAGACCGCGCGTTTCAAAATCCTTTTTCAGCACGTCAAGCTCCTCGATTTCATTTAATACAATGTCCCAAAAATGGACAGCGAGCTCTTCCGCTGACAGCTGTTCAGCGCGTTCACCGTGGTAAAGAGCTTCCGGCAGCACGGCTCTGAAGCCCTTTTCAGCAAGCAGGTAAGCGAAATGAAGATTATGTTCCTTCGCGCTTGTAAAACCGTGAATAAAGAAAACAAGGGGAGCGGGACGGTCCCGATTTTCTTCTTTTACAATATGTAAAAACGGAATGCCTGATACGGTTTGATGATCAATAAGAATCACGTTGACTCCCTCCTTAGGATAACCATAATCATAAGTGTAACATGTAGACAATAAAGATGGTAAAAAGCTACACTGTACATAAGATAAAAACAGCAAATCATATGACAAAAGGAGTTATTTATGGAGACAAAACCTTATCTCATCGCCTTAGATCTGGATGGAACTTTATTAAAAGATGATAAAACCATTTCCCCTGAAACGGCACGGACGATTCAGACGCTGAAAGAAGCGGGCCATCATGTCTGCATCTCAACCGGCCGCCCTTTCCGTTCCAGTTCAATGTATTATGACGAGCTTGGGCTGACAACACCGATTGTCAATTTTAACGGGGCGTTTGTCCACCATCCGAAAGACGAGTCATGGGGACGCTACCATACGTCTTTATCTGTCGATGTGGTCAGACAGCTTGCCGAACTTACAGAAACCTATCAAATACATAATGTGCTCGCTGAGGTCATTGATGATGTGTATTTTCATTATCATGATGAGCATTTAATCGAGGCGTTTCATATGAACACGGCGAATGTCACGTTCGGTGATCTGCGTGAAACGGTCAAAGAGGATGTGACGTCCGTATTGATTCACGCGAAGGAAGAGGACGTAGCGGACATACGCGCTCATTTATCCGATGTGCACGCCGAGGTCATTGACCACAGAAGATGGGCAGCTCCGTGGCATGTGATTGAAATTATTAAACACGGGATGAATAAAGCGGTCGGATTGAAGAAAATCAGCGACTATTACCAAGTGCCGAGAGAACGGATCATCGCGTTCGGCGACGAAGACAACGATCTTGAAATGCTCCGGTTCGCCGGGTGCGGCGTCGCGATGGGAAACGGCACGGATGAAGTCAAACAGGCTGCTGACCGCGTCACGGGTTCAAATGAAGCGAACGGAATCGCCAGGTTTTTAAAATCCTATTTCTCCCTATGAGATTTTCCCGCTCATAACCCGAAGCCTTCCGCCCATACTAAAACAGACGACTCATCTCGTCTAAATATGGAAGGGGGACATTGCAATGGGTAAACGAAACAAATCAAAACGGTTTATTCAGCAAGGCAAGGACTCTGTCAGTCTTCATGACGCAAGATTTCCATATCGGTCTACATTAGAGGAAGCACAGCATGATGCAGCAAAAGACGCAGCCGAAAGACAGGTTGACTTTTAATGAGAAACGAACTGTTCTCTCAAGCCAAGTCATTTGTCCAGCAGGCTGTCATGATTGCTAATGGTTTCGAAGACGGCGACCGGGAAAAAGCTGTCTCACGCGCCAAAAATGCCGTGTCTTCCGCGTACGCCAATTCGACGGATGCAGAACGTCAGCAGCTGCACCAATTTCAGGATCAGCTGGAGAAATTGCAATAAAAAAAGGCGCCCCGTCTGGACGAGGGCGCCGCTTTTTTATTTTACTTCAAATGTTTTTACCGTTTTCAGTCTTTTTCCGATCTGATCGGACTTTCCTAAAAACGTCACGGTGACCGTGTATGTCCCCGGTCCGGACGCGTTTTTCCACACATCTGAAAAGTCATACGTTTCATTCGGCATTAAGGTCATGGTCTGAAACGCCTGGGTAAACATTCTGTCTTTTGAATAGCGGTACAGTTCTTTGTTCTGTTGATCATGTACGGTCAATTCAAATTTCTGCCCTGAGCTGAATGTGAAATCGATCGGACTTTCGCTTTTGTTTTTTAAAGACATTTGAAATTCGATCTGCTGATCCATCTGCACAGGATTTACGGCTAATTCCGCTTGCTGTTCATTCATCTCTCCGGATACCTCCTCAGCGGGCTCCTTCTGCCCGGATTGACTGCTGCACCCGATCAGTAAAATGACCGGTAATAACAGGCCAAACAGCCACTTCATTCTATCCGCTCCTATCAGTCTTTTCTGAAGAAACCAAAGATCCCCGTCGTTTGCACGATGTTTGTGAAGGCTTTCGGGTCGACCTCTTTCACGATTTTCTCAAGATCATACAATTCGTACCGCGTGATGACGATGATCATCATTTCTTTCTGTTCGTTTGTGTAAGCGCCTTTTGCCGGCACCGTCGTAATGCCGCGGACCATTTTTCCGTAAATCGCTTCTTTGATTTCATCGGCTTTTTTCGTAACGATCATAGCGGTCAGTTTCATGTGGCGGGTATGAATGGCGTCAATCACCCTTGTTGTGACATAAAGAGCGACAAGGGTATATAATGCTTTCTCCCATCCTTGCAATAATCCTGCCGTCAAAATGATAATCCCGTTCAAAATGAAGAAATACGTGCCGACCGGTTTATCCTTCCATTTGGCCAGCACCATCGACACGATATCAAGACCCCCTGTAGACGCGCCGAATTTCAGCGTTAAACCGATGCCGATGGCTGAGATGACTCCTCCGAATACGGTATTCAGGAGAATATCGTGCGACAGTCTCATTTCCGGGAGAATTCCCATAAAGACGGACGTCAGCGCTACACTTAATATGCTGTATACGGTGAATGATCTGCCGACTTTCAGCCACCCTAACACACCGATGGGAATGTTTAAGAGGAACATGAGAACTCCTGTCGAAATATAAAAAGGGGCGTATTGATCAACGACGCTTGACAGCAGCTGGGCGACACCGGTAAAACCGCTGGCATATACATTCGCCGGTATCAGAAATAAATTCAGCCCCGCCGCATATAGAAACGCGCCGATGACGACGATTGCTAATTTTTTCACTTGTTCAAGTACCATGGCTTGCTCCTCCGCTCATTTTCATTATTAGCTTTTCCCTTAAAACAAAGTTTTGAACACTATTTTGCCACATTTATATGATATAGTTGGCATCACTCTCACCAAATGGAAAGAAGGGAATTATGATGACAGTTCACCTTATTGCTGACAGCGCCTCTGATCTGCCGAAATCTTACATTGAAGAAAACCGGATCGGGTTCATTCCGCTGCACGTAACACTCGACGGAAACGAATATGAGGACGCGGTCACCATTCAGGCGGATCATATATTTCAAGCGATGCGGGATGGGAAAGTCCCGAAAACATCCCAGGCATCACCGGATACGATAAAAAAAGTATTTTTACAATACGCGGAACTGGGAGAGCCGGCGATTTACATTGCCTTTTCTTCAGGTCTTTCCGGCACTTATCAGACGGCCGTGATGGTCGCCAATGAAATCAAAGAGGAATTTCCCGATTTTGATTTACGGATTGTAGATTCCAAATGCGCTTCATTGGGCTGCGGCCTCGCGGTGATGCATGCGCAAACACTCTGTGTTAACGGGAATACAATACAAGAAATCGAAACGTCTGTAAAGAGCTTTTGCGCACGGATGAAACATATATTTACGGTCGATGATGTCGCTTATCTCGCGCGGGGCGGCAGGATTTCAAAAACGTCCGCTTTTGTCGGCGGGCTTTTGAACATCAAACCGATCCTGCATGTGGCTGACGGCAGACTCGTGCCGCTCGAAAAATTGCGCGGACAGAAGAAACTGTTTAAACGGATTTTAGAAATGATGAAGGAAGAAGGCGGCGATTGGCCGGATCAAACGGTCGGAATCAGCTATGCCGACAATGAAGAGACGGCGCTTCGCATGAAAGAGATGATTGAAGATGCGTTCGGTCCGAAAGAGATCATTCTTCATTCAATCGGTTCCGCCATCGGCGCCCACTCCGGGCCGGGAACGCTCGCGATTTTTTTCCTGAAGCCATAATTTCCAATGCCGGCGGGCATCCTATCGTAAAGAAGGGAGGCTTTGCCGCATGAAAGATGATGACAAAAAACCGCTGGATAATAACGCCTTAAATCAAAAAAAGAACCGGCTTGCCGAAAAAAACCGGCAGGCGGGAAAAAACCAGAATTCAAAAAAACCGGATCATCTGTAAATGCAAAACAGCCCTCTTACCTTGGAAAAAGAGGGCTGTTTTTTCTGTACGGCCATAAGTGCGCCCGTTACATAGTAAACCGGCGGACCTGATAAATAAAATGCAGAATATAGCGGATTTTGAGGAAATAAAAAACATCGGTTTTTGTTCACCGATGTTTTTGCAGAACATTTATTGTTTTTCGTATGTCCAGCCGTTTTCCTGATACACTTTGCCGTTTTTCATCAGGTGCCCGAGCGCCCGCTTAAAGGCGGCTTTGCTTAAATGAAACCGTTCGCGGATATCGTCAGGATGGCTTTTGTCTCCGTAAGGCATTGCGCCGTTTCTTGATCTCAGATAGGTCAGAATCTCTTCTGCGTCAACCGAAAGCGCGTCCTGCTTTCTCGGCAGCAGCGACATGTTGACGGAGCCGTCTTCCTTCACCTCGATGACACGCCCTGTCACGCGGCTGCCGAGTCTCGGCTCATCTTTTCTTTCTGAAGGGTGAATAAACGCGCGGATGCCTTCATCTGTAATCAGAAAAGAGCCAGATGCGATCAGTCTGTACACCGTGCCTGTCAAGTCTTTATTCATGACGTCTTCCTCTGCGTCCGTAAATAATTCACTGATGATATCCTCAGGCGCCGGCTTGGCAAACATGCGTCCGCGGCTTGTCACCTTCAGCATGCAATACAGTCTGTCGCCTTTTTGCGGCCAGACGGATTTGTACGGAGGAAGATGCTCCGTTGCGACAAGCGCGTCTTTCGACAGACCGACGTCGACGAATACGCCCATATCTTCCACTGCGTCCGTCACTTCCACCCATCCGTAATCATAAAAGCTGATGAGCGGCTTTTTCATTGTCGCCGCGAGTCTTTCCTGATGGTCGACGTAAATAAATACGTCCACTTCATCTCTGTCTTCGATATCCTCCGTGATTTCACTGTTATGTAAAAGAACCGTATCCTCGCCGTCCGTTAAAAAATAACCGAAATCGGTCTGGTGATCTATACTAAGCGTGAGCTGCTGCCCTGGTTTCATGTTATCGTCCTTCCTGCTTCGCCCGTCAGAGGCTGATGTTTTTCTCATTTTTTCCAATTCGCACAAATTCATGCTTTGTGCTGTTGGACATTTCTCTTTATTCTACTATAATCAACACATAAGTGAAATGTTATAGGAGGTTTTCTCATGGCAAAAGAAAGTTCTTTTGATATTGTATCCAAAGTTGAATTTCCTGAAGTGCAGAATGCGATTCAGATGACGCTGAAAGAAATCGGCACGCGCTATGACTTTAAAGGATCTAAAAGCGATGTAACTTTAGAAAAGGAAGAACTCGTTCTGATTTCTGATGATGAGTTTAAATTGAATCAGCTCAAGGATGTGCTGAGCGGCAAGCTGATTAAACGGGATGTGCCGACGAAAAACATTGAATACGGCAAAATCGAAAATGCATCGGGAGGCACGGTGCGCCAGCGCGCGAAGCTTGTACAGGGCATTGATAAAGACAACGCAAAAAAAATCAACGCGGTGATTAAAAACTCCGGCTTGAAGGTTAAGTCGCAGATTCAGGACGACCAAGTGCGCGTCACCGGAAAAAATAAAGATGATCTGCAGCAGATTATTGCAGCCGTCCGCGGAGCAGACCTGCCGATTGACGTTCAATTTATTAATTTCAGATAAATTATGTGATTCCTATTGATTATTGTCTCTATTTTCGGTAAATTTGGAGAAAGGGATTTTCACAGTTAAGTTTTGGAAACCCATGACAATTACATGAACGTTCTTATCAAGAGAAGCCGAGGGACTGGCCCGACGACGCTTCAGCAACCGGTGTAGTGGTTTACCCAAACCATGACCAAGGTGCTAAATCCAGCAAGCTAAAAACAGCTTGGAAGATAAGAAGAGAGACAAATGATTACAAAGTCTTCTTCTTAAGAAGACTTTTTTTATTTCTCTTTTTTCCTTGCTGAATGTGATGAAGGAGGCAAACAATGGGACTATTACAAGACTTAGAAGAACGGATTTTAATCGGAGACGGCGCGATGGGCACTCTCCTCTACTCCTACGGCATTGACAGATGTTTTGAGGAACTGAATGTATCTAAGCCCGATGAGATCAAGCGGATACATAAGGCATACGTGGAAGCCGGTGCAGATATCATCCAGACGAACACGTACGGCGCGAATTTTATTAAGCTCTCCAGATACGGCCTTGAGGATGAAACGAAAAAAATCAATCAGGAGGCGGTCAGAATCGCGCGCGCTTCCTCAGACGGCGCTTATGTATTGGGAACGATGGGCGGCATCCGCACCTTTAACAAAAACGCCTACAGCCTTGAAGAGATTAAACGCAGCTTTCGGGAGCAGCTTTATTTATTGCTGCACGAAGAGCCGGACGGCCTGCTTTTGGAAACATACTATGATTTAGAAGAGGCGCGCGAAGTGCTGAAGATCGCCAGAAAAGAAACGGAACTTCCGATCATGCTGAACGTATCCATGCACGAACAGGGCGTGCTTCAGGACGGAACGCCGCTTCGGGAAGCTCTCAGGTCAATTGCCGATCTCGGCGCTGATATAACGGGAATCAATTGCCGGCTCGGCCCGTACCATATGATTGAAGCACTCACCGAAGTGCCGATTTTCCGTGACGCTTATTTATCGGTCTATCCGAACAGCAGCCTTCCGTCCTTAGAAGAAGGCCGGCTTGTTTATGATACGGACGATGCCTATTTCCGGGAAAGCGCCGTACAATTCCGCACTCAGGGCGCTCGCATTATCGGCGGCTGCTGCGGCACGACGCCCAACCATATCAGAGCCATGGCTGAAGCGGTTCGCGGACTTTCACCGGTCACTGATAAAGAAGTGAAAATCAGACGGGAAGAAGAAGTCATCTCCGTCCGGGATGAACGGACCGAGCCGGGTTTAAACGAAATCGCCGCGCAAAAACGGTCAATTATCGTAGAGCTTGACCCGCCGAAAAAATTGAATTTTGACAAATTTCTGCAAGCGGCGGCTGAATTAAAGGAAACCGGCATAGAAGCGCTGACGCTCGCCGACAATTCATTGGCGACACCGAGAATCAGCAATGCCGCCTGCGGTTCATTGCTGAAAGAGCGCCTTGATATCCGTTCTCTCGTCCATATTACATGCAGAGACCGCAACATCATCGGCCTTCAGTCACATTTAATGGGGCTGGATACGCTCGGGCTTACCGACATTTTAGCCATCACCGGCGATCCTTCAAAAATCGGCGACTTTCCGGGGGCTACCTCCGTCTATGATTTAACATCCTTTGACTTGATCAGGCTGATTAAACAATTCAACGAGGGCATTTCTTTATCTGGGAAACCGCTCGGCAAGAAAACAAACTTTTCCGTAGCCGGGGCGTTTAACCCGAATGTCCGTCATTTGGATAAGGCCGTAAAACGGCTGGAGAAAAAAATCGAGTGCGGCGCTGACTACTTCGTGTCTCAGCCTGTCTACTCAGAGCAGCAGCTCATTGACATTCATCATGAAACAAAACATCTCAAAACACCGGTGTATATCGGAATCATGCCGTTAACGAGCAGCCGCAATGCAGAGTTCATTCATCATGAAATCCCGGGCATTAAGCTGTCTGACAGCATCCGCGAAAAAATGGCGCTCGCCGGCGAAGACAAGCGGAAGCAGAAAGCCGAGGGCCTCGCCATCGCCAAGTCGCTTCTTGACACGGCGTGCGAACTGTTCAACGGAATTTATTTAATCACCCCGTTTCTCCGTTCTGATTTGACGTCAGAGCTTGCTGCTTATATTAAGCAAAAGGATGAAAAACGGGCCGATGTATATTTGCATTGATAATCAAGAAGCCGCCTGATGTGACAGGCGGCTTTTTATCACAGCAGAAGACACGGCGTACCGCGCGGCATGGCGGCGCATGAGGAATATCGGACGCAAAAAGCGCGAAGCACGTTAATCGCTTATGCAGAACGGAAACTGGCCGGAATGGGGGCGGCGCTTGTATTACGAAAAGCTCGGCTGGCAAAGCACCGGCGGCCCCTTTGACATACCCGGCATCGGCCCCCATGTGATCATGTATAAAGAACTCTCCTGAAACAGAAAAAGCCCCCAGAGAAGCATCCTCTGAGGGCTTTTTCATCAGCTTCCGTATTGACGCCTCTCCGCTTTTTTATTACCCTTTGTTCATAAAGCAACATGCAATTCGGCAAGGACACCGGGTATGAAACGATATCTGTCAACTGCTGATCAGCTATTTTTTATGAAAAGGGAGTATGATATGAATACGATCCAAAAACCGAAAATCCCGAAAGAGCTGCCGGTGCTTTCTTTCGCTGAAGCGCTTCAAGACGATCAGATCAAAGAAGCCGTCATTGAAAACGGCATCATAAGCGGCAAACTGCACGGCCTGCGCGCCGAAAAAGTCATTTTCAGAAATACCGTTTTTACAGATGTCTCTTTCAGACATATGGAATGTACGGATGTCTTGTTTGAAAAATGTGATGTTTCAAACGCAGATTTCAGCGGAAGCATCATCCATAGAACGGTCTTTCAGTATTCAAAACTTCTCGGCTTGAATCTGGCAGATGCTGCCATGCGCAACGTACGGTTTGAAGACTGCCTCGCAAATTACAGTTCCTTCAGCTATTCCAATATGAAGCATGTCCGGTTCGACACGTGCACTCTTACAGAAAGCGAGTGGAATGATGCCGCGCTTGAACACACAGATCTTGAGGCATGTGATCTGAACGGCGCAAACTTCATCGGCACGTCCCTTTTTAACATGGATATCAGCACGTGCACATTTGATCACCTGCATGTCTCACTTGAGAAGCTGAAAGGATGCCGAATCTCTCCGGCGCATGCCGTTACATTCGCAGAAGCGCTCGGGGCCATTGTGACGTGACCTTTTATCAAACGAAACGGCGTATACAGGAGGCCGGCTGCTCGGCATTGGTGATGTGGGGTGCGGCTTTTTATTTTGCGTCGCTTTTACTCAGATAAAAGGAATTCTCCCAAGCCATGTTGAATGTATCGAAAGGAAAAGGGGGAATTGGAGTGTCAGACATTGTAAAGCTTTATCACTATCACAGATGGGCGAATAAGGAAGTCATCCAGCATCTGAAGACCGTGCCTGCGGCAAGCATACAGCAGAAACTGCAAAGTGTTTTTCCGACTGTGAACGCCGTGCTTGTGCATATATACCGGGCTGATTTCATCTGGCTTCACGTGCTTTACGGAGAAACTTACGAACAAATCGTCTCGCAATTTGACCAATTTGAAAAGCTCGGCGGAGATTTTGCGGCGATTGAACATAGAATGACTGAGCTGGACAAAGAATACAATGAATTTTTAAGAAAATTGGAGAACCCGGAAAGTCCGATCTCCATTTCCCATCCGCGTCTGGGATCGCTCCAGACGACATATGCCGATGTGATCCGCCATGTTGTGAATCATGGCACATACCATCGCGGCAATATAACGGCGATGCTTCATCAAATGGGGTATAAAGGCGTGCCGACTGACTACATTTTTTTTTCATACGAATCATAAAAAAGCAAAGGCCAGCTGAGCCTTTGCTTTTTTACTTCGAATCTATCATAAGGCATAGCTGGAAGCGCCTGGGGTAAGCTTTACAGGCCTTCCGGTTTTAAAAGATTCCGTGGCTACGATCCCGATTTCTAAGTTAATCGTGGCATCTTCATGCTTGCTGATCCCTCTTCTGTTCTCTGGTTTTAGGTCAGTCCGTTTTCCGGCTTACGAATTTGCGGTATTCAAGCGGCGAAATGCCTTCAATCTGTTTAAACAGTTTAGAAAAGTAGGTCGGGTCCTCCATGCCGATGGCGTCCGCGATTGCCCCCATTTTGTCATTGGTTGCGGACAAAAGACGCTTCGCCTCCGTCATTCTGACTTTGTTCATATACTGGCCGGGCGTGACGCCGAGCACCTGCTGCATACAGCGGGTCACATAGTCTTGATTGTAATGAAGAGCCGAAGAGAGCGCTTTGATGGTTGTTTTCTCCTGATAGTGCTCCTGAAGGTACCGGGCGGCCTCCCATGCGACTCTTTCCTGTGCGGACGGTATTTGGAACGCTTCCTTTTGAAGGTGAAGCAGCAGCTCCTCAAACAAAATTTGCTTTCTCAGCGGCAGGTCGGAGTTCTCAGCGCTGTCATCTGTCAGGACACTGAATTGCCCGGCCATAAACTGCGGGCGCCTCACTTTTCCTTTTTGCGGCAAGGACAGGCGGTAGCGGGCCGGCTCTTCAAAACTGCCTTTTTTCCGCCTCAGCTCCGCCCAGTTGTTACCGGCTGTTTCCGCCACCTCATAATCCGCTCCCTCAAAATGAAGCCACGAATAGGAGGTCGTTTCTTCACTGCCTTTTGTTCCGTAATGTTCAAGGCCGGGAGAGAGCAGAATATATTCTCCGGCTTCAACGGAAAAGGCGTTTTCGCTTTCTGTAATGTGAAGGACTCCTTCTTTCACATACAGCAGATCAAACACCGGGAAGACCCGTCTCACATGGGTTTCGCCTTTTTTGAACACCCCTTCTCCCGCAGCGATAAAGACCGGGAACGGAGGGACAGTGAACTCGAGAAAGGTCATATTTTCGGCCCTCCTTTTTAAGTCGGATTTTTGCAAGAAGTTTCGTTTCTCTCCCTTTTTATTATAAGAAAATGGAGGTACACTGTTAAACGTTGATTTTGTCAGGAAAGGGGTTAAAAGAAATGAAACAAGCGATTTTAAAACGGGCTGCATTCAAACAATCTTCTGATCACAAACTCTCATTATACGCGCTGACTTGGCCGATTTTTATTGAGGTTTCATTATATATGTTTATGGGAAACGCCGACACTCTTATGCTTAGCCAATACTCTGACAACAGTGTGGCGGCCGTGGGCGTCAGCAATCAGATCTTAAATTTAATTATCGTGATGTTCAGCTTTATCGCAACGGGTACAACAATTGTAATTTCGCAGTTTTTAGGCTCTAAACAGAAAAAAGAAGCGCAGGAAGTGGCTTATGTATCGATAGGAGCGAACTTCGTCATCAGTCTCGCCATCAGCGCCGCCGTGTTTTTCGCGGCCGTTCCGCTGCTTCATGTCATGGGTCTTTCCGATGAATTGATGCCGGATGCCAAAGTCTTTTTGCAAGTGGTCGGCGGGCTGTCATTTATTCAGGCACTGATTATGACGTTCAGCGCCATTTTAAAAAGCTACGGCCATACGAAAGATACGATGTTCGTTACGATTGGGATGAATATATTAAATATTGCCGGAAACTTTCTTGTCATTTTCGGGCCGCTCGGCCTGCCGGTGCTGGGCGTCGCCGGAGTTGCGATGTCAACGTCCATCGCGCGGATCATCGGACTGATCGCTATGGTTGTGATCGTCAAAAAACGTATCGGACTCGGTCTTACATGGAAAAAGATCTTTCACGTTCATAAAGAGCACTTGCGGAAACTCCTGAAAATCGGGATTCCGTCTGCAGGTGAACAGCTGTCTTATAACATTTCACAAATGGTTGTCACTTATTTTATCGCCATTATGGGCGCCCAGGCGCTTACAACAAAGGTATATACACAAAACATCACCATGTTTATCCTGCTGTTCGGAACGGCGATCAGCCAAGGCACTCAGATTTTGATCAGCAGGTACATCGGCGCCAAACAGTTTGACGACGCTTATGACCGCTGTATGAAAAGCCTGTACTGGGCGCTTGGCATTGCCGCAATGACATCGGTTATCATGACCTTGTTTTCAAAGCAGCTGATCGGAATTTTCACAAGCAGCCCTGATATTATTGCGACGGCGAGCATGCTGATTGCCATGACGATCATTCTTGAGCCCGGCCGTTCATTTAATGTCATTATCATCAACTCGCTCCGGGCTGCCGGAGATGCAAAATTCCCCGTCTATATGGCGATGATTTCCATGTGGGGCATCGGTCTGCCTCTCGCTTACCTGTTCGGCATCCATTTCGGATTGGGGCTTATGGGGATTTGGATTTCATTTATCGCGGATGAATGGGTCAGAGGCATTCTCATGTACAGAAGATGGCGGTCACGGATTTGGATTCAAAAAGGGATTGCATAAACGCCCCGAAGCTTCATTATGGAGCCGGGGCGTTTTTTTTATGCTTGAGAAAGCCGTTTTCTCATGCCTTCGAGCTCTGACCGGTAATGAGTCAGCAAACCGGTAACGGCGGGCCTTGAGTATAACGGAAACAGCTCCAGCTCTTCAGACGCCTCCTCAAAATACGCATCGGCTTCGAATGCGATATACTCCCATACATTCACAAAAGCTTTGTTGATCGTGCGGTTCTCCAGCTCTTCTTCCGTATAGCCGAATTGCGCCATCACCTGACGCGGAAGGCGCTTTTTCATCCGCTCATCCGCACAGACCCCGGTGAGAACCCGGCTCAGCTGAATGGCAGCTCCTAATGAAACGGCTGCATGGCGGAGTTTCTCTTGATTTCGGCGAGCGCAAACCGGCAGCAGAAGCAGGCCGAGGGCTCCGCCTGTTTGGCCCGCGTACATCAGCAGGTCATCAAACTCTTGGCAGGTCTCTTTTTCTCTGTCAGACCTTTGGCCGGCGATAAACTCACGTAACGGTTCTTCTTCGAGCGCAAATTGCTGCCTCACATCGGCGAGCGCTTTCCACAAAAAGCCGTCGGCGCCTGTCCCGTTCATAAAGTCTTGTGCTGCCTGTTCAAATCCCTCAAACTCCCGGACATCCGCAAGCTGCTCAGCTTCATGAAACAAAGCCAGCACCGCCCACGCGGCCCGTCTGTTTTTTGGCGGCAGAGATGAAAAAATCCGTTTATATAAAGGAAAGTGCGCCTCGGCAAGCTGCGCGCATGTTTCGTATTCGGTCATGATATCACTCCTCTGTTTTTTAGTGTACCATATGTTTCACAATAAAAAGACCGATATCCTCAGCGGAAACCGGTCGCGGCACTGTTATTCTTCTATATCGATACGGTACGCCTCAAACCATGTATGGATCTGGGCAAGATGGGCGATCAGCTGCGGGCCTTTCATCAGCTGGCCGAACCACGGAACCTGAAAAGACGAACCCTCTGTCTCCAGCAGCATTTCCAGCTTCTTTCTGTCCAGCAGGGTGTGAAGCACGGAATCTTTATGCTGCAAAATCGTTTTCAGCCACTCTGTGACCCCTTGCGTGTATTTCGGATGATGGGTTTTCGGATAAGGGCTTTTTTTACGGTACAGAACCTCTTCCGGAAGCAGCCCTTCAAGCGCCTTCCGCAAAATGCCTTTTTCCCTGTTGCCGTGCATTTTCATTTCCCAAGGGATGTTCCAGACGTATTCTACAAGTCTGTGATCGGCGAACGGCACGCGCACTTCCAGACTTGCTCCCATGCTCATGCGGTCTTTGCGGTCGAGCAGATTTGTCATAAACCAAAGCATATTTAAGTAGAAAAGCTGCCGTCTCGCTTTGTCTATTCCCGTCTCACCGTCTAACAGCGGCGTTTCCGCAATGGTTTCTTCATATCTCGCATTCACGTATTCTCTTAGGTTCAGCCGTTTTTGCCATTTTTCGTCCAAGAGGGTGATTCTCTCCTCAGTGGATCTCATCCAAGGAAATCCGTCTTCTTCCGCGGCGGTGTGAAACCATGGATATCCGCCGAAAATTTCGTCCGCGCATTCCCCGGAAAGACTCACGACAAAATCTTTTTTAATTTCACGGCAGAACCACAGCAGCGAGGAATCAACATCCGCCATGCCCGGCAGGTCTCTGACGAGAACGGATTCCTCCAGATGTTCAACAAGCTCATCCTGCGTAATCACACACTTATGGTGCTGTGTGCCGAATGCAGCTGTCATTTTATCGATCCACGGGCCGTCATCATTCGGCTGAAATGAACTCGCTTTAAAGAATTTGTCGTTCTCCTCATAATCAATGGAATAAGTATGGAGGGGATCTCTGCCTTCTTTCTCAAAATGAGCGGCGGCTATCGCGGTAATTGCGCTCGAATCAAGCCCCCCGGACAAAAACGTGCAAACCGGCACGTCAGATACGAGCTGGCGCGTTACTGCATCCTGAAATAAGTACCGAATGTGAGCTGCGGTGTCATCGAAGCTGTCTGTATGCTTTTCGCTTTTTACATTCCAATAACGCCATATGGACAAACCGTCCTTTGAAAAAGTGAACGCATGAGCAGGACGCACTTCGTGAATTCCTTTAAATACCCCGCAGCCCGGTGTTCTGGACGGCCCAAGCCCGAAAACTTCCGCAAGTCCGCTGCTGTCTGTGCGGGCTTTCACATCCGGATGGGCAAGGATGGCCTTCAATTCCGATCCAAACAGAAAGGAAGAGCCGTGTTCTTTATAAAAAAACGGTTTGACGCCGAGCCGGTCTCTTGCCCCAAACAGCCGCTCCCGTTTTTCATCCCAGATGGCAAAAGCGTAAATACCGTTTAAGCGGTCAACGCACTCCTCCCGCCACTCAATATAGCTGTGCAGCAGCACTTCTGTATCAGAGGTCCGCTCAAAACGGTGGCCCCTCGCCTGCAGCTCCCTCCTCAATTCTTCCGTATTATACAGCTCGCCATTATAAATGATGGTGTACGTTTCCCCTTGATGCGTGCAGCCCATCGGCTGGCGGCCGCCTTCAATATCAACGACCGAAAGTCGTTTATGTCCGAATAAAACATGGGGCTCTCCCCAGACGTTTGAATCATCAGGCCCTCGTTTTGAAAGAGTGTCTATCATATTGTTCATAATATGTTTCTCTTGGACGAGCTGCTTTTGAAAATCGACCCAACCCGCAATTCCACACATGTGATATCAGCTCCAATCCCGTTTCTGTCGGTATCAAATTCGTTTCTATCAGCACTTTACCCAGTTTATGCAAAGAAACGCAGATAGTTGATTTGTCCCACTAAGAGTTGTATGAGACAAGCCTGATTTGGAAAGAACGGAAGAGAAGAAACAAACAAAGGAGACCGGCACGGATATGAAACGAAAACAGCTTTTCTCAGAAAAAAACAAATGGGGGCGCGGCACTCTGATAATAGAAGACGGCATCTGTCTCGTCGAAAACGATGAGGGTGATATCCTGCTGGCAGACAGTCTAGGAAACGCAGCCGTCTTGATGAAACGTGACGGCAGATGGCAGCCGGCCCGGATTCACGGCGCTTCAGCCGAAATCGGCGCAGACACGGTTGCCCTGTTCGGCGGAGAAGAGATCCGGTATGAGAAGGCAGTCAAACGGCCGCTGTTAACCTTGCTCGATTCGCTGGACGATGAAACGTTTCTGCTGTTTCTCAGCCATCTGCACGGGTTCGGCCTGTCTGTATATGATTGCGTATTTTCCTACAATCAGACGCTGTTTTCCGGTGAAGGGGTCTCGTTTTATCACTTTTCGGCAGATGACGCCCAATGCGCCCTGCAGCATCACCGCGGCAGCCCGGGTAAGCATGACAGATTTGAATGGACGGCATCTGACGGGCGGCGCTCCATTATGTATTCAGCGGCCAAACACGGCGGAACAGCGTAAAAAACAGGCGGTGCCTTTTAAAGAGGTGCCGCCTGATGTATTTAGCTTTGTTTTTCACGCTGATTGACGCCCGGCGTATGAGCTTTTGGGTCACAAGAGTGATTGACGCTTTTGGCATCCTGCACATCTCCTTCGCCTCATCAACATCCCCTGTCACGGCATTTCTCATTCAGCGGCACAGTGCGCAGAATGTATGCATAAATAAAAAAACCCGGATTGCATCCGGGTTTTCAAGCGATTGATTAAAATATGTGGAAGCCGATCGGCAAGTGAAGGCCGAGAAGCACCGTCAGGATGAGCACGATAATAAAACCGATCCACAGTCCTCCGGTCGATTTGCCTTTTTTCTTGCGGATGACGAGCATTTCCATCAGTCCGATGGTAATGATGCCGAGCAGCATTTTTCCGGCGTATTCTCCGTTCCAATTCGCAAAACGGACAAACAGTTCAGCGCCGGTCAGAATAATAATAATGTAGAATAAGCGCAGAATCATATGCGTTATTTTTGCGCCCTTCGCTTTTCCGGAGCCATACAGCCCGTAGCTGACAAACACCAGGATAAGCGCAACGACCCATGAAGTAATATGCCAATGTGTCATTATGTTCAATTCCCCCTATCAGATCAATCTGCCTCACTTATGGTACCACAACAAGCCGCTGTGAGCATAATCATTCTCAAGAAAAACACTCAATTATCCGATTTGGTTCGACAGCGTGCCGATCGGTTCAATTGTAATATCAATGCGGTCTCCCGGCTGTAAAAATGTCGGCGGCTTAAATCCTTTCCCGACACCGGACGGCGTCCCCGTCGCGATAATGTCCCCGGCTTCAAGCGTCATTCCTTTTGACAGCGTCTCGATTAATTCAGCAATCGGAAAAATCATGTCGCCCGTTGATCCTGATTGGCGCAGTTCCCCGTTGACCCGCGTTTCAACTTGCAGGCTTTGCGGATCACTGACAGCTGACTTATGTACAATAACCGGTCCCATCGGGCATGTCGTATCAAGGCTTTTGCCGATGAAAAACTGTTGATGCTTTTTCTGCAGATCGCGCGCTGTTATATCATTTACTATGGTATAGCCGAATATATGATCGAGCGCATGTTCTTTGGAGATGTGCGATCCGCTTTTTGATATGATAACCGCAAGCTCCCCTTCGTAATCAAGCTGCTCTGTTACGTCCAAGTGACTTTTCACCGTTTCTCCGTGACCCGTAACGGCGGTCGGGGCTTTTGTAAAAACCATGGGATGCTCCGGGATATCCGCCTCGCTTCCCATTTCAACGGCATGATCACGGTAATTTTTCCCGATGCAGATCACGTTCTTTGAAGGTCTCGGAATAGGCGCGCAGAGCTTCACGTCAGACAGCGCATACATAAATGAACCCGACTCATCATTCGGTTTTTTCGCCCATTCCGCAAGCTGTCCGGCATGCGCGACAAACTTTTCCCCCTTTTGAATGCACTCGATCAGCGAACCCGGAATCGTCTCAAGTTCAAACAGTTTCTTTTCAGCCTTTTGCAGATCTAAGATTTTGTCATCATCAATGATCAGACCGACAAATTTCCGGCTGTTCAGTTCCCCTGTCGCAAATTTCATGTTAATCCCCCATCATTTTTAAATCTGGCATCTTTAATGTATTCTTTCTGCAGGCGGGAAATTCCTCTTTTGAACAGGCTGAAAATCATCGTAAAAGAGTATCAAAAATTGTCACTTTTTTAGTCATATTGACGAAATAAAACCTTCCCAGCCAAAATAGGTTATACTATTATCATCCTATGTTTTCCAAAATAATCGAGAATTGGAGATCGCACGATGAACAGAAAAATTGAAGAAAAAAGATTGACTTTATTCGAGACAGCGCAAAAATTCGGAATCAATGCGACGGAGACCATCAGGTGCAGCCAGGAGCTGGACAGCCTCTTAAACGGGTGCCGGGGCGGGCTTATCCAACAAACGAAAGACGGCGGAATGAACCCGGCCGCACAGATTCAGCCGGATTACACAGCAGGAAAAAAACAGGCTTTCTCATAAACATGATATGTATATAGATCTGAACCATTTGTTTTTTTATGTCTAAAGTTTTTTCCGCTCACAAAAATGTGCGTTTGTCATAAGCTATTTTAGGCAGGCAGCCCAAATAAGCTCCTGGAGTGTATTCCCTTAAAATTTTCACGAAAAGGATGTGCTCGTATGCCCGCAATTGTCGGAGCGTTTAAAATTAATGCCGTCGGTACGAGCGGAGTCGTTCATATAGGCGACTGCATCACCATTTCTCCAAAAGCAGAGGTTAAGACATTTGCCGGAGCGGGCAGCTTTAATACCGGAGACAATCTCACACTGACGAATTACAGGAATTCAACGAATGTGTACGATAATGATGTAATTGATCAGCCGATGGCAGGTAACGCATAAAGGAGGCGCCGTATGAATTTTTACGTCAATCAGTCGATCCATATCAATTACATGCGTGTAGAATCTGTCAGCAATTCCTCCATACTGCAAATCGGGAGCGCCGGTTCAATTAAATCTCTTTCCAATCTGTATAACACAGGGAGTTATGTAGAGCCGGCGCCGCCTGTCACCGCGGGGCAGCAGACTGTAACAACAGGGGGAGGCCCCGGCACCTCATCATTTGTACCGCTCCAGCCGCCAAGCCGGTAGTTCAATGAAGGAAACGAGACGCGAGGTGAATGTCATGTATGATCAATCGGTTTCATCCTACCTGCAGAATTTAAATTCCTTCGTCCAGCAGCAGGCGCTTCAGATTCAGGAGCTCGAACGGCAGCTGAAAGAATTTCAGAGTGAAATATCAACGCTGAAACAGCAGCCTTCCACAAGGATTGATCGGCTCGAATATAAATTTGATCAGCTGAAAATTGAACGGCTGGAAGGAACGCTGAATATCGGATTGAATCCGACTGATCCGAATGCCGTGCAAAATTTTGAAGTCGGCCAGACAACTCCGCAGGTCGGAATGATGCAGCAGGAACAGGCGGGCCAGCAAATGCAGCAAATCCGCCAAAACGTCGATATGTACCTGAATGAAGAAATCCCCGTGCTGTTAGAGCAGCTCGAAACACAGTATGAGAGCAGGCTGGACGAAACGAACAAATATCATATTATAGAAGATATCAGAAAGCAGATGGACAGCCGTATTAAGTATTACCTGTCCCAAGTCCAGAAAGAAGAAAACACGACGCCCGCGCAATACGCAGAGCAGATTGCCGAACACGTGAAGCGTGATATTGTCAGGGCCGTCGAGCATTTTATTAAACACATACCAGGTGAAATGAAAGGTGATGATCCGTCATGATTTTTACAGTGATTAACCGGAATATTGAAGTCGGCGACATCCGGTCTACCGGTGTGTCCAGTTCTTCCCTATTATTAATCGGCGACACCGAGTCCGTCTATCTGTCTTCCATCTTTGATACACCTCCGGAATCTCTCATTATCGGGCCTCTTGTGCCGCTGGCTCAGGAATAATGTTAAAGCGGATTTCACGCCTCAGGAACGCCAAAATCAATTCAATCGGGATCGGGAGTGTTTTTCAAGCAGGCGATTCGAATGAAATCAATATGAAAGTCAAAGTATTGGCCGATCAGCGCAGTGTTGCTGTATACAGAGACGATGAGGGATCGTTTAACACAAAAGAATACCAGATCTTTCGGCAGCCGGTCGTCATGCCGTTACCGGAAACGGGAGTTCAAAGTGCATTCAGCCATGAAAACCCTTCGATTCGGGTAAGAAATGTGAAAGTCCAAGGGGTATCGTCAGCGTCCGTGGTTCAAATCGGATCAACGTCGGTCGTGCTGGGCGATTCGAGGCTGAAACATATTAGGCAGATCGAGTCACCGAGCTCACAAACGCCGCAGCCCTGACATATAATGACGGTGAGACTTCTATAAAGGGTGTCGTTTATGCCAGCAATTACCGGACCTATAGCTATCAATTCCATATCGGGCGGAGTCGTAAACTTTGGTGATTCCTTTTACCTTTCTCCAAAAAGCTCTTCTAAATCTGCGCTCGGTTCGGGAGCAGGCAATACCGGAGATTTCCTGTTATTAAACAACGTTGTCAATGCGACAAACTATATAGACCCCGATGTCAGCGATCAGAATGTGACCGGAAACGCATAAAAAGCAGCCGCTCTTTAAAGAGAGGGCTGCTTTTTTGTTCAGCATTTTTTTCGTTCATTTGCTTTTTTTGTTTTCACAAGCTTTTCCGGCGGCTGTTTTCTGATCCATTTCACAAACCGCGCAAGTTTCGGATCATGCCGCAGCTCTTCTATTCCCGCAAGCCTTGCCGCAAGCTCCCGGTTCGTATAAAGGGCGTGAATCTGTTTATGGCAAGGGATGCAGAGCATTGCGGTCGGAAGGAATGTCCCGCCTTCTTCCTTAGGCGTCAAGTGGTGCTCTGTCAGCCGCACATGGCGGCGGCCGCATAATTCACATGTGCCTTCGGCAGAATCGGCCATAATCCCTTCTCCTTTCTTACATGATCTCCAATGTGACCCGGGTGCCTTTTCCGCCTGGTTCGGATGGATGAACGATTAATTTTTTCGGAAGGCGCGCTCTCAGCTCCTGCACATGGCTGATCACCCCGACGGACAAATTATCCGATTGCAGTTTTTCCAGCGCTGTGACAACGGTGTCTAAAAGCCCTTGGTCAAGCGTCCCGAATCCTTCATCTAAGAAGAAAAATTGCAGCGGGTATTGACCCCGCAGCTGAATTTGGGCGGACAAAGCAAGCGCAAGCGACAGCGATGTCAGAAACGTCTCCCCCCCAGAAAGGCTTGATACAGGCCGTTTGACGCCGCCGTTCGCGTCATCGCGCATAACGAAGCCGCCTTCTGAATCGACTAAAATGGCATACCGCTGCCTTGTCAGTGCTCCGAGCCGGGCAGAGGCGTCCCGGGCCACGCTTTCCAGCTGTTCTTCCGCTAAAAATTCGACGAATGTATTGCCTTTGCATACAGACTGCAGCTTATCAAGTCTGTCAATCTGCGTCTGCCAGCTTTTCAGTTCGGCTTCAATTTCTTTAAAGCGCTTATGCTGTTTTTGCATAACCGCAAAGGCTTTTGCCTGGGCGCCCTTTTCCTCCATGGCTGCGGCTGACTCAGCCTCCGCCTGCTTCAGCAGAGAAACCGATGCTGTCCATTCTTCTTCCGTTACCCGGCGGTCAGCTAATTTTTCAGTGACACGGCGGATATTTGCCGAAAGCTGCTTTGAGGTGTCGAGAAACTCATCAATTTCTGTTTTCATTTCCTCAGCGCGAGTTTGCGGAAGCAGGCTTTTTTTGACTTGGTCCGGCTCGGCAAACCCGGTATCTTTTGATCTCACGCGCCAGTCATTTTGCGCTTTCTCAAGGGCGGATTCAGCGTCCCGCAGTGACATGAGACTTCCGGATTCCCGGCCTTTTGCGTCATTCAGTGATTGCTGAGCCTGCTTCAGCGCATCGAATAAGGACTGTTCTTTCGTTTTTAACAGCTGTAATTCCTGCCGCACCGCTTCAAGCTTTGCGGAAATTGATGTTTCTTCTGCTGCCGTGCCGAGCTCTTGTTCATACTCGTCAATCACCTGCTGCAGGCGCTCTGATGCATAGTGAAGCTCGAGCCGTTCCCGTTCAAGCTGATGCTTCTTCTCCTGTAGCCGCTCCTTCTCTTCTTCATGTTCCTTGAGAAATGCGATGCTCGTTTCAATGCGCTTCTCAAACTCTTCTGCCTGCCGGTCTTTATCGTCTATAGAAGCCTGCCAGGCGGCAACCTGATTTACCGGAATATCCCCGCAGACTTCGTTGTACTGATTTAAGCGGCTTTCTGAAAGCGATTCAAGCTCTTGTAATGAATGTCTGAGGCGATCGGCTTCTTTTTCCTCATAGCGGATTCGTTCAGCCAGCTGCTCAGCTTGTTTTACCGTCTGCTGATACGCGCTGATCAGTCTCGTGACCTTCTCTTTTACCGACAGCATATCCTGCTTCATTTGTTTCCATCCCAAGCGGACGGCGCTGAACGCTTCATCAAGCGGACGCCCGCTGATGGAAGAAGCGGCTTCCAGCTCCGGGGTCCGGGCGCTTTGCAGGAACGGACATTCTTCGGTAAAACGCCCCGACTGCTCTTCTAATGCAACCTTGGCTGTCAGCACTTCCTGAGAAAGAGCCGCCGCCTCGGACAGCAGCGCTTCAACCTGCTGCAAACGTTCCTGCACATCCGTATCTGGCGAATGTGTTTCATGAGCGGAGCGCGGACGGTCATGCTGCGTCGAGCCGCATACAGGACAAGGTTTTCCTTCAATCAGTTTTTCCGATAATTCTTTCGTTAATGCAGCCGTTCTCGCTTCCTCTGAGCGCCTGCGCAGGTCGGCTTGCGTTTTGCCGGCCCGTTCGGCCGCGGCTTTCAGTGAACGTTCCGTTTCACAAACCATATGGTAAACGGTTTGAAGCGTTTGATAAGCGCGCGTAATGTCTTCTTCTTCCGTTTTCGCTTTTGCGCTGAGCGCCTCGCTTTCTCCGTTCAGCTTCTCCATGTTCTTCATCTGCGTTGACAGATTGGCCCGTTCTTTCGTGATTTGTTCCTGTGTCTGCTGAAAGCCGGCTGCCAGCTGTGCGGCGGTCTGGCATTTTTTCCGTTCATCAGCGGTCACCTGAACTGCCTTCAGCTCTTCTTTCAGCTCATTCTGCCTGTTTTGGCCGCGGATCAGGCGGTCTTTCACTGCGTTCAGCTGTTTCGAAGCGGCTTCGTATTCTTCCTCTTTTTTGCGGTGCTCCGCCTTTGTTTTTTCCGCTTCTTTTTTCGCTTCAAGCAGCTTTTGTTCAACGGCTGACAGTCTTTGATACAATTCTTCTTCCTTGACAAGCTTCGGCTCTTGTTCAGCCTTATGAACCCGCCACGCTTCATAGGCTTCATTTTGCCGGGTAAATGAAGCGGTTTCCGTCTCTGATTTCCGTTTGGCCAGTTCGTGCTCCTGTTCGGCCCGCTGCTGCCGGCGTACGGCTTCCGAATAGCGTTCTGCGTACGGCTCAAGGGCGAGAGCGGTTTCCGCCTCTTTAAGACGCTCAGTCAAATCCGTGATATACGGGCGCCTTTCCTCAAGCTTTTTCAGGCGGTGCTCATATTCATCTCTTTCTGTCTGCAGGTTCCAAATCTCCTGGTGACTTTCAAAACGCTCTTTTGCCCGGACCCGTTTCTTCTCAGCTGCTTCAAGCCGTTCGTTCGCTTCGTGAAACTGCTGTTCCGCCTGCTTCAGCGCATCTTCTCCCGCGTCTCCGAGCCCGGATTGTTCGGCAAGCATTTCATTTTTTTTCGCCGCCGCTTCCTGCGCGCGCTTCCTCAGTTTTTTGACAAGCCTGTCCCCGTACTGTTCCAGATTAAAAAGACGCTGCAGCATATGTCTTCTTTCCGCGCCTTTAAGCGACAGAAACTCGGCAAACTTCCCTTGCGGCAGCACGACGGCTCTTGTAAAGTCGTCAATGGTCAGGCCAAGAAGCTCTTCCACCTTTTTGTTCACTTCATTCGCTTTATCAGCAAGCACGGTTTGTTCATCTTTGATTTCAATTAAGCGGCAGAGGGCGGTTTTCACTTTCGTTTCATCCGTTCTCTTAAATACGCGCTCGACCTTATAGGACACCCGGTGGCCTGATTGAAGCGCGAATGTAAAAGAGACGGCGAGCTGATCTTCGGCATGGTTCAGGATGCCGTGCGTATTATTTGCGGCGCGCTCCACCTTTCCGTATAAAGCGAGTGTCATAGCATCAAGGATCGACGACTTTCCGCTTCCCGTCGGGCCGAAAATTCCGAACACACCCGCTCCGGACAGTCCGGCAAAATCAATCGTCTGTTCCTCTCTGAAGCTGTGAAGCCCTTTTATCGTTAACAGAATCGGCTTCATGTCGCATCCTCCTCATCATCTGCTGACGCAAGCTCTAAAAACAGCTTGACCATCTCCTCATCCGGCACGGCGCCGCCTGTTTGCTTTTCATAAAACTTCTTAAATCGGTCCTCAATTGATATGTGCTTCACTTCAATCCGGTCATTGCCTGTCTCTTTTTCTTCAAAAACCGGCCTGATATGGATAAAGCCGGGATGCGCCTTTCGCAGCCGGTGAATTTCCTCAAGAGAAAGCTGATCCGTCAAATGGATATCAAGATCGATCCAGGCATTCCGGTCACGCCCTTCATCAAGCCAGCCGTGAACCTCGCTCAGCCCCTGCGCTTTCCATTTGACGAGCGGTTTACCCGAGGACAGAAAAATCTCTTCCCACTTCGCTTCTCCGCCAGGCTTCGCTTCTACCACCGTCACCGATTTGGCATAACCGGCTTCTGAAAAGCTGTATGCCAGCGGAGAGCCGGAATAGCGGGCAGCCGTTTTGGCGCGCTTAATCGTTTGCGGACGGTGGAGATGGCCGAGGGCCACATAAGCCGCATCAGCCGGCAGGCTTTCAGCAGCGACCGTGTAAGCGCCCCCGACTTCAATCGGACGCTCTGAATCGGTTTGATTTCCTCCCGCGACATAAATATGGCTCGCTGCGACTTTCACGGCATCATCCCGGCACAGACCGCACATGCGGGCAAACGCCTCTCTGATTTTCACATCGTAATGATCGCGAAGAAGCTTTTCCTCAAACGTATCAGACAGCACTTCGTTTAATCTCGCTTCTGACGGATAGGCCAGCGCGGCTACGGCTAACAGCTCGCCCGCCGACGGCACCTCGATATGGACGGGTTCTGTCCGCGGATAGCCGATTAAATGAATGCCCCGCTCATCTGTTAACGGAGAAGCCGCCGCCAGCCTGTCAGGATTGTCATGGTTTCCGGCAATGACGACAACCGGGCGTTTTCCGCCGTCAGAAAGCGCGGAAAGACTTTCATAATACAATTGCTCAGCGAGCGCAGGCGGATTGACCGTATCAAATACATCTCCTGCCATAATGACCGCATCAATGTTTTCTTCTTTGACAATGGTATTCAGCTCTTCCAATACCTCGGCCTGCTCACTCAGCCGGCTTCTGCCTTCAAGCGTTTTGCCGAGATGCCAGTCAGCTGTATGTAAAATGCGCATACCGCATTCACCTCACTTTTCTGATAGAAAAAAAGATCCGCTCCAAAAAGGAGCTTCGGATCTTATTACAGTGTAAGAACGTGACCTCCATCGAAGAAATAGAGCGCACGCCCTTTCACTTTCGTTTTTGTAATTTGTTCAATCGCTTTTGTATACAATTCGATTTGTGTTTCATACCTTTTTTGCAGGATCGGGGCCGCGCCTTCAAATCCGTTCCGGAATTTCCCCTCTATCCGATCCGTTTTATAGTCCAGCAAATAGAGTCCGTCCGCCGTTTCGTAGAGGCAGTCAATAATCCCCTGTACGAGCAGCGGTTCACCGGCCGTTTCGGCATCCTTGTACACCTCGCCGGCCGGAAGCGCCATACTGAACGGCACCTCCCGATCAATCCGCCGCGCCCCGAGAAGGTCTTTCCCGATTTCAGTTTCGAAAAACTGTATAATGTCGTCGATATCAATAGCGTCCCGCTGCTCTTCTGTCAGCAGCTCTTTTTCGTGAAGCGTCCGAACCGTCCGCTCCGCTTCTTCGGCAGTCGGAACGTGCGTCAGCGGTATGTGCTGCATCACCGTATGCATCGCCGTCCCTTTTTCCGCGGCCGTCAGCCCCTTTTTCATCATAAAACTGGGACGCTTGTATAAAAGAGTGTCCCCTGACGGTTTGATGAGGGAGCGGCCGCTGTATTCATCCTCGTATTCTTGCTTTCTCTTCAGCTCAGAAACTGACTGCTTCGTTCTGATAGCCGTCAGCTCTCGGTACGGGTATTCCCATTCAAGGAGACGGCGCGCCTGATCATCAAATGAAAACGAATCAGGAATCGGCTCACCCTGCTGAATCGCCTTGAGACGTTTGCTCTTTTCTTCAGCCCGTTCTTTTGGGTTATCTTCCAGCAGTTCACTTTGCTGCAGCATCCGGATGTGAAAACGCGACGGGTCGTGCGCGATATCCTCCGGAGCTGAAAGACCCGGCGGCCTGTGCGCCTCCATGTCACGGTGGCGGATAAGCGCCGGCCCGATAAAGTCCAAATAAGATGCCGCCTGATAGCGGTCGAATTCAGAGAGAAGCCAATCGGCCCTGTCCGCTTGCGCCTGCCATTTGGCCAGCTGTTTTTCCCGGTTTTTGCAGGAACCGATGAGAAACAGCTTTTCCTTCGCTCTTGTCAGCGCTACATATAACACGCGCAATTCTTCTGATAAAAGCTCTCTGCGCATTTTTTTCTTCATCGCCACAAGCGGCAGAGTCGGATAGCTGATTCTGAGTTCCGGATGAATATACTTCGTGCCGAAACCGAGCTCTTTATCAAGCAGGTATGATTTGTTGAGATCCATCATATTAAAACTTCTGCCGAGTCCGGCGGTGAAAACGACGGGGAATTCAAGTCCTTTGCTGCTGTGAATCGTCATCAGCCGAACGACATCCTCCTGCTCGCTGAGCGCCCGCGCCGTCCCCAGATCATCGCCGCGCTCCTGCATCCGTTCAATGAACCGCAAAAAGCGGAATAACCCGCGGAACGCCGTCGCTTCGTACGAGCGCGCCCGGTCATACAAGACGCGCAGATTGGCCTGGCGCTGCTTTCCGCCAGGCATGCCGCCTGCATAATCAAAATATCCTGTATCGCGGTATACTTCCCAAATCAGCTCAGCTACCGAATGATTCGTCGAGAATGACCGCCACTTTTGCAGATTGTCATAAAATGTTCTCAGCTTTTGATACAGCTCGTCATGTCTGTCACCGTTCGCTATATATGCTTTCAGCGCTTCATAAAACGGCGCTTTTTTCATTTCCAGGCGTATCAGCGCAAGTTCATTTTCGTCACAGCCGACAATGGGCGAGCGCAGTACTGAAGCAAGCGGAATATCCTGATACGGGTTGTCAATCACCTTCAAGACCGAAAGCGCCGCAGCCACCTCCACGGCTTCAAAATAACCCGACGTCAAATTGGCGTACACCGGAATGCCCTGGTTTTTCAGTTCTTCCATCAATTGCGGCGCCCAAGGCATGGAACGCAGCAAAATCACGATATCCCGGTACTGGATATTCCGGTGTGTTTTGGTTTTGCCGTCATAGACCTTAAACGGAGATGAGACAAGCTTCCGGATCTCCCCGGCTATCGCTTTTGCTTCCCAATGCACGGTTTCAAAATCTTCGACATCCTCGGAGCTGTCTGCATCATCAGCACTGTCAATCAGCAGCAGTTCCGTATCCGCCGCGTCATTCGGCGGATACGACGCACCGAGCTTCAATGCCGCCTGTTCATCGTAGTCCACTTCGCCGATTTTGCCGCCCATCAGCTGCTTAAACAAGAAATTCGTACTGTCCAAAATATCGGAGCGGCTGCGGAAGTTTCGGTTCAGGTCAATTTTCTGCCCCGCGCCTTCTCCGCTCTCTGTAAACCTTTTATATTTCCCGAGAAACAGCAGCGGCTCGGCAAGTCTGAATCGGTAGATCGATTGTTTGACATCGCCTACCATAAACAGATTTCCCGCCTCTTCATTCCCGCTTTTCACAAGCTGGAGAATAGATTCCTGCACAAGATTGGTATCTTGATATTCATCAACCAGAACCTCATGGAACTGCTCTTGATAATAAACTGCCGCTTCACTCGGCACCCGCCGGCCGTCTTCATCAGCCGCAGTTAAAATCGCCAGACAGTAATGTTCCAAATCTGAGAAATCAATGATTGATTTTTCTTGTTTCGCCGCTTCAAATCGTTTTCCGTACGAAATCACGAGCTGAACGAGCGTTTCAATGACAGGCTTCATGTCTGTTAAACTCTTTAAATGATCTTGCGGGCTTCTTGTAAAGTAATCGGTCTTTAATTTTTCGATCAGTTTTTTCGCGCCGTTTCGCAAATCGGTCGCTTCATCCAAAAGCGCCTTGTCAAATTCATCACCTTTTACCGCCTTAGCCCGCTTAAATGTGACCGCGGGAACCCGTTCATACAGCGCCTCAAAGTCATGCCGGCAGCTGATCAGCTCTTCTATCTGCTGAAGATCGTCCAGAAAATTATCAGCGCGCGGCGCCGGCCCGCCGGGCGCTTTTGTCAGTTCAAGCGCCTTTTCAAGCTTTTGCTTTGCCCCGAAGAGCGCCATTTCAGCATCTTCTCTCACATACTCGTAAAACGGCAGCTCTTCCATTTTGCTTTCTTCCGTCACATCATATAGGCGGACAAAGCTTTTCAGCCACGCTTCCGGATCAGGATGAGAACGTGAATACTCGTACACTCGCTTGACGAGATCTTGAAGATCCAAATCATGCCTGTCCGTCGTATATCTGTCCACAAGCTCAAAAAACGCCTGACTCCCTTTTGCGTATTCATCCTCAAACAGCTCATCAAGGACTTCGTCTCCGAGCAATTCGCCTTCCGTCTGATCAGCCATCCGAAAGCCCGGGTCAAGATCAATCATATAATAATATTTTTTAAGCACCTGCAGACAGAAAGAGTGCAGCGTCGAAATGCTCGCCCGATTTAATAGAGAGAGCTGCCGTCTGATATGGAGAGATCCCGGATTTTTGGCGAGCTCTTTTTCTAATGCTTCAGCGATCCGATGCTTCATTTCCGCTGCTGAGGCGTTTGTAAAGGTCACCACAAGGAGCCTGTCAACATCAACCGGATCTTCCTCCGCGGTTATCTTTTTGATCATCCGTTCCACGAGCACGGCGGTTTTACCTGATCCGGCTGCGGCAGCGACCAGAATATCGCGGCCGGAAGAAACGATGGCGCTCCATTGGTCATCCGTCCATATGCTGTCTTTCGGTTTAGGAATTTGCATCATCATCCGCCTCCTTTTTCAGCCAATCCAGTATGGTGCCGTCTTTTTCCGCTTTCAGGCTGCGGTATTCATTTTCCTTAAGAGACTCATCAAACTGGCACACCGATTTAAATGCACAGTACGTACAAGGCGTCTTATCTTTCAGCTTATACGGGGTAATGGACACAAGCCCGTCCGTTATCGCTTCGCCCGCCTGTTCAAATGTCCGCCGCACATGGTCTGTCAGGAGATGAAAATCCTGTTCGCTGACTGCGGCTGAATCGGATCTTAAAGAACCGTCCTTTTTCAAACCTGCATTAATGATATTTGAACGTCCTTCCTCCAAAGTCGTGTCCATCAGGCTGATTGCCTCCCGGTCACCGAGGAGAAGACCTTTCATTTTAAATTTCTTGAAAATTTCCTGCTCGATTTCATCTAGCCCCATCGGCAGACTGGCCTGAATCATCGGATCATGGATATGGAAATACAAAACGCCTGCGGGTGTCGCTTTCATGCCGAGCCAATCCGCTGAATGTGTAATCGATAAGTCAAGGTACGTGAGCATTTGCAGAGCGAGCCCGTAATATACCTCAGCCAGATCAAGCCCCTTGTCGCTTGATTTGTAATCCACGATTCTAAGCAGCAGGCCTTTTGAACTTTCCGCTTTATCCACGCGGTCGATCCGGCCGACGAGTTCCATCGTACAGCCGTTTTTCAGCGTGAAAGTGAGCGGAGGCAGCGGACCGTTTCCGCCGAAACCGAGTTCAAGGCCGATCGGGACGAAACCGCTCGCCTTCGCATGCTCGCTTAATATGCCTGAGACTCGCGTGACGATCTTCTGCAGTTTTTCCTTCACATAAAAGTGTCTGTTTGAACTGAGCAGAATTTCTTTTTGCAGCCTTGGCGCAAGCCGTTCCACCGCTTCATAGGAGAAATTCCGGCACTGATCTTTCGTCAGATCGCGCCATTCCAGCTTCTGCTCACGAAGCCGGTCTGAAATCAGCTTGAGGCTGGAGTGAAACAGCTGTCCGATATCCGGCGCTTCCAGCTTGAAAAACTGCCGCTCTTTTAATTGAAGCCCGTGAGATGCAAAATGAGAAAACTGGCAGGCATTAAACGCCTCCATCCGGGAGACGCTTCCTTTAATGTGCTCGCCGTAAAGCTGGCGCGAAACAGGACGTTCAAGACGCTTCGCCTCATTGCGGAAAAACAGGCTTGAAAACAGCTTTTTCGCGCGCCGGTGATCAGGCTCTTTCATCAGCACATTGTATGCGCTCCACCATACATCACTGATTTCATACTCTCTTGTCCACAGCCTGAGCTGGCTTGCCGTATACGTCTGCGCCACCTGTTTATTGACGAGATACTGAAGCTGCTCTTCTTCGCTTACCTGCTCGGGATCAGCAGCCGACAGTTTTTCCTGGTGATCGGGAAACAGCTCACCAAGCCTGTTTACAACAATTGACGGCAGAAGCGTTTTTCCTTCCGCATCGGCAATCGGATATGACACATACAGACGGTCAGACGGACTTGACAGCGCCATATAGATGAGAAAATGCTCATCAAGCAGCCGCTCACGCCCCGCGGAAGACAGCTCCACTCCGACCGCTCTCAGCCACTCCCGGTCATCATCGGACAGCACGCCGTTTTCATCCGGGCGCGCCGGAAGAACGCCGTCATTGGCCCCGATGACAAACGTGCAGGACGTGCCGTACATTCTTGACAGGTCCATATTCCCTACAAACACTTGGTCAAGCGCAGGGGGAATTAAAGAAAAATAAAGTGATTCCGTTCCCGTTTCAAGCATTTGCTGGAACAGCGCCAAAGACATTTCATCTTCACCCATCATGCCGGCAAACTCCTCGAGAAGCTGGATAACGGCATCCCATGCCTGGCCGTGCTGCTGCGCTTCAATCATGTTTCCGGACTCTTCGGCCTGCTGCCTTTTCCGGTCCAGCTTCAGGGGAACATCGGTATCTTCCAAAAAGAGATAAAGAGCTTCCGCCATGCTTTGAACCGTTTTCGCTTTTTTCATCCGGTTTTGAAGCCGGACAAGGGGCGCGGCCATCCATTCTCTCGTCTCATTCAGCATTTGCTCCATCTCTATTTCCTGATCCGTCTGCGCGAAATCCTCATCGAGCGATACGAAGCGCCTGTATACAAACCGCTCGCCGTTCGTCCAGCGCTCCCCTTTAATTCCGTAGGCGATACAGTAGTTTTCAAGCTGATCGACCTGCTCTCTTATTTTCTGCACCGGCTGATCAAGCGGGAATAACAGTTCGGTTTTCGCACAGCGGAACACCGCTTCATATCTCCAGTTCCCCTTTACGACATCCAAACTTGAACGGATGAATTCTATAAGCGGGTGATGCTGCATAGAAGCTTTTCCGTCAATAAAATAAGGAAGCCCGTAATCTGCAAACACTTCCTTCAGCAAATCTTTATAATCTTCCGGCTGGCGGATGAGAATCGCCATATCCCGGTACCGGTATCCTCCGTCCCGGACAAGCGATTGAATTTCCCGGGCAATACCCTCAAGCTCGGCTCTTCTGTTTTGCGCCTGTATGACGGTAAACGCTTCCTGCCTGCCGGTATACGCCGCGGCGGGACGCACATCGTACTGCGATTCTAAACAGGCAAGTTCCGGCACATGCTGATGCCGTTTCGTGCCATGCAGTTCCTTGCAGGAAATATCGGCATTCAATTCCTTTGCCGTCTGATAAAGCTTATAGTACGTGCTTCCCGTCATTCTGAACAGATCGAGCTCATCCGGTGCCTGTTCTCCCGAAGGGCTGTCCGCCGTCAGCGAGAATGTCACATGTTCAGCATGCATGATCAGCTGCTCCAGCACCCTTAATTCCTGCGGTGTAAATTGATAGAAGCCGTCGACGTAAACTCTGGCGCCTTTTACAACATCCGCTAACGGAAGCTGCTGGGCGAGCAGCGTCAAATAATCCTCTGAATGCAGATAGTGGCCGGCGAGGCTTCTTTCCATCTGCTGATATAAAATGCCTAAATCATGAAGTTTTTCAGACAGCATCCGCTCTCCGCGATATTCTGACGCCGTTCCGCTTTCGGCCATGCGGCGGACGTCTTCAGGCTCAACACAGTAACGCTTAAACTCTGTCAGCATCCGTTCCACCTGCTCAGTGAACCCGGTTTTGTCACTCGCTTTTTGATACACTTTAAAATCGTGCTTATGCTCTTCAATCAGCTTCCTCAACAGCATCTGCACACCCGTCGTCGTCACAAACGGACGGTTCATGCCTCCGGTATGCTGAAGCACGCGCCACGCCAAACGCGAAAAACTGAACACTTGAGCGCGTATCATGCCGCCGATATCCGGCGTTTTAGCAAGCTCATATTCCATTAAAAACGTCATTTGATCCGGGACTAGAAAAATGATCGGTTTCCCGAACGGCTCCCGGCGCAGTTCATCTTGAATGCTGTCGATAATCAGCCTCGTTTTCCCACTCCCCGATCTGCCTACTAAAAACTCAACACCCAAATTAGAAGACCCCTCTCTTTTTATCTTTCTACATTTTATCGAAAGTTGACGAAAATGACCAATCTCATCTGCTGGTAAAAACGGGATGACTGTTTTAAAAAATATCGTTTTTGACCAAATTAAAGACAAAAAGGATTAAATATCATGTCAGAATATCTCGAAGTGATTGTGCGAACGATTCTGTCGTTCAGCATTTTGTTTATCGGCGCCCGGATACTCGGAAAACAAACCATATCACAGATGACGCTTTTTGATTTCATTGCGGCCATCTCGCTCGGCGCCATCACAGCCAATCTGTCGTTTAATACAAAACTGCCGATTCATTTTACTGTCAGTGCTTACACGATTTTCGTGGTCATCATTTATCTTGTCGCATATCTTTCTATGAAAAACAGAACTGCCAGGGGTTTCTTTGCGGGCAAACCGACCATCATCATTCAAAACGGAAAAATACTTGAGCATAATATGAAAACGATGCGCTATACCCTCGACTACCTGAACCAGCAGCTTCGTGTAAATGATGTATTTGACATTTCTCAGGTTCAGACGGCCATCATTGAAACCAACGGCAGCATGTCAGTGGAGGTCAAACCGGAATTCGCGCCCGTTACAAGACAGGATCTCGGCATTTTTGCAGGACACGAAAAGAACTTTGCCGTTGAGCTCATTATGGACGGCCAGCTGGTGACGAAGAATTTCGAAGAAAACCACGTATCGGAAAAATGGCTCAGAGAAGAATTGGACAAGAGAAACCTTACACCCGAAGAGGTCGTATACGCGGTGCGCGGAAGCAACGGCCGGCTGTTTGTCGATACATATAATGACCATATCACATCGCCGCTTGATCAAGAATAAGCATGACATCCGCACATGTCACGGGCTATCGCCGTATAATACCCTATAAATATCCGGGGGTGAGTCCAATGCACGAGAATTTTTTTCATTATACAGCCGTCTGCGGCGACGACTCTGTTCTTATAAAAGATCTGATAAAATCCATTAACGGCGAATACAGCGCTGTGATCTGCTACTCGATATTAGCCGAAAAAGCGCCGACCGCAGAAATCAGAAGACGAATCGAACATATCAGAGAGGAAGAAATGCGCCACCTGCACGCCTTCTCTTCACTGTATACTTCAATTACCGGAAACCAGTTGACGCCGAAACAGACGGAACATTGTCCGCACACATACAGAGAAGGACTGAGGGCGGCGTTTTATGATGAGCAGAAAACGAATGATTTTTATTTGCAGGCATCCGATAGAGCGGTACACCCGGAAGCGAAGCGGTTATTTGCCCGAACAGCATTTGACGAGCAGCGTCATGCCGTCTGGTTTTTATACGATATGGCCCACTCTCCTTCCCACCATACAGGGGGAACGGTATCAAACGCGCCGAACACGAGCTACACCCAGGCAAATACCGGGAAATAACGCTCCCCCGCCGGGAGCATTCAGGCCGCAGACAAACCCCGTTCTTTCAATAGGAGAGAATGGGGTTTATTTTTCGAGCTGCGTAATCCTCTCTAAAAAACGGACAACTTCTTCATTGTATAATCAGCAAAAACACTTTATAATAAAATAAACCAACCGGTCGGTTTTTAAGGAACCGAGCCTCACTTGGCGGAAAGGATTTGTGTGATGTGACAAATACAAAAGGCGGCGCCGGAAAGAGCGAAAAGACGAAGAAAAAGCTCGTATCCGCTTCGCGTGACTTATTTGCAAAAAAAGGTTATTCAGAAACCTCAATCCGGGATATCTTAGAGGCGGCCGAGATCAGCAAAGGCAATCTTTATCATCATTTTAAAGGAAAAGAGTTTCTGTTTCTTCATATCATGGAAGAGGATCACCGCGTGATGATTGAGACGTGGAGGGAAATGGAAGCCGACCTGAAAGACGCTGCCGAAAAGCTGACGGGCTTTGCAGAACTGCTCAGCCGGATGAGCATCAATTACCCGCTGATGAGAGCAAGTGAAGAGTTTTATGCGAGCGCGTTTACGTCAGAGGAGGTCGTAAAACGTCTCAACAAAATTGATATTGAATATGACGATGTGATGAGAGATATCTTAACAGAGGGAAATCAAGACGGCAGCTGGTCCATTCATCATGTCGAATCAAAAGTGAAAATCCTGCTGTCTGTCTTTTACGGTTTGGATGTGTTATATAAAAACGATTCCATTCAGCAAAGAAGAGAATTACAAAAAGAAGCCATCTCTGTGTTTATTCACGGAGTCATCAATGCCGATCAACAGAATCAGGACAGCTGACAAAGGAGAAACAACATGCAAAAACCGATTAGAGAACAAAAAGCTGTACTCATCATCTTATTAAGCAACATATTTATTGCGTTTTTAGGGATTGGGTTAATTATTCCCGTTATGCCGCTGTTTATGAATGTGATGCACTTGACAGGCAGCACAATGGGATACCTTGTCGCTGCCTTTGCCGTCGCGCAATTAATCGCATCCCCCATTGCGGGAAGATGGGTTGACCGCTTCGGCAGAAAAATCATGATTCTCGCCGGGCTGTTTCTGTTCGCATTATCCGAGCTGACCTTCGGGTTGGGTACACATGTCTGCGTTTTGTACTTTGCAAGGGTGCTGGGGGGCGTCAGCGCCGCTTTTATCATGCCCGCTGTTACAGCGTATGTCGCAGATATTACGACAGTGCAGGAAAGATCCAAGGCGATGGGCTATGTATCTGCCGCCATCAGCACAGGTTTTATCATCGGGCCCGGCATAGGAGGATTTATTGCCGATCACGGTGTCCGTATGCCGTTTTTCTTTGCGGCGGGAATTGCATTTATCGCAGTGATTTCCTCTGTCTTTATGCTGAAAGAGCCATTGACTAAAGAGGAACGCGCCCAGCAGATGGAAAGCGTCAAAGAGTCAACCTTCTTAAAAGATTTGAAAAAGTCGATTCACCCAAGCTACCTGATCGCCTTTATCATCGTCTTTGTGCTGGCATTCGGGCTGTCAGCGTACGAAACGGTGTTCAGTTTATTTACAAACCATAAATTCGGCTTTACGCCAAAGGATATCGCCGTTATTATTACGTTCAGCTCCATTGTTGCGGTCATCATCCAAGTGCTCGCATTCGGCAAGCTTGTCAACTTCCTCGGGGAGAAAAAAGTCATTCAGCTTTGTCTGGTCATCGGGGCTGTGCTGGCTTTCGTTTCTACGGTGATGTCAGGATTTTTGCCCGTGCTTGCTGTCACCTGCATTATATTCCTTGCGTTTGATTTACTGCGCCCGGCACTGACCACTTTCCTATCGAAAATCGCAGGAAATCAGCAGGGATTTGTCGCCGGAATGAACTCAACATACACGAGTTTAGGCACCATTTTCGGCCCGGCTCTGGGCGGTATTTTATTTGATATGAATATTCACTTCCCGTTTCTTTTCGCAGGCGTGGTCTTATGTCTCGGTCTGGGCCTGACCCTTGTGTGGAAAGGAAAGGCCGGCGAGGTTTCGGAGTAGGGTGCGCTCCCCCCTTCTCCGGAGCTTTTTTTGTTTATGATAAGAAAAATGAATGGATTATGAGAAATAATTCATCATTTATTTATCTCAAAATCTATACTATAGTAATAGTAAGGTTAACGAGCTTAACAATTTAATATGAATGTTTCAGGAAGAAGGGTTTTCATTGAAGAAAGACAAACATCTCCTTACGGATATCTGGTTTATTCTCATCAGTGCGGCAGGGGGGTTTCTTCTTTCGCTTACAGGAATGTCGATCGCCTGGATGCTCGGAACGCTTGCCGCCGGCTGCATCCTCTCCATGACGAGGCCCCGCTGGCTGTTCATGGCGGCTGACAGAAGAGGGATTAACCGCAGATGGCTTGCGGCGGGACAAATGATTCTCGGCATCGAACTCGGCCAAAAACTGAACCTGTCCGTTCTTTCAGTTTTACGGGATCATTGGCTTCCGGTAGGCTTCATGCTGATTTTCTCTATCGCGATGGCGCTTGTTTCCGGATATGTGCTCTTTCGGTTCAGCCGGACGGACATGATGACAAGCTTTGTAGGCACGGCGCCGGGCGGTCTATCCGCCATGCCCGGTATCGCCCAGGAAGTCGGCGCAAACACCGCGATTGTAAGTCTCATTCAGCTGACACGTGTCCTTTTGGTTGTCATGACAATACCGTTTCTCGTCATTTTCTTATTTACCAAACAAAACGGTACGGCTCAGACATCAGCCGGAGCCGTTTCAGCAGGAGCTTCACATCCGGGCCTTATTCCCGTCTTGTTAACGGCCGGATTTATTTTGGCTGCCTGGCTTGCAAGTAAGGCCGCCAAACGGCTGAAATTTCCCGCGCCTTGGCTGCTCGGCAGTATGATCGGCGTTGCTGCCGCGGAAATCGGCGTGTCAGCTTTAGCGGGAAAAGACATGCTGGCCTGGTGGCCGCCGGAAGCGAACCAGCTGTCACAAATTTTTCTCGGCGCCACAATCGGTTCAAAAATGTACAAAAGCATGTTCACCGGCGTGTCCAGAGTGCTTACGATCGGATTTATTTCCTCCGTCGGATTAATCGCCGCAATGATTCTGAGTGCGGTTGCCGTTTCTAAATTAACGGGCATCTCCATGATTACATCCGTTCTCGCCTTCTCTCCCGGCGGAATCGCTGAGATGGCGGCGACTTCGATCACCCTGCATGAGGACTCGACTTTCGTCGTCGCGGTTCAGGTCATCAGGATCGTTCTCGTCATCGCCATGCTTCCGCCCTTCTATCGCCTGCTGCACCACCTTTCTCAGCTGAAAAAGGCGCACGGCGATAGAGGCCGGGCAGAAAGAGGAACATGAGCCGGATAAAAAAACACGCATAAGGATGCGTGTTTTTTTATTTCAACAGCTGCCCGACGCCATTTACAGAGCGCCAGTTTGCTGAAAGATCACGGAACAGCCGTTCAGCAAATAACAGTTCTTCGTCTGTATAGCGATCCAAAAACGCCAAGAACCGCTTTTTTATCATTTCGTGGTATTCATGATGAAGGGAATGCAGCTCTTTTCCGGCAGGAGTCAGCCGGAAATAGACTTCTTTTTTATTGTCGCTCAGCCGGGTTCTGCGCAGGAAGCCGGCTTCCAAAAACTTCGCGCAGCTTCTCGACACGGTCGGTTTTGTCGTCTTCATTTTATCTGCTATTGATGTGACATTGATCGGTTCATGATCTCCGATACAAGATAAAATGTGTATTTCCGTCAAGGTCAGCTGAAGTTTTTTGCCGTTTTCTTCTCGGAGTTCGTCCATCCGTCCGGCTAATGACGCCCTGATATCCTCCTGACACCTCTCCTGCTCGTGGAAAATGTCTGTCAGCCCCTCAAGAATCATGTGTTTTGCATGGTCTGGCTGTCTTCTGTCCAACTGCTGAGTCACCCTTCCGTATGGATTGTTTCTTTTACTATAACGTTTTGTTACGGAAGAAACAATCATACAGGCGCAAAAAAGCGTATCAGATAAGTCCCCATCTCTCCAAACCGGCCAGTACGGCTTCTTCCGCTTCACGTCCCGAGCCGCCGGCCGCCCAAGCCGCGTGGCCGTCCGGCCGGATCAAAACAGAATGGACATCATCCCAGCCGGCACGTGTTTCAGCAAGCTCCGCCCTGACAGCTGCCACGCTGTCCGTATCAATACCGGCGGGAATGCTTCCCCTTAATGACAGCAGCACAAAGCCGCCCTTGTGAAGAAAATCATACAGCCGGGCCGGCCGGCCGTCATGAAGAGTCAGCTCTATATCAGGCAGCCGTTTTCCGTTCAGGATATGCGGCGCAAGCTCCGGGTCCGGTTCATAATGCAGATCAAGCGCGGATACTTTTCCCGCCAATAAACGGTTGGCCTCCTGAAAATCGAGCAAAGCGGTCATCGTATCTCTTAATGCCATCCCTGACTCGGTAAAATCCATGAGCTTGATCTGGGTTTTTATATTGTGCAATACTTCTTTTCCTGTGCTGTGCCTTTCCTGATGATAGCTGTCCAGAAGATGAGGCGCCGCTTTTCCCTTCATTTGCGCCCCCAGCTTCCAGCCGAGGTTGAAGGCATCCTGAAGCCCCGTGTTCAGCCCTTGGCCGCCTGCGGGAAAATGAATATGCGCCGCATCACCGGCCACAAAAACCCGGCCTGAGCGGTATTGTTCGGCCTGACGCTCGGCATTGCCGAACCTTGACGTCCACACCGGATCACTCAATCCGAAATCAGTGCCGCATATCCGCCGCAGGTCTTCTTTCAGCTCTTTTTCTGTGACTGGCTCTTCCTTCCGCTTTTGCGGGACGTGCGGAGAAACGATCAGAACGCGGAAAAGTCCGTCCGTAAGAGGGACAATGACAACCGATCCCGCCAGACGGCACGTTGAAAAAAAGGCAGATTCAGGCGGAGTTTTCAAAACGGCATCACAGAGGGTTCCTATTAAGTCGGCATCAGTGCCCGAAAAAGCGATGCCCGCCTGTTTCCGGACAATGCTCCCCGCTCCGTCTGTACCCGCGGCATATAAGCTGCGCAGGGTGCGGATACCGCTTTCATCCCGGAACACCGTCTCCACTCCGTCATCCGTCTGGGTAACGGACACCGCTTCCGCCCCGCGGATAATATCTGCGCCTAAACTTGATGCATATTCTTCCAAGAGCCGCTCCGTATCAGCCTGAGGCAGCATTAACGAATAATTCTGCTTAGAATCCAGCCGGGAAAAATCCAGCCGTGTATCCAGCATCGAAAAATGGCCGGATGACACCTTCGTCCCTTTATCCAAAAAGCGTTCCAATATGCCTCTCATTGCAAAAAGCTCCAGTGTGCGCGGATGCATAATAAGCGCCTTGGAATAGGGCACCGTCTTCTTCAATCGTTCAATGACAGTCGTTTTCACTCCGGCCAGCGCCAGTTCTGATGCAAGCATAAGCCCGACCGGACCTCCCCCGATAATGGCAGCCTGTGTTTCCATCTCATCAGCCTTCTTTCATATTTATTGTTACACGCGCAACAAAATCATCAAAAATAAAACGCTTGATTTTTGTTTCACGCGTAACAATCTCCATTATAGTCTTTCCTCTGCTTTTTGACAATCATTTCCGAAAAA
This sequence comes from Bacillus sp. JFL15, assembly GCF_001184225.1. Lineage (NCBI taxonomy): Bacteria > Bacillati > Bacillota > Bacilli > Caryophanales > Bacillaceae > Bacillus > Bacillus sp. JFL15. The sequence continues at coordinate 2,627,126 of NZ_KQ236689.1, read as the reverse complement.
AAGACGCCGTTCACTTGGCGTCTGATTCACTGATGACCCCGACGATGTCTTTATCCTTAATCGGTCCGAAATGGCGGCTGTCGAGGCTGTATATGCGATTGTCGCCAATAACGAAATATTGTCCCTTCGGTATGCTTTTGCGCCCGGTCGTTTCCTTCAATGTATAATCACCGGTCACATGGCTGCCTGCGGACAATGATGACTTTAACGGTTTTAAAAACGGTTCTGAAACCCGTTTTCCATTCACATACAGCTGGTCTTCCCTGTAAGCGATCGACTCGCCCGGGAGCCCGATGACACGTTTGATCAGCACTTTGTGGTGCGGGCCTTTAAACAGGACAATATCGAAACGGCGGATCGTTTTGTAACGATGGGAAAACTTGTTGACTATCAGCTCATTTCCTTGTTTAAAGGTCGGGTTCATGCTGATTCCTTCGACTTTATAATCAATAAAAATGGCATTTTTTAATTGTATGGCCAAAACAACGATAAGCACGCCGGCTATAAACCAAAATCGTTTTTTCAAGATTCCTGTCTCCCTCCGTCTTTCTCATGCTGACTGATCCTCGTCTGTAAACGCCGTTCGATATGCTTTCCTGCATACCACAGCACCGCGATCACCGTTAAGGCGCCCGCCATCCTGAAAGGCTGTGTAAAGAGCGCGTGAAGGTCATACCCGATAAAGCTGATCATAAAGATCATGACCATTTTCCCCATAGCGGCGGCTGATACAAACTGCAGCGCCCCCACCCGTGACAGGCCGGCAACGATATGAACCGCAGCGGACGGCGTAAAGGGGAAGCAGAGTAATATAAACAGCGGACCGAAACCGTGCCGCTCAACCCACAGCATCATCCGCCTTATGGTCTGATGCCTGCGGATGAAACCGAAAGCTCTTTTCTGTCCGAAACGGCGGACGGCATAAAACATAAGCAGTGATCCTGCCGCAGATCCGAGCCACGACAGAAAAAAACCTTCCCACAGTCCAAATGCATTCGTATTCGCCACCACAAATACAACAAGCGGCAAAAACGGAAGAAACGCTTCAATAAAAGGCAGTAAAACCGCAGCCGCCGGGCCGAAAGCTCTATAGCTTTGGAACCATTCCGTCAGCTGTTCCTCAGTGAAATATGATAAAAATTGCTCCAACGTTTATACTCCTTAACGAGTTTGTCTATCCTTATTCTACACATTATCTCCAAAAAACGAAAATGTTTACGAGATTTTCCGACTTGAAATATCGTGTAAGCGAGTATAAAATAAGAACAAATGTTCTCTTTTAAGAAAGAAGGAGTATTTATGCCTGACATCCGGAGCGGCACCCGCGACCTCATCGAAAAAGGGCTGTTTCTGCCCATGGCAGCCGCCATTCTGAATCGGGATCTCGAAGCGCTTGATTCGTGCCCGTTCAAATTAAAACAACCCTATAAACAGCTTATCAGCTGCTCTTTAAAATTAGCACAAAAGGATTTGAGTGATGTTCGAAAAGAGTTAAGAAAGCGTAAAATCAAAATATACGAAGCCCAAAGAGATGAAGCATTTACGCTTTATATATGCACCATTAACGGCTATGAAGAAAAACACCGTTATTTCAACCCGAGAATACGGGAACAGGTAACCGCCTTATTGGAATATTACCTGTCTCTTGCAGCCATTTAAAAAGCAGCCGGGACTGCTTTTCCTTTCAATCAATAAAATTCAGACTATTCACACTATACATTCGACATGATTTTCTTTATAATTCGGGACACGCTGTTTTCAATGAAAAGGAGGAATGTTATGAAACTGATTCATGTTCTCGCTGCTCTGCCCTTTTTCGGAATTCTCGCCGGCATTCCATTCGCCAACCGGGTGACGCCTTATGTTTTCGGAATGCCTTTCATTCTCGCATATGTCGTCATCTGGGCGGTTCTGACTTCTGTTCTGATGGCTGCGGTTTACAAATTGGACAAAGAAAACAAGGCGGGTGAGACGGAATGAACGCCGCATTTCCCGTAATGGCCGCCGTGCTCCTGTTTTGTGTATATCTCGGAATCCGCGCCCGAAAAGGAAAAAAGATGGACCTTGAACAATGGACGGTGGGCGGACGCGGCTTCGGCACGATGTTTGTCTTCTTATTAATGGCGGGAGAAATTTACACGACCTTCACATTCCTCGGCGGAAGCGGATGGGCTTACGGAAAAGGGGGTCCCGCCTTTTACATTATCGCTTACGGCTGTCTTGCCTACATTTTGTCATATTGGCTTCTGCCTGCCGTGTGGACATACGCCAAACAGCACAAACTGATGTCGCAATCTGATTTTTTTACTTCAAAATACAACAGCCCGCTCCTCGGCATTCTCGTATCGCTCGTCGGCATCGCATCTCTCATCCCCTATCTCGTCCTGCAGCTGAAAGGGCTCGGATTAATTGTTTCAGCAACGTCGTACGGCCAGATTCCGCCATCAGCCGCAGTCTGGATCGGCGCTGTCTCCATCACGATTTATGTGATGATTTCAGGAATCCACGGTTCAGCGTGGATATCAGTCGTCAAAGATATCATGATTTTAGGCATCGTCCTGTATTTAGGCATTTATCTTCCCATTCATTACTACGGCGGTTTTGCGGAGATGTTCAAACAAATCGACGCCGCAAAACCCGGATTTCTTACACTTTCTGAAACCGGACAGAGCCCTTCATGGTTCAGCTCAACCGTCCTGCTGACCGCTCTCGGCTTTTATATGTGGCCCCATACCTTTGCCGCTTCCTATTCGGCGGAGCATCCGCGGGTGTTTCGGAAAAACGCGATCATCATGCCTCTTTATCAGCTTGTCCTGCTGTTTGTCATCTTTACCGGATTTGCGGCGATTCTGCAGGTGCCCGGTTTAAAAGGGGCGGACACGGATCTCGCCTTATTAAAGCTGTCAGTGAAAACCTTTGATCCTTGGTTTGTCGGACTGATCGGATCGGCGGGCATTCTGACGGCGCTTGTCCCCGGTTCAATGATACTCATGGCCTCAAGCACGCTGTTCGCCAAAAATGTGTACAAAGCAATCCGGCCCGGCACGACTGACAAAAAAGTTTCACGGCTCGCAAAATATGCCGTACCCGTTATTGCGCTGATTTCCGTATATTTTACGCTGAAAGGCGGAAATACCATCGTCACCTTGCTTTTAATGGGCTACAGCCTTGTCACCCAGCTTTTCCCCGCGCTTTTATTCAGCCTGCCGAAGCGGCGTTTTATCACAAGCCACGGCGCTTTTGCCGGCATAGCGGCCGGGGTCGGGACGGTCGCCTTCATCACGCTGACCGAATCAACCATCGGAACCCTCTTTCCGTTTCTTCCGCAAATCGTGAAAGACATGAATACAGGCATCATCGCGCTGATTTTAAACACCGCCGTCATGTTTGCAGTCAGTGCCGCAGTCAGAAAAAAACAAATCAGCGCAGCCGAAAAGGCGGCTTAATGGTAAAATAGCGGTAAGACACATGGAGGGGGAAAGCCGCATGATCATGACAACAACTGAAACCGTCGCCGGAAAACAGATTACGGAAGTAAAAGGCCTGGTGACAAGCAGTATCGTCCAGTCCCGTCACATCGGAAAAGACTTGCTTGCAGGCTTAAAATCTGTTGTCGGCGGCGAATTAAAAAGCTATACCGAAATGCTGGAAGACTCCAAAAAAGCGGTGAAAGAACGGCTGATCAGAGAAGCGGAGCAGCTCGGAGCGAACGCCATCGTTGGCCTGCGGTTCGAACTGACCGCCGGACAGAACACATCCGAATTAATCGGATACGGAACCGCCGTCACCATCGAATCAATGTAAAAAAACAAGCCTCTTTAAAGAGGCTTGTTTTTTTATTTCTCACATGCGATATAGTCTTTATCACGATCAAGTCTTTTATTTGCATCGTAAAGCGCTTTTGAGACATACGGCTTGTACTTTGTTCTGCCGCCTTTGTTTTTCACTTTTGACGTCCGGGCCACGCCGCCCTTATACACCTTATTCAGCGCCTTGCAGTTTTGATACGTTTTCACCTTTGTTTTCGCTTCTGCCGTCTGCCCCGCCCCGTATGAACATCCGAACACCAGACCGAAAGACAAAAGCACAGCTGCCGTCTTTTTCATACTCTATCTATCCCCTCTCCTGAGTGATGCGGTATTGCAGAACATAGCATAGTTCAAATAATCTCCATTTACAAGATAAATAGGAAAAAAGTTTCGATTTACATTTGTTTGGATCTCTTTTATGGAATTTCTTCCAAAACCTTTTATAATATGAATTGATAGCGCTATCTGACTATGATGATAGGAGGAGAAATGATGGTGAAAAAAGGGCTTCTTGCGGGTGTGCTCACTTCAGCCGTTCTATTCGGTGTATGTACTGCGGATATTCCAGGGGTCATCAGCCCCAATACGGCAGAAGCGGCGTCCCAGCTCAGCAAAGGAATCGGCGGAAGGGCCTACCTGAACAGTACGGGCTCTGTTCTCGTCACGAAAATTCAGCTTCCGAGCTCGATTCAGGTGTCAAATGGGACAGCCTATATTTACTCAGGATTTACCGGAGGCACGGAGGCCGATATCGGGCTTCAGTACAGTGAAACGTATCATGTATGGAAACCGATCATGAAAGTCGGCTCAAAAGGGCAAAGCCAGGTCCGGTATCTGGAAGGAGAAAGCCAATTCACCTATACGAAAGGCTTCCGGCCCGGCAGCACCGTACAGCTGACCATTTACAAAAATCTGAACGGTAATACCCGCGCCACATATTGGGGCACGAATAATGACGGGTACACCGGCCGCATCATCTCAGAACTCGCACAAACAAATGTAGGTTCGGTCTCAAAATGGAAAGCGCTCGCCACCGTTGCGGTCACATCAGAGGATCAGCGCCCTTACATCAAATCAAACTTCTCAACAGCTTTTACAAACATCACGATCGACAATAAAGCAGTCACACCTGTGGTGGATACACAGGACTTTGCCAAAGTGACGGTGTCAGGCAGCAGCGTCAGCATGTCTGTCGTCAAATAAAGAATTCCGAACGCACGATTCCTGCCATCGTGCGTTTCGTTATGTCAATCCCGCACTTTACCGCGAAGATTTCGCCTGAAGGAAAAGCCGTTTTCGCCGAACCCGGGTATTCAGGCGATGAACGCATGATGATCCTCCGCCGGAAACGCAAATCCCTTAGGATTACTTTTCATAAAAAAGCTCCTGATCAGGTTTGTGCTTTAATATTTTTTCGTTCATTTCCGCCAAAACGCTGAACAGTCTGCCTTCTCCTGAATATTAAATTGAATCATGCTTTCAAGCAGATCATAATGCACCGGTTCAGTCCATTGAATTCTGAACAAACGGGAAGTGGCGCTGTAGCCGGCGCGGGCGATGTCATCGGCAAAGTGCGCAATCCCCGCTTCTTCGGGGGAAACACTTAGATGGTGTTTCGCTGCTGCAAAGCCGATAATAAAGGTGCCGTGATCAGTAAACATCGGCGTATTCCACTTGATCTGCGGTTGTAAATTCGGGAATCGGTCAGCCGTCCAAGACAGGATTTCCTCTAGTTTGAGCCGGTGATCCGGATTGTCGATTCCTGATACATATTTTGCAAATACATCCATGCCCATCTCTCCTAAAATATAATGTCATAACTCTTTCCACCATCATAGCCAACAGACGGAGACGATACAACTCTGCCCGGGCATGTAAATCAAAAAAGCCCTCTCCAAAAAGGAAAGGGCCCGTCCCTTCACATCACAGCTTTCTCTAATATCTCTCCCCCAGCTCCCGCAAAATAAAGTCGTAAATCATTTTAGTCCGCTCTTCTTTCGGGTACAGCATGAATTCCTGACGCTTCGGGATATGGCTGCCCATCCTGTCCTGAAAAGTGGTTCTGAGATAGGCGGTTCTGTAAACTTGATTCTCAAAAGAATGATAAGATACTTCCAGCTCCATCGTTTTGCCGTTTGAGAATGTGACCGCTGTATCATCGAATGCGGTCGGTTGAAAATCTTTAACATGCACATGAGATATCCAGCCGCATTGAGGCCTTGAAGAAGAAAGTGTAGGGAATAAAAAGATGTGATTTGAAGGGTCCACCATAATCGGCGGCTTGTGAGAAATTTTAATCGCTTCATATGTTCCCGCTTTTCTCCCGGCATAGCTGGAGCCAAAGTAGCGGCAGCTTCTGTCAATGATGTGAATCGGCTTCATGCTGACATATAGAATGCAATCTTTTTCAATGATCTTCGACCCCATTTTACCGTCTATTTCCTCAGGCAAAACAGCGATGGTTGAACGATTTACTTCGTAGCTTTCTAAGGGTGCGTGTGTTTTCTGGCACATAATGTGCAGCCTCCAATCCTTTTCTTGAAAATTTATACTAATAATCTATCATCTGTCATTGGAAAACGACAGGTTTTTTTTGAATATAGCTAAAAATCACCTTTTAAAGATATAATTTAGTCTTAATTTACTACTTAAATATTATTTTTCAATTTCCTTTTCACAACATTTATACAATGTTATTTTTCAATTTTTCGTCAGTTTGCAGGATATGTCGATATATTTCCAAGTATTAGTTGTCTAAAGATTATAAAAATTAATTGATTTTTCCGGCTGTTATCCATATACTATAAAAAAGGCATTGGGGGGATTCTTTATGAAAGAGAAAAAATCGTACACTGAGCTCATGAAGTCCCGCAACACGCAAAAAGCAAATGAATTCGATGTGACAATGGCCGATATTTACATTCAAATGGTGCTCGACGAATCCTTGTATAAACGCCGGCTCCACACGCTGACAAAACAGATTGATAAAGCGCTTGATGATAAAAATAAAGAAGCGTTCCTTACGCTTTCTAAAGAATATGCTGCACTCAAACAGAGTGAATAAGCCAATCCATATGGATTGGCTTTTTTATATTATCCGTTTACGATGGTGCCGCCGTTCACATGAATTGTCTGTCCCGTGACATAGGAAGAATCATCGCTTGCTAAGTACAAATAGCTCGGTGCCACTTCAACAGGCTCTCCCGGGCGCTGCATCGGCACGTCTGAGCCGAAGACTTCCACTTCCTTCGCCGAGAAGCTCGCCGGAATGAGCGGCGTCCAGATCGGCCCCGGCGCCACTGCGTTCACCCTGATGCCCTGAGTGACAAGAGACTGGGACAGAGATCTTGTAAACGTGACGATCGCCCCTTTTGTCGCTGAATAGTCAATCAATGTTTTGTGGCCTTTGTAGGCGGTAATGGAGGCCGTATTAATGATTGAACTTCCTTTTTTCAAGTGAGGGAGCGCGGCTTTCGTTAAGTAAAACATTGAAAAAATATTCGTCTGAAACGTTCTGATGAGCTGGTGGCTCGTGATTTTCTCAATCCCCGGCTGCACGTGCTGCTCACCCGCATTGTTGACTAAGATGTCAATAGAGGGAAAGGCTTGGCCCGCCTGACGGATGACATCGTTGCAAAAGGCTTCGTCGCCGACATCACCTGCGATCAGCAGACACTTTGCCCCCTCTTTTTCTACATATTGCTTCGTCTCTTCGGCATCCTGATGCTCATCAAAGTAAACGATGACCACATTTGCGCCTTCCTTCGCGAACAAAACGGATACGGCGCGTCCGATTCCGCTGTCTCCGCCCGTGATAATCGCAGTTTTTCCTTCAAGTTTTTTCGCCGCTTTCGGTTTGTCAAACACAGGGCGCGGGTCCATTACATATTCAAAGCCCGGCTGCCGGTTTTGATGCTGCGGCGGCAAGGTTTTCTTCTTCTGATTCGCCATTTTGATCACTCCTTTACATTAATTACTATATTATGAGTAATTTGAGCATCTTATACGACTTTCATGTATGAATATAGACTTATTGGAAAAATTAAGAATATACAATAGAGGAGGTAATTTGAAATGACTGCTTTTTCAAACGAGGAATCTGCTTCCTATTGGAAAGCAACAGCTGACATTCCTTCCTTTCCCGCCCTGACTGAAGATACGGAATGCGACGTTGCGGTTATCGGCGGAGGAATTACAGGCCTGACAACTGCATACGAACTGACGAAAAGAGGCTTCCGTGTCGCTGTCATTGAAGCAGACCGGATTTTAAACGGGACGACCGCGGGCACGACCGCAAAAATCACCGCCCAGCATGATTTCATCTATGCCGATCTTATTCAGCAGATCGGACTGACCAGCGCAAGGCTGTATTTCGAAGCCCATCTTCGCGCTATGGAAGATATGAAGCAGATCATCAAGGACCTTTCGATTGACTGCAGGCTGATTGAACAAGACGCGTATATTTACACGAATACGGAAGCCGGCGTCAAAAAAATCCGCAGCGAGCAGGAAGCCTACACCAAGCTCGGCATTGAACATGAGCTTGTGAAAGAACTTCCCGTCCCCGTTAATTGCAGGCTCGGCCTTGCCATGAAGAATCAGGCGCAATTTCATCCGCTTTTATATGGCGCGGCGCTTGTGAAAGAGATGGTCAAAAATGGGGCGCGGATTTTTGAACAGACGGCGGCAATTGACATTAAAAAAGAACCGCAGCCTGAGGTGGTCACGAAAAACAGACACGGCATCAAGTGCCGCTACATTGTCTGCTCCTCCCACTTTCCTTTTTATGACGGCGGAGGGCTTTATGCCGCCAGAATGTATGCCAGCAGATCCTACGTACTCGCGGTAAAACCGAAGCAAGCGTATCCTGACGGTATGTTTCTCAGCATAGACAAGCCGTCCAGATCACTGCGCTATACAGAGCTGAACGGTGAAAAACTGGTGCTCGTCGGCGGCGAAAGCCACAAAACAGGCCAAGGAAAAGAAATGTCCGAGCATTACGAAGCGCTGAAACAATTTGCAGAAGACACAATCGGAGTCGAAAGCATCCCATATCATTGGTCTGCACAAGACCTTGTCACCATTGACAAAATCCCGTTCATCGGTCCAATCTCAGGCGATGAAGAATATATTTTGGCGGCGACCGGTTTTAAAAAATGGGGCATGACAAGCTCAGCCCTTGCGGCGAAGCTTTTGGCTGATCATATCCAAAACAAAAAGAACCCGTTCTCCAGCCTGTTTATCCCGTCACGTTTCCACGCAGATCCGGGGCTGAAAAAACTGATTTCCTATAATGCCGACGTAGCCAAACACCTTATCTCGGGCAAACTTGAAAGGCCGGACGCTTCACCTGAGTCCCTTCAGCCCGGAGAGGGAAAAATCGTAACGGTAAACGGCAAACGGGCCGGCGCTTATAAAGATGAAAAAGGCTGCCTGCATCTTGTCGACACGACATGCACCCATTTAGGCTGTGAGGTTGAATGGAATGACGGCGAACGGACGTGGGACTGCCCTTGTCACGGCTCCCGGTTCACACCTGACGGCGGGGTTGCCGAAGGTCCCGCCATCAAGCCGCTGAAGCGCATCACGCAAGATTAACTGAACCATTCTGTATGAATGGTTTTATTTTTTTGCTTTAAAATATTTTTACCAGATTCCTTCATTCAAGTTCCTTCCAAACCGATAAAAAGAAAAAGAGAATATCTGGAGGAACTAATATTGTTATTTAAAAAAGACAGCAAAAAAGAAACAGCTTATTTTTCAGAAGCCGACGGCAAAAAACGCATCGAGCTTTCAAATCAATATGCAGATGTCAAAAAGCAGCTGAAAATGGTCAGGCTTGGAAACGAAGAGCTTCATGTGCTTGAAGAGCTGCAGCCGTTAATCAAAGAACATATTTCCACCATCGTCGATTCCTTTTATCGAAACCTGGATCACGAAAAATCATTAATGACGATCATTAACGACCACAGCACGGTCGAGCGCCTGAAAAAAACATTACGCCGTCACATCCACGAAATGTTCGCCGGCACGATAGATGATGAGTTCATTGAGAAAAGACAGCGCATCGCTTCCATTCATTTGCGGATCGGCCTTGAACCAAAATGGTATATGGGGGCGTTTCAGGATCTGCTTCTGTCGATGATGAATATATATGAAGCTTCCATCCCGGATTTGCATGAGCTTTTAAAAGCGATCAAAGCGACGACGAAAATACTGAATCTCGAACAGCAGCTCGTCCTTGAAGCGTTCCAGACCGAATATAACTGCCAGCGGGACGAGCAAGAAGAAAAGAAAGCCCGTCTTCATCAAAAAATTCAGGAAACATCCGGGTCACTCGCTGATCTGTTTTCAGAAACGAGTAGAGCCGTGCAGGAGCTGGTCGATAAATCAGAGGACATTTCCGAGGCGTCAAAAGCCGGCACCGTCACTTCCGTACATGTAGAAGAAAAGTCAATCGGCGGAAAAAAAGAACTTGAAAGCCAGCAGAAGCAATTGAATAAAATCGACGCCAGCCTTCTGCATATTGAAGAAGAAATGGATAAGCTGAATGACATTGCCCAGCAAATCGAAAAAATCTTCGGCATCGTGACGGGGATCGCCGAGCAAACGAATCTCCTGTCATTAAACGCTTCAATAGAATCTGCGAGAGCCGGGGAGCACGGCAAAGGCTTCGCCGTTGTCGCAACGGAAGTAAGAAAGCTTTCAGAGGATACGAAAAAAACCGTTTCCACCGTATCAGAGCTTGTGAACAATACCAATACACAAATCAACATTGTGTCCAAACACATTAAAGATGTAAACGGACTTGTGGGTGAAACGAAAGAAAAAATGACGCAGATCAACCGTCTGTTTGATGACATCGTCCAAAGCATGAAAACGAGCAAAGATCAGACAGGCAAAATCGACGTTGATTTACAGGCTTTTCTCGGCGGCCTTCAAGAAGTCAGCCGCGCCGTTTCCCATGTTGCATCATCCGTTGATTCACTTGTTATCCTCACAGAAGAATAAAGACAAACCGACCGGCCTTTTTTATAAAGGGCCGGTCTTTTTAATGTAAACTAAAAATATAATGATGTTGACATATATAAAGACTCGATTTATTGTATAAACATATTTTGATAAGCTGGAGGAATACATAATGAAATTGACAGAAATGATGCATATTGCCGTGTTTACCGCCATTATGGGACTTTTGGGGCTGCTCCCCCCGCTTTTCTTATCCTTTACGCCGGTTCCGATTACACTCCAGACGATCGGTGTGCTTTTATCAGGAAGCATCTTAAAACCGAAAGCCGCGTTTTTAAGCCAATTGCTGTTTTTGCTGATTGTGGCATGCGGAGCGCCTCTCCTTTCGGGCGGAAGAGGCGGGTTCGGGGTTTTTTTCGGGCCGAGCGCCGGGTATCTCATCGCATATCCGCTTGCGGCATTCCTGCTTAGCCTCAGCATCCGAAACCTTCGCAGAGCCAGCGCACCCCATTTGTTTATCAGACAGTTTTTGTTCGGCGTGCTGTTTTTGTATGTCATCGGCATTCCCGTTCAGGCTTTTATGATGCACATTGATATCTTGACTGCCGTAAAACTCAGCCTCATCTATGTGCCGGGAGATCTGCTTAAAGCGGCCGCAGCCTCATTCGCAGCCGTAAGAATCAGAAAAACTCTTCAAGCAAGCCGGCTTTTGCCGACGAAAGGAAGCTGATTTTACTCACCATGATTACATCATCATATTCAGAAACAGCCGGACAAGCGCCGGAACAAATCGCCATTCAGACAGAAACAGATCAGATCAACTATCAAACTTGGAATAAACTTGTAAACCAGACCGCAAACTGGCTTGGCAGCCTTTCAGGTAAGCCGAAAAACATTGCAATATTACTGCCGAATGAAATCCCTTTTTTACAACTATTCGCAGGGGCGGCGCATGCCGGCTGCACGGCGGTTCCGTTAGATCCCCGCTCGACAGCGGCGGAATTCGCGGATCAGCTGCACATCAGCAAAACCGATCTCGTCATCTGTGACCGCCGGCTGAGCGGCAGATTGAACGGTGTCAAAATACCCGTCATTCTGTGGGATGAATGCAGATCTTATATCGAGGCAGAGAAAACAGAAGGCGCCTTTATCAAAAACGCCGGCCTGCCCTTTTATACTGGGTTCACCTCGGGTTCGACCGGAAAACCGAAAGCCTTCACCCGCTCCCACCGTTCGTGGCTGGAGAGCTTTTCTTGTACGAAACGTGAATTCGGCATTTCCCCTGATGACAAAGTGCTGGTACCGGGCACGCTGCGCTCATCACACTTTTTATACGGCGCCGTCAGCACTTTGTTTATCGGCGGAACCGTCATCCTTCAAAGAAAATTCAATCCGGCCGGAATGAAAGACTGGCTGAGACAAGCTGATGTTCTGTATACCGTACCGACAATGACCGACGCCCTGCTCTCGGCAGAAGCGTTTCCGGATAAACCGCTCAAGGTGATTTCTTCCGGCGCAGACTGGCCGGCTTCGTCTAAACAAGCGCTGTCAGACCGCTATCCTCATTTGCGGTTATATGATTTTTACGGAACGTCCGAACTGAGTTTCGTGGCTTTCTTATCGCCTGAAGACGGCGCAGAAAAGCCAAATGCGGCGGGCCGGCCGTTTGATCATGTTAAAATCGAAATCCGCCGTCCCGGAGGAGAACGCTGCATGCCGGGCGAAACGGGGAAGATTTTTGTGAACAGCCCGATGAAATTTTCGGGATACATCGGCGGCGCAAAGCCTGATGATTCCGGATGGATGACGGTTGATGACATGGGGTATGTCGACCGTGACGGCTATCTATATATCGAAGGACGTGAAAACGGGATGATCGTATCCGGCGGCCTGAACGTGTTTCCTGAAGAGATTGAACGTGTGCTCAACGGCTGTCCGGGCGTCAGAAAAGCGGCCGTAACCGGTGTGCCTGATGCCTATTGGGGCAGCATCGCCGTTGCGGTAATCGACGGACATGCGGATGTAAAGGAACTGAAGAAACGGTGCCGCGAACAGCTGGCAGCATATAAAATCCCAAAAAAATGGCTGTTTTCAGAAATACCGGAAACAGCCGGCGGAAAGATCGCCCGTGCCGCCATACGAAAACAGGCAAAGGACATGATGGAATGGAAGCGGTAATTACGGATGCGAAACGGACGATTTTCGCCCGGGAAAACGGCCTGTTAAAAGACTGTCTTCCTGAGGATTTAGCCGCTCCGCTGATCCGCCATTTGAGCCGGAACACACCCGAAGACATTGATGAAGTCCTGATCGGAAATGCGACGGGCCGCGGCGGAAACCTCGCCCGGCTGTCAGCCTTGGCGGCCGGACTTCCCTTGAGCGTGTCCGGGACGACCATCGACAGACAGTGCGGCTCCGGGCTTGATGCCGTGAGAATCGCGTGTCATTTTGTAAAAGCCGGCGCAGGGAGTACGTATATCGCGGGAGGAGCGGAGAGCAGCAGCCGCTCCCCTTTCTCATCGCGCGCGCGTTTTTCTCCAGAACATATCGGCGATCCTGATATGGGCATAGCAGCCGAGTATACGGCACAGGCTTACGGGGTAACGAGAAAGATGCAGGACGAATATGCCCTTCTCAGCTATGAACGGAGCGTCAAAGCGCACGAAGACGGCCTGTACCGCCGGGAGATCCTCCCCATTCGCGGATTCGCCGCTGACGAAAACATGCAAAAAAAGCGGAACATGGAGCCTCTCATCGCCCGCGCCAAACCCGTCTTTCAGCCCGGAGGCTCTGTCACCGCCGCCAACAGCTGCGGAATTTCTGACGGGGCGGCGGCAGTCTGTGTGATGGAAGAACAAAAAGCGCGGTCTCTCGGTTTAAAGCCGAGATTGCGTTTTATCGGAAGCGCGGTAAGCGGCGTCCATCCGCATTATCCGTCAGCTGCTCCGGTGTATGCCGTCAAAAAACTGCTGAAGGAGCGGGACCTGTCACCTGATGACATTGATATATACGAAATAAACGAGGCGTTTGCCGTCAAAATATGCGTCTTTTCACAGCAGCTTCAAGTGCCGTATTCTAAAATAAATGTCCGGGGCGGCGCTCTGGCCGTCGGACATCCGTACGGGGCTTCCGGAGCGGCGCTTGTCACCCGGCTTTTTTATGAAGCAAAAAGGCGGCCGGATGCCCGCTTTGCAACAGCAGCGATCGGCAGCGGAGGCGGAGTCGGACTGGCGCTTCTCTTTGAAGTGTTAACGTAACGGCAGTATAATAGATGATATCGATAAAAAATGATCGGAGTGGAGACTTTATGACTGCCGTTTGTTTAGTAAGACATGGAGAGACTGATTGGAACGCCCAAAAGAAGCTTCAAGGCAAATCCGATATTCCGTTAAATGCGACGGGAGAGCGTCAGGCGAAAGAAACAGGAGAATACTTAAAAGGTTTCAAATGGGATGTCATCGTGTCAAGCCCGATGAAACGGGCCAGAAAAACAGCCGACATCATTAATGGATTTCTGAATCTTCCTATCGTCGTCATGGAAGATTTCAGAGAACGGAGCTATGGGGATGCGGAAGGAATGTCTTTACCGGAACGGTCGAAGCGCTATCCGGATAAAAACTATCCGAACATGGAGACCGCAGAGGAGCTGACAGACAGAATGCTGGCCGGTTTAGTGAAAGTTCAGGAGCGCTTCCCTGATCAAAAAGTACTGATCGTCGCTCACGGCGCAGCCATTCATGCCCTCTTGTCCGCCATTTCTGACGGTGACACCGACATACAAAACGCAAAGCTTGTCAATGCTTGTCTGAGCAATATCGAACGGATTGAAGATCAGTGGCGCGTCAAGGATTACAATGTAAGCAGCCACCTTTCAGAAGCATAGCAAAAAGGCCCGCATTCAGTGCCGGGCCTTTTTAGCGGGCATTTTTTCCTGCAGATCAAGTAATATGGCGTCCGCACCGTCAATACTCCGGCGTTCCGTCCAAACCGCCCTGTCCGCGCGGTAAACATGTCTGTTTTTCACGGCTTTAAGCTGTTTCCAGATCGGATTCTTTTGGAACTCTTTCTCTCCGCCCAACAGCACGATGTAATCAGGATCGATATGCAAAAGCCCCCCGGGTGTCATTTTGATAGGCTCAGATTTTCCGCCGGAAGCTGTCTGGACCGCATAGGTAAACCCTGCGAGCGTTAAAAGCCGGGACGTAAAAAATTGATCATCCTTTACGGAAAAGCTGCCGTTTACAGCGTTCATTATTAAAATCGAGGCGCCTTCTGCATCCAGTTTTCTTTTGATGTCATTCAGCTTTTCTTCCTGAGCCGACAACTTTTTCTCTATGATGCCCTCTTTACCGGCCGCCTTTTCAATGGTAAGGGCGGCGTCAACCGCATCCTGATAATCCGCATCTTCATTTTTTAAAGCGATTGTCGGAGCGATCTCCGTCAGCTTATGGTATATCCCTCTGTGCAGGCTTGAGTCTGCAATGATGAGATCGGGTTTCAGCGAAGCGATCTTTTTCAGGTCGGGATGTGACCGGTTATCGGCCGCAGCCACAGGCTTTATGCCGAGATCATGGAGGGTATCATTAAAGCCCGGATTCAGCACGGCGACGCGCTGCGGATGCGCTGGCACATGTGAGGTCCCCAGATCATGTCTGATGGCAGTCTCATGTTCCGGCCCTGAACATGCCGATATGACGAGGACGGCCAAGATCGGCATCAGCATACTGAATCGTTTCATCTGTTCCCCTCTTTCGTTTTTCCGCAATTATATCATGATCAAGATAAGCATCAATGATATTCATAATCATTATTTTTATAAAATGGTTTCATGGCTATTCTCCATCAAGGAAGCCAAAGACTGATTCATGCCGGAGCTTTTTCTCATTCTGTTTTCACGTCCATCAGTCTTCTGCATTCAACAAAAAGTGACATTTATCCTGTTTTTGGTTCAACATCCAAAAATGGAAGCAAAACATTCGACCCAGTAAACAAGCGAGTCATTGCGCTTGTGTACATTTACTCATGTCCTTCCATCGGTTTTTTCCATTAAAATTTAAATATTTCGGGTTCCTACTAAATGAAAGAGAGTTGATATACCTAAATAGAAATAAAACGGGATGAAAAAAATTGGGTCTACTAAAATATTATTCCATACTATACAATTAATCCACAGAATAGTCTGTCTATTGGTTATTCTGCAAATGAAAAAAAGGAGAGGATAAAGAGTGAGAGGCAAAAAGGTATGGATCAGTTTGCTGTTTGCTTTAGCGTTAATCTTTACGATGGCGTTCGGCAGCACGTCTTCTGCCCAGGCGGCAGGAAAATCAAACGGGGAAAAGAAATATATTGTCGGGTTCAAACAGACAATGAGCACGATGAGCGCCGCTAAGAAGAAAGATGTCATTTCTGAAAAAGGCGGAAAAGTACAGAAGCAATTCAAATATGTAGACGCGGCTTCAGCTACATTAAATGAAAAAGCTGTAAAAGAGCTGAAAAAAGACCCTAGCGTCGCTTACGTTGAAGAAGATCACGTTGCAAAAGCGTACGCGCAATCCGTGCCTTACGGCGTATCTCAAATCAAAGCCCCTGCTCTGCACTCTCAAGGCTTCACCGGATCAAATGTTAAAGTAGCGGTTATCGACAGCGGTATCGATTCTTCTCATCCTGATTTAAAGGTTGCAGGCGGAGCCAGCATGGTTCCTTCTGAAACAAATCCTTTCCAAGACAGAAACTCTCACGGTACTCACGTTGCCGGCACAGTTGCGGCTCTTAATAACTCAATCGGTGTATTAGGCGTTGCGCCAAGCGCATCCCTTTACGCGGTAAAAGTTCTCGGCGCTGACGGTTCCGGCCAGTACAGCTGGATCATTAACGGAATTGAGTGGGCGATCGCAAACAAAATGGACGTTATTAATATGAGCCTCGGCGGACCTTCTGGTTCTTCAGCGTTAAAAGCTGCAGTTGACAAAGCCGTTGCTTCCGGTGTCGTAGTGGTTGCGGCAGCCGGTAACGAAGGCACTTCCGGCGGCTCAAGCACAGTGGGCTATCCTGGTAAATACCCTTCTGTCATTGCAGTCGGCGCTGTTGACAGCAGCAATCAAAGAGCATCTTTCTCAAGCGTAGGGCCTGAGCTTGATGTCATGGCACCTGGCGTATCGATCCAAAGCACGCTTCCCGGAAACAAATACGGAGCATACAACGGTACGTCAATGGCATCTCCGCACGTTGCCGGAGCGGCTGCTTTAATTCTTTCTAAGCACCCGAACTGGACAACCACTCAAGTCCGCAGCAGTTTAGAAAACACCACTACAAAACTTGGTGATGCTTTCTACTACGGAAAAGGGCTGATCAACGTACAGGCGGCAGCTCAGTAAAACATAAAAAACCGGCGTCGGCCTTGGCCCCGCCGGTTTTTTATTATTTTTCTTCCTCCGCATGTTCAATCCGCTCCATAATCGACGGGTGGCTCCCTTTGAAAATTTTGACGAGAAACGGCGGGTTGACCCGGCTCAGTCCCGTATCGGCCAAGTCCTGAAACGTCTCAATCGCCGCTTCCCGGTTTCCGGTCAGCTCGATGCCGTAACGGTCGGCGGCGTTTTCCTGATACCGGGAGACGGCATTCGTAATCGGATCAGAAGCAAAACTGAGCACCGATATGAGCAGCAATAACAGCGGGAGAGCGGCCAGATCTTTAGGCCCCTCTATATGAAGCATCCGGCTGAAGGATTTCGCCAGCCGCCTGTAAAGCTTGTCAATGATATAGAACCCGGCCAATGACAGCAGCAGATACCCGGCAAGTCCAATGTACACGTGCTTCATCACATAGTGCCCCATCTCATGCCCCATAATGAACAAAATTTCCGGATCCTTCAGTTTGTTAAGAGTGGTATCCCACAAAACGATGCGTTTATTCGAACCGATGCCCGTCACATACGCATTCAGCGCGTTCGTTTTCTCCGACATATTCACTTCATAAACATGGCTGGCGGGAATATCGGCCTTGTCGGCAAGTGACAAAATTTTGCTTTCCAGCTCCTTGTCTTTCAGCGGATAAAAATCATTGTATAAAGGATCAATGACGACCGGCTGCAGGAAAAACAAAAACAGGGTAAACGGCACGGTCAGACACCAAGCGTAAAACCACCATTTTTTTGTATGCTTTGTGATCAGCCAGTAAAACACAAGCACACACGCGGCAAACAGCGGAAAACTGATCCAGAAATCAATGACATGGTCTCTGATCCAGCTTGTTGCGGTCTGGGTCGAAATATGATACGCAAGCGAAACCCGATATCCGATCCACTCAAGCGGAAGCGAAGCCGCCGTAACGATGAGTGAAATGACAAATACGAAGCTTACGATTTGCAGCACCCGAAAGCGCACCGCTGCTTCCAGCCATTGCTTTATTTTTTTGGCAAGCCCAGTAATGAGCAGCAGAAAAAATAAAAACCAATCTAACGGCGCCCCGATAAAAAACAGAAAATCCTTTACATTTGAATAGTTTTCAGCGGCTGCCAGGCGGCCCGGGTCCATAAACGAGGCCGGATCGGCTTTCGTTCCCTTTACGGCCTCCGGGACCGCGGAGTCTCCTGTCATAAAGAAATACCAATAGAAAAAAAGGCCGTACAGCACATAGGCAAGTCCCGCTGCCGCAATCCATTTGCGCATGGAAGTCACCCTCCTTACCCTTATGACTTACTCCTATTGTAAGCATAAATGCAAATAAATAGAACCAAGCCTCCGAAACGGATGTTAATCTTTTCACAACAGAAAAGAATGGAACAACAGGAAGCGGGAAAGACTAAAAGACGGAGTGATGAATATGAAAAAAATAATCGCATTTATTGTAGTAATCGCCCTTTTGGTTATTGCTTTCTTCTATGTATACAGCCGGACCGGCGATGTGTTTCCATCAAGCAACGCAGATCTGATTATTCTGTCTGAGCACGGAAAAAAAGAAATCAAAATTAAAGACAGGCAGAATGTAAAAGATATGCTCGATATCTTGAACCAAGGAAAACAAGTCAAACTGACCAAAAGCGTGTCTCCCGATTACAACGGAACGGTCAAATACCATGAAGACCGTATTGATTCATTCAGCATGTGGCTCGAAAGCGGCAATTATATGACGTACAAGTATAAAAACACGTATTACAAACTGACCCGGCATGATACGTTGCTTGTGCAAAGCATCATGAAGGAAGAATCGCAGAGCTGACCGGATCAGTTCATGTAAAAGCGAAGCCCTCAGGCTTCGCTTTTCGTCTGTCATTTCGGAAGCATGTCCCGAACCGCCCGTCTCAGCAGCTTCCCGGTCGCATTCTTCGGAATCTCATCAAGAAAAACCACTTCCGCCGGGCGCTTATATTTTGCTAAATGCTGTTCACAGTAATCAACAACGGCCTGCTCTGTCAGTTCACCATCGGCAGGCACTATATAAGCATGCACCGCTTCCCCCGTTTTGGCGTCAGGAACGCCGATGACCACGGCTTCTTTAATGCCCTCATGTCTGTAGAGCACTTCTTCTACTTCGCGCGGATAGACGTTGTATCCGCCGACGAGAATCATATCTTTTTTTCTGTCGACGATATAAAAATAACCGTCTTCATCGCGCTTCGCCAAATCACCCGTGTACAGCCAGCCGTCCTTCAGCGCGTGTTCCGTCTCCTCCGGCATCTTGTAATAGCCTTTCATCACATTCGGCCCTTTCACGATCAATTCCCCCACTTGATGGGCGGGCAGTTCTCGACCGAGCGTATCAACGACTTTATTTTCGACATGCAAAATATTCGTCCCGATTGAGCCGGGCTTTCTCCCCCGGTCAAACGGATTGAAACAAGTAACCGGAGACGCTTCAGAAAGTCCGTATCCTTCCAAAATGGTGACATTAAAGGTTTGTTCAAACGTCTGCAGCAGAGCGACCGGCATCGAAGCGCCGCCTGAAATGCAGAGCCTGATAGACGCAAAATCCTCCGCCTTGCCGTGCTCATATTGATACAGGTAGTTATACATCGTCGGAACGCCTGCAAAAATAGTTGCCTGCCGGCGTTTAATCAGTTTAAACACAGAGGCCGGGCTGAATTGCGGCTCGATTAATACACACGCTCCGCTCATCAGAGGCGCATTCATACAAACGGTTAAACAAAAAACGTGAAACATCGGCAAGGCGGCTACAATTTTATCTTTCTCATTCATTCCTAAGTATCCGGCGACATCATTTGCGTTGGAAAAAAGATTCTGATGGGTGAGCATGGCGCCTTTCGGTTTTCCCGTCGTCCCTGAGGTATATAAAATGACGGCAGTATCATCTTGGGACAATGTCGGATAGGTTCTGGTGCGCTCCGCCGGACGGAGCATTTTTGTAAACGTTGTCATTTTTAAGCGCAATTGAGGGTCTTCTGTCGTTGGAGCGTTCTCTGCGGTCTGACTGATAATGATATGCTCCACTAGCGGCAGTGAGCCGTGCAGGCTTTCAAATACGGGAATTAAAAGGTCGATGCCGGCGATCGCTTTGACATCGCCGTTTTTCATCATATATGCGATCTCTGAAGGTGTGTATGCCGGATTAACAGGTATGACGACAACTCCCGCTTTTAACGCGCCGAAAAACGCAATGACAAAATCAGGCGTATTTCCGAGCAGCAAAGCGAGATGATCCCCTTTTTTCATTCCCCTGTCTTCCAATCCGTTTGCAAATGCTTCAATTTTACCTGCCAGCTCCTCATACGTCATGTACTGATCTTGAAATAGACAAGCTGGTTTTTCCGGTTTCTGTGATGCCGTTTCTTCCAATTTGGAAACCAGATTCATTTTCCCACCCCTTTAAAAATGTAATGAATGAATAGTCATTCACTTCTCCGGTATAAACGTTCACTTTCATTATAGAAAAATATAGAAAAACACTCAAGGGCTAAAAGCCCCGAGTGCCGTAAAACCGGAAACTATAATTGTTTCAGCGCTTCTCTGATGGGCGTGCTGCCCGCCGTCAGATCGAACGCCTTTTCAAACGTATTCGGTTCATTAAGGGATTCGATAACGGTCTTGGCGACATCGTCCCTTGAAATGGAGCCTCTTTCTAAATCGGCGGCGGCATTGATATTTCCCGTGCCGGGATCATTTAATAGTCCGCCGGGACGGATAATCGTATACGTCAAACCGCTTGCTTCAAGAATTTTGTCCGCATAATGTTTAGCGGCATAATACGGCTTCAGCGATTCATTCCAGTTGGCCCGGTTATGAGCCTGAAGGGCGCTCACCATAATAAACCGCTTAATGCCGGCTTTTTTTGCCGCTTCTATCGCTTTTGCCGCTCCGTCAAGATCAATCAAAAGCGTCTTATCATATCCGGTGCTTCCGCCTGATCCGGCGGTAAAAACCATCGCATCACAGCCCTCGGCGGCTTTCGCGATGTCTTCCGCACTTCCTTCGAGATCCGCAAGAACGGCTTCTGTTCCCGCAGCTTGAAGCGCTTCTTTCTGCTCTTCTTTCCGGACCATCGCCCGAAGCGTATGGGTGCCGTCTTGTTGAAACAGCCCGGTCAGCCGCTGTCCGATCTGTCCGTTTGCTCCGATGAGAAATACTTTCATCATGATCCCTCCCTATCTATTATGGTTCTATCATTTCATAAAAACGGGCGCTGATTCAAATCATGCGGTTCGGCAAGTGTTCTAATAAATCAGTTCGAGGAAGTCTTCCAGCTCTATTTTGCCGAAATACTGTTTCAGCTCAATTCCGGCCAGCGCCTCCCTGATCGCGGTTCTGTCATACTGTTTTCCGATCAGCGCCTGTTCGACTTCACTCACATCTTTCGCACCGAAAAAATCACCGAAAATTTTGCAGTCTTGAATGATTCCTTTTTTCACTTCAAGGCGCAGATCAATTGATCCGACTGGATAACGTTTGGAATGCTGAAGATTGAATGCCGGCGACCTGCCGAAATTCCAGTCCCAGTTTTGATAACGCTCTTCAGAAATCTTCCGGATCGCTTTCCAGTCTTCATCCGTCAGCTTATATTCCGGCACTTTGGAAAGATCATTTGTATTAAAAATATGGTGAAGCAGGTGCTTTTTGAATTCATCGGCCGTCATTTTGTCATCAAGAAACTCGCTGATGTTGGCGACACGGCTTCTGATTGATTTAATGCCCTTTGATTCGATTTTGTCTTTTTTTACTTTCAGCGCTGACACCACATGGTCAATGGCCGAATCCAGCATTAATGTTCCGTGGCTGAAAATCCGCCCTTTCGTCGAGAATTGAGCGTTGCCGGAAATTTTTCTGCCATCTGCGACAATGTCGTTGCGGCCGCTTAATTCAGCTTCCACACCGAGCTGGCGCAGCGCCTGAATGACGGGTTCGGTGAATTTTTTAAAATTGTGAAAGCTGTCTCCGTCATCCTTTGTGATAAAACTGAAATTCAGATTTCCGAGATCGTGATAAACCGCGCCGCCTCCTGACAGTCTGCGGACGACAATGATTCCGTTATCTTCTACGTATTTCGTATTGATTTCTTCTATTGTATTTTGATTCTTTCCGATAATAATCGACGGCTGATTGACATAAAAAAGCAGGTATGTCTGTTCAGGGTCGAGATGCTTCACGCAATATTCTTCGATCGCGAGGTTGATCCTCGGATCGGTTATGTTTTGGTTATCAATAAATAACATGGTGCTCCTCCTCTATTTCTCCCACTTCAATCCGGAGGCCGCGATTTTCACTTCGCCCCCGAAGACAGTTTCCGCTTCTTCTTTCAGCTTGCGGTGCTCGCCGAAGTGAGGCAGATGCGTGAGAATCAGCTCCCCCGCTCCCGCCTCCTTCGCGATACGCCCGGCTTCCAAGCTGTTCATATGGCCGGCTGACGTGCCGTCCTGGTCTGCGTAAAAATTGCACTCGCAGATCAGCAGATCGGCATTTTCCGCAAACGGAATAAACGAGTCCTGATAGCTTGAATCAGCCGTATACACAACGGAAGCGGAACCGTCAGTAATCCGCATCGCATAACAAGTGACCGGATGCACCGTTTTCAGGAAGGTAATCGTGAACGGCCCGGCAGAAAGCGGACGGTCCGGCTGATAGGCCACTCCCTTTGTATGCGTTTTGTATGTAAGACGCTCAAACTGTTCTATATCAGCATCATGCCCGTAAATCGGCAGCGCATCCGTCCCTTTTCCAAGAAATGAGCCGACCTGCTTGGCAAATTGAAGCGGTCCGATATCAGCGATGTGGTCATGATGATAATGGGACAAAATCACGGCATCAAGCTCTTCTGCCGGTACATAGGCAAACAGCTTTGATAATACGGCGCTTCCGCAATCGACGAGCAAAGAATAACCGCCGGACTGAAACAGATAGCCTGAAGTTGCTTCATTTGCGGCCGGAAACCCGCCGCAGCATCCAATAACTGTAACTTTCATAGCATCCTCCGAATGTTTAAGATAAAAGATCCTTTCCTTCAATATACCTATTTTTCGTATAAATTGCATGTTTTAAACATTGTGCCAAAACAGCCGTTGATTTTCGTTAACTGTTATAATACAATGTAGAGACAACACAACGAAAGAGGGATGGGTATGTTGGATAAAATAACAGAATTTTTTAGAAATCTGCCCGGTAAAAAGTGTGCGGAATGCGGCAAAGAAATAGCTGAACAGCATGAATGCTATGGAAATGTTTGTGACGATTGCTTGAAAATAAAGGATATGTGACAATAGGGTGCCGCACAGTCAAAAGTGTGCGGCACCTTTATTTTTCGGCCGGCGCCGTACTTTCTGAATAGGGCGTTATCCACCATTATTAGCAATTATCTGTATGTTTTGTACAATTCAGTATTTTCAATCTATAATTTTTTATAGACGAATTGTTTTCTTTTCTATTATAATTTGTTCTAATAGCTATCTTTTTAGATACTTATTGCACTTTTTTCTTCGGGAGGTAATCTATGAAAAAATTACGTTTTGGATTAGCGACGCAAATTTTCGTCGGACTCATACTAGGGGTTGTAGTCGGTGTCATCTGGTATGGCAATCCTGCTGTTCCAACTTATTTACAGCCTATCGGCGATTTGTTTTTACGCTTAATCAAAATGATCGTGATTCCAATCGTCGTCTCCAGCTTAATCATCGGCGTTGCCGGCGCGGGAAGCGGAAAACAGGTCGGAAAATTAGGCTTCAAAACGATTTTGTATTTTGAGATCATTACCACTTTCGCCATCATTCTCGGACTGGCTTTGGCAAATCTTTTTCATCCGGGAACAGGCGTTAATATACATGAGGCTCAAAAAACAGATATCAGTCAATATGTTGAAACAGAAAAAGAACAAAATAATAAATCTATCGCGGACACATTCCTGCATATTGTACCGACAAACTTCTTCCAATCATTGGCCGAAGGAGATCTGCTTGCCATCATCTGCTTTACCGTGCTGTTTGCACTCGGCATCTCGGCAATCGGTGAAAAAGGAAAGCCCGTATTGGCCTTCTTTGAAGGTGTTTCTCATGCGATGTTCCACGTTGTGAACCTGGTCATGAAAGTTGCTCCGTTTGGTGTTTTTGCATTGATTGGTGTTACCGTTTCCAAATTTGGGCTCAGTTCCCTGCTTTCACTCGGTAAACTGGTCGGTTTAGTATATGTAGCTTTGGCTTTCTTTCTCATTGTTGTATTCGGAATCGTCGGAAAGCTTGCCGGGGTTAACATTTTCAAATTCCTCGCCTATATGAAGGATGAAATTTTATTGGCGTTCAGTACGTCAAGCTCCGAAACTGTACTCCCTCGTGTTATGGAAAAAATGGAGAAAATCGGATGTCCGAAAGGTATTGTTTCATTTGTTGTGCCGATCGGATATACCTTTAACTTAGACGGATCTGTGCTGTACCAATCTATCGCCGCAATATTCCTCGCTCAGGTATACCACGTTGACTTGTCCATTTGGCAGCAGATTACCCTTGTGCTTGTCTTGATGGTCACTTCCAAAGGAATGGCTGCCGTGCCGGGGACTTCTTTCGTCGTCCTGCTTGCGACACTAGGCGCATTCAACATTCCTGCAGAAGGCCTTGCATTCATCGCCGGTGTTGACCGGATTATGGACATGGCCCGTACGGTCGTCAATCTGACCGGAAACGCGCTGGCATCCGTTGTGATGTCAAAATGGGAAGGCCAGTATGATCCCGCTAAAGGCGCGAAGGTCATGAGCCTCGCCAAAACAGAACAAAACACAACCATCTCAGGTTAAACGAAAACCCTGCACGGAACTTTTCCGCGCAGGGTTTTTTTATGCCATCGGCGATAGAACGTACCGGTACAAAAGCTTCGCCGTATTAAGAAGCGATAATTCGTGCGTGCGTTCAAAGGCGTGTGACGCGTCAATTCCCGGGCCGATCAGCCCGTGGACGATGTCATGGCCCGAACGGATGGCTGCTGAGGCATCAGAACCGTAATACGGATAGATATCAAGCTGATAATCAATGCCATAGCGCTCCGCAAGCCCGGCCAGATGTTTTCTGAGCTGATAATGATACGGGCCGCTTGCATCCTTCACGCAAATAGAGACGGTATATTCATCCGTAGACTGGCCGTCGCCGATCGCTCCCATATCAACAGCCAAGTATTCGACGGTTTCAGGCGGAATGTTGGAATTGCCGCCGTAGCCGATTTCTTCATTATTAGAAATCAGAAAGTGCGTCGTATACGGAAGTTCGATTTTCTCTTCTGTGATGCGGCGGATTAAGTTCAGGAGCAGGGCCACACTCGCTTTATCATCAAGATGCCGGGATTTTATAAAACCGCTCGGTGTAATCTGCACGCGCGGATCAAATGAAATGAAATCGCCGACCCTGATGCCGAGATTGGAGGTCTCCCCCTTCGTCCGGACAGGCTCATCAAGGCGGACTTCCATATTCTCCTGATTCCGCTCTGCCTTGCCGGCGTCCTTGTAGACGTGCACTGAAGTCTGATGCATTAAAATGGTACCTGTATAGGTTTTGCCGGAAGCAGTTTGGATCTCGCAATATTCCCCTTCAATCGAGTTGTATCGGAAGCCGCCGATCAAGTCAATCTTCAGCCGGCCGTCCGCCTTTATTTCCTTTACCATCGCGCCGAGCGTATCGACATGCGCCGTCAGCAATCTGTGTTTCTTGTCATCACGGCCGGGAATCGTGACAAAAAGACCGCCTTTGCGGTTTCTGTAAGAGGAGACGCCCCAGTCTTTTAAAAGACTTTCTGTATAGGCGATAACCTCGTATGTATTGCCCGTCGGACTCGGAATCGACACCAGTTTTTTAATCAGTTCCATCGTATGTTTCATATCTGCCACAGGTCATTCCTCCTATCAATTTGATTCTTCTTAAAATATACTCTTTTGATCCACAACCCGTCCAATCTTTTCCTTCTCTTTTTTCATAAGATGAAGGGAGCATGGGGATAGGAGGGAAATGTATGATCAGCCGTAAATCGCATAAGCGGAAAAGGTTTCATAAGGATTGGTTTGAGGATTGGTTTGAGGATGATTGGTTTGATGCAGACTCCTTCTGGTGCTGTAAAAAAGACAAAGATCCCTGCAAGAAGAAAAAAGAAGAAGAACCTTGTAAGAAGAAAAAGGAAAGAAAGCATCATCATTCATGCCGCCATCACCGCCGCCACTGCTGCCGTCATTGGTAATATCACACAAGCCCGTTTTATAAATAGATGTCTCATGCTCCCCAACCAGCGGATGCTGTTTGGGTTTTTTTATTAAAATTAGTACCAAGTATTAATATCTGGTGTTATAATCTGCTTATAAAGGAGTGATTCATCATGTCAAAATCTAAAATTACAGCAATCGGTACATATGCTCCGGCACGCCGATTAACAAATGCGGATTTGGAGCGCATCGTCGATACATCTGATGAATGGATCGTCCAGCGTACCGGCATGAAGGAAAGACGTATTGCCGGCGAACATGAATTCACATCGGATTTATGTATCGAAGCGGTGAAAAACCTTGCAGAACGATACAGCGGGATCCTTGATGATGTCGATATGATCCTTGTCGCTACAACGACGGCGGACTATGCGTTTCCAAGCACTGCGGCACGCGTGCAGGCTCATTTCGGCTGGCCTCACACCGGCGCCCTTGATATTAACGCCACATGCGCCGGACTCACATACGGCCTTCAGCTCGCAGACGCATTAATCACCGCCGGTTCTCATCAAAAAGTGATCGTGATTGCCGGTGAAACATTATCAAAAGTAACGGATTATACTGACCGGACGACCTGCGTCCTTTTCGGAGACGCTGCAGGCGCCTTATTGGTGGAACGCGACGAATCAGCGCCGGGCTTTTTGGCAGCCGTGCAAGGAACGGCCGGGAGCGGCGCGGACGTGCTGTATCGCACGGGGCTGAGCGCAGAATTAAACGGCGAGCCGCTTAAGGGCGGAGGAAACATGGTGCAAAACGGGCGCGAAGTATATAAATGGGCGGTCAGAACCGTGCCTGAGGAATGCAATGTCCTTTTAGAAAAAGCCGGCTTTTCAAAAGACGATCTGGATTGGTTCGTTCCTCACAGCGCCAACATGCGGATGATCGAATCCATCTGTGAAAAACTTCCTTTCCCGCTTGAACGGACATTGACAAGCGTTGAATATTACGGAAACACTTCATCGGTTTCTATTATTCTCGCTTTGGATGAAGCCGTGAAAGCGAAAAAACTGTCGGAAGGCCAGACACTGGTATTATTCGGGTTCGGCGGCGGATTGACGTATACCGGATTGCTGGTGAGATGGGGATTTTAATAGAACGATGATCGAAAGCTGAAAAAAGAGGCCCCGAGCATTTGCCCAGGGCCTCTTTTTCTTATGCTGTGATTTCTTCTTCCGCTTTGTGTTCTTTTTTGCTTTGCACCGTAAAGTACACGATGGTCAGCGCGATCATGACAACGGCAATGCCCAATAGAATCGATGCCTGCTGCCACATGTAGGCGTAATCGCCATTTGAAATGACGGCACGGAATCCGTTAATGCTGTACGTCATCGGCAGTGCCCCGTGAATCACTTGATAGAATCCAGGCAGAAGTTCAAGCGGGAAGGTTCCTCCGCTTGCCCCGAGCTGGAGCACCAGAATGATGACAGCGATAAAGCGTCCCGGATTTCCCATCGTGGTCGCTAATAATTGAATCATGGACAAGAACGCGATGCTGGTAATCATCGTAAAGAGATAGAATCTCCAAGTGCTTTCCACATCAAGCCCGATTCCTTTTAACAGAACCGTGGCGACTATAACAGATTGAATCAGTCCGACGAGCAGAATGACGCTGAATTTACTGAGGAACCATTCAAACCCGTTTCTCGGACGGCCCGAAGCTTCAGTCAGAGGGAATACGACCGTCAGCATCAATCCGCCGACATATAAGCCCATAGACAGGATATAAGGCGTCAGTCCCGTACCGTAGTTAGGCACGGAATGAATCGCGTTATCGTCTGTTTTTACCGGATCGGCAATCATGCTGTACGTTTTGTTATCTGTCTTAATGTCTCCGGTTTGATCGGCCGCATCTTTCAGCTGGCTGGACAATTGTCCGGTGCCGTCTAAAAGCTTGCTTAAACCGGTGCCGAGTGACGCTTGGCCCTGCTCAATTTGGGACGAACCGTCATGGACTTTGTTTTGTGCGTCAAGCAGTTTCGTTAAGCCGCCTGACACTTGGCCGCTCCCTGACACTAACGCTTCTGATCCTGATTTGAGCTGGCTGAACTTGCTGTTGTATTCGCCGATACCGGCCGTCAGTTTGTTTTGGCTTTCAAAGACGGTCTGCGCTCCGCTGTATAATTTGTCAGTTCCCGCTGTCAGCTGGTTAATCGCGTCTTGTACCGCCGCCGCGCCGTTATACAGTTTCGATGTGGACTGCGGCAGTGCTTTCAGCTGATCAGCCTTCGCTTTTACATCTTCCAGCGCGCTTTTTATAACTGACATATCCGGAAGCTGAACATCTCCGCCGGACGGAAGCTGGCTGACGATATTGTCTAAATCCGGAAGGTCAGCCTTCGGAAGCTTCTCATTCAGAAGCTGAACCAGTTTCGTTTTTTGCTCACCCGTTAAGAAATCACTGTCCTGAATCACCTTTTTGACCGCATCATCCCGGGCATCCAGGCTGTTTTTCAGATCGGAAAGCTTTTTCTTAAACTGCTGCAATTCCTTTTCAGTCTGCTCAAGCTCCCCAACCGCTTTTTCAATATCTGAGAGGTTGACTGAATTGATCGCATCTTCAAATGCCGCCGCTTTTTGCGATACTTCCTGCGCCTTACTGTTTAATGCGCTTAATCCATTCGTTAAATCCGGAAGCTTTTGCTGGAGCTGCTTATGCCCGTCAAGGCTCGTTTTAAGCCCGCTGGCCACCTCGCCTCCTCCTGAAGCAATCTGTCCCGATTTGTCTTGAATGTCGGCGCTTGCGCTCTGCAGTTTTGCGATAGAGCTGTTAAGCGTTTGAATCCCGCTTGTCACTTTCGCCGCTCCGTCGGTAAGCTGCTGCGTTTTATCGCTGATGGTTGCGGTGCTTTCAGTAAGCTTCGCTAAATTTTCCTTCAGCTTGGCGCTGCCGTCTTTCGCGTTTTTCGTGCCATCGTCTATTTTCTTGGCGCCGCTGCTGGCTTTGCCGAGTCCTTTGGCAATATCTTTAAAGTTGTCAAAAATGACTTTTGCGTATTGCTCTGTCACTTCTTTCGACACGGAGGCTTTCAGTTTATCGATTGCCTTTTCGCCGATTGTCGCCCCGACATAGTTGGATCCGGCGTTCGTATGATATTTCAGATCCAGCTTTTTCGGATTTTTATCCATTACCGTGCTGGCGTTTTTCGAAAAACCTTCAGGAATCTCGACCACTAAATAATATTTAGCATTTAATAAGTCCTTTAACGATTGATCAAGATCGCTTGAAAAATGCCAATCAAAATTATCATTTTTCTTTAATTCTTTCACAAGATCGTCACCGATCTGAAGATGTTTCCCTTCGTAGTCCGCCCCTTTATCCTGGTTGACAACGACTACCGGCAGCTGATCCACCGTGCCGTACGGGTCCCAGTACGCCTTCAAAAACACTCCGCTGTAAATCAGCGGAACGAATAATATGGCAATGATGGGGATTAACAGTTTCTTGCTCGTTACAATGTCTTTCCACTGGCTTTTTATTGTATTCAACCCTGTTGCCTCCTTCCGCAAACTGACTCATTTGACAAAACGGTCACGGCACCTAAAAAGTGAAGGATCATCTATTTAGATAATCCTTGACCAACATACATTTCCAGCAATTCGGCGATCGTCTCTTTTTCAAGAGGCGGATGGTTTTTTTCCCAGTCAAATATCAGCGCGATGTAAAGCTTAAGCATGACAAAAGCGGTCAGCTCCGGATCGCACGGTTTAATGCTCCCGTTTTCAATGGCATATTCTATCTTTTCTTTAATATATGACAGAATGGCCCGCTCCATTTTCGCAATGACATCCTGAACGGCTATTGTACCAATCTCGGCGTTCTCCTGAAAAATTTTAATCGTCAGCTGGTGTGTTTTTCTGAATTCCAAAATCGCGACAAGCGCCCGGTGGACATTTTCGTGAAATGAAAGCTCCGGTTTCATCGCTTCATCGGCGTGTTCCTTCATTTCTCTTAAAATAGTGGTGAAAATGTCATCAAACAGTTCTTCTTTGTTTTTGAAAAACGTATAGATGGTTCCCTTTCCCACATTTGCAAGCTTCGCCACCAGATCCATTGTCGTTGCTTTGTAGCCGAATTGTGTAAAAGACTTCGTTGCCGCTTCCAGAATGAGCTTTTTCCGATCGACGGACATGTTTCCCACCTCGTTAAATTGACCGTTTGAACGTTTTAGTCATTTTGTACATAAGATAACTTATCACAGTCGCAAAGAAGATTCAAATGTTTTTTCTTTTTATTGGTGTTCCCTTTACAGAACGGGAACATGCAAAAAAACCTCCGTTTTAAGATAACGGAGGCTGGTACGTTTCAAATAAATAAGCCAGTGAATCATATACGGCAGCTTTTCCCTGGTCGATACAGTCTGGGATGCCCACCCCTTCAAAAGACGCGCCCGTCGCGTATACACCCGGATAGGAAGCTCTCAGCGCGTCTCTGAACTCTTTGATGCGCTCTTTATGACCGACATGGTACTGCGGCATGCTTTCGTTCCAGCGGGTCACACAGGTCATTTCCGGCTCGCCCTTGATATTCATTACTTTTTTCAAATCTTCCATTACGATGTTAATGATCTCGTTATCTGAAAGATCTACGATGGATTCATCTCCGGCTTTTCCGACGTACGCCCTGAGGAGTGTTTTGCCCTCCGGCGCCGCATGCGGCCATTTTTTGTTCGTCCATGTGCAGGCCGTGATGGAGAAGTCGCTGTTTCTTGAGATAACGAATCCCGTACCTTCATGCTCCATCTTGACGGCTCCCTCAGGAAAACCTAAGGCGACGTTGGCGACGGACGTAGAATGCATGTCTTTAAGACATGAAACCGCCGGCAGATCAGAAAGCATTTTCGCCGCGGCTTTATGCGGCGCTGTTACAATGCATCCTTCCGCATGAAGCACTTTGCCGTTATCAAGCGTCACGGAATATCCTTTCTCCTCGCGGCCGATATGGGTGACTTTCGTGCCTTTCATCACTTTTGTCAGCGTAAGCTGCTTTTCCAGCTCCTCCACTAACGTTTGAAGCCCTGTCGTCAGCGTTAAAAACTGCCCCTGCTTTTTGGCTGTCAGCTGCTGTCCTGAAGGCTGCGGACGCGATTTTTTCATACCGAGAATCAGGCTTCTGTGCTTTTGCTCAGTCTGATAGAATTGCGGAAATGTGGACATGAGGCTCAGCTTATCAATATCTCCGGCATAGATCCCTGACAAAAGCGGTTCTATTAAATTCTCAACAACTTCGTCACCGACGCGTCTGCGGAAAAATTCACCCAGAGACTGATCTTCCTTCGGCTTGCTCGCAGGCAGAACAAAATCCAGTGCCGCCCGCGCCTTTCCGGGAACAGAGAATAAGCCGGTGGAGATGAACGGAGCGATTTTTGTCGGGATGCCCATCACCGCGCCCTTCGGCATCGGATGAAGCGTCTCGTTGACGAGCACGTAAGACTGGCCGGTCGCATTGTTGACGAGCAGATGCTCAAGCCCTAAATCTTTGACGAGCTGGGGAGCGCTTTTTTTCCTTTCGAGAAAAGAATCCGGCCCCCGCTCAATGATGTAGCCGTCTTTATGCGCCGTCTGAATTTTGCCGCCCGCTCTCGGGCCCGCTTCAATCAGGGTGACCTCAAGCGGCAGCTGTTTTTCTTTGATTTCTTTTTCCATGTAGAAGGCGGCGGCTAATCCCGTTATGCCGCCGCCGATGATGACCAGATGTTTTTTATCGCCACTCATTTTTATCGCCTTCTTTACCGTTTAGTTCTACTTGTCCAGCTCTTTCAGCACGACCGCTGCAAGCGCGTCGATAAATTCGGGCTGTGCGTTCGGCATAGCCGGACGATAGTAGCTTGCGCCGACTTCATCGGTCACAGCTTTGCATTCGTAATCATTATCGTAAAGCACCTCTAAATGATCGGCAACGAAGCCTGCGGGCACGTATACAAATGCTTTATAAGGATGCTTTTGATACAGCTCGCGCGTGAGATCCTGCACGTCCGGCCCGAGCCACGGATCAGGGGTGTTCCCTTCGCTCTGCCAGCCGACTGCGTAATCGGTAATTCCGGCGCCTTCGGCAATCAGTTTTGCGGATTCCTCCAGCTGGTCAGGATACGGATCGCCGTATTCTTTAATTTTTTCAGGAAGGCTGTGCGCTGAGACGATCAGCATCGCGTCATCCCGTTCTTCTTTCGGCATTGATTCATACGTTTTCTTCACCTGGCTGACCCAATAATCAACGAATTTCGGTTCATCATACCAGCTTTCAACCGACTTGATGGTCAAGCCGCCAAGCTTCTCCGCTTCTTCTTTGGCGCGTTTGTTGTATGACTGGACGCTGAATGTTGAAAAATGAGGGGCGAGCACCAGGCTGACAGCTTCTGTAATGCCGTCTTTATGCATGTCCGCCACCGCGTCTTCGATAAACGGTTCAATATGTTTTAATCCGATGTACACTTTGAATGTGACGTCGTCCTGGATTTCATTTAAACGCTGTCCGAGCTTCTCCGCCTGCTCCTTCGTAATTTTTGCAAGCGGCGAAATGCCTCCGATCGCTTCATATCTGTCTTTTAAGTCTTGAAGCATGTGCGGCTCCGGCTTTCTTCCGCGTCTGATATGTGTATAATAACGTTCTATGTCTTCTTCTTTGTAAGGCGTTCCGTAAGCCATAACGAGAAGTCCCATTTTCTTTTTGCTGCTCATTTTGTTAAACACCTCTTTTGATGGTCTGTCTATCTTGATTTTGACAGGAAAATCTTCTTATCACCAACGATCTGCTCAGGAAGATTGTTCCCCTATTTTAGCCGCGGAGTATTCATGCACAAACGCCGTCAGCCTTTTCAGCGTTTCCGGGTTTACATCAGGGAATACGCCGTGTCCTAAATTGAAAATAAACCGATCCGTTTTCATACCCTGGTCAAGAATCGCTTTCGCTTTTTTCTCGATGACTTCCCAAGGCGCAAGAAGAAGCGACGGATCAAGATTGCCCTGAACCGTTTTTGTGATGCCTTGTTTTCTGGCTTCATCTATGCTGAGTCTCCAATCAAGACCGACGACGTCAAGAGGAAGGTCATGCCAGTCTCCGGCCAGGTGGCTTGCGCCTACGCCGAACATGATCAGCGGAACTTGTTCTGCTGAAAGCTCCCGGAAAATTCTGTCCATCACCGGTTTTATAAATTGCCGGTAATCTTCGCGGTTCAGCGCGCCGACCCAGGAATCAAAAATCTGAATGGCTTTTGCGCCGGCGTTAATCTGCGCTTTTGCATAAACGATAATCATATCCGCGAGCTTGTCCATCAGCATCTGCCACGCTTGCGGCATACTGTGCATGAACGCTTTTGTTTTGTTGTAATTTTTAGAAGGCCCGCCTTCAATCATATAACTGGCCAGCGTAAAAGGCGCTCCCGAAAAACCGATGAGCGGGACATTCAGCTGTTCGTTTACGAGTAATTTGATCGTTTCCAGCACGTAAGGAACATCCTGTTCGGGATTCAGTTCGCCGAGCTTTTCAATATCCGCAGCAGAGCGCACCGGCTGATCGATCACCGGGCCGATTCCGTTTTTAATTTCAACATCCACTCCGATATAAGGAAGAGGCGTCATAATATCTTTATATAAAATGGCAGCGTCCACTCCGTACTGCTCGACCGGAAGTCTCGTCACATACGCGCACAGCTCGGGCTGATGCGTAATTTCGACTAAGCCGTACTTTTCCTTCAGCTTGCGGTATTCCGGCTGTGACCTCCCCGCCTGTCTCATGTACCAGACAGGGACGTGATTTGTTTTTTCTCCCCGTGCCGCTTTTAAAAACGTATCATTAAACGCTTCTCGTTTACTCATCTGAATTTCCACCTTTCCTCCTGCAACCATACGTTCGTGTTCTTCGCCCATTACACTATACCTTGTTTTTTCAAAATGGTATAGAATTGAGGCCTAATGTTCAAAAAATCGCCGAATTCATCATTAAGAAGAGAAAAGCTTCGGCTGAACGTATTCCGTTCCCTCTCCTTCTTGATTCGTCTGTGAATTATATGGAACGACCTTGTATGAAGCCCCTGAAAACAGATTGGCGTATGGTATGTCAAAGCTGCCTTTTCCTTTCACCGAATCCAGAAGCTTGTCTTTTCCGTCTTTCTTTTCATATATTCGGTAAACAACCCGATCATCCTTTTGAGCATCCCATTTTAATTGAACCGTAATCAGTCCCATCGCCTTAAATGTATAACCGGCCGACAGGGACTTCACCGCTTTCAGTTCAATCGGGCTTCCCAGTTCTTTCACATTTTCAGGCTTTTCGAATGTTTTGCCGTTTTCCCCCGCTTTTGTGACGATATCTTTAAAGAGTCTGACAGGATACTGGCTTCCGCCTTTCAGGTAATGGGCTTTATCTGTTTTGTCATACCCCATCCAGATGGCTCCCGTCAGTCCGGGAGTGTATCCCGCAAACCAGGCGTCCTTCGTGGCGCCGGGGACGCCGGTAAATGACGTCGTGCCGGTTTTCCCCGCAAGGCCGCCCTGATAGCTGCCTTGTGAAGCGGTTCCTTCTTTTACGACCTGCTGAAGCATCCTCGTCATATTCCATGCCGTCTGTCCGCTGAAGACGCGCGTTTTGCCGTTTTTAGGCCCGGAAATCGTTTCTCCGTCTTCGTCCGTGATGTTCTCTATAAAAAATGGCTTCGTATACATTCCGTTTGCCGCAAATGTATGATAAGCTCCGGCCAGCTGAAGCGGGGTGACGCCTTCTGACAGACCGCCCAGCGCAATCGCGAGTCCGTTGTCAGAAATGTTTATGCCGTTTTTATTAAGATACGATTTTCCCGTATCCACGCCGATCTGCTTCAATGTCCAGACAGCGGGCGCATTTATGCTGTAGGTGATCGCGTCCTGCATCGTCACTTGCCCCTTGTACTGTCCGTCATAATTTTTCGGTTCGTACCCGTTGTAAGACTGCAGTTTGTCTTGAAGAAGCGAGTATGGTTTGAACTTGTCCTCCTGCATGGCGGGCCCGTATACGGCAAGCGGCTTAAACGTTGAGCCCGGCTGCCGCGGCGCCGTTACCCTGTTGTATCCTTTTGTCACATAGTCGCGACCGCCGACCGCCGCGCGGACGCCTCCGGTTTTATTATCAATAAAGACGGCGCTTCCCTCCGCCGCCTGATCCGTTCCCGGAAAATAGCCGCTTTCCCTCATGAGCGTATATGCCGTTTTCTGCAGTTTGGAATCAAGCGATGTCCGAATCGTATAGCCGCCTTGAAGAAGCTGTTCGCCTGACATCGAATAACGGGATTCCGCCTCCTTGATGACAAGATCGATATAACTGTCAAACCAAGGCGTTTCAGATGTTTTCTTGATATGAAGCCCCAATGTCCGGCCCTGGGCTCTGACGGCTTCTTTTGCGCTGATATAGCCTTGATCGTTCATCATGGAAAGAATCGTATCGCGCCGCTCTTTATTTTTGCCGGGATGCTGAATCGGCGAATAAAGGGAAGGCGCCTTCGGTATAGCCGCCAGAACGGCGCCTTCTGCAACGGTTAAATCTTTTACTTCTTTATTAAAATAGTAGTGAGACGCGGCTTGAATGCCGTAAACGCCATGGCCGAAATAGAGCTGGTTCAAGTACATTTCAAGCAGCTTATCCTTGCTGTAATCACGCTCAAGATTGATGGCGATAATGACTTCCTTCGTTTTGCGCAAAAATGTTTTATCATGAGTCAGAAAAATGTTTTTCGCCAGCTGCTGGGTGATCGTGCTTCCGCCCTCCACCTTGCCGCCCGCTAAAATATCCCGGAACATCGCCCGGCCGACAGACTTTACATCAATGCCGTGATGTTCGTAAAATCGTTTATCTTCAACGGCGATAAAGGCATCTCTCACATCTTCAGGAACCTCCTGAATGGATACCGGTTCGCGGTTTTCCGTATAAAGACTCGCGATTTCATCACCGTTTTGATCGACGATTTTTGAAGATGCGTGCAGTATTAATTTCTTTTCATCGATGACATAATGGCCGAGAAATATAATGATAATGTATCCGATTAACGCGAGAAAAGCGGTTACCGCCGCAATTACAGCCGGAATAAAGAATCTTTTTTTCTTTTTCAGCATAAGTCACCTCGCCTTTCTTAACTTGTAGTATGGGAAATATTGTTTCGAATTATGTCAGAATGAGTCGCCAATAGAAACTTATACCACTCTTTTGTTATACTAGCAAGCAGGAGGTGGCTGATATGAAGGTTTATATTACATATGGGACAGCCGATTTTTTAAAAACGATTGCAAAGAAACACCCAAATGAGAATATGGTGCTGATGCAAGGAGAGGAAAATGCGATTTTAATCCATGAGACAAATGGCGAAACCGTTTTTCAGGCGCCCCATTCCTATGAAAGCATCGACAGTGTCGGGGAAATCAAACATCCGGGCTACGCCGTCCTCAATAACATCGCCGTTACCCAGGAAGGCCGTCCGCTGTTTGAAAACCGGTTTAAAAACCGCGCCGGCAAAGTGGAAAATGAACCCGGCTTTGAAGCCATCCGCGTATTAAGGCCGCTTGAAGGCGATACGTATGTCATCCTGACCCTGTGGGAAGAGGAAAAAGCCTTTCAGGGCTGGCAGCAGTCAAACTCTTATCAGGAAGCCCATAAAAAACGCGGAACATCAGCCGGCATCGACACGACGTCCATTTTCTCCCGTCCGTCTTATGTAACCGCTTATTACGCTATAGATTAAAACCGCCGGAGATTCTCCGGCTTTTTTAGTCCCGATTTTCCGCCTCCCCTTTGCACCTTCCGTCCGCCTATGAATAACCTGTAGCAATCCTATTTATAAACGGAGTGGTTCAATTGGGGATCGGCGTCTACTCGGTACACCTGCTTTATGTTGCTTTTATCGCGGCCATTATCGTTTTTATGCTTCTCAGAAAAGATACAACCTTTATTTCACTTGCCGGTATTTTTGTGATTGCGCTATGGACGACGCATTCATTCTCCGCTTCGGTCAGCAGCCTGTTTCACAGCTTCACGTATGCCGCCGGGGAATTGCTGCCGACGATTTTTATTATTTGTTTTATCGTGGCCATGAGCGGACTTTTGACCAAAACAGGTATTAATGAAGCGATGATTTCTCCGTTTGCGAAGCTGATGAAGGGGCCGGCTGCCGCGTATTGGATCATCGGCTGCCTGATGTTTGCCATCTCTCTTTTTTTCTGGCCGTCACCCGGTGTGGCGCTGATCGGCGCTGTGCTGCTTCCTGCGGCGATCCGGGCGGGCCTTTCTCCGATCGCCGCGGCAATGGCGATGAACCTGTTCGGCCACGGATTCGCTTTATCAGGTGATTACGTCATTCAGGCGGCGCCGAAATTGACAGCCGATGCCGCGGGCGTTCCTGTGGGCGATGTCATGCAGGCTAGTATTCCGCTCGTTTTAATCATGGGGTTAACGACGACAATCACCGCTTTTTTTCTCATCATGCGGGAGCGAAAAAAAACGCAGGTCCCCCTCTCCTTTGACAGCTCCGGTTCTTTGGACACAAGCATGTATCTCCCGAAAAAACTCAGGGTGACTCTGGCTGTTCTCATTCCGCTTGTTTTCCTCGCCGATATTATCTGCATGATCGTCTACCGCCTGCAGGGAAATGATGCGACGGCACTCGTCGGGGGAACGGCGATCGGTATTCTCCTGATCATTCATTTCATCGTGCATAAGCAGCGGCATTTAGAAAAGATCACTGAGTATTTTATCGGCGGTTTTCAATTCGGCTTTAAAGTATTCGGCCCCGTCATTCCGATCGCGGCGTTCTTTTATCTTGGTGACGCGGGGTTTAAAAGTATGTTGAACACCCCCCTGCCGAAAGGGTCTGCGGGTATCGTCAATGACCTTGGCCTGGCGCTGTCCCATTCCTTTCCGATGTCCGGGGAATTCGCCGGCATCGCCCTGACCGCAGTCGGTGCGATTACCGGGCTTGACGGTTCAGGCTTTTCCGGTATTTCTCTTGCAGGATCGATGGCAAAGCTGTTTTCCGCCGCGCTTCATACGAATCCGGCCGTTTTAACGGCGCTGGGCCAGATTTCAGCGATCTGGGTCGGGGGCGGAACATTGGTCCCTTGGGCACTTATTCCCGCTGCGGCTATTTGTAAAGTTGACCCGTTTGAGCTTGCCAGAAAAAACTTTATCCCGGTGACGGCCGGGCTTATCGTCACGACGATTGCCGCCATCATCATTCTTCCGTAGCAAAAAGATTGAAATCTTCTGACATTTTCTATACAATCATGGGAAAAGCAGACGAGGGGGCACCGCTTTTGACATTAACGACACTTCAAAAAAGCTTGTACGCTCAGCTTGACGGGCTGTATGAGGAAATGGTTGAAATCAGACGTCACCTTCACAGGAATCCCGAGCTTTCCTTTAAAGAGAAAAAAACACCGGAATTCATCGCTTCGTTTTATGAAAAGCTCGGCGTTCCCATCCGGACGAACGTGGGGGGAAACGGCGTCACAGCCTATATTGAAGGCGGAGAACCGGGACCTTGTGTCGCGCTCAGAGCTGATTTTGATGCTTTGCCGATACAGGATGAAAAAGATGTGCCCTATGCTTCACAAATTCCCGGCGTCATGCACGCCTGCGGCCACGACGGCCATACGGCGGCTCTGCTTGCTGCCGGAAAAGTGCTTTATCACAACCGGGAAAAACTGAAAGGATCATTTGTGATGATCCACCAGCACGCCGAGGAATTATCTCCCGGCGGAGCAACATCAATGATTGAGGACGGCTGCCTTGAACATGTCGATGCCATTTTCGGCACACACCTATGGGCGACTGAACCCGTCGGAACGGTCTTATGCCGCCCGGGCCCAGTAATGGCCGCCGCTGACGGCTTTACGATTAAAGTCATCGGCAAAGGCGGCCACGGTGCGATCCCTCACGATACGAAAGACGCCGTTTTAATCGGCTCTCAAATCGTCACGGCCCTTCAGCATATCGTGAGCCGGCGTGTAAACCCTATGCAGCCGGCTGTCATCTCAGCGGGCTCATTCATCGCTGAAAATCCGTTTAACGCCATTGCTGATCAGGCAGTCATCACAGGCACCGTACGCTCGTTTGATGAAGAGGTGCGCAGCCTGCTCGAAGCAGAAATAGAAGCCGTCGTAAAAGGGATTTGTTCCATGCACTCCGCTTCTTATGAGTATCGTTTCAAACGCGGCTATCCCGCCGTCGTCAATCATCCGGAGGAAGCGGCGCACGCTGCGGCAGCCGCCGCGGAAACAGACGGCGTCACGAAAGTCGTTGAAGGAGAGCCGCAGATGGCGGGAGAGGATTTTTCCTATTATCTGCAGCATACAAAAGGCGCTTTTTTCTTTACGGGCGCCGCTTTAGACGATGCGGAATCTATTTACCCTCACCATCATCCGAAATTTGATTTTAATGAAAAAGCGATGCTGACCGCCGCCAAGGTGCTGATCGGCGCCGCAGTGAGCTACCCCCGATAGGGCATAAAAAACAGCCGGTACATTACGTACCGGCTGCTGTGATTCTTAAATGATAAACGTGCCTTGCCGTCTCGCCGAGCTGTGACAGCAGTTTATAATTGGCCGCTCCGCCCACGGCGGCTCCGACGACCGGCAAAAGCTGAAACAATTTCACCACGTCCAGATAGTCGCGGTATTCCTGCTGAAAAACTCTCCAATCAACTTCATGCTTTTTTGAATCCCAATGTTCAATGATTGAATATATGCGTTTCCGCTGTTCACCGCTTGAGAAAGCAAGCTGAAAAATAAACAGCAAAAACAATCGTTCATCTCTATCTTTCACATCATAGCCGTAAACGGAGGCAAGATCGAACAGACATTTCATTTTAATGGACAACAGCAAAGGAAAGTCAGCCATCCCAAAAAAAATTCCGCCGGCCCCCGTACCGATGCCCTCGGCTGCCGCCACCTTTTGATAGGATGCGATAGTTTGTCTGGCAAGGGCATCTTTTTCTGTAAGCGACATGCCGCTTGTATCCCGCTTGCTTTTTACCAGGTTTGACCCCGCCATTGTTGCCTCGGTCATTTTTTTAATGCTTTCTGTGATGACGGCATGAATTTTTCCGGGAATCCGCTCATTTATTTTCGCCTGCATGCCTTTAGAAAAACGTTCAAACATGGAATCCTTACGCAAAAAACGCGCTTTCCATTGCAGGGCTTCCTGTATCAGCTGCTGATCGCCGGTCATCCGCGTCTCCTTCTTTCGTAAAGGTTTCAAAAACCCGTTTGATTACAGCCTGCCGTACTTTTTCAATCTGCCGCCCATATACGAAGGCATAATCACAAAGATCAGGACGGCTGAAGCGATAGCGGCATAAAGCGCCCCGCTGACTCCCGCGGCATAGGCCGACGCTGCCGAAAACAGCAGTGCCTGCACGGTTAACGCCGATTTCATCAGTGAAAAGAAACTTTTCAGCTTCACTTTCTGATTGACCGGGTAAAGCTCCTGTAACGACAGATGTTGAAAATGCCCGAACAGCGGCAAAAGCTGTATCCCCGTAATAAAGACGGTAAATACGGTTAACGCCGCCGTTATCAACGGATTGGCGGAAACGAGCATAATAATCAGGATAAAAATAATCGTGAGTCTGACCTGAATGCCCAGATAATCATTTGAACGAAGAAAGGCCCGCGCATACATATAGGAGAACGTTTTCCGCTGCTCGAACGGAATCATTCTGAGCAAAAAGTCGAGATACGCCCGGCGTTTTGCCTGTTTCTTCAAGTGAGGCACATCGGTAAACAGATTGGCAATTCTGTAAAACCGCTGCTTCCTTCTTAATTCATATTCAATATGAGCTTCCCATTTTAACGATTTATGTTTCGCAGCTGATGTGAAATAGACATAAAGGCCGGCCATTACAATGTAGACGGCGGCAGCGTACAGATAAAACGATTGTAAGACGAAGTATAAAAGCAGCATGTTGCAGATAAAGCGTATGACCGCATCCATCATTTTCATACTTCTGTCATTCATAAATGTCATCCGCCACTCCATGGCCTGATTCCACGCTTTCACCGCCAGCATCTGAATAAAAACGGCGGCATACGACGCAAGCGACGCCCCCGGACTTACAGCGAAAAACAGAGGCATGCATACAAGCGACAGAGCGATAAGCGGAAACAGCTGTGACAGATAGCTGTACTTGAATGCATGCTTAAAGTAAGTCCCCATTTTCGGTTCAAGCGGCAGCAGAAACACGAGATCCGCTTCCTTTAACAGCGTCCGGACGTATGAACCCGTCAGCACGATAGAAAAGAGCACCGCCATCACCCAAAAGGACGGGAAATGAACGGGAATGTCTTTGACCCATTTGCTGTACCAGCTCGCAGCGCCGGCAATAAAAAAGATCAGGACAATGACGAGATGATCATTGAGCATATATTTCATATACATTCTGGTTTCCTTTATATGCTCCTCAAGCCGGGACTGCCAAATAGTAGACATATTATTCATGGCCGGCGTCTTCCTTCGTCAGTTCAATATATAAATCATCAAGAGCGGCGTCTCTCATGCCGAACTGCTCTCTCAATTCTTCCAGCGTTCCGCTTGCGCGTACTTCGCCGTTATGTAAAATGATGAAAGCGTCACAGTAGCGCTCTGCCGTCGCCAGTATATGCGTTGACATCAGCACGCTTGATCCGGCTTTTTTCGCGGCGTCCATCCGCTCCAGCAATGCATTGATCGCAAGCGGGTCAAGCCCGAGAAACGGCTCGTCAATAATATAAAGCGAAGGCTCCGCGAGAAACGCACACATGATCATGACCTTCTGCTTCATCCCCTTGGAAAAGTGAGCGGGAAACCATTTCAGCCTTTTTTCCATTCTGAATTCTTTCAGAAGCGGCGGAAGCCTTTTTTCAAGCGTTTCTTTCGAAAGGCCGTACGCCATGGCCGTCAGCTCCAAATGCTCTTTGAGCGTCAGTTCTTCATACAGCACCGGCGTTTCGGGGATATACGTAAATTGCGAACGATAGCCCTCTTTATCCTCTGAAAACGTCTTGCCGTTCAGCTCGATCGAGCCTTTATGCGGGTCCATTAAACCGATAATATGCCGGATCGTCGTGCTCTTGCCCGCGCCGTTTAATCCGATGAGTCCGACAATCTGGTTCGGCTCAAGGGTGAATGAAACATTTTTTAAAACCGGGTTTCTCGTATAACCGCCGGTTAAGTCTTTTACCGATAGCAGAGACATAATTTCTCCCCTTCTGATTCGTTTTTCTTCATAGTACCAAAAATAAAGGCTGATTTGAAACGATTCCCTTTTTTTCTCACGTAAAAAAGCCTGCATAGTTATCGTGACAGCGGACATCATAATATGTGTAGAAGGAAACAGCTTTAATCAACTGAAAATGAGGTGTTTATAAAAGACGTCTTAGAACAGTTGGATGAAAATCAACATGTCTTATGCTTACAATTTCTTCACACACTGCTTTGATGATGTTCTTCAGTCATGATGAAATAATCAAATGAGGTGTTTGTCCCAGGAATGATCAAGCAGACCCATAAGTCTTCATTTTAAAAACAAATGAGGTGCTTACAAAAGGCATATTCAATTTTCTGTGATAAAGCTCGTACTTCTGCATCAGGATGAACGCCAGCCGTTCATCCTGTTTTTTATTTCGGCAAGTTTTGTGGTACGATGAGAATATACATATATTTCTTTTCAGGGAGGAAACCCATCTATGCACAAAGCGGACGATTGTATTTTCTGCAAAATCATTGCCGGCGACATTCCGTCTTCAAAAGTATATGAAAACGAACACGTCGTTGCGTTTCTCGATATCAGCCAGGTCACAAAAGGCCACACGCTCGTCATTCCGAAAACACATATCGAAAACGTGTACGAGTTTACGCCTGAGCTTTCTAAAGAATATTTTGAAGCGGTGCCGAAAATCGCGCGCGCCATCCGGGATGAATTCGAGCCGATCGGGCTGAATATTCTCAATAACAACGGTGAAAAAGCGGGCCAATCCGTGTTCCATTTTCACATGCATATCATTCCGCGTTACGGAAAAGGCGACGGATTCGGAGCCGTCTGGAAGACACATGCCGAAGACTATACGCCTGACGATCTTCAGGAGATCGCTTCAACCGTCAGAAAACGGCTTGCCTCATCTTAAGGATGAGGTTTTTTTGCGCCCGAAACATAAAATACATAAAATAATATTTTTTCATATCAAAAAAATCTAAAAATTGTGATAGGATAATTGTATTATTTCTTACACTAAAGCGGAAAACAGGGAGAGATCGTAAAAATGGAACGTACAACGAATTTCAATGCAGGACCCGCAGCCCTTCCACTGGATGTGCTGCAAAAAGCACAGAAAGAATTTATCAACTTCAATGATACCGGCATGTCTGTCATGGAGCTGTCCCACCGGAGCACAGAATATGACGCGGTGCATCAAAAAGCGAAAACCCTTCTGAAAGAACTGATGGATATCCCCGACGATTATGATATTTTATTTCTCCAAGGCGGAGCAAGCCTTCAATTCTCAATGCTGCCGATGAACTTTTTAACGCCGGAGAAGACGGCGCACTTCATCGTGACGGGCGCATGGTCTGAAAAGGCCCTCGCTGAGGCGAAACTGTTCGGAAACACATCCGTCACAGCAACAAGCGCAGATTCAAACCACATCCATATACCGAAAGCGGACCTCTCACAGATAAAAGACGGCGCCTACTTGCATATTACGTCCAACAACACGATTTTCGGAACGCAGTGGAAAGAGTTCCCGAATT
Source organism: Bacillus sp. JFL15 (assembly GCF_001184225.1). Taxonomy (NCBI): domain Bacteria; kingdom Bacillati; phylum Bacillota; class Bacilli; order Caryophanales; family Bacillaceae; genus Bacillus; species Bacillus sp. JFL15. The sequence goes on along the minus strand of NZ_KQ236689.1, from coordinate 2,582,941 downwards.
CACCGATTCCGCTCGCAGCCGACATGTCAAGCGACATCCTGAGCAGAAAATTTGATGTCAAAAAGTTTGATGTCATCTACGGCGGAGCCCAGAAAAACCTCGGGCCGTCCGGCGTTACGGTCGTCATCATGAAAAAATCATGGCTTGAAAACGAAAACGCCAACGTTCCTAAAATTTTGAAATATTCCACCCACACAAAAGCCGATTCACTGTATAATACGCCGCCTACATTTGCGATTTATATGCTGAGCCTCGTCCTTGAATGGCTGGCTGAAAACGGCGGTGTCGAAGCGGCTGAACGGCGCAACCGGGAAAAGGCGGATGTCCTGTACGGCACAATCGATGCAAGCGGCGGATTTTACGCGGGCCATGCCGAAAAAGACAGCCGTTCTCACATGAATATTACCTTCACCCTCCGCGACAGCAGTCTGACGAAAAAATTCGTTGAAGAAGCGAAAGCGGCAAAAATGACCGGACTCGCCGGCCACCGCTCAGTCGGAGGCTGCAGGGCGTCTGTTTACAACGCCGTCAGCCTGGCTGATTGTGAAAAACTGGCTCAGTTTATGAGAAAGTTCCAGCAGGAAAACGAATAAATTTCTTCTAACCCGACAGTTCCTTTGATATACTGTTGGCATATCAATTTTTCCGGCCATCGCAATAAATGACGAGCATATTATTGGATGGCGAAAAAGCTTAGCAGAGGAGAGCTTAGTATGAAAACAAAAGAATTAGTCATTATGGCCCTGTTTGCGGCAATCGGAGCGGTGCTTCATTCCATTATGCCGCCGGTATTATTCGGAATGAAACCCGATATGATGCTTGTGATGATGTTCATGGGAATTCTGTTATTCCCCCGTGTGCAGAACGTGCTGATGATCGGGATTGTAACGGGAATCATTTCCGCACTCACGACATCTTTTCCGGGGGGACAGCTTCCGAATATCATTGAAAAACCGGTAACGGCGTTTCTGTTTCTCGCACTGGCGCTTTTGGTGAAAAAAAGCGTGAAAACAGCGGCGGCTGCCGTCATTACGATAGCCGGCACTTTCATCTCCGGTGTGATCTTTCTGGCGCTGGCCCTTCTGATTGTCGGCCTGCCGGGCGGATTCACGGCATTGGTGCTCGCGGTCGTCCTTCCGGCGGCTGCGCTGAACGCGATCGCCATTATCATCATGTATCCGATTGTGCAGACGATCTTAAAACGGTCCAATATGATTGAAACGGCAAAATAGCCGCATACTGAAACCTCTTCCGGCCGGAAGAGGTTTTTTAATGTGTTTCAGCATGTTTCATACGAGAAGTTTTGTGAAAAAGATAAGGAACAATGCGAGGGCGGTTCCTGCTGAGCAGACAATGGCCTTTTGGCGGACGACCCGCTTCGGCGGATAAGAAGCGGCCTGGCCGAGCAGTTTCAGGTAATAAACGGCGCCCGCCGCAAAGACAAGAGCCATACAAGATAAAACAATCATGAAGACAGACAACCTTCTCCCTCCTTTTCCCTTAAAAAATATGCTAAAATAAAGCAAGCTATGTATAGAAGTTTATTCTTCTGAACAAAAATGGTAAAAGCTTATGAGAAAAAAAACGGGGTGATTTCAAATGGCTGACGGACGTTCCCTTTTAACAGGCCTTTTCGTAGGCGGATTGATCGGAGGCGCAGCGGTTTTGCTTTCGGCTCCTTCATCCGGAAAAGAGCTGCGGGGCAAAATCAAAGCGAATTGCAATTCAATTGAGAACACAATCAAACGGTTAAAAAAAGACGGAATGGCGCTGAAAGACCAGCTTGTCCAAACGGCGAAAGAAAGCGCCGAAGTCATTAAAGACGTAGGCGGAGAGCTTCAGACAAGCATTAAAAGGTGGCAGGAGGAAATCAAGCCGCACCAGCAGGATCTCCAAAAGGAAATCGCTGATATTGAAGAGAAAATCAGGCAGCTGGAGAAAACCTTACAAAACTAATATCCTATACAACCAAAAAAAGTGCGGACATATTGCGTTCCGCACTTTTTTTTGCGGTTTAAAGCCTTTCACAGCAACGGATTTAGAATTTATTATAAAATTCTTAAATTTTCATCTTTATTAATCTTTATTTTATTGGCATAATAGAGGAAAAGAAAATGTGAAGCAGGTGATCTGTATTGAATCGTGTTGAACCGCCTTACGATTTAAAAGAAGCTTTAATCTATACCCAAAAAATGGCGCAGCTGTCCAAAGCGCTGTGGAAATCTATCGAGAAAGACTGGCAGAATTGGCTGAAGCCGTACGATCTTAATATTAATGAACATCATATATTATGGATTGCTTATCAGCTTAAAGGAGCTTCTATTTCGGAAATCGCCAAATTCGGCGTTATGCACGTATCAACTGCATTTAATTTTTCAAAAAAACTTGAAGAACGCGGGTATCTGAATTTTTCCAAGCGGCTGAATGACAAGCGGAACACGTACATTCAGTTAACAGAAGAAGGGGAAAAAGTATTTGAAAGTCTGCTAGAGGAGTTTGACCCGTCGAGAAACGCGGTGTTTAAAGGCTCACAGCCGCTCTACCACTTATTCGGGAAGTTTCCGGAGATGGAAGAATTGACCTGTGTCATCCGCCACATTTACGGAGAAGATTTTATGGAGATATTCGAGAAATCATTGACAAACATAAACAATGATTTTGAAAGTGAAGACGGAAGCCTGAAGAAAAAAGCGGGCGAATCGGCTGCCCATGAAACGGCTGAAGAGCTGGAACCGGTCAGCAATTAATCAAAGTGCTTCATAATCTCGATGAATTCTTCCATCAGCGCTGTATAAAGCCCCTGCTCGTACAAAGCAAAAATCGTTTCATGAACATCTAATTTTTCGTTCAGCTGTCCCGCAAAAAGCGCAAGGAGCTTGTCGAACGTCACAAAGCCTTGCGCTTTTTGCGACTCCAGCTCGTCCTCCAATTCGCGGCAGATCCGCCCGACCTCTTCACCTTCCTCTTCGGTCAGCCCTTTTTCAATCATCATCGCATAAAAAGGGTACTTATCCATATCCACCGTTTTCACCAGCAATTGTATGTAATATTCTAACCGCCCGATACGCTGATCCATTGAATCCATCCGTTTCACTTCTTTCTATCTTTAATCTTATTTTAGCTGATAATGAATGGAGAAGAAAGGTTAAACCGTACATTTCCATGTTTCACCGCTCTCTTCTGTTCTTCTCTTTCCGGGTTTATTTTTTTCTTTAAAAAAGGATTGATTTTTTCTCCTGAAGAGAGTAAATTATTTTGAGATTGTATTCCATCTTTGTACGGAAGGATGACTCTGATGAATTGCTGGAAAACCATTAATCTGATTAAAGATTATGGTGCGGTTCGTTTATTATTGACTGCTGTAGGTTTTATGATCCTGTTTTTTATATGCAACTTCTTGGCATTCGGGCTGCTTCGTCCGAATATCAGTTTAAGTGACGGGCATGTATTAGCTTTTTGCGTTCTGCTCGTCGTTACTTTATTTGTACATAAAGTCATACATGTCCTGCCAATGTTTTGCAAAAAAAGAAAAAAGGAAATGAAAATGTACTTTTTGCGGATGCCGACATGGAAAGGCATACCGAAAACAACGATGCTGATTTCTACGATCAGCCCGTTTTTATTCATTACGCCGGTGTTATTTTATGCAGGCTTGGCATTCCCGAGACACGCCCATTACTTTTATATGATTTCGAGCATTCATGCGGGCTATTGCCTGCCTGATCTTCTGTTTGCGCTGCACCTGGTCAAAGCGCCGAAATCATGTCTGATTGACCAGGAATCCGACGGCTTTGATATTTTAGTAAAAAAAGTGCCGGAGTCCTGATGTCCCGCTGATTTTTCAGCTTACATTCTATCTTTTTCAATAAATATTTGGTAATGTAATATGGGAGCAGTTCAGAGAGAGGGGGAATCTCCCATCATTTTATTCTATTTTATCGTGGCTGCCCTGTTTATTCTTTATTTTATAAACAGGCTCACAAATACATTATGCCTTGTCAGAGAGATTCCTGAAGACCGGCAGGATAAGGTATTCCGCTTTATTAATGTATCTATTTTAATTTTACTGATCTCTTCGTTCGTCGAGATCTCCTTTACTGTGTAAACAGGCAAAAAAAGATGGCTGCCGGCGGATTAACGCGGACAGCCATCTTTTTTTAGTAAATCCAAGAAGCGCCGATGATGATCAATAAGATGAACAGAACAACCAACAATGCAAAACCGCCTGCAAATACTTCACCCATCTCCAGAAGCACCTCCTACAAAACGTTTTATTTTTCCAATTACATCATATGCAATTCACTTCAGAAACGCTTAGGCGCCTGGGTAAGAAAATGGACCGCTTTTGGAAAAAGCGATCCGTTTCGCTTAGCAAATGTAAGCTGCACCTACAATGACAAGCAAAATGAACAATACGACGAGCAGTGCAAAACCGTTTGAATATCCTCCGCCCATGGTTCATTACCTCCTTTTCATGATCAATATATTTGTATGTATCAGGAAAAAGTTTGACTAGACGAATGCCCTTTATTTAAAATCTTTTTACAGAAAGCCACAATATGTTATGATACGCATATGCAATTTAATTTGGATGATTAGGAGTGTTTAAAGGAATGAAGAAAATCGCGATAGCAGCTATTACGGCAACGAGCGTCCTGGCTCTCAGCGCTTGCAGCAGCGGCGACAACGACGTGATTGCCAAGACGGATGCCGGCAATGTAACAAAAGGCGAGCTCTACACGAACATGAAAAAAACCGCGGGCGCAAGTGTGCTGACACAGCTCGTACAAGAAAAAGTATTAGCCAAAAAATACAAAGTATCGGATAAAGAAATCGATACCAAGCTGAAAGAGTACAAAACGCAGCTCGGCGATCAGTACAGCGCCCTTAAACAGCAGTACGGCGAAGATTACCTGAAAGATCAGGTGAAATACGAACTGCTTGCACAAAAAGCGGCGAAAGACAACATCAAAGTGACTGACTCCGATACGAAAGAATATTACGACGGCTTAAAAGGTAAAATCCGCGCGAGCCACATCCTTGTCGCTGACAAAAAGACAGCTGACGAAGTGGAGAAAAAGCTGAAAAAAGGCGAGAAATTTGAAACGCTTGCGAAAGAATACTCAACCGACAACTCAAAAGACAACGGCGGCGACCTTGGCTGGTTCGATAAAAAATCAATGGATGAAACATTCAGCAAAGCAGCATTCGGCCTGAAAGTCGGACAAGTCAGCGATCCGGTCAAAACAAAATTCGGTTATCATATCATCAAAAAGACAGAAGAACGCGGCAAATATGATGACATGAAAAAAGAACTGAAAGAAGAAGTTCTTAAACAGAAACTAAACGACAACTCAGCCGTGCAGGCAGCGATTCAAAAAGTCATGAAAAAAGCTGACGTAAAAGTTGAAGACAAGGACTTAAAAGACACGTTTAACACTTCAACATCATCATCTTCTCAATCTAAATAAAAAAAACTGTGCAGGCTCCGTGAGCCGCACAGTTTTTTTATGCGATCGAATGATTGGAATTTTCTTCTGCATCTCCGTTTTCATTTTCGGGCGCCGCCATACGGCGCTCGCGTTCCTGCTCCATCCGTTCAATATACACTCTTCCTTCTTTTTCAATAAACGACTGGTCAAGCTTTTCCTCTTCTTTAGCTGTCGTAAAAAGCTTATAAGCGCTGAAAATAATCCCGATAATGCAAAGGTATACCCACCAAGGAAAAAATAGCACGTTGTTTCCTCCCTTTTTACCCAAAGTCTTTATTTTAAGCTATGCCTGATAAAGACAAGTTATGAGAGCTGAACGTAAAAAAGACCGATCGTAAAGGATCGGCCTTTTTTTCTTATTGATGGAAAGTCGGTTTGTAGAAAGAACGGTTTTCAAGCGCAAATACACGCTCAGTGTATTCGCCCGGCTTCACCCGTTCAAGCGCTCTGTCCATCATGATCATTTTTGCATCCAGATTGTCAATGTAGTGCAGAATTTCCGCTTCTTTCACCATCGGCGGTTTCGGGCTTCCCCATTCCGCTTTTCCGTGATGGCTCAAAATCAAATGCTTCAGAATCAGCACTTCTTCAGCGTCAATCTGAAGCTCTTCGGCTGCTTTTGAAAGCTCTGTCACCATGATTGAAATGTGTCCCAGCAGATTCCCTTCCACGGTGTATGTTGTGGAAACAGGGCCTGAAAGCTCTTTTACTTTGCCGAGGTCATGCAGGATGACTCCCGCATACAGTAAATCCCGGTCAAGAGACGGATACAGATCGGCGATCGCTTTTGCCAGGTTCAGCATCGACACAACATGATACGCAAGCCCTGAGACGAACTCATGGTGGTTTTTAGCAGCCGCCGGGTAATCCATAAAATCAGCGGCATATTTTTTGACCAGATGTCTCGTGATCCGCTGGATGTTTGGATTTTTCATTTCAAAAATGTATTGAGTGATGGTCTCCATCATTTCATCTTTCGGAATCGGCGCCGTTTCCAGAAAATCATCAATGCTGACATTTTCATTTTCGCCGGCCGGCCGGATGTTTCTGAGCTTAAGCTGGTTTCGTCCGCGATAGTGATGTACATCTCCGATTACCTTCACGATCGTCTGCGCCGCGTATGTTGCTTCATCAGTCGGCTTGGCATCCCACAGCTTCGCTTCGATATCCCCCGATTGGTCCTGCAGCATTAACGTCAGAAATGGTTTTCCGTTGCTTGCGATTCCTTTAGTCGAAGATTTAATCAGAAAGTATTGATCGACCTGCTCGCCGACCTCGTGCAGCATAATACCTTTTGCCATTCTATTAAAAGCTCCCTCCATATCTTACATAATACCAGTATAGCACATACCTCTTTTTTGAAAATAAACTCTTTTATGACAGGAGCCGCATGACTTGTCCGTTGTGAAATGACCGGCTCACATGCTCATGGCAGGTGAAATAAAGTATCTGCCGCCCGCCTTCTGTAAGCTGATTCAGCACATCAAACAGACGCTGCAGCCTCTGCCTGTCAAAATGAACAAAACTGTCATCGAGTAAAAACGGCAGTGATACCGCAGATTCCCGTTCTGACGCAAGGGCAAAACGGATTGCCGCGTAAAGCTGCTCGCATGCCGCCTGTGACAGCTCGCTTGCAGAAAAAACTGTACCGTCTTTCTGCATGACCATAATGGAATCATCGGCCTCTGAGAAATACAATTTGTGATAGCGTCCGTCCGTAAGCGGTCCGTACAATGCGCCGGCGGTTTCTAACAGACGGGGAAGCGTCACCTTTTTATGCCGCTCCATTTTTTCTCTGATCACATGTCTGACCGTCTGCAATGCGGCCCACTCTTTAGCTGTTTTTTTAACGCGTTCCTTCTGCATTTCTGTCTGCTGTTTTAAATCGGACACAAGCCCCGAGGACTCCAGCTGCTCTTGCTTCACCGTTAATAAAGCGATCTGCTCACGGAGATGCGCGCTTTTTTCCTCGAGTGTTTCTTTCTCTTTTTCCTGCTGAGCGAGTGTATGTTCAAGTTCGGGCACTGTACGGCTCATGTACGGCGCCAGCTGTTTTTGGCCTATGCCGGACAAGTGCGTATCGATTTCGCGCAGCTGCCTCTCTGTTTCCCGGCGGCTTTCATTCAGCCTGGCGAGCTCACAGAAGTGTCCGCGGTTTTTTGCGTCTGCCGCCATAAAAAGCTGTTTCACCTGCTGTTCGTAGTAATGAACTTCTTCGTTTAATTCGCGCATTTGCTCTTGGGCATGCAGCAGATCCGTTTCGAGAGCCTGCTTTCGTTTTGCGTCCTCACGGGCCCGTTCCGCCTGCGCCAGCAAAGCACGCAATCTTTCTTTTACGGACAGCTCCCGGCCGTCTGAAGGACTCAGCTTTTTGACCCGTTCCTCAAATGATCTTTGCAGCTTTTGGAGCCGGCCCGCTTCAATGGTCAGTTCATGCTTGTTCAGAATTTCTTTTTTGACATCTTTCATCACATGATATGCGTCAAGAAGATGGGACGGGCTGCCCGAAAACCCCAGTTCCTTCATAAAATGTTCCGCCTGTTTTTCAGACGGAGCCATTTCGGCCTCCCATTCTTCATATTGGCGGATGACTCTTTCATATGCCGCTTCTTTCTGTTCAAGCACGGCTTGGTCCGCAATCAGCTGCTGGCGGTGCCGGCCGTCACGCCAAAGCTCTTCCTGCAGAATGTCAGCCTCTTCTTTTGAGATCGGCGGCGGCTGCTTTTTGTGATTGGCCCCTCTTCTTTCTGACGGCAGCTGCTTCTGTATGCCAGACAGCATATACAGCATCAAAGCGCCGGTAAAAAGGGCGGCGGGCAGCCATTCCTTTAACACAGCGAAAATCGCAATGAACACAATGCCCGCACCGAGAAAGAGCTTTTTTTGTTTGGCGCGCTGTTTTTCCAGCTGCTGAACATGCGCCTGCCATTCGTTTCCATCAGTATCAGCCATTTGCTTATATGATTGTAAAGCGGCTTCTTTTTCTTGCCTGACGGCGGGAGCCAAGATGTTTTCCGCCGTTACGGCATGCTTTCGTTCTGCGTCTTCCAGCTCCAGACGCGCTTGTTCGAAAATCGCATCAAGCTGTTTTTTTCTTTCTCTTGCCTGTCCGGCGCTCTGCACGGCTTCTTGCAGCCGCCATTCATATTCATAATCGGTGTTCAGCGAAAGAATGCCGTCTTCCTCATGTCTGCCGCCGAGCTGCTGTAACCCTGAAGAAACACGGGCCGATATCTGCCGGATTTGTGATTGGATGGCGGCAAGCTGTTCGCCGCGTGATTCGTACATATGCTGCTCGCCGGAAAGCTCCTGCAGCTGCCGTTCTTTTTGCAGCAGGTCCTCATTTGGCGCGAGCAGCTCAGCCTGCCGCCTGATTTCAGCCGTTTTTGCCCGAAGCCCTTCAAGCCGGGCCGCTTTCGGATGGAGATGCGATTCGTATTTTTCAAGCTGATGCATTCCGTCCTTCGGGAATTGCTCCAATGCTTCCGGATAAGAAGAAAGTTCGCTTTCCAACGCTGTTTTTTTGTCTGCGAGCGGCTTTGCCTCTATCGCCGCTTTTACTGTTTTAATTTCCTCAGTTACATCTTTCAATTGTGCTTCGGCATCCTGCAGAAGGCCGCCGGCGCTTTTTTTCTCTTCCAGAAGGCTGTGATAGCCCGCTTCTGCAGCTTCCGCCTGTTTCAGCTGGGCGCTGAGCCGCTTTAACGTATCCAATTCCTGATTTAAACGGGGGTTCCGTCCGTTCGGCTTATACATTCTGTCGAGCTCTTTCGCCAGTCTGCCGTCAAGCTTTGCCGCCGCTTCAGATCCGAATAAGCTGGAAAACAGGAGAAACTCGCCGATTTTGTCCCGGTTAAAGGCTTGAATCTCCTGCAGTCCGAATACATCAAACGAATAGATTGCTTCGTACAGCGCCCGATCCGTACCGGAAAGCAGCTGTTTGAGCCATTCTCCGTCCTTGATTTCGCCTGAAGGCAAATACACTCTGACTTTTTCGGCAGCGCCTTTTGTGCGTTCAATTTTAACAGCGCCGTAATCGTCATGCTTCAGTTCCACAACGCCGCCGTACACCCCGCCGTTTTTCGGTTCGTATTTTTTTGATTTCGGAAAACCGAACAGTACGCTTTTGATAAAGGACATCAATGTCGTTTTGCCCGCTTCGTTTAAGCCGTAAATCACTTGGACGGGCGAATCTGACAGCTGGAAGCTTCGGTTGGAAAATTTCCCGTACTGGTAAATAAGCATCGTCGTTATTTTCATCGCTGAAGCTCCTTCAGCTGGCGCTTTAAAACGGCTTGAGCCTGCCGTTTAATGTCCAGTATCTCTTCATCCGTAAATAAAGTCATCTGCCGCCGGTATACGGGATGACGCTCGAGCGCTTCAAATACACCGCTCATGTCCGCGCATTGTTCTATGTCCTGAAGAAGCCCTTTAAAAAACGGATCCGGCGGCACGGTGTCTGTTTCATCTGTCCGATCCTCAATCGCAAGCGGCCAGATGAAACATTCCTCTTCAGCCTCTACCTCCTGTAAAGCGGAAAGAAGCTCCTCCGCAATGCCTGCGGGCGCCTCCGTCCAAAAGCGGGGCGCCTCGCCGCGGAGCACCAGTCTGACACATGCCGGGCGGCCCGCGGCACGCAAGCGGGTGAACATATCCGATGCCATTTTCATCAGGGAGGTCATATGCTCGGCTTCGGAAATATCAAGATCAATTTCCTCCCATAAGACATCGTGCGCTTCTTTGAATTCCCAAGACATCTCACCGTCTGCCGCCCGGACGAGATAATATCCCTTAGGCCCGGTTTCTTTTAAATGGCGGGCCTGAATATTTCCGGGATAAATGGCGGCGGGATGCTGAGCGGACAGAACCTGCCGCTTATGAATGTGTCCGAGCGCCCAATAATCCATGCCGCTTTTTTCAAGGTCTTCTTTCGTAAAAGGACAGTACGGGTCATGCCCATCCGCTCCTGATAACATGCCGTGGAGCATGCCGATATGATAAGGCGCGCCGGTCATTTTCCGGTAACGGGATGCCTGATTGGCCGTTACGCTTCTTTCCTGATAGCTGCATCCGTATATGCTTGCCGCGAGCTCTCCGTTTTTAAAGAAGGATTTTTCCTCCGGTGTATCCGAAGTGAATATATGTACATTTTCCGGCCATTCAATCGGTGTCCACTCACCGCCCAAATGATCATGGTTGCCGAATATGACGAACACTTGGATATCCGCTTCCTGTAATCTGGTAAACTGTTTTCTCAAAAACAGCTGGGCTTTTAAACTTCTGTTCGCTTCATCAAACAGATCTCCCGAAAGCAGCATGAAATCCGCCTGCTCCCGGAGCGCCCCGTCGGTAAGACGGCGGACGCTGTGAAATGTGCTTTCTTTAATACGCGCATATACCGGTTCAGGCAGATGCGAAATGCCGTAAAACGGGCTGTCCAGATGCAGGTCAGCGGCATGAATAAACGTCAGATCAGCCATCTCGCCCTCCCCTTTCTGTAGGTTGAATTACCCTTATTCTAGCATCGTTTTCATACGAATGCACGTTCTGCACGATAAAAAAACAGCCCGCTGTCCCGGGCTGTTTCACTTATTTTTTGGAGATGCGCAGCGCTTGTTTGATCGCTTTGAATCCGCCGGCGTTTCCGTAAATCAAAACGCCGCCTTTGTAAATTTTCGCGCCGACCGCTGCAAAGATCACGATAGCGACCAGTGTCAGGGCGATTCCGGCCGCCGCCTGCCAAAACGGGATATCGAGCATTCCCACGCGTAAAAACATAATCATCGGCGTGAAAAACGGAATGTAAGATGTAACGGTAATAAAACCCGCGTCAGGATTGCCAAGTCCGAACATAGCGATAAAAAAACCTGCCGCGATTAAAAAAAACATCGGCTGAATCGTCTGCTGCACGTCCTCTATCCGGCTGACAACACTGCCGAGAAACGCGGCAAGCGTCGCGTAAAGAAAATAGCCGAGCAAATAGAAAATGACGGCATAGACAATCGTCGAGACGGGAACATCCGAAAAATTGAGAAATGCACTGATCGGCGACGACTCATCATTTTGAGGGTTCAGCTTCAGTGAGAGAAAACCCGCCGCAAGCAGCACCGCAAACTGTGTGATCCCGACAAGCGCGATACCGAACAGTTTGGCAAACATCTGCTGAATCGGCGGCATGCTTGAAATTAAAATTTCCATGACCCGTGACGATTTTTCCGTCGCCACTTCCATCGCAATCATACTTGCGTACATGATAACCGAGAAGTAGATGACAAACAGCATGATGTATACAAGCCCCATCACCTGACCGAGCTCTTCCTCAGATTTCGCCCCTTTTTCCAGCGCGTCTTTGCTGACTTCAGGCGGAGTGTAGAGGCTGCTGACTTTTTCTGCCGAAATGCCGAGCTTGGCGGTTTCAACAGCGGTTTTTGTCTGGGTTAAAGCCTGCTTGAGAAGTTTATACGCTGATTCATCAGAAATGGTCAGCGCCTTGTAGGCTCCTGTTATCGTTCCTTTTTGATCTTGTCTGATGATAAAAAGCCCGTCCCATTCACCGTCTTTGACACGCTTTACGGCTTCTTTTTCGGACTCCTTCGTCTCCATCGCCTGCAGATCATTGTCTGTATCAGCCGCTTTAAGCTGTTTTGCAAACGCCGGGTAAAGCCCGCCCGTTTCATCAATCACCGCAATCTGCTGCTTGCCGTCATCCGATTGAAACACGGAAATGATCGATTGCAGGTTGGTCACCGCTAATACTAATAAAACGGTAATGGCGGTCGAAATAATGAATGACTTTGTCGAGATTTTGTTTTTATATGTATGAAACAGCATAATCCAGAATTTATTCATAAACGGCCCCCACCTTTTCTATAAAAATATCATGCAGTGACGGCTCTTCCAATTCAAACTTCCGTATAAAACCTTTCCCTTGCAGCGCCCGGAAAATATCCTGGGAAACCGGTTCATTCGCGACCTGCAATCTGATCCCGTCATTTGTTTCCTTCCATTTCACGACACCTTCATGCGTTTTTAAAAAGCTGAGATCATCATCTGAATGAACGGTGACATTTTTTTTGCCGAAAGACCGCTTAATGTCTTTCAGATTGCCTTGAACGACGGGTTTTCCCTTCTGGAGAATGCACAAATTCTCGCAAAGCTCTTCTACATGCTCCATTCGGTGGCTTGAAAAAACGATGGAAACGCCGCTGTTTTTCAAAGAAATAACCGCTTCTTTCAGCAGCTCGACATTCACCGGATCAAGACCGCTGAAAGGTTCATCCAGAATCAGCAGTTCAGGCTTATGCAGGACGGCGGAAATGAACTGGATTTTTTGCTGGTTTCCTTTTGACAGCTCTTCGACTTTCTTATTCTTGTAATCTGTAATGCCGAACCGCTCGAGCCATGTCATGAGCTCTTTTTCCGCCTCTTTTTTGCTCATTCCTTTTAATCTCGCAAGATAGACAAGCTGGTCACTGACCTTCACTTTCGGATACAGCCCCCGCTCTTCCGGGAGATAGCCGATTTTTTCGCTGATAGAATAATTGACCGGCTTCCCTTTCCAGCTGATCTGCCCGTCAGTCAGGCTTAAAAGCCCCAAAATCATCCGAAAGGTCGTCGTTTTTCCCGCGCCGTTTGCGCCGAGGAGCCCGAACATTTCCCTTTCAGGTATTTGCAGGTTCAAATTGTCAACAGCGGTAAAGCTGCCGAATGTTTTCGTTACGTTTTCAATTGTAAGCACGAATCCAACTCCTTCCTTGACCCATTATATACTAATAATGGGTAAAAATTAATGGAGGATTTTAAATTCTTTATGAGAATATCATTCTATAAAGGAGGTGACGTGATGGGACAATATGTATTGACCGCATTCCATGCGTCGGGAGAAAAACTGCTGGATGAACGGATCGAAGCAGACAACGAGGCGGAGGCGAAGGCTGCCGGAGAGACTTTGTTAAAGGAAAAAAAGCTCGAGAACACTGCTCATCGCTTAGTAAATGAAGCCGGAAAGCTGATTTTATTCCACAGATAACAGAAGCTTTCCGGCTTCTGTATTTTACCGGTTAAATTGCGGCGTCCGTTTTTCTAAAAAGGCGCGGATGCCCTCTTTATGATCATCCGTTTTTCTCATATTTTCCTGGGCCTTTCGTTCAAGAGACAAAACGTCTTTTAACCGGCTGATATGGAGGCTTTGATAAATAGCCTTCGTTTCAATCATTGCTGCCAGCGGCGCATGTAACAACCGGTCGATGTACGGCTTTGCCCCTGCCGCAGGGTCGCCGCTGAACAGCCCGTCGGCAAGCTTGAGCTCCACCGCTTTTTCAGCCGGCAATTTTTCGCCGCTCCAGATCAGTTTTTTCGCTTCAATCTCACCGACGCGTTTCATTAATAAATAATGGCCTCCTCCGTCGGGAACCAGTCCGATGCCGATGAAATTCATCGCGAGGCGGGCATTTTCTTCGGCGAGAACCACGTCGGCACACAGCGCGAAACTCAGCCCGAGCCCCGCCGCGGCTCCGTGGATGGCGGCTATCACAATTTTTTTCATATCATAGAGCGTCAGTGTAATGGATTCGATCATTTTCATGAGCCGTTCATATTCTCCTGAATCATGATCCGATGTCATCATCTGAATATCACCGCCCGCGGAAAATCCCCTGCCTTCCCCCCGCAAAAGGACGATAAGCGCCTCACTGTCAGCTGCCATGACGCATGCATTCTCCAATTCCCGGAGCATTTGTTCATTGAGCGCGTTGTAACTGTCAGGCCGGTTCAGCACAATCTCTGCAATCTTTCCCTTTTCTTCATATCGAATATACTGCATGTTTACACCCTCCTTGTATCCGCTTACATATTTTGTTCAAATAATATATTCTTTCCGCCGAAGCGAAACTCCTTCATTTTTCAAGGTCAACAGATACCGAAAAATGCATATCATTTGAAACTGAACATACATTTTTATATAGTGAAATTGACATACAAAACAAAAAGGGGGGAGGAACGCCGATCATGAAATATGTGATACTGAGTTTTTTATTGAGCTTTTTTATGGTGCTGTTCCCCCCTTCGGATGTCGCCCTTCCTTCCCAATTGGTGACAGAAACAGACAGCCACGTTCAAATTTCGGTTTACCCGCAGGAAACGGACTCGGCAAAGACGCCGGCCCCTGCCAAAACCGCTCCGCACGGCCTGTCAAAAGGATACGATGCGTTATCCCGAATGGTCACCCTGTTATCTGTCAAACCTCTTGATCAATTCATTGATTCCACACTGGAAAGGACATGCGCCATTCCGATACAATACCAGTCAAATTACCTCCGGCATCAGAGCCTTTCTCATTGCCAATCTGTATTTACGGTGTAAAAACAGTCTATTCCGGAGGGATTTTTTATGAATATTAAGGAAAACGATCTGCCCGGCATCGGGAAAAAATTCGAAATCGAAACGAGAAACCATGAAAAAATGACGATCATCATTCATGACGACGGCAGGCGGGAAATTTACAGATTTGATGACCGCGACCCTGATGAGCTTCTGGCAAGCATTTCTCTTGATGATGCGGAAGCAAGACAGATCGCCGCGATTATCGGCGGGATGGTGTACAAACCGCAGGCGCTTGAATCGATTGAAATGGCGTTCAGCGATCTGATTATCGAATGGTTTAAAGTTGAAAAAGGGGCTAAAGCGGCAGGCCGGACGCTCGGCGAACTGGATGTGCGCCAAAACTACGACGTGACGGTCATCGCCATCATTAAGCATAACCAGAAAAAGTTTTTAAACCCGGGCGCTGATTCGCTCCTTGAAGCAAACGATACACTCGTCCTCTCAGGCGAAAGAAAGCATTTGAAGAAACTGATCCAAGACTTTCTCTCCAGAGACGGAGTGTGATCTGTTTATGGATCATCTCGTATTTGAAGTCGGTACAGCGCTAGTTCTCGTGGCCATTGCAAGTGTCATCGCCAATAAAATTAAATTCTCGATTATTCCCTTCCTGATTATTTTAGGAATGCTTGTCGGGCCGCACGCGCCCCAAGCGGGCATCATTGACCTGACATTTATCGAAAGCCGGGAAGTGATTGAATTTTTCGGACGGATGGGCGTCCTGTTCCTCCTCTTTTACCTCGGGCTTGAATTCTCGGTCGGAAAATTAGTCAAATCCGGACGTTCCATTGCCGCCGGCGGAACGATTTATATTCTGATTAATTTCAGCTTAGGACTGATATACGGCTTTATCACGGGCTTTTCCTTTTTGGAAGTGCTTGTATTGGCCGGTGTCATCACGATATCATCAAGCGCCATTGTCGCAAAAGTGCTTGTCGACTTAAAGCGCACGGCCAATCCGGAAACGGAGCTGATTCTCGGCATCATTATGTTTGAGGATATCTTTCTGGCGGTTTACTTGTCCGTCGTTTCCGGGCTTGTTTTGGGAGATGCGACGTCTGTCGGAGGCGCGCTGATGTCGATCGTGATCGCTTTCGGATATATGCTGCTGTTTTTCATTGCCGCTCGAAAATTGC
The DNA here is from genome assembly GCF_001184225.1 of Bacillus sp. JFL15. Classification (NCBI taxonomy): domain Bacteria; kingdom Bacillati; phylum Bacillota; class Bacilli; order Caryophanales; family Bacillaceae; genus Bacillus; species Bacillus sp. JFL15. The sequence goes on along the minus strand of NZ_KQ236689.1, from coordinate 2,566,935 downwards.
CGCCTCTTCTGAACAAGCTGCTTGATATCCGTTCAAACGAGGTGTTTGTCATTGTCATTTTTGCAGCGCTCTTTTTCATTGCCGGCTTTTCCGAAACGATTCATGTCGCTGAAGCGATCGGTGCGCTTTTACTCGGACTCGTCTTTTCGGAGACGGCCCATTCTGACAGGATTGAGCATCTTGTCGTGCCGTTCCGTGACTTTTTCGGGGCCATGTTTTTCTTCAGCTTCGGGCTGAGCATTGATCCGTTTTCACTCGGAGATGCGGTCTGGCTTGCCCTCGGCGCCGTTTTGCTGACGATTGCAGGAAACTTTATCGCCGGCATGATTGCCGGGCGCCGGGCGGGGCTTTCTCATAAAGCATCGTCCAATATCGGGCTGACCATCGTCTCCCGCGGTGAATTTTCCATCATCGTTGCGAATCTCGGCATTGCCGGCGGTCTGTCCGCCTCACTAAAACCCTTCGCCGCCTTATATGTTTTGATACTGGCCATCTTCGGCCCTTTGCTCACGAAAGAATCGAAGCGGATATATCTCATGTTGAACAGCGTTTTCAAATGGAAAAAGCCTGAAAAGACGCCGCAGAAATCATAAAAAAACTGACCCCTTACTAAAGGGGTCAGTTTTTTCGCGCGGGAAGAAATTGCTGAAAAGCCGTTTTTTTGTTAATAGAGAAATGCTCTTTTCCCAGAATGGTATTAATGATTTTTTGGTTTCTGTAAACAGACAGCTTCAAATTCGTAGCCCCTGTTCCGTGGGCGTGGTCAAGATTCGTTAATGTGAAGAAATGATGCCGCCTATTGTCCTTAAAGACGAGGCGGGAATCGGCCGTCACTTTAAACCGTTTCTCATCCTCCCATTCGATATCGGGAGAAATGGCCGAAAACCAATCCGGAATATGCGGCTTGAAGCCGGTCGCCAATATCACTTTTTCTGAATCGGCCGTAAAGGTTTCATCCATCTGCCATTGATGAAAGCTCAGTGCGCAGCGGCCGTTTTTCTTTTCAATTTTTTTAAGTTCCGCCATCGGCTGAATATAGACATCAGGCGAGCCTCCGCTGATCGACCTGTGGTACAGGGCATCGTAAATGTCAGCAAGTGTGTCAGAATCAATGCCGTGGCGCAGTCCTTCCAGCTCAGGCAGTGTATTCAGCCGTTCCTGAAAAGGCAGGCGGTTAAAATACTCCACATAATCGGGTGTAAACATTTCCTGTCCGAGCTTGGCGGTTTCCAACTCTCGAAATCCGGCGGAGCGTGTCACCCATTGCAGCCGGCAGCGGCGATATTGTTCATCATGCAATAAATCAGAAAAGATCTCCGCTGCGCTCTGTCCGGAGCCGACTACTGTAATTGATTCGGCGCCGGCGAGTTCATCTTTCCGGAACAAATATTCCGTGCTGACCATCGTGTCCTGACGCGCTCCGTCATCAATCTCTGCCGGAATAAGCGGCTCAGAACCCGTTCCCATGACGAAATGCTTCGTTTGATACACGCTGATGCTTCCGTCCTCAATGTTCTTGACGCTGACTTCATAATGGCCGCCGGCATTTTTCACGCCGATTACCTCTGAGCCGAAACGGCATGATGTGATTTCTGAAGCCGCCCAGCTCAAATAGTCGTTAAACTCCCGCCTTGGAATATCAAATTCATTAAACGTATAAAACCGGTACAGCCGGTCATGTTCATGGAGAAAGTTCAAAAATGTGTAGCGGCTTTTCGGATTGGCAAGCGTGACGAGATCAGCCAGAAACGCCACCTGTAAATCCGTACCTTTAATTAACAGGCCCGGATGCCACGCAAATTCTGTCTTTTTATCGAAAAAAAGAGCGTCTGTTTCGGGTATATCCTCTAACAAAGCGGCAAGCCCTAAATTAAACGGCCCGATTCCCGCACCTATGACATCATACATAATTACACCTCTTACGAATTACAGTCTGATGATCTTTTTCCCGTTAACACATACAGATAAACATAAAAAAACGGCACGCTGATTCCGTGCCGTTTTTCATATTACAAAGCGGATTTGACGAACATCTCATCTAAGTATTTGATTTTCTCTTCTGTATAATGCTCGAATCGGTCATTATATGATTTCGGGTCTTTTGGATTGGCGAAGTGCGTGATTTTTCCGGTTTCCGGATGAATGAATTTGCTTGCCGCGCCGCAGCCGATACCGATAATCGTCTGCACTTCTTCCATAATCATAATGTTGTAGATGCTCTCCTGACCCGGGAAGGAGTAGCCGACATTTTCAAGATTTCCGAGAATGTTTTTCTGCCGGTACAGGTAGTACGGTTTATAGCCGTGCTCTTTTGTCCAGCGGACGGCGTCATCCATCATGCGGGATACTTCCTGCCTGTCGGCAACTTTATACTTATGCTTGTTTCTCGTCATTTCTGACGCCCGTTTGAAAGAAAGTGTGTGAACGGTCAAAGATTCAGGCATCAGCTTTTCCGTTTCATCAAGACTGTGCCTGAACTCACCCGTCCCTTCTCCCGGCAGGCCGATGATCAGGTCCATGTTGATGTTATTCATGCCGTGTTTGCGGGAAAGGCGGTACTTTTCAATGGTTTCTTCGACTGTATGATGTCTGCCGATGGCCTTAAGCGTTTCGTTTTCATAAGACTGCGGGTTGATGCTGATTCTGTCAATCTTATACTTATTTAAAACGGCAAGCTTTTCCTCCGTAATCGTGTCGGGACGGCCCGCTTCAACGGTAATCTCTCTGATATTTGCGACATCCGGGAAAGAACGGACCATTTCTTCATATAAAAGGTCCATTTCTTCAGCGGTAATGCTTGTCGGCGTACCGCCTCCGAAATAAATGGTCGTCACTTTGATATCATGCTGTTTCAGCCATTCACCGATTTTTTGCATTTCATAGTGAAGCCCCCATAAAAAGGAGCCGACTCTGCCTGCCTGTCCTTGGATGGCATAGGCCGGAAACGTGCAGTAGGCGCACTTCGTCGGGCAGAACGGAATGCCGATATAAATGCTGACTTCATCTTTGACCCGGTACAGATCGGGAACCGCGGCGAGCTGGCGGTCGACAATCTCCTGCATCAGATTGATTTTTTCATCATGGATCAGATAATCTTTTTTCAGATCGGCATGCGCCTCTTCTTTTGTCAGGCCGCTTTGCAGCTTTTTATGAAGAAGTTTAGTAGGCCTGATTCCGGTCAGGATTCCCCATTTTTGCGTCATGCCCGTATGCGATTGAAGAAGATTTAAGTAGACGTATGACAGCGTGTTTTTCACCTGTTTAAAAACTTCTTTGTCGCTCCATCCGGCAAGAGTCGGTTTCGTGTGATGCTCCCTTATGCCGGTTCCTTTGATTTCTCCCGATACTGACACGCTGTCTGCATCTTGAGAAATGGCAAGTGAGATGACGAGATCAGAGGGTCCCTCCGTTTCGCCGTACGCAAGAACACACTCCTCAAAAAATAAATTCGCTATGTTTTGCAGCGGACGATGCAGCCTGTCATCCGTTATGCCGTCTATTTTGATTTGCAATGTGATCACCTTATTTTTCAGATTCAAAACTTTCTTTAGTGTACAGAAAGAACAGGCTAAAATCAATCCGCGAAAAAGCCGCAGACCGGTGTTTCGCGTCTGCGGCTCTTTATTACGGCCGTTTCATGTGGAACTTATCGAGAAAGCCTTTGCGGTGCTGCATGCGGAAGTATTCCTTGATCATATAGGCGACGCCCTGTTCATCATTTGACCTTGTTACCCAATCCGCTTTTCTTTTTAACTCATTAGAGGAATTCCCCATCGCGACACCGAGGCCTGCCAGCTCGATCATCGGCAGATCATCTTCCTGATGGCCGATAGCCACGACCTCTTCCATTGAAAGCCCGAGTTCAGCTGCGACCATCGAAAGTCCGCTTTCTTTTGAAACCCCTTTAGGCACGATGTTCAGCTTTTCTTCGTTAACGCGGATCACGTCCACGGCCGGGAATGCTTTCACGATCGTATCTGTTATGTCAGCCTGCAATCCGTTTTCAGCATACACCTCAATGACGGGCGCGGAAACCGGTTCATCAAGGAGCAAATCACTTAATGATTCGACAAACTGAACCGGGTAAAAAATCGGGTCAGACGGATGAATCATCGTTTTCCCGACCAGATTGGAGTTCACTTTCTTCTTGTTTCCGATCGAATATTTTTCGTGCAGAAGCCGGATATTGCATTGATAGCTTTCCAGCACCTGGACAATATTAAACGTGTGATCTTCCGATATTTTCTTTTCGAAAAACGGCTCATCTATTTTTTCGGAAATGTATGCGCCGCTGTGGGTAACCAATTTTGCATTCAGTTTTAATATTTTCGCTACTTTTTGAGCGGAGCGAAAATGGCGGTTTGTGACCAGTGTGACGTAAATCCCTTTTTTCTTGACGTATTCGATGGCATCCTTTGTCGTCTGATGCAGTTTGCCGTTGGAGCGAAGAAGCGCTCCGTCTATATTTAACGCCAGCATTTGTTTTGACACAGAGAAGTCCCCCTCCTTGATGACTGTACTTGTCATTAGGATATGACCCTGTCTCTTTGTTTAGAACAACCTTTTCTCAGCAGCAAAAAAGCCTGCCTCAAGCAGACTTTGAACTGTCATTTTGTGGGATACGATCGATTTGCTGCCTTCTCCCCAATGTGTATTTCTATATCAGGAACCCCTTATTTGACCGTTGATGCGCTCGTTTCACTTACTCTCTGTTGCTACCCCTTAACATAACAGGCAGTATAGGCGACCGTATCCTTGGACCTTCTGTAAGTGTAGGCGCTTTCAGGGTTATTATCACACGTTTACTGTTAAAAGACAAGGGTTTTTTTAACTAAAAAAATCATAGGGCCATCTATGCTGAATGTATGATAAAGTTGAAAGAGAACATATATTCGCATATAATAAAAGAAAAAAAGCGGTGACTGTCATGTCTCTATTAAAAGATATTTATAACGAAGAATTTGCAGAAGCACTTCTGAACAGAATCAAATCGGCGCATCCGGCTTTTGAGCGGGACATGTGCCGGGCGCTGATGTTTCAGGAAGATTGGCCCGAACTGGCATTAAAACAGCGGATGCGCCGGATCACAGACTCTTTATATGAAACACTGCCGAAGGATTACATACGGGCGCTTGACGTCTTATATGAGACAGCTCCCCATTTCACAGGGCTCGCCGGGATTATTTTTCCCGATTATGTCCAACAGTACGGAACGGATCACTGGGAAGAATCAATGAAGGCGCTTCAGTTTTTCACTCGTTTTTCCACTTCCGAATTTGCGGTCCGCCCGTATATCAAGCTTGACCGGGAGCGGATGTTCAAAGAGTTCCTTTCCTGGACGGAGCATCCGGACGAACATGTCAGAAGGCTTGCCAGCGAAGGCTCAAGACCGCGCCTGCCGTGGGGAATCTCCATTCCGGCTCTTCTTGACGACCCTTCTCCGATTCTCCCTGTTCTGGACCGCTTGATGCAGGATGACTCGTTATATGTCAGAAAAAGCGTGGCAAATAACCTGAATGACATCTCCAAAACACATCCGGATCTTCTGGCACAGATCGCAGCCGATCGGTTCGGAAGCTGTCCGCACACGGATTGGATTTTGAAGCACGCCTGCAGGACACTGTTAAAAAGAGGAGACAAACAGGCGCTTGCGATTTTCGGGTTTGAAGACGCCTCCCGGATTTCATTGGAACGTTTTACACTGAATTCGGAAACGGCCGCCATCGGAACAAGCATACATTTTTCTTTTCAGATCCGCTCATCCGCCCGGCAAAAAGTCAGGGTTGAATACGCGATTGATTTTGTAAAGAAAAGGGGGCACCGCAGCCGCAAGGTGTTTAAGATGTCGGAGTCCGCCATGGATAACGGAGACGTAAAAGCCTTCAGCAAACATCATTCCCTTAAAGATTTAACCACCCGCAAGCATTATCGGGGAATTCACACTCTGTCTGTCATCATTAACGGAACGGTAAAAGGTTCGCTTGATTTTTCTGTTGAATAAAAAACCCCCTCCATTTCATAGATGGAGGGGGTGGAGCTTATTGCGGGTTTCCGTAAAGCTCTTCAAGAGGTTTCATGATAATTTTGTTTAACTCGCCGATCAGCATGCTCATGCGCTGTTCCGCCTCCATCAGCTGAGAAATCAAATCATGCTGCTGGACAAGAGCAACCGTTTTTTGCGCCTGCTCTACCTCTTCCTGAGTGATTTCTTCACCTGACATCTGTTTCTGCTGCAGCTGCAGCTGTACATTGCGGAAATTATCAAACATGCGTTTTGCGGATTCATCTGCGTTTACTTGATCATAAAGCCCTCTTAAACGGCTGTATTCATCACTGTTACGCAAAGCTTTTTCAAGATCATATGCTGCATCATAAAAATGAACTGCCATAGTAACCGCTCCTTTCTTCCTTTCAGACATACCACTCCACTATAACAGACTGCGGAGTGACTTTCATCCTTGGCCGATGTTTTCCTTAGAAAAGAATGACAAACAAAGCTTGGATTGCTCCGATGATCCCGCCGAGCAGACCGCCTAAATACGTAATCATCTTAAATTCTCTCTTGGAAATCGACAGCACCATTTCCTCGAGCCGCTCAACCGGAAACTGATCAACCTGCTCTTTGACCACTTCCTCAAGACGAAGGCGTTTGAGCACATCTTCCAAATGAGCGGCAATACTGCCGAGTGCTGCATCAAGCAGCTTCGGCGCATACGTTCCCTTAATCTCCCCTTCATAGCGGGAGATGATGTCACCGAGCCGGCCCTCAAAAAAGGGTGCGGTTTGAAGCGCGGCCAAAGCCCGTTTTTTCAGGCTGAACAGCAGATCTTTCGCATTCCACTTTTCGTCGGCCTCATAAAGTGTATAAGATTTGAGCTTGCCCCATTCTTGAGAAAGCAGATCAGTCAGAAGCTTTTTTGTTTCATCGTTGTGCAAAAACTTTAACAGCTCAGGCAGCACACGGTCTGCCAGACTTGAATTGCCGAGGAACATCTGCACCATGCTGCCGAGCATCCCCCGTGCATTCAAAAAGTCGTCAATCATATTGCCGAGTCTGTCTTTGCCTTCTTCACTTTCAAAATAATCAATGCTCCGCTTCAGGATATAATCGGCGGCCATCGGAACTTTTTCATCCAGCTTTTTCTGCAGCTCATCAGGAAGCCAGTCCTTTATGGCGCGGTGTTCATATTTCCGGTACAGTTCCGAAAACTTTTCATCTGTAAAACGGTCAATCCAGGCATCCGTCTTTTCCTGCGGATTCCGGATGCCTGCGGCGGCCAGAGCTTCCTGCACCGTCATATCGGAAGCGGCCATTTTTTGCGTGAATTGTTCGGCGAACACAAGCGCCTGATTTTTAACGGTATCTGACAAAAGCCGCTTTTTTATGCCTTCCGGAGTTAACAGATGGTTCGTCACCATGAGCCCCATCTGTTTTGCCAATTCGTCGCGTCTTTTCGGGATCAGCCCCGGGGTAAACGGAATCCGTTTTCCGAACAGGTAATACGGACGGTACGGACGAAATAACATCTGAATGGCAAGGTGATTCGTCACCGCGCCGATCGCGGCTCCGATCACAATCATAAATATAAACGTTCCTGCTATGCCCATTCCTTTTCTTCTGCCTCCATCTTATGTTCTATTTTTCTAGATGAACTATCTATTCGTATTATAGAGGCTGGCGTGAATGCGGGCAAATGAAGAACCTGAATTGTTGTTTCTCAGGAATAAGGCAAGATGCTGTTTCGTACTCTTTACAGTAGATCATCTTTTATGCTGCGCTTGACATGTCTATTGGATGGAAGGGCCGTTTCATCAGCGGCTTTTGAATAAAGGGGGAGTAACAACATGACAACACTCGGTTTTATGTCCGTATCCCGCCGGCACGAAGAAGATTTCGCCGGTGAACTGGCTGAAAGAGCGCCAGAGTACAATGTGCGCTTTGCCCGATTTACACCGTTTGATATTTATCCGGATTCTTTACGCGTGAAAGCGCTCGTGTATCATCCGAAAAGCGGAAAATGGAACGAAACGGAAATTGATATTCCCGAATTTATTTACGACCGCTGTTTTTACGGAAAATCTGCTGAAGCTCAAAAAGCCAAACCGATCGTCGAATGGCTGAAAAAATATCCGAAAACGGAATTTATCGGCCGCGGGCTTCCTGATAAATGGACGGTCACGAATGCGCTCCAAGAGCATCACCTGATCAGTCCCTATATTCCTGAAACGGTCGAAGTCAGCCGTTATGAAGAGGTGCAATCATACTTAGCGAAAGAAAAAGCATGTATACTTAAGCCCGCTTTCGGCGCGGGAGGAAGAGGCATCATCCTCCTTAAAGCAGGGAAAAAATCAATTTCAGCCACTTACTATATCGGGAAAAACAAGCAGACAAAAACGTTTTCCAACCACGTGTCTTTTAAGTCCTGGTGCAAAAAAGTGCTGCAGCACCGTTATTTGCTTCAAGCCTACTTAAATATTCAGGATAAGGAACAGCACCCGTGCGACATCCGCATTTTCATGCGCAAAAATGAGTCAGGGGCTTGGGAAACGGTCGGAAAAGCGATTCGAAGAGGTTATCAGAACGGTCTTTTATCTCATTTGCGGGGAGGGTCCGAGCCGCTTAAATTTGACACGTGGTTTGAAGAAATTCCGAAAAAGCAGCAGGCCGTTTTATTGGATGACGTCTTTTCGATCACCCAATCCGTCCCTTATTTTCTTGATGAACAATTCGGACCGCTGTTTGAGCTGGGGCTCGATATTTGTTATGCCAAAGACGGGCGCATCTGGCTTTTGGATGTCAATTCAAAACCGGGACGGAACGCTATTTTAAGCGTGGCTCCCGAGGCGAAAGAGGATTTGTACACCAGTCCGCTGAAACGCTTCCGCGATCTTCAGTCACAGGAAAACCGGAAAGGAGCACTTCCGCGTGAATCATAAAGGGATGATGGTCGGCATCGATAAAAAAAGCAAAAATACGCTGTATCTCCCCTCCGCCATGAAACGGGAAGGGATTTTATCCGCTGCCTTCGGGACCAAGGTTGTCAAATGCCGTGTGGCCTTTTCTCAATCTCTTGAAAAAAGCGCGCTCCTTTCTGAAGATTTATTTGAGGAGCTGATGATACCGCATAAAAGCCGGGCTGATTTTCTCATCCACGGCCAGACGGTGCATATCGGACCGCTGATCGGCGTTTTTACAGCAGGGTTCACATCATCGGCACAGCGCCCGTTCAGAGACCGCACATCCTTCTTTTCCAAACTGCTCTCCCTTCACGAGCAGGCGAACGGATATTGTTTCGTTTTCGGGGCACATCAGATCAACTGGGAAGAAGGCACAGTTCAGGCGCTGATTTATAAAGAAAACAGCTGGAAACGGGCGGACGTCCCGCTTCCAAATGTTGTATATGACAGGCTCCCGAGCCGAAAAACGGAAAAAGTTCCTCTTTTACAGCAGACAAAATATAGGCTGATGAATGACTATCAGATTCCCTGGTTTAATCCGCAATTCTTTAATAAATGGGACATTCACAAGCTTCTGGAAAAAAACAGTCTCACCGCTTCTCTCCTGCCAAAATCAATCCTGCAGCCGAATGCAGAAGCGATAGAGACGTTATGCAGCACGTTTGACACCGTATTTATCAAGCCTGCAGACGGCACACTCGGAACGGGAATTTACAAGCTGGAAAAAACAGACGCCGGCTTCTCAGTCAAATACACGAATGAGGAAAAAACGGTGGTGACGGCAGATTATGCAGATGCGGCATCCTTCATGAAATCATTTGAAGAAAACAATGACCCGTCCGCTTTTTTATTGCAGCAAGGCATTGACCTGATCCGGCTTGACGGGCGTCCCGTCGATTTCAGGGTGCATACGAACAAAAATGCCGAGGGAAAATGGACAGTGACGGCGATCGCAGCAAAAATTTCCGGCAGAAACAGCATTACAACGCATCTGGCAAACGGCGGGGAAGTCAGAACGTTAGCTGAATTATACGGCGATCCGAAAGAGAGAGTCGGCATGATCCGGAAGCTTTCGAAAGCCGCCTTAGCGGTCAGCCGTGTGTTAAATGAACATATTGAAGGCTTTATCGGCGAAATCGGTTTTGACCTCGGCGTTGATGAGGCGGGGAAAGTTTGGATGTTTGAGGCCAATTCCCGCCCCGGGCGGAGCATTTTCTCGCATCCGAAGCTGAGATCAGTCGATTACCTCACAAAACGGAGAAATTTTGAATACGCGTCATATTTATCAGAACGGTCCATTACCGCCCCGGAAAAACTTTGGCGGTGAGGCCGCCTTTTTTTCGTTGACCCGGGACAGGCACAGAACTTATGAGCTACAATGAACAGGATCAACATTTCCCGATAAGGAGCGTGAACGTCATGATTTCGCACTTCAGCTGGAAACCGTTATTCAAAAAAGAGAAACTGCCCGGATGGCGGATTTCGTTTTACTGGCAGGGTACGCATTACGAAGGAATTTACCACAAGTCCGGAGACATTGAATGGGGACACACACATCCTGGGAAAGAAGAGCCGGCTCTCGTAAAAGAGCTGCATGAATTAATGCTTTATCACATATATGACTGAAAGCTAAAAGCTCAGCCTCAAAAGGCTGGGCTTTTCTTTTTCCTTCCGCTATTTACCACCCGGTTTTCCGAATGAGATGCCTTATGATTCACCATAATACGTAGTACAAAGCGGCAAACACCATTGGGTGAAGCCGAGCTGGCAATGGTTTTCATTCCGGAAACCATCAGCTGGTGCAATTCCAGCAAACCCAACCATACTACTTTATAAAGGAGATCATACAAATGGCAAACAACAACTCTTCAAACCAACTTTTAGTACCTGGCGCTGCTCAAGCAATCGACCAAATGAAATACGAAATTGCTTCTGAGTTCGGCGTAAACCTTGGCGGAGAAACAACTTCCCGCGCAAACGGTTCTGTCGGAGGAGAAATCACTAAACGTTTAGTATCTTTCGCGCAGCAGCACATGGGCGGACAAGGCGTACAATAACTCAATAAATGGCTTACAGAAGGCGCGGGATACCGCGTCTTCTTTTTATTGCCGTCACCCTTTTTCCTATTCCACATACCCTAGGAAAAAAGGAGGGAAAACATGTCATTCATTGCCTCAGTCAATTGGGAGCTGTTTCAGTTCGTAACGGTTTCTTTGGTCAATGAATATGTTGCCCACCATCTCCCCTTTATTCACAGGTATTCTTTTCCCCGCTGCTTTGAATGATATAATGAGCGGCGAGGAGGTTTTTTACATGAAAATCGCTTTACTCGGAGCAACGGGAAGAGTCGGACAGGCTTTTATAAAAGAAGCGCAGAAACACGGACACATTGAGATATTCGCTCTTGTCAGATCTGCCGGAACGGCCCTTCCCATTCATGAAAAACATATCATAACAGGGAATGCCAGACGGCGGGAGGATATCGGCAGATTGATTTCTAAAGCGGACACAGTCGTGAGCTGTCTCGGCACGGACGGTGACGATACCCTTTCAGCTGCTATGATCTATATAATAGACAGCATGAAACAGCATCATGTTCAGCGTCTGATTACGATCGGAACCGCGGGTATACTTCAATCACGGCTTATGCCTGACAAATACCGTTTTGAATCGTCAGAATCAAAACGAAAATCAACAAGAGCCGCAAAGGAACACGCCCGCGTATACGAGATGCTTCTGGCAGAGGATATTGACTGGACGATCATCTGCCCCACCTACCTTCCTGACGGAGAAGCTGCCGGAGTTTACCGGTTCGAACAAGATCAGCTTCCTGAAGGCGGGACTGAAATCACCGTCGGAGACACGGCGCATTTTCTTTACCGTGAACTGATGAACCCGCAGTTTGTCAGAAAACGGGTGGGACTGGCTTACTAAATTGAAAAAGGGCGAATCTTTTGATTCACCCTTTCCGATTACACCGCGGACTGCGCCGTTCCTTTCTGCAATTCATACATTTGATGGTACTGCCCCTTTTGCGCCATTAATTCGTCATGGCTTCCTTTTTCAATGATGCGCCCCTTTTCCAAAACGAGAATCTGGTCTGCGTGTCTGATCGTGGAAAGCCGATGGGCGATAATAAATGTCGTGCGCCCTTCTTGCACCACGTGCAGCGCTTTTTGAATGATTGCTTCTGTTTCGGTGTCAATGTGCGCCGTCGCCTCATCCAAAATTAAAATGGCCGGATCAAACACAAGCGCTCTTGCAAAAGAAATCAGCTGGCGCTGGCCTGAAGACAGTGTTCCGCCTTTTTCCGTGACGGGCTCCATGATGCCCTTCGGCAAGGATTGCAGAAGGCCTGCGGCGCCGACTTGCCGAAGCGCTTCTTCAGCCTGCTGCAGGGAAATACGCTGATCATCGAGGGTCACATTGGAGCCGATCGTTCCAGAGAAAAGATACGGATCTTGAAGCACGATCCCCATATGCGATCTCAGCTCCTGTCTTGACATGCCGTATATGCTTTTTCCGTCCAGCAGGATATCGCCTTTTTCGGCATCATAAAAACGGAACAGAAGATTCAGGATGGAGCTTTTGCCGGAACCCGTATGGCCGACGAGGGCGACCGTCTCGCCTTTTTCAACTGTAAAGCTGATGTGTTTCAGCACCTCTTCTCCCTTTCGATACCCAAAAGAAACATCGCGGAATTCTACAGTCCCTTCCGCATTTCTGTCTGCGGGAGCGCCTGTTTCTTCCGTTTCCTCCTCCTGTAAAAGCTCAAATACCCTGCCCGCGGACACACGAGCCAATTCAAGCTTTGAAAATTGGTTGACAATCCCCGTAACCGGCTGGAACAAACGGTTTAAATAATCAACAAACGCATATAAAACGCCGATCGAAACAATTCCGGCCGCACCCAGACTCGCGCCTCCGAAATACCAGATCAGCCCGACAAACGCCACATTGCGCAACACATTGACAAGACTGTGGGACATGAGGGAATTTAAAGACAGCATTTTGTTCTTATAGCGGAAATGAGCTTCATTCAATTCTTCAAATTCCTTCATCGTTTCCTTCTCGCGGCGGAACGCCTGAATAATCGGCATCCCTTGAATGGACTCATTCATTTTTGCATTGATGTCACTGTTAATGGAACGGATTTTTTGGTTGAAGACGGATGCGTATTTGCGGTACACAACCGACCAGATCATTAAGATCGGAATAATCAAAAGGCAGACGGCGGCCAGTCTGACATCAAGCATAAACAGCGCCGTAAAAATACCGAGCATGTAGACGCCGCTTGTGATAAACGTAGACAGCACCGTTACATACAAATCTCTGACCGCTTCTGTGTCATTCGTAATGCGGGCCACGACTTTTCCGGCAGGCAGATTATCAAAGTAGCGGATCGGCATTTTCTGAATGTGTGAAAATACATCCTGCCTCATACGCTGTATGATTCGGTTCGCTCCCATCTGCAGCAGGTAATGCTGGCCGTAATGAAAGCACACGGAAAACATGAGCAGTCCCGCGTAAATGGCGGTCAACGTCAGCAGCCCTTTTATTTCCGGACGGTAAAATTGAAAAATTTCCTGTTTGGATAACGCAATAGCGGGATATGACCTGCTTTCTTTACCGTTTGATATTGTCAGCCGGCCGTCAGTCACTGAACGGTTTCCGTCAAAACTGACGGGACCCTCAACAAAATAGTAGGCCGCACCGACTTGATAAATGTGCGCCTCTCCGGTTTTCTCCGTCCCCGGTTTGAGCCGGTCCTCCCTGACATAATCATGCCCTCTGAACCTGACGGCGTCCGGATCGTCCCCAGAGGCTTTAACCCATGTTTTTTCAACGCCGAGAATATGGTCGTCAATCATTTTTTTTCCGATAAACGGGCCGGTCAGCTCAGTGCCGACCGCAATAATGAGCAGAACGACCGCCCATATCAGCAGCTTTTTGTATTGAAGCGCGTAATTCCATAATCTTCTTCCGGTCTTCATGCGCCCGTCCCCCCTTCTTCAAGAGAGGACAGCTGCTGCCTCTCATATTGTTCGCGATACCAGCCATTCTTCGCCAACAGCTCCTGATGCGTGCCTCTTTCAGACACCCGGCCTTCGTCCATGACGAGAATGAGATCTGCGTGTTCAACTGCCGAGAGCCGGTGGGTGGTGATGATCGTTGTTTTATGCCGCCGTTTTTTACGGATGCTGTCAATGATGGCAGCTTCCGTTTTCGCGTCTACGGCAGAAAGCGAATCATCTAATATGAGAATGTCCGGATCTGTCAAAAGCGCTCTCGCAATTGAGATGCGCTGTTTTTGTCCGCCGGAGAGCGCCACCCCCTTCTCGCCGACAAGCGTCTCAAGCCCTTCTGAAAGCATGCCGATATCTTGTTTAAAATGCGCATCCTTCAGCGCGCTGCCGATTTCCTCTTCGGTTGCGTCCTGCCGACCGTAAAGCAGATTTTCCTTCACCGTCTTTGAAAATAAAATATGATCCTGCGGCACATAGCCGATCCATCCTCGGAGCTTCTCAAGCGGAATCTCCTGAATCGGAACGCCTGTAAACGTGATGGCTCCCGCACCGGGCGGATATTCACGCAGCAGCTGCTTAATAATCGTCGTCTTTCCGCTTCCCGTTTTTCCGACGATGCCGAGTGTCTGCCCTTTTTCAACGGAAAATGATACATCGGAAACAGCCGGTCCCGCTCCGCTCGGGTACGTAAAAGTCACTTGTTCAAAAACAAGACGCCCGGGCTCCTTGATATCGGCGGGCTGCTTGGGCCCTGTCACATCAGGCTCATAGGAAAGGGTCTCATTGACACGGTCTAAGGAGGCATTGCCGCGCTGCATGATATTGATTAATTCTCCGATCGCAAACATCGGCCAGATCATCATTCCGAGATACACGTTAAACGATACCAGCTCTCCCAGCGTCAGCCGGTTTTGAAAAACGAGATAGGCGCCGTAGCCGAGACCGATGAGATAGCTGAGTCCGACAAGAAGTTTCACAGTCGGTTCAAAGAGTGAATCGATAAACGCCACCTTCATGTTTTTCTCGTATACATCCGCCGTCATATCACCGAAACGGCTGACATCATTTTTTTCCTGCACGAAAGCCCGAATGACCCGCACGCCGGATACCGACTCCAGCACCTTGTCATTTAATGATCCGAAAGCATCCTGCGCTTCCGTAAACCGCTCATGGATCTTTTTTCCGTACAGACTGACCGCAGCCGCCATAATCGGCAGCGGGATAATCGCGGCAAATGTCAGCTTCCAGCTGATGAGAAGCCCCATTGTCAAAAATATCGTCAGCATATACATCGTCGAATCGACGAGTGTTAAGACTCCGAAGCCCGTCGTCATACTGACGGCCTGCAAATCATTCGTCCCCCGCGCCATTAAATCGCCCGTTCTGTATTTCTCAAAAAACGGCGGTGACATTTGAAGAAGCCTTCCCATCAGTTTTGATCGGAGAATTTTCTCCATGACATTCGCCCCGCCGAAAAGCTGGTACATCCAAAAATAGGAGAGCAAATAAACGGCTGCCGTTAAAGCGAGAAACACACATATGTAAAACAGCATCCCGCTTTTCGTAAACACGCCCGCCTTCATATCGTCTATTGCGTTACCGAGAAGTTTCGGCGGAAACATTTCAATGACATTCACAATCAATAACAGAACAATCGCTGTCGTATAGCGCAGCCAATAGGCTTTAAAAAACCAAGCGAGCTTTTTTAATACAGTAAACAAATACCGTCATCCCCTTTCATGAATCAGCCGCCCTCAAGTTTTTCCGGATTGTTTTTCATTGTTTTCGCTAATACCGCCACATGCATCACACCTGTCTTTCATTCATTTTTTTATATAAAAAAAGACATGAAGCGTCAGCTCCATGCCTCTTATTATTATAAATAAGGTACAGACCCGCCTGTTATGCGCGACTGCACCGTTTTTAAGCAAATGTTCAGAAAACGGAAGGTGTATGGCAGTCACGCCGATATTCAGCTGAAGATGAGTTGACAAGCTTTAATGCTGACATGATCCATACCTCCTTTTTTCCTATATTATTCCTTTATCATATAAACGAATCCTTTTTTTGTCAATACAGGTTTTAGATTTCTTCCGTACGGGTATCGTTTTATAAACCTTTTTTACTGAAAGGATGAGGCCGATGTTTCACGCGGACCGGTTGATTGCAGCTTTTGACGGAAGTGATGATAGCAAGAAAGCGCTTCAAAAAGCGATAGACCTTGCAAAAACATTTCACGCGAATTTAACGGTCGTACATTCTCACAATGCAAAAGATACCCAGACGATTGTCGATCCCCCGAGGCCGGGAGCCGGTGCCACGTATATCGGCGGCGGGATTGCAAGCGTTCCCGACCCGCTTCAAGCGGAAAGAATCCCCCCTGACCCGATGATTTATGAAGACCGTACGGAAGAAATCATTGCCGAAGCGAGAATGCTGATGAACGACAGCCAGATTGACGGGGATATCGACATTTTAGAAGGTGATCCCGCTGATGCCATTATCGAGCACGCCGACCGCATATCGGCGGATCTGATCGTCATGGGGAGCAGGGACCAGAACAGGCTGAAAAAACTTTTATTCGGAAGCGTCAGTGAAAAGCTGTCATCAAAATCCGACATTCCGGTGCTGATCGTAAAATAATCCTTTCTGTACAGCAGCTTAATCAAAAGCTGCTTTTTTTAAAGCTCCCGGCTGTTTCCTCTTTTTTTCGGCATTACAAAAAAACTCGCCATGATCAAAAAATCAATGCACAGCACGACAGACCAGCCCTTCAACAGCCTGCTGAGCGCTTCGGTGCGGGAAGCGTCCTGAATGAGAAATACCGTTCCGGCTAAAAGAACGCCGCCGATGACAAACGCTAATACATGCCTTCCCCATCCTTTTGCATAATGTTTGGCATAATCCAGTCCGTACCGCTTGACCGGTTTTGCCCCTTCCTTTACGACATAATAGCGGAAACGCTCATCCGCCCATTGAATCATGCTTTTTCCGAAGGCGACAGACACTCCGATATAAACGGCCGCCACTGCATGCGCCATAGTCGCTGTCGCCCCTCTGTATAAATCAGCTGCAGCCGCTGCAAACAATACGGCATCAAGTAAAGGAATGAGAGCGAAAAAAAACATTCCGAGCTTTTGCCGCCTGAATAAATACCGCGCCGCCAATCCGAAGATGACAACCGCCCAAAAAGCAGCCTCACAAATGACAATCAACCAAGCAATCGCGTTCAATCCGGTTCCCCCTTATCGTTTTCTAAAAAGCATTGTAACACCTCTTTTTATTTAATACAATTGTATTATAAAATTGCAAGAAATATTTTTTCCTGTTACACTGGAGACATGCCTAAAATAATCGATCATGAAAAAAGAAGAAAACAAATAGCCGAAGCCACTTGGCGGACGATTTTGGAGCGGGGCATGGAAGGAGCGACAGTGAGAAACATCGCCCGGGAAGCGGGTCTTTCTTTAGGCGCGCTGAGGCACTATTTCACCACCCAGGATGAGCTTTTAGGGTATGCGATGACACTCGTAAAAGAAAAAGCGGCCGCCAGAATTAACGAAGTTGCCAAGACGGATCTGCCGCCGAAAGAAAAAGCGGTGCGTCTGATGCTTGAAATCATCCCGACAGATGAAGAAACGATGGCTGAAATGGAGGTATGGTTCGCTTTCACAGCTTATGCCAGACATAAGGGAGAAGAGTTTCATCCTCAGCATGACGGGATCTTGGCATATATCCGCGGTCTGATTGACTGGCTGGATGATAATAAGCATCTGAAACCAAATCTTGATAAAGAGACAGAAGCGGAGAAATTGTATGCCATTGCCGACGGATTGGCGCTGCATGCACTGCTTGAACCTGAGCGTCTTTCAAAAGAGAAAATCTCCCGCGTGCTCGTTCAGCATGTCGAGTCTCTTTTTATCTGACAGAAGCAAAAAGGCCGGATGTGTTTCCGGCCTTTTTCCGTTTATGACTGAACGCCGATCTCCTGCTGAATGCTCAATTGAAAAGCCTCTTGAATCGTTTTGGCTACAGGACCCGGCACACCGCTGCCGACCGGTTTTCCGTCAAGGGTTACGATCGGGATTAGTTCAGAGGTTGTCGACGAGATGAAAATTTCATCCGCGTTTCTGAGTTCGTCTTCAGTAAGGGGCTTCTCCCGCACCTCAATCCCGTTTTCTTTCATCAGCCCTAAAAGTTTCATCCGCGTAATGCCGTTTAAAATCAGCTCATTTGCAGGATGCGTCCGGACGGTGCCGTTTATGACGGCGTATACATTGGAAGAGGTTCCTTCCGTGACCGCTCCGTCCCTTATCAGCACCGCTTCATAAGCGCCTGCTTCATAGGCTTTTTGTTTTATCATCACATTATACAGTAAATTCAGACTCTTAATGTCACACCTCAGCCAGCGCTTGTCTTCGGCCGTTATGGCCTGCGCCCCTGCTTTTTGTTCATTTTCCGGTTTTTTCACTGAAAAGGTGTATGCCGTCGTCTGCGGCTCCAATCCTTCATCATACTGGTGCTTCCGGGGCGCCTTCCCTCTCGTCGTCTGAATATAGACCCCGCCGTCAATGAGTTTGTTTTCCTGTACGAGCTTTTGGAGATCCCATTCTATGTCTTCTGCGGAGAACGGCAGGGTGATGCCGATTTCTGCGGCGCTTCTGAAAAGACGGCCGATATGCTCACGCAGACCGAATAAAACGCCGTTGTATACTCTGATGACTTCATACACACCGTCACCGAATTGATATCCGCGATCCTCAATATCAACTGCGGCTTTTTCACGATCAATCAACTGGCCGTTTACCAATGTCTTCATGTAAACCCTCCTCATCGTTATCTGCCGTGATGCGGATTCTCAGCTGTTATTGTCAACTATTCTATCATATTGAACAAGCAGGCAGCGGAGTTTATTTTTTTCTTAAAATCTTATTATTCGACATATTTTCTATGTCTTTTCCAGTTTTGTTCCTGTATACTTGATTCGACATACATATGCTGTTAACTTATGGCACTACGCAAGCCTCTGCTGTTATCGGCATTATGAAGAAATTTATGCTACTGGAGAGATTGTTATGCGCAAGACAAAAGAAGGTGCTTCCCCTTCTCTGTTTTCATTAGCTTTTAAACTTACGAGTTTAGCAGTTTTGTGCGGACTGCTTTTAGTAATCGTCATAATGGGTTATTCCGCTTCCGCCGCAAAAAATAAACAGGTCACTGTGACTGCAAACGGGCAGCTTCGAGATGAAACAGAAAGCCTGCGGCTGAAAAACGATTCTCCCGACATCCTGCTTAAACATTTGCAAAAAGAGCGGGACACGGGGAAAAAAACGGTATATTTAACCTTTGACGACGGGCCGTCTCCTTATACTGAACAGCTGTTGAATGTATTGAAGGCAAATGGCGCAAAGGCCACTTTTTTTATGCTTGAACCGCGGATGAAAGCCTATAAGCATTCCGTGCAAAGAGCGAATCAGGAAGGAATCGCGCTCGGCCTGCATGGCGTGACGCACGATAATCACCTGTTTTATCAAACACCGACATCGCCGCTGAAAGAAATGCAGCAGGGACGCGATACGCTCCAGGCCATCACGGGAGTGAAAACGGATCTTGTCCGCACGCCTTACGGCAGCAAACCGTCATTGACAGACACCCAGATCAAGCATCTCGAAAGAGGCGGCTTTGTGTACTGGGACTGGACGATTGACAGTGAGGACTGGAAATACAAAAAT
Source organism: Bacillus sp. JFL15 (assembly GCF_001184225.1). Lineage (NCBI taxonomy): Bacteria > Bacillati > Bacillota > Bacilli > Caryophanales > Bacillaceae > Bacillus > Bacillus sp. JFL15. The sequence goes on along the minus strand of NZ_KQ236689.1, from coordinate 2,547,218 downwards.
GCCCGGTACGTGCCGGAAGTACTGAATCAGCTCGCATATTTGGAAAGCGTCCATACGAGCAGGCCGCATGTCATTTTAATGCACGATCTGCCTGCGACCGTTCATGCTTTGCCGAGCCTGATCCAAAAACTGAAAGCCAAAGGCTACTCCTTTGATATTCTGACGGACCAGATGATTCCCGTCCATGAATAAGAAAAAGCCGGATCTGTATATGATCCGGCTTTTTTTATATCGCGGCGCTGATCCGCTTTGCAAATTCACCGATCTTCTCATGAATGACAAGATCAAATAAATGGTCGCAATATGTCGGCTCAAGGTTAATGATCACCTGCTTCAAACCGGGAATCCGGCTTGCATCCTCAGGGACAAACCTTGCCGGCGCCACCTCAAGCGAAGTGCCGATCACAAGAAGGAGATCAGCTTGATCAAGCTTTTCATAAAGGGTTTCAAAATGCTGGACGAGATCACCGAAAAGTACGACATCCGTCTTTAATACAGTGCCGCAAACCGCATGATCTCCGGTTTCCGCCGTACATTCCGGAACTTCTTCCTTCAGCAGATGAGAAAGCCCGTAGCGCGCGCCGCAGCGGGGGCATGCGGCGGTCTGAATTGAACCGTGAAGCTCATAGACACTGCTGCTTCCCGCTTTCTTATGCAGCCCGTCAATATTCTGCGTGAAAATGTCTACCTGCTTTCCCCGCTTTTCAAGGTCTGCCAAATACTTATGGCCGGCATTCGGTTCATAGCTTCCGCTCATTTTCATCTGAAACAGCTGTTTGAATTTGGGCCAGAAGTCACGCGGACGGCGTTCAAAGTATTCCCTGCTCATCGCTTCCATTCTGGAGGTGTCTTCGGTCCATATACCGCCCGCCGAACGAAAATCCGGAATGCCGGATTCCGTGCTCATTCCCGCTCCCGTCAGCACCGCGATACGTTCAGCCTGATTGATCAATGTCATAAACGCTTCCACTCTTCCACCGCCTTTTCTTTTTATCATATCATGAAAAAAGAACGGCGCCCGTTATGCCCGTTCTTTTTCTCCGGAATGATCCTTCACATGAACCGGATCATCGTGGCTTTTCTGTTTTACGAATACATTCTGGCCCGGATAGGCGAATTCCACGCCTTCCTCCGCAAAAATATCAATAATCCGGCGGTTGATATCCTGCCGCACGTCCAGGCTTTCCGCCCAAACGATGGTCTTTGTGTAAAAGTTGAAAAAAAGATTGTAATAGCTGTCCGCAAACACGTCAAAGTTAACCATAATCGTATCATCATGCACGCCTTCATGTTCACGAAGCATTTCTCTGAGCCTTGTGATGCACCGCTCTAAACGATCAATCGGCGTCGCATAAGAGACACGAACGGAAAACGTGATCTGGCGCTTAGTCATTCTCGTCCAGTTTGTGATGGCTTCCATCGACAGCGTTGAATTGGGCACAGTGACGAGCGCCCCCTGCGCCGTCCGGAACTTTGTGCTTCGGAATGTGATATCTTCTACGCCCCCTGTCACAGATGACGTCTCGACCCAGTCGCCGATCGTAAACGGCTTCTCCGTAATGATGATAATGCCGCCGAAAAAATTGCTGATCGTATCTTTAGCCGCGAGCGCGAACGCCAATCCGCCAAGTCCGAGTCCGGCCACAAACCCATTTACATCATAATTGAATTCCTGTGCGATCACGCTGACGCTGAGTGCGAGAATGACAAAGCGCAGCACCTTAGATAAAAACGGCGCCAAAATGTCATCCATATCAAGCTCAAAGCGCTGATTGACTTTATGAAATAAAAAAGAAGATGCCGATGTCAGATTGCAAAGCCCCCAGGCGATCAGCGCTATGATCAGAGAGCGGTACATTTTTTTGACAATGTCCATCTGACCGTCTAAAAACGGCGAATACTCAATCGCTAAAAACAGCCCCAGCGCCACGAAAAACCACCTGGCCGGCTTGTCAAACGCTACCGCAATCTGTTTGAATATATCGGTTTTCGGCTTGTTCGCCAATTTGTAAACAAGCTGGAAAAAATATTTGACAAACAGTTTTCTCAAAATGAGAAAAGCCGCTAAAATCCCAATGCTGATACAGATCTGCAAAATATGGTCAAGAGTAAAAAAGCTCTTAAAATGTGTTACCATAGCATATGCTCCTTTGTCTTGTCGAAAATCTATTATACTAAAACATTCGGACATCAGCTTCTTTTAATGTCTTTATGAAAGCCTGAAAAACCCCGGCAGCAGAACACAGCCGGGGTTTTTCACAAATTCGTTCATCTTTCAGCCAGATACAACAGGGGCAGGCACTATTTTTTCTTCGATTGTGTCTGATTCAGGAGAGTCGCTTTTTGGATCTCAGCATCGGTTTCGGCTTTAATTCTTTCCTCCACTTTCAATCTCCCTTTTCCCATGATCTCGCCTCCTTTTTGCCATTATAAATCATCACTGCGGAATGTAAACCGAAAAAAGCACTATCTTTATTCCAAAAAAATACTGTTTCGCACATTCACCAGTTTGAATCGCTGTGCATATATGAATTTGATATAATAACAGAAATGCCCATGAGGGGAGCTGACAAGCTTGTATACCATCGCTCATCGCGGCGCATCCGGTTATGCGCCCGAAAATACATTTGCGGCATTTGATATCGCTGCCGAAATGAACGCTGATTTCATTGAGCTTGACGTCCAGCTCACAAAAGACGGACACATTGTCGTCATACATGATGACAGAGTCGACCGGACGACGGACGGCTCTGGTTTTGTAAAAGATTTTACGCTGAAGCAGCTGCAATCCCTGGATGCCGGCAGCTGGTACGGGGCTGAGTTTAAAGGGGAACGGATTCCCCTGCTCGAAGAGGTCTTGAAGCGTTACCATTCTAAAATCGGATTTTTAATTGAACTGAAAGGGCACGCTTCTCAAGTCGGTCTTGAAAAAGCAGTCGGCCGGCTGTTAAGCAGGTTTTCCTTTTCCATGCATCATATCGTTCAATCTTTCAGCCTGAAGTCGATTCAGGCCTTTCATGATATGTATCCGTCCGTTCCAACTGCAATTATTGCCAGGCCCAGCTTCGGGAGGTTTTCCAGAAGCCAGCTGAACGCCTACAAATCAGCCGTACATTATGTCAATATTAAATATACCCGCCTGAATCGGTTCTTGATTTCCACCGCTCACAAACACGGTCTGAAAGTATTTGCCTGGACGGTCAGAAATCAAAAGACGGCCGAAAAGCTGCAAATGATGGAAGTTGACGGCATTGTAACTGATTTTCCGGATTTTATTTCTAAGGATGGCTGATATGAAACAATACATCGCAATTTTTATCGGAGGGGCGCTCGGCGCTTTGCTCCGCTTTGAAATGAGCACACACATTCACAGCCGGTCTTTCCCGGCGGCTGCTTTCCTCGAAAACGCGGCGGGAAGCCTTTTACTCGGCCTTATCACGGGTTATTTTCTCATTCGGGCTAAACGCCCTCTCCTGACCGCCTTTTTCGGAACCGGTTTTTGCGGAGGTTTCACGACGATGTCCACCTTCGCAAAAGAAACCGTCTTTTTGCTGCAATCGTCTCCCTCAGCGGCTTTTTGTTATGCTGCCGCGACTTTATTCGCCGGTCTTGCCCTTGCATACGCCGGCATTTTCTGGGGACGGCGGATTGCTCTTCGCATCGCGGGAAGGGAGCATGATACGCCATGACGATTGTCTTGATGCTTATTGCAGCGGGAATCGGAGCGGTATTACGGTTTCTGCTGGGGCAAACCGTTTCAGAAAGGACAAAGGGTTTGCCGATTCCACTTGGAATGGCTGCGGTCAACCTGCTCGGCTCCTTCGGCCTCGGCATGTTCACCGGATTGGGTCTGGATAATCCTTCAGCCGGAATCATCATTGCGACAGGCTTTTTCGGTGCGTTTACGACCTTTTCCACCTTCAGTATTGAAGCCGTGCAGCTGATGATGAACAACCGCATAAAGGAAAGCCTGCTTTACATCGCAGTTTCAGCAGCCGGAAGCCTTTTGGTGTTCTGGTGCGGCTTCATTATCATTTCCATTTAAAAAAACCTTGAGCTTATTTTTCGCTCAAGGTTGCGTTATGAAGCATGACCGTTTCAGGCACGGGCAGCGGGCGGTTTATTGTCCCCTGACCGCCCGGTCGGCCCTGTTCTTCTTTTAATTCAAGCTGTTTAATAAACCGGCCGTCCATTTCTAAGATAAGGGCAGTGTATCCCCCAATCTGTATCGACTCACCCGCACAAATATCAATATTCCGCTTCAGCACAAGGCCGCCGATCGTGTCGACTTCCTCTTCAATCTCTGCGCCGAGCAGATGATTCACCTGATCGATCCGAACCTTTCCGTCCAGGACATAATGACGTTCGGACAGCTTTTGAATCAGCGGCTGTTCATCTTCATCAAATTCGTCTCTGATATCGCCGACGATTTCTTCAAGGATGTCTTCGGTCGTCACAAGACCGGACGTCCCGCCGTATTCATCAGACAATATCGCCAGATGAATCCGCTCTCTCTGCATTTTTATCAGCAGGTCGTGTATCGGAATCGTCTCAATGACTTCAATGACCGGGCGGACGTAAGACGTGATGGATACTTCCGCTTTTTCATCTTCTGTCATAAACAGCAGATCTGAAAAAAGATGCTTCGTATTGATCATGCCGATGACGCTGTCTTTGTCCCCGTCTGTTACGGGCCATCGCGTATACTTGTCTTTCAGCATCATATCAAGCATTTCCGGCACGGTCATATCAGTTGAAACAGCGGCGATTTCTTTTCTCGGAATCATGATTTCCTTGGCGATCCGATTATCAAATTCAAAAATTTTATTCACAAATGTATATTCGGACGGATTGATTTCTCCGTTTTTTAAACTTTCTGACAGCAGGATCCGCAGCTCTTCTTCAGAATGGGAGCCTTCATGCTCAGATGCCGGCTTTAATCCGGCCAGACCGGTTAAAATCCTCGCGGAGCCGTTTAAGACCCAAATAAACGGGAACATGAACACGTAAAATAACCGAAGCGGCCCTGCAATCCATAGCGTCAGCTTTTCCGCTTTTTGAATCGCAACCGTTTTAGGCGCAAGCTCACCGACGACGACATGTAAAAACGTAATCAGCCCATACGCCGCAGCAAAAGCAATCACATGCTCAGCAGAATCCGGCAGCCCCATACTCTGTAACACAGGATGAAGCATCCGCTCAAATGCAGGCTCTCCCAGTACGCCGAGCCCAATAGAAGTCAGTGTAATGCCGAGCTGCGAGGCGGATAAATACTCATCAAGATCCGTAATGATACGCTTTGCGAGCACTGCCCGTCTGTTCCCTTCTGAGATGAGCTGATCGATTCTGGATCTCCTCACTCTGACGATCGCAAATTCACTCGCCACGAAAAACGCCGTTAACGCAATGAGCACACCGATTAAAATCAAACTGTCAATATCGTCCATTTCACCTTATCCCGAATTGAAGGATAAGGACGTCACCTCCTGATTTCATCGTTTTTTCTTAAGCGAGAGGAACGAAATGGGCGATTGACTACACAGAGGGCCCCATCCTGCCACCTCCTAAGTCAAAGCATGATTGTCATTTGTATATTTTATTGTATCATAACTCCATTCTTTCATCATTTTCAGATTTTTTATCATATAAAAAACAGCCTTCAAAAAAGAAGACTGGCGTTATCTGCTTCGGAAATGATTTTCTAAACAAAGCGCTGTATTAATCCCCCCGAATCCCATGCTTAAGCTCAACGCATGATGTACGGTATGGGCGCTCGGCCCGTCGGTCACCCACTGAAATGAATCGTCAATCGGCTCCGTTAAATTGCGGGTCGGATGAAGCTTGGATTCCCGCATCTGCAATAGTGCGGCAATGATTTCCACCGTTCCGGCCGCACTCAGGCCGTGTCCGGTGATCGATTTTGTTGCATTAATCCGCGCGTGGGCCAGACCGCTTTCAGAAAGCGCCCGGCACTCAGTTTTATCTCCGATCGGCGAACCGGTGCCGTGGGGATTGATGTAATCAATTTCTTTTACTGAAAGACCGGCCCGCTCCAGTGCCTGGCGGATCACCGTCATTTCGCCTTCTGCTGAAGGATTCGGGTTGCGGTTCGCATCAGAAGCCATCCCCCAGCCCTTTAAGCCGGCCCACGAACGCGCGCCCCTCTGTTCGGCAGATTCAGCGCGTTCCAGCACAATCGCCCCGCATGCTTCTCCGAATATAAAACCGTCCGTATGCCGGTCAAACGGGCGGCAGGCGGCTTCAGGATGTTCAGCGAATTGATCAGTGCCCATTGCTCCCAATGAGCGGAGGGCGTGACACTCCATATACGACAGATCGGCCAGCGCCCCGATCGCGATACAGCGGTCAAACAGGCCGCCATTGATACCTTGGACAGCCTGGATAACCGCCGCCTGGCCGCTTGCCGACGCGCCGCCGACCGTAAAAGCCGGCCCTTTTATCCCGAATTGCTCGGTGCAAAGCCCTGATAGATCACTATCCATAAAAGAAAGCCCGTACACCGGATTTACAAATTGCGGCGTTTCGCCGTTTTTCTCAAAGGTCTGCAGCAGTTCGCGCTGCGTCGTATTCGAGCCGCCGACGATCAGACCCGTGCGGCTGTGATCAGCACCGTCTAATTGAGCGTCATGCCACGCTTCATATAAAGCGATAAGCGCCGCCTTTCCTGATAATGCGGCCCTTCGGTACAAGCGTTTGGACAGCGCATCCGGCGGCGTTAATTCGGTAAGCTCCGCGCCGATAAACGAACTGCCCTTCTGCCGGCCGGGGCGTTTCATCACATCAAAAGCGTGCCGCCCTTCCATAAGCGCATCAAGAAACGCCTCTTTGCCCTGTCCGACCGCGGTTAAGACCCCGATTCCTGTAATGCTGATGTCTGACGTGCCAACACTTCTCCTCGACATTTGCCCGTTCTCCCATCTTTATGTATTGGAAGCTATGAAGAAAAATCTTGATACAGCGCTTTGAAAATGTCCCGCGACTGTCTGATCTGTTCTATAGGGACGCTGAAAGATAAACGGAAATAGCCGCTTCTTCCAAATCCGCTGCCGGGTACGATCAATAGTTTGTATTTCTGTGCGGCATGCATGCAGAATGCCACCTCGTCTTCAATCGGTGATTTAGGAAAGACGAAAAAGCCTCCCTTCGGCATTTCAAATTCAAAACCGGCTTCTGTGAGGATGTCCACCATAAGGTCTCTGCGCTTACGGTAAGGTTCAGCATCAATCGAAAGATCATCCATTTTCGCCACGGCGCGCTGCATCATGACCGGAGCGTTTACAAAACCGAGCGTCCGGTTGCAGAAAACGAACGCATCCGTCAGAAGATCCCCCTCAGGCATTTGGGCGTCAACTGCGATATACCCAAGCCTTTCCCCCGCAATGCCGAGATCTTTACTGAACGAACTGACTAAAATCACGCGGTGATACGCCTGAAACGGATTCGCCTGCTCTTCGCCGTAGATCAGCTGGCTGTATGGTTCGTCAAATAAAATAAAGATGCTTTGTCCGTTCCGTTCCTCGGCTTCTTTTAATAAGGCGCCCAATTCATTAAGATTTTTCTGGCTCAGCACCGTTCCCGTCGGATTATGCGGCGTATTGACGATCAGCCCTTTCGTACGGGGAGTGATCGCTTCTCTCACCGCTTCAATATCAATCTCAAATGAGTCAGTCAGCGGACAGATGACGGGTCTGCCGCGGTAATTTTCAACATACGCTTTGTATTCCGCAAAATAAGGCGCCAGAAGGATGACTTCTTCCTCCGGGTTCAATATGCTCTTGAGCGCAACATTCAGCGCTCCGCCGGCTCCGACCGTCATCACTGTATGTCTGGCAGAAATTTCAGTCTGGAACCGCTCTGACAAAAAGCCCGCAACCTTCTCTCGCGCCTCCGGAAGCCCTTGGTTTTGTATATATCCGTGCCGTCCTGTTTCAGCCGCTTCGCAAAGCGCCTTTTTAAATGTTTCCGGAGGCTCACAAACCGGATTTCCTATAGAAAAGTCAAACACCTTATCGGCGCCGAATTCTTTTTTCAGCCGCGCGCCTTCATCAAATAGTTTGCGTATCCATGATCCTTTCTCCAGATTTTCTGTCACTTCCCGTGATAAACCGCCCATTGTCATCTGTCCCTTCTGTCTTTTTCTGCCGTTTCTATTTACAATGATTATGAAAGATTTACATAGCGCAGTCAACGCTTTTTCAGGATCATACCGCCCGGTTTCAAGAGAAAGACGGAAAACAATAAACTTGTGCAAACTCCCCTTCATATATTAAACTATTCTCATAACTATAACGTGATGGTTGGGGAGGGATTTAGATGGGGCTGAGACTTATCGCATCAGTGAATTAGCAGAGCTTGCCGGTGTAACGAAACGCACGGTGGATTACTACACAAACCTCGGGCTTTTAAAGCCTGGCAGGTCTTGTTCAAACTATCGTTACTACGATACACTTGCACTCAACCGGTTAAAGTTTATAGTCGCTTGTAAAAAGCAGCGATTGGCCCTGTCTGATATAAAAGACCGACTGGAGAACCAGTTTCCCTCTTCAGCCTTGCCTGACGATATTGGAAATCTGGCATCGGAAATTGATCACATGAATCAAAACATCTCCGGGATCTTGCATCGGTTTGAAAAGCTTGAACCAGAGGAGCGCGCACAGCTGAAAAAAAAGCTGGCTCCTGAAAAGCTTGCAGTGCTTCAATCATTTATGCTGCTGTTAAGTTAAACCATTATCTTACTAACAGGAGGTGTTACCTTCATCTTCCCAAAAGGAGTGAAGGTTCTAATTGGACATTGTGAATTTGATTTTAGTCGCGGTTTTAATCGCGCTGACGGCATTTTTCGTAGCATCTGAGTTTGCGATAATCAGAATCAGAGGCTCACGGGTTGACCAGCTTATAGCAGAAGGAAATAAAGCCGCAATCGGTGTCAAAAAAGTGACCACGCATTTAGATGAGTATTTATCAGCGTGCCAGCTCGGCATAACATTGACTTCAATTGGTCTTGGTGTCTTAGGCGAATCAACGATTGAACGCCTGCTTCATCCGCTTTTCACAAAGATAAACGTACCAAGCTCACTATCGCACATTATTTCATTTATTCTCGCCTACGCGATCATTACGTTTTTACACGTGGTCGTCGGAGAATTAGCGCCGAAAACAGTCGCCATCCAAAAAGCGGAAGCCGTTTCGATGCTGTTTTCAAAACCGCTCATTTGGTTTTACCGCATCATGTTCCCGTTTATCTGGCTTCTGAACAACTCCGCCCGTCTTTTAACGAAGATGTTCGGCCTGGAGCCGGTGTCAGAAAATGAGCTTGCCCACTCTGAAGAAGAGCTGCGCATCATTTTATCGGAAAGCTATAAAAGCGGTGAAATCAACCAGTCTGAATTTAAATACGTGAATAAAATCTTTGAATTTGACGACAGACTTGCAAAAGAAATCATGATTCCGCGTACGGAAATCGTCAGTCTGCCGCATGATATCAAAATTTCTGAAATGATGGACATCATTCAGATTGAAAAATATACCCGTTACCCTGTCGAAGAGGGTGACAAAGATAATATTATCGGCGTCATTAACATTAAAGAAGTGCTGACCGCCTGCATCAGCGGCGAGGTATCAGTCGACTCGCCGATTACTGAATTTGTCAATCCGATCATCCATGTAATTGAGTCGGCACCGATTCACGACCTGCTTGTGAAAATGCAGAAGGAGCGGGTTCATATGGCGATTCTGTCGGACGAATACGGCGGAACCGCGGGACTTGTCACCGTTGAAGACATCATCGAAGAAATCGTCGGGGAAATCCGTGATGAATTTGATATAGATGAAATCAACGAAATCCGCAAACTCGGCGACGGTCATTACATGCTTGACGGTAAGGTTCTGATTGATCAAGTGAACGAACTGCTCGGCATCCATTTAGAAAATGACGAAGTCGACACCATCGGCGGCTGGTTCCTTACACAGAAATACGACGTCGAACAATACGACTCGATTATCGAAGAAGGCTGTGAATTTATTATTAATGAAATTGACGGCCATCACGTCGCATATATCGAAGTGAAAAAACTGGCGTTTGATGAACTGCTGGAAACCGCTGAACAAAAAGAAGCATAACCAAAAAAAGCTTGCGCGTCTCATACAGACGGCAAGCTTTTTTGTTTACATTTGTTCCAGTTTTTTCTCAAGGTCTTTAATTCTGGCATTCAGCTCTTCTGTCATGGCCGCAAGCCTCTCCTTCGGCGCAAGGTCGGCAAAGTCCTCCAAAAAAATCGGCTTGCCGATGATAAGCCGCATTTTTCCCTTTTTAAACAGTTCTTTTCCCGCAGACGGTCCGCTGTATGCGGCCGGAACGAGCGGCGCTTTCCCCATTTGGGCGATAGTCACGGCCCCTCTTTTCAGCGGGACGTCTTCAGAAGTTCTCGTGCCGCTTGGAAAAATCCCGACAATCTTCCCTTCCTTCAGAAGCTTAATCGGCGTTTTAATGCTGCTCGGACCCGGATTTTCACGATCAACCGGAAACGCGTGAATCTTCTTCAAAAAACTCCCGATCCACTTTTTCTGAAACAGCTCTTTTTTCGCCATATAATGAATCTGATGAGGCAATATTCCGACTCCGAGCGTAAGGACGTCCACCCAGCCCGCATGCGTGCACGCGATAACGAATCCTTTATCAGACGGAAGATTCTCTTTATTGTATACTTTGACTCCTCCGCGCAGAGAAAGAATGAATTTGATGGCATTTGCACAAAACTTATACATAACGCACTTCCTTTGTTGTAATGATCAAAAGTGTTCTCTCTCTATTATAACAATATTTTTTATTACCTGGTACTAATAAATATATTTTTCCTCCGCCTATCTCTATCTTTTATGACGGATTTTGGGTACTATAGAGAAATGGTGTTTGATGAGGTGAAAATGAAATTAAGCCGTTTGCATGGAACGTGCAACTTTAAACCTTTCTTATGCGTGTATAACATAGAGGGGAGAAAAGGCAGTGACGATCGATGAAATTTACCAAATGTATATGAATGATGTTTACCGGTTCCTGCTCTCCATGACTAAAGACAAGCATCTCGCTGAAGATTTGCTGCAGGAAACCTTTATGAGGGCATACATACACATTCACTCCTACGACCACAGCAAAGTAAAGCCATGGCTTTTTCAAGTGGCGAGAAATGCGTTTATAGATTATGTCAGAAAACATAAGAAGGAAGTGACCATTTCCGATGACTTAATTGGGAGCCTTTTTCAGACGGCTGTGCAAAGCCCGGCTCATCAGATTGAAATCAAGGAAGTGCTGACAGGGTATATGTCCGAACTTCCCGACAATTATCGGGAGGCCTTAACACTGTATTATTTAAAAGAACTGAATTACAAAGAAGCATCCCATATTATGAATATTTCAGAGGCTAATTTTAAAAGTGTTTTATTTCGTGCCAGACAGCGGCTGAAAGCACTTTATAATAGAGGTGTTAATGATGAATGAAGAATTTAAAAAGCGTTTTTACCAATACAAAAATGGAGAAATGAGCGACCGGGAAATGGCCGCCTTTGAAGAAGAACTGGAAAAGCTGGAAGTCTATCAGGAGCTGATTGAAAGCGAAATGCAGGACGACCGGGAATGGGACGTCGGCATCAGCCCGGAAAAACAGAAGGCCATTTTATCATACGGAAAACGCAAATCGTATTTGCGGATTTCGGTTCTCGCCGTCATCTCCACTTTGATGATTTTGCCGCTTTGCACTTTAGGAAGCTACCTCTATTACGGTTTGGGAGGAAAAGAAAGCACCGGTAATCAATTAATGGAGACCGCTGCCGTGACGGTGGCGACCACAATGCCGAACGTCCTCGTCGATACCTCCGGGCTGAAAAGCCAGGTGAAGCTGTTTGGAATGAATACGGAATTTCCGCTGCAAAAGCAGATCGGTACAAAAACGAAATCCGTCGGCGGAGAACGGATTGAAATGTTTTTAGATACGGTCAAATCGCCTGCCGTTAACTACTATGATTTAGACGCGGCACAGGCAAAGCATTATTTCGCGCATCCTTCCGGCTTAAAGAAGCGTACGGTCGACAAAGCCGGACAGACATTAAAAAAATTGCCTGAAGGCAGCGTGGCTGAGGTCTATCTTTCTTATGACCGCGCCTACCCTTCTTCCCAAGTATATTCAGCCTTTAAAAAATACGATGTGAAGTTTTTATGGAACGCGATCGAAACGGAGAAAAATCTGAAAGACAGTCCTTATGCCGAGCCGTTAGGATTTCCCGGGAAAGATTCTAAGATGGCTTCCTCTTTTGAAGCGCAGGGACAGACAGACCGAGAACAATTCACCAGCGCTCTTGAATTTATGTCCCGCCATAAAAAATGGGCGCATGCGATATCGAAACGCAAAGACATGAACCTGAGCAGCAGAATCGACTATGTCGAACATCACGGAATGAATGTATACGGCTCTGTCGTGACGGGGCCGACAAAAGAAATCGAACGTCTGCTGAAAAACAAAACAGTAAAAGCAGCAAACATCGGTGAGGTGGAATTATGGAATTGGTAAGAATTTTTAAAGAGCATAATGTTTTCGGCTGGATATCAGTCGGTACCGCGATTTTGTCGCTGCTGCTGTTGAACGTGGCAATCATCAGCAATGTAACTTTCTATTCTTATCAGATGCTGCCGTTTGCGATGGCCGCCGTGCCGTTCGGCATCATTGAGCTGTTTATTAAAAAAGGCCGGACGGGCCCGGGGCTGCTCGGCGTCATCCTCAACCTTTTCGTCATTGTCTGTGTATATACGATCGTTGCCGTTGATACGAATCTGCAATTCGGTTTTTAACCATAAAATAAAAACAGGCCCTTTTTACGGGGCCTGTTTTTTTAAAATGAAAGAACGCCGATTAAATGCAGCAATACGACAATGATAGCCAGCGGCACAAGATATTTCAAAAGGAAATACCACAGCTGAAAGAAACGATAGCCGACGGCGGAACCGCTTTTCATCTCGGCAAACAGCTCCCGCTTCGGTATTTTCAGCGGGATGAAGATTGATATTAATAAAGCGCCGAGCGGAATCAGCACATTGCTCACTGTGAAATCCGCCAGATCAAAAAATGTTTTTCCGAACAAATGAACATCACTGAGAACACCGTATGATAAACACGACGGAATTCCGACTAAGAAAATGAGCAGACCGCTTGTCCACGACAGCTTCTTCCTTTTCGTTTCATCACCTTTCCCTACAGTCGCCACGATAATTTCCACCATCGAAAAGGCCGAAGTCAGTGCGGCAAAGAAAAAGACCGCCAGAAAGCTGATGAAAAACAGCGAGCCGAACGGCAGCCGGTCAAACACAGCCGGCAGTACGGTAAACAGCAGTGTAGGCCCTTCATCCGGTTTAAAGCCGAACGAAAAAACCGCCGGAAAAATGGCCAGTCCCGCAAACAGCGTGACGAGCACATTCATGATAACAATGGAACCCGCCGATCCCGGAAGGTTTTGGTTTTTCGGCAGATACGAACTGTACGTCACCATGACCGATACGCCGAGCGTTAATGTAAAAAACGCCTGTCCTAAAGCATAAAGAATGGATTCCGGCGTCAAATCTTCAAAGTGCGGAACCAATAAAAATTTAATTCCCTCAACGGCATGATCAAGCGTGACAGAACGCAGCACAAGCAGCAGAAACAGCACGAATAAAATCGGCATCAGCACCGCACTGACACGTTCAATCCCTTTCTGCACGCCTTTTGCGACGACCGCTACCGTCATGATCATAAATACCAGCTGCGCGGCGAGAGTCTGGAGCGGATTTTCAATGACCGTCCCGAATACCGTGCCGTACTGCTCCTGAGTGAGCCCGGATAAAGAACCGGTAACGGCTTTCAGCACATAGAGCAAAATCCACCCGCCGACAACACTGTAAAAAGACAAAACTAAAAAACAGGCCGCCACACCCACATAACCCGTAAGGTGCCATACCGACTTCGGCGCGGCTTGTTTGTAGGCATCAATCGCATTTGTCTGGCTCCGCCTTCCGAAAATAAATTCACCGAGCAAAAGCGGATAGCCTAAAAGCACGGTAAAGAGGACGAATACAAGAAAAAAAGCGCCTCCCCCGTTCGTACCCGCTACGTAAGGGAACTTCCAAATGGCTCCCAGGCCGATCGCCGAACCGGCGGCGGCCATAATAAATCCTATTTTTGAGGCCCATTGAACCCTTTTTTGGTCAGACACCACTTTCCACTTCCCTTCCGCCCTATATTATCCCTTATTCGCCGCGATAACTTAAGCCCATTTCAATATGTTTCACTATTCTGAAAAACACAAAAGGAGCGGCAGATACCGCTCCTTTTGCCAATTATCCGTTTAATTTCGAATGCTTTCTCGAATATAAGAAATAAATCACCAGACCTATGATCAGCCAGATAAAGAAACGGATGATAGTGGCGGCGCCAAGGTTAATAATCAAAAACACGCAGAACAGAATGGACAATATCGGAATAAAGGGAACTCCCGGACATTTAAAAGCTCTCGGCAGATCAGGCTGTTTCTTTCTCAGCACGATAACCGCCACGGAAATCATGACAAACGCGGCAAGCGTGCCGATGTTTACGAGCTTCGCCAGTTCATCAAGCGGGACGAGCGCTCCCAGCAATGCCGACAGAATACCGAACACCCACGTCACCACGTGCGGCGTTTTATGCTTCGGATGGACTTTTGAAAGCGCCCCCGGCACTAAACCGTCACGGGACATGGCAAACATCACCCTCGTCTGGCCGTACAGCATGACGAGCATCACCGTCGTCATTCCCAACACTGCGCCGATATCAATAATCCCGGCCACCCAATTCTGACCGGCCATCTGCAGGACGAGAGAAACGGGATGGTCAACGCCTTCAAAACCGGCAAACGGTACGACGCCCGTCATAATCGCCGATACGGTCACATACAGCACGGTGCAGACGATTAATGAAAAAATAATTCCTTTCGGCAGATCCTTCCCCGGATTTTTCGTTTCCTCTGCGGCGGAAGAGACGGCGTCAAAACCGATAAAGGAGAAGAAAACGAGCGCCGCGGCACTGAAAACACCGCCGAACCCCATCGGCATAAACGGCTGCCAGTTATGCGGTTTGACATATACGGCCGCAACGGCGATAAACAACAAAACAACCAGAATTTTCAGAATTACCATAATATTATTGACCCGCTTCGATTCCTTAATGCCTAAGTAGAGAAGGAATGTAATCGCAAGCACAATAACAAATGCCGGAAGATTAAAGAATGTGACTGTGCCTTTAATAGAACCCGGAGCGGCCGTTAATGCGGTCGGAAGATGGATGCCGAATCCCGCCAAAAATGATTGAAAATAACCGGACCAGCCGACCGAAACCGCGCTGACGGCGAGCATATATTCCAAGATTAAATCCCATCCGATGATAAACGCGAGAGGTTCACCCAATGTCGCATAAGTAAATGTGTAGACGGAACCTGAAACCGGGACGCTTGAAGCAAATTCAGCATATGACAAAGCCGCAAATAAACATGCTAAAGCGGCTATGACAAATGAAACGGTCAGCCCGGGTCCCGCCGTAACTGCCCCTGTTCCGGTTAAAACAAAAATACCCGTTCCGATGATGGCTCCTATCCCGAGAAGGGTCAGATCAAAGGCCCCCAACTCCCTTTTCAGCGACTTTTCGCCGCCCGTTGCGGCAAGCAGGTCCTGAATGCTTTTCTTTCTGAATATGCTCCCCTTCATCTGCTTCACTCCTTGTATATCAATCTCTTATGTTAGAATATTCAGATAACAATAATGATAATGACTAAATTCTTATTTTTCGCATGAAATGTTTCAGCACATCATTCCTTTCTCCTACATCATATTATAACGAAAAATAAAAAAATGAAAATAACTTTTTTGAAAATTCTATATATTAAATTTATTGTATGAACAAAACAGAATATGAATGGGAAAACGTCCCGTTATTACAGCGGGTTAACGCTTATTATCATCTTTGAATTCACGATTGACCTGACGACAGCGTTTTTTTAACATTATATAGAAATAAATAAAAATCCCGCACTTTTAAAAGTGCGGGATAAGACTTAAGGATTATGTTGAAATAAATCTGCCTCCATTTACGTGAATGGTCTGTCCTGTCATATAGGAAGATTCGTCTGAAGCCAAAAGCACGTAAGCTCCGGCGTGTTCAGCAGGCTGTCCCGGTCTTCCCATCGGGGTATCCAGACCGTGCTTTTCCACCTTTTCTTCAGTAAATGTCGCAGGGATCAAAGCGGTCCAGATCGGGCCCGGGGCCACTGCATTTACCCTGATCCCCTGATCGGCCAATGACTTCGCCATCGAACGTGTAAAGGAAACGATGCCGCCTTTCGTGCACGAATAGTCAATCAATGATGTATCGCCCTGATAAGCGGTAATAGATGTTGTGTTAATAATGGCGCTCCCTCTTTTCAGATGAGGCAGCACAGCCTTTGTCATATGAAACATGGAAAACATGTTTGTGCGGAAGGTCTTCTCCAGCTGTTCAGCCGTAATATCAAGGATCCCGTTTTGCGGATGCTGCTCAGCGGCATTATTCACAAGAATATCAATTTTTCCGTAGTGATCTAAGACTTGCCGGACCGCCTTCTGACAATGGGCCTCATCCCCGACGTCTCCCGGAATTAACAGGCAATCGGCCTGACATTCTTCCGCACGCTTTTTCGTTCTCTCGGCATCGGCATGTTCGTCAAGGTACAGGATGGCAAGATCCGCTCCCTCCTTCGCGTAAGCAATCGCAGCCGCTGCGCCGATGCCGCTGTCTCCGCCCGTGATGACGGCGACTTTTCCTTTTAGTCTGCCCGATCCTTTTACATCCGGGTCCTCCAAGAGCGGTTTCGGCTCCATTTCTGACTCAGTGCCGGGCTGGCGGTCTTGCACCTGGGGTTTTTGACCTTCTGTCTGTCTGTCCATCGGATTCATGTTCTCACACTCCTGCATTTGGTATTACTGAGACGATACCACGGAGTGCGGATCACTAAACGGACAAATATGCCGATGCTTAAAGCTGCTGAGCCGTTTCGGGAAAGGCTCCGGTGTATTGCGCAGACGGCCTGAAAATCATGTTGTCAGCTGACTGTTCAAGCACGTGTGCGCACCAGCCCGCCATTCGGCTTGCCGAAAAAGTCGGCGTAAACAAAGCATTGTCCACATCAATAGCCTGCATGACAGCCGCCGCGTAAAATTCTACATTTGTATACAGCTTCCGTCCCGGCTTATATTGCTCTAATAAACGGATGGCTTCCTTCTCCACATAAAGCGCCAAATCAAGCGACGGATCATTTCCGGCCACCTCTTCAGCCTTTATGCGCAATGCTTCCGCCCGCGGATCTTTTGTTTTGTATACTCTGTGCCCGAAGCCCATCAGGCGCTCTCCCCTCATAAGCTTCGCTGTCAAATATGCTTCTGCGTTTTCTTTTTGTCCAATGTCTTCAAGCATTTTCGTTACACCGGAAGGCGCGCCTCCGTGCAGCGGCCCTTTCATCGTGCCCAGTGCGGAAGTGACGGCAGACACTAAGTCGGATTCAGTGGAAACGGTGACTCTCGCTGAAAAAGTCGATGCATTCATCCCGTGCTCCATCGCCAGAATCATATACGTTTCAAGCGCTTTCTTTTGAGCTTCGGACGGCTGCCTGCCGGTCAGCATGTACAAATAGTTTTCAACATGCCCGTATCGCGCCTCAGGCGGCAGTGCTTCCTGCCCTTGTTTACGGCGGTATCTGTACGCAATAATCGTCGGTGTGACGGCAATCAGTTTAATCGCTTCTTCCGGCTTAGGCGGATATGTAAATGAATCTGTCCCCAAACCTGAAACAGCCGTTCTCAGCACCGCCATATCGTCCATATCGTCCGGAAGCGTTTCCAGCAGGTCGATGAGATGTTTCGGCAGCCCGCGCTCGGCTGCAAGTTTTTCTTGAAACGCAAGCAATTGCTGCTCATCAGGAAGCGTTCCGTTTAAGATGAGATACGCCGCTTCTTCAAAACTGGATTGGAGCGCGATATCCTTCGCGTCATATCCGCGATATATCAAATGCCCCTTTTCTCCGTCAATGTGGCTGATCGCCGTTTCTGCACAAGTAATTCCTTTCAATCCATGATAAATCAATTTCATTCCCCCTTATCCTCTTTCTGTTATTATAGTAAATATAATATTTAAAAAATAATGAATATTTTTAAGGGAATTAATTAAAACTTTTAATCAGAGGAGTGCATCTATGGATTTTAAATGGCTTCACACCTTCGTCACCGCAGCAAAATATGAGAATTTCAGAAAAACGGCGGAAACACTTTTTTTATCCCAGCCGACCGTCACCGTTCATATAAAATTATTAGAGAAAGAAATCAGCTGTAAGCTGTTTCAGCGAAGCGGCCGGAAAATACAATTGACTGAGGAAGGAAAAGCATACGTTCCATTTGCCATGAGGCTTTTGGAAGACTATGAAAACAGCATGGCGGAGCTGCACAGGGTGCGTCAAGGCTACTTCCACACGCTGACGCTCGCTGTTTCGCCGCTTATCGCCGACACCGTTCTTCCGTCTGTCATGAAGCGTTACACAGAGGACAATAAAGAGACCGAAATGACGGTCACCATTTACGAATCGGAAGAAATCGCCACTCAAATCAGAAACGGCTCAGCCGATATCGGACTGAGCTGCTTAAAGGTGCAATCATCTTCCCTCACATGCCGCCCCCTGTACAATGACCCCGTTGTGCTCGTCGCGCCCCCCGGCCGAAAACCAGGATCAGGGAAAGCGGATGAAGTGAAAGACCTGCTCGGACGATATCTGCTTTTGACCCATAACCATCCTGACTATTGGGATGATTTGCTCCGTCAGGTCAGAATACAGTTCCCCTTTGTCAGAACGATGAAGGTGACACAGACGCATATTACGAAACGATTTATTAAAGAGGGGCTGGGCGTCTCATTTCTGCCGCTATCAGCGGTACGGGCCGAACTCGCTGAAGGCAGCATGATAGAAATCCCGTGCGATTTCGCCCAGATGCCGAGCGCGGGCGCCTACGCCATCGCCCTCCATGAAAATGAAAAAAAGAAAACCTTTTTAGATTTTTTATCACATTTTCATTTTTAGGTGAAACAAATGGAGTTCTGTTCCGTCTAAATAAAAAACCCGTTCTGATGAACGGGTTTCTCTGGCTGCTAGAATCTTTTCGCGCCCAGGTAGCGCGGCTTCCAGTAGCTGTTATTCAGGTCACTTGTTGCGACGCCGTCGGAACCGGCATGGATGAACTTGTTGTTTCCGATGTACACGCCCATGTGTGAAGGGCCGGCCTGATAGGTTGTAAAGAAGACGAAGTCGCCTTTAGACGGGCTGGACACGCTCTTCATTGAGCTCCAGTAACCCGCAGTGCTTGTTCTTCCGACACTCGTCTGTTTGTTCAGAAGGTACCAGATAAATCCGCTGCAGTCAAAGCCGGAAGTCGTTGTTCCGCCCCATACATACGGCGTGCCGATTAAAGATTGCGCATCAGAAATCAGCTTGTTTACATTCAGGCTCGTCTGTGCAGCATGATGGCTGGATGAAGGCTGCTTTGATGACGAAGAACCTGAAGACGCTGAACCTGAAGTTGATCCTTTTACTTTAAGCACTTGCCCGATGCGGATCAGGTCCGTTTTTAAACCGTTTAAGCTTTTCAATTGGTTTACCGTCATTTTATATTTATTCGCAATTTTCCAAAGGCTGTCGCCTTTTACGACTTTATATGTAGACGATGATGACTTGCTGCCCGAATTTGAACCTGAAGATGATTTACCATTGATCGAAAGCGTCTGGCCGATGTAAATGATATCCGATTTTAATTTGTTCTCAGATTTAATGGAATTAATTGACGTTCCGTACCGATTTGAAAGTCCCCATAATGTATCGCCTTTTTTTACCTTAATTGTTTGCGCAGATGCCGCACCCGCAAACAAAGTCGTCCCTAAAACCACTGCCGTCGTTGCTGTAACAAGTTGCTTTTTCATTTTTTCCTCCCTGAATAATTCTATCTATTTTATAAGTCTCTTTTTTAAAGTTTTTATCTGTTTCCTATTATAAGGTTCAATTTCCACTAGAAATAGACTTGACTTCCCGTGACAAATTTCTTACTAATTCGTTTTTAAAAAAAGTTTTTAAGGGTATTAAATATTTCAATTTGATTTCAAACGTGACGAAAAAAGAGTCTTTTTGTCATGTTTTTTTCCTGCGATCCTCGTGTTTTGGAAAATAAAGAAATTTATTTTCCACATTACCCCTTGTTAAAAAAACCCTCATCTTTTTTGAAATAGTGAATGATTTTTACTTTTTCTTGAAAACATAACCTTACTTGAGAATTTACATTTCTAACAATGTTTCACCTGAAATTTACAGGAGGGACAGGCGTTCTTTACAAACATTCCCTACCATTAGACATGCAGACCACGATTAAAGGAGGACGATTTGAGAATGAGTCTATTTAAACAGGTTCGGTCAAAACTTCTGCCGGCGGCAGCCGTATCCGTGCTGACAGCCGGTTTGATTGCGGGTGCGGGATTTCAGCACTCCGAACAGGCTGCGGCAAAAAAACAGCCTGACAAAAATGAGATCAGAAACGTCATCTTCATGGTCGGAGACGGAATGGGTGCGCCTTACATGAACGCCTACCGTTCGGTCATTAACAAAGGAAAGCCTTCAGACGGCATGAAACTGACGGCGTTTGATCCCAATCTCACCGGGATGATGATGACTTATCCCGACGATCCTGATTCCACTATCACCGATTCCGCGGCGGCCGGCACGGCAATGGCCACCGGCGTGAAAACGTATAACGCGGCGATCGGAGTCGATAAAAAAGGAAAGCGGGTAAAATCTGTCCTCGAAGAAGCGAAACAAAGAGGCAAATCCACCGGACTTGTCGCAACTTCAGAGATTGCCCACGCCACTCCTGCGGCTTTCGGCGCGCATAACAAATCAAGAAAAAATATGGATGAAATCGCAAGCAGCTACTTTGATGACCGCATCAACGGAAAGCAGAAAGTGGATGTACTCCTCGGCGGCGGCAAATCAAACTTTATCCGTAAAGACCGCAATATAACGAAGGATTTCAAAAAAGCGGGATACAGCTACGTGACATCAAAACAGGAACTTAAAAAGGACCGCAATAAAAACGTTCTCGGCCTGTTTGCCGATGGCGGACTCGCCAAAGCAATCGACCGCTCAAACGACGTGCCTTCATTAGAAGACATGACAACAGCGGCGATCGACAGACTGAATAAGAATAAAAAAGGTTTTTTCTTAATGGTCGAAGGCAGCCAAATTGACTGGGCGGGACATGACAATGATATCGTCGGCGCAATGAGCGAAATGAAGGATTTTGAAAAAGCGTATAAAGCAGCGATCGCATTTGCCAAAAAGGACAAACATACGCTTGTCATTGCCACTGCTGATCATACGACCGGCGGATTGACGATCGGCGCGAATAACGATAAAAACTGGCATGTTGAACCGATTCTTGCCGCGAAAAAAACACCGGCATTTATGGCTGATCAAATCAAAGCGGGCAAATCCGTATCTTCCGTGCTTGCGCGTTATACCGGCCTGAAATGCTCAAAAGCCGAAATCAACCAGATCGAAACTACGGCAAAGCAGGATAAGGACAAGGGCGCCTATAAAGCGATCATTAAGCTCTTTAATGCGAAAACCAACAGCGGCTGGACAACCGGCGATCATACGGGCGAAGAAGTTCCGGTTTACGCATACGGCCCGGGAAAAGAATCTTTTACAGGCCTATTAAACAACACGGATCAGGCTAAAAAGATCTTTCACATTCTGAAAAACGGCAAATAAAAAAAGGATGCGGGGTTTCCCTGCATCCTTTTTTCTTTACAGATATCTCCGGTGCACTCCTTTGCCGTCATACGAGAACATCACTTCCTTATCTTCCAGAACTGATTCGATATGCACGCTCCTGCCCCACAGCTGGTACAAGTACGGCAGCACCTTCTCCAAATATTTCAGATCAAGCTCAATTCCCTCATACCAATGCTTAATATAAAGCTCATTATTCTTCAGATAATCCCCATCATTGACGGTCAGATAAGGAAACCCGCCGTTTACCCGCATGTTCACGAGCTGATCGCGCACGGCCTTCCATTCCTTGTCGATCACTTTATAGTCCCTGCCCTGCTTTTGGAATAAATACAGATCCTCTCGCAGCACGAGATCTTTCGTCAAATAATTGCGGATAAAAGAAATATCTGATTCAATTTCCCTGACCTCAAACATTTTTTCACGGCCGGAACCGGGCTTTACCCCTGTTTTTTTCATTTCTTCTGTCGGGTTGTCGTAGCGCTCTTCGATGTCTTCAAAAATTTTCAGCCCTAAATAATACGGATTGATTCCCGTTTTTGACGGCTGAACGACGCCTGCGTTCAGTTTCGCAAATTCGATGGCTTCATCTGAAGTTAAATCAAGCTCGCGGATAATCCGCTGATGCCAATAGGATGCCCAGCCTTCGTTCATGATTTTTGTTTCCAGCTGAGGCCAGAAATACAGCATTTCTTCTCTCATCATGGTTAAAATATCTCGCTGCCACGGTTCGAGCTCCCGCGAATGCTCCTCGATAAACAGCAGAATGTCTTTTTCCGGCCGGGGCGGAAACGCTTTTTTCCCTTTTTTCTTTTTCACCGGCTTCGGCTTATCCATTCCCCATAAATCATCGTAAGGCGATGGCGCAGTTTCCTCTTCGTCCTCATCTTCGTCATCAACGCTCCATTGCAGCTTCGGCCTGACGAGCGACGGATCGATATGCTCCTGAACCGCCAGAATGGCATCTAAAAAGGACTCCACCTCTTTAATTCCGTGAATTCTTTCATAATGCTTAATCCGCTCCGCCGCAGCCGCCATACTCTCGACCATGTCCCGGTTCGTATTTTGAAAGCGGCAGTTATGTTTGAAAAAATCACAATGGGCCAGTACATGGGCTACAATTAATTTATTTTGGATCAGCGAATTGCTGTCCAGCAAAAAAGCGTAGCAAGGGTTGGAATTAATGACAAGTTCATAAATTTTGCTCAAACCGAGATCATAATGGAGTTTCATCTTGTGAAATTGTTTACCGAAACTCCAGTGGCTGAATCTCGTCGGCATGCCGTACGCGCCGAATGTATAAATAATTTCAGCCGGGCAAATTTCGTATCTCATCGGGTAGAAATCAAGGCCGAATCCCTTCGCAATGTCGGTTATTTCCTCAATTGCCCGCTGTAAACCTTTTGTCTCCTCCGCGTTCAACCGAATCCCCCCTACTTGGACTTATTTATAATGTATGACCCCTCCTCTCAAAAGATGAAATAACAGGCGGGTTTCCGTCTGAAAACTTTCGGCACATCCGTCCCGTTTGCTTTATATGTAAGTGGGTAAAACACACACCATACCCCATAAAAAAAGAAAAAGGAGCGATTCTACTTGAACACAGCAGACATGCTTACCACGTATCTCAGCAAACTGCCGAATCTGATCATTGCATTGCTCGTCCTGCTTATCGGCTGGGGCATTGCGAAAATCATTGAAAAAGCCGTATACAAAGGCCTGCAAAAAACAAAAATCGACGACAGGCTGTTCGCCGAAAAAAAGCCGGCGCGCTATTCCTCGGAAAAAGTCATCAGTAAAGTCATTTATTTTATCGCATTAATTATCGTTTTTATTCTATTCTTTAACATTCTGCATCTGACAACCGTGGCTTCGCCTTTTGTCAGCATGCTGTCGGCGATAACGGCGGCTGTGCCGAGCATTTTAAAAGCCGGTTTGATTCTGCTCTTGGGATGGGCGGCTGCTTCGCTTTTCAGCTATCTCGTCAAAAAAGCGGGCATGAAACTGGCTGCAAACGGCTGGATCAGAAAATGGACCATGGTTTCTGAAGAGGCGGAGATGAGCAAGTCCGTTACGGCCGCTTCACGAATCGTTTTTTATTTCGTCTTGCTCCTGTTCCTGCCGGGCGTCTTGTCCGCTCTTCAAATCAGCGGAGTATCAGGACCGTTTACACATATGATCCAAAGCGTGTTATCCTTTATACCGAAATTATTCGCCGCGGCGCTGATTGTCTTAATCGGCTGGCTTGTTGCCCGTCTCGTCCGTGATATCGTCACAAACTTTCTGGCGAGTATCGGCACGGAAAGACTTGCCGCACGTATGGGGCTTTCTATTTACCTGAAGGATACAAGCCTGTCGGCAATCATCGGAACGATTGTCTACGTGCTGATTTTTATTCCGGTGGTCATTTCTGCGCTTGACCGGCTTGATATTGCGGGCATTTCTGAACCGGCCTCAGCCATGCTGAACACGGTCTTCACAATGCTTCCTAATATCATCATCGGTATTGTGCTGATTATCGCCGGCATCTGGATCGGAAAATGGGTAAGCAGTATTGTATCAGGGCTGCTGCACCGGGCCGGCTTTGACTCTCTTCTTGGAAAAATGGGCTTTGAACAGGCGGATCGTCCGAAGCTTACGCTTTCTCAAACTGTCGGCATGATTGCGCAGATCATCATCGTCCTGCTCTTTACGGCAGAAGCGCTGCAGCTGGTTCATCTCGAATTTCTCGTCGTCATCGCGACCGGTATTATCGCTTACCTGCCTAATGTTCTGGCCGCTGTATTTATTCTCGGAATCGGGCTTTTGGCCGGACAGCTTGTCAGCAGACTGCTTGTCGGCATGCTGAGCGGAAAAGAATTCAGATTCCTGGCGCCTCTTGCGAAATATACGATTATCACGCTCTCAATCTTTATGGCGCTGGATCAGCTCGGTGTCGCCGACACGATCGTAAATGCCGCATTTATTCTGATTCTTGGCGGTTTCGCGCTTGCCTTCGGACTTTCATTCGGTCTTGGCGGAAAAGAATTTGCTTCCCGTTATCTGTCGAAGTTGGACCGCAAAATTGAAAAACATCAATCGGCTGATGACCGTAAACCGCCGATGTCTTAAACGAAAAAAACGTGTGCTCAGAAGGAGCGCACGTTTTTTTTTGAGATTGATGGGCAAATTCCTTTTTTTTCATTTTGAAATCCTATATGATAAACTGTAACAGAAGCAAAATCTCTTTTTTCGAGGTCATTCTATGAAATTAACGAACTATACCGATTATTCTTTACGCGTTTTGATTTTTTTGGCTTCCAGACATTCCGAAGAACTTTCCAACATAAAAGAAATCGCCGACACATATTCCATCTCTAAAAACCACCTCATGAAAGTCATTTACCGTCTCGGACAGCTCGGGTATGTGGAAACGATCCGGGGCCGCGGAGGCGGAATCCGATTAGGAATGAAACCGGAAGACATTAACATTGGAGAAGTCGTTCGAAATACAGAAGACGACTTCAACATCGTAGAATGCTTTGACTCCCAAAAAAATCTCTGTATCATATCTCCCGCCTGCAACTTAAAGAATTTGCTGAATGAAGCCCTGCAAGCTTACCTGGCTGTTTTAGACAAATATACGTTAAGGGACCTGGTCAAAAATAAAGAGGAGATTATGAGACTGCTCAGAAGCTGAAGGAATGCCCGCATTCCTTCTTTTTTTATGCCTGCATAAGAAAAAAGAACTATTTCTACTAATATGATAAATGATTGCAGACAAGTGCCGATATAAAGATTATCATTACTGTTATCCTCACCTTGCGGCTGCAACGAATGGGGATAGTAAAATCATCGCAGGAAAAGGGAGATTCACTATGAAAAAAAAGGTAGCGGTCGGTTTGACTGCATCTGCGATCGTCGGGTCTGCGTTAGCTGTAACACCGGCAGAAGCACAAACGATTAAGGTTAAAAGCGGAGATTCATTATGGAAGCTTGCCCAAAACTACAATACAAGCGTGGATGCCATTACATCAGCCAATCATTTAAAATCCACCGTTATTTCCATCGGGCAGACGCTCAACATCCCTAACGGCAAATCAGATTCCGGCAGCCCGGCGCCATCTTCAAAGAACAGCGGCAAGACGACAAGTGTGTATACGGTGAAAAGCGGAGACTCGCTGTGGCTGATCGCGTCTGATTTTAAAATGTCCGTACAGGAACTGAAAAAACTGAACGGTCTGACAAGCGACTTAATCCGCGCAGGACAGAAGCTGCAAGTGAAGGGGAAAGTGTCCTCAAGCACCGACAAGACAAAAACCGTTCCGGGCAGCAGCTCAAACAGCAGTAAAAAGCAGTCATCTTCATCTTCATCTTCCGGGACATATAAAGTCAAACTCGGCGATTCGCTCTGGAAGATCGCAAACAGCGTTCATATGTCCATTGCGGAACTTAAAGTATTAAACAACTTAAAAACGGATACGATCTACGTAAACCAGGTTCTGAAAATAAAAGGAACGTCTCCTTCGGGAAACAAGCCGTCAAAAGACAATTCAAACAAAAATCAAAACCAGACGCAAACATCATCTTATACAGTAAAAAGCGGAGACTCGCTCTGGAAGATCGCAAACGCATACAATATGACGGTTCAGCAAATCAGAAGCATCAATAAACTGACGTCAGACATGCTGCGGGTCGGACAAGTGCTGAAGCTGACAAAAACGCCGTCTTCCGGCTCTTCGTCTTCACCGTCAGCTCCGAACCAGTCCGGAAATACAGGGAAAACCACTACATATACCGTCAAAAGCGGGGATTCCTTATGGGTTATCGCCCAAAAATTCAATGTAACCGCCCAGCAGATCCGAGAGAAAAACAATCTGAAAACAGATGTGCTTCAAATCGGACAGAAGCTGACGATTGCAGGACAGCAGTCAAACACGACACCAAATCAGTCCGGCAGCACAGGCGGCACAGGTTCAACTAGCGCGAAGATTAATGTAATGATCGATGCCGCAAAAGCTCAGCTGGGTGTACCGTATGTATGGGGCGGGACAACGCCGAGAGGCTTTGACTGCAGCGGTTTTATTTATTACGTTCTTAATAAGGTCACTTCCGTATCCAGACTTTCAGCCGCAGGCTACTGGAATACGATGACATCAGTCAGCCAGCCGGCGGTCGGTGACTTTGTCTTTTTCTCAACTTATAAAGCCGGACCTTCTCACGTCGGCATTTATCTCGGAAACGGACAGTTTATTAATGCCAACGATTCGGGTGTCGTCATTTCCAGCATGAACAATTCCTATTGGAAACAGCGCTACCTCGGAGCGAAACGATTCTTCTGATACAGACAAGCTGCACAGCCGAAAAGGCTGTGCAGCTTTTTTTACAGCCTGAAAATATTAATGCTGATCACATGTTTAGTCACGGGGTGAAAATACACTTCAGCACGGGAGGAAAACGTCTCTTTTTTTGTTTGCACCGTTACGCGAAACACGTCTTTCGTCTGTTCCCGGTTTACTTTCGTACGGCCCATGTACGAATAATCGGTAAGCTCGGCCCCCTTGTATTCACGTTCCAGCTGGTTCCATGCGAGCTGCTCCCATTTTCCGACTGATGGATCGAGGTGTTCTGTATGCCCTTTTTCAGCGATTGAGGCAATGAGAATGCCGCAAAACAAGAGGGCGAGCGCAAATGGAAGAAATTTCATCTTTATGTTCTCCTGAGTCGTTTTTGTCAATCTTAGCGTGTCCAAAGAAGAGACGGATATGCGTTTTTATTTTATGTCTCCCTCATATTGCTATGCCCAATTTATACGGACACCAACTTTTCCCCCGTTGCATCCGGGCTTCGGCGGCATAAACTAACGGAGAACTTCTCATTGAAAGGGGAAGCGTAAGATGGATCATGCCGATTATGATAAAGCCTTATATTACACACACAGGTCTCAATGGGACAATTTATTAATTTTGATGGTGCGTACGAAAGATGATTTGTTATCAAAGCGTATTGAGCACTTTTTGCATGCATATCATTTTGAACTTGATTATGCGGTGCTTGAAAAAGAGCTGTATTCCCTTCTCAGGTATATTGATCATGCGGCAGAGCTCGCGTATGAAGATCAATTAGCCATGCTGACATAAAACAATCCCGGCGTCAGGCGCCGGGATTTCCTGTGTTTGTAAACATATTCAGCTCTTCCATCATGTCTTTCAGGCTGACCGCCATATCCTCAGATACGGTCCGGCGCTCCATGTCGATGTGAATCGGGTCTAAGACCAGCTGTTTCGGGATGACATTTGCATAGACGCCCCTCATCACAGTCCGCATATTCGCCAGCGCGTTCATGCCGCCTTTTCCTCCGCCCGCCGCTGCAATGATGGCCACCGGTTTGTATCTCCAGCAATCACTGCTTAAAAAATCAATGGCGTTTTTTAAAGCGCCGCTCATGCCGCTGTGATACTCGGGAGATAATAAGACGACGGCAGACGACTTTTTCACCTGCCGCCTTAACTCTTGCACTGAGGGCAGATCGTTCTGTTCTTCTTCACCGTTATAAAGCGGCAGTTCACTTTTGCTTAAATCAATAAAATCGGTTTGAAACCGGTCTCTGATATACGAAGCGGCAATTCTTGTCCGCCCGTTTTTTCTCGGCGTGCCGCTGATCACTAATATGCTCATTTAGTTTACCGCCTTTCCGGAAACATTGTATTTTACGGCATACAATGCCGCTTGTGTCCGGTCTGAAAGATTCAGCTTTGACAGCAGATTGGACACATGGGTCTTCACTGTTTTTTCAGAAATAAACAGAGCTGCGGCAATTTCCTTATTGCTTTTCCCTTTGGCTATTTCTTGAAGAACATCTTTTTCACGGGGAGTCAGCTGATAATATTTTTCCTTATCCTGATCCTCCTGAACCATATGTGTCAGCACGTGAGGCACAATATCCGCTGAGAGCCGGTACCGTCCGGAATACACTTCCCGGAGTGTTTTCACTAAATCATCGGGCTGGGCGTCTTTCAGCTGATACGCTTTGGCTCCGGCTTTAAGGGCGGGAATGACATGCTGCGGGTCGGAATAGCTCGTCAAAACGACGATACTGATGTCCGGAAATCGTTCAGCCGCGATTTTTGCCGCTTCAATGCCATCCATATCAGGCATTGATAAATCCATTAACACGATATCAGGCTTCGTTAGTTCAGCTTGCTGAAGCGCTTCAGCACCGGTAGACGCCTCACCTACTACTTCAATATCTTCCTGAGTGGCGAAGAAAAAGCGCAATCCTTTGCGGACAACGTGATGATCATCAGCGATCACAATTTTCATCAATCAGACCTCCTATCCCGTAAAATGGAAGCCGAACGGAGACAATCGTACCGGCGCCAAGCTCAGATTGCAATAGAAACCGGCCTCCGATTGCTTCGGCGCGCGCTTTCATACCCGCAATGCCAAGCGACGGCAGCCCCGCATGCGCATCAGCGCTGAAGCCCGCTCCATGGTCGATAATGCGAAGCTCAGCATGATCCGGCTTTTTAACGGCAGAAATGATAACCCGGTCCGTTCCTGCATGCTTTTTGCAGTTATTCAAGGCTTCTTGAGCGATCCGCCAAAGCGCGTGTTCCTGTTCATCCGTAAGCTTCAGTTCATCTTCCATGTCACAGACGGCTTCCAGACCGATGAGAGCGGCATAGCTTTTGATCGACGCATACAGCCCTTTCGTTAAACTTTCCGGTCTCAGCTGCCAAATAAGCGTCCTCATTTCTGTCAACGCATCCTGCGACAGCTCTTGGATGAACGTAATCATCTGCCGGAGCCGTTCATCATCTGTAAAGCTTTTAGCGGCTTTTGCCGTTAAGCTGACGGAAAACAGCATCTGATTGACGGAATCATGCAGCTCTTGCGCCAGTCTGCTCCGTTCCATCAGCAGGGCGTTCTGCTGTGCAAATTCGGCCAGTTTCATCCGCTGGATCGCCGTTCCGATTTGAAAGGCAACCCCTTCAAGAAGATGCAGTTCTTCTTCGCTGAAAAACGTCTTTTCGCCTGCAGCGACGTTTAATAAACCGAATTTCCGGCCGCCGTCTTCAAGCGGAACGGTCGCATGATGGGTAATGCCTTCGGTGTCGCTGCAGTCCGTCGTCTGTTCCGCAAATTCAATCCGTTTACAATTCATAATGTTTACAGCCTTGGTCAATCCGCCATTGCTGAATTTGGTCAGACAATAGCAGTCCCCGCTGCACATTAATGCGTTTTCCCGCTGACCGAGAGCCGGCGGTAAATAAGCGGATGCGGCAAGCGTATAGGACCCGTCCGGATCAATCAGAAAAATCCACCCTGTCTGCAGCCCGGTCAAGCTGAGCAGCTCGCGCAGGACTTTATCAAGCGCTTCCTTCATATCGTGGCTTTGGTTTAAGGTTTCCGCAATCGCTTTTAAGGTTTTTAAGGTTTCTACCGTCGTTTTCGTCAAACTCCCTCACTCCGGCCATTCAGAATTATCCATATTATATCAATTCTAATCTGTATTTGCCTTTGCTTCAGCATGATTTTACCTCATACTTTCGGATGAGGCGTAAAAAAACCGCCGGATATCGCTTCCGGCGGTTTTTTGTTTATTTCGTTTTTTCCACTATGGCATCCACCGTTTTCATGACGGCTTCAGATAATGCGGCAAGACGCTGTTCACTGTCTTGTAAAGAAGTTCCCTTCACTGCGAAATAGAACTTGACTTTCGGCTCCGTTCCGGATGGGCGGAGGCAGAACCAAGAGCCGTCTTCAAGGAAATATTTCAGGACATTTGACTTCGGCAGATCAATATCTTCTTCACGATGATCGGCAAATACAGTCCGTTTTCCCGTTGAATAGTCTTCAGCCTGCGTGATTTGTTTTCCGGCCATCTGCTTCGGCGGATCGTTTCGGAATGACGTCAGGATAGCGGAAATCTGCTCTGCTCCCTGTTTTCCTTTTAACGTCAGTGACTTCAAGCCTTCACGGTAATAACCGTATTCTTTAAAAATGGACAGCAGCGCGTCATAAAGCGACATGCCCTGCTTTTTATAAAAGGCGCATACTTCGACGGCTAACAGCGCAGCCTGGATCGCATCTTTGTCACGCGCAAAATCGCCGATTAAGTAGCCGTAGCTTTCTTCATACCCGAACTGGAACGTGTATTGTCCGGTTTTTTCATATTCTTTGATCTTTTCACCGATAAATTTGAAGCCCGTCAGCGTATCAACCGTGTCTAAACCGAATGATGAAGCGACGGCGCGGCCCAATTCACTCGTAACAATCGTTTTCATGACGACGCCGTTCTCAGGAAGGACGCCTTGTTTTTTCTTTTCAGAAAGCAGGTAGTGCAATAAAAGCGCGCCTGTCTGGTTCCCCGTCAGCACCGTATACTTGCCTTCACTGTTTTTTGCGGCAATGCCGAGACGGTCGGCATCCGGGTCCGTAGCGACGAGAATATCGGCGTTTTGTTCTTCTCCCAGCTTAATGGCATATTCAAATGCCGCGTGCTCTTCAGGGTTTGGCGATTTGACGGTTGAAAAATCCGGATCCGGAAGCTCCTGTTCCTTTACGACAGTGACGTTTTTGTAACCGAGCGCTTCGAGACCGCGGCGTACCGGTTTATTCGCCGTGCCGTGCAGCGGAGTGAACACGACGCTCACGTCGACTTCTTCCGAAAGCTCGGGATGGACGGAGATGGAAGTCAGTTTTTCAGTATAGGGTGTATCAATTTCTTCGCCGATGATCTTAATTAAACCTTTTTCCTTCAGCGCCTGTTCATCTTCAACTTGTATTGTTAATTCATTTTCAATCGCATTCACTTCCGCAATGACGATGTCCGCTTCTTTCGGCGGCAGCTGTGCCCCGTCATCGCCATACACTTTATATCCGTTATATTCAGGCGGGTTATGGCTGGCCGTCACGACGATACCCGCATAAGCGTTCAGTTCTCTCACCGCAAAAGACAGCTCAGGCGTCGGGCGGAGCTCATCAAATACGTATGTTTGAATGCCTTGGGAAGCAAGGGTTTTGGCTGCTTCCATCGCAAACTCAGGAGATTTATGACGGGAGTCGTACGCGATCGCAACGCCTCTTTTTTTCGCTTCTTCTCCTTGTTTTGCGATATACGCAGCAAGCCCGGCGGATGCTTTGCGGACCGTGTAAATGTTCATTCTGTTTGTGCCCGGCCCGATTTCTCCTCTCATGCCTCCTGTTCCGAACTCAAGATTTTTGTAGAAAAAGTCTTCCAGCAGCTGCTCGTTTCCTTCTGCGTCCGCCAATAATTTTCTCAATTCTGAATCTAATTGTTCGGCCTGATTCCAGCGTTCGTAACTCTTACTCCAACTCATGTTCGTCCTCCTATAATTTCAGCTTATGACCATATTTTAATATGAAGCGGCTGTCCGTGTCACTTGATAACTTAACACAGTGCTTTATGTAAAAAGAAGGGCTCATGCCTTTTCGGCACAGCCCTCCGGTTATTATTGTTCGAGCGGAACAACTGCATCGTGCAGCAGCGTGTTTAACCACTCGGTATGTTTCGCTTTCGTTTCGTCATCCCATTGGAACCGGTCGCTCATGTAATCAATCACAGCCGTTTTATACGTCTGCACCCATTTGATGTCGAAGAACAGTCTGCCCGTTCTGCGGACGAAGAAATCAGCAGGTGTCGCAGCCATCTCTTCTTCAATGCTGTAAGCCGCTTCCGCCAGAATGTGAACCGGAATCTGGCGTTTTGCCGCTTCTTCTTTCAGGCCTTCAATCCGGCTGAATACATTTTCGACGTTAGAGCCGTATCTGATGGCTAACTGTTTAGCTGTTTCCTGTGATAAACCGATTTTCAATCCGTCTTTTGTCTTTGCTTCCACAAATGACTCGAAGTTTTTAGAGCCGCCGACATGTCCTCCGGAAATCGGCATCGTCTTCGTCTTACAGCCGCCGAAGTCCTGGCCGCCCTCTTCTTTTAAGCGGTCGCTGACAAGATCGACAATGTGCTCAGCCATTTTACGGTAGCCCGTCAGTTTTCCTCCGGCGATTGTGATCAAGCCAGATTGAGATGTCCAGATTTCATCTTTACGGGAGATCTCAGACGGATCTTTTCCTTCTTCGTGAATGAGCGGTCTGAGGCCGGCCCAGCTTGATTCAATATCGTCCGCCGTAATATTCAGTTCCGGGAACATATAATTGATGGAGCTGACGACATAATCACGATCCTGCACCGTCATGCGCGGATGCTCAAGCTTTTGTTTATAAACCGTGTCTGTCGTGCCCACGTATGTTTTTCCTTCACGCGGAATGGCGAACACCATACGTCCGTCCGGCGTGTCAAAATACACAGCCTGTTTAAGCGGGAATACGGATTGGTCGAATACGAGATGGACCCCTTTTGTATGCTGGAGATGCTTTCCGCTTTTGCTGTGGTCTTTTTCTCTCAGCTGGTCGACCCAAGGACCTGTCGCATTGACGATTTTTTTGGCGTAAACTTTGTATTCCTTGCCTGACAGCAGATCTTCAATTAAAACGCCGACGACTTTTCCTTTTTCATAAAGCAGCTCTTTCACTTTAGAATAGTTGACAGGCTCCGCGCCGAATTTAACGGCTTCTTTCATGACTTCAATCGTCAGTCTCGCGTCGTCCGTCCGGTACTCTACATAGTAGCCTCCGCCTTTTAAGCCGTCTTTTTTGACGAGCGGTTCTTTTTGCAGCGTTTCTTTTGCAGACAGCATGCTTCTGCGCTCTGATTTTTTTACCCCTGCTAAATAGTCATATACACGCAGACCGATGGACGTAGAGAATGAACCGAATGTGCCTCCTTTATGGAACGGAAGCAGCATCCATTCCGGCGTCGTGACGTGCGGGCCGTTTTCGTATACAATGGCACGTTCTTTACCGACTTCAGCCACCATTTTGACTTCGAATTGCTTCAGATAACGCAAACCGCCGTGGACAAGCTTTGTGGATCGGCTTGATGTGCCGGCCGCGAAATCCTGCATTTCGCTCAAAGCGACTTTCATTCCCCTTGAAGCAGCGTCAAGCGCCGTACCGGCACCCGTAATGCCTCCGCCTATAATAAACAGATCGTAAGTTTTTTTAGTCATGTCTTCCAGCATATGATCCCGTTCCAAACTCGAAAATTGGTGATTCATCATTACGTTTCCTCCTTGTTGTCACGGTATAGAAAAAGAGACCACAACAGCCAAAGCGCATGTTATCACTTTGGTGCTGTGGTCTCTCCTCATCTCAGGACCGTTCCTATTAACTTGTGTTCAGTATATCATAATTTTATCTTATTTAAAAGCCATAGCTGCATTTACTGCTTTTTTCCATCCGCCGTACAATTCATCGCGTTTTTCATCTTCCATTTCCGGTTTGAATTGCTTATCCAGATTCCACTGATCGGCGATTTCAGTGCTGTCTTTCCAGTAGCCGACAGCGATTCCGGCCAAATACGCGGCACCGAGCGCCGTCGTTTCATTAATTTCCGGACGTTCGACCGGCACATCAAGCAAGTCGCTTTGGAACTGCATAAGGAAATTATTTTTAACCGCTCCGCCGTCTACACGCAAAGTTTTTAAAGAGATGCCTGAATCAGCTTCCATGGCATCAAGCACATCTTTCGCCTGATAAGCGAGAGATTCAAGCGTAGCCCGGATAAAATGCTCCTTCGTCGTTCCGCGTGTCAGGCCGAAAACTGAGCCGCGCACGTCACTGTCCCAGTACGGTGTGCCCAATCCGACGAAAGCGGGCACGACATAAACACCGTCAGCGGAATCCACACGCTCTGCGTATGTCTCGCTTTCTTTCGAATCATGGAACATCCGCATGCCGTCTCTCAGCCATTGGATGGCAGAACCTGCGACAAAGATGCTTCCTTCCAGCGCATACTCGACTTTTCCGTCTAATCCCCAGGCGATCGTCGTCAGAAGGCCGTGCTCTGAAGTAATGGCTTTTTCTCCGGTATTCATGAGCATAAAGCAGCCTGTGCCGTATGTGTTTTTCCCCATGCCTTCTTCAAAGCACGCCTGACCGAACAGCGCTGACTGCTGGTCTCCGGCCGCACCCGCAATCGGAATGTTTTTGCCGAAGAAATGATAATCAACCGTTTTCGCGTACACATGAGAAGACGGTTTCACTTCCGGCAGCATTGATTTCGGCACGCCTAAAATGTCAAGCAGCTCGTCATCCCATTTTAATTCATGGATATTAAACATCAGCGTTCTTGAAGCGTTGGAATAATCCGTTACGTGCGCCGCGCCTCCGGACATTTTCCAGATGAGCCATGAATCAATCGTTCCGAAAAGCAGATTTCCGTTTTCCGCTTTTTCCCGCGCGCCTTCTACATTGTCAAGAATCCATTTGACTTTCGTTCCTGAGAAATAAGGGTCGATCAGAAGTCCCGTTTTTTCTCTGAATGTATCATTATATCCTTTTTCACGAAGCTCTTCGCAAATGCCGGATGTTTGTCTCGATTGCCACACAATCGCATTGTATACCGGCTTTCCGGTATCTTTATCCCATACGACCGTCGTTTCCCTTTGGTTCGTGATGCCGATGCCGGAAATTTGGTCCGCGCTGATTCCGGACTCAGAGATCACAGTCGCGATAACGGCGAGCACCGATCCCCAAATTTCGTTCGCATTATGCTCCACCCAGCCCGGCTGAGGGAAGTGCTGTGTGAATTCCTTTTGAGCGGAATGCACGATTTTTCCTTCTTTATTAAAAAGAATCGCTCTTGAACTTGTTGTGCCTTGGTCAATTGATAAAATATAGGTCTCCATGATGCCGCTCTCCTTTTTAAATATATTCAGAATTTGATAATGTTTTTCGTGATTGAGATTTCTTGGTATAAACATAGAGTATGAAAAGCAATACAACCATTATAACGCTTACAAACCAAAAGCTAGATGTCACATTTCCTTTAAACGCGGCATTGTAAAATACACCGCCGAACGCACCGCCCATGATCGGACCGATAACGGGAATCCAGGCATATTTCCAATTTGACGGCCCTTTTTTCGGAATCGGCAGAAAGGCGTGTGCGATTCTCGGCCCCAAATCCCGCGCAGGGTTGATCGCATACCCGGTTGTTCCTCCGAGAGAAATTCCGATAGCCACGATGAGGAATCCGACAATCAGCGGGTTCAGCCCTTTTGTAAATTCATTCGCTCCGATCGCCAAAATGCCGAGCACAAGCACAAACGTCCCAATGACTTCACTTATCATATTCCCAAATGTATGAGGAATACTCGGGCCGGTCGAGAAAACGCCCAGCTTAGCCGCCGGATCATCCGTCGCCTTCCAATGCGGCAGATAATGAAGATACACAATAACCGCGCCGATCATTGCTCCGATCATCTGTCCAGCAATATAGACAGGGACTTCTTTCCAAGGAAAACTGCCTTCAAGCGCAAGGCCTATCGTTAAAGCCGGATTCAAGTGAGCGCCGCTGATTCCGCCGACAGCATATGCCGCCATGGCTACTCCAAGCCCCCAGCCGAATACAACAACAATCCATCCGGATTGGTATGAAAGCGATTTCTTTAAATTGACTCCCGCACAAACGCCGCCCCCGAAAATAATAAGCAGCATTGTACCGATTACTTCTCCCCAAAATGCTGTCATCATCATTCCTCCCAAATGACATAATAGCAGGTTTGACAGAGTTATAGAGAATAAAAAACCCACAACAGACCGCTTTACGCTTTATTGCTTCCGTAAAGAGCTGTTGTGGGTCTCCGGGTCTCCATCACATAGTATTAACCTAGGTCTATTGTAACAACGGGTGTAAGCGGTGTCAATCTTTTTTTGTCATAGAATGTTCATATTTAGCCCACAGCTCGGTGTCTGAAGTCGTCACAGCCGTGGCCCCCGCCTGCAAAGCGTTTTCAACATCCTGCTCCGTGCGGATAAAGCCGCCGGCAAAAATCGGAATGCCCGTCATCTCTTTAATTTCCCGGATTAAAGTCGGAACGATGCCCGGGAGGACCTCGATAAAGTCAGGCTTATGCTTCCCGACGAATTCCATGCTCTTTTCCATCGCGCTCGTATCCAAGAGAAACAGACGCTGGATCGCATATATTTTCTTTTGTTTCGCTTTGACGATGACGGCCGATCTCGTTGAAATGATGCCGGCGGGCCGGATGTCCTGACAAATGAATTCCGCACCGTATTCATCATGCTTAATGCCGTGAATTAAATCGACGTGAACCATCAGGTGTTTTCCGTGTTTTTTCGCTTCATTCACGACACCTTTTAATTGACCGAGGTGAATATCTAAAATAACGCCGTATAAGAACGGACTTTCTAAAAATGCATCGAATTGCTTCATGTTCCGGATAGCCGGTAAAATCTGCTGGTTGTGAAAACTCATGTTTTACTCCTTTACATTAAAAATCAATGCTCAGCACGCTTTCTTTGACCGTCGAAATGATGAAAGAAAGCTCCTCGTCAGAAAGGCAGAAAGGCGGTGAAAGCTGAATGACATTATTATATCCCGCTGCAGTATCGCCATTTTTCCCGACGAGCAGGCCTTTTTTCTTACAGGCGGTGATGACGTGCTGGACAGCGGCGGCATCAGCGGGTTCTTTCGTAATTTTGTCCTTTACGAGCTCGATGCCGGCAAGAAGGCCCTTTCCCCGTACATCCCCGACCGCGGGATGTTCTCTGAGCGGCTGAAGCTCCCGGAGCAGCCTTTCGCCAAGCTCCCGGGAACGGGGGATCAGATTTTCGTCCTCCATCAATTGCAAGTTCTTCAAAGCAAGGGCGCAGGCTGCCGGATTGCCTCCGAATGTATTCACGTGCCGGAAACGGCCGTACGGCTCACCGTCCGAATACGCTTCAAAAATCTCCCGTTTCACTGCCGTCGCCGACAGCGGCAGATAAGCGCTCGTGATGCCTTTTGCCATTGTGACGATGTCCGGTGAAACGCCGTAATGCTGAAATCCGAACGGCTCTCCCGTGCGGCCGAAACCGCAGATGACTTCATCACTGATAAGCAGCGCGCCGTGGCGGCGGCAAATGTCTTCTACCTTTGCCATATACCCGTCTGGGGGCATCAGTATACCTCCGCCTGTAATAATCGGTTCCATAATAACGCCGGCAATCGTTTCGCTTAATTCCCACGTCATGATCCGGTCGATTTCATGTGCGCTTTCCAATGTGTCAGCATCGGCGG
This sequence comes from Bacillus sp. JFL15, assembly GCF_001184225.1. Taxonomy (NCBI): domain Bacteria; kingdom Bacillati; phylum Bacillota; class Bacilli; order Caryophanales; family Bacillaceae; genus Bacillus; species Bacillus sp. JFL15. Next base: position 2,509,144 of record NZ_KQ236689.1, on the reverse strand, counting down.
GATTCCGATAGAGATCAGGCGGCGCCGCATGCAAAAATCCTTGGGAGAGCGGCTCGTATTTGTATTTTCTCTGCGCCTGGCCGGTAGCGGCGAGCGCCCCCATCGTATTGCCGTGATAGCCCCTGTACCGGGAGATGAATTTGAAGCGGCTGTGATCGCCGTTTTCAATGTGGTATTGGCGGGCAATTTTGAACGCGGTTTCATTTGCTTCCGATCCGCTGTTGGAAAAGAAGATTACATAATCGCCGCCGAGCCATTCATTCAGTTTTTCCGCAAGCTCAATCGCAGGTTGATGGCTTTGGGTCAGCGGATAATAAGGAAGCTCCTTCAATTGGCTGTAAGCCGCATCGGCAAGCTCCTTTCTCCCGTACCCGATATTGACGCACCATAGTCCTGACATGCCGTCCAAATACCGCCTGCCGTCAATGTCCGTAACCCAGGCGCCTTCCCCTTTTTGGACGATTATGCTGTCATCCGGCTCCGCCCCTTTCATCGCGTGCCAAATCAGCTCTTTATCCTTTTGTTTGAGTGACTGATTTTTTTGTACATGTTCCACACCGCTCATCTCCCTTTCAATATCATTGCACTGTATCGAAAGCTGCCCGGCTTCTGACGCCGATTCTCTTGGTGAAGTTTTCCTCTTAATAAGAATATAAAGGCGCGGCATGGGTGAGTCAATAAAGCGGCGGCAATTAAAAAAACGCTTTCTCCAAGAAAGCGAAAGGGCTACAAGAGCATATCCCGAAACCGGGGACGGTGCAAGTATTTTTATAAAAAAACCCGCTCCTTAAACCGGAGCGGGCTTTCTTCATTTAAGATGCGTAATCCGGTAGATGTCTTTGCGCCGGTCTTTCAGCTGGCGCACGGTTCCGTTTTCACGCTGTCTTCTTAAAATTTCAAGGTCAACGTCCCCGATCACAACCATTTCGATATTCGGGTTCGTTTCACCGACGATTCCGTCTCTGGCAAATTCAAAATCAGACGGAGCAAAAATGGCTGACTGTGCGTATTGAATGTCCATATTTTCTGTTTGCGGCAGGTTCCCGACCGTACCTGAGATGACAGTGTAAATTTGGTTTTCAACCGCTCTCGCCTGAGAGCAGTATCTTACGCGCAAGTAGCCTTGGCGGTCTTCAGTGCAGAACGGTGTAAAGATAATTTTCGCCCCTTGATCCGCGGCAATTCTCGCAAGCTCCGGAAATTCAATATCGTAGCAGATCTGAATGGCGATCTTTCCGCAGTCCGTATCAAATACGCGCACTCTGTCTCCGGCGCTGATGCCCCACCATTTCCGCTCATTCGGCGTAATGTGAAGCTTATATTGTTTTTCAATCGTGCCGTCACGTCTGAATAAGTAAGCGATGTTATAAATTTTCCCTTCTTCTTCAACGAAATGGGAGCCGCCGATGATGTTGACATTATATTTCACCGCGAGATCTGTAAAGAGGCTGATATAGTCCTCTGTATATTCGGTAATCCTCTGAATGGCAAGGCTCGGAGAACGCTCCTCGAGGAAGGACATGAGCTGCGTCGTGAAAATCTCCGGAAATACCGCGAAATCAGATCTTGCATCGGAAGCCACATCCACATAATATTCAACCTGATTGGCAAATTCCTCGAAGGAATAAATCTTTTTCATTTCATACTGAATGACGCAAATACGCACCGGAAATGCCGATTTGTAATAGCGCTTCGACTGCGGCAGGTAATCGACATTGTTCCACTCCATTAATGTCGCATATTTTATGGACGCGGTGTCATCCGGGAGATAATTCGGATTGATCCGCATGAGCGTAAATCCGTTCATCAGCTGGAAGGAAAGCACCGGATCATAAATCTGATGGCGCGTCACCTGTTCGACATAGGCTCTCGCCGTCATTTCTTCCGCATATTTATGGTAATTCGGAATCCGTCCGCCGATAATGATGCTTTTCAGGTTTAATCGTCTCGCCAGGTCTTTTCTCGCTTCATACAGCCGGTGTCCGATCTTCATCCGTCTGTATGCCGGATGCACCATCACTTCAATTCCGTACAGGTTCATTCCGTCCGGATTGTGGTTCGTGATGTAACCGTCGTCTGTAATGTCCTGCCATGTGTGGCGGTCATCGTATTCATCGAAATTGATGATCAGACTGGAGCATGATCCGATAATTTCCCCTTCATACTCGGCGCAAAACTGACCTTCCGGAAAATGCGCGAGATGGCTGATTAAATGCTCAGGCTCCCAAGGCTCCATCCCCGGGAAACAATCCTTTTGCAGCTCAATAATTTTATTGATATCTTTCTCTTCCATGTTCCGTATGACCATTTTCTTTTCAAAACGGGTCAGATCAAGTTTCTCAGACAATGCCGCTTCCCCCTGCCGATTCGTTTTGATTGTTCAAGCGCTGTAAAAGTAATTCAAGTTCCATTTCCGCCATCGATTCGAGTCTGTGATCGTATTCTTCAAACAACAGGGTGCTTGTTACCTTATTCGGTACGATCACACATTTCATGCCGGCACGTTTGGCTGCGATTGAGCCATTGACGGAATCCTCAAAGGCAAGACATTCGGAAGGTTCGACGCCTAAATGTTCCGCCGCTTTCAAATAGAGTTCCGGATTCGGCTTCACTTCTTCTACGTCATCCGCCGTCTGAATCACTTCAAATTCATCAAACAGGCCTAACTCCTTCAGGTGGCCCGATACCCATTTGAAATCTGAGCTTGAAGCAAGCCCCACCTTCAATCCTAATTCTTTCGCCGCGGCTAAATAAGCCTCCACTCCGGGACGCGCCGTTTCCGTTTTCATTCGCTGTTGGAAGCGCGCGCGCCTGATCGCCGTCAGTTCGTCATGATCGAGCTTTCTTCCCAGCTGCTCCTCTAAATATGCGAACGGCTTAAATCCCGCGGCCGTTCCGATCACCTTTCCCCAGACAGATAAAGGCAATGTCGATCCGTGTTCTTCAAACATTTCTTGCAGCACTTCATATTCATGGGTTTCTGTATCTAAAATTAACCCGTCAAAATCAAAGATTAATGCTTTTATCACTGCTTACAGCTCCTTTAGTTAACGTACTGTGACCTATGTATACACTATACCGTGAATTTCTTCCGCGTTCAAAATGTAACATTCGGACGGAAAGAAGAGCCTGCATGAATGCAAGCTCTCTTGATCCGTTACTGTGAGTTTTGGCTGGAAATATTAGAAAGAGCTGCTCCCGCAGACTCGTTTGAACGCTGATCGACCGCTAAGTCTCCAAGCGCAACGATCCCGACCAAATGATTTTGATCAACAATGGGAAGGCGGCGGATTTGGTGTTGGGCCATCAGGTGTGACGCCTCTTCAAGACTCATCTCCGGGTTTCCGGATACTACTTTAGAAGACATCACGTGCGAAACAGGTGTTTGGCCGTCGCGGCCTTGAGCCGTTGTTCTCAATGCGATATCACGGTCTGTCAGCATTCCTTTTAATTCCCCTCCGTCAACGACGGGAATCGCTCCGACATTATGCTGATGCATCAGCGCGGCCGCTTCCTGAATCGTTTGATTGGGAGAAACGGTAGCCACGTGGGTAGTCATTGATTGTTTGATTGAACTCATTGTAAAGCACCCCTTTCGACATTTATTATGCTCGGGGATTTGTCTCATTATAAAGGGAGTTAGAGGAAAGAAATTGTGGTATCATGTCAAAGAAGCAAAAAAGAGCCTGTAAAAAGGCTCTTTACATCCATCAGACCAGCCTTCTGTGACCGCAGGCTTCTGATTCGGCTCCTGTCTCGAAATCATCATAGGTAAACGGAAAATTCATTCCGCAATCATTCAGCAAAGCGCAATTTTTATCAAACAGCGCCCGCTCTTTGGCATCATATACCGCGTGCGGCTTTGACAGCATGATATGTACCGTTTGCAGACAAGCCATAATTTGAAATGCTTCTTTTAACGTTCCTTGGTAAAGTTGGTTTTGTAAAGACAATACGCCCCTTTTTTTAAAGCGCTGCATTTCCAGTTCGGAGAAATAAAGAGGAAAGACATTTTGGAACAATTCAGAGGAAAGCTCTTGTATCGCGCTTTCTTGTCCGTCAGTCGCTGCGTTGACAATTCTCACATCAATCACCTTTCTTGCCATGTGAATATCCTTAATCTTTATCAAGAATAGCACAGAAAAAAACGCGAAAGCTAAGGTAAGTGTTTCCTATTGAAACAGCCGCTTTCCGCTTGAAAAAGGAGCTTTATGATATGAAACAAAATGACCGCGGGCTGGAACTTCTGATAACGGAAAAGCACGCCGGACAATGGCTGTTTTCAGTCCTGAAATCAGAATTTCAGGCATCAAAACCCGTGATAACCGAATGGATGAACCAAGAAAGCATTCAGGTCAATCGCACATCTCCCAAAAACAACATCATCCTGAAAACCGGAGACCGCCTGTTCATTGATCTTCAGGAAAGAACAGAGTCATCGGTGATCCCGGAATACGGGGAAGCGGAAATCTTATTTGAGGACAATCATATGCTGATTGCAAATAAACCGGCGGGAATGCCGACTCATCCGAATGAAGAGGGTCAGACCGGAACCCTCAGCAATCTGATCGCTTACCATTTTCAAATCAACGGCGAACAAGCGAAAGTCCGCCACGTTCACCGGCTTGACCGGGACACGTCAGGTGCGGTCGTTTTTGCCAAGCACCGCCTGGCTCATGCCATCCTCGACCGGCAGCTTGAAACCAAAACATTAAAACGCACCTATATCGCCGCAGCGGAAGGAAAAGTGACGCCGCAAAAAGGCACGGTTGATTCGCCGATCGGCCGCGACAGATCACATTCCGTCAGACGGCGCGTCTCACCCGGCGGACAAACCGCCGTCACCCATTATAAGGTAAAAGGCTATCATTCCGGCGATCGGCTTTCTCTGGTCGAACTTGAACTGGAAACCGGAAGAACACATCAAATCAGAGTGCATATGGCAAGCATCGGCCATCCGTTAGCGGGAGATGACCTGTACGGCGGAAGCCGGGCGCTATTTCACAGACAGGCGCTTCACGCCAAAAAGGTCAGCGTCGTCCATCCGGTCTCCGGAGAAGAAATCATCGCCGAAGCGCCGATGCCCGCTGATCTGGCACACTTTGCCGACACGTATTTTTCTTAAACCGGGTAAGCATATATAATATATCGTTTCGGTGCATTTCCGATGTAAGAAAACGGATAGCAAGTGGTCAGGATCAGTTCCTCCCGCTCATGCTGAAGGGTGATGACGGACGTATCACCCCGGCTGACGATTTTTGTATGGCTGATTTTATAAGAAAACGCGCCGTAAGACAGAATCACGTTCAGCCTGTCTCCTTTTTTCAGTTCGCCGGTCCGTCGGAACACCGTGTCCCTATGGCCGGATAATACGATTTGGCCGTGTTCATCCGGATATAAGCTGTCTTTGTAATGGCCGACGCCTTTTGCTAAATCGTCTGCGTCAGTCCCTTCCACGATCGGGAGCTCAGCATCGATTTTAGGGATTTCTAAAATACCGCTTGCTTCACCTGTTTTAGGATGAAATTCTTTTTTGCGCTGCACCAAAGCGGCTCTATTCGTTTCTTTCTTTGCCAAAACGGGTTCGGTCGCTTTTTTTGCTTCTTCAAGCGATTGGTTTGTCTTCATGTGTGAATCGACGATCTTCCAGCTTCCATAGCATGTGACGATGACACCGATAATGATGACAAGAAGCGGAATGTGTTTCAGTTTATTCATGGTGTACGGGTTCTCCTTTTCCTTCTGAAAAGCCAGTATACGCCGGCGCCTGTGATCACCAGTCCGGCCAGTGCCGTCTGATAGCTGCCCGCTGAAGTATCAGGCAACGGGCGGCCTTTTTGTGAGCCGCTTTCAGTCTGTTTTGTGCTTTTTTCCGGATTTGCAGCCGATGACGGACGGGTTTCGGAAGCTGTTTCTTTTATAACGGGACGCTCTGGCTTTTTGGCTTGGTCAGGCTGTTTTGCAGCATCCGGGTTTTTAGCGGGTTTTTCCGCTTGGGGTTTTTCTGTTTTATCGGGTCCGGTGCCGCCCGGTGTTTCCCCTTTTCCCGGCTGACTGTCGGTGTCATCAGGTGTTTCAGTTGCTGATGCCGTGCGGATGCGGCCGTCGGTTTGATAAGAAATCGGAGCGGAAAAGCTTTTGACATAGTCTACTGTCGCTTCCAAATCCTCAGGCCCCGTCACCGGATTCTTGCCGAGTTTCCCGATCGGACCGTATTTTGCCCCCGCCGCCGTCGCCATAAATTGATTGACTGTTACTGTATATCCTTTTTCGGGCTGTATGTCTGTGCCGTCCGCCATCTTCATATCCACCGCTTGTCCGGTTTCCGGGTTCCATGTATAGGAAAATCCGCTGATGCTGTAATCCGGTCCGTAAACCGGAGAAATTTGCGCGTTGATGATCTCCCGCAAATCCTTTCCTTTGATTTCAAGCTTCGTCAGCACATTGCCGAACGGCTGAACATTATAAAGGTCTCCCCATGTAATCGGCCCTTTTTTTATGCCGTCCCGGATGCCGCCGCCATTCATTAGCGCAAAATCGGATTTCATCTTCGTTTTCATACCGTCGGCAATCAGATTTCCAAGCGCCGTGTCGCCGTCATTTGAATAGCCGCCCGTTATATCATGGGCCGCTTCCCCGACCGTTTCGCTGATAATCGGTTTCACTTTCTCTTCATATTTGCTTAATATGCCTGCCGCATCCGGGTCCGGCTTGATTTTACTTTGGTCGATATATTGGATTTCCGCTGATTTTTTCACGATATCCTTCGACTCTTTATCAAGTTCAAGATCGGCGATTCCGATTGCTTTTCCGTATTCAAATGCCTGCACGATCAGCTTGCCGTTGACTTCTCCGTTTACGACTTTATGATTGTGCGCGGCGAAAATCACGTCAATCTCTGAGTCTGTCCCGCCGGCAAGCTTTGCGGCTTCTCCCGTGATCGCACTGCCGTTTTGTTCAGCAGACATATGGGCGAGCACGGCGATAGCTTTAATTCCTTTTTTCTTCAGGTCAGCGGCGGCGTCATTGACGGCTTTTACCTCATCCGTAAACGTGATGTTTTTAATTCCGTCCGGAATGACCATTCCTGCTGCCGATCTGGTTACAACTCCGATAAATGCAACCGGAATTCCGGAAACGTATTTGATTTCATACGGCGGAAGAAAGGGCTCTCCTGATTTCAGTTTACAGTTGGCGCAGACGAGCGGGAAATTTTGGCCGTCGTAACCGCTTGTCCCCTTTCGATGATCTCCTCCATTGATGATCCGTTTAAGCTCATTTGTTCCTTCATCGAATTCATGATTGCCGACAGTCCCCACGTCAAACCCGATGTCTTCCATCAGTTCTACTGTCGGTTCATCTTGAAAAAGGGCTGACACGGGAGAACTGCCCCCGATCATATCGCCCGCATGCACCACGAAGGCGTGTTCTTTTTCGGCTTTTGCTTTTTTTATGTACGCCGCAGCGTAATCCATTCGGCCGAACGTGCCATCCGATTTACCATCTCCGTTAAGATCAAGCTCATATTGCTGATCAATTTTTCCGTGCAGATCATTCATGCTGATGATTCTGAGCGGGACACGGCCGGTGTCTTCAGTCTGCTGTTCTTGATACGCCTTATCCGTTCTACTCTCATTCAGCGGTCCGGCTTGTCCGATTGCTGCCGCATCTTTCACGCCGGAGACCATAAAACAAACCATCAGCACACAGCACGAAAGACGCATCCCCCTTTTTTTCTTCATTCATTTCCCCCCCTTGTCTTCTAAGAAATACGTTAGCTTATTTTCTTAAAAATCACACCACTTTTTTTGTAAAGATTGTCTTCACTGGCGCAAAATAGTAAATAGTCCCCATGTAACGAAATAGGTCTGCATGTATAACGGATCAGCTTTTTTCACATCTTAATGATGATTTGACATGAAGGAGGAAAATAACCAGTGGAACAGCAGCAGAATCAGCAGCAGCCGCCAGTAAATCAGGGGATGCCGGGTTCACCGCAAGTGAATCACGGAGGACATGAGCTTTTCGATATGCATGAAGTCCTGGCCGGAACAGTCGGCGTCCTGGATCAATTTATGATGCTCAGACAATTTATACAGGATCAGCAGCTGGCGGATATTCTTGACCGCCAATACCAATTCATTCTCGGACTTTATAATCTGACGGCAGAATGCTTTAAGACCGGCCAAAAGCCTTCTCAGGAAACTTCGACATATATGATGAAGGAACAGAACCAAGCCGTGTACGGCATAAAACCGACACAGCCGAAAAAACCGAATCAATCATTAAATGATGTCAAAGATCTCGGGATAAGCGGTCATATGCTCGGCCTGATTAAAGCTCAAGCTTCTCTTTTGACGATGAGCTCGCTTGAAATGACCAATCCCGTGACAAGAAGAGTGCTCTCAGCCCAAATTCAGCAATATGTTGAAATGGCATTTGAAATCTTCTTGTACCAAAACAAACACGGTTATTATCAGGTTCCTCAGCTTAATGCACAAGATATGCAGACGATGCTGAATTCATTCGTGCCGGCTCAGGGACAGCCGCAAATGCCTCCGATTAAAGGACAAATGGGACAGCAGCAAAACCTGCATTGATTAAGAAACGGCGTTGGATACCCGACTCTCCAATGCCGTTTTCTTTTTTTCATATGTGTTTGTGAAATCACGTTCAAACTGTCTCAGGGTTTCTTTGGTGGCCGCTTCAAAGCCTTTTTCAAAATCCTGTGTTTCGGCGGTTTTGTTGATAATGGTTAAGATAATGCCTTCTCCGAATGTATCGGTTAAATCCTTTATCATATAGAAGCTTTGCAAATATACATCCGTCTCATATTCCATCCGCGATTTCTGCCATTTTCGGTCGGTCGTTAATTGATCAAACGGCACGACGGAAAATGCAATCGGATCAATGACTACATCATAATGCGCAACCCATTCGCTCAGCCCCTCATGAAACCAAAGCGGAAATTCAGACGTAGACGTCCCCATTTGCCGCGTTTTTTGATGAAACGCATAGTGCGTATATTCATGTATAATCAATTGTTTATACATAAAAACGGCCAGCTCATCTTTTTTCAGAAGCTGTTTTTTCTCTTCAGGCAAAAGCCCCATCATCTGCTCCTGCTCTGAATAAAAACCGACTACGTTTTTCAAGCCGGAGTATTGCTCAATTTCAGCTTCATCCGCAAAGAAAATAAGTTCAAGAGGCGCTGTTCCTTTATAGCCGACAATGATTTGATTGATACGCTTTGCGTAGTCTAACGTAAGCTTGGTCAGATCCAAGAGCGGTTTTTCATCCGCCGAATAGTAAATCGCTGTATGTTTGTAAATTTCTTTATTCATGTGTTCAGTCACTTGTTCCTTCGTCGGAACAGAGCGGCTGTTTTGGCCTGACAGGACGTACATCAAACTTACTGAAACGGCTGAACTGACAGCCAATATGACAAGGACTCCGCACAGGATCAGAGTGAATGCCGCCCGTTTCCCCATGCCGTCACGCAAACAAGCTCCCTCCCCGATCCTTCAATTTTCATCTCATTCTTTACTTTATGCGCCGGAAGGTTTGGCCGTGACGGCAGATAAAATAAAAAAGCCGCAGCAAATGCGGCTTTTCTATTCATTCATTTATTTATTGGGGTTTGGGAATACACGCTGCACCATTTGGCCGAATTCATCAAACAGACCGGATACCGGGTGACCGTTTTTGATTCGTTTTCCGTAGCCTTGCATACGTTCCACGAAATCCGGATTCGCTGATACATATACTGTCCGGACATGTTTATCGGCTGATTTCACCTTATCGGTTATCTTATTTTTCAAATGGTTGGCAATGGCGCCTTTTTGCCCGTTTGTCAAAACAACGGCAACATAAGCGCTGTTTCCGGCAATGATCACAGTTGCATTTTTAACTTCTTTCAGATCAGTCACCTTGTCTGCGGCTTTATCAGCAACCCTCAGGTTACGGTTGTTATTGTGATCTGCGGTGTTTTGGTTATGACGGTTCCCTGTATTCATATTTGTCGCACCGTCGTTAGGCGTGTTGCGGTAATTTACATTTTGGGTGCGGTTGTCATTTCGTTTTCCTTCTCCCTGGTTTCCCATACTGCACCCTGCGGTAATCAGCATCGGCAGAAGAAGGGCAGAGATAACTGCTTGTTTTTTTATCATGTGGATTCCTCCTTTCTCACTTTACGTATAGGTTTTTCTATTCGGCTGGATTTATGCACGCCGTTTGCATTTGCGCAGTTGGATAAATATCAGAAGGAAAGGAAAAGATAAATGTAATCAATAGAATGAGGAGGGATTTAACTTGTTCAGACAAAAAAGAGGCATCAGCCCGACAGCGCTGCTGATCGGCTCATCACTTTTGATTGCAGCTTTATCACCGGAAATCCGCCGCAAAATCACCGGAATGGTTTCAGGCCGAATGCAGCATAAAGATGACGCACACTCCATGCAGCCTGCTGAGATGATTAAGCAGGCTTTCGGCGGAGAATCCAGCGGACAGCAGCACACGGACAAAGACCGGCATTCACAAAGCGGCTCCATGCAGCCCGCCGAGATGATCAAACAGGCTTTCGGCGGAGATTCCGGCGGACAGCGGCACACGGACAAAGCCCGGCACTCACAAGGCGGCTCCATGCAGCCCGCTGAGATGATTAAGCAGGCTTTCGGCGGAGATTCCGGCGGACAGCGGCATGAGCAGACTTCCCGCCAACACTCCGGCTCAACTTCATCGTCTCATGAACACAGCCGGAGCCATACGGACGGACAGGCAGACCGCAGAAAAGAGACTTCGGCAAAGCCTCACTATACGGAGCCGATTCACTTTGAAGAAAGCGCGGTAAATGTTTTAAATGACAGCACCGTAATGAATATGCTGGAAGATCTGGAACCCGGAAATCATTAAAAATACACGAATTCGTTTTTTAACGATTTGAAGAAGTTCCCTTAATCACAATGCCGGGGAGCGGATAATGTTGCTTCCCGCTAAAAAAGCCTTAACTTCAGGTGAAGTTAAGGCTTTTCAGATTGAGGAAAGATCTTGCTAACCATGCAGTGCGGCTCACAGCAAAGTGATGTGCCATGGCTGGTTTTTGCTGATGATCCTCTTTTTATTAAGCTTCTTCAGCTTCAATGACGATTGAGGAATCATTGTAAACCGAGGTATCGGTTTCCTTCGTCATTTTACTTGTTAACAGTCCCGCGGTCATGCTGCCGCTGACATTTAAGGCAGTGCGTCCCATGTCAATTAACGGCTCAATTGAGATGAGCAGCCCGGCAAGCGCGACAGGCATGTTTAAAGCGGATAAGACGAGAAGAGCCGCAAAAGTCGCGCCGCCTCCTACGCCTGCTACACCGAACGAACTGATTGCCACTATCGCGATGACCGAAATAATAAATCCGGGTTCAAACGGATTTTGCCCCACTGTCGGCGCAATCATCATCGCGAGCATTGCCGGATAAATGCCGGCACAGCCGTTTTGACCGATCGATAAGCCGAATGAACCGGCGAAGTTCGCAATTCCTTCCGGTACGCCCATGCTTTTTTGTGTTTTAATATTGAGCGGCAAAGCCCCTGCGCTTGAACGGGACGTAAACGCAAACACCATGACCGGAAATGCTTTTTTCACGTATGTGATCGGATTTAAACCGCTGAACGTAATCAGCAGCAAGTGAATGATAAACATGACGATGAGCGCGGCGTATGATGCGATCACAAACATCCCCAGTTTCACAATGCTGTCGATGTCGCTTGTCGCGATCGTTTTCGTCATAATCGCCAACACCCCGTAAGGCGTCAGTCTTAAAATTAATGTCACGACGCGCATAATAATCGCGTAAACCGCATCGACAATTCCGCTGAATGTCGCGGCATGCTCCGGCTGCTTCCGTTTCACGCCAAGGAAAGCGATGCCGAGAAAAGCGGCGAAAATAACGACTCCGATGGTGGAAGTCGGTCTGGCCCCGGTGAAATCAAGAAACGGATTTCCCGGCAGAAGCTCAACGATTTGCTGAGGAAGCGTTTTAGCCGTCATATCCTCCGATTTTTGCTGAAGCTCCTGGCCTCTTGATAGCTCAGTGCTTCCCTGGTCGATATGAACGGCCTTCAGATCAAAGGAAAGCGCCGAAACAATTCCGACTGCCGCGGCAATTGCTGTGGTGGCGATCAAAATTCCGATGATCAGGCCGCTGATTTTTCCGATGTTATGGGTCAGTTTCAGCTTCGTAAATGCGCCCAGAATGGAAATAAAGACAAGCGGCATGACGATCATCTGAAGCAACTTGACATAACCGCCGCCGGCGATATTAAACCAATCAGCTGTTTGTGTCACGATATGTGAAGCCGGCCCGTAAATCAATTGCAGTGCAAAACCGAATACAATGCCTAATCCGAGCGCGGTAAAGACACGTTTAGAAAAGGAAACGTGTTTTTTTTGCATCACAAACAGACCTGCTATAAGCAAAAGCATAATGAAAACATGTAAGACCACAAATAAATTCTCCAAAACAGGTAAACACTCCCTTGCTCATTATCCTTAAACACTATATTATATGAATTCCGATCGGTCAAGTATGATTTTACAATATATGTATTTTTATAGACTTTTCTCTTTTCTTTCCACCCTTTCTTTAGTAACTTATATAAGGGTGATTGTTATGCTGAAGGAACTGTTTCTTAATTTGACGATTTTAATCACATTTAATTATCTCTTCACCCTTCTTTTTAAAGAGTCGCTGTCGTATAAAGAAGACCGTCCGATGTTTCAATTACTGAAGGGGGCGGCTTGCGGGCTTTTAGGGGTTTTTCTGATTGCTTTCGGCTTTTCTTACTCTGATTCTATCATTGACCTCAGAAATATCCCGATTATCATCGCCGCTCTTTATGGAGGCTGGGTGTCTACGGCAGTTGCCTTTGCGATTATCGTGGCAGGCCGTATCCTGATCAATTTCAATGCCAGCGCCATTTTTTCCATTGCAGCAGTCGGGATTATTGCCATACTTTCTGTGGCCGTCCTCAGAGGAAAAAAGCCGGATCGCAAAAAGGCGTTCGTTATGCTGCTTTTCTCAAACGTTATTTTCACCCTGACGCTGCTGTTGCTTGTGCCTGAACAGCCTGCCGGGACCCTCGTTTATTATTGGCTCATTTCCACTTTGGGCGGAATGCTGTCACTGTATATCATCAAACACGAAGCCGATGCCCGCCTTTTATTCAAGAAATACAAGTTTCAAGCGAATTATGATTTTCTGACTGGGATTTTTAATAAGAGAAAGTTCGAGGAGATCTCGCGCCTCCTGTACGACCGGGCATCTCGATCAGCCTCATCTCAGCTTGCGCTTATTTATTTAGATATTGATCACTTTAAACAGATCAATGATCAATACGGCCATTATGAAGGTGATCAAGTGCTGAAAGAACTAGGGACGCGGCTGAGATTCTTAATCAGCAGTTCTGATCCGTCAGCCCGTATCGGCGGCGAAGAATTTGCGGTGCTTATACCGAATTGCACGTATACAAAAGGGCTTCACCTCGCAGAAGAAATCAGGCAGACGATGGACGGGAACCCGATTCTGCTGACGAGCGGAGATACAATTTTCGTGACCGTTTCTATCGGCATCGCGCACTATCCGACAAATACGGCGGATCCGCAGACCCTGCCTCTGATCGCAGACCGGATGCTGTACAAAGCGAAAACCTCAGGACGCAATCAAGTGTGCAGCACTGAAAAAAAAGAATGATCGCCGCAGAGGGGGAATCATTCTTTCTTTTCAGTGACAACGGCGCCCGCCTGGAAAACGGGAATCAGGCTGCCCTGATATTCGATACAAAGACAGGAGTTTTTGCAGCCGCTTATACTTTATCTTCTGCGCCGGCCAGATCAGCGCGTCCTTTTCCGCATGAAATTCTGCTTTTTTGCGGAAACTGCTGCGTCACGCCTTTTCAACGTAATCAGCCCGCCGCTTCATCAGACACGATCATCACCGCTCCGTTCGGTATATCCTTCAGCCGTTTATACTGCTTGGAATAAATGCCGAGCACACGCTACATACGTCGTTCCTAAAGGGGCAGCTTCTTTTTTCCAATAGTCGGCAAACTTTTAAAATAAGCAACGGTTTGAAATGTATCTGCATCAAAATCCCCGCCGACAATGTGCCAAATCAGCCTGGGCATAATCCGAAATGTTACCAATGAAAGTTTCAATCCTTCCTCTCCGACTTTTTTGCAACAAATCCCCAGATAAATGGATGACATACATTTATTCTGATAGTAATGGCTCGATTTCAAGCGGGATCATGGCATGAAGTAAGCAGCATGATCAAAATGAAGAGAAACAGACTCTTTATAATCCGCAGCTTCAAGATGACCTACTCCCTCCCTATTTTTATTTGCAGTGCAGCACTGCACCATGCATTCGGGCTCATGATTAAGTTAAGGTTGTAGAGAGCGGCTTTTATGAGCTGCAAAATGTGCTGTTCAATCTCAGATCAGCCTTCCGTATCCGCGCGATTTCGACTTAAAAAATGTTATTTCAAAAAAAGTTACATTTAGCAGTTGTTTTTTCTCCGGATTACTGGTAGAGTAAAGGTAATTATTTTTGTTCGAACTATCTTTAAGAAGAAAGTTTTGCAAGAGTTTTCGTCTTGGAAGTTTGTTTTAGAGCAAGAATAGTGAATTTAAGCGTTATGTCGCTTTAGGAGGAAATTTCATGTTAGAAGGTAAAGTAAAATGGTTCAACTCTGAAAAAGGATTCGGATTCATCGAAGTAGAAGGTCAAGACGATGTATTCGTTCACTTCTCTGCTATTCAAGGCGAAGGCTTCAAAACTTTAGAAGAAGGCCAATCTGTTTCTTTCGAAATCGTTGAAGGAAACCGCGGACCACAAGCTGCTAACGTAACAAAAGCATAAATGTCTTAAAAAAACCTGCCGGTGCAAGCCGGCGGTTTTTTTTATATCTAAAAGCTGTTTTGCCTATGCAAAACAGCTTTTTTACATCAGGTCGCAATATCCCGTTTTAAGAAGACGCCGAATGCGAGCGCCATAAAAATAATGAAGTAAATCACAAGCATCACAACCGAAAATGTCATCGTCATCCCCTCTACTAAAGGAGTACCGTTCATATATTGCGACAAATCCGTGTTCGCAAATAAAATATATTTCGTCCATTCAAATTTCGTGGCAAGAAATACAGTCGCCGTGTTGCCCATAACCAATAGAAAAATAGAAAATCCGACCGCTAATGAGCTGTTTCGGAATACTGCAGACAGCATAAACGCCATCGTCGCAAGCATAAAAGCGGAGACAGATTCATAGATATATGTTTTAGCGAGGAAAGCGATGATATTTTGCTCAAAAACATGGCCGTCTTTGTATACGAGATGAACATCAGCCGCAGTATCTCCGCCTGTACCGAAAAAGACCAATCCCAACAGAGCGGAGCCGGCAAATAAAATCACAAGCATCAGCAGTCCGAACAGCAGCACCGTCATATATTTAGAAAGTAAAATTTGAAAACGGCTGAGCGGACGGATGGCCAGCAGTTTGATGGTTCCCCAGTTGAACTCATTCGCCACGATGCCTGCTGCGATGATAATCGTGAACAGGCCTGTCAAAACCGTCATCATCGAAGAATCAGCTACGTATGACCACACTGTGTACCCTGTATCCTCGGGGAGGTTATGATCCATACGGTATTCATTTATCGCGATATTCTGTTTCAGACTATCAATGACAGTCTGATTTCCGGTTTCCTTCATCTGCTGTTTCATTTCTTTGTTTGCGCCCTGGAGCTCCTGCTTCCAATTCGGATTGGCTTCGTTAGAGGTGAAATGGTTTGACAGAAGTGCAAAGCCGGTCATCGCAAGGCCTAAAATCACAATCATAGCCCACGTGCCGACACGGCTGAAGATTTTAATCCATTCATTATAGATCAGTTTAAGCATATTGAGCCTCCTCTTTCGTCCCGCCGGTAATTTCCAGGAAACGGTCTTCTAAAGATTTTGTTATGATTTTCACTTCATATAAGCGGATATTTTCACGGACGAGAAGTGAAATCACATCAGGCACTTCCTGTTTTGACAGCTTGATCTCAAAGCCGTTTGTTTTTTTCACACAGTCAAACTGACTCAGGACGGCAAGCGCCTCTTCCCTTTGTTCAATATGGAAAAAGTATGTATCTTTTTCTTCTGTTCCTTCATCTCTTACCTTTTGAATATCAACAAGCTCTCCTTTTTGCAAAATGCCGATTCGATCGCACATCAATTCCATTTCGGACAGCAGATGGCTCGAGACGATAACCGCCATTCCTTTTTCCCGTGTCAGCTTTTTCAGATGGTCTCTGATTTCCCTGATACCGGCGGGGTCAAGGCCGTTTGTCGGTTCATCCAGAATCAGCACCTTTGGGTTATGCAGCAGACTCTGAGCAAGGCCGAGGCGCTGTCTCATCCCGAGAGAATAGGTCTTTACTTTGTCATGAATTCTGTCCTGTAATCCGACGAGCTCGATGACCTCATCTATTTTTTCTTTCGTAACGCCTTTTACCATTCTTGCGTACTGCTGTAAATTTTTATAGCCGCTCAGGAATTTGTACAGCTCCGGGTTTTCCACGATGGCTCCGACGTGCCTGACCGCTTTTGCATAGTTTTTCGTAATGGATTCCCCGCAGATTACGATGTCTCCCTGAGACAGTTTCATTAATCCGACCATCATTCTGATCGTAGTCGTTTTCCCCGCTCCGTTCGGTCCCAGAAACCCAAACACTTCGCCTGCCCGGACGGAGAAACTCAGATCATGAATAATCGTTCGTCCTTTAATCGTTTTCTTTACCTGTTGCAATTCCAATACCGTTTCCAATTAGAATCCCCCTTCTTTTTCGTACGCCTGCATAATGCTTTTATACCATTGCAGTACGGACATTCCTTCCTGCTCCCTGAGCTCTTCGACTTCACGCCGTTCAGCGATTTTCCCTTTTTTGAACACCATCACTTCGTCCAAAAGCGTCTCAATCTCATCGATCTCATGTGTGGCGATGACGACGATCTGACTGTCAAAATCAATATACGATACGAGACTGTTGACGATTGATTCCCGGACCGACGGATCCAGACCGGAAAACGGCTCATCCAGCAGAATGACGGATGCTTTTCTCGACAGGGCCAGGACGATTTTCAGCCTGCCCCGGCTGCCTTTAGACAGCTCTTTTATTTTCTGCTCCGATGAGAGATTCATTTCCGATAATAGATTCCGTGCTTTTTCCAGCTGAAAATCCGGGAATTGTGAATGATAAAATGTGAGCATATCACCGACAGTCGTCCGGGCGAAAAACGTATCATGTTCGGTTAAATAAGCCGTACGAAAAAGCATGTTCCGGCTTACGGCACGTCCGCCGATCCGAACAGCACCCGAGGTGGGAAATGCAAGCCCGGCAAGCATTTTCAGCGTTGTTGATTTACCGCTTCCGTTCGGTCCTAATATTCCGTAGATCTTACCCGGAGACAATGAAAATGATACATCGCTGACCGCGAGCCTGCGGCTGTATTTTTTTGTAACGTGTTCAAAATCAAGATTCATCGTCTGCTTCCTCCGCATATTGTTTGATCCCGTCGAGCATTTCTTCAGGAGATAACCCCAGCTCCGCCATTTCCTGAATAAAGCGTTTGAATACGTCTTTTGTCAGCCTGTCTTTCAGCTCCTCTTTCAGATCGGGTCTTTCAGCTATAAAGGTTCCCTGTCCTCTTCTCGTTTCCACGATCCCCAGCCTTTCCATTTCACTGTACGTTCTTTGTATCGTATTCGGATTCACTTTCATCTGAACGGCCATCTCTCTTACGGACGGCAGTTTGTCACCCGGCGAAAGCTCGTTTCGTATCAGCCGGTAATATACACGGTCGGCAATTTGCAGATAAATCGGCTTTGATGATTGAAATTCACGCTTCATCATTACACCTCAACCTTGCGATTCAGCAGCATTGAGGCCAGCGCGAGACAGAGCGCCGCAAGCACAATCACAGCCAGGAAGCTGAAAAGCGAGATGTGGACGGCCTTCAGCTCCATCGTCCAGCCGGCCAATTTTGTATAATGAAATTCAAAATTCGCATACACTTTTACCGGCCATAAATCATGTTGAGATGAAGTGAAAGGCGTAATGAGTTTATCGTCAATATAGGTCCAGACAAACGCAAGCACGATGCAGATCACCCAGCGGAGAACGGGGAAATGTTTTAACGAGTGAAAAACAGTCCAAAATACGGCCACGATCACAGATAAGTACGCTGAGCTGATCAGCAGGTAAGCATTCAGTCCTGTTAATGTGCCGGCCAGGGGAATGGTGTGTTCCAGCGCTCCTTTTGCAGCAAGCATCCGGTACATCCAAATACCGTAGCCGGTCAGCGTCAGCTGCCCGATAAACTGATACAGCAGTGAGGCCGTCAGCTTGGAAGCCAGCAGATAAAACCCGCCATTCGGATTGTAAAGCCACAGCTGATTTTTCCCTTCTTTGTGGAGGTGATAGTACATAAAAAGCGGCGCCGCAAGAAATTGAAAAAACCCCATTGCCGCAAAAAAGCCGAAAATGACGAGCGGTTCTTTCTGACGGACAGCAATAACGTGGGCTGCCGCCGCCCAGAAGATCATGCCGCAAACCCAAACCGCCAGCCAGACCCATGAAACCTTCGCATCTTTTTTCAGCAGACCTAAAAACGATGTCATTCTTTCTCTCTCCATTCGGGACCAGTGTATGAGTCACATAGTACACTAGATCATCACAAATTACAATATCTTCAATAAAAAAAAGACAAATCCGCTCTTACGCAGATTTGCCTTTTCCGTTACTTCTTTTTGTTTTTTAAGGAGAGCAGCGCATCACGATAGCTGCTATCCTGCATTTTGCCGCCGCTTTCGGGATCTGTTGTTTCCTGATCCGTCTCAGAAGTCTTGAACTTCTGAAGCGCCTGACGGTACACATCATCGCCCATTGTATTCTTTTTCTCGCGGGGAGATTCAGATTTTACAACGACGGGAACATGCTCGGCTGAGCGTTCCTCGGCCGGATCATGCTTTTCCGGCTGTTCGGCTGTAGTGCCGATCGCTTCTCTCTTTTCTTCTTTGACATCCTGTCCTGCAGAAGTGCTGCGGACATTGAATGTGATAAGAAGTGCAATCACAATGACAGCAGCAATAACCGCTATAATAATGGCCATATAACCCTCTCCTTACTGTCGTCCGGCAGTTAGATTACCTGTGACCTGGCTGACACGTCTGCCAAGCGCACGGCCTAATTGAAGGCCTTCTTCCGTCATCAGCACATCGCTGTCAACCGGGCATGTGACGCCCGCGCCGTAGTAAGAACCGTACAGCGCATTTTCAGGAACGTTGCCGGGAAGACCGACAACAATCATGCCTTGGTGAAACATAGGAGTGATCAGATTGTGCATTGTCATTTCTAATCCGCCATGGGTTGTCGCAGTCGTACAGAATACGGCGCCGACTTTATCAATCAGTTCGCCTTCAGCCCACAAATAGCCGAGTCTGTCGATCCACGCTTTTAAGCCTGAACTGATGGTGCCAAAGTGTCCAGGGCATCCCCAGATAATCGCATCCATGTCTTTCAGCTTGCGGATGTCAGCTTGATCGACATGGTCAATCAAGACTTCAGCATCAGCGTTTTCACTTGCTCCTTCCGCAATGGCTTCGGCAAGGTATTTTGTGTGTTCGCCTTCACTATCGTACACTACGTAAATTTTCATTCAGGAAACCTCCCATTCAGATGATTAAGATTCCTTCACTTCTTTAGGGGCCGGAAGCAATGACAGCTCCTCTTTTTTCTTCGCCCGCTGTTTGTCTTTCCGTACGTCACGCAAGAACAGGCTCAAGACTACGCCGATAACCGCAAAGATCGTCGCCCACATAAACGCGTCATTAATTCCCATAACGTTGGAATTAAGTGAAGCCGTTTTGTAGAGATAGGCATAAACGGTTTGTTTCGCCGCATCAAGCGACATGTTCATGTTGACCATTAAATTCGAAACTGCGCTTTGGAACGACTGCATGAAGCTTGGATCTGCCGTGCTTGTTTTATCCGCAATCTGCGAATAATGCATCGTCGTGCGGTTCGTATAGATCGTTGTGATCAAACTTGTTCCGATTGAACCGCTGATCTGGCGGAGCGTGTTGCTCATCGCCGTGCCGTGGCTGTTCAACCGTGCCGGAAGCTGGTTCATTCCGGCTGTCATTACAGGCATCATTAACAGTGACATACCGAATGCGCGGATGGCATAGACAAGCATGATATGCGTATAAGGTGTGTCAATTGTCAATTTTGTATACTGGAATGTCGTTGCGACCGTAATGACCAGCCCGACGATCGCAAGCGGTCTCGGACCGATTTTGTCAAACAGAATACCGGAAATCGGCGACATGATCAGCATGACAATCGCGCCCGGCAATAGCAAGAGGCCTGATTGCAGCGCCGTAAAGCCGACTAAGTTCTGCAGGTAAATCGGAAGCAGGAACATTCCTGTGTAAAGCGCAACGGTAATAATGATGTTAATCACACTGGAAAGTGAGAAAATATCATATTTAAATACCCGGAAGTCAAGCATCGGTTTTTCAGAGCGCAATTGCTGAATGACAAACGCGGCAATCGCGATGATACCGACAATAACGGTAGACAGAACGATCGGGTCTCCCCAGCCGTCGCTTCCCGCTTCACTGACTCCGTAAAGCAATGAGGCGAATCCGACAATGGACAGAATCGCACCCAAGCTGTCGAGTTTGATTTTTTGCGGTTCCACCAAGTTCTTAAAGAGGAAAAACGCTATGACAATAACGATCGCCCCGATCGGAACAAGGCCGTAGAACATAATGCGCCATGTGTAATGCTCGATGATCCAGCCGGAAAGAGTCGGTCCGACCGCTGGAGCAAACATCATCGCAAGACCGAAAATCCCCATTCCTTTCCCCCTGCTTTCAGGCGGGAAGATAAGCAGAATGGTTGTCATGACCAGCGGCTGCAAGATACCGCCGCCGACCGCCTGAATTAACCGGCCGATCAGCATGGTTGAGAAGTTAGGCGCGATTCCGCAGACTAACGTTCCCGCTGTAAAACAGAACATGGCTACGAGAAAGAGGCTTCTTTGCCCGAACCGGGTAATTAAGAAGGCCGATAACGGAATCAAAACACCGTTGACCAGCATGTATCCGGTCGTCAGCCATTGAATCGTCGTCGCACTCACACCGAACTCGGTCATTAAGTGCGGCATCGCCACGTTAAGAAGCGTTTGGTTCAAGATCGCCAGGAATAACCCGGCCATAAGCACAATAAGCAATGTTTTAGGACTTTTTACTTGATTATCTGATTTAGCCACCTAAGACAACCTCCCTTCATGGTTTGATGACTGATCTGTATTATTCAGAGATTTTTACAGATGCGTTCATACCAGGAAGCACCTTGTCAGATGGGTTGCTGAGTGAAATTTTAACAGGAACTTTTTGCGTTACTTTTGTGTAGTTGCCGCTTGAGTTTGAAGAAGGCAGCATATCAAAAGTTGAATTTGTCGCATAGCCGATTTCTTCTACAGTTCCGTCAAATGTTGTATTAGGGTCACCGTCAACAATGACGTCTACTTTGTTTCCTACTTCAATGTCTCTGATGTCAGTTTCTTTAATGTTTGCAGTGATGTAAAGGTGTTTCATGTCAATTTCTTGGGCAATTGTCGTACCGGCTTGCACCATTTGGCCGTTTTTCACTTCGTTTTTCACGATTGTTCCATCCATGATGGCTTTAACGTCAGCATTTTGCTGTCCTTTGATTTTTGCAACAACGTCGTTTTTACTTACTTCTTTCCCCTCATCAAGGTTCCAGTCAGTTACTTTACCCGCAGCAGGAGCTGTGATAGCAGCCATGTCGCCGGCAACTTTTGCTTCATCGGTTTTTACATAGTGCGTGCTTTGATAATAGTAGTAAGCACCTCCGCCTATAATTGCAAGAACAACAATCAAACCGATAATGTTGGTCAGAATTAAACGTCCTCTGTTCATTTTGTTTTCTCCTTTCGTTTCTTCCTCTATCATTTTGTGGAATGATGATAAAAATATGTGGGGATTTTTTTATTTTCCGTTTTTCACTGCACAGCCGTTTGCAAGCTTCGTTAAACTTTCCGCCAGCTTGCGCAGGTACTGCAGTTCATCGGTATTGAGCTGCCGGTATAAAACCGCCGCTTTTTCGGCGTATTGAACAGCAGCTGTCTTTAGAAGTTCTTCCCCCTCTTCGGTTAACTGAATCATAACAACACGCCGGTCGTCGTGATAGTCGCTCCGAACCATTAATCGGCGCTTATACAGAATATCGGTCATTCTCGTGACAGACGCCGGTTTCAGATCAAGCGACAAAGCCAGCCTTGAAAGCTGCGTGCTTTTGCTCTTATGTATTTTGAACATCAGCAGATACTGCAGGACTGTAATATCAAAAGGTTCAAGTACTGTCTCCAAGATCATTTTCTGCTTTTTGTAAATTGATCTGGAAGTATCAAACAGTTGTTCAAAACTGAGCAAAGCGAGCTCTGATTCAATCACCGTATTTTCACCTCATTCCCTTAATAATAGTTCACAAGATAAAATATTAATAAATGAAAGAAGATTTGTAAAGAGAAAAGTTCTATTTTTTAAGGATTTTTTTTATGCCTTTTTTTCTCTTTATTTTTAATTTAAAAAAGCCGGATGAAGAACCGCGGCCGCACGATTCTTCACTCGGCTTTATGTTTAATACTTATGCTTTGCTTACCCCCGCTTCCTCTTTTTTGAAGAAGTTTTTCAGCGCTTGAAAAACGTCTGATTTCTGCTTTAAGATGTAATATTTAAATTTATCATCTTTGACGTTTTTATAGGCGGACATGAGGGTGGAATGCCTGTTATATTGATTGACCTCACCGTAGCAGAACAGATTTGATTTTTTCATGATGTCATTGACGAGCTTTACGCATCGGGCGTTATCCGATGTTAAATTATCCCCGTCTGAGAAATGGAACGGATAGATGTTGTAGCGGGCGGGGTCATATTTTTCATCAATTAATTCAAGAGACTTCCGGTAGACGGAGGAGCAGATGGTTCCCCCGCTCTCGCCTTTCGAGAAGAAATCTTCTTCCGACACCACCTTCGCTTCCGTGTGGTGGGCGATAAATTCGATATCTACCGTTTCATACTTTGTCCGTAAAAATCGTGTCATCCAAAAAAAGAAGCTCCTCGCCATATACTTTTCCCATACGCCCATCGAACCGCTTGTATCCATCATGGCTAAAACGACAGCTTTCGATTCCGGCTTCGTCACATCATTCCATGTTTTGTATTTCAGATCTTCCGGATAAATCGGATAAAACGACGGCTTGCCTGACATGGCGTTTCGTTTATAGGCAGACAGCATCGTTCTTTTCTTATCAATATTCCCTGTCAGCCCGGTTTTCCGGATATCATTAAATTCGATGTCGGTATGAACGATATTGTCCCTTTCCTTTTGCTGCAGATTCGGCAGCTCTAATTCCTGAAACAGCGCTTCTTCCAGGTCCATCAATGAGACCTCGGCTTCATAATAATCCTCGCCTGCCTGATCGCCGGCTCCCTGGCCTTTTCCGGCCCCCTGCTTTTTATCTGCGCCGTCTCTGGCGACGACATCGCCGATTTCGCTGTCACCGTCACCTTGGCCGACATGTTTGTTTTTATCATAGTTATAACGGATTTTATATTCATCAAGCGAACGAATCGGGATTTTCACGACATCTTTTCCGTTGGACATAATAATGCTTTCCTCAGTGACAAGGTCCGGAAGGTTGTTTTTTATCGCTTCCTGTACTTTCTTTTGGTGGCGCTGCTGGTCGTCAAAGCCTTTGCGATGGAGGGACCAGTCTTCCTCTGAAATCAAAAAATTTCCGCTGTCATTACGGGACATGAATTCCCCTCCTTAACCGTTATGGTCGTTTTACATGTGTATTCCGGCTTGGTCCTGTTTATGAAACAAGTCCGGCGAAAAGATTTATTCTTATCTTATGCCGGACGGACTTTTCAATTGACAAACAATTTTGAAATATAGACAAAAGAACCCGTCCTTGTACGGACGGGCCTATCATGAATCAAGCATCAGCGGTTGAGCAGGCTTCCGACATACTTCAGCAGTTCATTTGCGCTTGTCGAATTATAGCCGTGTTCATCTATTAACCGCGCCACTACCTCATTAACCTTTTTAAGCTGCTGCTCATCCGGCGTTTTGGTTGAGGTCGTAATTTTAACTACATCTTTTAAGTCTGCGAAAAGCTTTTTCTGAATCGCTTCGCGGAGTCTTTCGTGTGAGTTATAGTCGAAGCGTTTTCCTTTTCTTGCATAAGCGGATATGCGGATTAAAATTTCTTCGCGGAATGCTTTTTTGGCGTTTTCTGAAATGCCGATCTGCTCTTCAATTGATCTCATCAGCTTTTCGTCAGGGTTCATTTCTTCACCCGTCAGCGGATCGCGGAGCTTATTTTTGTTGCAGTACGCTTCTACATTATCTAAATAATTATCCATGAGTGTTTTCGCGGATTCTTCATATGAATAAACAAACGCCTTCTGCACCTCTTTTTTGGCGATGTCATCGTACTCTTTCCTGGCGGCGGAAATAAAATTCATATACCGCTCTTTGTCCTCAGCGGAAATGGACGGATGCTGATCGAGTCCTTCCTTTAAGGAACGCAGCACGTCAAGCGAATTGATGGATTCCATATTTTTTCTGATAATCGTTGAGGAAATACGGTTGATGACATAACGCGGGTCAATTCCGCTCATTCCTTCATCCTGGAATTCCTTCTTCATATCCTCCAGATCAACGGAATTGTAACCTTCAACGCTTTCTCCGTCATAAAGCCTCATTTTTTTAACGAGATCAATATCAGACCGGTTCGGTTCCTTCAGCCGGGTCAAAATAGAAAACATCGCGGCCACTTTTAATGTATGGGGGGCGATGTGTACGTCAGAAACATCACTTTCCGAAATCATTTTTTCATAAATCCGTTCTTCCTCGGACACCTTTAAATTATAAGGAACAGGCATCACGATGATTCTGGAGTGAAGGGCTTCATTTTTTTTATTGGCAATAAACGAGCGGTACTCCGTTTCGTTCGTATGCGCAACAATCAATTCGTCGGCTGAGATGAGCGCAAACCGTCCGGCTTTAAAATTCCCTTCCTGCGTGAGTGACAGAAGGTGCCAGAGAAATTTTTCATCGCATTTCAGCATTTCCTGAAACTCCATCATTCCGCGGTTCGCTTTATTTAATTCACCGTCAAACCGATAAGCGCGCGGATCTGATTCCGAGCCGTATTCGGCAATCGTTGAAAAATCAATGCTCCCCGTCAAATCGGCGATATCCTGTGATTTCGGATCAGACGGGCTGAAGGTTCCGATTCCGGTACGCTTATCCTCCGAGAAGAAAATGCGTTCAACCTTTACATCCTCAATTCTGCCGCCGTATTCTTCTTCAAGCCGCATAACATTAAGCGGAGACAGGCTTCCTTCAATTCTGATCCCGTATTCTCTGTAGAAGTCTTCGCGCAGATGATGGGGAATAAGATGGAGAGGATCTTCATGCATCGGGCAGCCTTTGATGGCGTAAACTGCGCCGTTGTCTGTCAGCGAGTAGGCTTCAAGCCCTTTTTTCAGCATGGTGACAAGGGTTGATTTCCCGCCGCTGACGGGCCCCATTAATAGTAAGATCCGTTTTCTTACATCGAGCCGCTTGGCAGCCGGGTGAAAGTATTCCTCCACGAGCCGTTCCAGAGATTCTTCAAGGCCGAACAGTTCCCGCGAGAAAAAACTGTATGTCTTTTTCCCGTCATCCTCCTCGATTCCGCTGTCTTTTATCATATTAAAAACGCGAGAATGAGCAGACTGCGCGACCAATGGATTTTCTTTTATGATCTCCAAATAATCAGCGAACGTCCCTTCCCATTTGAGACGCTGCTCTTCCTCTCTGTACTTTTCAATTTTCTTTAATATATCCATAAGAACCTCCTCTATCATGGTTAATGCACTAGAAATAAGGTACTTTGTTACAATCTATGCGGTGACGTGATAATACATGCTTTTCGTTTCTTAAAAATAAAGGCGGCTCAAGGGCGGTCATTGACAAGGGTCTGGTGCACCGTTCATAATGAAAGAAATACAGTTTCATCCAGACTCGGACATCAAATGGAAAAGCAAAGAGGAGGAGAAATGATGAAAACGATCATCTTACTGGGGGTCATTCTCACTTTTTTAGTATCCATTTTTACGGCGGGTTACGACAGCAAACCTGAAAACGAATAACGGCAAAAAGGGTGCTCCTTATGAAGAGCACCCTTTCCTGTACAACATAACAATGTTTCATATTTGAATGTGTTCTTGGACAGTTGATTTTTCATGGGCTTTGCAGCTTGTTTGATACTCGATTTTTCCGATTTTGCAGCCCGGGCCGATTTCCACATGCTTTCCTCTGACGGTGTCCGCTTCCGTGTATTCAAGGTAAATCGTGTCTCCCTCGATCAATTCAGCCGAAAGCATGCCGGCTTTCCGTTTCAGAAAACCGGGTTTCCGCCTGACTGTGATCGATGTACCGCCGATTTCCTTCACGTTGCTTCGGTCATAACGCAAATGGATATTGACGTCTCCCGCGTTTAACAATCCCGCCACATTGATACAGCCTGTTACATGAAGCTGCTCTGTCTCGCAATCACCGCCGACGGTGAGACTTCCTTTAATATGACACTGCTCTCCCGCGGCTCCTCCGGAAATGTCGGCAAGTCCTTTCAGCCTCAGCGTGGTGAAACGCATGGAGCCGCCGATTTTCAGCGTGCCGAGCACATTTGCGGAACGTGCCGATAAATCTCCATCAGTTTCATGTTCCCCGAAAATTTTCAGCCGATTGATCTCGGCATCTCCGAGAAAACGCCCCGTTCCGAATATCCGGCAGCGCTCGCTTTGAAGCCCTTCGCCGACAATGCCTTCTCCTTTAATGCTTACATTCTGGTAGGAGCCCCCGGCGGCGTGTCCGGCTCCGTACATTTTTAAATGACTCAATTTTTTTGTTGTTTCCACTGAAGCTCCTCCTATATTTTTACGGCTTTGTTTACTAAAGCTGAAGGATTACATTTAAAATCTCCGCTGTATTCCACCGTCTCAATGATACAGCCTGCGCCGATCTGCACAGAATTTCCGCGGACTGTCTTTGCGTGCGTGTCCGCCAATTCAATGATGTCACCTTCAATCAGCTCTGCGGTCAGCACCGGAGCCGGCATCAGCTTAAACCGCGCGAGCACGCTTTTTCTGCTCATCACCTTTAAATGACGGCAGCCGATTTCTTTCACATGGCTCTCGCCCGCCGCCAGCTTCATATTGACGTCATCGGCGTTCAGCAGGCCGCCGATCTTGCATTTGCCTTCCGAACGGAATGTTTCTGTCTCGCAATCCCCTTCAATCCCAAGTTTCCCGGATATGAAAATATCATCAGCTTTCACACCGCCGCCGAAAGATGAAAATCCCGCGACGTTCAGCCGCTCCGTTTTGACATCACCTTTAATGACACCTGTTCCGTTGATTCGGATGGATTCGGCTTCGGCACTGCCGGAAATTTTCCCCGAACCGCTGATCGTCAGTGTTTGCGTTTTGACATTTCCGTCTGTTTTACCGCTGCCGTTAAACAAAAGGCTCGTGCACTCTACGTCACCTGACACCGTGCCGCTTCCGTTGATCTCAACCGTATGAAAACGGCCTCCTTTTGAACTCCCTGAACCGTTAATGACTAATTTATCTGTTACATCCATTGATGGTCCTCCTGCATCCATTTTGTTTTTAATTCTTCTGATGCCGCAGCAAGCGCCACCCGTTCAGCCACTTTGACAGACGGTTCAAACAGAATATGTTCCGCATCTGCGATGAAGCACGTCGTTACGCCGAGTTTTCGGAGCACGACAAGCTCTGTATTTGCCTTCAGCTCAGAAGCCTCATACGTTTTCAGCACTTCTGCCGCCATTTTTCCTTCTTCAAGACTGATATTTCCCGATTGCAAAAGCCTTTCAAGCACATATAAAGACAGCAGCGCCCGGGATGTGAATGTCACGCCGTCTTCTCCGTAAACTTGCAGCGCAGCCTTTGAAATCAATCCTTTTTGAAGCAGCTCCGCAGACGATATATCGACATCTGCCATTTGCGGAGACAGCATTTCCCTCATTTCATCCAGAGACAGATTTTCTTTCATTTTCTGTATTTTTGAGATGCGTTTTAAGATTTCCGCTCTCGGAAAAAATGTTTCCTGGCCTGTAAACGTTGATTTTCGGATAAACCATTCCTCAGGAATTAAATTTTTCCGCTTCCAGCGGTACAGCTGTCCGTATGAGATTGATGTTTCTTCAAGCAATTCTTTTTTAGAAATCAGTTGTTCCTCCATAAATCCAGCTCCTTCGATGAACACATCGTAACATAACACTGTTACGTTTGTTAAGCCTATAAATATAACATTGTATGAACCCCGGCTGCATTCAATAAAAAAACCGCCCGAATCCGGGCGGTTTTTTCTCATGTCAAATCTCTGTAATTTTGCTGGCGCAGCGCTTCATATACAAGAATCGCGGCAGTGTTGGACAGGTTTAATGATCTCACATGCTCGGTCATCGGAAGACGCAGGCAGCGGTCCATATTGTTTTCGATCAATTCTTTCGGAAGTCCGCTCGTTTCTCTGCCGAATACGAAGAAAAAGTCTTCCTCCGTATTTGAGTAGTCAAACGATGTATGCGGCTTTTGCCCGAATTTTGTAATGAAGAAAAACTTTCCGTTCTCATATGCCCCAAATAATTCATCCAACGAATCATGATAAACGACGTTGACGAACTCCCAATAATCGAGTCCGGCGCGCTTCAGCATTTTATCATCGGTTGAGAATCCGAGCGGGCGGATCAAATGAAGCGTTGTGTCTGTTGCCGCACAAGTACGTGCGATATTTCCCGTATTGGCCGGGATTTCGGGTTGATATAAAACGACATGTAATGCCACGATGTTCACCTCTGTTTTTTATTCCGCCCACCATTATATCATTAATTACTCTTTTGTCGTATCATCCGTAATATGAAAAAACGCATATCTGATGGAAGGAGTATATGCCGTTGAATCCTCATATGACCAATATCTCATTCTGCTGTCATATGTTTGGGCATTGACGAGCGGCATATTGCTTTTATCTTTTGCGACCACGATCGTCGTATGGTTAAAACGGCCGTCACCTTCAAAATCATAGCAAATCACATCTCCGGGCATAAGCTCCTCGGCGCTTGACACCTGCACCGCGCGAAGCCCGGCCTTGGATTGGGCCAGATACATCTTCATGGAATGCGCGACCGTCCAGCTGTAGCTCCATGAGCTTTCCTTCATCCACCAGCCTGAGCCTCTGTTCGGATGCCCCCGCATCGGCGCTTTTCCGGCATGTAAACATTGGGAAATAAAATTTGTGCAGTTGTCGCCGAAATTTTTATAAGCAGGATTTCGTTTATTCCAAAACTTTTCCGCGTACTGAACGGCAGCCAGACGGTCGTATTGAAATGCCCGCCCGAAATCTTCCCGTTCACTCCGCTCATATTCGATTACGCTGTTTCCATCAGAAAATCCGGCCGGTTTTTTCTTTATTTCCCGATCTTTAATCAGCAGCTGGTCATAGAGAAAAGCATTCCGTTCCTCAATCTGCTCTTCTAAATAAAGATGCCCGTCCTGCTCCTTGCACAAATATTCGAAATGAATGGTGTACATGACGCATAACGTGCCGTCATCCTCAAGACTGCTTTTGACAATGACGGCTTTCGCTTTCGCTTTAACGATGTCAACCTTCCGTTTTTCAAACAGCTCTTTTTTTCTCGTCAGGACCTCAAGATCGCCGGCCTGCCCATTGTGCCTCATCTCGGTTCCGTTGACTAAATAATGAAGCCGGGCCTCCGCTAAGTCTTCAATAATATGCTTCAAGCGCTCCACCCACCATACTGTTTTATAAAGAAAAAACACTTGAACTCACGCCAAGTGCTTTTTCTCTATACATATGTCAGGACCGGCCGGTTTTAGTCTTATCAGAAACCGAAAGCAGCTCCAGCCCCTTTTCTATTTCCTGTATGGCTTCCTCATCCTGCTCCTTGTGAAGCGCTTTTTCTAATTCCTTCGCATATTCCGGATCACCGATTTTTCCGATGGCCCAGGCGGCCGTCCCCCTGATGACGGGGCGCGGGTCTTGGTGCATCAAAGCGGTCAATTCGGGAAGAGAAGAAGCATCTTTGAAATGAGCCAATGCTAAAATGGCATTTCGCTGAATCGGCTTCTTGCCGCGCCATGAACCGGATACATGTCCGAATTTTTCTTTGAATTCCCGGTTGCTTATGGTCAGAAGCGGCTTTAACAGCGGCTTGGCGATTTCCGGATCGGGCTCCATCTGCGGATGAAGATGAAAATCTTTCCCCTTATTAATCGGGCAGACCGTCTGGCACGTGTCGCAGCCGTACAGGCGGTTTCCAATTTTCGTGCGGAATTCATCCGGCAAAAACCCCTTTGTCTGGGTCAGGAATGAAATACAGCGCTGGGCATTAAGCTGTCCGGGATTAACGAGCGCGCCGGTCGGGCACGCGTCTAAACATTTTGTGCACGATCCGCACATATCTTCAATCGGCACATCCGGTTCAAAGGGCAGATTGGTGATCATTTCAGCAAGATAGACGTAAGAACCGTATTCAGGTGTGGTGATCATGCAGTTTTTGGCGCTGAAACCGATTCCCGCCCGTTCCGCCACGGCCCTGTCGGACAATTCTCCCGTATCCACCATTGACTTCGTGCGGATATCCTCATGTTTGCTTTGGAGAAAATTCTCCAGCAGATCAAGCTTTTCGCGCAGCACGTCATGATAATCCTTCCCCCAGGAAGCTCTGCAAAAAATGCCGCGACGGCCGTCCCTCGTGCTCCTCGGCGCATCTTTCATTTTGGAAGGATAGGCAAGGGCGATGGCGACGATCGATTTGGCTTTCGGCAGAAGCAAAGACGGAGTGACCCGTTTTTCAATATCCGGCTCTTCAAACCCGGATAAATAGCCGAGTGATTCCTGAAGAATCAGCCGGTCACGCAGACTGTCAAACGTATCAGCCGTCGTAAACCCGATTTTGTCGACTCCGATGCTTTTGGCGTATTCGATTAATTCCTCTTTCAGTTTATGAATATTCATTTTTTGCACAGCCTCCTTTCTTTGTGATCAGGCTCCCGCACGGGTATAATAGAGTTTTATCATCCCGAAATGGAGTGAACACAATTGAACATCAGTTTAGATCCTCTTATTGCTGAACGGGTGCCGGGGATCAAAGCGGCAGCCGTATTATATGAACAGATTGAAGTCGGGCCTGCCCCGCAAATGCTGAAAGGCCGTCTCCGTTTATTTCAAGAATCGCTTTACTTTGATTATGCTGACGGCGGCATAGATGAACAGCCTTTTGTGAAAGAATGGGCGCGTATGATGGAACAGCTCAGTCCCGCCTTTTCAGGACAAAAAACGCCGATGGAGCTTATGCTCGGCGATATTTCCCGGGAACGATTCATCGAAAGTGTGAATTCAGCCCATGATACCATACTTTTTTTCTCCTTGAAATATTCATTGCCCATCATGGCGTATGACGCCGCACAGATGGGTGAACCGATTTCAATCACAATCGGAGAAAAAGAACACGTACTGGCTTTCTCCGACTCTGGCGGCATTTTCGGCTGCCTCACCGGACAAATCAACACCCGCCCTGTAACAACCGGCACAAAGAACATGCTGCAGCTGATCTTTTTTCCGCCTTCAATTCATGCCGACGCGGCAGATGAGCTGTTAACATCCTTAACCAAAATGTTTGAACAAATTCACGGAGGCACACATACCGTCTCTTGGCTTTCATAAAAAGACACGCCTTCCGTGTCTTTTTTCACATAAAAAAACGCAATACTTCGTTTATCAGAGAAACGAAACACTGCGTTAATAACGTATGTATGGAGCGGGTGATGAGAATCGAACTCACGACATCAGCTTGGAAGGCTGAGGTTTTACCACTAAACTACACCCGCATCAAAATGCTTTTTTGTCAGCACCGATTTGATGTTTCTAATATTACATGCATATTTTTTTTTCGTCAAGGGAATGTTAAAAAATTTGTCGAAAAAAATTCTTTTTTTATCCACATGTTAAGTTAAGTTTACATTTTGTTAAGAATACCATACAATATAAAAAAGAAGAAAACTTGAGGTACGCCTGATGATGAAAAATAAAGTAAAAGAGCTGAGAGCCAGATTCGGCTATTCTCAGGAAACGCTCGGAAAAGAAGCCGGAGCCACCAGACAGACGATTGCGGCGATTGAAAAAGGAGATTATGTGCCATCACTCTTATTGGCGCTTAATATCTGCCGGGCTTTCTCCCTGCCGATGGAGGAAGTATTCTGGCTGGAGGAGGAGAAAAAATGAGTTTAAAAAGAAAAGCGTGTTTTCACCTTGCACTCTACGGATTGGCCTGCTGGACGCTTGTTTCCATTATGGAAGCAGTGCCGCGTATCGCTCAGTTTTTCCAGACGGAGGGGAGCGGTTCATTTGAGCTGAACATCACGCCGTTTCTGCTGTTTACCGTTTGTGCCGTATTATATATCTATACTGAAAAGAAAAAACGGAACGGCAAAAAGCACAGGCTTGTGCCCGATGAGTTTGAGGAACAGGATGAAAGAGAACGGATGATGACCGCTAAAGCCTGCCGTTCCTCGTATATTGCCGTTTACTTCTCATTGCCGGCCGCAGCCGTTCTGCTTTTGTTTTATCCGCTGATTCAGCCGCATCTTCCCTTTTTTCCGATTCTTGTGATTTTCATTCTGATGATGATTCAGCATTTGACTTATGTTTTCACATTTCATAAGCACGGCAAAAACTCCGGTTCATGACAGATCCGGAGTTTTTTATGTTACCAGCTCGCTTTTTTCACTCCGGGAACCCGGCCTTTATGGGCCAGCTCCCTGAACGCGATTCTGGACAGTTTAAATTTTCTCATATATCCGCGGGGCCGTCCCGTCACCGTACAGCGGTTATGAAGTCTGGCCGGAGCAGAATCACGCGGCAGTTTGCTCAGCGCGTCCCAGTCTCCTTTTGCCTTTAATTCTCTTCTGATGTCCGCATATTGTTCAACAAGCTTCTGCCGCTTGAGCTCTTTGATCACTTTTGATTTTTTAGCCATTCCAGCACTCCTTTTAAATCGTAATAATTACGTTTTATATCGTATCATTCATATGATCATCGTGCAAGCTAGGCGCATTAAAGGCGGGTATTTACCCGCCTCCTTTTTGCCAGTTTCACATCAGACAGCGGCATTTCCCCGGAAATGAATCAGCAGAAAGCGCCCGCCGGCAATTATCCGCCTTATGATGTCATCAGACTGTCGCTTTGTTCCCTCTTGCAAAATGGTCGTTGCCCATTGCTTCGCCCAGTCTGCGCTCAAGCTTTTTCGTCCGCTCGTTTTGAAACGGCAAAAGCGGAAACACGAGTTCAGCCAGATAATAAGCTTCTTCAAGATGCGGGTAGCCTGAAAAGATAAACGACTCAATGCCGAGTGCCCGGTACTCTAAAATTCGATCGGCGACAGTCTGGGGATCACCGACAAGCGCCGTGCCCGCTCCGCCTCTGACCAGCCCGATGCCGGCCCAGAGATTCGGGCTGATCTCAAGCTTCGTCCGGTCGCCGTTATGAAGATCGGCCATCCGTTTTTGTCCTGAAGAATCAGCACGCCGGAGTGCAGCCTGCGCTTTCGCAATCGTCTCTTCGTCTAAATGGCTGATTAATCGTTCTGCCGCTTTCCATGCCTCTCCCTCAGTCTCCCGGACAATCACGTGAAGCCTGATGCCAAAGCGCATTGTCCTTCCTTCTTGGGCAGCCTGTTTTTTGACGGTTTCAATCTTTTCTTTTACCTGTTCCGGCGGCTCCCCCCATGTTAAATACACATCTGTATGTTTCGCCGCAGCCTCAATTCCCGCCTGTGATGAACCGCCGAAATATAATGGCGGATGCGGAGCCTGTTTTGGCGGAAACAGCAAATTGCTGTTTTCCACTTTGATATGGTCCCCTTCATATGTCACCGTTTCTCCCCGCATGAGTCCGCGCCATACGGTCAAAAATTCTTCAGTCGCCTTATAGCGCTCATCGTGGCTGATAAACATCCCGTCTCCCGCCAGCTCATAAGGATCTCCGCCCGCTACGACATTTACGAGCAGACGGCCGTCTGACAGCCGATCCATTGTCGATGCCATTCTCGCGGCGACAGATGGCTGCATCAGTCCCGGACGGACCGCCACTAAAAATTTTAAATCTTTCGTTTCAACCGCTAAAGCCGCAGCCGTCAGCCATGGGTCTTCACATGATCTCCCCGTCGGCAGCAGAACCCCCGTATATCCGAGTCTGTCTGCTGCCTGTGCCACTTGCTTAAAATAAAGATGATCGGCGGTTCTTCCTCCCGTTTGCGTCCCTAAATACCGTCCGTCTCCATGCGTCGGAATAAACCATAGAATCTCCATATGAATCTCTCCTTTTTTAAATAGGCTACCCTTCATAACTGTTCCGCCATTTTAATAGTTTCCGTTCGAGCATTCTGACCAATGCATCTGTCAGCTTGCCGACAGCCGCAAAAATGATAATGCCGACAAACACCTTATTTGTCTGTGAAAATTGTCTCGCATCCATAATCATATAGCCGACGCCCGCGCTCGATCCCATCAGTTCCGCCACCACAAGGCCGAGCCACGCAATACCGAGAGAGAGCCGGATGCCGAGCAGGATATTCGGCAGAGACGCCGGAAGAATCAATTTCGCCATCTGCTGATACCAGTTAAACTCCAGCACCCGGGCGACATCAAACAGCTTTGCGTCCACGCTGCGGATTCCGAGAAACGTATTAATGTATACAGGGAAAAAAGCCCCCAATGCGATCAGCAGAATTTTTGATGTCTCATCAAATCCGAACCACAAAATAAACAGCGGGGTCACCGCTAAGTGCGGAACCGTCCTGAGCATTTGCAGAGACGGATCGAGATACGCTTCCGTCCGTTTTGAGAACCCGACCAGCAGCCCGAAAACAAGCCCGAGGCCCGCACCCAGCAGAAATCCGGCGGCCGCCCGATATAAGCTGATCTCTAAATGGCCCCAAAGCTCGCCTGATAGAAGAAGTTCCTGAAAAGTCTGTAAAATGACGACAGGTGACGGGAGCACCGTTGCCGAGACGATGCCCAGACTTGCGATAAACTGCCATACCGCGATAACCGCAGCCGGGAGTACAACCCCTTTCATCCATTGGTATGAATACCGCCGGGACTTTGCCGCAGCTTTCTTTTCTGATTGGCTCAATGTGCCGGGAGCCGTTGATGCTTCTGCTTTCATTATTTGCCGCCCTCCGTTTCAAGCGCCTTTTTGATAAATGAATTGTCGACAACGTCTTTTACATTGATTTTCTTATGAATCGCTTTTGTTTGATATTGAAAATCAGCGGTTTTCTGCTGGGCTTTGACAATATCATCATTAATCGGTTGATTAAGAGGCTCTGTATTGTTAAGCACGTTTCTGACGACTGAGGGATCAAGATTTTTGATTTTCGCATATAAAGAGACAGCTTCCTCTTTGTGTTCCTTTTGCCATGTGACTGCTTTATTGAACACTTTCAGAAAACGGACAACCTCATCCGGGTGCTCCTTGGAAAATCCGGTCCTGACTAACGTAAAACCCGGAGAATATAAATCCGTGCTCTCTCCGTTCGCTAATATTTCCGCCCCGTGCTGCAGCGTTTCAATCGACAAATACGGCTCCCAAATCGACCATGCATCAACTGATTTGTTTTCAAAAGCGGAAACCGCCTCATCAGGCTGAAGCTGAATGATGGTGACGTCATCGGCGGAAAGTCCGGCTTTATCCAAAGCTTTATAAAGAAAATCAAAGCCGCTGCTGCCTTTGGCTACGGCGATTTTTTTCCCTTTCAACTCTTTCAGACTCTTAATTCCGCTGCCCTTGTTTACGAGAATGCCGTTTGCTTTTAACCCGTCTTGGGACAGCCCGATCTCTTTAAAATCAATTCCTGCCGCCTGGCCGGAAATGACCGGTGAATTGCCGACCTGAGAAAAATCAAGCTTATCGGCGGCAAGACCTTCGAATTGCGGGGGACCACTTTGGAATTCGACCCATTTTACCTTTATTCCATCTTTTTTGAAGGCTTCTTCAAACCAGCCTTTTTCCTTGGCAATGAGAAGCGGGCTTAAACTCTGCTGGATGCCGATCCGGATTTCTTTCACCGTTTTCCCGCTCCCCCCTGCTCCGTCGGCACTGCATCCGGCTAACATCATGACTGCTGCGGCTAAAAGAATGATGGTTTTTTTCACTTTGCTTCGTCCTTTCTATATCCCTGATCCATCCGCAAACCGGAGATCTTCCGTTTTCTCAAATTCAGCAAGCACCTTCTGCCGGACGGCCTGAAAATCAGCTGACGTCCGATTGCGCGGATGCGGAAGCTGAATCGGCACCAGACTGTGCAGCCGGCCGGGCTTTGCCCTGAGAATTGCCAGCTTATCGCCTAAATAGACAGATTCGTCAATATCATGCGTAACCAGAATCATCGTCGTTTTTTTCTCGCGCCATATATCAAGCAGCACATCCTGCAAGTGTTTTCTCGTAAAAGCGTCAAGCGCTCCGAACGGTTCATCCAAAAGCAGCACCTCGGGCTCACGCAACAGGGCTCTGGCGATGGCGACCCGCTGCGACATGCCGCCGGATAATTCGCGCGGATAAGCGTCCTCTGCTCCCTGCAGCCTGACAACCTCAATCAGATCATCCACTTTTTGACGAACGGCCGGGTCGTTTATATTGAGATCAGCAGCGATGTTTTGTTTCACCGTCAGCCAGGGAAACAGCCGGTGCTCCTGAAAGATAAATCCCTGCCGGATGCCCGGCCCCGACACATGGCGGCCGTTTATTGCGACAGAGCCTTTATAATCGGTATCAAGCCCGGCAATCAATTTTAAAAGCGTGCTTTTTCCGCAGCCGCTCGGCCCGATGACAGTCAAAAATTCTCCTGATGCAATTGACAGTTCAATATCATTCAGCACCGGTGTTTTCCGTCCTTCATGCTCAAACGCTTTTTCTTGTATGCTGATGGTTACAGCCATCTGTCTTTTCCCCTCTCTTCCTGCCGCATGCGATCGAAAAACAAAAAGGCCCCCATCTCCGTTGCTTGTAGAGATGAGAGCCTTCGGCGGTCCGATCAGCTGCCCGTTTGTTTTTAAATTTGAATATCATGTTAATTCAAATTATTCCGACTTGTCAACTGTTTTTTGTAAGAATTAAAAATGCGCCCTCCGGCATAAACCTGCCAAAGAGCGCATCAGCTGTATCACGTATTTATTTCCTTTTGCGGCTGGTCGATTTTCAGCAATGTCCGCGCATTGTTTCCGAAAATCTTCTCTATGTCTTCTTCCCGCATGTTAATTTCCCGGCAGGTCCGGACCTGCTCCTGAAGATATCTGTATACGTATCCTCTCGGAAATCCGTTCGAATCCGTCCCAAAGATGATTCGTTCAGCACCGATTAATTCGGATGTCTTCCGAAACAGAATTTCCAAATCAAGCGGGTACGGCATCCACCTCATCCACTGGTTTGATCCGGACGTGTCAATATACACATTCGGGCAGCTCCAGCACAGCTGCAGCAGTTCCTGATAATATCCGGCGCCGAAATGCGGAATGATGAATGGTATATCAGCATACTCTCTCGCGACGCGATAGATGGAGAGGGGATTGATGTTGCGGTGGCTGACAATGCCCCCCGCTCTCCCTAAAAGCCCGAAGTGGATTAATACAGGGAGCCTTTTGTCAGCTAAATACGTCCAAAGCTTTTTCAGCGACGGATCATGAAACTCGATGTCTGTCAGCGGCCCGAATAGTTTATACCCTTTCAGACCGAGCTCTTCTACGGCTCTTTTCAGCTCTTCATATGCATCCTTTTGTTCCAAAGGATGATATGCAAATCCGGTAAACTTCGCAGGATTGGCTTGAATAAACGCCGCCATCCGGTCATTGCTCTCCGCTGTTAAAAAATTCAGTACGCCGATGCCGTATTTATCTAACTCATTCTCCCATTTTGTCATCAAAGGGATTTCCCCGTCATCAGCCTCATGCGGAT
The DNA here is from genome assembly GCF_001184225.1 of Bacillus sp. JFL15. Lineage (NCBI taxonomy): Bacteria > Bacillati > Bacillota > Bacilli > Caryophanales > Bacillaceae > Bacillus > Bacillus sp. JFL15. Next base: position 2,470,913 of record NZ_KQ236689.1, on the reverse strand, counting down.
CAGGAAAATCCCAAGTCAGATTCATTCTTTCTGACCGCTCCCGATTATAATCGGAAAATGTCTTATCATGTTTGCCGAAATAAAGGCTGTACGGCAGATGACCGTGAATATCAACAGGTTTAAAATGCTGCCGGAAAAGCATACAATCGCCGCCTCCCTTACCGCCGACAATGAAAAAAGGCCCTTATCCCATGAAGAATAAGAGCCTCTTGTGTTCAAGTCAGCGGTTTCTATTTTTTCTCATCTTAAACCCATTATTCCCGTCAGTCAAGTAAGCTTTCAAACCCAACTTTTCTTTCCGATAATAAAAATAATTATTTTATAATCATTATAAAATAATATTGACTTTTTACTGATAGGTGATATTATGTTTTTATAAATCTAAAGAGGTGATCACATGAGTTCAAATAAATTGACAACCAGCTGGGGCGCTCCTGTCGGAGATAACCAAAACTCAATGACGGCCGGAGATCGCGGCCCTGCTTTAATACAAGACGTCCATCTGCTTGAGAAATTGGCGCACTTTAACAGAGAACGCGTTCCCGAGCGTGTCGTTCACGCAAAAGGCGCGGGCGCACACGGTTATTTTGAAGTCACAAATGACGTTACAAAATATACGAAAGCCGCATTTCTGTCAGAAGTCGGTAAACGCACACCGCTCTTTGTCCGTTTCTCAACCGTTGCAGGCGAACTGGGCTCTAGTGACACAGTGCGCGACCCGCGCGGATTTGCCGTTAAGTTTTATACAGAAGACGGAAACTACGACATCGTCGGAAACAATACACCCGTGTTCTTCATACGCGATGCCATTAAGTTCCCTGACTTCATCCATACACAAAAAAGAGATCCGAGAACACATCTGAAAAACCCGACGGCCGTTTGGGATTTCTGGTCTCTTTCACCGGAATCACTGCATCAGGTAACCATACTGATGTCAGACCGGGGCATTCCGGCAACCCTTCGCCATATGCACGGATTCGGAAGCCATACATTTAAATGGACAAATGATAAAGGCGAAGGTGTCTGGATTAAATATCACTTTAAAACAGAACAAGGCGTAAAAAACCTTGATGTCAATACAGCCGCAAAACTCGCGGGCGAAAATCCTGATTACCATACGGAAGATTTATTCAACGCGATTGAAAACGGCGATTTCCCCGCATGGAAATTATATGTTCAAATCATGTCGTTAGAAGACGCAAACACATACCGCTTTGATCCGTTTGACGTCACAAAAGTATGGTCTCAAAAAGACTATCCGCTTATTGAAGTCGGCCGCATGGTTCTGGATCGCAATCCGGAAAATTACTTTGCGGAAGTAGAACAGGCGACGTTCTCTCCCGGAACATTAGTCCCTGGCGTCGACGTCTCACCTGACAAAATGCTTCAAGGCCGGTTGTTCGCATACCATGACGCCCATCGCTACCGTGTCGGCGCGAACCATCAGGCGCTGCCGATCAACCGTTCCCGCAATGAAGTGAAAAACTATCAGCGTGACGGACAAATGCGTTTTGATGATAACGGAGGCCGCTCCGTCTATTACGAGCCTAACAGCTTCGGAGGCCCGAAAGAGTCACCTGAAGATAAACAGGCGGCATATCCTGTATCAGGTTTCGCTGACAGTGTAAGCTATAATCATCATGATCATTACACACAAGCCGGCGATCTGTACCGCCTGATGAGCGAGGAAGAACGCGCACGCCTTGTCGCCAATATCGTCGGTGCGATGAAACCTGTGGAAAAAGAAGAAATTAAGCTGCGCCAGATCGGCCACTTCTACAAAGCTGACCCTGAATACGGCAGACGCGTTGCCGAAGGACTCGGACTGCCGTTACCAAAATAACATCAAAAAACCTGCCGGTCTGTCCGGCAGGTTTTTCCTGTGTATTATCAATAAAAAATGCTTTTTCTCAATTATACAAAATGGCATGCTGCAAAATGCTGAGACCCCTTCTCCGACAGCGGCGGACTTTTCTCAGCACATATCTTCTCGGCTGCCGGACATCTCGTTCGGAATTTACAGCCTGAGGGCGGATCAGAGGGACTTGGAATATCACCCTTTAACATCACCCGCTCCCTTTTGACTCTTGGATCAGGAACGGGCACGGCTGATAACAGCGCTTTTGTATAAGGATGAAGCGGCCGTGAAAAAAGCTCCTCCTTTGACGCGTATTCGACAATCGTCCCTAAATACATAATCGCGACCTTTGTACATAAGTGCTCCACCACGCTTAAATCATGAGAAATGAACAAATATGACAGCCCGTGCCGTCGCTGAAGGCTGCTGAACAAATTGATCATCTGCGCCTGAATGGAGACATCCAATGCCGCCACGGGTTCATCCATAATGATAAATTGCGGCTTAAGCGCCATCGCTCTTGCAATCACGATCCGCTGCCGCTGCCCTCCGGAAAATTCATGCGGATAACGGTCGATAAAGTTTGCGGAAAGACCGCAGGCTTCAAGGACCTCCGCCGCTTTATCACGCGCATTCCGATTGACCGCCAATTGGTGCTCGATCATCGCTTCACTGATGGCTTCTCCGATCCGTCGCCGGGGATTTAAAGAGCTGAACGGATCTTGAAAAATGAGCTGTGCTTCCGATCTGAATGTTTTCAGCTCGCGCCGATTCATCTGGAACACATCTCGCCCCTGAAAAAATACCTCTCCCTCTGTTTTTTCATGAAGTCTTAAAATGGTTTTTCCGATTGATGACTTGCCGCTGCCAGATTCACCCGCTAAACCGAACACTTCTCCCTTTCCTATCGTAAAACTGACGCCGTCCACCGCTTTTACGGGATTGTTGCGGGCCTTTCTCATCCCCCCCTGCCCCTCATAATATTTTTTCAGCCCTTTGACCTCCAGCAACACATCACTCATCTGCTTTCTCCTCTCCGTAAAGCCAGCACGCCGCCTGATGCCCTTTCCCGAATTCAGTAAAATGCGGGCTCGATCTCCGGCATATCTCCGTGCTGTGTTCACACCGCTCCGCAAAATAACAAGACGATTCGGACAGATCTGCAAGCGCGGGAACCTGCCCCGGGATGGTATACAGCGTCTCTCTCCTTTGACCGATAACCGGTTTTGCCGCGAGCAGCCCTTTCGTATACGGATGCTTCGGATCGGAAAACAGCTCCGCAACCGGTCCTTCCTCCACAATTTTTCCCGCATACATGACAATCACATAATCAGCCATTTCGGCAACCACGCCAAGGTCATGGGTAATGAATAAAATAGACGTGTGAAATTGCTTTTTCACATCCCGCAATAAATCCAATATCTGCGCCTGAATCGTTACGTCAAGTGCCGTCGTCGGCTCATCGGCAATGATCAGTTTCGGATCGCAGCTGAGCGCGACAGCCGTCATAACGCGTTGCAGCATGCCGCCGCTCAGCTCATGAGGATATCGGTGCATCATCTGCCCGGCATGGGGGATCTCCACTAACGTGAGAAGTTCAACCGCCTTCCTCCATGCCTCTTTCTTACTCAGCAATAAATGCTCGCGAATCGGTTCAGTCAGCTGCTCACCGATTGTAAACACCGGATTCAAAGAGGTCATCGGCTCCTGAAAAATCATCCCGATTTCGCAGCCGCGGATTTTCTGCATTTCTTTTTGTTTCAGTTTCAACAGGTTCCTTCCTGAAAAATGCACCGCTCCCCGTTCGATTCTTCCCGCCTCGGGAATGAGCTGCATAATGGACAATGACGCCATGCTTTTCCCGCAGCCGGATTCCCCTACAATGCAAACCGTTTCCTCCTCATGAATTGTAAAGCTGACATCGTCCACGGCCTTTACCGCACCATCCTCCGTATAAAAAACCGTTTCCAAGTGCCTCACTTCTAAAAGCGGTTTTTTCATTTCACTTTCACCTGCCGTTTTACCTTAGGATCAAAAGCGTCTCTTAAACCGTCTCCAAGCAGATGAATCGCCACAACGGTCAGAAAAATGGCCGTACCCGGCGGTATCCACAGCCACGGGCGAAGTGTGAAATCCATATAATGATTCGCCGCTTCCATCATGTTTCCCCAAGAAGGAGTCGGCGGAGCAACGCCGAGTCCGAGAAAACTCAGCGCCGATTCACTCAGCATCGCCCCCGCCACATGCAAAGTCGCCGCTACCATGAGTAACGGCAATGTATTGGGAAGCAAATGATAGAGGATTTTCCGTTTATCACTAAGCCCCAGAACTTCCGCAGCCATCATAAACGGCTGCTCCTTCAGCGACAAAATCTGTCCGCGTACAAGCCGCGCCAAACCGGGCCATCCGATCAGGCTTAACATCATCATAATCAGGTACATCCTGTATTCAGAAGGCACTTTCCACTCCGACATCACTGCAGCCAAAATCAAAAGCAGCGGCAGGCCCGGGATAGACATGAGCATATCAGCGATGCGCATAATGATCATATCAGCGGCTCCCCGATAAAATCCCGCCGCAGCCCCAAGCAATGAACCGATGACAAGTGACAGCACCATCGACGCAAGCCCCACGGTCAGAGAAATCTGCCCCGCCAGCATCAGCCTCGTCAGCACATCTCTCCCGTACTGGTCGGTGCCAAGCCAATGATGAACCCCCGGATGCTGATTGGCATTTGAAATATCCGTCCGATCCGTTATGTACGGAGAAAAAGACGGCCCGATAAAACACAATACAAACATAAAACATAAGAATAGAAGACTGATGACCGTCAGCTTATGATGCAGCAGGCGGCGGTACGTCTGCTTCCAAAGAGAAGGCGGCGCCCCTTTTTGTTGTTTCACCCAAAACACTCCCTATTTCAGCCTGACTCGCGGATCAACCGCGGCATAAGCGATATCCGCCAAGAAATTCCCCACAATCGTTAAACAAGACAAAAACAAGGTAAACGCCATCAAAACCGGATAGTCCCGATAATGCACAGATTCCAGCTGAATACGGCCGACACCCGGCCACCCGAAAATCTGTTCAATAATAATAGCCCCGGAAAACAGACCCGGCAGTTCAAAAGCAAGCAGGGTGATCGCCGGAAGGAGCGCATTTTTCAGCGCATGTTTCCAAATGACAGTGCGCTCTTTCAACCCCTTCGCTCTCGCTGTTCTGATATAATCCTGCCTGATCACATCAAGCATCCCGGAGCGGAAATATCTTGTCAGTGAGCCGATGCCGAGCATAGATAAAATCACGACCGGAAGAATCATATGTCTGGCGGCTTCCAACACGTACGAAAAACCAGAACTCGTGCTTCCGGTATCAACCATCCCTCCGACGGGCAATATTTTTAAATCCACTCCAAACCATTTAATAAACAGAAGGCTGATAAAAAAAGACGGGAACGCCATGGAAGCAAACACAAAAAATGTTACGATCCCGTCAAACCACGAGTATTTCCTGACAGCGGATATGACACCCGTTATCATCGCGGCAGACCATGTGACAAGCAAAGCCAAAAACGCGACAAAAAAGGAATTCCAGACATATTTTTGAAGCAGTGACAGGACGTTTTCCTGATACTTCAAAGAGAATCCCAAATCTCCGCTGAGCACATTGCCGAGCCACGTCACATAACGCTGCCAAATCGGCTGATCCAGGCCGTAAAGCGCTTTTAGCTCCTTCGCCCTTTCCGGGGTCAGGTTGACATTGGAATCAATATAATCGCCCGGCAGTATCGCGAATAAGAAAAAAATAATAAAGGACGTACCGAATAAGATCACAAGCATTTGAATGAACCGTTCTGCGGCATACCGTTTCACAAAAAGCCTCTCCCTTCCGCTGAAAGGGCAAAATCCCCTGGACACCGGGTATTTTGCGCCATTGTTCTACTGAATTGACACGTTTGAGAGACTCGAACTGATTCCCGAATAATTGTCAGGCTCAAGCCCTTTTATTTTTCCGCTGACCGCCCTTGCGCTCTGACGGTAATGAATCAGAATGTAAGGCGGGTTTTCCCCGAGCTCCCGGTACAGCTGGTGATAAAGCTCTTTTCTTTTGCTGATATCAAGCGTGCCGGCTCCTTTCTCGATCAGCCGGTCCGCTTTCGGATTGGAATATCCCGTCACATTATTGGGATGGCCGGAAGCAAGCTTTTCCACCGTGTCATTCGGATCAAGAATCTGCGAGGTGGAAACGGCGGCAAGGTCATACTGTTTATCATTTATTTTCGCTACCTCTGTATTAAAATCCATCACTTCCGGTTTTAATGAGATTCCGATGTCCGCGTAATTTTCTTTCGCGATCGGGATGAAATCATCATCCGCTTTAGAAGTGTAATAGCTGATTTCAAGCTTTTTGCCGTTTTTTTCACGCACGCCGTCTTTCCCCGTTTTCCAGCCTGCTTCATCAAGAAGCTTCTTGGCTTTTTCCGGATTAAACGTGTACGGATTGACTCCTTTGTCATCATAAGCCCACGAAACCGGAGACACCGGCACATTTGCGACTTCTCCGTAGTGTTTAAAGCGGACATCGACGATTTTCTGCCGGTCCAGCCCGTAAATAAGCGCTTGGGACACTTTCTTATCTTGAAAAGGCGGACGCTTGTGATTCACGTACACAAGCCCGTAATCATTCACGACCGAGACGCTTATATTCGCAAAACCGAGACTTTTTAAATGCTCAACCGTATCATCATCAGGAGAAAATGAAGCGTAATCAAGATCACCCGTTTCAAACAGCTGAAGAGAAGTTGACGGATCAATAATTTTATAAATCAGCTTTTCTGTTTTCGGTTTTCCGGAATAATAGTGTTTATTAGCCTGATAGCGTATTTCCTGTCCCGGGAGGTATTCTGTAAATTGATAAGGCCCTGCTCCGAGCGGTTTGGCATAAAGCTCTTTTAAATAATCCAGTTTGCCGAATCGATAATTCTTTCCGTAGTAAGCTTCCGACAGCACCTGCCCGCCTAAAAGAAGCAGCGACTTCGCACTGACTTTCTCAGTGGTGATTTTAATGGTTCTGTCATCAAGGACGCGAATGCCCTCTATCGTCTTTGCTTTTCCTTCTTTATAAGCCTTGCCGCCTTTAATATAGGCCGTGGTGATATCTTCATAGCCTGCGTAAGCGGGGTCATGCAGCAGTGTTAAAGTGAATGCAGCATCCTTTGCGGTGAGCGGCGAACCGTCACTGAAAACGAGATTTTTTCTTAAGCGGAACGTGTAGGTAAGCTGATCTTTGGAAACAGTCCAGCTTTCAGCAAGAGCCGGTGCGGGCTTACCCGTTTTATCCAGCTTGACTAACGGTTCAAAAATAGGATCTGTCGCATTTCCATCCCAGCCGTTTTCATAAAAGTACGGCAGAAACACTCCCCCCGGCGCGGAAATCCCTGCAACAAAAGTGTCCGTTCTGGCTTTCGATTTAACGGGAAGCGCCTCCGGATGAGAAGCTTTAAATTTCTTTGTTTTGACATGGGCAATACGTGTTTCCTGTTTTTTATCCGCCGCAGAAGACGGTTCTTCTCCGGCACTCCCTAGCGCGCACCCTGATAATATGAATGATACCGACAGCGCGAGTATGATGCCCGTTGTTTTCATCCTCAAAGTGTTCCCCTTCATTTTGATCGAACCCCCGCATGCTTTTCATCTATCTTTATATAAATCTGCTCCATCTGTTCCTCACTTCTCATAATCTCCCATTTGTTTTTCTCCACAAGCAGTTCGAAATTCAATGTGTGTTTTCTGTACTTTTTTCGCTTTTTACTTTTTTTGCGCACATGTGATGCCTTTGTTAACGCCACTTTTCATCCCTCCGCTTTTCATCCAATGGCTTTCACGCAAAAAAGGCCCTTATCTGTTTACAAGATAAGAGCCTTCGGTGATCCGATCAGCCAACGTTTGGAAATATGTACTGACTATGTTAATTCATACAATCCCTACCTGTCAACTATAATTTAAAATATCGTTTCATTCCGGGGGTTTTCCTCATACACTCTCTTATTTTTCCGCATATGTTAGAAGAAATAACAGATCCCGATGAAAGAGAGTGATAGTGTGGAAAAGACAACATTGACCGGGCGCATCGTCAGAAAAGATGACCCGGACTATAATGAAGCAAGAACCAATATCAACTTAAGCCTGCAAAGATATCCGGACATCATTGTGTTTTGCCAAAACAAACATGATGCCGTCAATGCACTGAGATGGGCGCGTGAGAATAACGTGCCTTTCCGCATCAGAGGCGGAAGACACAGCTACGAGAATTTTTCCCTGTTAAATGACGGGCTTGTCATTGATCTCAGTGAAATGAAGAAAATAAGAGTGAATAAAGATAAGCGGCTGGTCTCGATTGAAGCGGGTGCCGATTTGGGAGAAGTGTACCGGACACTCTGGCGGTACGGCTTGACTCTTCCCGCGGGAACCATTGCAAATGTGGGAATCACGGGGCTGGCGCTCGGAGGAGGAATCGGATATTTAACAAGGGCTGCCGGCCTGACTTGCGATCGTCTCCTCCAACTCGAGATGATCACAGCAGACGAAAAAGCGGGTGCTGAATTGATAACAGTCAACCGCTCAAAGCATCCTGATTTATTTTGGGCGTCTCAGGGCGGAGGCGGCGGCAACTTCGGCATTGTCACATCGATGGTGTTTAAAGCCGTGCCGATCTCGTACGTAACTATTTTTTCTGTCACTTGGGGCTGGGATGATTTCGAGGAGGTATTTAATACGTGGCAGAACTGGGCTCCATTTACAGATAACCGTCTTACTTCATCCATTCAGTTTTGGCCTAAAGAAGTCAACCGCATAGAAGCGCTCGGCCAATTTATCGGAACAAAAAATGAGCTGAAAGAACTGCTGGCTCCGTTAATGAAAGCGGGAAACCCGACAAGCGGCATGGTCAAGACAGTTCCGTTTATCAGAGCGGCAGCCTTTTTTAACAGCCCGGGAGGCAATGAGCCGCAAAAGATGAAGCGGTCAGGATCCTTTATTGAAAAACCATTGTCAACACGCGCAATTTCTGCTTTAAAATACTACTTGGAGCACGCTCCGAATAAAAACGCCAGTGTCTGGCAGCAATCTCTCGGCGGGGCGGCCGGACGGATCGCTCCGGATCAAACGGCATTCTACTATCGCGACGCAATCATTGCCCAGGAATATATAACAAACTGGACATCTCCTGAAGAGGAAAGACAAAACGTCCGCTGGATCGAAGAGCTGAGAACGTCTCTTTCAAGAGAAACGATGGGGGATTACGTAAATTGGCCTGATATAGACATCAGAAACTGGCTGCGGACATATTACGGAGGAAATGTTGACCGCCTCCGTCAAGTCAAAACGAAGTATGACCCGGAAAACGTATTCCGCTTTGAGCAGAGCATTCCGCCGTTTCGCCGGTCGCCGTTTTTCTAAAAAAAGATGAAGATGGACACACTCCATCCTCATCTTTTCTTTTTATTGATATAAATGGCTTCCCTTCTCGACAAACTCTTTTGCTTTTTCTTTTAATCCTTCATTGAGGACCTCGTCTTCAGTCAGATCATTTTCTTTCGCATAATCGCGAATATCCTGAGAAATTCTCATGCTGCAAAACTTCGGGCCGCACATCGAACAGAAGTGAGCCGTTTTTGCGCCTTCAGCCGGCAGCGTTTCATCATGATATTCCATTGCTCTTTCAGGATCAAGCGACAAATGAAATTGATCGCGCCACCGGAATTCAAACCGCGCCTTAGACAGAGCATCATCCCGGATCTGAGCACCCGGATGCCCTTTGGCAAGGTCTGCCGCATGGGCCGCAATTTTATACGTAATGACTCCCTCTCTTACATCATCACGATTCGGCAGGCCCAAATGCTCCTTCGGCGTGACATAACAAAGCATCGCCGTCCCGTACCAGCCGATCATCGCCGCGCCGATCGCCGAAGTAATATGGTCATAGCCCGGAGCGATATCAGTCGTTAATGGGCCCAGTGTATAAAAAGGCGCCTCTTTACAAATTTCCAGCTGTTTGTCCATGTTCTCTTTAATTTTATGCATCGGCACATGACCCGGTCCTTCAATCATCACTTGCACATCGTGCTTCCACGCGATTTCCGTCAATTCCCCGAGAGTCTCCAATTCCGCAAACTGCGCTTCATCATTAGCATCCGCAATCGAGCCGGGACGCAACCCATCTCCAAGAGAAAATGCAATATCATACGTCTTCATAATTTCACAAATTTCTTCAAAGTGCGTGTACAGAAAGCTTTCCTGATGGTGAGCCAGGCACCATTGCGCCATAATCGCCCCGCCGCGGGATACGATTCCCGTCGTGCGTTTGGCCGTTAACGGGACGTAACGAAGCAATACGCCGGCATGGATGGTGAAATAATCCACGCCCTGCTCCGCCTGCTCAATCAATGTGTCTCGATAAATGTCCCACGTTAAATCCTCGGCGATGCCGTTTACTTTTTCAAGCGCCTGATAAATCGGCACCGTCCCCACAGGTACTGGGCAATTGCGGATGATCCATTCACGTGTCGTATGAATATCTTTCCCGGTGGATAAGTCCATCATCGTATCGGCGCCCCAGCGAATCGCCCACGTCATTTTTTCGACTTCTTCTTCAATAGAAGATGTAACAGCCGAGTTGCCGATATTTGCATTGATCTTCACATGAAAATTCCGGCCGATAATCATCGGTTCACTTTCAGGATGATTAATATTTGAAGGAATGATCGCCCGGCCGCTGGCTACCTCGTCTCTGACAAATTCGGGAGACACATGCTCGCGAATTGCGATAAACTCCATTTCCGGTGTAATGATGCCTTTTCTCGCATAATGCAATTGTGTAACGTTTTTCCCTGCCTTGGCCCGCAGCGGTTTCCGCTGTAAACCGGGATATTCGGCGGCACGGCCTTCTTTTTTATAGCCGTTGTCCTCAGGTTTCACGGCCCGTCCGTTATATTTCTCCACATCGCCGCGCTTTGTAATCCACTTTGTGCGGAGCGGCTTCAGACCTTCATGAATTTGAATTTGTACATCCGGGTCTGTATACGGTCCGCTCGTATCATAAACACGGACCGGCGGATTCTCCTCTTCCCCGAACGCCCCCGTTGTCGGACTGAGGCTGATTTCCCGCATCGGCACTCGTATGTCAGGCGAAGAACCCTTTACATAAACCTTTTTACTGCCTGAAAAACTCGACATAATAGAAATGTTCGCTTGCTGTACTGATTGATTTTGCATACAAATCTCTCCCTTATCCATTTGAATAACAGAACCAAGCTCAGCACCAGCACAAAAAAACCGGATTCATTGGAGAACCCGGTTTTGCAGTCAGAAAGAAACTATTATTGTTTTCCACAACAATAATAAAACCTTTACTTCCCCACGCTGGTACGAACCAGATCAGGTCCAAAGGGTTAAGAAGCCGCCGCTTCTCTCTCAGCCCGCTTAGACGGGCACCCCCAGTAACTATTCATTTCGGTTTCATCGTAACATAATTTGCATACAAAAAAAAGTATATTATCAAGATTCAGATAATGGAATGACTGGAAGCTCTGTTTCCCTTACGCCTTCTTCAGTATCAAAAACCCTGTACCCCTTTGCCGTTTCCCGGGAAGAGACAGACCGGAACAGCTGATCGTTTTTATAATGAAGCGCAGCGCCGTCATCAGCGGCATAGCCCTCCTGAAGTTTGTTTTCTGAAATCAGACGGTGATACATCGGCCGGCGCTCCGCTTCTCCGTCATAGTGAGGACAAAAGCTTCCCGGCAAAAACCCTAAAGCTTGCAACTCTCTCAACTCTCCAGCCGAATCTGTCACTCCTTCTTCAAACCAGCAAATCGCCCCGGCGCTGAGCCCCGCCAAGATTACGCCGTTCTCCCAAGCCTCACGCAGAATAAGGTCAAGCCCCCATTCTTTCCATAAGACAAGCATATTGCGCGTATTGCCGCCGCCGACATATATGATATCTTTCTTCATGAGAAAGGACCTGAGGTCAGAACACGGCGGCTTAAACAGCGACAAGTGATCCGGCTTACACTCCAGCCTTTGAAAGGCCTGATAAAACCTGCCGATATAATTCTCCGAATCCCCGCTTGCCGTCGGCAAAAAACAAACTTCCGGCTTTGGCCGCACCGACTGCTCTAAAATATACTGATCCAGCACAAGATGATCCGGCTCCATGGAAAACCCCCCGCCGCCCATTGCAATAATCTGTTTCAACGTCATTACCTCTTTTTTCTCAAGTATAACAGCTCATTAAAAAGGCGGTATTCCGTTTTGAATACCGCCTTTTTAATATTTTTCGCAAGCCTTAGAGGATATTTTCATACAACAAAAAAAGCTTCTACATATGTAGAAGCTTTCTTATACCGGTGGCCGGGGTCGAACCGGCACTCCAGAAGGAACACGATTTTGAGTCGTGCGCGTCTGCCAATTCCGCCACACCGGCATGTAATACGTCGTGTTCAACCGACGTATATAAATATAACATGCATTTTATAAAGTGTCAACGGTTTTAGTAAAGTTTTTTTAATAGTAATGGAGTATACACGATACAAGCAAGAAACTTATATTCATAGTCTTCACGCTTTTATTATATAAAAAAAGTGATCTGCAATATGCAAATCACTCTCATATATGTTTTGTAATGTAAAAATTGATGACCAATTTAACATGTTGCGTCCAAGGTTAAATTGGTGCCGAGGGCCGGACTTGAACCGGCACGGTAGTCACCTACCGCAGGATTTTAAGTCCTGTGTGTCTGCCAATTCCACCACCCCGGCAAAAGAAAGGCGACACCCGGATTCGAACCGGGGATAAAGGTTTTGCAGACCTCTGCCTTACCACTTGGCTATGCCGCCGTAATTTGGAGCGGAAGACGGGATTCGAACCCGCGACCCCCACCTTGGCAAGGTGGTGTTCTACCACTGAACTACTTCCGCAACATGTAAAGAACTTAATACATATTATGCAGTTATTTTTAAAAAATGCAACTGGGCTAGCTGGATTCGAACCAACGCATGACGGAGTCAAAG
>NZ_KQ236689.1:2392987-2452987 GCF_001184225.1 Bacillus sp. JFL15 | reverse complement strand
TCCCCAGGCGGAGTGCTTAATGCGTTAGCTGCAGCACTAAGGGGCGGAAACCCCCTAACACTTAGCACTCATCGTTTACGGCGTGGACTACCAGGGTATCTAATCCTGTTCGCTCCCCACGCTTTCGCTCCTCAGCGTCAGTTACAGACCAGAGAGTCGCCTTCGCCACTGGTGTTCCTCCACATCTCTACGCATTTCACCGCTACACGTGGAATTCCACTCTCCTCTTCTGCACTCAAGTTCCCCAGTTTCCAATGACCCTCCCCGGTTGAGCCGGGGGCTTTCACATCAGACTTAAGAAACCGCCTGCGAGCCCTTTACGCCCAATAATTCCGGACAACGCTTGCCACCTACGTATTACCGCGGCTGCTGGCACGTAGTTAGCCGTGGCTTTCTGGTTAGGTACCGTCAAGGTGCCGCCCTATTTGAACGACACTTGTTCTTCCCTAACAACAGAGCTTTACGATCCGAAAACCTTCATCACTCACGCGGCGTTGCTCCGTCAGACTTTCGTCCATTGCGGAAGATTCCCTACTGCTGCCTCCCGTAGGAGTCTGGGCCGTGTCTCAGTCCCAGTGTGGCCGATCACCCTCTCAGGTCGGCTACGCATCGTCGCCTTGGTGAGCCGTTACCTCACCAACTAGCTAATGCGCCGCGGGTCCATCTGTAAGTGGTAGCCGAAGCCACCTTTTATGTCTGAACCATGCGGTTCAAACAACCATCCGGTATTAGCCCCGGTTTCCCGGAGTTATCCCAGTCTTACAGGCAGGTTACCCACGTGTTACTCACCCGTCCGCCGCTAACATCAGGGAGCAAGCTCCCATCTGTCCGCTCGACTTGCATGTATTAGGCACGCCGCCAGCGTTCGTCCTGAGCCAGGATCAAACTCTCCGATAAATGGATCACAGACTAAGTTCACTGCATCCTGCAGTAACGTCTGTGTGATCTGCATCGTGCAGACCTTAGTTTGACTGACTACGCACATCGCTGTGCGATTTATTTAAAACTTTGAATTAACAGGTACGTTTTGTCTTGTTTAGTTTTCAAAGATCACCTTCAACCTCATCTTGAGGCGACTTTCTTAGTATAACATTTCAGCAAGTTGCTGTCAAATGTTTTTTTGTTTTTATTTCTCCGCCGCTGTGTGCTTTTTGTCGAAGCGCATCAGCGACGTTTAATAATATAACACGCCTATAATTCAGCGTCAACACTTTTTTTGAAAGAATATCCTCGATGATATACTTCCTGCCCTTTTGTCTCTATTTGAGATACTTCAATAAAACCTTTTTCCGTCAGGTAATCAAGCATGACACCGAGATCTTGGGTGAAAGGCGCCAGCTCAGGATGCTGAAGCAATTCTCCAAACTGCCACATTTCTTTTTCACTCATAACTTGAAAAAGATGCGCAGAGCCGATTTCAGCTTTTGAATGGATGAGAAAATCATTTGCTAAGAATAATAATTCAAGCCTTTTCTCCAAACTTTCGTGACTCTCGACAAGTTCGGAATATAACTTATATACCTGAGGCTCAATATGGCGGACCTGATTCCAGACTGTCGTTTCAGGATAAAACCCCCGGTCAATCACTTCTATGCGGGCCAAGTGGTGAAGAGCATGCACGACCGCATAATATGCATCCAGAAAATGATCAGCTTCAAAAAACGCTTTTCCTTCTACAAACCTTCTGATCAGCTTGCCGTATTCCATTCCGATCTTTAATTTACGCTCGGCGAAAGGAAAAGTGCTGAGCCGGTCATTGAGTTCAGATATATATTCATTGCGGTCAAACAGCACCTTGCCGTTTATGATCCAATCTATAACTCTTCTATTTGTCCCCAGCAGAATCCATTCCTGGAGCAGGGCATCCGTTACAATATGTAAGGAAGCGGTTTTGTGTTCGAATTCATAATGCTTTATAAAAAGAGGCTCTTCAGCCTGTTTGACAATGACAAGCATGACCGCATCAAAGTTATCCGTGATGGATGATGCTTTGCTCCTTCTCTCAATCATAAGGACGGCCAGCGTATCGGGATGACTTGCTCTTTCTTGGTAAATTGGACGGAGAAGATTGTCCATTACGATTCCTCCAATGCGATTGTTTCACAAGCTTTTGTTTCTACATTTCTATGATAAAACATGAAAGTCCTTTTTTCTAAACACATTGAACTATTATAACAAATTTCCTTTCAGCTGCCATATCTATTCTTCCCTTTTCTTACGAAAACATGAAGAATATGCCATCTGATTTGTGCTATAGTTAAACCAGAGGGGGATGGACATGGCGAAATACTCAAGCAAAATTAATAAGATCAGAACGTTTGCGTTAAGTTTGGTTTTCGTTGGGTTTATCATTATGTACATCGGGCTGTTCTTTAAGCAGTCTGTTTTGCTTGCCAGCTTGTTTATGATTCTCGGCCTGCTGTCGATCGGGCTCAGCACCGCCGTTTATTTTTGGATCGGCATGCTGTCCACAAAAGCGGTCCGGGTGATGTGCCCCGCCTGCGAGAAAGAAACGAAGATTCTGGGCAGAGTGGATATGTGCATGCATTGCAGAGAGCCGCTTACATTGGATAAAGGTTTGGAAGGCAAAGCGTTCAATGAGTCTTATAACAGAAAAAACAGTGTGAAATAAACAAAGCTGACCGTATCAAAGCGGTCAGCTTCGTTTAATGGTTTTCTTTTTTGGAGCATTCTTGGCAGACGCCGTAAATCTCCAAACGATGGTGGCTTACCTTAAACCCCGTTACGTGAGCCGCAAGCTGTTCCACTTCGTCAAGCCCAGGATAATGGAAGTCCACGATTTTTCCGCAGTTTTCACAAATGGCGTGATAATGGTCAGAGGTGACAAAGTCAAATCTGCTGGACGCATCTCCGTACGTAAGCTCCTTTACAAGCCCCGCTTCCCGGAATACACGCAAATTGTTATAAACTGTCGCAACACTCATATTAGGGAATTTCCCTTCCAAGGCTTTATATATATCGTCCGCTGTCGGATGAGCCATAGAGTCCACGAGATATTCCAGAATGGCATGACGTTGAGGAGTAATCCGGACTCCCGTATCCTTCAACGTGTCTAAGGCTTCTTTTAATTCATGTGCAGCCATCCGTCATGCACCTCTCTTCTAAAAAAGATTCTTACTTTATAATGTTTATAATTAGTGTACATCTTTTTCCGGTCTCCTGTCAAATGCAATCTGACGAAAACCCCGTGAGTTCAGCATTTGTCCATTAATTAGACGCAATTTGTTCTAATTCGCGAAGCGCTTCCGCAACATGATCTTTCACTTTTACCTTTCTCCATTCCTTCACGAGACGGCCTTCTTTGTCTAACAGAAAGGTGGAGCGTTCGATTCCCATATATTCTTTCCCAAAATTCTTCTTCAGCTTCCACACATCAAAAGCTTCCGCCAGTTTGTGCTCATCATCGACGAGGAGCTGGAAAGGAAGATCGTGTTTCTGCTTGAATTTTTCATGTTTGTCACGGCTGTCAGGGCTTACTCCGATGATAACCGCATCAAGTCCCGCGAAACTTTCGTGCTGATCACGGAAATCGCATGCTTCCGTCGTGCATCCGGGTGTCATGTCTTTCGGATAAAAATAGAGCACGACGTACTTCCCTTTAAAATCTGTTAATGATACTTTTTCTCCGCTGTCGTTCACTAATTTCATATCCGGTGCTGCTTGTCCGATTTCAATCGTCATTTCTTATACCTCCGGGTTTTTTATTAAGCGTATCCAATTCGCGTTAAGATTACAACCGTTATCCCCCGCTCTTTTCTGGAAGCAAGAACCGTTGTGCTCGCATTGAAGCATGCTACAATAGAATATGATGTAAGGAGATATTAGGAGGGTCATTTTTTGTATACAAAATCAGTTGAACTTCATAAAGAAGCGTTAGAGCATATCGTGGGAGGCGTGAACAGCCCGTCCAGATCCTATAAAGCGGTGGGCGGCGGTTCACCAGTTGCGATGGAAAAAGCAAATGGCGCTTATTTCTGGGATGTAGACGGGAATCAGTATATTGATTATTTAGCGGCTTACGGTCCGATTATTACCGGACATGCCCACCCGCATATTACAGAAGCGATTAAAAAAGCCGCTGAAAACGGCGTACTGTACGGAACGCCGACTAAGCATGAGGTCACTTTCGCCAAAATGCTGAAGGAGGCCATTCCTTCACTTGATAAAGTGCGGTTCGTAAACTCGGGTACTGAAGCTGTGATGACAACGATCCGGGTTGCACGCGCTTATACCGGCCGGACAAAAATCATTAAATTCGCCGGCTGCTATCACGGCCATTCTGATCTCGTGCTTGTCGCTGCGGGTTCAGGTCCGTCTACGCTCGGCACCCCCGATTCCGCCGGTGTGCCGAAAAGCATCGCCAAAGAAGTGATTACCGTTCCTTTCAATGACATTGACAGTTACAAAGCCGCATTGGACAAATGGGGTTCAGAAATTGCAGCGGTTCTTGTCGAGCCGATTGTCGGCAATTTCGGCATCGTTGAACCTAAAGAAGGCTTTTTGGAACAGGTCAATGAATTGACCCATAAAGCGGGCGCGCTCGTCATTTATGATGAAGTGATCACGGCGTTCCGTTTCATGTATGGAGGCGCGCAGGATCTTCTCCAAGTAAAGCCTGATTTAACGGCGCTCGGAAAAATCATCGGAGGCGGGTTGCCGATCGGCGCTTACGGAGGCAAAAAAGAGATCATGGAGCAGGTTGCTCCGCTCGGTCCGGCATATCAAGCCGGCACGATGGCCGGAAATCCCGCATCCATCTTATCAGGTATCGCCTGTCTGGAAGTGCTGAAGGAAGAAGGCGTTTATGAGCGGCTTGATCAGCTCGGCGCCAGACTTGAGCAAGGCATTCTCGCCCATGCGGAGACACACGGCATTACCATTACCGTCAACCGTTTAAAAGGCGCGCTTACGGTTTACTTCAGCGATGAAAAGATCGTCAATTATGAGCAGGCGGAAAATACGGACGGAGAAGCATTTGCCAAGTTCTTCAATCTGATGCTAGAACGCGGGATCAATCTCGCCCCGTCGAAGTATGAAGCTTGGTTTATCACAACCGCACATACTGAAGAAGATATCGACGCCACTTTAAAAGCGGTCGAAGATGCGTTCAGACATATGAAAAAATAACTGTTGAAACAAGCGGAAGCCCGGGGCTTCCGCTTTTTCTTTTTGTCCGATTTGTGAGATAATGGTTTTTTCAAAAAAAGACCTTGAATAATTGGTATGATCCCTGTATATTACTTTATTGTTTAGCAAATAAACCGACAGGGAAATGTAAGTGTCAGCCGTTCGTTCGGCACATAATTTATTAGAGAAAGGAATGCACGCACAAACCAATGAAACTTGGTGCCCGCATTTTTAAAACAGGGATTGCGATTACGCTCGCCCTCTACTTAGCATCATGGATCGGACTTCCGTCGCCGATCTTTGCCGGGATTGCAGCTATATTTGCCATACAGCCCTCTATTTACAGGTCTTTTCTTATCATTATTGATCAGGTGCAGGCAAATATCATCGGCGCTGTCATCGCTACGGTATTCGGACTGATTTTCGGACCGAGTCCGATTATGATCGGATTGACCGCAGTCATTGTCATCACGATTATGTTAAAACTGAAAATTGAACACACCATTTCGATTGCGCTCGTTACGGTTATCGCGATTTTGGAAACACCGGGAAACAGCTTCCTGACGTTCGCTCTGATTCGAACAAGCACCGTTATTTTAGGCGTGCTGTCTTCCTTTATTGTGAACCTTGTGTTTCTTCCGCCGAAATACGAAACGAAACTGACTCATCATACGGTTGAATATACCGATGAGATCATGAAATGGATCAGACTGACCATGCGCCAGTCGACGGAGCACTCGATATTGAAAGAAGATATTGAGAAGCTGAAGGAAAAGATGATGAAGCTTGACCATACGTATCTTCTTTATAAAGAAGAGAGAAGCTACTTTAAGAAGACAACGTATGTAAAGTCGCGCAAGCTTGTTTTATTCAGACAAGCGATTATTACGGCGAACCGGGCGCTTGATACGCTGAAAAAGCTGCATCGCTATGAAAACGAGATTTATCATATGCCGGAGGAATTTCAGGAGACGCTGACAGAAGAAATTGATTATCTGCTTCATTGGCACGAAAGAATTTTGATGCGGACTGTCGGCAAGATTAAGCCGCATGATGACGATGCTGAAGAAAGCATAAGATATAAACAGCTTTTGACGAAGTCTTTCTTGAAAAATCAGCAGAACTGCGAGGATGAACTGCTTGATTACAATATGCTCAGCATTATGGCTGCGGTTGCGGAATACCGCGAGCAGCTGGAACACCTTGATACACTGATTACGAGTTTTCAGACATACCACCCGAAAGACAGCGAATTAGAAACAGACGATGATGAGTAACCCGGTGCTAAGAAGAACCGGGTTTTTTTGTATAAAAAAACTTATGCCGCCCATTCGGTCGGCATAAGTTTTTCGGTCAATTTAAATTCTGGATCGTAAATAAATGTCTGTACTGGCCGTCACGCGCCATTAATTCTTCGTGCGTGCCGGTTTCAATGACGGAACCGTTTTCCATGACGACAATTTTATCCGCATGCGTAATCGTGGACAGCCTGTGAGCGACGATAAATGTCGTCCGGTTTTTCGCAAGCTTGTCCATCGCTTCCTGAATGTAGTGTTCACTTTCAAGATCAAGAGCCGATGTCGCTTCATCCAAAATCAGCAGCGGCGGATTTTTTAAGAATACACGCGCGATCGAAATCCTCTGCTTCTGCCCGCCTGACAATTTGACGCCCCGCTCGCCTACTTTGGTCTCATAGCCTTCGGGGAAGCCCATAATAAATTCATGGGCATTTGCCGCTTTCGCAGCCGCAACCACCTCATCCAGAGACGCTCCCGGTTTACCAATGGCGATATTTTCACGAATCGTCTCACTGAACAGAAATGTATCTTGAAGCACCATTCCGACTTGATTGCGGAGGCTTCTCGCTTCATAATCGCGAATATCTGTGCCGTCAATCAGCAGGCTGCCGCCGGACACATCATAAAAACGCGGTATGAGGCTGACAAGCGTAGATTTTCCGCCGCCGCTCATCCCGACAAGCGCAACGGTCTCCCCTTTTGTCACCTTTAAGGAAACGTCCCGCAAGATCTTTTCTTTTCCTTCTTCGTAGGAGAACGAGACATTTCGGAATTCAACCTCGCCTTTAATGCCGTCAGCTTTGACAGCATTCGGTTTATCAGTCAATTCATACGGCTCGTCGATAAATTCAAATATGCGGTCCATTGAAGCAATCGACTGGGTCAGCGTCGTCGATGAGTTGATCAATCTTCTGACCGGATTGTACATTCTGTCAATGTAACCGACGAACGCAACCATTGTTCCTACTGTCAGCGGACCGTTTATGACAAAATAGCCCGCAAACGCGATAACGAGCAGCGGCGCTAAATCCGTAATGGTGTTTACGACCGCAAATGTTTTGGCGTTCCAATTCGTATGACGGATCGCTTTGTCCAGAAAATGTCCGTTTTTCTCATCAAAATTGGCTTGTTCATAATTTTCAATGGCGAAGCTTCTGATAACGGGCATCCCTTGAACTCTTTCGTGCAAATGGCCCTGCACCTGAGCGAGAGCCTGAGAACGCTCGCGTGTCAGTTTTCGGAGACGGCCGTAAAAGTATTTCACTGAAATTCCGTATAACGGAAATAAAATGACAGATATCAGTGTCAGCTTGATATCTAGTGTGAACATAATACAGATGACGATCAGCACCGTCATCATATCAAGCCAGATATTCATCAGTCCGGTTATGACAAAGTCTTTTGTCTGTTCGACATCATTTATCACCCGGGAAATGACTTCGCCTGTCCTCGTATTGGCATAAAACCGCAGGCTCAATTTTTGAATATGGTCAAACAATACTCCTCTGATATCGTAGAGCACCCGGCTGCCCGTCCATTGCGCGAAATATTGCCGATAATATTCTACCGGCGGACGCAGAACTAAAAACAGCACGAACATGATGCCCATAATCGTGAATAGTGATGACGTTTTAGCGCTTGCCGTGCCGCTCCCTTGAATAATGTCATCGACTACGTATTTTAACAGAAGCGGGAGAGCCAGCGGGATGGAGAACTTTATAATACCGATACACACTGTGATAAAGATTTGTTTTTTATAAGGTTTTACAAATTGCATATAGCGTCTGATTACGCCCACACTTTATCCCCCTCTCTCTTTAAGGCGTGTGAGCCCATGTGAAAAACCTGTTGACACCCCAACAGGTTTTTATTATATTCTTTATTTTGTATAGCGCAGATACCGTTCATACCACATATCAACAAATTCCGGAGCAAACGGTCCTTTCCGCTGATGAATCCAGTGCAGCAGCGTATTCAGATACTCCTTCAGAATGCTGTCGATCTCTTTAGGGTAATTCATTGATTTGCGGTGATCATCGTATTCATCTTCGTCAAGAATGTTATACGTCATATCCGGAAACACCTTGACATCCAAATCGTAATCAATATATTTGATGGCCTCCCCGTCATAAGCGAACGGCGAGCTGATGTTGCAGTAATAGTGAACCCCGTCATCTCTCAGCATTCCGATGACGTTAAACCACTGACGGGCATGAAAGTAGCAGATCGCCGGTTCTCTCGTCACCCACGTCCGTCCGTCGGATTCCGTCACCATTGTCCGGTCGTTAGCTCCGATGATACACAATTCCGTACTTTTTAAAATCGTCGTTTCATTCCAAATTCGATGAAGCAGCCCGTTATGCTTATAGCTGTGAATTTGAATGGTTTCTCCTTCCTTGGGATATCCCATATTTCTCCCCTACTTTCTGTAAAGCCCTGCAGTCAATGCAGCCGCAATTGCTTTCCGACAAGTCTTTTCACTATTATACCGTTACGAATTAAAAAATGAAAATAAAAGAACCACTCCGCTTCCGGAATGGCACATTCATTTCTGCACATAGGAAGACGGCTTTTCCGTGCTGCGATAAGACTGGATGACTTGCTCTGTCTGCCTTTGGAATAACTCCTGTATGCCGGCCAGATCTTTTCGCTTTGTCGCAATTTCGTCCTGTACATTGTCCAGCTTCGCATCTCTTTCCAGACTGATGAGTTCCGCCTCCACCTGCCGGCAGCGGTCGAGTTCTGACTGCAGCTCGAGAAGCTGATCCATGATCTTCATCTGTTCACTTACAAGCTTTTCAAACTCTGACATCGGGTTCCTCCTTAGGCTTTTAGGTTGATACTCCTTACCATTTCGATTTTCAGCCGGAAAACCCTTTGACTCATTCTGTAGAGGAATCACAAGTTTTGTCGTTTTGAGAAAAGAAAAAAGCACTTCCATCCGAGGATGAAGTGCTTTTTTGTTTCAGTGATTAGCTGTTTTGCTGTTTGTTTTGTTCAGCAGATTGGTTTTGCTTTCTTACCTGCTGCGCATCAGTTTCACTGCCGAATTCAGTGCCGTATTGACCTTGACCGGAAGCTGATTGCTGATTTTGTTTTTTCACCTGCTGAACGTCTGTTTTGCTGTATTTTGAGTTTGCCATTGTTATCACCTCCACGCACTTTAGAATGTGCAGGAGGTGTTAAGGCTATTCATGTTTTTTTAAAACTTATACGAGCAGTGAGCGTCCGCCGTCGATAATGATGGTCTGGCCGCGGATCATGTCCGCTTTTGAAGAAACTAAAAACTCCACCGTATCGATCATATCTTTAATTTCGACCATTCTGCCGGCCGGCGTATTTTGGCGGGCATCGTCGAGCAATTCGTCTCTGTTAGGGAAATGCTTCAGCGCGTCCGTATCAATCGCTCCGCCGGAAACCGCGTTTACGATGATGTTTTTCGGAGAAAGCTCAACCGCCAGGTAACGGGTTAACGCTTCTAAAGCGGCTTTTGAGACACCGACCGTCGTGTAGTTCTCAAGATAGCGGATGCTGCCGAGCGAGCTGATGCTGACGATGTGGCCGCCTCCGTTTTTCTCCATCAGCTTTGCCGCTTCCTGAGCGCAGAAAAGCAATGCTTTCGCGTTGATATTCATCGTCCAGTCCCAATGTGTTTCTTCGAGTTCCATGACCGGTCTCAGCACGCCTGAAGCCGCGTTATTGACGAATACGTCCAGTCTGCCGAATGTTTCGTCGATCTGGCGGAACATGTCTTTAATTTTTGCCGGCTGGCCGACATTGGCTTTAATGACGAGCGTTTTAACGCCGAGTTTCTCAATTTCTTCGGCAGTTTCTAGTGCCGCTTTTTTACTGCGGGCGTAATTGATGACGATGTTGTAGCCTTTTTCCGCGAGTCTGATGGCTGCCGCTTTTCCGACGCCCCGGCTGCTTCCCGTGATCAGTGCGCATTTATTTTGTTCCATTTTTCCTCAGCTCCTTGCTGTGTATAGTTCTTTTCATTCAACAAACAATAAAAGCAATAATTGTTGAAAGGGGTCTTTTTATATGTATGTCGGACGTGATATGGGCGAATTGGCCATGATGCCCAAACAAGATTGGAAAGATTCAGAGCTCGCCTATTTCCACCATGCCTTCCAGCAAATTATGCCGTATTTAAACGAGGAAGGCCAGTCCAAATACCGGGAACTGATTCAGGAAATCGAAGCCCGCGGCGGACTGAAACGGAATGAGGCGGATTACAGCCACGGCACGCGCGTCAGCTATGACTGACGCTTTTTACCGGCGGCTGCTTTCGTCCGCCATTTTCCAAATCTTTTGATGGGAAACGGGAAAAGCATATTCCTCGAGTTCCTCTTTTGTGACCCGTATTAATTCTGATGTATCCGACACTTGTTTTACTTTACCGAAAAAGACCGAAATATTCCAGACGAGATGAGTAAAAACATGCTCAACGATGCCTTCCAGCTCCCCGATTTCAGCGGTTGTTCCCATCTCTTTTTCTAAAAAGGCTTCAAGCTGCTCTCTTTCGGTTTTGATTCCTTTTTGGGTTTCGGTGTTCGGAAACTCCCACAGATTGGCGAGCAGTCCTTTTGGCGGCCGTTTATGAATATAGACATTGTCCTGGTCGTCTGTCAGCACAACGGCTGCCATTGTTTTCACCCCGGGTTTTTTCTTTTTGCTTTTGACAGGCAGCTCCCGCTCTGTCCCTTCCGCAAATGCCGAACAGTGCTTTTGCACGGGGCACAGCAGACAGGACGGCGATTTCGGGGTGCAGATGATCGCGCCGAGCTCCATTAAACCCTGGTTGAATTCAGATGGTTTTTCATGAGAAATGAATGCGGATACCGCCTGTTCGAAAATGGTTCTCGTTTTCGGTTTTGCGATATCGTCCCATATGGAAAGAATTCTCGACATGACACGCATCACATTGCCGTCTACGGCCGGAACCGGCTTGTTATATGCAATGCTGAGCACGGCGCCTTTTGTATAAGGGCCGACACCTTTCAGTCCGCCGAATTCCTTTTCCCCGTCAGGAACGACTCCCCCGTACCGCTCGTGCACTTCTTTTACGGCGCTTTGCAGATTTCTCACACGGGAGTAATAGCCTAACCCTTCCCAGGCTTTGAGCACTTTTTCCTCATCGGCTTCAGCGAGCGCCGAGACGGTCGGAAATTGCTCAAGAAACCGTTGGAAATAAGGGATGACAGTATCTACGCGCGTCTGCTGCAGCATGACCTCTGACACCCACACCCGATACGGGTCCTGATTTTCTCTCCACGGCAGAATTCTCTGTTCTCTTTCGAACCATGTAATTAAATCCTTACGAAATGCGTCTATATCTTTTTGTTTCAATTTTTCTTCAAGTGCGTTCATATCTTCTCCTCAGATGTTTCGGGTCCCGCTTTTCTTGACACTGTATTTTGGTGTAAACTAAGGGCACGTTACGATAATATGTTACATTAAATAGTGATAAAGAAAAAGCGGAAACATATGAGAACGGCGGATAAACGCCATGATTGGGCAAACAGAAAATGGGGAATATCTTATAATGCGAAATATGCGGGCGACTGATGTATAACGCCTGCTAGGAGGTCACCAATGGATACTGGCACTCACGTTGTCATGGGCATCGCGCTTGGCGGAATCGCAACTCTCGATCCTGCCGTCGGCATGCATACCCCCATGTCTCAGGCAGTTATGATCGCCGCTCTTGCCGGCTCTCAGGCACCTGATATTGATACCATATTGAAGCTGAAAAATAATGCCGTTTATATTCGAAATCATAGAGGGTTCACGCACTCCATTCCCGCCGTTTTATTTTGGTCCATTCTGATTCCGGGCATTCTGTTTATGTTTTACCCGGAAGCGAACTTTCTGCACTTGTGGCTGTGGACGCTTCTGGCTGTCGTTCTGCATGTGTTTGTCGACATTTTTAACGCGTACGGAACGCAGGCCATCCGCCCGTTTTCGAAAAAATGGGTCGCTCTCGGTCTCATCAATACCTTTGACCCGTTTATTTTCATCAGCCATTTGGCCGCGATTGCCGTGTGGTATATCGGAGGCCATCCGGGCGTGACATTTTTGACGCTGTATATCATCCTCGCGGGATATTACGCCGTCCGGTTTTTGATGCAGCTGCGGATTAAGCGGCGGCTGCGTGAGATGATTGAAGAAGAAATTGAAACCATCATTATTTCGCCGACGATGAAATTCAGGCAGTGGCGAATCGCCGTAACGACGGCGCATGCCTTTTATGTCGGCAGAAGCCTTGACGGCCATGTGGTGATATTGGATACATTCAACCGCGTGCCCGTACCGGAAACCGATGTGATGAAGGCCGCGAAACAGGATGAAAATATTGCAGCCTTTCTATCGTTTTCGCCCGTTTACAGGTGGGAGGTCGATACCTTTAAAGATCATTATGAGGTGCGCTTTATTGATTTGCGCTATCGAAGCAAAGGGCACTACCCCTTTGTCGCCATCGTCCACCTCAGTCATGATTTAGAGCCTCTTTCTTCTTACACGGGCTGGATTTTCAGCGAAGAAAAACTGCAGAAAAAATTAAAGCTCGGCTCTGTTTAAGAGCCGGGCTTTTTTTGTCTTTTCACATATATGGCGGCAAAGACGAGGCTGATGACCGATAGAGCGGCAGCCGGTTTAAAAAACGGCGGGTAATACGTTAATTGAATATCATTTTTTCCTTTTTGCGCTTTAAATCCGATAAAGGAATAATCCGCTTTTTCAATCTGTTCTTGTCTGCCGTTTATCTTCAGTTCCCATCCTTTTTCATATGGAATCGGAAGCATGATATACGGCGCGCCTGTTTTGTTTTCATACGAGATATGAAGGGTATTTCCGCGCCAGCTGAGATCGGCCGGCGATTCTTTTTCCGCTTTTCGGTATGCATTTTTCAGTGTTCCGTACCGTTCTTCGTAAAGCGCCAGTCTGTCGAGCTGATACGTTCCTTTCGGCAGCTGGATTTGAATGTTTTTTGTTTTCGGCACTCTGACGGTGAGATCATTTACACCTGTTTTATAAATGGATTGATTCGATTTTCTCGTTGTCGTGTAATCGTTCACTTTTAATGTAAATCCCTGGTCCTTCGCTTTGTTCAATAAATAAAAGCTGACATAATAATCTCCGCCGCCAGCCTCAGCGCCGTGCGGTGTAATGATCAGGCCGCCGCCGTCTTCGTTTACCGTCAGGACGCCGTCTTGATAATCCGCATGGTCGGCCGTTACCTTTGCCTGACGGATCATATTTTTCGCTTTTAGGGCTTTTTTCGTTTTTACTGTGCTCGATTCCGTGATGATCCCATCAAGCATCGCCCGCTCCCTGGCAAGGGCGGGCGCTTTTTTCAGGTCGCCCTCGTTATATATGCGATCGGCTGTCCGGACGAACGGGAGCACATATTGATTTTGATAAACCGCATAGCGGGATGACTCCATGATTTTTTTGAATCCGTAAGGGACGCCGGCCTCGTTTGTTTTTTCCGTCATATAATATTTTCCGTAAAGCAGGCTGTATAAATTAGCCCTGTTTCCTAATGTCGCATAGCGGCTGACGCTTTCTCTTCCCATATCAATCTGGAGGTCGTTCCAGTAAAAGGACAGCAGATTGCGGTTCAGGATGCTTGAGTATACGCTGAATCCGTTGAACCCGTAAATGATCGGAGTGTTATTAAATACTCCGTTCATCCAATCTAAACGGGCAAAGGGATCCGGATCTTTTTCTTTCAGACGCTGAATAAGCTCTGTTTGTTCTTTGCCCTTATAATCAGGACCCGTCATAAAGGTATGAGATACCGTATAAATCTTCCCGCCTTCTGATAACGCATATTTTTCATATGTATTAGCCGTCAGCACCGCCGTCAAGAGAATGACGGCATAGACGGCGGGCACCGCGCCTTTCAGTCTTGTCTTTGCTGCAAGGAAAGCGGCAATGGTCAGCCCCAGAAGGAGCAGGATAGAAAAGTTGGCCTGATCAGAAATATCCAGACTGAACCGTCTCACCTGGCTCCAATAGAGCAGCACGGCGAGTACGGCGGATATCAGCATACTCTTCATGCTGATGTCTGAAAGCTTAGAAAGCCCTGCTGCGACCGTTCCGGCAATCGTGAAACACAGGACGTATTCAAACCTGTTTTGCGGAGCTGAAAAACCGTTAAAGGCACTTGCCGCAAACGGACTGAAGTGAAACAGAATGTACAGCAGACTGATTCCCGCAAACAGCCGGAACAGCCGGTTTTTATATAAAGAAAATGTAAATAGAAAAAGCAAAAAAACCGCCGGCAGAATGATTATCCGGCTTGAAAATAAAATGTTGTCGGAAAAATCAAGCCAAGCAATCTGCTCTGAATACGGCGGCCGCAGATTATGAAGATATCCGTATACGACAGGGATAAAGGAGACTGCGCTTATGCCGAAGCCGAGCAGGCCTGACAGAATAAACATTCTGCATTGAGAGAGCTTTTTGGCTTCATTGTCTTCAAGATGAATGATCCACCTGAATAAGATGTAAATGCCGATGAAAATCAGATTAATATACGCAAAATAAAAGTTGTTGATCAATGTCAGCGCACAGGCGAAGATAAACCACGCCGGCTTTTTTTCTCTGATGATTTTTTCCGCGCCGAGCACGAGCAGCGGCAGCCACACCATACTGTCAGTGAAAAAGTCCCAATACACCTCATGCCGGAAGTAGATAATCGAGACCCCGTACAACACGGCGCCGACAAAAGCAGGCACTGTCCGTTTGACGAAATAACGGAACACACAGGCCGCCGTGAATATGACGAAACTCTGCTTGGCGATGCTGATAAAAACGGAGGCCTGGGCCCAAAACAGCGCATCCGCGTCACCCGACAGCTGCATAAGCTGCAGGATGCGGACAGCGGCGGAGATAAACAGAAAGAGAAAAGAAGTAGAGAAATAATAGCCGAGCTGACTGTACACTCCCCCGCCCATTCCGAACGAATAGCTGTAAAACAGCCGGCCGTTCATATATTGGTCAAACAGCAGCTTTTTGAAGACCGCCATTTGGGCGATCCCGTCTCCAGACCCCGTCATATAGCGGCCTGTCGACCACTCCTTTAAGAAAAAAATATGAGCGGCTGCCGCAGCCAGCACACAGGCTGCCGGCAAGATCCATTTATTTTTTTTCATACAACGTCTCCAGACCCTGCGCACAGCGGCGGCTGTTTAATGGTTCCACTTGCGCTTTTTTGTATAATTCGTTTCATTTTGTTCTCCGTACGTAATATTCGCTTCTTTAATTAAATAGTGCGGGCGTTTTTTCGTTTCATAGTAAATCCGGCCGATATACTCGCCGATGATGCCGAGACTCAAAAGCTGGATGCCTCCTAAAAACAGCACGGCGGAAATAATGGTGAAGTATCCGGGAACGGACACGCCATGTGTCAGAATATGAATAAAGGTCGTTACAATATAAACCATCGACAGAAGCAATATCAGAATACCGGTGAAAAAGCAAATCCTCAGCGGTTTGTTGTTAAAGGAGACGACGCCGTCCATTCCGTAGTTGAACAGATTGCTGAATGACCATTTGGACTTGCCGTTCTGCCTTTCGACATTTTCATAAAACACGATTTTCTGGTCAAACCCGATCCAGCAGAACAGCCCTTTTGAGAAGCGGTTCCCTTCACTCAGCTTCAAAAGAGCATCAACGGCCTGCCGGCTCAGCAGGCGGAAATCCCCGACTCCGTCACGCAGATCCACTTCGACGGCTTTGTTAATAAATTTATAATACAGGGAAGAAAGCACGGAACGCACGGGGCTGTCCCCTTTTCGGTTGCGCTGCGCAATGACTTGGTCATACCCTTCTTCATAGCCTTGAATGAAGTCTTTCAGCAGATGCGTCGGGTGCTGCAGGTCAGCGTCCATCACGATTACCGCTTCTCCCTGCACGTGTTCAAATCCCGCCAAAATGGCCGCTTCTTTCCCGAAGTTGCGGGAAAAAGATATGTATTTGACGCGATGGTTTCTGGCGGCCAGTTCCTTAATCTGCTGAAGGGTGTCATCCGCGCTTCCGTCATTGATGTAGAAAATTTCATAGTCATAATGAATCGTTTGAAACTCTTTTTTTAAAGATTCATGGATGAGCTTGACGTTGTTTCCTTCATTGTAAGACGGAATAATAATTGAGATTAACCTTTGTTTCATGAAGGCACCTTCTTTTGTATTATTCTTTTTTTAGTGCGGTCTTAGTGGAATAGTCCGCAAAACTTCAGTAAGGCTTTTCCTTTTTTTAAAGTCGTTTAAACCCTTTTTTCGTTACAGGGAAAGAAAAATTTTTCTGCATATGGTTATATATTTTTATTTTGTCATGTTTTTCGGCAGATATGAGAAAAAAAAAGAAAAAGTCTGTACTCGGGACAGACTTTATTGCTGAAGGTATTCATGAATCAAATGGCTGACGATGCGCGGTTTTTCGTGAATGACCCAATGCGAGGCATCGTCTATGAAGATTAAGTCGCCGTTTGGAATCATCCGTTTTGTTTCCGAAGCGAGCTTTTTGCTCAGCGCGCGGTCATTGACGCCCCATATTAATCGGTACGGAACAGACATTTTAAGCGGAACTGAAGGGCCTAAACCGCCGCATCTGATCGCCCGGTACCAGTTCAGCATAGCCGTGAGGGCTCCTTTTCTGCCCCACGCTTCTTTGTAGCTGTCGACATCTTCCCGTGAAAAAAGCGCCGGGCGTTCGGATAAGCCGATCGCGTGATCCAATACGCGGTAATCGTCTTCTGATAATCTCCGTTCAGGTTTTTCCGGGAGCTGAAAGAACGCGATATAAGAGCTTTTCTTCCATTGCGGCGGGTAGAACGGTGTAACCTTCCGCATAACCGCCGGATGCGGGATATTGACCGTGATCAATTTTTCAACGTATTGCGGCCGCGTGGATGCCAAGTGCCAGGCTACGGCTCCTCCCCAATCGTGACCGATGACGACGGCCTTGTCATCTGTAAAGTGAGTGATCAGCCCGATAATGTCATCCCTGAGTTTATCAATGGTATAGTTTTCAATGCCCTCCGGTTTATCACTGAGATTATAGCCGCGCTGATCGGGCACGACAACATGGTATCCGGCATCCGCAAGCGGTTTGATCTGACTCTTCCAGCCGTACCAAAATTCCGGAAACCCGTGCAGCAGCACCGCCAAAGGGCCGTCTTTCGGGCCGGCTGAAGCCGTGTTCAGCGTCACTCCGTTTGTTTCGATCATGTGAAAAGTGATGTCATTCAATCGGTTCTCCTCCCCTTTTGTTTTAATCTTCTTTCTGTTAAGGCTATGATCAGCGCGCTGATCGCAATCAAACATACGGCTTGGACGATCAGGCTGTACGGCTGAGTGAGCGGAATGAGCAGGCTGCCCGCAAATCCGGCCGCAGCCGTCAGAAGGCCGAACAGAATCATGAGGATCGCACTGAAACGGTTGCCTTCTCTCCACTGGGATTCATCCGCCATAGAGCGTTTTGTCCGATATCCGTACGGGCTGTTAATTGACTTCGGCGGGAAAAGTGTGACTAAAATGCCGGCTGCAGCCATCAGAAGGCCGCCGATAACCATTATCATATCCGTCACTCTCCTTTTCATTTCATACGAAAGGAAAGGCGGAAAGTTTCAGAAAAAAAGCAGGCACATCCGCCTGCCTGAATCTTTATTTTTGAACTAAGTCGGCCGTCTTCACATAACCTGCTTTCCCGCCGTATGTGACGTACGCCCATTTACGGTCAAATCCTCCGTCATGGCTGAATCCCCAGCCGAGCACATTGACGGTTTCCCCCGCTTTCACGGAGCTTTTTTTGCCGGTTTCCAAAGTCGGCGTATAAAAAGCGGTTTGTTTCGCGGTCACTGCCTTCATCGGCTGCTTCATCAGAAAATGAGTGGAGATATAGGCTTTCTGACCTTTGTAGTTAATCTCGGCCCAATCTGCCCCTTCAAGCTGTTTAACCTTTACGGCATCTTCTGAACGGAGCGTGCCGACAATCCGCCCTTGTTTATTTGGTTCTTTACGGACGTTAAGTTCTCCTGCTTTCACGATATATGTATCTGCTGCGGTGTCTATTTTTGTCTGCTGAACTGCTGCGGCATTCGCTGCCGGATCAAAAAAAACGGTGCCTGCGGCTAAAAATAAGCAAAGTCCTGCGGCCGGAATAATTGCGGTTAACCCTTTTTTCATGTTCATTGTGGTTCCTCCCCGCTATTTTATTAAGTTATTACACAATTCCACACTTTGCGGGTCATCAAACATGATTTTCCTATTTCTTTTATAAAAAGAAAAAACCGCCGGAAGAGATCCGGCGGAACGCACTATTATGTTAATGCAGGAGTCCCCTGCTTTGATCCAAATAATGAGAAACGTCTTCCCGCATGCTTTGGAACATATGAAGCTTGCTGCCGTACGATTCAATCCATTCCTTGACGACGCGTTCTGTCATTTGCTCTCCTTGATACGGGCGGCCGGCTTTTGCGTAAGTCGCTTCGAAATCTCCCCATAAAAGCTCCACCC
The DNA here is from genome assembly GCF_001184225.1 of Bacillus sp. JFL15. Classification (NCBI taxonomy): domain Bacteria; kingdom Bacillati; phylum Bacillota; class Bacilli; order Caryophanales; family Bacillaceae; genus Bacillus; species Bacillus sp. JFL15. The sequence goes on along the minus strand of NZ_KQ236689.1, from coordinate 2,434,014 downwards.
AAGTACGTGCTTGCAAATAGCTGAGCATATCATTTTTCTCAAGCAGCAAATTCGTCAGTTTGTCGATATATGTATTCATGTCTCTGTCTCCTTTCCTTGGGAAAACCTGCTGCTTTTACGCAGCTTGTCACAGGCATATACTAACTTTACGTCTTCAGTCCAGAAGGCGCAACCTTTTGATATTGGCCGAGGGGGAAAACAAATGGTCCGGAACAAAGCAAAAGGATTTCCTAATCAGAACAATAATAAGTTTGAAGGCGAACCGCGGGCAAAGGATGACTACGCTTCTAAACGGGCGGACGGTTCAATTAATTCGCACCCGCAAGAGCGCATGAGAGCTTCAGGCAGACGATAAACACACCGTAAAGAGACCGGAAATGATCCGGTCTCTTTTTTGCAAAGGACATTAACGTCAAACAAATACCGTAATATGTCAATAAAAAACCGCTGCCCGTTACTCTCGCTGACGGCTCACCGTGATGAAAACTGAAAAAGCTTGCAGACGGAATATCCGCTGCAAGCTTTTTGTTATCCTTTATGCATTTGGTATTCATAGACGTCCTTCTTCTCAGACAGATGAGCGAACGTGGACAGCACAAGGCCGAGAGCGGTCATCAGCGCACCGCCGGCAAACAGCCATGAGTAAGATCCCGTTCCGCCGAGAATCAAACCGCCGATCCAGGCGCCGAGCGCGTTTGCCAGGTTAAAGGCGGAAACGCTCACCGCGGCGGCGATCGTCGTGCCGTTTTCAGAGGAAGAAATAACCTTTGTCTGTAAAAGCGGCGGCGTACCGAACGCACATGCACCGAATAAAAATGTCGCCGAAACGGCTGCGGCGGGAAAAACAGCGATATAAGGGAAAATCGCCATGACGCCGATCAAGCCGATCATCACGCCGATCATTGTGCGTGTCAGCAGTTTGAGCGGCACTTTCCCTGCGAAGAAATTCCCCGCCACTCCGCCGAGACCGTAGGCAAATAACGCGCCGGTGATGCCGACCGTGCCGAATCCAGCTGAATCTCTTAAAATCGGCTCGATAAACGTGTAAGCGATAAAAACGCCTGAGTAGCCGAGAATGGTGATCGCAAAGGAAAAAATCACTTGCTTATGCTTAAAGACACTCCATTCATTCATCAGCATCGGAATCACTTTCGGTTTTTGATTCGGTACAACCAGCATCAGACCGATCAGTCCGATCAGGCCTAAAACAGAAATAATGAAAAAGACGGCACGCCAATTAAGGGCATCCCCTAAATAAGAGCCGAACGGAACGCCGAGCATCAGCGCCACGGTTAATCCTCCGTTCATCGATGCAGCGGCGGCGGAACGTTTTTCAGGCGGCACCATTTCACTCGCAAACACCATAGCAATCGCAAAAAAGGCTCCGTGAATGGATGCGGATAAAATTCTGGAAATCGCCAGTACGGCGAAATTTGGCGCAAAGACGCTCATCAGGTTGGCAAGGACGAAAATTCCCATCAACCCGAGCAGCACCGGCTTTCTCGGGAGCTTAACCGCGATAATGGTTACGATCGGGCCTGTCAGGCAGACGCTTGCCGCGTACGCCGTAACAAGCATACCCGCTGAAGATACATGTATATGAAAGTCATCGGCAATCGACGTCAAAATACCCATGACAGCATATTCCGTATACCCGATGGAAAACGTGCAAATCATTAAAACAAAAATCATTAATTTCACTGATGGCTGTTTCATTTTGATATTCAACGCGAATCGCCTCCTTTTTAATAAAAAACAACGAATTTCATCTTAAAAGATATCGAAATTGAATTCAATCATTTTTTACTGAAAGTTTGAAACGAATGTGCCCGAAAAAAAAGAGGCCGGAGCCGGCCTCTTTTGTTAACTTTTTTCTTTCAAAACAGAAATCGGCAGCGCCTCTTCCCGGTCAGGCGACGAAGATCTGTGCCCCCAGGCGAATACGCCGTTGATGTAATCAATGCTGAATGTGTCATCAGAACCTTCTAGCTGATACACTGCGCCGGGCTGAAAGTCTTCCGGCTCCAGCATGTAGGCTTTGGCCATCGTGATTTTCCGTTCAAGCACGGCCAGTTCATTTACAATGCCCATCTGTTCCGCTTTTCTCGCTTTTTCCGTCAATCCCGCAATTTCTGTCTGTAGTTCATGAGGCGTCATTTGACTGTATCGTTTGTCCATTTCGGTTTACTCCTCTTCCTGCAAAAATTGTTCAATATCGTCAATCGAGAATCCTTTTCTGAATAAGTACTGTTTGACCTTCATTCCGCTTTCATAGCTGCCGTCATAGCGGTATTTCCTGATCGCCTTTTCCCCATGAATCTTCAGGGCTTCCATCTCAGCTTCGTCATCATTCTCATACTCCGTCTGCTCCAGGGCGGCGTTGATGACGTCGAATGGAAAACCTTTTCGCTGAAGCTGCATCTGCGCCCGCTGTCTGATCTCTTTTGTGGACAGCTTTTTGTCTTTTTTCAGGATTTTCCCGATATGTTTCAGCGCTTCTTGTATCTGCTCATCAAATGTAAACGCACTGAGCGTCTCCTTGATGGTATCGTCGTCTATTCCTTTCGCTTTCAGCTCGCGGAACAGGACGTCAGGGCCTTTTCCGTTTGTTTTTTTGTGGGTGCTTGCATAGGCTTCGGCAAATTCTTTGTCATTTAAGTAGCGGTAATCGTACAGTTTATGGATGACTTCAGGAATGACCATCTCAGGTGTTTCTTTTTTCTTTAGATGGTCCCGGACTTCTTTTTCAGAGCGCATCCGGTATGATAAAAAATCTACGGCGCGGTTAAAGGCTTTTTTCACTTCATCGCCGTGCTGGATTTCAAGAATGTCAAGCTCGTCCAGTTCTTTCCCTTTTTTCAGGTCAAAACGCACAAGTATGTCGGCGTCGACACTGAATGCATATTTCTCATCAAGAAAGATGTTGAAGCGCTCGGTGTTTTTCTTTTGGGTCGATATTTTTGTAATAAACGGCATCCCGGTCTCCTTTCCCGCCCGATGTTCAGGCGTTTTTCTTTTTGACAAATGAGGTACAGTATATGTATCAACGTGTAAGGAGAGATGGATATGAATATCGCGATGACAGGCGGCACGGGTTTTCTCGGCCGGCATCTGACAGATGTGTTTACCCGCCGGGGACATCATGTCTATATTTTATCAAGAAAACAGAGAGAAACCGAACAAAAAAATGTGACATATGTTCAATGGCTGGCCGAAAACGCGGCGCCTGAGCGCGAGCTTCCCCCTATTGATGTATGGGTGAACCTCGCCGGCAAATCCATCTTTGACCGCTGGACGGACACAACGAAGGAACAAATCATCTCAAGCAGAATAAAAGCGACGAGAGAAGTCAGACGGATTATGAAGCAGCAGCCTCAAAAACCGCGGGCTTTGATTCAGGCAAGCGCCGTCGGCATTTACGGCACTAGCACAGAGAAAACGTTCACTGAGCAGTCCGATACGTCAAATGAAGACTTTCTCAGTCATACGGCTCATATGTGGGAGCGTGAAGGCCAGAAAATTGAAGCGCTCGGCATTCGGACGGTATATGCCAGATTCGGCGTGATGCTCGGTGAAAAAGGCGCCCTGCCGCTCATGGTTCTCCCTTATAAGCTGTTAGCGGGCGGCACCGTCGGCTCGGGACGGCAATGGCTGTCATGGGTTCATGTCGATGACGCCGCGGAACTCATCGCGTATGCGGCGGAGCATGATGACTTATCCGGCCCGATGAATGTGACATCGCCGAACCCCGTTGAAATGAAGCAATTCGGAAAGACGATCGCAAGCGTCCTGCACCGCCCCCACTGGATTCCCGTACCGGAAGTTTTTCTGGAGAAAGCATTGGGAGAGATGAGCCTGCTGATCGTAAAAGGCCAGCGCGCCCTGCCTAAACAGGCGCTGACGTCCGGTTTTCAATTTACGTATGAAGAACTTGATTTGGCTTTAAAGGATCTCTTATCTGCATAAAAACGGAAATAAAAGCCAATCCTATTGGTATTCTGTTTTGAAGGAGGGTCTTCTTTTATGGAAAAGAAGCGCGAAAAACATCAGCAGGGAGCCAATCTCAAAAAAATGCAGGAAGTCCTTTATTCCGGTGAATTCAAAAAAGCGGAAAGAGCAGCCAAACGGAAATAAACGAATAAAGATCGGGACCGGGCAGATACTATGTTTGTTTGATATCACTTTTTTCAGGGGGCGATTGTTATGGGCAGAAATCATACTCACAAAAACCGTGATAAAAACAAACAAAAACTTCCTCAAGTTCCGGCTGCTTTGAAACGTGAAACAGACGGCACATATGAGGAATATTCAAGCGAGCTTGCTGATTCCGCTGACCGCGAAGCGCAAGCGCGGATGAAAGCCGCGGACAACAGAGCAAAAAGCAAAACCCGCTAATACAAAATCCCCGCCTCTTCTTGAGGACGGGGATTTTTTTACAGTTCGGTAAACAGGCTTTTTGCCGGCGTCCGTTCTTTCGCCTTAGGCTGTTCATCCGGATAGCCCGTTTGGATGATGGCGGCGAAGCGCTCATTGTCTGCAAGGCCGAAGTCTTGATGCACCTGTTTGTCATACATAATGCGGCCGCTTTTCCAAACCATGCCGATGCCGTTTTCATGTGCGAGAAGCTGAAGGTTTTGAATCATGCCGCTCAGCGCCGCGAAATCATCATTTCGCGTAAATTCATTTTCATCTTCTTTTAAGACGACCAACAAAAATCCCGGAACGGCACTGAGATTTTTTCTCATGTTCCGCTCTTTTTCCTCGTTGAAATCATCTTTTATTTTTTTGAAAAATGAAACGTAGCTGTCCGCAAGCTTTTCTTTTCCCGCTTCGCTTGCCGCGTAGATAAAACGCCATGGCTCCGTCAGTCTGTGGTTCGGTGCGTAAACGGCCGTTTCGAGCATATCTAATATGACTTCAGAAGGAACGGTTTCCGGTTTAAATGACCGGATGGATCTTCTGTTTCTGATCGTATGTTTAAGACCCTCGTTTTGCTGTAATTGTTCGGTTTTCGGCATGCCGATTCACCTTCCTATTCAATTGAAAATGATTATCATTTATAATATAACGGATAGAACCGGCTTTTGTAAACCGTTACGGAAGCTGAAGATGAATTGATTCGGCATACACGGCCGTTCCTGTCATCTCGATTTTCACCTTGCCGCCTTCCTCCGTGATCCTGATTTCCACTTTTCCGTCTTTCCCTATTTCCTGACCTTGTTCAATCGTGAGGCATTCGGCTTCAGAGCCCCCGTATTGCCGCATATAGGCCGCCATGACGCCTGAAGCGGTTCCCGTGACGGGGTCTTCGGTCGTTCCGGAAAAAGGAGAAGAAAAATGGCGTCCGTGCAGATCGCTTTCCTGATGAACGGTTTCCAGAGAAAAAGGATGGACGCTCGCTTTCGGAAGATCTTGCAATACAGCGGGAAATTGCGTGTTGTCCGGCACCATATTCCGTGATGCTTCCAGTGATTTCAGCGGAACAACCAATGTCCAGATCCCCGTTGATCCGTAAACAATCGGAAGCTCGCCGTGGAAATCCTCAGCCGTTATCCCGAGCGAAGCCGCAAGCTGTTCTTTGTCTCCCGTAAACGGCAGAAATTGCGGGGGAGCCTGTTCAAGCGTGATGTATACCCGCCCGTTTCGTTCAGCGGCTTTTACGGGAAGAATGCCGGCTTTTGTCTCAATCCGATACGTCTGATCAGCCTGAAGCCTTCCTTTTTCAATTAATGCGTAAAGAGAGGCAACTGTAGCATGTCCGCATAAATTCATTTCATGGCCGGGTGTAAAATAGCGGATGCGCAGATCGGCTTCTCCGCTTTTACAGAGAAATGAGGTTTCATTGTACCCTGCCATTTCGGCGATCATCTGCATCTCTTCATCTGAATAATCATCACCGTTAAAGACGATTCCAGCGGGATTTCCCAGATCAGGAATATCGGTAAACGCTTCATATTTAAATACAACTGCCTGTTTCATTCATCAGTCTTCCTTTCGTCTCATGGTATGTTATTCAGTATAACAAAAGAAAATTAGAATTTTTAGTTAATTACATTAAAGGAAAAAAAAGACGCCTTTTAACGGCGTCTTTTTTTTGTTTTTCCGATCAGGCGGGTGACGAGAAACATCGTGACAGACAGTGATCTGTTTTTGCGGTATGCCAAGTATTTCCCGCGCCATTCCGGTTTGTATTTTTCTTTAAAGGCCCGCAGCCCGCTGAAGCTGTACATATACCGGACGTTGTTGAAGATGACGGCTGCGATTCTTTCCGACCAGAAAGATGTAAAGGCCGTTCCTACGTTTGACAACGGCGCCATCCCCATATTAAAAGTGGTATAGCCTTTTTCCTGCGCCCAGAGAAACAGACGGATGAAAAGCGCGTCCATAATACCGTTCGGCGCGTTTTTCCGATAACGCATCAAGTCGACTGATATTTCGCCTTCCTGGTACATCGGCATCAGGTTGGCAAAAGCGATGATCTCCCCTTCTGTGTCTTTCACGTAAGCAATCGGGGCTTGTTCCAAATAGTCCCGATCGAAGAAACCGAGAGAAAAGCCTTTCTCTTTTTTCGGTCCGAGCCATTCGTCCGAAATGTCTTTCAGCTTGGCCATAAACTCGGAAGAAAACGGCGGCTCCCCGACATGAAATGTGTAGCCTTCGCGGTCAAATTTGTTGTTAATTGCCCGCAGCCCCGCTTTTTTCTTTCCTGACAGCGTAAATGCCTCCATATCCACGAGAGCTTCTTCTCCAAGCTTGAAGAAGTTATAGCCGAAGTCGTGGTACAGCGCCATGTCTTCACGTTCAATCTGATAAAACATGACACTCAGTCCCTGCTTATGCGCTTCGTTCAGAAATTCCTCGATCACCAGCGGAAAAGAGTCTTTCTGTCCTGACGGATCACCGAGCACGACAAGTCTTCTCGAAATCTGGCCGAACAATAAAAGCGCTTTGCCGTCGCTTGAGAAATAAAACCGCTTATCCCCGAGAAAGCCGAGATGGCTGAGCGCATTTCCGCCTTCTTCCGCCAAAAAGGTCTTCAGCCGTTCAGGATCGGCCTCTTCCCCGATCGGCTTCAATCTTTTATGATAAAAGACCGTAAACAAAAGGAAAAACAGAGGCACGACAATAATGGCCGTCATCGTCGCATATGTAATGTGCGAATTATTATGGACGAAGTAATCGTGGCGCAGCAGCCGATTCATTTTATCCCAAATAAAACCGGCAATGAGATTATAGTTAAACAAGGCGATAATAAACAGAGCGGCCGCAAAAATCATCTGGCCGAGTGTATACGATGCCTGTTCCCTGATAAACTGCCGCTTCAGCAGCACAAGCACGACGATGACGACAGGCAGAATAAAGATCGCACTGATGTTCATTCCTTTTAAAAAACTGAACACAAAACCGCCGACCAGCGCGGCGACCGCCATTGAATAAGAGCGTTTCGTCCGTTTATATAATTCAATCGGCAGAATTAATAGAATCAAAGCCGCGCTTAGCGATAACGCGTTAAACGCAAGGAGCGCCGGCCGCGGAATATGCGGAATGACCGTCTCTCTGTCGATCGGCAATGCGACGGACGCCAGCACGACCACTCCCGACACGAAAACCAAAAGCGACAGCGAACCGTAAAGCACTCTGATTAAGATCCCGCGCTGCAATACGAGAAGCACGTTCGTCGTTTCTACGGCAGGCGCCATCTTCGGATTTGATTCCAGCCGTTTCAGCGTGTTTTCCGTTAAGTCGCCGGCCGCAAAGAACAGCCCGAACACAAACGGAATAAATGAATACACAATCCGGTAGATGACGATGGATGTCACAACCGCTTCCTGCGGAAAGCCCATATTCTGCATGCCGAGCAGAAACAGGAGGTCAAACGAGCCTAATCCGCCCGGCACAAGGCTGATGATTCCCCCGATAGCGGCTATCGCGAATACACCGAATACATGGCGGACATCTGCGTGAATCCCCATGACATGCAGTGAATAATACATAACGACGGCCGCCGCAAACCATTCGGCAAACGAAGCTCCGATATAAGAAAAAATCGGATGCCTCAGTTTTGCTTCACCATCTTCCGTTCGAGCTTTTTTATTGTTGATCCAAGCGGCGATTAAGGCCACCGGCACAATAAGCGCCACGCCGGCGATGACAGCCCACAGCCACGGCTTCTCACCTGTGATTTCGCCCACCGGCAGCACCCGGGCGACAGTCAGAATACTGAAGACCGACAGCCCGAGCAGCGCTGAAGAAGTAAGCCAGGCAATGCCTGCGACAAGTCGTTTTACGTCGTTCGTATGCTCTTTGTACAGCATCGTCCGCAGCCCGACGCCCGCCAGACCGCCAAATCCAAGGACATTGTTAAAGGAATTGGCGATAAAGGAGACCCTGAACACTTTCCAATTCGGAATGTTGAGCCGCAACGCCCGTTTCAGCACAAAGTCATAAAAGGACATCACACTGACGGCAAGGAGGCCGAGCAGAACGAGGATAAATAAATCGTACCGCTCAATCCCGTTAATAATGTACAGCGTGCGTTTAAAAGAAAGATCTGTCAATTCCTTCTTCGACTGATAAATGACTAAAAGCAAAACTGCAATAGGAAATAATACTTTTAATATCGATAAGGCATTCTTTTTAGTCAGCAATGTTCTCTCCAATCATCATAAAATAGCTTATTTATTATAATTCCCCCAATAATCTCCAACATATTATACACTACCACCTCCTATTCAAACAAAACTCGTCTGCAACTTTCTTTCTCAGATGAAAATCAGTAATATGGTATGAAGGAGTATGAATGAGGAAGTGAGACGATGGATTATAACCTGCATGATACAACGGTCTTGGGCGGCGATATTTTTTCTCCTGAGGAACGGGATATTTGGGTGCTGTACATGAAAGTGATGACGTCGGCTGGACTCGGCGATGTGTCAGAATGGATGAAGCTTGATATGAGCATGCCGCAAATGAAGGTGCTGATGCTTCTGAACAACCATGGGACGCTGAAGGTGAGCGAAATTGCAGAAAAAATGGGTGCTTCCCTTTCAAATACGACGGGGCTGCTTGACCGGCTGGAAAAATCGAGTTTCGTTACACGCGCCCCGTCAGAAGAAGACCGCCGTTCAGTCGTCGTTCAATTAACGGAAAACGCGAAAAACATTTTCCGCAGCCTTTATCAAAAAGGACATCTAAAATTGAAGCGATCATTGGAAACGCTGACTGCTGAAGAAAAACAAACGGTTAATCAAGGGCTCGCCATTTTGGCAAAAGCGCTGGAATCCTCCAAACAGGCATAGAGATGAAAAAGGCCTGCCGTATCGGCGGCCTTTTTTTATTTGACATTTAATTCATTCAAAGTGAATAATATATTTTAAGTGAATTAAAATGAAAGGATTGATCAGTATGCCGGGACCAGTGCAAACAGGAAAAAACCAGAGCTGGGCCATCACCCTTTTTACGATCGGTGTGTTCATGGCGGCGCTGGACAACGGAATTATTTCCGCTGCTCTGACGACGATTAACAGGTCTTTTGATATTTCTCCTTCATGGGGATCGTGGGGCGTGACCCTTTACACATTGGGACTCAGTGTCAGTGTGCCGATTGTCGGCAAGCTGTCGGACCGCTATGGACGGAAAAAACTGTTTATGATTGAAGTCGGACTGTTCGGTCTTGGCTCTTTGCTTGTCGCACTCAGTCAGAGCTTCCCGATGTTTTTGGCGGCGCGGCTCATTCAGGCCTTTGGCGGCGGAGGAATTTTTATTATCGGCAGCTCACATGTGCTGGCTGTTCTTCCGAAAGAAAAACAGGGAAAAGCTCTCGGGCTTTTAGGGGCGATGAACGGTATAGCGGCCGTCCTCGGACCGAATATCGGGAGTTTTTTGCTTGATATAACCGGGTCGTGGCATTGGCTGTTTTTGATTAATCTGCCGATAGCCGCCGCTTTGGTTGTGTGCGGCGGTTTGTTTATCGCTGAAACGAAAGAGCCTGAGGCGAAAAAGCTTGATCTTGCCGGCACGATGATGCTGTCTCTGGCAATTTTATCTTGCATGATCGGTATCACGAACCTCGACGGGGCAAAGCTTTCAGAAAGCATCATGGACGTGAAGGTGTACGGATATCTTCTGGGGGCGGCACTTCTCTTTTGGGCGCTGCTTAAGGTTGAAAAGCGGGTTGAAAAACACGGGGGCGATCCGATTCTCGCCTACTCGCTGCTGCAAAATAAAGTGTTTCAATGGACGCTTGTCATCGGGTTTTTATCGGGCGGGCTGCTCGCTGCGGTCATTTTTATTCCTTCTTACGCGGAGCAGTATTTGCACGTATCGGCGGAGAAAGCGGGTTATTGGATGACGCCGCTCGCGTTGGCGTCCGGCATCGGAGCATGGCTCGGCGGGGCGGTCACGGATAAAAAAGGGCCGGTCTTCTCTGCTGTTGTATCAGGCGCTATCGCATTTGCCGGCTTCAGCCTGTTTCCGTTATGGGTGACGGATAAATGGGAATTTGTCACGGCGAGTGTCATTGCGGGGATCGGTTTCGGATTCCTGCTCGGAGCTCCGCTGAATGTGCTTGTATCAGAAACGGCGGGCCAAAACAAAGGGACGGCGCTCGGCACGCTTTCCCTCGTGAGGCAGGTCGGGCTGACGCTCGCCCCGGCCTTATATGCCGGCTTCATTACAGCCGGCTTTGACCGGATCGAAGATGACATCAAAAACCGTTTAGCCAAAAGCGGTGTTCCCGCTGACCAGGTGCAATTGCCCGATATCAGCGGCGGGCTTTCTTCGTTGCAGGAACAGGTAAGCCGAATCCCCGTTCCCGCCGTCAAAAAAGCGGTTTCTGATGCGATTGAAGCGGGCATTGCCAGCGGCTATCATCATCTTTATACGGCAGCCACCGTCATTTCGTTATGCACGATTGTGTCTGCGGCTGTTTTGGCGTTTTTCCGGAAGCCGGCATCCTCTAAGACAAATGCCAGTCCATCCGCCGGCAAAGCTCAGTAATATGGGCGATATGATGTTCAGAATGCCAGACATATAATCCGAGCGCTTGTTCCAGCGTAACCGTCTCTTTGGATACAGGATGGAAGTATCTCCGTTTGAATTGGGCTTCCGTCATGGAGCGCAAAAGAGCGGCCCATCTTCTGTGCAGGATTGTTAACAGCTCAAGCGCATCCCCGCAAGCGGCGGTTTTTGAATCATGAAGATCGGCCCAGCCTTTTTCATCATAGGGACGGATTTCCGGTTCATCTTCTGTTAAAGCCAATTTAAACCGGGTATAGCCGTTCATGTGGCTGTCCGCCAGATGGTGAACCACTTGACGGACAGTCCATCCCCCTTCGCGGTACGGCGTATCGAGCTGATTGTCCGACATCGCTCTGACAGCTTGTTTCAGTTTGGCCGGAGCGTGTTCCAGCGCATTGATCCATTCTTGTTTCTGTCCGGCCGAAATCGATTCAGCCGGCTGATATTCTCCAATCGGATAGCTGAGGGTTTGTTTTTCCATTTTTGTCTCTCTCCCGTTGATCGTATTATGAAAGTATGATGGTGATGTCGCAGCCTTCCGCTTTCGCTTCACGAAAGACTTGAAGCACACTCTCTGCGCCATTTTCTGTAAGCTGCTTGCTTCGTTCAAACTGTCTCCATTCTAAAACGAGGGGATACTCGACCCAGCCGGTCAGACAATCCCATAAAGCGTCAAGGTTTTCACCGTAGTATTCAGGAAGGGCAAGCTCCTTTTTCAATGTCTGGTGCAGGTCGCTCATACTTCTGATTTGTTCCCCGTTAATGATTGCTTTTTTCATGTGCGGCTCCTTTCTCATGATTTTATTCTATCAGTTTACCATTTTCCTCTTCAGAAGTGACCGGAGTCTGCCGCGGTTCCAGCTGGACGATGCCTTGCCCGCCGTCAACGGCCACCCTGTCCCCCGTTTTCAGTTTTGACGTTGCATTTCCGCACCCGACAACAGCAGGAATCCCCAGTTCCCGGGCGACGATCGCCGCATGGGACAAAGGGGCGCCGACGTCCGTTATGATAGCAGCCGCTCTTGGAAAAAGCGGGGTCCAGCCTACATTAGTTGTCGAGGTCACTAAAATTTCCCCCGTCGCAAAAGAATCCCCGTCTTCCGGGACATCAAGGACACGGACAATTCCCTCCACTCTCCCGGCCGCTCCCGCGAAACCTTTTAAAGTATACGCATCATCAGTTTCCGCAGGCATAAAAGCATCGTAATAATCCGCTCTTCTGTCAGGATCCTCAGCCCATTTAAACGGATTGAATCTTCCGTTAATAACGGATGGGAACGGCGGCAGTTTTTTATAAGTTTCATAGTTTTGCTTTCTCGCTTGAATCGACGCAACCGCCGGCTCTTTCCCCGCGAGCAGATCGGTTATTTCATGCAGATACAAGAAGAAAATATCGTCCTTCATGCCGGTCATTTCCGCCGCTCTGAGCGCGAATGCTCTGGCTGTCCGGTACACCCTGACAAATTCGGATCTGGTTGTTTCTCTAATATTCGCGTAATCTGACGCTTTTTCCATTTTGGCTTTGAGCCATTTGACCTTATGAGGAAACTTTTCTTCAAATCTTCGGAAGGCCTGTTCATGCGCCCGCTGCTGTTTCAAAAGCAATTGTTCGGCATCAATACCCGACTCCTTGTGTTCTTTGATCTGCTTCGTCAGCCAATCCCGGTTTTCTCCCGGATGCGGTATGGAAAGTTCGTATTCATGCGGGCCTCGATGGCCTTGGTTCCTGAGATATTCTTCCTCGCTCATACGGCCTTTCATGACTTGATCAATGCCGATAATCGGCTCCAGGCTGGCCAGTCCGCCTTTTCCCCTCAGATTGGAAAGCAGGAGATTCGCATCTTCTATGCCTGCGAGTTTTGTTAATTGAGAGGTTAACGACGAAGAAGATTGCGCAGAATCACGCCCGCCGGATATTAAGGCAAACCACGCGTTGCATAAATACGGATAGATCTCATTGTTCCATATCGCTAATAATGCCCGCTCCGTTTCGGCGCGTTTCAGCTTTTCCTCAATATTCCGGCACCACTCCGGCGATTCGTCCAAGTAGGAGGACATGTTTTTTTTTGCGTGCTTCATTTTCGACAGATACGGTTTCAGTTTTTTCGAGATGATCTTCAAAAGTTCATACTTTGAGAACGGATATAAAGGAATCTTCATTTCCGCCGGGATTTCTCCCAATGTATCGCTCATCATTTTTCCTATTTTACCGCCTTTCGGATTCAGACCGAAAGCGGCGAGAACGGAAAGAGGCTGGCTCATATTGTTATAGGCTCTTCCGCAAATATTGCCGGACCAGACATAATAGCCCGGAATAATGCCCGACTCTTCATCCAGATTCCGGAGGAGCGACCATGTCAGCGGCGTCATCACATCGGGAATCGCTTCTCCTATATTTGTGTTTGTCCATAAAAAATCACCGCTGAAAGAATCATTCCATTCATAGGTTTCCAGATTTCCGGCTTGTAAGGTCGTAATCGGGCGGGATTGAAGAATATACAATGTCCCGCCCGCGGCGGCCCATTCAATATCCTGCGGCCCACCAAGATCTTTTTCCAGCTTTTTCGCCAGTTTATAGAGCTTTGACGCATATTTACGAAATTCCCCGGGGCCGTCATATTTTTTCTTGGGCCGTGCCAGTTTAAAAGAAAAGGCATCGGCTTCCCCGGAAACGAGCTGCTCCCCGAGACCGTAGACGTAATTGCCTGTCATCTCCCGCCTGCTCCCCGTAATCGGATCTGCGGTAAACAGCACTCCGGATATCTCAGACGGTATCATCAGCTGGATGACGATTGCGATTTCATGCTCATCTTCCATTCCCTGAACGGCGCTGTACGCTTTTACCCTTTCTGACTGTGCCGATCGGCGGACTTCATCAATCGCCCCGGATATTTCTTGATCTGTTTTGACATTCAACACCGTATCGAATTCTCCGGCAAAGGAAGCCTGAGCGGAATCCTCGCTCAGCGCAGATGAGCGTACGGCAAACAACGCAGATGCATGGCGGCTGCGGATGGAATTCACATATTGATCAACAGCCTCTCTCGCCTGATGGCGGAGCTGTCCGTCCTGAAAGGCTGACGGCAAAATCACAAATCCTTCAGGCACAGGATATCCGCTTTGATACATTTTAGAGAGAATGCTTCCTTTTCCTCCCGCAGAGAAATAAAGTTTGGCCGGAAGTTCTCCGAATGTTTTGACACAGTCATTCATAATGTCCCCGCTCCTTTTTAGTCGTTCATCCAAGCTCACCGTTTTTCTCTTTTTCACTTTTTTTGAAAGTATTTCCTATAAGTATACAATATATCGGTCTTCACAAGGGAGAAAATCGATGGCGTTATTTTGTCATAAATGCATCCGGTCAAAAAGGACGCAGGCGGGGGGCTTCAGCCAGTGAACGCGCTATTAAAATTAGAGATAGGCTGCCCGATACTGCTTACCTGGCATTCGCTGTCGGCTTGCCCGGGGGGCTTTGTATGCAGAATGTACAACTATCCGTCCTCGTGCCGGATAAAGCGGACCCGCATCAAAAAGGCGGCCGAAACGCCGCCTTTTTTTTCAGACTGTGCGGCCTTGATGCGCCGCCGTATTTCTTTTAATCTGCTTCGGCTGATACACTTTCCCGACAAACAAGTATCCGTATCTGAAATGGTTGCACCCCCAAGATATGAAAATGGGACCGAGCGTGCAGATCAAAAATAACAGAAGGATGGCAGCCGGCAAAGGCATTGACCGCAAATAGCCTTCCAGGAGGTATCCGCTGATTAAAAAGTAGGAGTGCAGCAGATAGATTGAAAACGAATAGTTGCTGATCATCATCACAATCGCGGGCACTTTTTTGAGCTTTGAAAACAGATGAAAACACAGAAAGATCATACTGACCGCGTAAATCATAATATCTGGACGTTTAGAAGAAATGGACCCGCCGCTGGTATATGAAACGGCCACAATCAATATGGCCGATACGGCCGCACTGAAGTAAACCGCATAACGGTACTGATTGATGAGCGCTAAAAAACGCCGGTATTCCTTTCCGCAATAAAATGCCAGACAGAAATAAAACAGCCAGCCCGGAAACGGAACCCAAAAGAACGGAAAAATAGAATCAAGCCCCGATGAAGCAGGCGGATGAAAGATCGAAAAATAGGCCAGATAGACGGCATTGATGATAAACGAAACAGACAGCACCCACACGGGAGATGTGTTGTTCAGCCAGCGGTGCAGCAGCATATGGAGAATATAAAATTGAAAGATCACAAGAATGAAGTAGCCGATGAAGTTTCCTAAAAAGACATTTTCTAAAAATTTACCGAAAACCGAAACGAAACCGGCTCCCTTTTCTGCGACACTTTTCATTAAGATGGCATCCACCGCGGCGATAAACAGAAACGGCACGAAAATGACTTTTCCCCTTTTCTTTAAGAAACCTGCGGGGACGCCTTCCGGATAGGACCTGGCAAGCAGAAATTCCGAGATAAAGATAAACGCCGGCGTGCTGAACATCAGCAAAGTCCGGAATGCATCAACCGTACGGGCGGCGCTTGCTAAGGACTCTTCCTGAATCATCAGCACCATTGACACCACGTGCAGCAGAACGACACTTAAGCAGGACAGGCAGCGGATCACGAAAATTTCTTTTATTTGCATGCGGCCGCTCCTTTTTCACAAGCGCGGCGGACTTTGGCGTATGCCTGGCGCAGCCGCTTTTCCCGCAGCTCGGGTGTGCTCGTTTTAACTGAGGACATAAAGTTCCGTTCGGCTTTTTGAATGCCGCAAAATTGCAGAATTCCTTTTTTCAGCGTAATCCAGTCCGCGTTTTTCCGGAACCACTTTAAGTGCCGGTTCGGGGAGTCCGCCGTATAAAACACCTGTGCCGTCTCTGCCCGCAGCAGGCCTTTTACGCGGCCGTTTTCAAATGTATAGGCTTCTCCGGCGACAAGCACTTTGTCAAAAAAGCCTTTCATAATCGCCGGAACGCCTCCCCACCACAGCGGGTAGATGAAAATGAGATGATCCGCTTCTTTCATCAGTTTCCGGTATCTCTTCGTTTCAGCGTCCCGTTTCATATCCGTCCGCTTTTTTTCATCTCCGGCCTTCAGCACGGGATCAAATTGATCGGCGTATAAGTCAATGACAGTATAGCTTTTGCCGCTGTCCTTCAAAGCCATGGCGACATATTTTACGATAGCCGCATTGAAGCTGTTCTCATCCGGGTCTGCATACACAATCACCGTCTTCATATGTACCTCCCAGTATTTCTTAATTTTTACAATGATTATATCATGATGTCTTATGAATAAGGCAAAGACATGATGAAAGGGGTTTCAAATCTGTATGCGGCTGAAACCAAAATCCAATCCCGAAGTCTTTCTATGATCAGGATTTCCGCATCCGGCATTTCTGCGTTTTTTCGCAGCCGTGTGGTATACTAGCTGTCAAATGAATGGGCTTGGAGGACAACATGAGAATTTTAAAGTACGCGATTTTAGGGCTTTTAAGAAAAGGCGAATTGAGCGGATATGATATATCGAGCTATTTTAAAGAAGAGCTCGGCCAGTTCTGGAGCGCAAAGCACAGCCAGATTTACCCGGAATTGAAAAAACTGACGGCTGAGGGGTTTATTACGTTCCGCACTGCGATTCAAGGAACGAAGCTTGAGAAAAAATTGTACACGCTGACAGGCAATGGAGAACGGGAGCTTGCCGCCTGGCTGACGAAAAAAGATCCGATTCCGGAAACAGTGAAGGATGAATTTATGCTGAAGGCTTATTTCATCTCAGCTTTGACCCGGGAGGAAGCGGATGAGCTATTCACCGATCAGCTCGTAAAGCGGAAGGAAAAATTGTCCGACTTGGAAAACAGTTATCACGAACTGATGACATCGTCCGAGGATGCGGATTCATTTTCGTCTCCGGATTTCGGCCATTATCTCGTGCTGACAAAAGCGCTTGAGCGGGAACGCAATTACATTTCCTGGCTTGAAGATATTTTGGCTCTCATCAAAAAAGCATAAACAAAAAAACGGGCGGCTCTGTATCTATAAGCCGCCTGTTTACGTTCTGAGAACCGCCGTGATCAACGAATCAGCCATTAAAATAAGAAAAAGCAGGCTGAAATATACAATCGAATACAAAAACATCCCCTTCGACCATTGCGTGTCATCCGCCGCCTGAAAACCTTTGACGCTCCGGTACAGCCAGACGGCTCCGAGCAGAAGAGCGGACGCGGTATAAAGCGGGCTGACATCTATATAGAAAGGAACGAGCAGCGAAACCGCAGTCAGAACGGCGATGTAACGCAGCATTTTCATTTTTGTGACGCGGTTGCCTTTTACAATCGGCAAAAGCGGAATACCGGCGGCACGATACTCTTCCTTTCGCCTGATCCCGATCGCCCAAAAATGTGGCGGCTGCCACAAAAACATAATCGCATATAACAAAATCGCGGGCATATCAATACACCCGGCCAGCGCGCAATAACCGATTAAGGGCGGAGCGGCTCCCGGAAAGCTGCCGACAAATGTGCTCCAGACGGATTGTCTTTTAAACCAAAGCGTATAAACGACGGCATACAGTAAAAATGCAAGCAGGCCAAGAACGGCAGTCAGTACATTAAGCGCAGCAAGCATGATGAATCCGCATGCGCCGAGACAGATGCCATACAGGATCATGACTGGCGGCGGTATTTTCCCCGTGACGCTGGCGCGGGTGCGGGTTCGCGCCATCTTTGCGTCCATGCCGCGGTCAAAGAAGTTATTAAAAACAGTGCTTGACGCCATGACAAGTGCCGTTCCGATCATGGCGATCGTCATAGCGGCAAATATACCGGGTTCTCCGCCCGTCCTTTCTGACTGAAGCCACGCGATCCAAAACCCGCCCAATGCGGCGAGTGAATTCGAGATGATAATCCCCGGTTTGGCAAGGATGATAAAGTCCTTAACCGTAACCCGGTTTCCGTTATGCTTCATCGGCTGTTCCGTCTGTGCTGCATTAGAATTCATCAGTTCAGGTTCTCCTTTTTCGGCTTATCATATCAGGAAGAATAAGGAATTTCAATTCATATCGGTTATTTTTCACAAAATTGTAAATAGCATACGAAAAGCCTCATCTTCTGACTGGATGCGGCTTAATGCTCCCTCATCTGCCGACCGTACACAGTTTTCAATTCAGCGGAGGCCCTGAGCGCGGGCCGGCGATGGCGGGCTCCAGACGCCATTTTTGCGCGTCACTGTGATTTTAGCTCTCCTTTCGAGAACACTTCAGAAAAATAAAAAACCTTGCCGGTGAACGGCAAGGTTTCTTTCTTACAATGTAAATGCGATATCCGCCCCTGACACAGGGTCTTTAACGAATATGCCCGCTTCTTTTTCTTCAATCTCAAAGCCGGCATCGGTCAGCGCTTTTGTCACTCGTGACAGCTCTTTTTGATGCGGAAGCACGATGGTGTAATAATCCAGTCCGCTTGCGTTTCCCGGTTTCGGCGGCGCATGTGTTCCGGCCCATATATTCAGGCCGATGTGATGGTGATACCCTCCTGCTGAAACAAACAGGGCGGACATGGCGGCGTAATTGCCGACAATATCAAAACCGAGGATATCTGTATAAAAAGCTTTAGCTTCCTGTAAATCCGTCACATGAAGATGGATGTGACCGATTACGGTTCCTTCCGGAAGGCGGCTTTTCCGTTCAGCTCCGGCTTCTTTCAAAAGCCCGTTCACATCGACGGGCGCCGTTTGCATGACGTAATTGCCCTCTGCATCGCGCTGCCACGTGCTGCGGGGACGATCGGCGTATATTTCAATGCCGTTTCCGTCCGGATCAGACAGGTAAAGAGCTTCACTGACCGCGTGATCCCCCTGACCGAGCGCGATGCCGTTTTCAATCAGCCGGGCCAATGCGATGCCGAGTTCTTTCCGGCCAGGCAGAAGTATTGCGAAATGGTACAGGCCGGTGACAGACCGCTCCGGGAGAATGACGGCGCTTGGATTTTCTTCAAGCATCAGCAGGACGCGTTTTCCGTCTGCTGACAGTTCTGCGGAACGATCGGTTTGCGAGATGACTTGAAAGCCGATCACATTTTGGTAAAAGTCGAGCGACCGTTCCAAATTTTTGATAGTCAATTTGACATAACCGATTGCTGTATCTTGATGAATGCCGGTCATTTGAACGCCTTCTTTCTTATGCTGAAAAAGTTTCTCCCTTTTTTGATTTGAAAAGGAGCTGGTCCAATGAAAGCAGACGGCTTCCTGAAAGCGCTAAGTGAATAGATGCCACCAGTAAGATGAAATCAAATTCCGAGCCGCCCATAAATGGGGAGGAAAGCTTCGCCGTAAAGATGGCGCCGACTAATGTGACAGCAAATAGAACGCCGATTATGCGCGTCGCCAAACCGAAAAAGATCAGAACCCCGCCGACAAGCTCAATCGTTGCGATGACATAGACCATAAACGCCGGAAGCCCGATGCTTTGGAAAAATTGTGTGGTGCCTTCTAATCCTTGGAACTTGGATAAACCGTGTACAAAAAAGATAATACCTGTTACAACCCTTAAAAGCAGTGTTCCTGTTTCGAATGATTTATTCATAAAATCCTCCTTGAAAATTATTATCACTTACTTTATGTAAGCTAGTATATATACATAACTTATTTACGTCAAGTAATTTCGTTACATTTAACGAAAATAACTGAAAAGTACTATTTATCCTCATAAAAAAAAGACCTCCGCACTCTGTCGGAGGTCTTTTTCCCTATTTACGATTCCCGGAACTGGCTTTCATATAATTCTTGGTAAAAACCATTCTGGCTGAGAAGTTCGGCATGGGTTCCTTTTTCAGCCATTTCGCCGTCTTTCAGCACAAGAATCTGGTCGGCTTTTTGAATCGTGTTCAGCCTGTGAGCAATAATGACGCTCGTTCTGCCTGCCATTAAACGGCCGAGCGCTTCTTGTATTTTCACTTCGGTCACTGTATCAATGTTGCTCGTCGCTTCATCCAAAATGAGCAGAACCGGGTCCGCGAGCACAGCTCTCGCGATGGAAATGAGCTGCTTCTGTCCTTGGCTGATGCCCGCGCCGTTTTGGGTAAGAACGGTATCGTAGCCTTTCGGGAGCCGTTCGATGAATCCGTGGGCATTGGCGGCTTTTGCGGCTTCCTCCACCTCTTTGTCAGAAGCATCCAGCCGGCCGTAGCGGATATTCTCCCTGATAGTGCCCTGGAAGAGAAATGAATCCTGCAGAACAAACCCCATGTTTTTTCTCAGACTGGATCTTGTCAGTTTTTTGATGTCCGTTCCGTCAATGAGAATTTTTCCTTCATTCGGCTCGTAAAAACGGGCGATCAAGCTCGTAACGGTTGTTTTACCCGCTCCGGTCGGACCGACGAAGGCGATTGACTGTCCTTTCGGAACGCTGAAGGACAGATGTTTTAAGATCAGGCTGTCTTCCTGATAGCCGAAGGAGACATCGCGGAATTCAATGTCACCCGTTTTGATCGGCTGGTGCGCCGCATGCTCTTCATCTTCCCGCTCCTCTTTTTCATCAAGCACGTCAAACACCCGTTCAGCCCCGGCGATTGCCGATAACATCGTATTGAACTGATTGGCTAAATCATTCAAAGGGCGGGTGAACTGCCGCGAGTATTCGGCGAATACGACAATGGAACCGATTGAGATCCACCCTTTCAGCGCAAACAGCCCGCCGACCGCCGCTATAATCGTAAAGCTTAAATTATTTAAAGAGTTCATGACTTTCGGAATGAATCCCGAAATTGTCTGCGCCCAAAACCCCGATGATTTTAACGCCGCGTTTTTTTCTAAAAATTGCTCCATGACTCGGTCTTCTCTTGAGTAGGCTTTAATGACCTTCGCTCCTGATACCGACTCTTCAATAAAACCGTTCAGCTCGCCGAGGTTTTTCTGCTGCTGCTTAAACAAGAGTCCCGTCCGGTTGGTGATCCATTTGATGCTTAAAAACATGATCGGAATGATCAAAAGCGTAATCAATGTTAAAAGCGGGCTCATGTACAGCATCACGGCGATTGTGCCGACGAATGTAATGACGCTCGACAGCACCTGAATGACGGATGTATTTAAAGTGGAGCTGACATTTTCAATATCATTGGTGACCCGGCTCATCAAGTCGCCGAGCCGCTGTTTATCAAAAAACGGAATCGGCAGCTCATGCAGATGGGTAAACAGCTCGCTCCGCATTTTAAACACGGTGCTTTGCGAGATATTGATCATCCAATAGTTTTGAAACCATAAGGACAACGATTGCACGAGGTAAATCCCAAACAGTATGAACAGCACCCCCGCCAATCCGTCCGTCGTCTGTCCGACGATGAAATGATCAATCGCTTTCCCGATGACGAACGGTCCGAGGAGGCCGAATATGGCGCTTATGACTACCATGATGATCACAAGAGTCAATAGCCCTTTTTTCTCTGCTACATACGACCAGATTCTGCGCAGGGTCCCTTTTGCATCTTTTGCTTTCGCACGTTTTCTGCCGCCTTCACTCGATTTGAGCGGTATTTTCGGATAACGGAAAGGTTTACGAATGTCTTTCTCCACTGTCAGCTCCCTCCCTTCCGAATTGGGATTCATAAATCTGCCGGTACAGATGAGACTCTGCCATCAGCTCTTGGTGCGTGCCTTTTGCCAGCAGTTCGCCGTCTTCAAGCAATAAGATGGTGTCAGCCTTCATTGCGGTCGTTATTTTTTGCGTGATAATCAGTGTCGTGCATTCATAGGATCTGATCGCTTTTAAAAGCTTTGCTTCCGTCTGAAGATCCAGCGCGCTCGTACTGTCGTCTAACAGCAGGAGGGACGGCTTTCTGATAAAAGCGCGCGCGATGGAAATGCGCTGCTTCTGCCCGCCTGACAAATTGACGCCCCGCTGTCCCAGCACCGTGTCGTATCCGTTTGACAGCTTCATAATCGTTTCATGGATTTGCGCGTCTTTGGCTGCTTCCATTACTTCATCTAGTGAAGCATCCTCCCGCCCCCAGGCGATATTTTCACGGATTGTGCCCGAAAACAGGAGCACTTCCTGCGGAACATAGCCGATTTCCTTGCGCAGCCCGTGAGCGGAGAATTCACCGATCGGTTTTCCGTCTATGAAAATACTGCCTGAATCAGCCGTGTACAGGCGCGGAATCAGCTGAAAGAGCGTTGATTTTCCTGAGCCTGTCGCGCCCATAATGGCAACCGTTTCTTTCGGGCTGGCAGAAAAGGAAACGTGATGCAGCGCGTCTTTTTCCATGTCCGGATAGCGGAAGGACACTTCGTGAAACTCAATTTCGCCGGCAAGCGCTTGTGCCGGGTCATGTCCCGTTCCCTCGCCGCCTTCAGTTTCCAGCACCTCTCCGATTCTTTCGCCGGAAGCTTTCGCCCGGGAAAATACCATAATGAGAAATGGCAGGACGGACAGCGCGCCTGTAATCCGCGTCGCATAGTTAATCACGGAAACGATATCTCCGACCTGCGCCCCGCCCTGATCAATGCTTTTGGCGCCGAACCATAAGATAAACAAAATGCAGCTGTTCATCAGCAGCATTAAGATCGGCATCGCCGCTTCCACGAGACGAAAGGCGGATACTGTTTTTTCCATCAGCTTCGTATTCGATTTCAAAAAACGTTTCACTTCGTGGTTTGCACGGAGAAGCGCTTTAATCAGTTTGATCGCCGTCAGGTTTTCCTGCATGATCGTATTGACCTGGTCAAGCCGCTTTTGCACAGACCGAAACAGCGCGCCGCCTCTTTTCAGCACCCACAGCAAAAACAAAAGCAAAATCGGCACCGTGATCAGCAGAAAAAAACCGAGTTTCGCATTAACGGTCAGCGAGAGAATAATGCCGCCCGCAATCATTAACGGCGCCCGAAGCATAAACCGAAGACTCATGAAAAGCATATTTTGGACCTGCGTCACATCGTTTGTCAGCCGGGTGATAAACGATGTGGATGAGAATTGCGCAAACGTCGAATAGGAGAAGGACTGGATTTTTTGAAATAGCCCTTTTCGCGTATCATACGCATAGCTTTGGCTGATGTGGGCGGAGTAGAACGAATTTAAAATGCCCGATGCAAATGAAACAACGGTCAGTCCGATCATCACGCCGCCCCACAGCCAGACCGTTCCGAGCTCCTGCTTTAAAATTCCTTCATCGATGATTTTCCCGATCAGCAGGGGCTGTATCAGCTCTACCGCAAGCTCGATGAGCATGAAAAACAGAGCGATTCCCGCCAACAGAGAATACGGTTTTACATATGATAAAGCCTTTGACATGTGTAAGCCTCCAAATTCTTTGTTCAGTATGTATGTATATTTATTTTATTTGTTTGTCTTAAATGAATAAAGGATTAACCCTTGAACCCGCACCTTTTATTATGTACTTTGTGAAGAAAAAACGGAAATCATTGAAGATCAAAATTGAAGGAATGAGGGATGCAGATATATGGAGGCTGTCTTATCTTTTCTTTTTACCAGCTCCTGAACCGAAGCCTTGATTTTAAAATAAATTAGCGGAGCCTTTAAAAAGGCGTCCGCTATTCAGGATGGTCATTTATGCTTTGTCATTTCATCTAACGAATAAAAACGAGAGCGACCCCGAATCCTTTATCGGCATCAAACTCTTTGATCACTTTCATGACCTGCCAGCGCTGGTTTGGAGCGTCGGATTTTGCTGCAATCCCGTTATGGGCATGAATAAAATCTCCCGCTTTCACAGTCTCATCGCATTTGACATATACCTGACCGATAAGCCCGACAATGTTCCACTCGTCTCGTTCTTGTCTTGAAGTGTAGTCTTCTTCAGGGCGAAAGTCCGGATTTTCTTTTGGCGCCATGACCGTATGGCCGTTCGCATCTTTCTGTTCTTCATAAACATAGCCGCCAAACTCATTCTTTACGTATCGTCCCGACCAGTGAAAACTCGACTCACCGAGAATCACTCCGGCAGTCTCGGAAATAACACCAAGCATGAGATCACCCTTTTCGGCCGGTCTGATCTTATCACCTTCAAGTGTGACAAGTGTTCCCGTCGGAATTTTCTCCCCGGTCAGGCTCTCAAAATACTCAGCGTAGTCAGAGAATGTCGAGGAACCTGTTACGCCTCCGGAAGCCTTAATTGTTCCTTCTTTTGCGTGAAGCTCAATTTTTCTGTTGGCTGATGACGGAGTGCTGCCGGCACCCCAGCCAAGTGCTACAGAATCTGAATTCGGGTTAATTGTATTGTACGAAGACAGCACTGAAGATTGTGCCGCTCCGGCCGCTCTTCCCCGAACAGAACCAGCCACAAAATTATTGTTCCCTGTAGCATGAGATTCACGGGAGCCAATGACTCCGCTTCCTTTATGTTTGAATAAGAAATAAGGAGTGACTGCTCCTCCAATGTTAAAGTCAGTTTCATAACCTGAAAAATCACAATTGGATACATTAAGGTCTGGATCTGAGGAATAAATTCCAACTGTCCCGCTATTATTTTTTGGAGATCTCTGTCCCCAAACATTGCTAACAACAGACTCGTACATTCCGCTGCCGAATGCAACTCCTTTTTTTCCGGAGTCAATCAATGTGACACCATCCACCATCACTTTCCCTACTGAGTTATCCCCGCCGACAATATATAAGTCGTTGTCTGCAGTTTTAAATCCGCGGATGGTTATATTCTTTAGACTGATTAAGCGTCCTTTATAAAATACGCTGACTACCGAATTCCCCTTATAATCAATTGAACTGTCATCACAAATAGCATGGAAATTCACAACGCTAACACCATCATATCCGGAGATTTGCAACGCGTTTGGACCCGCCCCTTTGTATAGATCATTTGGTTTAGGGTTATATGAGATACAATTCGCAAGCTGCACATCATGTGCTGTCGCTGACTGAGGTTCGCTTGCTGTGTGGTGACCGATATGGCGAATGCTATATCCAATGGCATTTTCATATGCGCGACAATTAACAAGCTGTACTCTCTTCGCAGCCGGTGCATAACCGTGTGCTTTAATTTCAAAGCCTCGGACTCCTCCAATTGAGATACAACTATCAATCATGACGTCTTGAGAGCCGTCATCAATTTCAAAACAATTCGTATTAGAAGTTCCGTCATTCAGCCCCATTGGATGGTAAGAGAGGCAATGACTGAAAGTCGTGTGTTTCCCAAAATGACAAGTAAAGTTATCATCGCCGGACCCTGTTGCTTCACAATGAGAAAACGTTACAAAGTTACAGCCGTTGGGCTGATAATAAGTGGGGTCGTCCATTTCTCCATGTCTGTTATAGTTCGGGCTTGTAGAATCAAAGCCGTGCAGGCCGCCGTTCTTCGCAAACACATGCTCGACAAAAGAATAGTCAACATTCGCAAAAAGCAAACAGCTTGAAGTAGGACCCTTCG
This sequence comes from Bacillus sp. JFL15, assembly GCF_001184225.1. Taxonomy (NCBI): domain Bacteria; kingdom Bacillati; phylum Bacillota; class Bacilli; order Caryophanales; family Bacillaceae; genus Bacillus; species Bacillus sp. JFL15. The sequence goes on along the minus strand of NZ_KQ236689.1, from coordinate 2,408,604 downwards.
GAATCTTCCAGCCGGCAGGACGCGTATCCTTGTTCCAGTCCAGCGTAAGATGGCCGACGTAAATATTTTCATTACCGTTTGTATAATCGCTGTTGGTCAGAACAGAATGGCCGACCGGTGTTTCGTCTAATAATTTAATGACCGTTCTTTTCTTGCCTGCTCCGACAAGCATTGTATTTGACGGAACAAACAATCCGGATGTTCTGAATACACCCGGGGGAACCGTTACGACATAACCTCCGTCGGCCATAGCATCATGAAATGCCTGCGTGTCATCTGTTACTCCGTCACCTTTAGCCCCAAAATCCATAACGTTTCGCTCTGTCACATGTTCAAATCTGTTTTCATACATTTTAAGTCTTTCATTTAAATTTTCATAAGTTGACGTGCCATCACTAAGGGCAGCACCGATTTTGCTGTCAATCGCTTCAAAGTTTTGAGCAATGCTTTCAACTTCAATCCCCTCCGTTTTATCGGGTTTGTAAAGTCCTAAGAACGTCGTATAGTTTGTCATGATCTTGCCTCCCATTTTTTAATTGCTATTTGAAACATCGCAGAAGTCATTCCGTTTTTGCATCTCCCGCTTTCACTCCTGCATGTACAGGTGGCAAAGGTATGACAAATTCATTCATACATTTTTTCAAAACATAAAAAGAGCGCCGGATTAACAAGCGCTCTTCCCATTCTGCACATAGTCTGCTGCAGTATTTTAACCGTTCAATATTTTCTCGACACGCTCCCGCATTTGCGGAACGCTTAATCCGACAATGACCTGAAGCGCCTTGCCTTTTCTGACGACGCCGTGGGCTCCCAGCTCTCTGAAATCGGCATCACTTTTGACCTTTGATTCATCAGCGACAGTGACGCGGAGACGGGTGGCGCAATTGGTGACCTCCGTAATATTGTCCTTTCCGCCCAGCGCTTCAATATACAAAGCGGCTGTATCCCGTTGTGTTTCGTCTGCCGCCGCTGTTTCTTTTGAAGCCTGCTTCCGTTCTCTGTACTCCTTTTTCGAATAAAGCTTTGTTTCCTTTCCTTCCTCTTTCTCTCTGCCCGGGGTGGCGATGTTGAATTTGAGAATGAGGAAGCGGAAGACGAAAAAGTAAATGGCGGTAAAGCACAAGCCGATGATGATCTGGTATACATACGTCAAACCGTGGCTTGGCGCCAGCGGGATCCAGTTCAAAGTCGCCGCTTCAATCAAACCGCCGCCCATATTTCCGACGACGCCGGCCATATACATGACGGTCGCCATGGAAGCCGCAAGCAAAGCATGAACCGCAAATAAAAACGGCGAGATAAAAAGGAATGTAAATTCAATCGGCTCCGTAATACCGGCGACAATGGACGTCAAAGTGACAGGAATCAAAAGGCCGGCGACTATTTTTTTCTTTTCCTTTGAAGCCGTGGCGTAAAAGGCGAGCGCGATTCCCGGAATGCCGAAGATTTTCGAGTTGCCGTGAAGCGCGAAGCCCCCCTGCGGGAACAATTCTTTCAGCGGTTTGACGCTTTGGGAGTATTCTCCGAGATGCTGGGCCCAATAGGTGACGATACCGCCTTCAGCTACAGCCGGCCCGTAAACAAACGGTGAGTAAATAAAATGATGCAGGCCCGTCGGAATTAAAATCCGCTCCAAGAACGTGTAAATCCACACGCCGACCGCCCCGGAGGAAACGAGAAAGCTTTGCAGCGATCCGATTCCGGACTGAACCATCGGCCATACATAGGCCACCGCAAGTGAAATCGGTATCATAATGAAAAAAGAAATAATGACGATGTACGAAGATCCTTGGAAAATCCCCAGGAAATCCGGCAGTTTTTTATCAAAATAGCGATTGTGCAAGTAAACGACAATAGATGAAATAAAGATGGCGCCGATAATATTCGTATCAAGCGTTTTGATCCCGGCGATCATCGTCAGCCCGCTCGTTCCGCCGGCTTCCTGATTCATATCGACATGAAAAGCCCCGCCCCAAACCGTCAGAATCGCATTGATAAAGTAATTGAATGTAAGATAAACTGTAAGCGCTTCCAAACAAGCCCGCGCCTGCGCTTTTTTTGCTAAAGCGACAGGAATGCCGATCGCAAACAGGAGCGGCATTTGATTAAAGACGGTCCAGCCGCCCTGTTCAATGACATACCAGCATTGATACCAAAGCCCGTCAGGATCAGCCAGCGGCCCCATCAGCGTTTTATTTTTAAAGAGCGTACTCAGACCGACAATAATACCGGAAAATGCAAATAACAAAACAGGCACAAACATCGCGCTGCCGAAGCGCTGGACTTTTTGCATCATTTCACGTGACCTCCCGCTAGTTATCAAAATTTTCAAGCTCTTTATAATCAACATATGCACGGAATAACGCTTCGCCCACCAGAAAAAACGGGGCAAATGCGACAATTTCCGTTTTATCGCTTAACGTTACCGGCTTGCTGGTCGCATAAAGATTATACGGCGTCGTCTGCGCCAGTACGTTGTTTTTCAGATTGGTGATTGAAATGAACGGAACTCCCTTTGCGGACAAGGTCCTTGCCTGCGGAATTAATTCGGGTGTTTCCCCGGATAAAGAAATAATGATGAATACGTCATCAACCGTAAAATCATCACACATGATATCAAACTCTGTGATGTCCTGTATTAAAATCAAATACTTCCGCCGGGATACAAACATCCGCTGCAGCTCGCGGGCGCACACCCTTTGAGCCGTGCCCGATCCGTAAACGAAAATCCGTTTTGCTTCATCTATCAGCCGGCACATCTCCGTCATATCTTTTGACTTTACGTATTTTACGTTGGCTTCAATATCATCCAGCAGCTTTTCAAACGTCATATTCTCGCCTTCTTCAGGCTGATCCTCCCATTTCAGAAAAACCCGGAATTCACTGTAGCCGCTGAAGCCGAGCTTTTGGGCGAGCCGCAGGATCGAAGACCGAGAGACATTGCAGGCTTTCGCCATGTCATTGATACCGAGATGGTAGCACGTATGCTTATTGTTCAATATATATTTTAAAATATAAAAATCGTTGTCATTTAATTTCGCGTAATGCTGATTAACCAGTTCTTCAAGACTCATCCCAAAATCCCCCCGTTTTCTTTCTATTATATAGAATAACAGATAAAGAAAACGGGGAAGATTGTCATCAGGAAATATGAGACGGACTTACATCAAGCTCAGGCCAGTAATCCTTATTAGCCTCCATCAGATCTTCAAGAATCAGTCTTGCCACACGGGCATTCGGCACTGTTTTTGACAGGATCAGCGCCTGCCACAGCTTTTGAAAGGACCGCTCTTCCCATGCTTCAGCCGTCAGTTTTTCGACAGATACCTGCTGTTCCATCAGGCCTTTTTGAAATTGCGGAATATTCCCGACGGAGAGCGGTTCCGGTCCGTTTGAACCTACGAGACAAGGAATCTCAACCATGGCTGACGGATCAAAGTTTGCGATCGCGCCGTTATTTTCAACGATTAACAGCATTCTCTCGCCGGTATTGTAAGCGATGGCCCGGGCAAGATCGACGATATAGGAAGCATGGTCGTCAATTGTAATTTCACTGTTTTCCGATGACTGCTCGCTCGTAATCATATCGCATTGGCTGAAAATGAAAGCTTCGCGCCCTTCCATGACTTCGTTGGCTCTCGTATGATTCGGATTTGATTTTTTCACCATATCATCCGGGAATAAGTAATATTGCAGATATGTGTTCGGAAGCGTATCCGGATCGGCCGCCTGAACGTCGCGCGCCTTTTTGAAGGTGTCATTCCAGCTTGCTTCGGTCTGTTCAGCCTCCGTCTTCGGAACGTAGCCGTATTCACGGACATGCTCCTTCAGCTTCGGCATTAAATCATTGCCCTCTCGATCCGTGATGGACGTCCACCAGCCAAAGTGGTTCAAGCCGTAATAACGGACCTTCATTTCTTTTCTTGAGGATAATCCGAGAATGTTCGCCATGCGATCCTCAATTCCGACCGGCATGTCGCAAATGTTCAATATTTTTGAATTCGGTCTGAGGCGCCGTGTCGCTTCGGCCACAATCGCCGCAGGATTGGAGTAATTCAGCATCCATGCGTCAGGCGAGTACGTTTCCATATAATCAAGGATTTCCAGAACGCCGCCGATAGACCGCATACCGTATGCAATTCCGCCCGGCCCGCATGTTTCCTGCCCGACGACACCGTACTTCAGCGGGATTTGTTCATCCAGCGCGCGCATCGCATATTTCCCAACGCGGATATGCGCCATGACGAAATCAACATCCGTAAAAGCCGTCTCCGGGTCATCAGTCGCCAAAAATTCAATGTCCGGCGCTTTTTCTTTTATGAATACCTCACACGCACCCGCAATCCGCTCCTGCCTTTCTTTATCATTGTCATAAAGTTTCAGCTTTCTGATCGGAAACTCTTCCAGGTGATTCAAAAGCATTAATACAATTCCGGGGGTAAATGTGCTGCCGCCGCCTGCAATAACGATTGAGAATGATTTGTCTGTCATGTGAAGCCCTCCTCTGATAACGTTTACATTTTATTTATATCATGAGAACGGCTTCTCTGTACCGGGTTTATGGGAGTTAGATCATTTAATCATTTTTAGTTATTTTTCTCAAAAAGCGGGAAAGTTCTCACAGGAACAAAAAAGGCCTGCTGTGATCAGCAGACCTGTGTCTCAAAAATGCTCTTGTAAATCAGAAAGCTGCACTTCCTGCTCAAATTGAGGATTTCCGATCGGAAAAATCCTGGCCGTTTCCTTGTCCTCGTTGACATGCTGAATATAAATGGGGACGCCTTCATATGTCACATACGCCATGGCAGCGGATTCAGCAATGTCTTTCGCACGCTGTGTGTTCACGTCTCAAACCTCCTTTGGGCCTCACACATAACGTGTCCGGCAGCCAAGAGAAGTATGCTTGTTTCTTACAATTGTCCGGCGGTGAGTTTGAATTTTTTGAGGCGTTTGTAAAACGTGCTCCGCGGAATTCCCGCCATTTTGGCGGCCAGCGTGACATTTCCCTTTGCCGATTCAAGCGCGTTTACGATGATGTTTTTCTGAATGTGCTCCCGGATGGAAACAGGGGGCGCTTCTTCTTGGCTAAAAGACTGAGACTCTTCTGTGAGGCCTGACGCTTCAAGCAGAGATGGGAGAGGGCGCCCTGACAGCCTTCCGTCCGGGAACATGACGGACAGACGTTCAAACACATTAAACAATTCTCTGATATTCCCCGGCCATTTGCGGTTCTTTAAGATGTCTAAAAAATCATCAGGAAGCTCTCCCGGCCAGCCGCGGTTCCGCTGAAATTCAAAGAAGAGGCCGGGAATGTCTTCAGTGCGTTCTCTTAATGGCGGGAGATGGATCGGACAGACGTGAAGCCGGTAAAATAAATCCTCTCTCAGCTTTTTGCTTTCAACAAGCTGTCTCAGATCAGTGTGGGCGGCGGTGATGATTCTGATGTCAACGGGAATTTCTTTCGTCCCGCCGATCGGAGTGACCTTCCGTTCCTGCAGCACGCGTAACAGAGCGACCTGCATGGAGTGTGATATTTCTCCGATTTCATCGAGGAAAAGTGTGCCTTTATCAGCTTTTTGCAATGCGCCGATCTGTCCTTTCCGTTTGGCTCCGGTGAAGGCGCCTTCCGTGTAGCCGAACAGTTCGCTTTCAATCAGCTTCTCGGGGACCGCTCCGCAGTTCACTGCGATAAACGGGCTGTTTTTTCGGGAGCTGTTGTTATGAATCGCCCGGGCGGCAACCTCCTTTCCCGTACCGGTTTCTCCGGTCAGACAGACGGTTGCGTCCGTTCGGGCGACAAGCTCCAGCTGCTGCAGCATATGTCGGGATGACGGGCTTTCTCCTGCCGCGCCATGAAATATAAAAGACGGCTTTTCTTCTCGTTTGGTTACATAGAAGCATGTGAAGCCGTTCTCCTCCCGTTTCGCCTGCTTGGTCTGAAAGCCCTGTTCCTCAAGCTCGCGCAGCATATGCCCGGTTAAATGCTGAACGGGACGGCTTGCGGCGATAATCCGATTGATCTCATTGCAAAGCACGATCGGTTCATGAGACTTGGTGAGTTCCTCAAATTTTCCGATCATATCAAGTTCTGTCATCTTCATCTTTAAGGCGAGCTCCCGTTCCGCCGTATAAGCGATGGAGGAAGCAATTCCGAGCATAAATGGCTGAGCGCGGGCGGCAGGGCAGGAAATATCAATGACACCGGCCAGCCGCCCGTCTTCATAACGGATCGGAGCGGCGGAACAGCTCCACTGATGGGAAGCGAGCGAATAATGTTCAGAGCCGTGTATCATGACCGGTTCATTCGTATAAAGGGCCGTCCCGATCGCATTCGTGCCGACCGCCGTTTCCGTCCAGCAGGCGCCTTTTAAGAAATTGATGCGGTTCGCTTCATGAATGGTGCGCGGGTGGCCGTTAACTGAATGGACAACGCCGTCGGCATCAATCAGGAGAACCATCATTTCCATTTCCCGCATCGCCGTCTTCATTTTTTCTGCATGCGGCGACGAGGCCGCCAAAAATAACGCATGCTTCTCGGCCTGCCTTTCTAAATGATCTGCCGGCATTACCTTCGGCCCCTTTTCCAGATAAGGGTTGACGTCGGCTTTTTTGCAGCGGTGCCATGAGGCTGCAATCCGCTTCTGAATACGGGATTCATCAAGCACGCCTTCTTTCACAAAGCGCTTCCAGGTTTTAAAATCATTCCGAATGACATTCATCGTATCCGCTCCCCCCTGTTCAGACCATCTTTTCATATATTGTAGGGGAAAAGTAAAGCGCTTTCAATAAAAAATACCCCTTCTCAGTCTGAGAAAGGGTATCCCGGCTACACGGAATGCACCGCAAGTCCGGTGACATTCAGCAGAGCCTCCTGAAGTGTTTCCGAAAGAGTGGGATGCGCGGCGATCAAGTGCTCTGACATATCCGCCGTCATTTCACCGTTCATCAGCATGACCGCCTGGCCGATCAATTCTGTTACGTCCGGTCCGATCATTGACACGCCGACGATTTCTCCGAATTCCGGTTCGGCAATGATTTTCATTTTGCCGCCGTGCTGATGTTTAATTAACGCTTTTCCGTTAGCGGAAAATGAGCATTCTCCGATTTTTACGTCTCCGTATTTCTCTCTCGCCTGCGTTTCCGTCAGTCCGACAGCTGCCATTTCCGGCGATGTATAAATACAGCGGGGCACCGCCCGCATATCGACTTTGCTGTCCTTTCCCGTGGCATGCGAAGCGGCGGTGATGCCTTCATGAATAGCGGCATGCGCCAGCTGCATTCCTCCGGCCGCGTCGCCGCATGCATATATATGCGGCACATTTGTCTGCATATGGTCATTGACTTCAATGCCGCGCGGAGAATACAGGATGCCTGCCTGCTCCATGTTCAGCTTTTGCAAACGCGGTTTTCTGCCGATTGCAACCAGAATGTGATCAGCCCGGGCCTCAATTTCTTTGCCGTCTTGTGTCCACACAGCAGTTTTCCTTTCTCTGTCAATCCGCTGTAGGGCGGCTTTCGTCTGAATATCAACCCCGCTCTCTCTTAAAGAGTCTTCAAAAGCGGCCGCGATTTCTCCGTCTTCTGCCGGGAGCAGCCTGTCAGCCGATTCAATCACCGTTACTTTCGTTTTAAACCGGCTGAATAAAGATGCAAACTCGCAGCCGATTACACCTCCTCCGACAATGAGAAGAGAAGAAGGAATGTGCTGCAAAGAAAGCGCATCTTTGCTGTCGATCACCCAATTGCCGTCAAAAGGGGCAAACGGCAGCTCCGCCGGTTCAGATCCGGATGCAATCAATATCCGGTCCGCTTCCAGAATGTCTTTTGCTCCTTCTTCTTCTTCAATCAGCAGCGTCTGATCTGTGAGAAATGAAGCAGTCCCGCGGATGACTTTAATCTGATTTGCTTTCATTAAGTATTGAATTCCCTGCACGAGCTGGCTGACGATTTGCCGTTTGCGCCCCTGCATGCGGGCCCAATTGAGTGTAATGTTTTGCGGGAGTTCGATGCCGAATGTATCTGCGTGCCTGATTTTATCAAGCACATTTGCGCTTTCCAAAAGCGACTTTGTCGGGATGCACCCTTCATTGAGACACGTACCCCCGAGCGGTCCTTTGTCTATCAGGACGACTTCTGCTCCCCTCCGCGCGGCAGTCACGGCTGCTGCATATCCGGCCGGCCCGCCGCCGATAATGGCTAGTTTCATTTCTTCACCTCTCTCTATAAAATCAATCCGGCAGGCTCTTCAAGCAATGTTTTGACCGTTTTCAGGAAGTCCGCAGCCGGGGCGCCGTCACATACTCTGTGATCAAAAGTAAGGCTCAGCGGCAGAATGGTGCTTTTGACAAGCTCATCTCCTTTGAACACCGGCGTTTCATAGCTTGCGCCCACCCCAAGAATACCGGCTTCAGGCGGGTTTAGGATCGGGGTGAAATGCTCCACTCCGTAACCCCCGAGATTCGTAATAGAAAATGTCGATCCGCGAAGGTCATCGCCGGAAGCATTGCCTTCCCGCGCCCGCCGTGCAGATGTGCTGATGTGATCCGCAAGCTCAAGGAATGAGAGCTTTTCCGCATCCCGGATCACCGGCACGACAAGGCCGTTTTCAAGCGAAACCGCCATCCCGAGATGGACATATGGATAGGTGATGATCCGCTCCTCTTGATAAGAGCTGTTCAGTTCAGGATGCTGTTTCAGCGCAAGCACCGCCGCCCGGGATACGAAATGTGTGACCGTCAGCTTAACTCCGCTCCGCTTTTTCGCACTGTCGGCGAGCTGCCGCTGCCATTTCAACAGCTCTGTAATGTCGGCTTTCATGGTCAGCGTCAGCTGGGCGCTGTTTTGCAGGCTTTTGTGCATTCGGTCTGCAATCACTTTTCTCATCGCTGAAGCCGGTTTTCCCTCCGGCTGTGTCGTCTGAACCGAAGACTGCGGTTCAGCTTCCGTCTTCATGGCTTTGATGACGTCAGCTTTTACAATTCGGCCTCCGGGACCCGTCCCGTTCAGCGTATCAACTTTCAATCCGGCTTTCTCGGCCATTTTTCGGGCAACGGGAGATATTTTCACGCGGTGTTTCCGCTTTTGCCCGGCTTTGGGAGCGGGAATATTTTCAGGTTCAGCTTGCGGTTTCCCTTCATTTTCAGGCGCCGGTGTCTCTTTTTCCCGCACTTCTTCGCCGTTTTCCCCGATATAACAGATGGCCGTTCCCGGCGGAACTCCCTCTCCCTCTTTGACTTTAATATGAAGAAGCGTGCCGCTTTCAGGCGCTTCAATGTCCATTTCTATTTTTTCAGAGTTGATGCTGGCGATGCTTTCTCCCTTTTCAACCGGGTCGCCGACTTTTTTATTCCAGACGGATACTTCACCTTTCTTCATCGCCATTCCAAGCTTCGGCATCACTACTTTTACAGCCATTCTTTATCCCTCCTTTAATACGCCAAAGGTTCTCCTAAAAGCTCAAGCGTCTCATTTACGATACGGGCCGGCGCCGGAAGATAAATATCTTCTAAGACCGGTGAAAACGGAACAGGCGTATGCGGGGCCGTGATTCGTTTTATCGGTGCGTCCAGCAGGTCAAAGCCTTTATCCGCAGCAAGCGCCGCGATGTCTGTCGCAATGCTGCAGCGCGGATTGGCTTCATCAATAATGATCAGCCTGTTTGTTTTTTCAAGTGACGCAAGGATAGCCTCTTCATCAAGCGGGGACAGACTGCGGGGGTCAAGCACCTCTGCTTCGATCCCTTTTTTCGACAGCTCTTCCGCGGCTTCCAGCGCCGTATTCACCTGCTTGCCGACTGCAAAAAGTGTCACATCGCCGCCTTGGCGTTTAATATCGGCTTTGCCGAGCGGGATCGTATAATATCCTTCAGGCACCTCGCCTGTCATGCTGTAGGACGTTTTGTCTTCAAAAAAGAACACCGGATCATTGTCCTCAATCGCAGCCAGAAGAAGTCCTTTTGCATCATACGGATTTGAAGGGACGACGGTTTTCAGGCCGGGAATGCTTGTAAACAGAGCATACATGGCTTGAGAATGCTGGGCGGCCGCTCTGAAACCCGCTCCGTAAGTCGTACGCACTGTAATCGGCACCTGGGCTTTCCCGCCGAACATATAGCGGAATTTTGCCCCCTGATTAAGCACCTGATCAAAGCAGGTTCCGATAAAGTCATTGAACATCAGCTCGGCAATCGGTCTGAGTCCGGTGGAGGCCGCAGCCATGGCCGCTCCCATGTAGCCCGCTTCAGAAATCGGCGTATCAAGCACCCTGCTTCTCCCGAATTCCTGAACAAGCCCCTTCGTCACACCAAGCACGCCGCCCCACGCTTCATCATTCTGCAAATGGTCGACATCCGCGCCTCCGGCCACATCTTCACCGATTAACAGCACATTTTCATCTCTTTGCATCGCAAGTCTCATCGCTTCATTGATTGCATCGGACATGCTCACGATTCTTGCCATTTCAACATTCCCCCTTTTTTAATAGCTCACATACACATCAGTCAGAAGCTCAGATTCGCTCGGATACGGGCTTTTCTCACTGAAAGAAACCGCTTTTTCAACCGCTTGTTTCACATTGTTTTCAATATCGGCAAGCTTTTGTTCCGCTGTCTTTTCCTGAAGCAGATATGCTTTAAAAGCGCTGATTGCATCACGGTCTAAGTGATCCGTCTTTTCCTCTTTCGGCTTATACGTCTGGGCGTCTCCTTCGAAGTGGCCGTAATTTCTGTAAGTCATGCATTCAATTAATGACGGCCCTCCGCCGTTTCTCGCCCGCGTGACCGCTTCTTCTGCGGCTTCATAAACGGCCAGCACGTCTTTTCCGTCCACAGTTACGCCGGGCATCCGGTAAGCCGCCGCTCTGTCGGCAATAGAATCACAGGCCGACGCGTACGAAAACGGCGTCGCTTCTCCGTAGCCATTGTTTTCTGCGATAAACACGACAGGAAGATTCCATACAGCCGCTAGATTGAGCCCCTCATGAAACGTACCTTGGTTGTTTGCGCCGTCTCCAAAGAAGCAAACGCTTACATTATTAGTCCCTTTATATTTAGCTGTCAGCGCTGATCCGCAGGCAAGCGTAAATCCTCCGCCTACAATTCCGTTTGCGCCGAGCATGCCTTTATCCAGATCTGCAATGTGCATAGAACCGCCCTTGCCTTTACACAGTCCGGTCGCTTTCCCGAATATTTCCGCCATCATACCATCCAGATCACAGCCTTTGGCGATACAATGGCCATGTCCCCTGTGTGTGCTCGTAATGCTGTCTCCGTCATTCAAATGAGCGCACACCCCTGCAGCTACCGCTTCCTCACCGGCATACAAATGGACGAATCCTGGAAGCACTCCCTGCGCGAACAGTTCATGGACTTTGTCTTCAAAGCCCCTGATTTCCAGCATCTTTTGGTACATCCACAGCGCTTTCTCCTCAGTTAATGACAAGCCTTCTCGTTTTAACAATTCCATTTTTTGTGCGCCTCCTTCTATTTAGGGTTCATATTTATAAATGCAAGAAGTGTGCCAGCTTTTAAAGCCCGTAAAATCAATGTTTTTATTTTATACTGTGAGACAGTTTGGTACAGGTGTCTCATTTTGTCTCGATCTATATCCATTTGTCTCGTTTTCAGGCATACAAAAAAGACCGGACATCACCCGGTCTTTGACAATGATCGACGTATTTATTTCCTCGGAAATCTTTTAACAGCTTCATACTTCTGCACTGCTTGTCTGAATGGCTGTTACAGTTCATGCTTTTCTTCTAGAGCCTTATTCAGCGCTTGAAGCATGTAGCCAATGCCTTTGTACGATGACAGTGGCCAGCTGACATGCTGATGCTCTCCGATGACGGCGTTTAGGACGCTTCGGTATTTTTTCCCGCCAAGCATGACAATTTCAACGGTGTCAGAAAAGCCTTTTTCACAAAATTGGCGCTGCAGCTCCTCCGCTGCCATGATCTCCGGATGACCGGTTCCAAAAGTGACATCGTAATTTCCGGGAACCATATCATCCGGACGAAGGAATCCGTGTTTTGCCGACAAAATCACCCACTCATCGAAAAAAGCTTTCGCGTATCGCTCGCATGCCTGATGAAACGGGCTGAGATAGGCGTCCTCCGCCTTTACCGGCACTGTATCCGGATTGATGTCCCAGATTTTTTTCTTGCCGCAGGGGATAATGCACAGTCGTTTCATTTTTCTCTCCCCCTTTATGCAGTTTCTCATATCAATGTACCATTATCTGCTGATTTACGCATGATAAAACGTCAGGGGAACGGGACATAGATCTGCTTTCTGTAATCAGGGTGCAGGCGGTGGAAAGGCTGCACACAAAAAGACCCGGAATTCATAATCCGGGCCAGATGAGGAATTGTTTATGTCACTCTTGCTCCATCCCATCAAGATACTTTCTCTCAAAGTTATCGAGCAATGCACGCACTTCATCTGTTGACTTTGTATTCATGCATTGATTTCTTAATTCACTTGCTCCCCGGAATCCGCGGAGATAAATCTTGAAAAAGCGAGGGAGCGGTTTGTATGCTCTAGCTTCTTCTTTTGAATATTCATCATGAAGATCCAGGTGCAGTCTCAAAAGATCAAGCAATTCCTTACTGCTATGCTCTTTCGGCTCCTTTTCAAAGGCGAATGGATTTGTAAAAATGCCTCGTCCAATCATAATCCCGTCAACACCGTATTGTTCGGCAAGCTTTAACCCGGTTTCCCGGTCAGGAATATCCCCGTTGATCGTCAAAAGGGTATCTGGCGCTATCTCGTCACGAAGTTTCTTGATTTCCGGGATGAGCTCCCAATGCGCATCTACTTTGCTCATTTCCGCTCTGGTACGCAGATGAATGGAAAGGTTAGCAATATCCTGTTTCAATACGTGTGTCAGCCAGCCGCGCCATTCGTCTACATCCGTGTAGCCAAGTCTGGTCTTCACACTTACCGGCAGTCCTCCCGCTTTTGCTGCCTGTATTAATTCGGCTGCAACTTCAGGACGGCAGATCAGGCCGCTTCCTTTTCCGTTCCCCGCCACATTAGGCACAGGACAGCCCATATTGATATCCAGCCCTTTAAACCCTAATTCCGCCATCCCAATACTCATTTGGCGAAAGTTTTCAGGCTTATCTCCCCATATGTGGGCTACCATCGGCTGTTCATCCTCTGTGAAGGTCAAACGGCCGCGCACACTATCCTTCCCATCCGGGTGACAATAGCTTTCTGAGTTTGTAAACTCTGTGAAAAACACATCAGGCCTGCCAGCTTCACTCACAACATGGCGAAAAACGACATCCGTCACATCTTCCATTGGCGCCAGTACAAAAAATGGCCGCGGCAATTCACGCCAGAAATTATCTATCATAACAAATTCATATCCTTTCATTAGGGAATACGGCTGCATCATTTATTAAAAAACTGACCATGCTTTCCTTTTACACTTATAGCACGCGAAAGCATTTCTTATCAAACGATAGTAAATTTTGAACATTTCACTTTTTACACGTAAAAAAGTGAAAAAGCAAACTGAAGCAGAACACATTAATTGAGTTAACGTAATAGACTATCGCTATAGTCATCCCCATACCGTTCATTTCGGATCAACTTAGTCAAACTCCTTAACCTTTAATAGGTTCTAAGAGAAAAAGTGTGATGATTAACTGCACCTTATTTATATTGTGGTTTATTAATATTAGCGCTGACCTTCATCTTTCGTAGCGGCCTTACTTATGAACTTTTTGGATAAAAAGGATTCCAGCCTAAATAGAATATCATATGAGTTCTCCCTATTACCAATGCAAAATAATTGTCCTGTTATCGAAGATAAAATATTTTACGCTGCACCATATCCGTATATCAATATCATAATTTCAAGAAATTATTTGATTAAGCAAATGGGGCTGGGGAGGGGGGTATATCTGAGTACTGAAGAGAATGTAAAAAGAAAAAGCCTTAACTTACCGCTTGTGAAACACATGGAGTAATGAGGATAGGATGGGATGGGAAAATAAACTCGAACTTAACAAATTGCAAGAACTTCAATCTCATTTGGGATTTGCTCATCGTTTAGAAATAACCAACGCAACAAATGGCAACCTGACAAAGATTAGTTATGACTTATAAACAAAATATCTGCATAAAAAATTAATAATTACTTTTATAAGACGCTTCCAGAAATCACCCATATATGTTTGGATAAGGTTTCGATTTGGTAATCCTGATCCAAAACCAATAAAATAGACTGCTGACTAAGTGCCGCAGTCTTCATTCATAAGATTAATAAGAAAGTTTCTTTCATAATTAAATAACGCATCAGAAGTTATTGCTTTAATTTCGAATATCCTTTGTTATACCTGTGATGATTTGTATAACAGTGAAAACCCCCAAGAAAGCAGTGACAATATTAAACCATGGATTATCATAGAATGAAAGATATTTTTGAAAGAAATCCAGTTCAACTATATTTGCTGGGAATCCATTCATTTCTCTATACTTAGGACCCCATCCCGTTAATTCTACAAAATTAAAATAAAGCTGTGAAACTAAAAATGCCAAAACCGTGTGAAACCAACTTCTTTTATAAAACGGTCGTTTTTTGTTTACTTTATCCATTTAATTATCAGTTTCCTTTTCTGCAATACTTTTTAGCCAAGTGTCCATCTTAAATCATTATATTATGAAGCATGATTGTCGCAATAATTACTTATTAAGGATATAACCATTGTAGGTATTACTGTAATAGTTGTTATCGTTGGTCCTATTTGCGGTTCCACCTCGGAACTATTATTTAATTGTTGTAATGCTAATACGTTATTCATTATTATTCCTCCATTCTTCATTTAATAAAATTAAATTTTTGAATTTAGTCCTACATATAAATTAAGAACTAAGCCACTTCATTCATTTTCCATTGACAATAAATAAGAAGTATGGGATAGTGAAAAGAATTTATATGAAAACTTTTTTAGAAACAGGAAAAGGATTGGGGTCCTTTTCCTGTTTAGGCTTTCATATAATGTGTAACGACCAAGCATACTTTTTTAGTGTGTTTGGTCTTTTATCCACAGTTGTTGCTAATAGTAGATGTGCCAACTACCGTTGTGATCAGTGTAAGTAAGCCGCCTTTGCCTTTTGAAGCTTCTACGTCAGATCCTTCATTCATTTGTTGAAGTTCCAATACATCTCTCATTCGATTTCACTCCTTTTTATCATTTATTACAACTATTGCTAATAGTAGATGTATCGATGAGGGTTGTCAAGAAGTGTCCACCCAGCTGTTTCTACTTCAGCACTAGAAGTACGCAGAAAATTTTTTGTTATATTTGGTCTTTTATCCGCAGTTGTTGCTAATAGTAGATGTGCCAACTACCGTTGTGATCAGTGTAAGTAAGCCGCCTTTGCCTTTTGAAGCTTCTACGTCAGATCCTTCATTCATTTGTTGAAGTTCCAATACATCTCTCATTCAATTTCACCTCCTTTTTATTATTTATTACAACTATTGCTAATAGTAGATGTACCGATGAGGGTTGTCAGAAGTGTCCACCCAGCTGTTTCTACTTCAGCACTAGAAGTACGCAGAAAATTTTTTTGTTATATTTGGTCTTTTATCCGCAGTTGAATAGTAGAT
>NZ_KQ236689.1:2340486-2392977 GCF_001184225.1 Bacillus sp. JFL15 | reverse complement strand
GTAAGTAAGCCGCCTTTGCCTTTTGAAGCTTCTACGTCAGATCCTTCATTCATTTGTTGAAGTTCCAATACATCTCTCATTCAATTTCACCTCCTTTTTATTATTTATTACAACTATTGCTAATAGTAGATGTACCGATGAGGGTTGTCAGAAGTGTCCACCCAGCTGTTTCTACTTCAGAACCTTTACTCAATTGTTGCAACTCTAGTACTTCATTCATTTGTTCATCCACTCCTCTTAATTATCCTTAACAGTTGTTGCTAATAGTAGATGAGCCAACTATCGTTGTGATCAGTGTAAGTAAGCCGCCTTTGCCTTTTGAAGCTTCTACGTCAGATCCTTCATTCATTTGTTGAAGTTCCAATACATCTTTCATTTGGTTTCACCTCCTTTCAAGTACTCTTTCTTTGATTATGCTTCATCTCTCATTAGCAATGATTGCTAAGGGTAGATAATGTAACTGAAATAGTTGTTAGAGTAACAGTCCATGCCGTAGGCTCTACTTCAGATTTTTCATCAAATTGTTGAAGTACTAGCACCTCTTTCATTTTCTTTTCTCACCTCCCTTCATAAGTTTTGTATATTAACTGCTTTAATTCCAATCTTCAATGATTTGTCATCGAATATAAGTGTTAGAGTTTTAATTGTTTAATAACAATTCTTTTTTAGTCTTTCGTAAGAAACTATCTATTTTTATTATTGGCAACCAATATAACGGATTTGAAAACTGGATAGAGTTTATGCCCAATATTATGCCGGCACTTCCCGAGTAGTAATCATCGGCTAAACGAAAACTGAAGTTTCCAGGGAATAATACTTGATCATCTTTGCGGATAAGAAACAACTCTAGTTTTCTCAATGCCAGCTCAATATGCTGATCATTTTTTTCCTTAGTCATTGGTGGGATTAACAAGAAACTACCGATCCCATCAAACAATCCACCGCTATATGCGATCCTTACTTTATTTAAATTGATTATTTGCTCTAATTCTTCTCTAAATAAATTAGTGTTTCTTACATAATTTAAATACCAAATAGCAATCCCTATTCCGATTGATCCCCCAGATAAATAGGGTAATAATCGAGGGTTTTGATCATCATAAGTTTGCAAAGTATTCGTCTCTTCATCCACCTTACAATGTTTTAAATCTCGCTCAATATATTCTTTTGATTTCAAATAATATTTTTCATTGTTAGTGACTGAATATAATGCCGCATAGAATAAAGATAT
The DNA here is from genome assembly GCF_001184225.1 of Bacillus sp. JFL15. Lineage (NCBI taxonomy): Bacteria > Bacillati > Bacillota > Bacilli > Caryophanales > Bacillaceae > Bacillus > Bacillus sp. JFL15. Next base: position 2,391,746 of record NZ_KQ236689.1, on the reverse strand, counting down.
TCCTGACCAACCATCAATCAAACCTATAGGTACTGCTGCAAAATCAGTAACTGATAATTCATCATCTTCAATAATCCTATTTTCTATATGATCAGCAATTTTTTCAGAAGTAACCAAAAGATCATCATTATTTTCTTCCAAGTATAAGCTAATTAGTGATAGACCTATTCCTGACAGTCCTGACCTTAATGAAATATCTTTCATATCTTCATATGACAGATTATTGAATATATCCACAGCTTGCTCTGTGTATCCCAATTCATACAATGTTGCTGCGATACCAGCTTTTCCTGTAAATAACCCATTCTCATCATTAAGTACATTCAAATTTTCAAGTAACACATTTTCAATCCAATCCTGAACTCGCTTGTTGATGTTTCCAGATCTGTACAATGCCAATGCAGCTCCAGTTCCTCCAGTTAGTACATTTAACTTTCCAGATGGCATTACAAATTGGCGTACATCGCCATGAATTAGCGAGCTGTTGGGTAATATATTACTCTCTATATTTTTTCTCAATCCTTTAATAATTTTTGACATGTCCATTTCTTTTTGTATTTTACTGTCATAATTATTGTTGAATATCTTTTCTTTGGTATCAGATAAGTATCTGTCGCATAGATTTTCTGTGTTTACAACATATTGATAGACATCTTTGCCAAACTCATCCTCTATCCACATATCATGTTTCTTTTTTATAGTTTCTTCTATATCAGCAACTGGACCTATTGGCAGAATACAAAATCTTAAAACTTTTTTTAGTGCATACCAATCTCGCTCCTTATGATTTTTATTTTTCTTATGTGTGTAGCCAATTGTTTGCAACGCTCCATTTTCTTCAGAGAGAGCACTAGCAGCCTCAAAATCAATAATCTTTACATTTAATTCAGGGGTAATCATTATATTTTGGGGTTGCAAATCTCCCATACCAACATTTTTACTATGCATTAGTTTAATTGCTTTTATCAAGCTGTTAATTATTTTTTTCACCTTACTAATGTATTCGTTTTTATCCGTCTCAACGTTGAACGGATAATTGATTGCACACCATGATTGAAGAGTTACACCTTCTACAAACTCTTCAACTAAAAACACATGCTTCCACGATTTAAAGTAATCAAGCGCTTTAACAACACCTTCGACTTCTGTCAGTTTATTTAATGCTTCGTATTCTATATTCAATCTATCAATTGCATCATTATATTGCCCATCTAACCCTACTTTAGGTCTTCCTTCTTTGATTACTACTTTTTTTCCATCTGATTTCCTTATTCCAGTATATATACCGCCACCATTATTAAACCTAAGGACTCCTTGGAACTCATAATCATTAAAATTACTTACATCTTGAGTATCTAATAAGTTATTCTTGGTATCTAAAAACTGATCAAAATCACTTACGAAATCAGGTATTTTATAATACGGATTCCTATTATCTGGAATTAAATTTCCGTTTTCGTCTTTAATGCAAAGTTCTCCTCTTTCATTGTAAATATTCTTAAATGCACCGTATCGGTAATATATATTACTATCCTTCCACGATTTGTCGTTCAGTATGTATGGCCCATTCTCATAATGTTTTAATTCTTCATAAAGTTCATTTAATAACTCGAAGAACATGTTATTAGAGGAAGGATAGATAGCGATAAATTTTCCAGATGAAGTTCGATTACCATGCTTTGAATTCATGTTAAATAGCGATTGTTTATCTTTAATATGCTTAAATGGGATCTGATGTTTGAACATAATTTGACTTACAACTTTCAATATATCCTGAGCATTATTCATTGTCGCACTTACGTGTATTTTCCAGCCTTGTTCTTTAAGGTTATGATTTGGATTATTATAAAACTTCCACGGTGATTTATATTCTGTACTAACAGTATAGTAATTTGGTATATTATGTACTTCGTATGGATCAGTCTTTGTATTTGGGCTTTTCTCAGTATAGTATTTTGAATCTTCACTCATATGTTGGAAATAAACTAATTTTTTGTCCATTTTGTTTTCGCCTCTCTTAAGCGCTCTCAATTGTTTAATACTAATGGATCGGTACTATCTTCTTTAAACTGCTGCTCACAGAATTGATGATACAATTTATGACTGCGTTTTAACTCCCAATGATTCCCTTGACCTGTGATCTCACCGTTTTCCATAAAAATGATATTGTCAGCGTTTATAATGGTTGATAACCTATGTGCTATTATAATAGCGGTTCTATCCTTCATGAGCTTCTTCATTGCTTCGTTCACAATTCGTTCAGAATTACTGTCAAGACTTGCAGTTGCTTCATCCAAAAAGATTATATTTGGATTCTTCAGAAACATTCTCGCAATAGCAATTCTTTGTCGTTGTCCTCCTGATAAGTTGAGACCTTTTTCTCCAATATTAGTTTCTAAACTGTTAGGCAATTCACTTATAAATTGCCATGCATATGCCTTCTTACATGCTTCTACTATTCTTTTTTCATTTGGGGGATTTTCTAAACCAAAGATGAGATTGTCTCTAATAGTACCGCTTATTAAATCATGATTCTGTGCTACATATCCTATTTGGCTACGCCATGATTTTAATGAAAATAACTCAATATTCTCTTCACCAAAATAAATATTTCCGCTATTGGGCTTGTAGTATCTTTCCAGAATAGAAATAATTGTGGTTTTACCACTACCACTAGGACCTACTAAGGCATTAACACTTCCCCTTTTTATTATTAAATTAATATTTTTCAAGGAAAATGCTTTATCCTCTTTACCGTAGCAAAATGATAAATTTTCAATCACTAAATCTTTATAGGTTTCCGCTAATTCTTTTCCTTTATGCTGATCTTCTCCTTGCTCAAATATCAATTGAGAAATTCTTTCTGTTGCACCTATTGTCTTTTGTATTTGAGTAAAGAATAACCCAAAATTATTAAGTGGACCTATGATATAGAACATAAGTGTCAGAAATGCTATGAACGTTCCTGGCGATAAACTTCCATTGGCTAATTTAACCCCTCCGAATCCAATTATGCTAATAATGATAAGCATCATCATTAAATTAATGATAGGGTTTAAAATAACCATCCATTTTGTCTGCTTTAGTCCTATGTTTCTTAAAGCTTCAATATCTTCTTTTCCTTTTTCTGCTTGTAATTTTTCTGCAGTCGAAGATTTAATCAGTCTTATTGCGGATATTGTTTCAACAGCTCTTACATTTAATTCTCCTGTTAAGCTTTGTGTCATTTTAGATAATTTAGACAAAATTCTTCCTAAAGGTATAAAAATCAACAAATAAATTGGAATTGCTGCTATAATCACTAGTGTCAATTGCCAATCATAGTAAAATAACCAAAATCCACAAAAAAGCACTATTAATATAGCATTGATAAATTGCGAAAAAGAGTTACTTACTAAGTTGTAAATCACCGTAGTATCATTAACAAATCTACTTGCTATATCCGCAGAACGATTCTTATCGTAAAACTCTACAGGCAGTATAACTATCTTTTCCCATAATAAATTTCTGAGATTTGCGACAACATTATATCCTACTACGCTTAACATATAACTACCAACTGCTCCAATTACTCCACTACTCAAAAATATCCCCAATAGTCCTAAAAGATCCCGCAAATTAATCTTATTAAGGATATTGTAATTGTCTATTAGACTTTTTAAATAATGAGGCACTAAAGTAGAAGCTATTGCGCTTAATCCACTTAAAAATATTGCCAATATAAATAATCTTATATTCGGTCTGGTTTTTCTCAGTAAGAAGAAAAACTCTTTCGATTTAAAATTGGGGTTGGTCATCATTTTCACCTCTTCCGTTTATTCCAATGTTTCAATTTTTATATCGAATGACTCATGAATGATATACGCCATACCTTTCCTAATATTCCTATAAACAATATTTCACACATAATAACTGTAAGTCAATATATAATTTTACAAATTAGAAAAAAACAGGTCTTTAGTTTTACATTGTTCTACTCATATATATTATGGTACATATATTTTTGCTTAGTGATTTTCACCCACAAAACCATAGGTGCAGCATAAAAGATTATAAAGAAATTTAATTCAAACACGCTAAAGGGAAACTTTTTGGGAAATTACTGATAATTAAAAAAATATTCATTGACTAATCTACTTATATTTTATAAAATCGAATCAAAAATACTTATATTTCATTTTTTGGAAGGCAGGTATTTTGAGATGTATCAAGAGGAAGGAGTATAAAAATGAAGAATTTAAGAAGAATTTCGATGGCTTTCATATTTGTAATTGTATCCAGCTTACAGCCTATTAGCTCTCATGCTGAAGAATCAAATTATGATGAATCTATCTTAATTAATCTCGATTCAAAAGTAAGCGAATCGACAATCAACAAGGTTCAGGAAAAATATTCAAATATAGAAACAAATTATATTAAAGAACTAGATTTATTGGTAATCGACAATATAAAACCAAGCCAATCTTCAGCAATCAAAGATATTGCTAAAGAAAGATTAGACGCTAAAGAAATTATTGAGGATAAAGAGTTGTCTCTTCCTGATAAAAGTAAACAGATTCCTGCTAATGGGATACTTTCATCACAATTCACAGAAGGTAATGACACCCTTTATGACAGCTGGTTATGGAATATCAAGCAAGTTACAAATGATTATCGAAGTTATCATATAAACAAAGGATCTCATAATACAAAAGTAGGGGTAATCGATTCAGGCATAGATTTCAATCATCCAGACCTCAAAAATAATATTGTAGATACTGGAGAGTCTTTTGTTCCAGCTGAAGATAATACACAAGACTTTTATGGGCATGGAACTTCTGTGGCTGGGATAATTGCTGCTAATGGAGACGTAAAAGGAGTTGGACCAAATCTTGGTTTAGTACCGTATAAAGTATTTGATAAGAACGGTAAATCTAAAACAAGTTGGGTTATAAGTGCAATTGTTACAGCTACGGAAGATGATATGGACGTAATTAATTTAAGTTTATCTACTTTCTTATCAAAAAAAAATAAAGAAGATAGAGAGACTATAAAACTTTTTAAAAAAGCTTTTAAATACGCTAGGAAACACAATACTTTAATTGTTGCAGCTGCTGGAAACCATGGATATGATATCTCAAATTCAAAAAAACTTGCACAACAATTAGGTAAACCAAAGGACAATATCCTACATCTTCCTGGTGGAGATAATGATGTAATTACTGTATCTGCCACCACAGCGCAAAATACAAAAGCTTCCTACTCAAATTATGGAAAAAACATCTCAATTGCAGCTCCAGGCGGTGATCTTGACCCAAGTTTTCTGGATACAAATAAGGTTGATCTATATAGCTTAGTATGGACTACTTCCCCTGTAAATATCCCGCAAACTCCGCTAAGTAAGTCACTAGGCTTTCAAAAGGGGTATGAACCTACTTTAGGGACAAGTGTAGCAGCTCCAATGGTAACTGCTACAGCAGCCCTATTAAAGACAGAATACTACGAAAAATATGGGGAAGAGATGCCAAGTCGTAAGGTTGAAGAAAACTTATATCAGAACACAGACCACGTTGAAAACTTAGATAAGAATGAAGTAGGCAGCGGTATCGTAAATGCTTACATAGCATTGCATAATATTGAGAGATAGAAGAATTAAGCAGTTATCGAACTTTCAATAAATAAAGAAAGATTACTAGACGATAATGATGATGAAGCTAGAGATGAAATAAACCGAATTTACGAGATACTATATTGAGAATAACTAAACAAGTTGATTTCACAAGCAACTTACTACTATTACTAAGTTGCTTGTGTCATATTTTTTTCAGCCTGAGTATTCAATTCTTTAGCTGCAGGGTCTGTTGATTTCTTTACCCGCACTAGACCCAGTATGTAACAGTACCTTATAAACAGACCAATCTTTCCCTTGCTTTAATTTTCTTCATTAGCCTTTATTAGCCTAACCCCTCTATACTTTCCACTTTTTTATGTATTTTTTCATTACGGGACCATGAACCAACTCCTAATATTTGCAGGGCTCACTCTAGTTGGTTTTCCTTCTGTTTGTAGAATAATTCTTACTAGTTCTTAGCGGTCTCAAACACTCTTTTTATCTCTCTTCCCCATGCTGTCCTACCCAATCCAACAATTGTCTCACCAAAATAAGAAACAGCGATACTTGTAGCAAGTATTGTTAAACTAAAACAAATCACTCCAATAATCCAAGTATTAGACCTCTTTTTACATTGCTTTCAATTCAAATTTCCCCCTTCACAAATTCATTTCATAATCATAGTAAACAGTTAGCTAATTAAGCATAATGTAATTGATACGAGACTATTATTAATAAATAAAAAAATGCATCTGTCATAAGACAGATGCTAAGGAGAATATATGACGAGAATATAGAGAAATCTTAGAATGGATTAAACAGAATGCCAGCTTAAAGCAGGAGACTAATTACCTTCTATCAGGGTAATTGCTGAACAATTCCATGCACAAAAAATACAGTTGCAATGGCATTAGTGGAACTAGAGCATCAGCATGTTGTCTATGCTAATCCAAAAAGTGGTTATCAGGTTGTTGACCATTATCCGACCATTAGTCCGAATAAACAGATCATATTGATTTTTTATCTGCTATTATGGAGACTTTCTATTTCAATATTGTATGAATCAAGCGATAGATCATTATAAGGAGCCATTATTCACATATAGTGAGTAACAGGGGCTTTATTCTTTAAGAAAGGAGTTTGTGAAATTATTACATTAGTTACAAGTATTTAAGAGACTTGGACGATGAGAAAGACAGTCAGGATAAGGACTGCACATAAAAAAACCCGGAAATCAGCAATGTTCATTCTGCCGAAATCCAGATCTGATGAGAAATTGTTTAATTTTAGTGAGACGATTTCAACACAAGCTTCGCTACTGCTTCCACATGAGCCGTCTGCGGAAACATATCCACAGGCTGAATATATTCGACGCGATAGTCTTTCGACAGCGCCTGCAAGTCTTTGGCCAGTGTGGAAGGATTGCAGGATACGTAGACGAAGCGTTTCGGTTTTACTTTTTTGATGGTGTCTAAAAATGTTCTGTCACAGCCGGTTCTCGGCGGGTCGACAATGACCACGTCAGGGCGGAAACCTTCTTTCGTCCATTTCGGGAGCCAGTGTTCGGCTGTTCCTGTGACATATGCCGCGTTTTTGATGCCGTGTTTTTTAGCGTTCTTCTTCGCATCATCAATTGATTCTTTAATGACGTCCATGCCGCGGATCTCTTTTGCACCGCTTGAGACCCACATGCCGATCGTACCGACGCCGCAATACGCGTCAACGACTTTCTCCGTTCCGGTCAGCTGCGCCGCTTGTTTCACTTCGTCATACAGCTTGACCGTCTGCTCAGGGTTAAGCTGAAAGAAAGCGCGGGCGCTCAGTTCAAATGACACGTCGCCAAGCACTTCTTGAATGGCATGGCTTCCGGCCAGCGCTTTTGTTTTGTCACCGAAAATGACGGATGTGCGCGCGCCGTTGATGTTTTGAATAATCGATTTCACTTCCGGCAGACGGTTTTGAATGGCTTTGACGATTTCGTCTTTATTCGGCAGTGTCTCCTTCGCAGTGACAAGCACGACCTGCACTTCGCCTGTTTCAAAACCGACTCTCGTCACGATCGTGCGGACATCGCCTTTTTTGGTCCGTTCATTATAAACAGATACGTTGTGTTTTTCTAAAATGCGGCGGACGATACCTGTTGTTTTGTTTGTCGCCGGATGCTGGACAATGCATTCCTTGATCGGAACAATTTTATGGGAGTCAAGTCCGTATAAGCCGGCAATGATGCTGCCGCTTTGCGAGCGTCCGACTTGGAACTGGCTTTTGTTCCGGTAATTCCACGGGTTGTCCATTCCGATCGTTTCTTTAATGTTCATTTCTTCGGCATTGAATCTCGTATGACGTTCCAAAGACTGAATGACGATATCGCGTTTTTCGCGAAGCTGCTGGGTGTATGCCAGATGCTGAAGCTGACAGCCGCCGCATTGTTCATAGACCGGACATGGCGGTGTGACGCGGTGTTCAGACGGCTTGCGGATTTTTTTGACGCGTGCTTCTGAAAATTTCGGCTGCACATTTGTCGCTTCGGCAACGACTTCTTCGCCGGGCAGAGCGCCGGGAACGAAGACAACCTTTTTCTTAAAGTAACCGACGCCCTCTCCATTAATGCCGAGACGTTTGATGGTCAGCGGAAATGTCTGTCCGATTTTCAATTCGGCAGGCGCCTTTTTTTGATGTTGATTCACGTTTTTTTCTCTCCGTTTCTATATAAAGCCTTCCTCATGGGAAAACAGCTGATTTGAAATACCGCATCTTTTCAGTATAACATGCAGCCGGCGGTTCCTTCATGTTTTTCATTGGAAGTTTCCAAAAAATGATCAAAGCGGTTTTCATTCAATACTTCTCCACAAATATAAGGACGCATAGCTTAAATACGGCGCCCATTCGCTGCTTACCTGGAGCATCACGTCTTTTGACGGTTTATCCTCAAGGGCAAAGCGGCGTTTGACGGCGTTTTGCAGGCCGATGTCCGCCAAAGGAAACAGGTTCGGGCGGCCGAGGCCGAACATGAGGACGTTTTGGACGGTCCACGGCCCGATGCCTCTGATGGTGATCAGCTTTTTCATAATGTCTTCATCCGATAGATGGGAAAGTTCCGCCAGATTGAGCGCCCCGTCTGCAATCATCCGTGAAATGTCAATCGCATATTCCGCTTTTCTCATACTGAACTGGAGCTCCCGCAAGTCCTGATAATCAAGCGCCGCAATCGTTTTCGGTTCGGGATAGCACCAGACGCCGTCTTTTTGTTCACCGAAGGCATGGACGAACCGTTCCGTTAACGTAAAAGCGAAGGACAGGTTGAGCTGCTGGTGGATGATGCATTTCATAAGACAGTTGTAGACGTCATATTCTAAGACGAGCGGGGTCCCCGCATGCTCCTCAAAAAGCGCCGACAGATTTGTTTTTGAGAAATGATCAAGCACCGGCTGAAGCGGCTGCTCCCACTGAAAAATGTGTTTGATCCGTTCAATCATCTCCGCGCGGTCACTTTCTCCGCTGACGAGAAAAACTGGGTCTGCGGCGGTGCCTTCCGCTTGAACCGTGATGACGGACAGTTTGCCGTCCCGTGTTCTGAGCGGCACTTTGATTGATCTTGCTTTAAGATCGACCGCGTTCAGCGGATCGAGTGACAGCCTTTCAAGCACTTTATCAAAATGATACGGCGGCGTGACCGAAACCGTTTCCTCCCACATATGCTCCACCCCTTTTTGTCCAAGTATATCATGAAGCGGCCCGGCGGCAATTCGTATACTTTTCTTCATAACGCAGCATGATATAATGGCAGGCGGAGGGTTGTTTATGATACATATAACCGCAATCACAACACATAATGAGATATTAGATAATATCCCCCTATCACGTACAGAACAACCGGACATTGCATGGTACTGGGTTGATTTTTTCGGCGCCGAGAATGATGAAACCGAGCTGCTGCGGGATTATTTTCATTTTCATCCGCTTGCGATCGAGGATTGCTTTCAGCACATGCAGCGGCCGAAAATCGACCACTATGACGGCTACCGTTTTTATGTGCTCCACGCTTTAAACCCGGACACACTGGAAATGGAAGAGGTGGACATCTTTCAGTCCGACCGTTTCATCGTCAGCTTCCATTTGCACGAATCGCCCGGTGTCTCAAGGGTGAGAGAACGGTTTTTCGCTTCTCCGGGGTTAGCTAAAAAAGGGCCCGGACATATCACTTATATGATTATGGATCAGCTTGTCGATGAATATTTCCCTGTGCTGTACAAAATTGAAGACCGGCTGAATGAGATTGAAGACAGCAGAACACATAAATCTTACGGCACTTTAATGAATGAAGTGTTTGAATTGCGGACTGATCTTTTGAACCTGAGACGGACGATCATTCCGATGCGCGATTTAATGTACCGGATTTTGAGCCTTGACCATGTAAAAGAAAGCCGTGAAACGAAGGCTTATTTCAGCGATATTTATGACCACCTGTTAAAACTCGCTGAGCTGATCGAGTCAAACCGTGATATGACGTCAGATCTGCGGGACAGTTACGTAACGCTGAATTCAAACCGGATGAACGCCATTATGATGACATTAACCATCGTCTCGACCATCTTTATACCGCTGACGTTCATCGCGGGGGTGTACGGTATGAATTTTGATAACATGCCTGAGCTTCACTGGAAATACGGATATTTTATCGTTTTGGGCGTCATGGCCGTTCTTGTGGCCGCCATGCTGTTTTGGTTCGCCCGCAAAGGCTGGTTTAATATTTTCAAGTAAGAACGGCTGCCGGCTGTTCTTTTTTTTGAGGAAACATGATATGTTGGAAAAAAACGTAAAGAGGTGTGCGCCGTTATCATGCTTTCTCATAAAACCATTTCTTCTGTCCTCCTGCTTTTTTGTGTCATGTCCATTGCCCCGCTGTATAACGGCTGTACGATGTCTGATTACATCTTTGAATCGCTCGGCTTTTCTCCCTGGTCTGAAGATGGAGCCCATATCTCCGTCATTCCCGGGGTCGTCCTTTACTTTGCGGCGTTAATCTGGTGTGCCGCCGCGTTCAGGCGGACGCTTCCCGCAGCGGGGCTGTTTTTGATGTTTCTCAGTATGGGGGCCGCTTCCGGTATCAGTCCCGCCACCGAATATGCCGCTTTTTCCTTAAAACAATTCGCGCCCGAAAAAGAGGCTGTCGAATATTTGAAGCACCGCAGCGAATGCAGCCATTTCATTGAGGGAAAAAGAGCGAGCATGAGCTGTACGCTTTATGTCAATCACTACGGAAAAGGGGAACAAGCCATTTCTGTCACGCCGGACTTATCTGAGGACTTAAAAGGCGTCACATTCAAATCAAAAACGTTCACAGTAAAGCCCCGTTCAAAAACAATCATCAAGACGCGGTTTACCGGATTTCATAAGGGGAAAGCCGCATCAGATTCCGGCTGGTCATCAGACCCAGAACTGAAAGTGGCAAGCCTGTACACAGCACAATAAACATTTTGCATGTATAATAGCGGAAAACATTACATTGGAGGGACTGTCAAATGAAGATCGCCATCGCGGGACTCGGCAACATGGGACACCCCATCGCCGAAAATATCATGAAAGCCGGATACAGTCTGACTGTATATAACCGGACGAAGGAAAAAGCGGCTGATCTGCTGGAAAAAGGGGCTGAATATGCCGAAACGCCCCGCCAGGCAGCTGAACATGCGGACATTGTGCTTTCAATGCTGTCAGACGATGAAGCCGTAACAGGCGTGACGTTCGGAGCTTGCGGCATTATTGCCGGGTTATCTGAAAACGGCATCCATATTTCAATGAGCACCATCAGTACGGCGCTGTCAGAACAGCTTTCCGCTGCACATTCGGGCAGAGGCCAATCCTTTATCGCCGCTCCCGTCCTCGGCCGGCCCGATGCCGCTGAGAAGGCCGAGCTTCGCATCATCACAGCCGGACCGGCAGAAGCAAAGAAAAAGGCCGAGCCTTTGCTAAAAAGCCTGAGCCAGCAGATATTTGACGTCGGTGAAGAAACAAAGACCGCCAATGCTGCGAAAATCAGCATCAATTTCTTGCTCGTTTCTATGCTGGAGGCGCTATCAGAATCATTCTTAATGATGGAGAAGTACGGTTTAGAACGGAAACAATTTTTAGAAATCGTCAACGCGCTCTTTGGCTCTCCTGTCTATCAAAATTACGGTACCATTATGGCTGAGCAGACATTTGAGCCGGCCGGTTTCAAAATGTCTTTAGGGCTGAAGGATACCAATCTGGCGCTCACCGCCGCAGAACAGGTTTCCGCCAAACTTCCTCTTGCCGAGCTGGCCAAGAGCCATTTTGAAAGCGGGATCGAACAAGGCTTCGGGGATCTGGATTGGGCCGCTTTGATTAAATGTCTGAAATAACAAAACACCTCTCCTTATAACGGAGAGGTGTTTTTTACAGACGCGGCAGCTTCATTTCTTTCTCAAACATCAGATCATCGATGCTTTTAAACGTGTATCCTTCTTTTTTCAAATCGGTAATCGCATCGTCCAAAGCTTCTGAATTGTCCTTGGAAACAGTATGGAGAAGATAGATCGCGCCGGGATGCGCCTGTTTTATCATGTGATCATAGGCGTATTTTTTCCCTTTCTGCTCGTTAACCTTCCAATCGACAAATGCGACGGACCAGAAAACGGTTTGGTAGCCGAGGCGCTTCGTTTCTTTCAGGACATATTCGCTGAACACGCCGCGCGGCGGACGGAGATACAGATTGTCCCGCTTTCCGGTAATGTTGTAAACAGCTTCCGTGACGGAATCGAGTTCATCTTGAATCTGATCGCCCGTTTTTGTCGTCAAATCAGGATGATGAAAAGAATGATTGCCGATAATATGGCCTTCCTTTGACATCCGTTTAATCAAATCAGGCTGCTCTTTCACAAAATGGCCTGTGACAAAAAAAGTGCCTGTGACATGATGTTTTTTTAAAACATCAAGCACTTTCGGGGTATACCCATTTTCGTATCCGTTATCAAACGTTAAGTAAATGGTCTTTTCTTTCGTATTGCCTAAATAAAAGGCATCGTATTTTTTGACAAGATTGTCCAGCTGTCTGCCGGCATCCGGCGGCTGATGATTGACGCTGCGTTTAAATCCCCAGTTTATCCGTTCATTCGGCACGGCCTCTGCACTGTTTATGCCTCCCGCAAGTAAAACAGCCATGCAGCAAATTGAACAAAACCATTTCATGCCCAGCACTCCTTCTGCATTTTTCCTTATTTTGCAGTAGGCTCACCCCTTTTATACAGCCGCATTATGGAAAGAGAAAAACCCCGGCGGGCTGCCGGGGTTTATTCCCAATCTTTTTTGAAGCGTTCGTATTTCGCTTCCAGATCATCAAGCATGCCGATGAGCCGGTCTATATCTTCAACGTCCGTTGATTCAGGGTCTAATGAATCAATGACATTCATAAACATATCGAGTCTGTTCTTCAAGTAATCGAGCTGCTGATCTTTGCTGTTTACTGCATTCCCCATACTTCCACTCCATTCATTTTTTATAATGGTAGCGTATTTTTTGCCGTTTTTCAATGGTTCCGCTACTTGCGATCTTGGCAGATCAGGTCTAAAATTAACAGTTGGCAGACGTTAGTATGCCCATTTATAAAGGAGTTAGATAGTCATGACACAAAACACAGCACTGCGTCCGATCACACCGGAGTACGATCCTTGGGAAGCGTACATGGATGTCGACCAGTATGGAGATATGAAACTGACGAACGTTGAATTTACAACGACGACCTTGTGCAATATGAGATGCGAGCACTGCGCGGTCGGGTACACGCTTCAGCCGAAAGATCCGAATGCGCTGCCGATTGACCTTTTATTAAAGCGGCTTGAAGAAATTCCGCTGTTACGCTCGATCAGCATTACGGGCGGCGAACCGATGCTTTCGCTGAAATCGGTAAAGGAATATGTCGTCCCGCTTTTGAAATATGCGCATGAACGCGGCGTGCGCACACAGATCAATTCAAACCTGACGCTTGATATCGGCCGCTACGAACGGATTATTCCTTATTTAGACGTTCTTCACATTTCCCACAACTGGGGAACGGTCGAGGACTTTGCCGATATCGGATTTGCGATGATGGAGAAGAAACCGACATTTGAACAGCGGGCGCGCTATTTTGACAAAATGATTGAAAACAGCCGCACGCTGGTCGAAGCGGGCGTGATGGTTTCAGCGGAAACGATGCTGAATAAACGCACGCTTCCGCATATTGAACATATTCACCGGCAGATTACGGAAGAAATGAAATGCCAGCGCCACGAAGTCCATCCGATGTATCCGAGTGATTTCGCCAGCGCGCTTGAATCACTCAGCCTGAAGGACATGAGACAGGCCATTCATCATCTGCTTGATATTCGCGATGAAGAAACATGGATGCTGTTCGGTACGCTCCCGTTTTACGCATGCAGCCCTGATGAAGAAGATCAGAAGCTCCTCCGCCGACTGCGGGAAGCGAAAAACGTTACGGTGCGAAACGATCCTGACGGCCGCTCCCGTCTGAACGTCAACATCTTTGACGGAAATATCATTGTCACGGATTTCGGTGATACACCGCCGCTCGGCAATATTAAAACTGACAGCCTTCCTGAAGCGTATGACAAGTGGAGACAGACGAAGCTGAGCAAAGAGCTGAACTGCCGCTGTACAAACGTCCGATGCCTCGGACCGAACGTCCTTGTCAAAAACAGTTATTATCAGGAGACAGATTTTTCATTACGAAAAGCCAGAGGATAACAGAAGATGGAAACGACAATTACGGATATTTTGAAAAGCAAAGTGGTTGAGATCATCATCGTCGCTCTCGTGCTTTACGCCGGTGTTTTTCTGATCAACCGCTTTGTTCAGGTGTTATTTAAACGCACAGATTTCTTGGAGGAACGGAAAGGGAAAACGATTGAGAGCCTCGTCCGATCCATCACCCAGTATACGGCGACGATCGGATTTATCTTTTACGTCATTTCTTTATTCGTTCATGATTTCGGCAGAATTTTAGCCGGAGCGGGCGTTGCCGGTATCGTCATCGGTTTCGGCGCCCAGTCTTTAATCAAGGACATTTTGGCCGGTGTCTTTTTAATATATGAACGCCAGCTGCATAAAGGCGATTACGTGACGATTAATAATCTCTTCAACGGCACAGTCGAAGAAATCGGGCTCCGTTCCATGCAGATCCGTGAGTTCTCCGGCAAGCTGCTTACCATTTCAAATGGTGAGGTGAGACAGCTTCAAAACTATAACATTGATTTTATGAGGATTACCGAGTCTGTCGTGATCAGTTACAAGGAAGATCCTGAGCGGGTATACGCCGTCTTAGAAAAAGCCTGTGACATGCTCAATGATGAGCTTCGCGATTCACTGAAGCGGGATGAATTTCTCAATGCAACGGAACCGTTTCAAGTGCATGGAATCATGAGCCTGAACAAATTGACGAGAGGCATTGAGTTTACCGTCAAAGGCATGGTTCAAGACAAAGAATATTTCTCGGCGAGCCTTGCGGTGAGACGCGTTCTTGCCCGGGAACTGTACAACAACAATGTGCAATTGCTTGAGGAAATGAATCATACACAAAAAAGCTGATTCCCAAACCGGAATCAGCTTTTTTTATTTATCTCGGCTGCGCTGTCATTTGAAAACCGAATGTGACATGATCCTGCACCGGAATCCAAGCACCGATTCCTTGCGAGGTCACATTTTTGACGACAAGTTTCCGCTTGCTGCCTTTCAGCACCAAATACACTTCGCCGTATGTTACTTTTCCTTTTTCATTAACGGCCGGGGCATAGGCATGTAAATAGCCGAGCCGCTGCGGAGAAATTTTATAAATCTGATCGCGTTTTGTGCCGGCGCCGATGACCGTTTCAAACGCAAGCGGCAGTTTTGTTTTCTTCATCGCTTTTTGCATCATCATGCTTTTTACGTCTTCTGCGTTCGGCACTTTCGCTGTGAGCCCGCCTTTGATTTTGTATTGCTGTTCTTGGGCGTATGAGATTTCCGCGGCTTGCTGCCCGCCCCGGTTATCCGCTCTGTTCGTGTTGATTTTTTTATATTCCCAGTTGGCGACCGTTTCGTTCGATTGATAACCGAGCGCCCATTTCCCGAGAAATATTGTCGCCCGGTATCCGATGGCAAGCGGTGAACCGGAAACCGAGGATTCATTCAGCATCTTTATCAGATGCGGATTTTCGATGTTGATCTCTGATGTATCTAACAATTCCTTTGCCAGTTTGCTCGGCTGAAGCATCGGCTGGTCCTGTGAAGCATTCGGATACGTATTTTCCTTGGAAATGCTGACGACAGAGTTGGGAACCTTAAACGGTTTCTTTGCACCGGCAGACGGCGCTGCAAAAAAACTAAAGGATAACAGCAGAATCAATGTGGCATGAAACAGCTTTTTCATCATATCACTCTTTCTATAGCATTTTCCTTTAGTCTTTTCCTCCGTAATCGTTGTTATCCGCATTTTTTACAGGTTAAAGCAGGAAAAATCCGATCGCCATGATGACATAAGCGGCAAGGAGAGTAGCCCCCTCAAACCAGTTCGAATCACCGTCATTTGAAATCATCGTCATCAAAAGGACGGATGATATCATCGCGACAAGCTCAGGCAATGTGAATACCAGCGGCATATTGACCGGAAAAAAGATGGAACAGATCACAAGAACCGGGGCTACAAACATGGCGATCTGCAAAGTCGAGCCGACCGCGATTTCAACGGCGACATCCATTTTGTCTTTGTACGCCATAATGATGGCCGACGCATGCTCTGCGGCATTTCCGACGATTGCGACGATAATCACCCCGATAAACAATTCGCTCCAGCCAAACTGTTCAGCCACCGCATGAAACGTATGAACAAGGTTTTCAGATATGTAGGCGACAATAATGGTTGCGATAAATAAGACGGCTGTCGCTCTTTTCCCCGACCACTCAGGCTGCTCCTCTTCTTCCTTGGCCTCCGGCTGGTTCGGCTGATAAACACCGCGGTGGGTGACGAGCTTGAAATAAAGAGCCGCCACGTATAAAAGGATCATGATGATGCTGATGCCGACACTCAAATCAAGCTTGCTTTTTTCCCCCATATCCATGGAAAACACTTCGGGAATGACAAAAGCTACGATAATGGCAAATATCAGCAGGCCTGAATTATGCCGGGCATCATGAATATTGAATTCCTGCCGCTTGTATTTCAAACCGCCGATAAAAAACGACAATCCCGCGACAAGCAGAAGGTTGCCGAGCACCGAACCGGTCAGTGAAGCAAGCACGATGCCCGTCAGCCCTTCCTTTAAGGCAAATAGCGATATAATCAGCTCTACCGCATTGCCGAACGTGGCATTCAGCAGCCCCCCGACCCGCGGACCCGCGATAATGGCCAGAGATTCAGTCGCTCTCCCCATATAACTTGCAAGCGCGATAATCGTCAAGCAATAAATCATAAACAAAACAGCTGACGGCCAGTGCATCAGGCTTCCGATGACTGACAGCGGCACTCCCGCCGCAGCGGTAAAGAAAAAAATCCGATTCATATTCTGCCTGGCTCCTTTTTTCGAATGAGTCTTTTTTATCCTTCTCAAAAACTCCCTCAATTACACTTCCGGAGAAATCCCAATTGGCATTTTCAGGTTGCCGGACGCGAAAAATCCGTGTACGATCAAGAAAGATACTGAAGAAGGAGAAAATACGCGATGTCACGACTGCACTTCTTTATTTTGGTTCTGCTTGTTTCCATCTCCGGTTTTTCCCAAGGCATGCTTTTGCCGGTGATTTCCGTCATTTTTGAAACGAACGGAGAATCAGCCGCCATAAACGGCCTTCACGCAACAGGCTTGTATATCGGCGTGCTTCTCGCGTCGCCATTTATGGAAGCGCCGCTGAGAAAGCTCGGATTCAAACCTCTGATGGTCGCGGGCGGATTTCTTGTCATCATCAGCTTATTCAGTTTTATTTGGCTTCAATCCATATGGTTATGGTTTTTTCTTCGGCTGCTGATCGGAATCGGGGATCATATGCTGCATTTTTCCACCCAAACGTGGGTGACTTCCAAGTCAACGCCCCAAAACAGAGGAAGAAACATTTCGCTGTACGGACTGTCCTTCGGGCTTGGATTCGCTGTCGGCCCGTTCATGGTCCCTCTTGTGAAAACAAGTCCGTCCCTTCCGTTTATCGTATCCGGCTGTATCAGTCTTGCCGCCTGGCTGTTTGTGTTTGCCTTACGTAACGAGTACCCGGCGCAAGGTCCGGATGAAACATCCGGGGACAACAGCGCAAAACGGTTTTACCGCGCCCTTCTTTTCGGCTGGGTCGCTTTTCTCCCGGCTTTCGGCTACGGTTTTTTAGAAACGGCGCTGAACGGGAGTTTTCCCGTGTACGCCCTGCGCTTAGGCATATCCGTTGATGCCGTCGCGCTGATATTGCCCGCTTTCGCCATCGGAGGTATTGTATTCCAGTTCCCTCTCGGTTTATTAAGCGATCGATTCGGGAGAAAACGTGTCCTGCTCGTCATCTTATTAACGGGTGCCCTTTGCTTTTTGACGGCCGGATTGTTTCCGTCGCCTTCTGTCATCGGCGGCTGCTTTTTCATGGCAGGGATGGCGGTCGGCAGTATGTTTTCCCTCGGCATCAGCTATATGAGCGACTTGCTGCCGTCCCATCTTCTTCCGGCGGGCAATCTGCTCTGCGGGATTTCGTTCAGCCTCGGCAGCATGATCGGGCCGGTGGCGGGCGGCTGGTATATGCAGCGGTTTGAAAGCGCCAATTTGTTTTACTTTATTACAGTGATCCTGGTCTGTATTTGGCTTGCGCTCGTCTTCGGGAAAACAAAGCACAGCGCCGCATCCGAATCCCATTCTTTTCCCGCCTCATAAAAAGCCGCCTGATTTAGGCCAGGCGGCTTTTTTCTAGTGGTATCCGTTCTGCCCGTTGGCGCTTCCGCTTGTTTTATTCTTCGGGCCGTTTTTTGAGTTTTGTTTATTATGGCTTCCGCCTTTTTTCGTATGCTTGGTCATAGCCGATTCCCCTCCGTTTTTCAGCTTGAACGTCATCCGTTCCTCTATAGCTTGCTCTCGCGGTACGGATTTTCATCAGGAAGCTTTTTACGTTTATGTAAAAGCGCGTTGATTTCTCCTCCTAAAATCAGCAGGGTTCCCGTAAGGTAAAACCAGATCATAAGGACGATAATTCCCCCGATGCTCCCGTATGTGGCGCTGTAGTTGGCAAAGGTGCCGACGTAAAATGAGAACAGCATACTGACGATAATCCAGCCGGCTGCCGCAAATACGGCTCCCGGCAGCACAAAACGGAGGGAAAGCCTTTTATTCGGCGCGAAAATGTAAAGCGCGGTAAAGACGATTAAAAGGATAAGCGGACTGATACCCCAGCGGACAACCGACCACACCTGCAAAAATAGGCCGGAGGCGCCGATAAAATCCGCGGCCAGCAGTCCGATTTCTCTGCCGAATACCGGCAGAAGCAGTGCGATTAAAATCGTAACCACCATCGCGATGGTTAAAAAAATTGAGGTCAGGCGAATGATGATAAATGAGCGGTTTTCCTCGACTTCGTAGGCATGGTTAAATGCTCTGACAATCGCGTTCATACCGTTAGAAGCCGACCAGATGACGGCGATAATCCCGAATGACAAAAGGCCGCCGCTGCGTTTGTTCAGCGTTTGCTCCGTAATGGATTTCACCATGGACATTGCGCTGTCAGGCGCGTATTGATCGACTGCGCCGAGCACGTCTTCTGCCGATATGGGAAGATAGGCCGTGAGCGTCAGCATGAAAATCATTAACGGAAACAATGACAGAAGAAAAAAATACGCCAGCTCCGCCGATTTACTTTGTCCTTCATGCAGAGAAAATCTTGCAAACAGCTCCTTTATAAAACTCATGACATCCCACCTCAATGATCGTTTTTCGAAAAATGCTCCTTCGTCTCTTTTAACAGGTCAATGACCTGCGGCGTCGTCTGCTTCAGCTTGGTGATCTGTCCGTTTAAAAAACTCAGATCGTCCGATACGGTATTGGCGATGCTTTTCACTTG
This sequence comes from Bacillus sp. JFL15, assembly GCF_001184225.1. NCBI lineage: Bacteria > Bacillati > Bacillota > Bacilli > Caryophanales > Bacillaceae > Bacillus > Bacillus sp. JFL15. Next base: position 2,372,089 of record NZ_KQ236689.1, on the reverse strand, counting down.
ATCCAGTTTTGCAGAAGCCTGCTGTTTCAAGGCTTCGGGATTATTCCGGTAAAATGCCGCACGCCGCCTGCACGCGTCCATGTTCCGGAAACATGCCTCTCTTGTCGGCTTATGTAATAAAGAAAGTGCTCCGCCGGCGGCAGCGCCGATCAGAATCGCTTTTGCCATGATGCGTGTCTGCTTCATCGGTCAATCCCCCTTATAAATGATGGTCTTTCTTTATTGTTTCCAGCAAATGACGGCACCCGGACTCGATCAGAGCGTACACTTCGCTGAAATTCCCGGTATAATACGGATCAGGCACGTCCGCAAGATCCGACTCCGGTACATAATCAAGCAGCCTTGCGATACGCGGCGCCGCTTTTTTATAACCGGCCATGCTGCGCAGATGCCCGATATTTTCAGCATCCATCGCAATGACGTAATCAAAATCGGTCAGATCAGACTCACGGACCTGTCTCGCCGTGATACCGCTTGTGCTGATCCCTTTCTCTTTAAGGATCTGCTCCGTTCCCTCATGCGGCGGATTTCCCGCATGCCAGGCGCCGATTCCCGCTGAATCAATGTTAATCTGCCCGTTCAGCCCGTTTTTCTTCACCATATCAGAAAATACCGCCTCTGCCATAGGCGAACGGCAAATATTTCCCAGACAGACAAACAGCACATGTATCATATCGATAACCTCCCTATTCTTTCCCCGCATTTTGAGGATCAAAAACCTTATCAACATCTTAGCAATTTTTCTGCGGCTGTGGAAATAAGCTTTTATTCTAAATGAATTCTGTTAGAATAAAGGGTACGAAAACGGTCATGAAAGGATGCATGAATTTGCCGAGCCAACAAACAGAAACGTTAAACAAAATGATTGAAGACATTTCGCAGAAGCTCAACATGCTCAATGTCGGCGTCATCAGAGCGGAAGATTTCAGTGATGAAAAAATAGAAGATCTTACATACCTTCATCAAATGGTCATGAAAAAAGCATCATTCAGTCCGAGTGAAATGCAGGCCATTGCTGAGGAGCTCGCCTCTCTCAGAAAATAAACCCGTGTCAGCCCCGCCGAAAAACAGCGGGGCTTTTTTGATTTAAAAAAGTAAAAAATAAAAGTTCATCGGTTTGACACAATTAAAAAGAAGGCGTATAGTAACTGTGAACTTGGTAGAACGATATACTAAAAGAGCGGGCCGCTAATTTGTTTTTATTTAGTAGAACGATATACTTGCTGTCTTATCAGTGTTAATCAAGTATACCTGCAGCCGTTTTATCAAACCAGTTTTTAAAGAAAGGCAGTGGTTCAATAAAGGGGAATGGTTCTGTGCGTTTATCAATTTAAAAAATAATTTAACTTTAATAACCGCATTAGGGGATGTCATCATGAAAAACATATACACCAAAATGGCAGCGGGTCTTTATATCAACTATTTCCTGCTGGGCATGATCAATATTATTATCGCATCGAATATGGAAGCATTATCAAAACAGCTTCATACATCCGCAGCCGGGGTCAGCTATTTGGTCTCCGCCATCGGGATCGGGAAGCTGATCTCGCTTCTGTTTGCCGGGAAGCTTTCGGATACATTCGGGAGACGGCCGTTTATCGTGGCGGGCGCATTTCTGTATCTGATTTTCTTAATCGGGATTCCGCTTTCGACAAACTATACGGAAGCGTTTATCTTTGCTATTTTCGCAGGGATCGCCAATTCATTTTTGGATTCCGGCACATATCCGGCGCTTATTGAAGGATTTCCGAAAAACGCAAGCTCTGCAACCGTGTTAATCAAAGCGTTTGTATCCATCGGCGCGACGGTGCTTCCGTTTTTTATCGCATTTATTGCGGACAGGCATTTGTTTTACGGGTGGACGTTTTTCGTGCCCGGCATCATTTTCTTCCTGAACGGCTTTTTCCTGTTGAAAGTTCCGTTCCCGAATCATAAACAAAAAGATGACGGCGGCCGGACGGATGCTTCTCCGTCTGATGACACGTTCAGATCACAGCCGTCGATATGGCGCGAAGGCCTTGCCATTATTTTGTTAGGCTTTTCATCAACGGCGCTGTTTATGCTCGTTCAAGTATGGCTTCCTAAGTTCGGTCAATCTGTTTTGGGCATGCCCGAAGTGCAGGCCGTCAAATTGTTGAGCTATTACAGCATAGGGGCGCTTGTGTCCGTGTTATTGCTGGCTGTGCTGTTAAACAGAGTGATTCAGCCGATTACGGTAATGGTGCTGTACCCGGTGATCGCGGGAATCGCGCTGCTTGCTCTGATTTTCATTCAGCAGCCGGCCGTATCGGTCATCAGTTCCTTCGTCATCGGACTTTCAACCGCGGGCATTCTGCAATTGGCGATGACGGTTATGGCTGTTTTATTCCCTAAAAATAAAGGAACCATCACATCTTTTGTTAATATAGCATCAAGCTTATCTTTTATTGTCATTCCGCTTGTAACGGGAGCGATATCCAAAACGGCCGGCCTGACCCCTGTTTTTCTGCTTGATATCGGAATTGCGGCCGTCAGCGCCCTCCTCGCATTGTTTATCGGTATCCGTTTTAAGCAAGTGATGAAAGCCTGACTATTTTTTAAAGGGAGAGAACATATCATGCAATCTATTACAATCAGAAACACGGTCATCGGCGAAGGACTTCCGAAGATCATTGTGCCGCTGATGGCAGCCCGAGAGAAAGAACTCCTTGAAGAAATTGAAGCCGTCAACAGGCTTAACCCGGACATCATTGAGTGGCGGGCGGATGTATATGAGCACGTTGAGAGCCCGGACGCCGTAAAAGGCATGCTTGAAAAGGTGCGGAAAGCCGCAGGCGCAACACCGCTGCTTTTTACATTCAGAACCCATAAAGAAGGCGGAAATAAAGTTCTTGACGTCCGCCTTTACATTGAATTGCTTAAAACCGTAATTGAAACAACACACATTGACCTTGTAGACGTTGAATTGTTTACGGGAGAAGCGGAAGTCAAATCAATTGTGAAAACTGCTGAAGACAACGGCGTATATGTCGTCATGTCCAATCATGATTTTCATCAGACACCAAAAAAAGAAGAAATCATCTCCCGGCTGCGGAAAATGCAGGCGTACGGCGCGCACATTCCGAAAATCGCGGTGATGCCGCAAAGCACTGAAGATGTTTTCGTCTTATTGGATGCCACTCACACGATGAAAACACAATACGCAGACCGGCCGATCATCACGATGTCAATGGCGGGAACGGGCCTGATCAGCCGCCTGGCCGGGGAAGTCTTCGGCTCGGCGTGTACGTTCGGCGCGGGCAAAGAAGCATCTGCGCCCGGACAGATTCCCGTTGCTGAATTGCGAAATGTACTCAGCATTTTAAATAAAAATATGTAACCAGCGTTTTTCTTCCCTCAAGCGGAATGAAAAACAAATGAATGGACTAACGGAGGAATACATCATGAAGAAAGATTTAGGACGGATTAACGGAAAAACTCAGCTTATCGGATTATTCGCGACACCGATCGGACACTCTTTATCTCCGACGATGCACAACCTGGCGTTCAAAAAATTAGGGCTGAACTACGCTTACCTCGCATTTGAAGTCGGCAATGAACAGCTTGAAGATGTGGTGACGGGAATGCGCGCCTTAAACGTCAGAGGTTTCAATGTCTCGATGCCGAATAAGATGAACATTCTGCCTTACCTCGATGAACTCGCGGATTCAGCGAAATTCACCGGTGCGGTGAATACAGTGGTGAATGAGAACGGAAAATTGATCGGACACTCCACTGACGGTATGGGATACGTCCGCAACCTAAAAGAACACGGCATCGACATCACAGGCAAAAAAATGACGCTGGTCGGTTCCGGCGGAGCCGCTACTCCGATTGCGATTCAATCCGCATTGGAAGGCCTCGGCGAAATCTCAATTTTCGCCCGCAATGACGCGTTTTTCGAAAAAGCGGAAGAGAATGTCCGCATCATCAATGAAGAAATGAAGGGCTCTTCTTGTAAAGCGAATCTTTTCCCGCTCGAAGATCAAGATGCGCTGCGTGCTGAAATCGCTTCAAGCGATATTTTCACAAACGGAACGGGTGTCGGCATGAAACCGCTTGAAGGCTTGAGCGTCATTGAAGACACATCCATGCTCCGTCCGGATTTGATTGTGACAGACGTTGTTTACAACCCCGTTACGTCGAAATTGCTTGAACAGGCTCAAGCGGCCGGCTGCCAGACCATTAACGGCCTCGGCATGATGCTTTGGCAGGGCGCCATGGCGTTTGAATATTGGACAGGCCATGAAATGCCGGTTCAGTATATTAAAGAGCAGATGTTTGAATAATTTATTGTGACAGAAGCGCCGAAGGACAATCCGTCTTCCGGCGCTTTATCTTTTTCTCCCCCTCTCTCTTTCTTCTCACGCGCCAAAACGCTTATAATGGAGGTAACGAATAATAACCAAGTGAGGAATGCGACGTATGAAACAGCAAAAAAAACGCCGGGTGACATTGCAGCAGGTCGCTGAGCATGCCGGCGTCTCAACATCCACCGCCTCATTAATCGTCCGCAATAATCCGCGAATTTCCGAAGCAACCCGTGAGAAAGTGCTTCAATCCATGCGGGAGCTTGGGTACGTATATGATCGGGTCGCAGCGAATTTACGATCACAGACGTCCACAACGGTAGGATTGATTATCACTGACATTTCCAATACGTTTTTCTCAGAGTTTCTGATCGGCGTGCAGAATACACTCGAGGAAGTCGGATTAACAGTGCTCTTAGGCACGACATTTGATTCCGTCGCCAAGCAGGAGCAGCTGATCTCGACCATGCTGGAACACAGGGTCGGCGGATTGATTTTATGCCCGGTTTCAGGCACAGCTGAGGAAACACTTTCCCGCCTTGAGCAGCTTGATATTCCGGTCGTGCTCGCCGTCAGGGAGATTGCCGATGCGGACTGTGATTTTGTCGGAGCTGACTATGAGGAAGGCACCTATAAGGCAGTGCGCCACCTCATTGAGAAAGGGCACCAGGAGATTGCGTTTCTGGGCGGCGTGAAGCACTCATCAACATGGACGAAACGGATGAAAGGTTTTAAAAAAGCGCTCCGTGAAGCGGATCTTGAAGTGAAAAATGAATTTGTGATTGACAGCGCGCCGACCCGCGAGGCAGGCTATGAGGCAGTGATGGAGCTGCTCCGCCGGCCTGAGCACCCGGCCGCGATTTTCTGCTTCAGTGATTTGGTCGCGTTCGGCGTCATGCAAGGGATCAGAAAAGCAGGACTCATCCCGGGCGAAGATATTGACATTGTCGGCTTTGACAACGTGCCGGAAGCTGAAATTTCTTATCCCCCGCTTACAACCGTTTCTTCTTTTCCGCGGCAGTCGGGAAAAGAAGCGGCTCAATTGCTGCATCATAAAATCACCAATTCCCAGCACCAAAAACAGCGCATTATTCTGGCGCCTGAGCTGGTCATTCGTGAATCTTCACAAAAAAAGCGGAACGCCTGATACGGCGCTCCGCTTTTTATTATGCAAGCAGTTTTAATGATTCGCGGTTGAATGCCGGAATGTCATCCGGTGTGCGGCTTGTGACCAGCTGGTTCTGGCAGACGACGACTTCTTCATCCACCACATTTGCGCCTGCGTTTTCCATGTCAATACGGATGGATGTAAATCCTGTCGCTTTGCGCCCGTCCAATGCTTTCGCGTTGATGAGAAGCTGAGGGCCGTGACAGATGGCGAAAACCGGTTTTTTATCATCCATAAACGCTTTGGCAAATTTGACGAAACGGTCATCCGCACGCAGCATGTCAGGTGAGAATCCGCCCGGGATCAGCAATGCGTCAAAGTCTTTCGGATTCACATCATCGATGGACGCATCCACTTTCACTTCCGCTTCCCCTTGTTTGCCTTTGACTGTTTTTCCTTTTTCCTGTTCAATCACTGTTAATTCATGACCCGCATCTTTAAAAGCTTTCGCAGGTTCCGTATATTCGACGTCCTCAAAATAATCCGTTAATACAACTGCAATTTTTTTACCCATAGTTACTACCTCCTGCTTGATGAAGTCTACATAAATCCATGTACCCCAGCCACACTAACATCAAACATAAAAGACTCATTTGCCGCCCATTCGTTTTACATAGGTCATTATCCTCATTTTTCTTCTTTTTACAAGAATCATCATGAAATCTATATAAACTTTCACAAAATATTCTTACAATGGTACTGCATGACAAAATTTGTTGAAAGGTGGAGAACAGGTGAGAATACAGAAAAGACGATGCAGCGTCAATAAGACTCTCCGTATTCTGCTGCCCCTAGTTATGATACTTAGTCTAATCCTCCCAATCACACCCATTAAAGCAGAAGAAAACAAATCCTCCAGTGTGAATCTCAGCATTTTAGCGACAACTGACGTTCACGCCAATATGATGGACTACGATTACTACAGCGACAAACCGACAACGGAATTCGGGCTGGCCCGAACGGCTCAGCTCATTGCGAAACACAGAAGCGAAAATCCGAATACGCTGCTTGTCGATAACGGAGACCTGATTCAGGGGAATCCCCTCGGAGAATACGCTGTAAAATATCAGAAAAACGAGATCATTTCAGGCGCAAAGACCCATCCGATTATTGAAGTGATGAATAGTCTGCACTATGACGCAGGAACACTCGGCAATCATGAATTTAATTACGGGCTGGATTTTCTGGACGGGACGATGAAAGGCGCTGATTATCCGATCGTCAACGCCAATGTGAAAACATTGAGCGGTGAAAACCGTTATACGCCTTATGTCATAAAAAACAAAACCGTCACGGATGAAAACGGCGGAAAACACCAGCTAAAAGTCGGCTACATCGGCTTTGTCCCTCCCCAAATCATGACGTGGGATAAAAAAAATCTTGAAGGACGCGTTCAAGTCGAGGACATTGTGGAATCCGCGAAGAAAACCGTTCCGAAAATGAAAGCTGAAGGTGCTGATATCGTCATCGCCCTCGCCCACAGCGGCATCGAAAAAAAAGCACAGTCCTCCGGTGCGGAAAATGCCGTTTTTGATCTGGCAACGAAAGTCAGCGGAATTGACGCGATCGTATCAGGCCATCAGCACGGTCTGTTCCCCGATGCTGAATACAAAGGCGCTGATCAATTCGACGTCGATAAAGGCACCATTAACGGCATCCCCGTTGTCATGTCAAGCAGCTGGGGCAAATATGCGGGCGTCATCGACCTCCGGCTTGCAAAAACAGACGGCGCATGGCATGTGGAAAGTGGGAAAGGCAGGATCGAGCCGATTGCCGGCAATGTGACTTCGGAAAACGAAACCGTCGTCAATACCGTCAAAAAAGCGCATGAAAGCACACTGCAATACATCAGAGAACCCGTCGGCCAGACAAAAGCCGATATCAACAGTTTTTTCGCCCAAGTCAAAGATGATCCGTCCATTCAAATCGTGACGGATGCGCAAAAATGGTACGCCGAAAATAAGATGAAAGATACGGAATATAAAGATCTGCCAATCCTCTCGGCGGGCGCTCCGTTTAAAGCCGGCGGGCGGAACGGTTCAAACTACTATACAAACATTTCCGCAGGTGACCTCGCCATCAAAAATATCGGCGATTTATACCTGTATGACAACACGGTACAGATCGTCAAGCTGAACGGCAGCGAAGTGAAAGACTGGCTTGAAATGTCCGCAGGGCAATTTAATCAGATCGATCAGGCAAAAGGCGGCAGCCAAGCGCTTTTAAATGACGCCTACCGCTCATACAATTTTGATGTCATTGACGGCGTCACCTATCAGGTCGATGTCACTAAACCGGCGAAATACAACGAAAACGGAACAGTCATTCATCCCGATGCAAGCCGGATCGTCAACCTTTCTTACCAAGGAAAGCCCGTCAGCGCCAAGCAGGAATTTCTGATCGTCACAAATAATTACCGCGCTTCAGGAGGCGGAGGATTTCCTCACTTAAGCAATGATAAAATCGTATACTCATCAGCCGATGAAAACAGGCAGGTCTTAATGGATTACATCATCCAGCAGAAAACAATTAATCCGCAGGCTGATCATAACTGGTCCATCCTTCCGGTCAAAGGGACGAACCTGACATTTGAATCCTCCTTGGCTGCAAAGCCGTTTGCCGACCGCGCAGATGACGTCGCCTATATCGGAAAATCACAAAATGCCGGCTACGGACAGTACAAGCTCCAGTTCAAAGATGATGAACCGGGCACAGATCCGCCGAAAGATGACGCATGGAAGCTCACCGTTATGCATACAAACGACACGCACGCCCACCTTGATAACGCGGCGAGGCGAATGACGAAAATCAAAGAAATCAGAGGCGAAACCGACCGCAGCATTCTGCTTGATGCGGGAGACGTTTTCTCAGGCGATCTCTATTTTACGAAGTGGCAGGGGCTTGCTGATTTAAAATTGATGAACAGCATGGGCTACGACGCAATGACCTTCGGAAATCATGAATTTGATAAAGGCCCGGGTGCTCTCGCCAGCTTCCTGAGCGGGAACGGAAGCGCGGCTGACCCGTCCGGAAAATACAATTTCCAAGCGCCTGACTTTCCGCTCGTCAGCTCAAATGTCGATGTGTCCAAAGAGTCAAAACTCAGACCATTCATGAAAAAAGCAGACACCTTTACGGCAGGGAAAAAGAAAAAAGCAGGCATCTATCCATACATTCTGCTTGATGTAAACGGAGAAAAAGTGGCCGTATTCGGCTTAACGACAGAAGATACGTCCGTCACATCAAGCCCGGGAAAAAGCATTGTCTTTCATGATGCCTTCCAATCCGCACAAGATACGGTAAAAGAGATACAGAACAAGGAACATGTCAATAAAATTATCGCCCTGACCCATATCGGGCATCAGCGTGATCTCGCTCTCGCCAAAAAAGTAAAAGGCATCGACTTAATCGTCGGCGGACATACGCATACGCTTGTAGATAAAATGGAGATTGTCAAAAACGAAGAGCCGACCATCGTCGCCCAGGCAAAAGAATACGGCGAATATTTAGGCCGGGTGGATGTCGCATTTGACAAAAACGGGGTCGTCCTGCCGGAACAATCCTCTCTTCAAGCCCTGCCGGTGAATGAGCAGACGAAAGAAGATCCGGATCTGAAAACAGAGCTTGATCCGTTTAAAAAAGAGCTCATCTCCGTTAAAAATGAAAAAGTCGGCTCAACGAAAGTTGCGCTTGACGGCCGGCGCGAGCATGTCCGCTCTAAAGAAACCAATCTCGGAAACTTCATCGCGGACGGCATGCTGCAAAAAGCGAAGGAAGCCGCCGGCGCCCAGATCGCGATCACAAACGGGGGCGGCATCCGCGCGGGCATTGATAAAGGAGACATCACACTCGGTGATGTGCTGAATGTGATGCCGTTCGGCAACACGCTTTACGTCGCGGATTTAACCGGGAAACAGATCAAACAAGCCCTGGAACAAGGGTTAAGCGGAATTGAGGCTCAAGGGGGCGCCTTCCCTCAAGTTGCCGGTTTAACATACACGTTTACACTGAATAAAAAGCCGGGACACCGCGTTCTTCAAGCTGCGGCCGTGCAGGATGACGGCAGCGTAAAGCCGATTTCTGATAAGAAAACATACAGAGTCGCCACCAGTAATTTTGTCGGCGAAGGCGGAGACGGATATTCCGTCTTTAACGAAGCGTCCCATAAAGAAGACCTTGGCTTTGTCGACTATGAGGTCTTCATCGAACAGCTTGAAAAAGCGGGAAAAGCGGTGGAACCGAAAGTTGACGGCCGCGCGCAAGAAGTATACCTGCCGACAAAGCAAAAGAACGGCTCGTGGACGCTTGAAGATGACAGCGCATTTGCGGCTTATGCCAAAAACGCCAATACACCGATCGTATACTACGACAAGAATGACGGCGCCAAAAAGCCGATTGATCTCAGCGTAACCAAAAAACAGATCGGCCTGTTAAAGGACAGAACATCTGATTCTTCCCTTACGATCCTGCATGACAAGTTCAGCATGAAAATGCCGATGGCAAACGCTGCAGCTGATGAGACACGGTTCGGCGTGACGCCGAAAAAGAAAGTTAGCGGCGCGCTTTCAAACGTATACGACTTTACAATGAAGCAGAAAAACAAAGACATCAAAACATTCAAAGCGCCTGTAAAGCTTACCATGCGCATTGAGAATACGAAAAAGGCGAAACAGCCGGGCATTTATCACATAGACCGGAAAAAGAACGCCTATACAAAAACAGACAACGGATCGGTTTCACACGATCTCGTCACGGGCTATACCAATCATTTCAGTGAATACGCGATATTAAACGCAAACACGAAGAGCTCGCCGCCGACAAGCGGAGATCACGGCTCCGGAAAGCAGCCAAACGGCCAAAACCCTTCATCCGGCCAAGCGCAGGACGGAGTATCGCCGGGCGGCCTGCTTCCTGATACAGCCACAGCGATGTATTCCATCCTCCTTGCCGGGTTTCTCATCAGCGCGCTCGGAACGGCACTGTATCTGTATCAAAGAAGAAAAGCAAAAAAAGTGAACGAAGCATAAAAAGTGAACGAAGCATAAAAAGGCCGCTTTTCTCGGGCGGTTCTCCCAAAAGCTCTCCTGATCTGATGTCAGGGGAGCTTTTCCCGGTCCGCCTTCTGAATCGACAGCGGTACGGCCGAATGATAAAATATGAGCGTTATTTATGCAGCAGCTGCATAGCTTGACACTTCACGGCGGGGCCTGTTTGGAGGACTTTTTTTGAAAATAACAAAAAACAAACGAAACAGCATGACTTACAAAATAAAGCTGTTTTACGTGATAACAGCGCTTTGCTGTATCAGCTCGCTCATTTTCGTCAATTACAACGCTTCTTTTTATGAGCGCCCGATGGCCAAAGTGACGAAAACAGCATTGGAACACCAGTCTGATGTGCAGGACATGCACAAAAACAAAGATAAGATTTTCAGTCAGACGATTACAGCCAAACTTGAAAACGGCAGTCAAAAAGGAAAGCTCATTCATTTGTCCAATCAGTATTCCTCATCCGGAGCGAATGATCAAAAATATCAGCCCGGCGATGAAGTATTCGTGTCAATTGATAAAGGGAAAACATCAAGTAAGGATATATCCGGAAGCATTATAGATAAAAAACGGGATAAACAGCTTTTGCTGATTTCTTGGATTTTCATATTCACCTTACTGATCGTCGGCAAAAAACAAGGCTTCTTTTCGATCATCAGCCTGATGTTTAACGCTGTTTTATTATCTTATGCATTAGATTTATACCGAAAGCACCCGAATATCGGGCTGATTTTCATCTGCGGTATCTGTATTCTCATCTTTACTGTCATTTCATTGCTGCTTGTCAGCGGTTTTCACGCGAAAACATATGCCGCCATAGCCGCGACGCTCGCAGGCACTTTTGTCTCCCTGCTCATTACGTATTTGGTGATGGCGGCAACCGGAGAAAAAGGTCTCAGATATGAAGAAATGCAGTATTTAACCCGTCCTTATCACACGGTGTTCATGGCCGGAGTATTTATCGGATCACTGGGAGCGGTCATGGATGTGGCCATTACCATGACGTCATCTGTCTTTGGATTATATGAAGAAAACAAGAGTATCTCATTACAAGCACTCAAACGTTCCGGAATGGAGATCGGAAAAGACATCATGGGGGCGATGACCAACATTCTGTTTTTTGCTTATATCAGCGGCTCTATACCGATGATGCTTTTGTATTTGAAAAATGATTCCCCGATAGGATTCACTCTTTCTATGAACATTTCCTTGGAAATAGCCAGAGCATTGGCCGGGGGAATCGGAATTGTATTAACCATCCCCGCCAGTCTGTATGCTTCTGTCTTTTTTATTAAACGAAAGAAGGCAAGCTCATGAATGTCATCGTAATTCTTGCGGCGATTTTATTTCTATTGATGGTTCTCATCGGCGGTAAAAAGGGAGCGAGGTCTTTTATTGCGCTATTTTTAAATTTCGGCGTTCTCTTTCTCACCATCATTTTAATGACAGACCCGCACATCAATCCGATTGTTTTAACATTGCTCTCTTCCGCCGCGATTTGCAGCATTACACTTTTTTATATTAACGGGGGTAACGTCAAAACCGTAACCGCCTTTATTTCTGCCATGCTGACGATCGTATTGATGCTGTTTTTTATTCTGGCCGTCACGAAACAGACTTCGATTCAAGGGTTTGGTGAAGAAGAACTGGGTGATATCGGCATATTCACACTTTTTGTCGGGGTGGATTTTGTGAAGGTTACCGCGGCTATGATCATTATGGGCACGATAGGAGCAATTACCGATGTCGCGATCTCCATTACATCACCGATGAGAGAGATTTACAGCTACAACCCGTCCATGAGCCGAAAAGATCTGTACAAATTTGGTTTAAGCATCGGGAGAGATATTTTAGGAACGAATACGAATACGTTATTCTTTGCTTTTTTCGGCAGCTATTTGGCTTTAATTATCTGGTTTAAAGACTTATCATACTCTGCTGAAAAAATAGTGAACTCAAAAGTCTTCAGCGCGGAAGCCGTCACCATTCTTTGCGCCGGCGTCGGGATCGGCATCATCATTCCCGTTACGTCCTGGATCACCGCCTGTTTTTTAGCGAAACAGACGAAACGTTAAAAGCTGCCGGGAAAATCCCGGCAGCTTTTTTTATTGATTTTATACCCACTTTACAACGTCTTTTGCGGCAGATCTTGTTTTCGGACGCGGTTCTCTGACACGGTAACCGAATGCGGCCATGACAGAGATGTCGAAACTTCCGTTTTCCAGAAGTCCTTCTTCCTCAAGGATCCGGTGGATTTCTTTGTAGTTGAAGCCTTCTACAGGGCAAGAGTCGATTCCGATCTGCGCCGCGGCTGTCATCATATTGCCAAGTGCGATGTATGTCTGTTTTGAAGCCCAGTCAAACAGCGCTCGATCTGATTCAAGCAGATTGAAATCATTTTTCTGGAAATCTTCTGTTTTGCTGATATAGCCTTCATACATATCTTCCGGCATTTTTTTGACTTCCTTCAAGTGGTTTTTGACATAATCGGCGTCAAAACGGATATCCTTTGCCGTCCGGGCAAGCAGAAGTACGAAGTGGCTTGCAGTCGGCAGCTGCTTTTGCGCGCCCCATGTGAACTCGCGGAGTTTTTCACGAAGCTCCGGGTTTTGAACGACGACAAATTTCCAAGGCTCCAAACCGAGTGAGCTTGGGGACAGTCTTCCCGTTTCTAAAATGAATTCAAAATCGCTTTCTGAAATTTTTTTCTCAGGATCAAATTCCTTTGTGGCGTGTCTGAATTGATACGCTTCGATGATCTGCTGTTTTTTATCTGACATCATGATCTCTCCTTTTTATCTCGTTATGTACTATTGTAGCCATTATTTTTGAAAGTACCAGTACGCACATTTTTGTTGGATAGTATTCATTTTGATACTGACAAAAAAACGGCTGCCGCGGCAATCCGTTTTTATTTTTCTCTTCTCGCAAAGCCGACGAAACGGAATGTATCGAGCCTGTGCCGGCTTTCCGTTACTGAAAGAAGCTGGTGTCCTCCAAAAAGACACGGTTTTTCACGACTGCCATATGGCTGAATCCGGGCGAAATTCACAACAGGAGCGCAAAAAGCATACAGTACTGTACAACTAAGTTAAAGAGGTGTGAAGAGATGCCATCCACTGTTATCAACCTGTACTATCTGAAGATTAACAGTATTTCTGGCAACGGATCTATTACGATTGGGGAAGCGGCATACAACAGTCCCACCACAAACAACAAATCACAAGGACTGAACTCTTCATTCGGCGATACGTCACCTATAGAATCGATGATGGAGAACTTGTTAAATGATCCTGATGTAAACGACCAGACAGCCATCGGAACCGCAGATACCGCAAATATTACACCGGTGCCGCCCATTATAGATTAAAGGGGTTTTTATGAATGCCTTACCAAATTAACGTCGTCAATATAAAAGTAAACGGAGCCACCCAAAACGGAAACGTCGATATCGGTCAGACCGTACAAAACAGCCATACCGCCAACAGCAAATTTGTCGGCGCGAACTTTTCTTTAGGAGACTTTTCACCGGCCGCCGGATGTTTGAATTCGGGCCATCTTGACCCTGATGTGAGCGACCAGGATCAGATCGCCAACCCGTCAATGCCGATCGCAAATCAAATATAAGGGGGGTTTGCTGAAGTGGATATCGAAAAAATGAGAAAGTGGCTTGAGATTACGAACGAGCACAAGCCCAGCGACTTTTGGACCAATGTCCTGAAACGGAAATCTCCCGAAGAATTTTTCTCCTTACAAAAAAACACCCTGGTTTATGATATCTATCAGGATGAACAGCACACATTTGTCATTGTGGAAATGCCCGGCGTTTACGAAGAAGAATTGACATTGAGGCTGGTGTCAAGAACGCGGCTGCATATAAAAGGAAACATCACTCCCCTTTTTCCAAAGGACATGAGGATCTGCCAAAATCGGTATTACGGAGAAATTGATGAGACGATTGAACTTCCTGAACCGGCTGAGCCCCATCTGCTGCAGGCGCAGTGCATGAACGGCCTGCTCCACATTTCCTATCCGCGCCTTATGGAGTACATTCCTTTTCAGCAGAAAATATAAGGAACCGGTTTACGGACGGTTCAGGCGTCTGTACACTTTCTCCTTATAATGAGAAGATGCGGGTTCTGAGAACATGTCTCTCTCCTCCGTCAGCTTGTCGAGTCTGACTTGTTTTTCCGTCCGTTTGTTCCGCAGGTGATCCAGCTCCGTTTCATTGCGGCACTTGGCGATCAAATAATCGAGCGTCATCAGCTCTTTCTTCAGCGCGCCCTCATCCTCGGCGATCCCGGCATTTTTCAACAGGCGGTAGCCCATTCTGAGCGACTCCGGAAGATGTGCGGCATCGTCTTTCGGCAGGGGCTTTCCCATGCCTTTGATGCCGGCGAATTCTCCGTCCTTAATGGCGCGCTTGATTTTATCTTCAGCCACGATATGGGCAATATCCATCACTTGTTACCTCCTTTTTTCAATTAGACCGGATCATATCCATACAAAAATCCTGATCCCATTTTGTTCCATTCGGATTTTTCATAGCCGGCTTTCAACAGATAAACCGCCGTTGCGACAGCGTTTTTCTCCCTTTTTCCGATGAGCCTTTTCCACCTTTTCTATTTGCTGGTTTCATGGTATATTGATTACGTTCGTTTTTTCTATCGTTCCGTGTAAACCGTGATCGGAAAAAAGGAGTGTAACAATGAAAACATTTATAAAAGAAAGAGGACTTGCCTTCTTCTTGATAGCGGTCGTGTTATTGTGGGTGAAAACATATGCTGCTTATATTTTAAACTTTAACCTCGGCATAGACAACACGATCCAGAAAATATTGCTTTTTGTGAATCCGCTGAGCTCCGGCCTGTTCTTTCTTGGATTTGGACTTCTTTTCAAGAAAAAATTACAGCAGACAGCCATTATTGTGATTCATTTTTTATTGTCTTTTTTGCTTTATGCAAACATCGTCTATTATAGATTCTTTAATGATTTCATTACCATCCCGGTCATGATGCAGGCAAAAACAAACGGCGGCCAGCTCGGAGACAGCGCGTTCTCATTAATGAGATGGACAGATGTCTTCTACTTCCTGGATACCGTCATTTTGATTATTTTGGCCCTTAAGATGAAAAAACCGGCTGAAAAACCGGCGAAGAAATCATTCAGAATCGTTTTGGCTTCCGCCGTGCTTGTGTTCCTGATCAACCTCGCCGTAGCGGAAACCGACCGTCCTGAGCTTTTGACACGCTCATTTGACCGTAACTATCTGGTGAAATACTTGGGCACGTACAACTTTACGATTTACGATGCCGTGCAGAATGTGAAGTCAAACAGCCAGCGCGCCCTTGCCGATTCAAGCGATGTTACGGATGTGGAAAACTATATGAAGGCCAACTATGACGTGCCGAACAACGTCTACTTCGGAAAAGCCGAAGGAAAAAACGTCATCTACGTCTCATTAGAGTCTCTGCAGTCCTTCATCATTGATTACAAAATTAACGGCAAGGAAGTGACGCCGTTTTTAAACAAACTGGCGCATGACAATCAAACATTCTACTTTGATAACTTTTTCCACCAAACGGGACAAGGTAAAACATCAGATGCGGAATTTATGATGGAGAACTCTCTGTACCCGCTCTCGCAAGGTTCGGTTTTCGTCAATAAAGCGCAAAACACGCTGCAGTCCGTTCCTGCGATTTTAAAAGGCAAAAACTACACGTCTGCCGCTTTCCACGGAAATACGCAGACTTTCTGGAACCGTAACGAAATGTACAAAGCGGAAGGCATCGATAAGTTTTTCGATTCTGCTTATTATGACATGAGCGAAGAGAATACGAAAAACTACGGCATGAAAGACAAACCGTATTTCAAAGAATCCATGCCGCTCTTAAAGAGCCTGCCGCAGCCGTTCTATACGAAGTTCATTACGCTGTCAAACCACTTCCCGTTCGGGATGGATAAAGAAGACACGGACTTCCCGGCGGGAGACTTTGGCGATTCGGTCGTCAATAACTACTTCCAGTCCGCGAACTATCTGGATGAATCAATCGAACAGTTCTTTAACGACCTGAAAAAAGACGGCCTGTATGATAAATCGATTATTGTGATGTACGGAGACCACTACGGCATCTCTGAAAACCATGATAAAGCGATGGCGAAAGTGCTTGGCAAAGATGAGATCAATGAATACGATAATGCCCAGCTTCAGCGGGTTCCGCTCTTTATCCACGCTCCAGGCGTGAAGGGCGGCCGCAATCATAAATTTGCCGGCGATGTCGATGTCGCGCCGACCGTTCTCCATCTGCTCGGCGTCGATACGAAAGATTATCTCATGTCAGGTTCTGATATCTTATCGAAAGAGCACAGAGAAGTGATTCCGTTCCGTAACGGCGACTTTATCTCACCGAACTACACGAAAGTATCCGGCAAGTATTACGATACGAAAACCGGAAGACTTTTAGATGATTCAGAAGTCGACAAAAAAGAAGACTCACTCGTCAAGACTGAGCTTGAAATGTCTGATAAAATCATCAACGGAGATCTGCTTCGCTTCTATCAGCCGAAAGGCTTCAAGAAAGTGGATCCTTCAAAAATCGATTATACAAAGCGTGAAGATTCTTCAGCAGATGATCAAAAAGAATAAACAAAAGCCAGATCATATCAATGATCTGGCTTTTTTATGTTCAGCTCCCGGCAGCGGCCATAGAGCGCTTTTGCAGGCTGTCGGAAAGAACCGAATAAGCGACGACTTTCTTTTTCTGCTGTTTGACGACATCTACATGATCTTCGTAGCTGTATACAAATACCGTCATATCTTTTTTCCCTTTTCTCGTCTTAATGACAAGCGGGTCGGCTCCATTCTGCGGATGAAGATACCGCTCTTCATCACCTGGGTATATATAATGCCGTTCGATAAATACGGCTTCGTTAAAATCATCAATCACCCGGCGTTTGTCTTCGCCTTCCAGACGTTTTCCGCCGAGGGATACGGCAGCGGACGCGTCACTGAGCTTCGAATGGGTTTCAAATTTTCGGAGAATCCATTCCACCGCTCCGGTAGGAAGGCATGTCAGCACAATCTTAATCAGGCTTATGACAACAATTGAAACAACTGCAATCCACGTCACCTTACATCATCTCCATACTTGTTCTACATGAATCTTACCACAGGAGGAAACGTTGTTTTTTGTCCATTATGTGAAACTTGATATATGTTCAAAAAAACCCGGATCACATAGATGATTCGTGCTTCGGTCTACTTCTGACCGTCATGGCGGACGGCCTCTTTCAGCTCTTCTGCGACAAATTCGACGTTCGGCCCGATAATGACCTGCGCCGTTTTATTCCCCGTTTTGATAACCCCTTTTGCTCCCGCTTTTTTAAGTGCCGTCTCATTAATGAGGGATGTATCCTGAACGGTCAGTCTGAGGCGGGTCGCACAGTGATCAATCGTTTCGAGATTTTGTCTGCCGCCGAGCCCCTTGAGCATGGCATGTTCTTCAACCGAACCGGCCGTATCCTCACTAAGCACTTCTTCCTCTTCCTCATCATCTTCCCGTCCCGGCGTCTTCAAGTTTAACGATTTGATGAGCACGTAGAAGACGGCAAAATAGATTACCGCATAACAAAGCCCGACAACGAGCAGCAAAAGCGGTTTTTCCGCAATACCGTAGCTGAGAATATAATCGATCGCCCCCGCTGAGAACGAAAAGCCTGACCTGATGCCGAGAATATTGACGATAAATAAAGAGAACCCGGTTAATAAAGCATGAACTCCGTACAGAAGCGGTGATAAAAACATAAATGCAAATTCAATCGGTTCTGTAATTCCGGTAATAAATGCCGTCAGCGCAAGGCCGATCATCATCCCGGCCGTCGCTTTGCGCTTGCTTGGCTTAGCTGCGGCAATCATTGCCAGACAAGCGGCCGGAAGCCCGAACATCATAATCGGAAAGAATCCCGTCATATAAGTCCCGGCCGTCGGATCCTTCGCAAAGAAGCGGGCCAGATCTCCCGTTTTTCCGTGAAAATCGCCAAACTGGAACCAAAAAATATTATTCAGCACGTGATGAAGACCGAATGGAATTAAAAGCCGGTTAAAAATCCCGTAAATCCCGGCGCCGATGCCTCCGAGCCCGATCATCCATTCCCCGAATGACGTAATCACCGACTGAATCGGCGGCCACACAAAGCCGAAAATCCCGGCCAAAATAATGGTAATCAGCGCCGTTACAATCGGAACGAGCCTGCGCCCGCTGAAAAATCCGAGATATTCAGGCAGCTTCGTATCCTTAAAGCGATTATACGTGTATCCCGCAATTAACCCCGCGATAATCCCTCCGAAAACGGCCATATTATTTGTCGAATTGATTGATTTTACAGCCGCGTCCAGCATAATATAGGAAATTGCTCCCGACAGAGCGGCGGCCCCATTGCTGTCTTTTGAGATCCCGATCGCGATTCCGATCGCAAAAATCAGCGGCAAATGATCAAATACCGCTGTCCCCGCCGCATAAATGAACGGAATATTTAATAAATCCTCTCTGCCGATGGCCAAAATAATACCCACGGCGGGCAGAACGGCAATCGGAAGCATAAAGGATTTTCCGAGTTTTTGCAAAAATTGAAGCATTTTACCCATCCCCCTTCTTTTTTCTTAAATATATCACATAAGTTATCTAGTGATCTATACCAATTTTCCCTTCATTTATGCACATAAGGCTTGTTGGTTTTCTATTTATAAAGCAGTTGTGGTAAGCTTGAATCAGATGATTAAACATAGAAAGCGGGAATGACAATGATTGTAACGAACGATCAAGAATTAGAAGGTCTTAAAAAAATCGGCAGAATCGTCGCCCTGGCGCGTGAAGAAATGAAGAAAAAGGCAGAGCCCGGCATGAGCACGAAAGATCTTGACCTGATCGGAAAGGCGGTGCTTGACGAACACGGAGCCGCTTCCGCTCCGGAGAAGGAATACGATTTTCCCGGCGTGACATGCATCAGCGTAAATGACGAAGTCGCTCACGGCATTCCGAGCGCCTCTAAAATCTTAAAAGCCGGGGATCTTGTAAATATCGATATTTCGGCGGAGTTCGGCGGTTTTTATTCCGATACGGGAATTTCATTCGTGCTCGGAGAAGGCGAAGAACGTCTGCAAAAGCTTTGCAACTGCGCACAATCCGCGTTTCAAAAGGGACTGGATCAGGCAAAAGCCGGAAAACGCCAAAATCAGATCGGCAGAGCCGTCTACCATGAAGCCCGCTCCAACGGATTTACCGTCATTAAAACGCTGACGGGCCACGGAATCGGCAGAAACCTCCATGAAGCGCCGAACCACATCATGAATTACTACGATCCGTTTGATAACGCGCTGTTTAAAAACGGCACCGTGATCGCGCTTGAGCCGTTTATTTCCACGAAGGCTGAAACCATTGTTGAAGCGGGAGACGGCTGGACATATAAAACACCGGATAAAAGCCTTGTCGCCCAAGTGGAGCACACCATCGTCATCACAAAAGACAAACCGATTATTTTAACGGCATTGTAATGTTTCGTCTCCCTCCCAAACAGGTATACAACAACTAACCCGAAGGAGGGAGACGCATGAAAAAAGATAAAGAAAAAATCAAAATCGAAAACGAAATACACGCCATGCACGGCGTTACGAAACAGCAGATTTTAGAGGATTTCGAGGAATTTAAAGCGTACCTTCACCAGAAAATTTCCGCCGGAAAGAAACTAGGCCTGGATGACAGCAAAATCATCAAAAGCGCCGCCATCCTCGGGGACTATCTCGCCAAGCACGAGGAGCCCCGCAATGCGGAAGAAAAACTTTTACAAGAGCTGTGGGATATTGCGGATGACAATGAAAAACAGCATTTGGCCCAGCTTCTCGTCAAACTTGCCGGACACTGATACAGTGCCCGGCTTTTTATGTTTCGTGACAAGAGGTGTGCTACACTGGACATATGTCTGTGAAAGGAGCCATTTTTCAATATGTGGTTTATTATCTTCGGGTTTATTTTCTTTATTGAAAGCATCATTCTGACCGTTTACGGGGTGAAGAAAAAGAAGGGAATGCTGATTTATTTCGGCATCGTATTCGGAATCATGACACTCGGCACGGTGCTGTTAAAATTAACCGGCCACTAAGCATGAAAAGACCGCCCTTTACATATATATGTAAGAAAGCTTTACATCTCTGAATCGAAAGGCTCAGTTTTTGCTTTCCCCCTTTTCAGCGTCTTTTTATAGATGTTACAATGCCAAAAGTTTGGCAAAAACTGAAGAAACTCTCCCCTGCGGGAGAACGGAGAAAGGAGTTTTCTGACATGCATTATGGCAGTAAAGGCTGGTATGTAGAAGAATTAAAGAAAAAAGGAATTACCCACTATGAAGGAAGAAAGCTTCAAAGCTTCAAAAAGTATTTCCTTGCCAATCTGCTGGAAACAAAGAAACAAGCATAATGTCAATCAGCCGTGCTGTCAGTGCAGCACGGCTTTTTTCTATACATTCAAGAGCCTGTCTCTTTTTTTAAGGAAGGACTCCCTCCAGCTTTCTGACAGCGCTTCTTCCCGCAGGACTTCTTCAATTGCCGGCAGATTGCCTGAATCATGGTATTTCACTTCATTCGCATACCAGACGGAAATGCTTTCTTTGCCTCTCGACAAACGCTTGAGGACCGGATGCGGATCGACATATCCTTCTTCAATCACCCTGAAATAAAAGCCGGTAAATCCCGTCTGCTGTACACGGAGCACCATATCTTTGATGCCGTATTTGAGGGCGAGTTTGACGCAGGGCTGGCGCGGCTGGCTTACTTGCACGACGGCTTCGCCCAGCTGAAACACGTCTCCGAGCCATACGTCCTGTTCGGCCAGCCCTTTGACTGTTACATTCTCTCCGAACGCTGCGGCGGGCAGTTTTCTCGCAAGCGTTGTTTCCCAATATGAATAATGCTCGGCGGGATACACGCACACCGCTTTATCAGGGCCGCCGTGATTCTTCAGATCGGCTTGTCCGTCCCCCGCAAAATGGGTTTTATACAGCATGACGGGAGAATCCGCAGGCCGCTTGACGATGCCGGAATTGATTTGTCTGCCGGCAAATTCATGAATTGCCGGCATTCCGAGATTGATAGATAAGACAGAATAGTCTTGCGTCATCCCGTTCACATCCTTTGCGAAATATCATATTTATCCTTTATCATAGTAGGAAAAAGGTGGTTTTTCCATGCTTCAATATCATATGTTTGCAGACGGCCGGGTTCAAGGCGTCGGTTTTCGCTACTTCGTCCAGATGGAAGCAGACAGACATAAGATTACCGGCTGGGTCAAAAACCGCGATGACGGCCGGGTTGAAATCCCTGCCGAAGGCCCTGAAGAGTCGTTAAAACACTTTGCCGAAGCCGTCAGAAAAGGCAGCTCCTTCTCAAATGTAACAGGCGTAACCATCGAAGAATCACGCCATCTGAAAGGGTACCGCACCTTTTCCATCAGCTACTGATAAGGCTTGTCCTGATAAAAATAATTCGGCTTCACAATCGTATTGTCGTATGATTTATGGAAAATGTGGGTGGAAGCCGGCGAGATCGGCGGAATCAGCCAGGTCCAGTCTCCCGTCAGCTTTCTGCCCGCGTCTTGTTCCTGCTCTTCAAAACGCTTAAACTGATTTGCCGCCGTATGATGATCGACAATGCTGACACCGTGTTTTTTGTATGAATAGAGCACTGCCTTATTCAGTTCTACAAGCACCTGATCTTTCCACAGGTCGGTATTCAGGCTGGATGAAATCCCCATGGCCGACGCGATTTTTCTGAGCAGATCATACCGTTTCTCATCAGCAAGATTCCTTGCGCCGATTTCGGTTCCCATATACCAGCCGTTAAAAGGCGCCGCGTTGTACGACAGTCCGCCGATTTCAAGCCTCATATCGGCGATAATCGGAACCCCGTACCATTTGATATTCAAATCGGCAAACTCTTCAATATCAGGATGAGAGATCGGCACCTCTTTCACGAGAGCCTGAGGCAGGTCGTACCAAACGGGCTGCTCGTCCCCTTTCATCCGGAACAGCAGCGGCAAAATATCAAAATCGGTCCGCTTTCCGCGCCAGCCGAGTTTTTCGCAGACAGCCGTCAGCTCATACGATGCCGGATCGCCGATTCTTCCTTTTTCAGTCTCATATCCCGCATAGCGAATGAGCTGATGATTCCAGATTTCGACCTGTTTCTCCCCATTCTTCTCAGGAGGGAAAATCGTAATTGTCGGTTTAATTTTTCCGCCGTTCGTCGCGATTTCGATATGTTCAAATAAAGCGTCGCGCACCTCTTCTTTTGTATTCACGCCGCGCCGGTCAATGACGTTCAGCGATTGCCAGAACAGACGCCCGATACAGCGGTTGCTGTTGCGCCATGCCATTTTTGCCCCGTGTTCAAGCTCTTCCGCTGTATGGACGTAACTGCCCGTTCGATCTATCTCATCTTTTATCGCATGAAGACGCGCATTGATTTGCGATTCCATGCCGAGTTCCTGATAGCAGACCTCAATAAAATCCTTCGCCTCATCCCAGAGTAATTCCGTATGTTTCAAAAAACTCTCTCCTTCAATTTACATCTGCTTCCCATTGTATCGTTTTTAAGGGTGAACACAATGGTTTTTTTGTCTCATACTGGAAAGTGCAAAGAAAAAACACCTGTGATTTTCGCAGGTGTTTCACAAAACGGAATGCAGTTTTTCAGCCAGTGTAAGCAAATCATCACGGTAGTTTTTTCCTGACATCGGAATCCCGTGACCCGTCAAAAGCGCTTCCGGCTCCAGTTCGGCAAGTTTTTGAACGGATGCTGCCGCAGTCTGCGTATCCGCTGTGAAATAGGCGGGCGGCCCGTGAAGCTCTTGCTTTTGAATGACAACGTCCGCAAGGGATTCCTGCTCAACAGTGATCACGGCATCACCGGCAATCAAAACGCGGTCTTTCTCCCGGAATAATGAAATATGGCCGGTGGTGTGGCCGGGCGTATGAATCCATTTCCAATCTTCAAGCAATGGAACGGCGCCATCTGAAGGCAGCGCCTGAACGGACGGAATGCGGATCGTATGGCGGGGAAACAGCGGTGACAGCTTTGCGACAAGCCCTTTTTTCGCATCCGGCCTGGCAGGCGGATAATCCGCTTTTCCCGTGACGTACGGGAGCTCATGTTCATGAATATAAACCGGTACATCCCAATGCTTAAGCAGCTCTTCCATCGCACCGACATGGTCAAAATGGCCGTGCGTCAAAATGACGGCCTTCAGCTGATACCCCTGCCCGAACCGGCGTTTCATTTCATCTGTAATCATTTCCGCCGATTGCGGCATTCCCGCGTCAACAAGAATGATTTCCCCCGGAACTGAGGGATTTTCGATAAAGTAAACATTCGCAATCTGCACGGTCAGTCCGTAAACGCCGTCCGCCGCTTTAAAACCGACGCCGCTTTTAACCGAAAAAAGCGGCATAAACGGATCACTCATCATGGCACCTCCTCTGATGCCTTTAGTGTGCAACGAACAGGCTGTTTTATGTTAAAAAATCGTGATCGCGCCGATAAGAAGTGCAAAGGCAGTCATGACGATAACGGCAAGAACCGCCCATTTCATCGCAAATTTCTGATGCTCATCAATGGTTACCCCGGCAAGCCCGACTAATAAATGCGTCGACGGCACGAGCGGGCTTAACATATGAATCGGCTGGCCGATAATCGAAGCGCGGGCGATTTCCACCTTATCAACACCATACGCCACGGCGGTTTCGGACAAAATGGGCAGCACGCCGTAAAAATAGGCGTCATTGGGCATCAGAAATGTAAAAATACCGCTCGTTAAGGCAACAATCGCCGGAATAAATCCCCCCAGCTGCTCCGGAATAAGCGAAACGAGAGATATGGCCATTTCATCAACCATCTTCGTCCCCGTTAAAATTCCGGTAAACACGCCTGCGGCAAAAATCATCGACCCGATCGCAAGCACATTGCTCGAATGGGCTGAAATGCGCTCCCTTTGATCGTTAAGCTTCGGATAATTGACAATCAGCGCGATACAAAACGCGATGATGAACAGCACGGTTAAATTCACTTTTCCTGATACTAAAAACCCGACTAAAGAAAGCGTTAACAGTAAATTGAACCACCACAGTTTCGGCCGCTTCCATTCATCTTCCGCAGCCGCAGCCGTTTCATTTGTATGGGACGGCTGCTTTAATTCGATCACCCCGAGCCGTTTCCTTTCCATCCTTCCGAGTACATAAGCGACCGCAATCATACACACCATGCCGCTCGCAATAACAGGCAGCATCGGTCCCGTCAGCTCCGCCGGGTCCACGCCGAGCGCGCTCGCCGCACGCGGCGTCGCGCCGCCCCATGGGATCGTGTTCATAATCCCCATGCCGACCCCGGCGATTCCCGCTAAAATAATCGGACGGATTCCGAGCATAATATATAAAGGCAGCATTGCGCTAGTCGTAATCATATACGTCGTCGAACCGTCTCCGTCCAGCGCGACAAGCATGGTCAGCACGGCTGTTCCGACAACAATTTTGAGCGGATCGCCTTTGACCAGCTTTAAAATATGCGCAACCATCGGATCGAATAAACCGGTATCAATCATAATGCCGAAATAAAGAATCGCAAACATAATCATGACTGCAATCGGCGCCACCTGTTCAATACCGGAGATCATCATCCCGCCGACCCGGTTAAATGAAAAGCCGGCAATCAGCGCAAATACGATCGGCGTCAATACGAGCGCCGTTAACACCGAAAGCCGTTTTGTCATAATCAGCACCATAAAAACAACCATCATAAGAAAGCCTAAGATTGCTAACACAGTATGTCCCCCTTATTATGAATACGCTTACATTTTAAAGGCCCAATTCCCCTTTATCCGCCTTTTTGCTATATTATGAGAATTGCATATTGAAGTAAATATTTTGGATTTTAAAGATTTTTAATTTTTTATAACCTTTTCGTTCATTTTGTTCATTTATAATAAAAAAGGATTCCGCATGTCTGCGGAATCTTTATTTTTCGCTGCTCATCATTTCTTTATAAAACTCGGTCTGCTCTTCTAAAAAGTGTTTTGCGCTGCTGCTGTTTTTATAAAAGCTCTCCCAATCCTGTTTTTTCATCATTTGTTTCCACTCCGCAGATGAGGTAATCTGTTTCAAAGCCTGATCCCAATAAGCGATTTCGCCTTCGGTCATGTCTTTCGGTCCCATGATGCCTCTCCAGTGGGCAAAGACAAACGGCACCCCCTGTTCTTTCCATGTCGGGACATCGCTGAAGCCCGAAAGCCTTTTGTCAGAAGTAACGGCCGCTAATGTGATTTTCCCTTTTTGATAGGTGTCTCTCGCTTCTGAAATGGTCATCGAGGCGGCATCTATATCATGATTGATAAGAGCTTCAATGACTTCATTGCTGCTCCCGTATTGAAAAAAGCGGATATCAAACGGCGAAATTCCCGCCATTTCCGCGGCTCTCGCAAAGGAGAGCTGGTCATCATTTCCGAGACCGGGCGCAAATCCGATCTTTATGCCGCCCGGATGTGTTTTAATATCGCCGAGCAGCTGCTTTCCGCTTTTTATCTTTGAATCTTTCGGAAGAGCGACAGTCTGCCACTCTTTTGCAATAATCGCCAAAGGCGTAAAATCATCTGCCTTCAGCCGGCTTTGTCCTAAAATTTCATTGCTTAACAGCAGGCTTGAATTCATACTGATGACATCCGTTTTGCGTTCGTTTACATATTTCCAGCCGCTGTCTCCGCCTCCGCCGGGCTTATAGACAATCTTTACGGGCCGGTCTAATATATGCTTCCGCTCTATTACCGATTGCAAGGCTTTTGCCGTTACATCCCAGCCCCCTTGAGGCGCTGCGGGTACGACGATTTCAATCGGTCCTCCGGCTGAGCGGATGCCCGCCATCTGCCGTCCGTCAAATGAAACCAGCGCCGCCAGCAAAACAAGGAGCACTCCCAACCGCTTCATTTCTCCCATCCCTTATTCATGTGCTAAATAATATTTCCGTTCCGGCCTGCCGATAATGCCGTACTCTAATTCAGCGAGCGCTTCTTCCTGAGAAACGAGAAACTCGGCGTAGCGCCGCGCCGTTGTTCTGGAGGCCCCCATTTTTTCACCCAGTTCTTCAGCCGTCATCCCTTTTTCGGCAGTCCTGAGCGCGTTTTTGATTTTTTGAAGTGTAATAGAATTAATGCCTTTGGGCAGATCATTGAGCTGTTTTTGTTCTTTCTGGCCGCTTCCGAAAAACATATCGATGACGGACTGGCTCAGCTCCGGCTGTGAGTGCAGCCAATCTCTTTTTTCACGGTACTGCAAAAGCACTTCTGTAAATTTATGTGCCGAAACCGGCTTTATGACATAGTGGGAAACGCCTGATCTGAGCGCTTCCTGCAGCAATCTTGTTTCGGCAGAAGCCGTAATAATGATGATATCAACAGAAGGAAAACGGCAGCGGATGAGCGGCAACAAATCTGTCCCCAGCTCATCCGGCATATAAATATCCAAAAGCAGCAGATCAGGCTGCCGGTTCTCAAGCAGCGATATGGTGTCTTTGGCATTGATTGCTTTGCCGATGACATTGAATCCATCAAGATGTTCGATGAATTTTTCATGGATTTGCGCGATTCGAAAGTCGTCCTCTGCAATCGCGATATTAATCACACGGATTCCCCCTTTGGCCTTTCTTTCGGTATAAACACCGTAAATACGGCACCGCCGCTCTTTTGCTGTGAAATCTCTATCCATCCCTGCAATTCACTGACAGCTTCCTTCAGATTGGCTAAGCCGTATCCTCTCCTTGTCCCCTTTGAAGAGTATCCCTTTTCAAATATCGTTTCTGTTTTTTCCTGAGGCACCCCATCTCCCGAGTCCGCCACTTCTATGACAATATCCCTTCCGATATCAGTCATAAAAAAGGATACCTCTTTTTTCTCTTTTTCGGCGACGGCTTCGAAAGCGTTATCAATAAGATTTCCGATGATTGTAATGAGCTGGGATGAGCCCACATGCGCCGGCAGCGATTCTAAAAAGCTGTTTTCATCTATTGAAAGCTTCACTTTCTTCTCAGATGCCTTTCCCATTTTTCCTAATAGTATGGCCTGAACCCGCTGTGAATGAATGTTTTGAAAGAGGATTTCGTGCTGTTCATTCTGGATGGCGTACTCTTCTTTAATCAGTTCAATGGCTTCATCGTATTCTCCCAGTTCTAACAGACCGAGTATCGCGTAAAGCTTATTCGAGAATTCATGCGTTTGCGCACGGAGATCTTCCGAGTATTTTTTTATTTCAGTCAGCTCGTTAATCAGCTTCTTGAGCTCCGTTTTTTCGCGGAAGCTTATGACCGCTCCGTATACTTGCCCGGCCTGTCTCATCTCTTTTACGTTTAAGATAAACACTTTATCCCCGGCTCGCACCTCCACGTTCGGCGGTAATTCTCCGCCTGCAAAAACGGGCATGAGCCTTGCGCCCGGCATGATTTCTTTTATATGCCTTCCGATCATCGGTTCCGGAAGATGCAGCATATCAGCCGCAGACAAATTCATCATGGTCACCGCACCTTCTTTGTTTACGGCGATAATCCCTTCTTTAATCGCAAGGAGCATCGCATTTCGCTCCCGGTACAGCGCCGCAATTTCATGCGGTTCAAGGCCGAGTGTATCTTTACGGATGCTTTTTGCGAGCGCCGCCGCTCCCCCGATGCCGATAAGAAACACCAAACATGCAAAATAGCTTAAGTGCCGCAGATGCGCTTTCATATCTTTTTCTATCTCATCTTGCAGAAACTCGACTGTCACCGTTCCGACGACTTCGTTATGATTTTTTTCCTCCAGAATAACCGGTGCGCTTCCCCGGACGGCCTTCATTCCGTCAGAAACCGGAGCCCCGCCGAACATGACGGCTTTGTTTTTCAGATTTTGATTATCTTTCGGAATGCTGCTGCGATCCGAATGAAACACGGCACGCCCTTTTTGATCGGTAATGTAGACGGCGTGCGCACCTGCCTGTTCTTTCATTTGTTCAATGACGTCTAACTTTTTAAAAGCATTTTGATCCGCAAGCCGGAATGCCTCTTTTACAGGCGGCATGTATGATATGGTTTTTGCCGTCTGCACCGCCAGCTGTTCCGCCTGCTTCTGGCCTTCCTTTAATTGCTGAAAGGCAAATATAACGGTGAGCGTTCCGATGACAAGTATTAATAAAGCCGTAATTAATCCGGCAATTTTCATTTGCAGAGAGACATAAAACCGTTTCTCTTCCAACACAGCACCAGCCGTCCTTTCCTCCTAAAATCATACCACTTTTTATATCCTTATTTTTTATTTTTAAGAATTTTCGTGATCTTTTTCTCTTGCCGATTTTCAAAAAGGATGATAGGCATATTTTCACTTTTGAGGATTTATGTAACAAAAAAAGAAAGCTGACCGAAGTGAGCCTTCTTTCTATCAGGAAATCTCAACTCCCGCGCTTGCGTATCCCGCCACTGTATTAATAAGAGAAAGACCTGTCGCAGTGGCGGAGAATACCATTAACAGCCGGGTTTGAGGAGTTACTGTAATGTTCAGCCCTGTAGTGATTCCGTTGCTGATGCTGCCGATTGACAATACGCCGGTAAGGGCAGGAGCTAAAGTGACGGATGCTCCGGGAATCGGCGTGAACGTATTGTTCGGCACAGTGGAACTGTATAATTGTGCAGTTATGGTGATAGACGATCCGGCAGGGCTCACCGTTCTGATTAATCAGCCGGCAATAATTTTAGGAAGAATAGGACAAAGAAGCATACGAACACGACAGACATACTGCAACTTTATCTCTTAGAATAGGCAAATAGACAGACTGCGTCTGCCTTTTCGTTATGCTATGTAATAGATACTGTTTCCAAAAAAGACTATATACAGACCGAATAGATTATTAAAAAAGAGGCCAACCACTGCCGTCAGAGATAAGATCGAAACATTTTTTATTCTTCAAAACATATCACACTATCCAAACTATAATTGAAGCAATAATACAGAGAGCTGCAATAAGCAGAGAAACCAATTTATAGATGAAAAGATGGAACATCTCAGGTAATATAAACTTTAAAAATTTGAAAACCGACAAACCAAGTACACCAAAAAAAAAAAGAATACCGGAACCATCTGATATCATTTCCGAGAAAAATTTTTCATCCTTTTCTTTTGCAAACGCAAAAGCAGTAGCTGTTACGGATAAAATTAAAAGTGCAATGGTTACTAAGACTTTTACTAAAATCATATTACTCTCCTATTTATACAAAATGATCAAAAACCAAATATATCCCCTTATAATAATACAATTCTATAATTCCTACTATTAAAGATTTTCTTTTTTTACTTAAGAAAACATACAACAAAAAACAATAAAAAACTTTTTCACTAGACTTCAAAAAAAATTATCGGCTTATAAATATGTTTTCTCTATTATTTTTAAACACCTTCACTTCCAACTTGTTTATTTATGCTTGTTGGCATTGGCTTTAAGGTAAGTGGAATAAGTAAATAAAACGCCCACCCACCATGCCGTGCTTGATCGCCTTTTGATGATGTTTCACACCTCTGGTACAACGGATGATCTCGACTCATTAAAAACATCGTCATCTCTTTAAGATACTGATTATCTTCCGGGCATGAAAACAAATAAATACTTCTTTTGGCTGTCGGGAAATACCCGTCATCTTTTATTTACTCAGAAAGACGAAAAAACAAAAAAGCTTGAAGAAAAGTGATTTCTTCTCCAAGCTTAGATGATTCACACCAGTCTGGCCGTTTTCGCTCAAGAAATCGTAACTCCCGCGCTTGCGTATCCCGCTACCGTGTTAACAAGGGAAACACCTGACGCAGTGGCGGAGAATACCATTAACAGCCGGGTTTGAGGAGTTACCGCAATGTTCAGCCCTGTAGTGATTCCGTTGCTGATGCTGCCGATTGACAATACGCCGGTAAGGGCAGGAGCTAAAGTGACGGATGCTCCGGGAATCGGCGTGAACGTATTGTTCGGCACAGTGGAACTGTATAATTGTGCAGTTATGGTAACAGTCGAGCCGACAAGCGACAATGCTGCGGTGGTACTGAAATAGGCGGCAATTGATGTAATGGTTCCGCTTCTCGGAGCAGAAAAAGCAAAATTCAGCAGAGTCCCTCCGGCTCCGGTAAGATCAATTGCGCCTCCCCCTCCGACATTGACGCCCGTCACAGAACTGCCGAACCCGACAAGGCTCACCGTTCCGATTAATCCGCCGGCAATCGTGGTCACGGCAGTCGGAAGACCTGAAGCATAAGGAATGATCGCGCCTGCTCCGGTTACACCAGTTACTCCGGTTGCTCCTGTTATTCCTGTCGCTCCGGTTATGCCCGTTACTCCTGTTGCTCCGGTTACTCCGGTTGTCCCTGTTAACCCAGTTGCTCCAGTTATCCCAGTTGCTCCAGTTACTCCGGTTGCTCCGGTTAAACCTGTTGCTCCTGTTATTCCAGTTGCTCCGGTTAAACCTGTTGCTCCGGTTAAACCTGTTGCTCCGGTTAACCCGGTTGGACCTGTTATCCCAGTTGCTCCCGTTACCCCGGTTGCTCCTGTTATTCCAGTTGAGCCAGTCATCCCAGTTGCTCCTGTTACTCCTGTCGCTCCGGTTATCCCTGTTGCTCCTGTTATTCCAGGGGCTCCCGTTACTCCGGTTGCTCCCGTTACTCCGGTTGTTCCTGTTACCCCGGTTGTTCCTGTTATCCCTGTTGCTCCCGTTACTCCGGTTGCTCCCGTTACTCCGGTTGCTCCGGTTACACCAGTTGCTCCTGTTGCTCCTGTTATTCCAGTTGCTCCCGTTACTCCAGTTGAGCCGGTTATGCCCGTTACTCCTGTCGATCCGGTTATTCCGGTGGCTCCTGTCACCCCGGTCGCGCCCGTTACTCCGGTTGCACCGGTTATCCCTGTTGCTCCCGTTACTCCGGTTGCTCCCGTTACTCCGGTTGCTCCGGTTAAACCTGTTGCTCCTTCCTGTTATT
>NZ_KQ236689.1:2333067-2340476 GCF_001184225.1 Bacillus sp. JFL15 | reverse complement strand
CGTTACTCCAGTTGAGCCGGTTATGCCCGTTACTCCTGTCGATCCGGTTATTCCGGTGGCTCCTGTCACCCCGGTCGCGCCCGTTACTCCGGTTGCACCGGTTATCCCTGTTGCTCCCGTTACTCCGGTTGCTCCGGTTAACCCAGTAGCTCCTGTTATCCCTGTTACTCCTGTATCTCCAGTCGCTCCGGTTACTCCAGTCGCTCCGGTTATCCCGGTTGCTCCGGTTACTCCCGTTACTCCGGTTGCTCCGGTTACCCCAGTGGCTCCGGTTAAACCTGTTGCTCCGGTTAAACCTGTTGCTCCGGTTAACCCTGTTGCTCCTGTTATTCCAGTGGCTCCTGTTACTCCAGTCGCGCCCGTTACTCCAGTGGCTCCTGTTAACCCTGTTGCTCCTGTTATTCCAGTGGCTCCTGTTACTCCAGTCGCGCCCGTTACTCCAGTGGCTCCTGTTAACCCAGTGGCTCCTGTTAACCCAGTGGCTCCTGTTAACCCGGTTGCTCCCGTTACTCCCGTTACTCCGGTTACACCAGTTGCTCCGGTTATCCCGGTTGCTCCCGTTATCCCGGTGGCTCCTGTTAACCCAGTAGCTCCGGTTATCCCGGTTGCTCCCGTTACTCCGGTTGCTCCCGTTATCCCTGTTGCCCCGGTTATCCCGGTTGCTCCTGTTACTCCGGTTGGCCCTGTTAACCCAGTAGCTCCTGTTATCCCGGTTGCTCCTGTTAACCCAGTTGCTCCTGTTAACCCGGTTGGCCCTGTTACTCCGGTGGCTCCGGTTACCCCTGTTACTCCTGTTAACCCGGTTGGCCCTGTTATCCCAGTTGCTCCCGTTATCCCGGTGGCTCCTGTTACTCCGGTTGCCCCAGTTGCTCCCGTTACTCCAGTTGCTCCCGTTATCCCAGTGGCTCCTGTTAACCCGGTTGGCCCTGTTATCCCAGTTGCTCCCGTTATCCCGGTGGCTCCTGTTACTCCGGTTGCTCCTGTCACCCCGGTTGCTCCTGTTAACCCGGTTGCTCCCGTTATCCCGGTGGCTCCTGTTACTCCGGTTGCTCCTGTCACCCCGGTTGCTCCTGTTAACCCGGTTGCTCCCGTTACTCCGGGGTCGCCTGTTACTCCGGTCGCTCCAGTGAACCCCGTTGCTCCAGTCAGCCCCGTTGCTCCGGTGAACCCCGTTGCTCCGGTCGCGCCTCTCATATGATAATGATTTGGATGACAGCACGGACACCATCTTTCATGACAGCAAGAGTTTTCACAGCAGCATCCTTCACAGCAATGTGCTCGATTATGGTAACTGCGCCTTTGATTTCTTTTTTTATGTTGGGAATGACAGCAACAATCATTACAATACCGGCAGTCATAATCTCCAGAGTCGTATCTGTTATACCAAGTATCTCCTTTTCTCATTACACCACCTCTTCTTGCATAATATTTTTTCAAAAACAAATGGTGTTTCAAAAACCCATTTAAATGATCAACTGGCCTCTAAGAGTGAATATTGCACAGCGTTTACGGAAAAAAAGACCTAACCGCGTATCAGTCAGGCCTTTCATCTTTAAAATATCAGACTGCTATTTTCATCAGGTTGTCGGAAAACTTATGCCGTTAAAATCGATATTGAGAGCAGTTGCTGTCGTTAAATTATTAGCAGTTGTGAAAATAACCCTGAGCTGGTAAGTGTTCGTTCCTGCGGTCGGCGCAGTATCCACTGTTGTATCAGCAATCGAAAAACTATCCGTAGCTGCGGTAGTACTAGTTCGCGACAGAGTTCTTGTATGAATTTGCACTGCTCCCCTATATAATCTCACTTCATAAACAAAGTTTGAATTTGCTGAAGTTGTTAACGCGACACTGAGGGCATAATCCAGCTTTACATTCTGCAAAGCATTAACTGGGATTGCCAGCGTAGCAACGGGAACTTCAGTATTTAACGGCGGAAAAACAGTGAGCGGCCCATTAGTTCTTGTGAAGAGCAAGGTTGGTGTACTGCCTGTTGAGCCGGTTGCTCCAGTTACCCCAGTGGCTCCGGTTACACCTGTTGCTCCGGTTGAGCCGGTTGGGCCGGTTGCTCCCGTTGGGCCAGTCACCCCGGTCGGGCCTGTTACACCTGTTGAGCCCGTTACTCCGGTTGCTCCCGTTGCCCCTGTTACTCCGGTTGGGCCCGTTACACCCGTTGGGCCAGTCACCCCGGTTGATCCTGTTGCTCCGGTTGAGCCGGTTGGGCCGGTTGGGCCGGTTGCTCCGGTTGGGCCAGTTACACCCGTTGGGCCAGTCACCCCGGTTACTCCGGTTGGACCCGTTACCCCAGTGGCTCCGGTTACTCCAGTCGCGCCCGTTACTCCTGTTGAGCCGGTTGAGCCCGTTGCCCCTGTTACACCTGTTGCTCCTGTCACTCCGGTTACACCAGTTACTCCTGTTGCTCCTGTTGAACCGGTTACTCCTGTTGATCCGGTTGGACCCGTTTCTCCAGTCGCTCCTGTTACACCAGTTACTCCTGTTGATCCTGTTGCCCCGGTTGCTCCTGTTTCTCCTATTGCTCCAGTTACTCCGGTTACTCCTGTTGGTCCTGTTGGTCCCGTTTCTCCAGTCGCTCCGGTTACACCAGTTACTCCTGTTGATCCGGTTGCCCCGGTTGCTCCTGTTGCTCCAGTTACTCCGGTTACTCCTGTTGATCCGGTTGGACCCGTTGGGCCAGTTTCTCCAGTCACTCCGGTTGGGCCAGTTTCTCCTGTCGCTCCTGTTACTCCGGTTGAGCCGGTTGATCCTGTTGCTCCTGTTGCTCCTGTTGCTCCTGTCGCTCCTGTTACTCCCGTTGATCCGGTTACGCCAGTTGCCCCGGTTGATCCGGTTGGACCCGTTGGGCCAATTTCTCCAGTTGAGCCTGTTGGACCAGTTGAGCCTGTTGGACCAGTTGAGCCGGTTGAGCCTGTTGATCCTGTTGATCCGGTTACACCAGTTACTCCTGTTGATCCCGTTTCTCCTGTCGCTCCTGTTTCCCCGGTTGCTCCTGTTGCTCCTGTTTCACCAGTTACTCCTGTTGCTCCTGTTGCTCCCGTTTCTCCAGTCGCTCCGGTTGGTCCCGTTTCTCCAGTCGCTCCGGTTACTCCTGTTACTCCTGTTACTCCTGTTACTCCTGTTGCTCCTGTTGCTCCGGTTGCTCCGGTTGCTCCCGTTTCTCCAGTCGCTCCTGTTACTCCTGTTGCTCCTGTTGCTCCGGTTGCTCCCGTTTCTCCAGTCGCTCCTGTTGCTCCGGTTGCTCCCGTTTCTCCAGTCGCTCCTGTTACTCCTGTTGCTCCTGTTGCTCCTGTTGCTCCAGTCACTCCGGTTGCTCCCGTTTCACCAGTTACTCCTGTTGCTCCCGTTTCAC
Source organism: Bacillus sp. JFL15 (assembly GCF_001184225.1). NCBI lineage: Bacteria > Bacillati > Bacillota > Bacilli > Caryophanales > Bacillaceae > Bacillus > Bacillus sp. JFL15. Next base: position 2,337,112 of record NZ_KQ236689.1, on the reverse strand, counting down.
CAGTTACTCCTGTTGCTCCTGTTTCTCCAGTTGGACCAGTTACTCCCGTTGGACCAGTTACTCCCGTTGCTCCTGTTGCACCCGTTGGGCCAGTTACTCCCGTTGCTCCTGTTGCACCCGTTGGGCCAGTTTCTCCAGTCACTCCGGTCGAACCAGTTTCTCCAGTTGGACCCGTTTCTCCAGTTACTCCGGTTGCACCCGTTGGGCCGGTTGCTCCAGTTACTCCGGTCGCTCCGGTTGCTCCTGTTTCTCCAGTTACTCCTGTTACTCCAGTTGGTCCTGTTGGTCCCGTTTCTCCAGTCGCTCCGGTTACACCAGTTACTCCTGTTGATCCCGTTTCTCCAGTCACTCCGGTTACACCAGTTACTCCTGTTGCTCCTGTTGAACCGGTTACTCCTGTTGATCCGGTTGGACCCGTTTCTCCAGTCGCTCCGGTTACACCAGTTACTCCTGTTGATCCTGTTGCCCCGGTTGCTCCTGTTTCTCCTATTGCTCCAGTTACTCCGGTTACTCCTGTTGGTCCTGTTGGTCCCGTTTCTCCAGTCGCTCCGGTTACACCAGTTACTCCTGTTGATCCGGTTGCCCCGGTTGCTCCTGTTGCTCCAGTTACTCCGGTTACTCCTGTTGATCCGGTTGGACCCGTTGGGCCAGTTTCTCCAGTCACTCCGGTTGGACCAGTTACTCCGGTTGCTCCTGTTTCTCCTGTTGCTCCAGTTACTCCGGTTACTCCTGTTGGTCCTGTTGGTCCCGTTTCTCCAGTCGCTCCGGTTACACCAGTTACTCCTGTTGATCCGGTTGCCCCGGTTGCTCCTGTTGCTCCAGTTACTCCGGTTACTCCTGTTGATCCGGTTGGACCCGTTGGGCCAGTTTCTCCAGTCACTCCGGTTGGACCAGTTACTCCGGTTGCTCCTGTTTCTCCTATTGCTCCAGTTACTCCGGTTACTCCTGTTGGTCCTGTTGGTCCCGTTTCTCCAGTCGCTCCGGTTACACCAGTTACTCCTGTTGATCCGGTTGCCCCGGTTGCTCCTGTTGCTCCAGTTACTCCGGTTACTCCTGTTGGTCCCGTTTCTCCAGTCGCTCCGGTTACACCAGTTACTCCTGTTGATCCCGTTTCTCCAGTCGCTCCGGTTACACCAGTTACTCCTGTTGATCCCGTTTCTCCAGTCGCTCCGGTTACACCAGTTACTCCTGTTGATCCTGTTGCTCCTGTTGGACCAGTTACTCCTGTTACTCCGGTTGGACCCGTTTCACCAGTTACTCCTGTTACTCCGGTTGCACCCGTTGGTCCGGTTTCTCCAGTTACTCCGGTCGCTCCGGTTGCTCCTGTTTCTCCAGTTACTCCTGTTACTCCGGTTGGTCCCGTTTCTCCAGTCGCTCCGGTTACACCAGTTACTCCTGTTGATCCCGTTTCTCCAGTCACTCCGGTTACACCAGTTACTCCTGTTGCTCCTGTTGAACCGGTTGGACCCGTTTCTCCAGTCGCTCCGGTTACACCAGTTACTCCTGTTGATCCTGTTGGTCCCGTTTCTCCAGTCACTCCGGTTACACCAGTTACTCCTGTTGATCCTGTTGAACCGGTTGGACCCGTTTCTCCAGTCGCTCCGGTTACACCAGTTACTCCTGTTGATCCTGTTGCCCCGGTTGATCCTGTTTCTCCTGTTGCTCCAGTTACTCCGGTTACTCCAGTTGAGCCGGTTACTCCAGTTGAGCCGGTTACACCAGTTGCCCCGGTTTCTCCGGTTGCTCCGGTTACTCCTGTTGCTCCAGTTGCTCCTGTTGCCCCGGTTGCTCCGGTTGCTCCGGTTGCTCCGGTTGGACCTGTTTCTCCAGTTGAGCCGGTTGCTCCCGTTACTCCTGTTACTCCGGTGGCTCCTGTTGCACCAGTTGCTCCTGTTACTCCTGTTGTTCCTGTTGCACCAGTCACTCCGGTTGCCCCAGTTTCACCTGTTGCTCCCGTTACTCCAGTCACTCCTATTGAGCCGGTTTCTCCTGTTGCTCCGGTTGGACCCGTTGGGCCAGTTTCTCCAGTCACTCCGGTCGAACCAGTTTCTCCTGTTGGACCCGTTTCACCAGTTACTCCTGTTGGTCCCGTTTCTCCAGTTACTCCTGTTGCTCCTGTTGGACCGGTTTCTCCAGTTACTCCGGTCGCTCCTGTTGGACCCGTTTCACCAGTTGCTCCTGTTGCCCCGGTTACTCCAGTTGAGCCGGTTACTCCTGTTGCCCCGGTTGATCCTGTTGCTCCGGTTGGACCAGTTACTCCTGTTGCTCCGGTTGCACCCGTTAGGCCGGTTGTTCCGGTTGGACCCGTTGGGCCAGTTTCTCCTGTTGCTCCGGTTGCACCCGTTTCTCCTGTTGCTCCGGTTGGGCCTGTTGCCCCGGTTGATCCTGTTGCTCCGGTTGGACCAGTTACTCCTGTTGCTCCGGTTGCACCCGTTAGGCCGGTTGTTCCGGTTGGACCCGTTGGGCCAGTTTCTCCTGTTGCTCCGGTTGCACCCGTTTCTCCTGTTGCTCCGGTTGGGCCTGTTGACCCGGTTGGACCCGTTGGGCCAGTTTCTCCAGTCACTCCAGTTGAACCAGTTTCTCCAGTTGAGCCGGTTACGCCAGTTGCCCCGGTTGCACCCGTTGGACCTGTTGCTCCGGTTGGGCCTGTTACTCCAGTTACTCCTGTTGGACCCGTTGGGCCGGTTGCTCCAGTTACTCCTGTTGCTCCTGTTGTTCCGGTTGTTCCGATTGGACCCGTTGGGCCAGTTTCTCCAGTCGATCCGGTTACTCCTGTTGCTCCTGTTGCTCCGGTTGTTCCTGTTACTCCAGTTGGACCGGTTGACCCAGTGATCCCAGTCGATCCGGTTGCCCCGGTTGCACCCGTTGGACCTGTTGCTCCTGTTGTTCCTGTTACTCCAGTTGGACCGGTTGACCCGGTGATTCCAGTCGCTCCGGTTGATCCGGTTGCACCCGTTGGACCTGTTACTCCTGTTGCTCCTGTTATACCAGTTGGACCGGTTGACCCTGTGATTCCAGTCGATCCTGTTGATCCTCTTGCACCCGTTGGACCTGTTGATCCTGTTGTTCCTGTTACTCCAGTTGGACCGGTTGACCCTGTGATTCCAGTCGCTCCGGTTGATCCGGTTGCACCCGTTGGACCTGTTGATCCTGTTGTTCCTGTTACTCCAGTTGGACCGGTTGACCCTGTGATCCCAGTCGCTCCGGTTGATCCGGTTGCACCCGTTGGACCTGTTGACCCTGTTGTTCCTGTTACTCCAGTTGGACCGGTTGACCCTGTGATCCCAGTCGATCCGGTTGATCCGGTTGCACCCGTTGGACCGGTTGACCCTGTTGTTCCTGTTACTCCAGTTGGACCGGTTGACCCTGTGAACCCAGTCGATCCGGTTGATCCGGTTGCACCCGTTGGACCTGTTACTCCTGTTGTTCCTGTTACTCCAGTTGGACCGGTTGACCCGGTGATTCCAGTCGCTCCGGTTGATCCTCTTGCACCCGTTGGACCTGTTGTTCCTGTTGATCCGGTTACTCCAGTTGGACCGGTTGACCCTGTGATCCCAGTCGATCCGGTTGAGCCGGTTGCACCCGTTGGACCTGTTGCTCCGGTTGTTCCTGTTACTCCAGTTGGACCGGTTGACCCTGTGATCCCAGTCGATCCGGTTGATCCGGTTGCACCCGTTGGACCTGTTGATCCTGTTGCTCCTGTTATACCAGTTGGACCTGTTGACCCTGTGATTCCAGTCGCTCCGGTTGATCCGGTTGCACCCGTTGGACCGGTTGCTCCGGTTGTTCCTGTTACTCCAGTTGGACCGGTTGACCCTGTGATCCCAGTCGATCCGGTTGCTCCTCTTGCACCCGTTGGACCTGTTGCTCCTGTTGCTCCTGTTATACCAGTTGGACCGGTTGACCCTGTGATCCCAGTCGCTCCGGTTGATCCGGTTGCACCCGTTGGACCGGTTGACCCTGTTGTTCCTGTTACTCCAGTTGGACCGGTTGACCCGGTGATTCCAGTCGCTCCGGTTGATCCTCTTGCACCCGCCTGTTGCTC
>NZ_KQ236689.1:1917278-2333057 GCF_001184225.1 Bacillus sp. JFL15 | reverse complement strand
TTGGACCTGTTGCTCCTGTTGTTCCTGTTACTCCAGTTGGACCGGTTGACCCTGTGATTCCAGTCGCTCCGGTTGATCCGGTTGCACCCGTTGGACCGGTTGCTCCTGTTGTTCCTGTTACTCCAGTTGGACCGGTTGACCCTGTGATCCCAGTCGATCCGGTTGCTCCTCTTGCACCCGTTGGACCTGTTGCTCCTGTTATACCAGTTGGACCTGTTGACCCTGTGATTCCAGTCGCTCCGGTTGAGCCGGTTGCACCCGTTGGACCGGTTGCTCCTGTTGGACCTGTTGACCCTGTGATTCCAGTCGCTCCGGTTGAGCCGGTTGCACCCGTTGCACCCGTTGCTCCGGTTACCCCTGTTGCTCCTGTAGGGCCTGTAACGCCAGGGTCACCCCCGGTTTGCGCCAATGAAACATCGTCTATTAAAACCGTGCCGGAAGAAACTTTACTTAATACAATGACAGCAGAGGCCGCGCCAGAAGGCACACTGCTTGTTTTATAGATTTCAGACCATGTATGAAAGAGCACGTTCGGCAAATTTCCGGGTGTGATATTTTCTTGAACGGAACTGATTTGTTCACCTGCTGCGCTGACATATATGATCTGGAGGGTTACCTGGGGACTTGGCTCATTTCCGAGCGTTGCCAGTGATACGAATAGAGTCAGTGACTGAGCTGAGATGGGGATGATTTGACTGAGGTAAGCATATGGCTGAGTTCCAATAAATTGTGCAGAATATCTCCCTGAATGTGCAAACAAACTGTTAATCTGGGTATTTGCCGAACTCCAACCCTCTAATGTGCCGGTTTCAAAGCTCCCATTTATAATCGGATTATTCATTCAAGCTTTTTCCCTCTCCTTTCTGTTGCGGATAACCTTACATTTTAAGACAGCATATTAATACGGGCTGTCTTTTGACAACCTAAATAAAAAAGGTGATTTCTATTCATCACCTTAGTCCGATCCTTGAATGGGGAATCCCGTTGCAATGAGGGAACGGTTTGCCGCTGTGACTTGCGTGACATGATTCGAAGACAGTACAGATAAAAAGAGCTGATACGCAGCTGTTTCTCCCGCTGTCATTTCCTCGATGTACGTAAAAGGAATCCCCAAGATTTGCCCGCCTGAAGAAAAGAGGTTCAGCTCTTGTCTTAGTGTTTGAATAGATACCCCATTTCTTTGGAGATCGACAGCTAAGTCTAATGAAAAATTAGAAGCGAGCAGATCTAATTCCACATTTACTTGTATGACGGCATCCGTTTTCACCAATTGATCTGTCGGCGCAGCTATCACTGTGCTTAACACGTTTATCGGTGTTCCTTCTAACGGAAGCGTCATTAGGTCTGCTGTATTTTGAAAAGCTACCGCAGGAACCGCTCCCGGCGGCCCCTCAGGCCCCGGGGGACCGGGCGGACCCGGCGGACCCGCCTCCCCTTGCGGACCGCGGGAGCCGGCGGGTCCTCTTTTGCCTTCGGGACCTCGCAGCCCGGGTACGCACAAGGCAGATCGATTTTCATTTGAAGACGGAAACCGTTTTTCCGTCCCTGTTTCCGGACTTTCAAGTTCACATGGTAATTGTTCATACCGGCGTTTCATATGTCTGCTCATATATTTGTAAGGTTTCTGTTTCAATATCATGTATTGATTACGGCCGCTGCTCATAATATCACCCCGGCAATATTCTATTCGCACTGAAGCCATCATGTGCAGGGCCTTCCCGCCTCTTATCAAAACAAAAAAAGGCAGACCTGAGTCTGCCTTTTTTCTTCTACCATAAACCTAATACTTTCCACCATAATCCGCCGATCACAAGCCATGTCACAATATGGACGATTGACAGGATAAAGCCGATGGACCACCATTTGCTTTGCGAAATATAGCCCGCTCCGAAAAAGACCGGAGCCGCTCCTGAGCCGTAATGCGTCGTCGAACCGAAAAGGTTGCTGAAAAACGCCAGGCTGAGCGCCGCCAATAGCGGCGGAGCGCCTGCCGCCACAATGACGGCGAGAAATGCCGCATACATGGCGCTGATATGCGCGGTTGCGCTCGCAAAGAAGTAATGGGTGTAATAATACACAACGATCAGAATCATAAATGCCACAATCCATGAAAAACCGGAAACAGAGGATTTCATCATATTACTGAACCAAGACACCATGCCGAGTTCATTCAGGAAATTCGCCAGCATCACAAGCGCCGCGAACCAAGTCAGTGTATCCCACGCACCTTGTTCCTTTTTGATGTCCTCCCATGTTAATACCTGTGACAAAAGCAAAACGGATAATCCGATCAGGGCCGTCGTCGTTGCGTCGATATTTAAGCTTCCTCCGAAAATCCACAGCGCAAGCACCAATAAAAAGACGATGACCATGGAGAGCTCGGATTTTTTAAACGGACCCATTTCTTTCAATTTTTCCGTTGCGATTTTAGCCGCATCCGGTGTTTCTTTAATTTCCGGCGGATACAGCTTATAAATAACGAGCGGTGTAATGATTAAGCTCGCCAATCCCGGGACAATGGCCGCGATTGCCCAGCTTGTCCATGTGATGTCCACCCCTGCGACATCGTGGGCCAGCTTGGCGATCAGCGGGTTCGCCGCCATTGCCGTCAAAAACATCGCAGACGTAATCAAGTTTCCTTGGAAACCGGTCTTTAATAAGAAAGCGCCGATTTTCCGCTCTGTTCCGTCTGCCGGCGTTGATCCGAAAGTTTCGGATAATGATCTGATAATAGGAAAAATAATGCCGCCCGCCCGTGCCGTGTTACTCGGAATGGCAGGTGATAAAATTAAATCACTGAACAGCAGTGAATAAGAAAGGCCGAGTGTTTTCTTCCCGAACCGTTGTACGAATACGTAAGAAATCCTTGCGCCGAGCCCGGTTTTGATAAATCCCCGGGAAATAAAAAAGGCGATGACAATCAGCCAGATTGTCTTGTTTCCAAATCCGCTTAACGTATTTTCAATAGAAAGCGTTCCCGTTAACGCGGTGACTGCCAATGCAAAAATTGCAATTGCGCCCATTGGCAAGGGCTTGGAGATAAAGCCGATAATTGTTGCGACAAAAATAGCGAACAAATGCCATGCTTTAGGTTCAAGTCCGGACGGCGCGGGAATAAACCAAATGATTAATCCCACAGCAACAGTAATAAGCAAAGGAATGATTTTTACCGCCTGCTGTTTTTTTGCGTCTTTTTCTGAAGCCATTACAGGTCTCCTCCTATTTTGTTGTCTTCCATCCCCCATCCCATTTTACTACTTAACTAAGTTAATAAACGTTTTTGTTAATTAAAAAACACAAAGGAAAATATTCCTTTGTGTTTCTTATTTTAACGTACCCGAACCGGCTTTAGATATAACATCCGGTTTTACATATGCGGATGAGCCGATAGAGCCGTGCAATGCCGGTGTCCAGCCGACAGACTGACTTAATCCGTTGGCGGCTGACGCGTTAATGGCAGCGCCGTTTAAAAGAGTGCCCTCTTCATGAAGCGCTTTTCCGCCGCTGAAGACGCTGATGACCTTATCGGCAGCCAGGCCTGGCACCTCAAAAACATTATTCTGCGCATATATTTTTGACGCATGTCCTGCGCCCCATGCATAACTGAACGGGTACGCGGCGCTTTTCGAGCCTGCGTAAAAATTATTATAAATATGAACCTGCCCGTACCGGACCCGCGGGGCGCGCTGGACGATGTTCTGGTAATAGTTATGGTGAAGGGTCACCTTCAGTTTTCCTTCATCTGACGTCTTGCTGTCGCTGTTTCCGATGACGGAGCCTTTGTCATGGTCATGATATTTATTATAAGATAATGTAATATAATTCGCCCCGTTGGCTATATCCGTCTGGCCGTCATGGTGCTGATATTTTCTCCCGTAATAGTAGGGAAAACCGCTGTCGGGATTCGATCCGTCATTAAAGGTGCAATGGTCGATCCAGATGTGCGTCGCACCGTTAATGGTGATATTGTCATATTCCGAGTTCCAGTTGCCGCTGCTGCCGTCAGTCGGGTCCCATTGCGGAAAATAGTCGTAAGCGTCTTGAAATTCGATGTTGCGGATGATGACGTTGTCGACGCCGTTCTTCATATTAAAATTTCCGCCTGTCACTTTGGCGTTTGAGCCTGACCCGATGATCGTCGTATTTGAAGGGATATCAATCACGACCCGCGCTTTCTGATTTTTTTGGGATCGCTGTCTGGCGTCTTCCTGGGTGCCTGAAGGTGCTTTTTTCCCCCATTTATCCGGGTCGTACGCCTTCAAATAGGCGTTGAGATCATATGCCGGATCTTTATAATCATGAAAGCCGAGCGTTTTATTGCGGTCGTCCGTATTCATATTGATTGTGCCTTGTATGTAAATAATCTTCGGCGTGCTGTTGGCGCTTCCACCTAATGCAGAAACGAGCTGCTGTCTGTTTGATACGGTGTATACATTCGATGAAGAGGCTTTCGCGCCGCCGGTTGTCCCGCCGGAAGCGGCTCCCCATCCGTCATTTGCTCCTAACGTTTGCCGGCCAAGGTCAGCGGCATGGACACCCGCAGGAATCATCCATAAACAAACCGCCAGCATCAGTAACATTTTTTTCATAAATAGTGCTCCTCCTGATTTTATATTCCAATTTATTACAAAAGAATTGTATCAAATCAATTAAGAAACAGCACCGAAAATGTACTGATTGTGTCTTTCGGTTTTATTGCGGAATCCGCAAAAAAATCCCAAGGGACCGAAACCCCTTGGGACCTGATCGGCTTACGCCCATGATTTTACTTTTTCGTTATCCGTCACAAACAGAAGAACTTTTCCTTCATCTAAGCGCTTTTCAAATTGTGATGCTTCCTCTTCTGAAAAGCCGATTTCGTGAATTTTGTTGCGGAGCTCGTCGCCCTTTTTATTAAACATATTGCCGACCGCGTGTTTAATGCCCGTTTCTTTTGCTCCGATGGTATTAACATCCGTATTGTCGGCCAGTCGTTCCGTTCTGTCGTCATCATGAGAAAGCACGTATACATCTTCTTTTGCGACACCCATTTGCTGAAGCTCTTTTACGTCCTGCATCAGTTTTTGATCGTTTGTATACTCTCTTACTACCGGTTTCATTGAGAAGTCCTCCCTTTTGTTTTTGTATATTGTGTGTTTACCCGCTTCACCAAGTGCCAAACAAAAGAAAGAGCGTTCAGTGAAAAATCGGGCAGATTGTCGGTGGATATTTTCTTCCGGGACATGTTACAGTAGGATAAGCTACTTTTATCAGAAAAATAAAAATTTTCAAGAGCCGATCACGCAGGGAGGTGGTTCCTATTCATTATTTTTCACCGGAACAGCGATTTAACGCTTGGGTTGTCAGTGATTTAGTGAAACAGGTATTCCGCCGGCATACCCGCTGCCCGGATGGAATAAAAGAGCTTACGGCCTTTGCTGAAGATACCTTTCATATTAATATCGATTACGTGTTCTCTATTATTATCAATATCGGTGATATCGAATCCGTTCTGCCGAAAGAAATTGAGAATACGCTGGGTACTTATCTGACCGCGCTTCAGCCCGTCATTACCCCCGACATGCTTCATTCTTCTAAAACAAATGCCTATGAATATTTGGAACATGAGAAAAACACTGAGATGTTCCGGTTGTTCTATTAAATGAAGGGCCCGGGCCCTTCTTTTTTTGTTGCCGGCGGACGGTTTGATTTTGTATTCGGGAAATGGTTCGTGTTACATTTGGAACAAACACTCATGTTGAAGGAGGATGCATCATGCCGAAAAATCAACAGCAGATCCAATTAGCGAGACGCCCTAAAGGCGTTCCCGTCCATGACGATTTCCGTTTTGAAACGATTGCCGTTCCCGAGCCGCAAGACGGTGAAGTGCTTGTAAAAACGAGTTATGTGTCCGTTGATCCGTACATGCGCGGACGAATGCAGGATACAAAATCATATGTCGAGCCGTTCGCTTTAGATGAAGCCATAACAGGCGGAGTGATTGCCGAGGTTCTCACAGACGGCAATAAGCTGAAAAAAGGCGATATCGTGATCGGGAATCTCGCATGGCAGGAATACTCAGCAGTGAATGAGTCCGCCCTCCGCAAACTGGACACGGATATCGCACCCGCCACGGCGTATCTCGGCATTTTAGGGATGACCGGACTGACCGCTTACTTCGGGCTGCTTGATATCGGCCGTCCGAAAAAAGGCGAAACCGTCGTCGTTTCAGGGGCTGCGGGCGCCGTCGGCTCAACGGTCGGGCAGATTGCCAAAATCAAAGGCGCGCGGGTTGTCGGCATCGCCGGTTCTGACGAAAAAATCGCGTATCTGAAAGAGGAGCTTCAATTTGATGAAGCCATTAATTACAAAACGGCGGATGATATTCAAAAAGCGCTTGAACAGGCATGCCCTGACGGCGTCGATGTCTATTTTGACAATGTCGGCGGACCGATTTCGGATGCGGTGATAAACCTGCTGAATGAATTCGCCCGCATTCCGGTATGCGGAGCGATCTCTTCATACAATACCGAAAGTGAAGAGGAAGACATGGGCCCCCGCGTACAGCCGAAGCTGATTAAAACAAAAGCGCTGATGCAGGGATTCATCGTCGGTGATTATGCTGACCGCTTTTCCGAAGGCGCGAAACAATTGGCTGAATGGCTCAAGGACGGGAAGCTTCATTATGAAGAAACGATTACGGAAGGATTCAGCCATATTCCTGACGCGTTTCTCGGTTTGTTTAAAGGAGAAAACAAAGGCAAACAGATCATCAAGGTCAGTGATCCAAGTTAACATGATGATGAAAAAAAGGAGGGCTTTGTCCCCTCCTTTTCTGCTTTTTCGGATCAGCTGCGAAGAATCAAAGTCAGAAAGCCGTCTTCATCCGGCTCCGTATCTTCCAAAGTGAATCCCGCTGCTTGAAAGCAGGCTAAACTCATTTGATTGTCTTTTTCGATGCTTGCCGCCCATTCCCGCACACTTGTAAACCCAGGGTCAGTCAGGAGTTTTTGCAATATCCGTTTTCCGTACCCTTGAAGCTGGTACAAAGGATTGACGATCAATCCGATATACACCCGTTCCTCCACAAACTCTATAGAGACTATGCCAGCCGGCAGCTGCCCGTCATATGCCATAAAGACAGTATCGTCTTCATCTTTATTCAATCGTGCATACCACGCATCTAATGGCAGCATCGCATCCATTCTCCGACTGATATTATCGTCCTTAAACCAGTGCTCAAGTATTTTCAGCTCACGTTCCTTCAATATTTGAAATCTGTCTATTGAAACCATCTTCCCATCCCCCGCGCGAACCTTTTCTATTATTTTACAACAAAAAACGAAGGGCTTCCCGCCCTCCGTTTCTTATTTCTCAGATAATTTTCCGCCTGAATAAACGGCCTCTTTCAGCTCAATTCCGAGTGATTTGGCCATTTTTTTCAGTTTGGATTCTTCCATCGGCGTGACAAGGCTGAGTACCGTTCCTTCTTTACCGGCCCGCCCCGTCCGGCCTGATCTGTGAATGTACCCGTCTGCATTCGGGATGTCCGCGTGAATGACGTACGGAAGATCGTCGATATCAAGTCCGCGCGCTGCTATGTCAGTCGCCAGAAGCAGCGGAAATTCTCCCCGTTCAAACGCTGATAATATCTTTGCCCGCTCCATTTTTTTCGCTTCTCCGTGCAGGATGCCGAGATCCACGTGATGATAGGCGAGTTTTTCCGCATAGACGCTTAAATTTCCGATATCTCTGACGAACACGAGCGCCTGCATGCCGTTCAGCCGTGACAGCTTTTGCAATAGCTTCACTTTATCCCGCTGATCGCAGACGAGATATTGATGCGTGACCCGGGCTTTTTCCGCCGTATTCCGCTCCACCTTCAAAACGGCCGGCTCGTGTGCAATTCCATTCAGCACCTCTTCTGTCTCCGGCTGCAGCGTAGCAGAAAAGCTTAAAAGCTGGCGGTCTTTCAGCGTCGTTTTAATGATTTTTTTCATTGTTTCGCGGTGTTCCTTTGTCACGAGCTGATCCGCTTCATCAAGAACGATCGTCTTGACTTCATGCATTTTCAGCTTTTTCGCCTGAATCAATTCGAGCACCCTGCCCGGTGTGCCTGCAATGATATGCGGTTTATTTTTGAGCTTTTCCACCTGCTTTTTCACGTTTGCTCCGCCAATCAAAGACAAGGCGCGAAGGTCGGAGCCTTTTGTCCAATCCTGAATCACCTGAAAAATCTGCATCACAAGCTCGCGGGACGGCGCTAAAATAATCACTTGCGGATGTTTTTGCTCCGGATTGATCCGCTCCAGAACCGGAAGCGTATACGCCAATGTTTTTCCGGTTCCCGTCGGGGATTCGGCGATGACGTCTTTCCCTTCCATAATCACCTGAGCGGCTTTTTCCTGAATGTCGGTCGGCTTCTGAAAGCCTGACGCTCTCCAGTTTTCGGCGATAAATGGTTGTGTATGCTGTAAAAATGGCCATGTTTGGGTCATGTCGTTCTCCTCAATTCTTAAAATCTACTCCATAGTATCTCAAATGCACGCGGCAAACGCAATTTTCTTTTTCCTTCCAAGCCTTTTAACAAACGGTCTCCTCCTTTATAATCATTAATGAGAAAGACACATGATAAAAAAGCGTGTCTGATAACGATGAGGTGTAATGATGAGTATTTTATCCGTAAAAGATTTAAGCCACGGCTTCGGTGACCGTGCGCTTTTTAACAATGTATCGTTCCGTCTTTTAAAAGGGGAGCACGTCGGCTTAATCGGAGCTAACGGCGAAGGTAAATCAACGTTTATGAATATTATTACCGGAAAGCTTGAGCCTGATGAGGGAAAGGTTGAATGGGCGAAAAACGTGCGCGTCGGCTATCTCGATCAGCATACTGTGCTTGAAAAAGGCAAAACGATCCGCGACGTGCTGAAAGATGCGTTCCATTACTTATTTGCGATGGAAGAAGAAATGAATGAGATTTACAATAAAATGGGCGAAGCGGATCCTGATGAGCTTGAGCAGCTGCTTGAAGATGTCGGTGTCATTCAGGACGCCCTGACAAACAATGATTTCTACGTGATTGACAGCAAAGTTGAAGAAATCGCCCGCGGCCTCGGCCTGCAGGATGTCGGCCTTGACCGCGACGTCACTGACTTAAGCGGCGGACAGCGGACGAAAGTGCTGCTCGCCAAGCTGCTTTTGGAAAAACCGGAAATCCTCCTGTTGGACGAACCGACCAACTACCTTGATGAGCAGCATATTGAATGGCTGAAACGCTATTTGCAGGAATATGAAAATGCGTTCATCTTAATTTCTCACGACATTCCGTTTTTAAACAGCGTGATCAATTTAATTTATCATGTGGAAAATCAAGAGCTGACGCGTTATGTCGGCGACTACCATCAGTTTATGGAAGTATACGAAGTGAAAAAACAGCAGCTCGAAGCGGCCTACAAAAAGCAGCAGCAGGAAGTCGCAGAGCTGAAAGATTTCGTCGCCCGCAACAAAGCGCGGGTCAGCACGAGAAATATGGCGATGTCCCGCCAAAAGAAACTCGATAAGATGGATATGATTGAACTGGCGGCTGAAAAACCGAAACCGGAATTCCATTTCAAGCCGGCGAGAACGTCAGGCAAGCTGATTTTTGAAACGAAGGACTTAGTCATCGGCTACGATACCCCGCTGTCACGTCCGCTCAACCTCAGAATGGAACGCGGACAGAAAGTCGCCCTGTACGGCGCGAACGGCATCGGGAAAACGACGCTGTTAAAAAGCCTGCTCGGTGAAATCCAGCCGCTGGAAGGCACGGTGGAGCGCGGCGAACATCAATACACGGGCTATTTCGAGCAGGAAGTAAAAGAAACCAATAACAATACGTGCATCGAAGAAGTGTGGAGCGAATTTCCTTCCTTTACCCAGTACGAAATCCGTGCCGCCCTCGCCAAATGCGGCCTGACCACTAAACACATTGAAAGCCGCGTCTCCGTATTAAGCGGAGGAGAAAAAGCAAAGGTCAGACTATGCAAGCTGATCAATTCAGAAACAAACCTGCTCGTGCTTGACGAGCCGACAAACCACCTGGATGTCGATGCGAAAGAAGAGCTGAAACGCGCACTGAAAGAATACAAAGGCTCCATTCTGCTCATTTCCCACGAACCGGAGTTCTACATGGATATCGCGACAGAAACATGGAACTGCGAGTCTTGGACGACGAAAGTGCTGTAAACCAAAAAAGGAACTCCCGCCTGTGCGGAAGTTCCTTTTTTTTCTTAATGTCCGGCTTTTATTCCGGCAAGATGTTTGCGTCCCATGAGAAGGACAAGCATGCCGACAAAAACGACGATCCCGCCAACTGTATATGGCGTGCTTGCGGTGAAGTGTTCTGACAGCATTCCCGCAATCCACGGAGCGAGCGCACCGCCGATAAAGCGGACTGAGCTGTAGGCTGAAGACGCGATTGAACGTTCAACCGGCGCAGAACCCATCACAGCGGTTGTCATGATCGTATTCACCATACCGAGCACGGCACCGGCGACAACGATACATGTAATGATCAACGTCTGATGGTCAGTCCAAATCCCCATAACGATGAGAATGACCGCAAAGGCGATAAAGAGAACGACGAGCGAACGCACTGTTCCCAGCGCTTTGTGCACGAGCGGAGCCGTAAAGACTGACGTAATTGCCAGCAATAACCCCCAGCCGAAGAAGACGTATCCAAGACCGTGTTCATCTAAATCCAGAACGAACGGAGAATAAGCAAGCAAAATAAAAAATCCAAAGTTGTATAAGAATGCCGATACGGCCATCGTTAAAAGGCCTTTATATTTGAGCGCCTTCATCGCATCAAACACACCGACGCGTTTTGCCGGTTTCGGCAGCTTCGGCAGCATGAGTGAAATCGCGCAAAGCGCTATAAACATCAGGACAGACACTCCGAAGAACGGAGCGCGCCATGAAATGCTGCCAAGCTCTCCGCCTGCAAGCGGCCCGACGGAAATCCCCAAGCCGAGCGCGGCCTCATACAAAATAATGGCTTTGGCGCTGCCGCCGACAGATACCCCGACAATGACAGCAAGCGCGGTTGAAATAAAGAGAGCATTCCCAAGCCCCCAGCCGCCGCGATAGCCGACAAGCTGAGCGATTGAACTTGAGCTTCCGCCAAGGGCGGCAAACACGATGATAAAAATAAGTCCGAGAAGCAGTGCCCATTTCGCGCCGATCCGGCTGGAAATCGCGCCGGAGAAAAACATCATAAAACCGGTAACGAGTAAATAACTTGTAAATAACAGAGATACTTCACTAGGTGAAGCATGTAATTGTGCGGCAATCGCCGGAAGTATCGGGTCGACGAGTCCGATTCCCATAAAGGAAATCACACAGGCAAACGCAACCGCCCAAACGGCTTTCGGCTGGCTGAATAAGCCTGTTTTCTGTTGTGATGATGTATCCATTTGATCAGACCTCCTATTTGATCCATTAAAAGAAACGCTATCTTCATAGCGTTTACAGCAAAATCATTCGATTGATTGAATGGCGCGGTCAGCTTTTTCTTTCATTCCGTTAAGGCGCTCTTTAAAGTGCAGAAATGTGCTGATCTTCTCATCAATCATCTCAAGCTGGTGGTTCAATGCGTGCTGAAGCTCTTCCAGCTTTGCTTTCCGTTCCTTCGGATCCAGTGACAACAAGTACCCCTCTTTGTTTAATTCCAGCTGACGGCTCATCTCCATAAACTGCTGAAGCTCCTGAAGGGAAAAACCGAGCACTTCTTTTGTGCTGATGACTTTTTCAAGCTCCTCCATATCATCTTCAGAGTAAAGCCGGACGCCGCCTTCTGTCCGTTTAGGAGCAGGAATCAAACCAATCTCCTCGTAAAAACGAATGGTTCGTTTTGTCAATCCGCTTCGTTTGGCAACTTGATCAATCTTCATCCATTCCAAGGTGAATCCCCCTCTTGTCGTTTCTGTTTCTATTATACACCTTTTGAACCTTAACGTAAACGTGAAGTTTTAAAAATGAATTTTTACGGATAAACATCCATACCGCACAATGGACATCTGCTCATGACAAAAAAAGCCGGTATGACCCGCCATTTTCTTGGGGGCATACCGGCTTTTTTTAATTCTCAAGTTCTTCAATCATCAGTGACAATTCGGTCCAGCGCTCCATCGCCGCTTCAAGCTCTTCAGCCGTTTTTGCCTGTTCGGCCATCAGTTCTTGAATCTTTCCGAAATCACTTCCCGCTTCAGCAATTTCCGCTTCCAGACGCTGATGCTTTTCTTCAAGGCCGGCGATTTTATCTTCGATGCCGTCCCATTCGATTTGATCTTTGTATGAAAGCTTTTTGCGCTTTTTCTTTGGCTCTTCTTCCGCCTTTTTCTCTTCGGCCGGTTGTTTTACCGCAGTCTTCTTCGCTTTTGCGTATTCCATGTATTCACTGTACGAACCTTGGAAACGCGAAATGACGCCTTGTCCTTCAAATACGATCAGGCGGTCCACGACACGGTCAAGGAAATAGCGGTCATGGGATACGGTAATGACGACGCCCGGAAACTGTTCGATGTAATCTTCGAGCACGCTTAATGTTTCTGTGTCCAGATCATTGGTCGGCTCATCTAAAAACAGCACATTCGGCTCCTGCATCAGTACATTCAGCAAGTACAGACGGCGCTTTTCCCCGCCTGACAGCTTTCTGATATATGTCTGCTGCATCGGGCGCGGAAACAGAAAGCGCTCAAGCATTTGTTCCGCGGTGATGACATCACCTTCCGCCGTCTTGACGATTTCAGCCGTCTCTTTTATATAGTCAATGACTTTCATATCGCCGTTCATTTCGCTGTGGTCCTGGGTGTAGTACCCGATCCTGACCGTCTGCCCGATGGTGATGCGGCCGCTGTCTGGCTGAATTCTGCCGGCGAGGCTGTTTAAAAGTGTCGTTTTCCCGATTCCGTTCGGCCCGATGATGCCGATTCGTTCACCCGGGATGACAAGCTCGTTAAATTGGCTGATCAGCGCTTGGCCGCCGTAGGTGAGGGTGACGTTTTCCGCTTCTATCACCTGTTTTCCGAGACGGTGGGACCCGATCGCGAAATCGAGCGATCCTGAAACTGCCGGCCCTTTTTGCTCCTTGAGCGCCTCCGCTCTGTCCACTCTCGCTTTTTGTTTTGTCGAGCGTGCTTTCGCTCCTCTTCTGAGCCACGCCAATTCGCGGCGCAGGAGGTTTTGACGTTTCATTTCTTTCTGCTCTGCCAGCGCTTCCCGTTCGGCCCGTTTTTCCAGGAATACTTCATAGTTTCCCTTATACGTATAAAGGCTGCCTCTCTCAAGCTCGTAAATTCTGTTCGTCACCCTGTTCAGAAAATACCTGTCGTGCGTGACAAGCATGACGGCGCCCGGATATTGCGATAAGTAGCCTTCCAGCCATTCAATCGTTTCATTGTCCAAATGGTTTGTCGGTTCATCCAAAATAAGCAGGTCAGCCGGCTGGATGACGTTTTTCGCAATCGCGACGCGCTTTTTCTGGCCGCCGGACAGCTCGCTGACATCCTTCATCAAGTCGGTGACACCGAGTTTGGTTAAAACCGTTTTGGCTAATGTATTCGCTTCCCACGCATCATTCGCATCCATTCTCGCCTGCGCATCAAGCAGGTGCTTTTGGCGCTGTTCATTTTCCGGCTCTTCATTCAGCTCCTGAAGCGCTTTTTCGTACTCCCGCATCGTTCTCATGACGGCTGAGTCACCGGAATAAATATGCTCAAGGACGGTTTGTCCGGCAGGAAGATCGGGATCCTGATGCAAAAACTCAATATGCACGTTTCCTGAAGCCGTCATCTCGCCTTCCTCCGTTGATTCGAGACCGGCAATGGTTTTCAGAAGCGTGGACTTGCCCGTTCCGTTCGGGCCGATTAAACCGATTCTTTCATTCTCTTCAATATGAAAGGAGATATGGTCGAATAATGTCTTTTCTCCGTATGTTTTATAAAGATTTTCCGCTTTTATGATGCTCATGGTTCCTATCAATCCTCACGTAAGTTCATGTGTTCATTTTAAATCAGGCGTTGGAATAAAACTAGTAAAAGGGCAGACAAATTTCTTGGAAGCGATCATTTTGTCCGAAGAATGTTTCCGCCTCTCCTTTTATACACTGGAGGTGAAGAGGTGATGACATGATCAGCATCAGTTTATGCGTTATCGTTAAAAATGAAGAGGAAGTGCTTGCGGGCTGTCTTGATTCCGTCAAAGACATTGCGGATGAAATTGTGATTGCTGATACGGGGTCGACCGACCGGACGAAAGAAATCGCGGCCCGTTATACGGATAAGATTTATGATTTTGAATGGGTCGATCATTTTGCGGCCGCCCGTAATTTTGCGTTTTCGAAAGCGGAAATGGAATATATTCTGTGGCTGGACGCCGACGATATGCTGACGGAAAAGGATCGTGAAAAGCTGATAGACCTGAAGGCGTCGCTTTCAAAAGAGGTGGACGCGGTATCCATGTATTATCACGTCGGCTTTGATGATCGGGGAGAGGTCAGCTTCAGATACCGCCGCAACCGTCTCGTCAAGCGGGAAAAAGGGTTCCGCTGGATCGGAGCCGTGCATGAGTATCTGGAAGTATACGGAAACATTATAGAAACCGATATCGCCGTCACACACCGCAAATCCGAGAAAAAGCACTCGCCTCCCTCAGACCGCAACCTAAGGATTTACGAGAAAATGGCGGAAAACAGTGAAACGATGACACCGCGCGATTTATTTTATTTCGCGAATGAATTAAAGGATCACGGCCAGTATCAGCGCGCCATTACGTATTATCACCATTTTCTTTCCACTAAACAGTGCTGGATCGAAGACGAGATCAGAACGTGCCAATACCTATTCGATTGCTACAGGGCGGTCGGCCATGAAGAGGCCGCCATGACGTCGCTCTTAAAATCATTTTTGATTGATTGTCCGCGGCCGGAGTTCTGCTGCAGGCTCGGCGACTATTTTGCGGAGAAACGGCAATACCGGCAGGGCGTGTTTTGGTATGAGCTCGCCCTATCCGCCACATACAGCGATTCAGGCTTTACCCAGCTCGAATATTCCACCTGGTATCCTCATCTGCAGCTCTGCGTCTGCCACTGGCAGCTCGGCGACAGAGAAAAAGCGAAGATTCATAACGACAAAGCCGCCTCCTATCACCCGTCACATCCGAGCGTACTGTATAATCAAAACGTGCTCGGCACATAACATCAAAAAAAAGAGCTGTCCCCTGTAAGAGGGCAGCTCCTTATTCATTACGCCGTCGGAATACCTCCGCTGACACTGTAGATCTGGGATGTCACATAGCTCGATTCTTCTGAGGCCAAAAAGACATAAATCCCTGCAAGCTCCGCGGGCTGGCCGGCACGCTGTAATGGCACGGCCGGTGTTTCCTTGCCGAATTTCGGAATGTTTTCACCGGGCTGTCCTCCGGAAATCTGAAGCGGCGTCCAGATCGGCCCCGGCGCTACAGAGTTGACTCTGATTCCTTTATTCGCCAGCTGCTTTCCTAAGCCGACGGTAAAGCCGATAATGGCATGTTTCGTCGCGGCATAATCCAACAGCATCGGACTTGGATTGTACCCTTCGACAGAAGTTGTCGTGATAATAGACGCGCCTTCCGGCAGATACGGAAGCGCCGCTTTGACGAGCCAATACAGTGAGAAAACATTAACTTCGAATGTTTGATAGATTTGTTCTGTGGCAAGATCGCTGATATCATCCACTGCCTGCTGTTTGCCGGCGACAAGAGCGAGCGTGTCAAGACCGCCAAGCTCTTGATACGCTTTTTCCGCCAATTCTCCGCAAAACGCTTCATCGCTTAAATCTCCGGGGAGGAGAACGGCTTTTCTTCCTTCTTTTTCAATTAATGCTTTCACTTCTTCGGCATCCGGCTGTTCCTCAGGCAGATAGTTAATGGCCACATCCGCCCCTTCCCGGGCATAAGCAATCGCAGCAGCCCGTCCGATCCCCGAATCGCCGCCGGTGACGAGGGCTTTTCTTCCCTTCAGCTTGCCTGCTCCTTTATAGCTTGTTTCGCCGCAGTCCGGCACAGGCTTCATCTCTTTCTGCAAACCGGGCGGTTCTTGATATTGTTTTGGAAATTCATCATGATCATATTTCGTCAGCGGGTTGTGCAGATTTGCATCAGACATACAAAACTCTCCTTTATCATTGGTGATGTATTCGTATGTGTACCCCTGAGCATGACGGATCAAACGTGTAAGTGCAGTTTCCGATTGATAAACGAAAACAAAAAAGGAGCCCGTAAGCTCCCCTTTTTTATGAATCCCCGAGCACGTTTTCAGCCATTTTCGCTAAATGCTGGGCGCTTCCTGAAATCTCCTGCATCGTGGCAGAAATTTGTTCAACCGCCGCCGCTTGGCCGTCTGTGTTCTGGTTGATGGATTCAATAGAGTCCTCCAGTCCTTTCAGCAGGCTGTGGATTTTTTTCGTAATCTGGTCAATTTGTCCGACGTTGTCTTTTGAATGAGTGGCAAGTTTGCGGATCTCATCCGCCACCACGGAAAAGCCCTTGCCGGATTCTCCAGCTCTCGCGGCTTCAATGGCCGCATTCAAACCGAGCAGATTGCTTTGATCTGAGATGCCCTTGACAGTGACGGAAATGTCGGCAATTTCTCCCGCGCTTTCACTGACTTGTTTCGCCTGAGCGGAAATCCCGGTCATCTGTGCTGAAAAGCCGCTGATGGATTCTGAAATATCCGCGATGGCTGAAGCGGTCTGTTCCACGACGGCGGACAGGCTTTCAGCGACATCATGAAGCTTGGCTGATTTTTCTAGGCTCGTGCCAAGACCGACGCCGCCGATGACTTTTCCGTTCTCATCGTGAAGCGGGATCGCTCTGGCGATAAGCGGAAATCCGAACAGCTCTTTCGGCACCATGCTTGTCTTCTTTTGATTCAAACGGATGGCGTCTGTAATGATGTCTCCTTTTTGGAGCGGGTCTCCCGGCTTTACATTAAGAGAAAACGTTTTAGCCGGAATATTCACGATTAATTTTTCTGTATCATAAATCCCGATGGTGATGTCATCTTGGATCAGGCTGTTTAAAAAAGGCGCAACTTTGACAAAAGCGTCAAGCAGGCTGTGCGTTTGCTGTTCCGTCTGTATACTCATTTCTTTCACTCCTTCTTAATATGGGAATTGCCGTTTTTCATGCTGAACCGAAATCCATTTCAGCGTAGTGAATTCTTCCAGGCTCCATTCGCCGTTCAGCCTGCCGAGACCTGATTGCTTCTCGCCGCCGAACGCGACATTCGGTTCATCATTAATGGTCGTATCGTTGACGTGAATCATGCCGGTTTCGATCCGCTTAGCAAACTCAACGCCGCGCTCAACGTTTGCCGTATGCACGGCTCCGCTTAAACCGAACGGTGTCGCGTTTGCGATGCTTACCGCTTCATCCTCCGTTTCAAACGGCATAATGCAGACGGCCGGACCGAACAGTTCCTCTTTTGCGATACTCATCTCAGGTCTTACATCTTTTAAGATGACGGGTTCAGCTACCGTTTTGCTGAATCGGCCGGAAAGCACCGGAACCGCTCCCTCTTCTATCGCTTTTTCAACGGACCGTTTCAGACCTTCCGCCTGTTTCTCATTGATTAAAGGCCCGATCACCGTATCAGGGTCCATCGGATCGCCGACTTTCAGCGATGACACTTTCGCTTCGTAAAGCTCTGTGAATTTGTCATATACAGATGTGTGAACGAGCACGCGGTTCGCCGACATGCAGATCTGGCCCTGATGCGTAAACCGGCTGAATACGGCCGCATTGACGGCGTATTCGAGATCAGCGTCCTCAAGCACGATCAGCGCGCTGTTTCCGCCAAGCTCCAAGAGCGGTTTTTTAAAGTGCTTGATCGCAAGCTGTCCGATATAGCTGCCCACTCCGGTTGAACCCGTAAATGAGATAATCCGCGGCACAGGATGCTCAACAAAACTGTCGCCGATCTCCCCGATATCCGTCACGATGACATTCAGCAGCCCGTCCGGTACGCCGGCCGCTTCAAAAATCTTCGCAATCAGTGTTCCGCCGCAGATCGGTGTTTCTTCATGAGGCTTCAGCACAACGCCGTTGCCCGCTCCGAGTGCCGGCGCAACTGATTTCACCGAAAGGAAAAACGGGAAATTAAACGGGCTGATGACACCGACGACGCCGGCTGGTATTCTGTACAGCCTGTTTTCTTTTCCGTCAATCGTGGACGGGAGAATTTTCCCTTCCATCCGCACCGGAAATGTTGCGGCTTCTTTTATCATATTTTTGACAAGTCCGATTTCAAACTCAGCCTTCAGCCTTGTTCCGCCAAGCTCCTCCATGATTAAGTAAATGATCGCTTCTTCGTGCTCTTCGATGAAAGATACGGCTTTTTCCAAAATGGCCCGCTTTTTAAAAGGATTGACTTTGTCCCATTCTTGTTTCGCAAGAGCCGCGGCGCGATACGCCGCATCCACGTCATCAGGCGTCGCTTTTCGGAATGAGGTGATGACTTTCTGAGTATAAGGATTTCTGTTTTCCAATACGTTCCGGCTGCTCCCATCCCTCCATCGGCCGCCGATAAACTGCTTATTTAGTTCTTCATATTGAAACATGTAAAAACATCTCCCTTTCACCGAAACTTGAAAATAGTTGATGAGTCATTTTTTGTATCGGCCTTAACGTGAGAAAATTGAACTATTTCACAATAAAATTACTGTTCCTTCCGCACATCGACGCTTTTGAGCTTTTTCCTTTTAAAGTGGAAAATTCTTTAATTGACTGTGCGAAATTTCGACAATATAATACAAACGTCAGTGTATATAATGATATGAATATTATGAATTTTCAGGAGGACTCATATGTCTTTATTATTTCGGAAAAAGCCTCTCGCCGACTTAAAGGTCCAAAGCAAACAGGCCGGTCTGGCCCGCTCGTTAAGCGCTTTTGACTTGGTTTTACTCGGAATCGGCTGTGTTGTCGGCACGGGGATTTTTGTGATTACCGGGACCGTGGCCGCAACAGGGGCAGGACCTGCTTTGATTCTGTCGTTTGTGCTCGCGGGCCTTGCCTGCGCGCTCGCAGCGTTTTGTTATGCGGAATTTTCTTCATCCATTCCGATTTCAGGCAGCGTATATACGTATTCCTATGTCACTCTCGGAGAATGTCTCGCGTTTTTAATCGGATGGGACTTAATGCTTGAATATGTCATTGCGCTCTCCGCCGTCGCAACCGGCTGGTCATCGTATTTCCAGTCGCTTCTTGCGGGCTTCGGGCTGCATCTTCCGGAGGCGCTGACCGCCGCACCCGGAAGCAAAGCGGGCGCCGTGCTCAATCTGCCAGCCGTTATTATTATTTTGGTGATTACCGCGATTGTTTCAAGAGGCGTGAAAGAAAGCACCCGCTTTAATAATGTCATTGTTTTGATGAAAATTGCGATCATTTTGCTGTTTATCGTCGTCGGATTCGGCTACGTGAAACCGGAAAACTGGTCGCCGTTTATGCCGTTCGGAATGAAAGGCGTCATCACGAGCGCCGCGACCGTTTTCTTCGCGTATCTCGGATTTGATGCCGTGTCAAACGCATCGGAAGAAGTGAAGAACCCGCAGAAATCAATGCCGATCGGGATTATCGGCGCGCTCGCCATCTGCACCATCCTTTACATTACCGTGTCGCTCGTTCTGACGGGAATGCTTTCGTACACTAAATTAAATGTCGGAGATCCGGTATCATTCGCGCTCCAATTTGTCGGCCAGAACAAAATAGCGGGCATTATTTCCGTCGGCGCGATTATCGGGATTACAACAGTCATGCTTGCTCTGCTGTACGCTCAGGTGCGTCTCACATTTGCGATGAGCAGAGACGGTCTTTTGCCCCGTGTATTTTCCAAGGTGCACCCGCGTTTTAAAACACCGTTTCAAAACACCTGGGTGACGGGGATCGTTGCCGCCGGGATCGCCGGTTTGATTGATCTGGGAACCTTGGCGCATCTCGTCAACATGGGAACCTTGGCGGCCTTTACGGTCATCGCGATCGCCGTCATCGTTTTAAGAAAGAAACATCCGGAGATCAAATCTTCCTTCCGTGTTCCTTTCGTTCCTTTTGTGCCGATCATCAGCGCATGCTTATGCCTCTATCTCGCAAGCAGCCTGCCCGGCGTGACATGGCTTTCCTTTGTCATCTGGATCGCCGCCGGGATCGTCGTTTATATGGTTTATTCGCGAAAACACAGTTTATTAAACAAATAAAAAGGGAGGCTCTTTTTTCGATTTGAGAAAGAAGAGCCTTTTTTGCTCTTGATCATTCATTCACCTTATGAATAATATGGTGTATGCTTTGCTTACATAAAAGGAGGAGAATCACTTTGGCAATTGCCGCACCGATGAAAGAAAAACCTGTCCATCGTCCCGATACAACCATGTATTCCATTTTATTGATTATCGGGATTTGTCATTTGCTGAACGATTCACTGCAAGCGGTGATTCCGGCGATGTTTCCTATTTTGGAACGTTCCATGAGTCTTACCTTTACACAGCTCGGAATGATCGCCTTTACGCTGAATATGGTGTCGTCCGTGATGCAGCCCGTCATCGGCTGGTATACGGATAAACGCCCGATGCCGTATGCCCTGCCGCTCGGACTCACCGCAAGCATGCTCGGCATTTTAGGGCTCGCGTTCGCCCCGTCTTTTCTGACGATTTTATGCTGTGTATTTTTTATCGGCCTTGGCTCTGCCGTCTTTCATCCTGAAGGGTCGCGTGTCGCTTACATGGCCGCCGGCGAAAAGCGCGGCTTGGCGCAATCGATTTACCAAGTCGGCGGAAATACCGGCCAGGCGATGGCGCCCCTGATTACCGCGCTGATTCTCGTTCCGCTCGGTCAATTCGGCTCTGTCTGGTTTACACTTGTCGCCGCAATCGCTGTGCTGTTTCTCATTTATATCGCCAAATGGTATAAAGGCCGCCTGATTCATTTGCGCGCCGCAAGTAAAAAATCACCGGCTGCCGCTGTGGAGACCGTGATTACAAAGCCGATTATTCTTGCCCTTATCATGATTATCTTCCTGATTTTCGCGCGTTCCTGGTATGTGAGCGCGATCGGCAACTTTTATACGTTCTATGCGATGAATGCCTATCATGTCAGCATTCAGCAGGCACAGAGCTACATCTTCGTCTTTTTATTCTTCGGGGCTGTCGGAACGTTTCTCGGCGGGCCGCTGGCAGACCGTTTCGGAAAGCGGAACGTCATTATCGTATCAATGATGGCATCTGCTCCCTTGACGATTTTCCTTCCGTTTGCGGGGCCTGTCATCGCCTATGGCGTACTGGCGCTGATCGGCGTTGTCCTGATGTCCAGCTTTTCTGTGACCGTTGTCTACGCGCAGGAGCTCGTTCCGGGTAAAATCGGCACGATGTCAGGGCTTACGGTCGGGCTCGCCTTTGGAATGGGAGCGATCGGAGCCGTTGCGCTCGGCGCCCTCATTGATTCCGCGGGATTGACGCCGACCATGACAGCCGTCGCCTTTCTGCCCGTTTTAGGACTGCTCGCGTTTGTCCTGCCGAGCGACAAAACATTGAAAGAATGGCATTCATAAAAAAATCCCTGCCTTTTCGGCAGGGATTTTATGTTTCAACCGTATAAAAATGAGTGTCAGGAACCGCATATCTCGGAATAAACCCGTCTCTGAAATCGGGAAACGCCTTTTGAATTTCATCAATCCATTTTTTTACGTTTTTGATGTACGGCACGTAAATTATATTGACTGTCGCCTTGTCATCAATGTGATAGTACCAGCACAGATTGAATTCGTTCTCCGTGACGAGCGTAAAGCCTGAAAAATGATAAAAAATCAGCGGGGTGTCATTGACATATACAGCCCCGTCACGCAGGCTGACTTCGTATTGCTCAATATTCCACAGCGCGGCATTCGCGCCGATCGACTCCGTGACATGGACGTGCTCAAACTGCGCGGGCCACTTTTCAACATACCTTTGGTCACCGTATGTCTTTTTTTCTTCATTCATCTCCACCGTACAATAGGAGATGCAATCCTGTCTCCACTGCCAGACCGCCCGATACGCCTCCTCGGTATTCCGCGCGCCGACAAACCCGGTGTTGTACTGCCCGGTCAGCTTGTAATAAGACGCAAACCGTTCTGAATTGCGGTGATCCGTCAGGAAAAGAGAAGCATCCGGCTTTTCCGCAAACAGCTCGCCCGCATCTGAGAAGAAAAAGAGATCGGTGTCCAAATGGGCAAAATATTCGGCTTCATCATACTCCGTCATCACATGAAACAGAAATGCCGGCTTCAGCGTCCAGCAATATTCATGAAACGTCCGCCCGCCCTTTGCTTCAAGCAGCTCCGGATCTTCCATTTCATGGAGCTGAACCGCCGTGACATGCTCCCACGGCACCTGCTGAAGCAGTTCATACGCCTTCTTGTCGACACACAGCACATACAGATGAAAATCACGGCAATGCTCATGGAGAGAATGAATCATCGGCATCAGTTTAAAGATATGCGTTCTTGAAACAATGGTTGAAAAATGATATTTACTCACCATATCACATCCAATTTATTTTAGATCCACATGCAGTAAATCAGCAAACAGCGCTTTGAACGCTCTTGCAAAGTGCGTAACGCCCAGCTTTTTTTCCGCTTTTGACAAAAGCTTTTGGGCCTCCGGCAGATGAAAGCTGTTCGCCGTGATACGCGGGCTTTTCGTCCTCCAGTCCGGGTCGAGGTTGCGGTCTTTAACCGCGTGCATCAGCTCAAGAAAGATGTACAGCAGGCTTTCATATTTCTCATAATCAAGCAGCACTTCGATGTCTGCCATAATGCTGTTGGTTAACTCCGCGTCAAACGGGCCGTTAAACGCGAGGTGCACGTCAAGCGAATGGATGTCATTGTACTTGTCGCACATGTACGCGATATTCGCCCTGATGTCATCAACGGAAGCACAGTTGCTCGGATGCTCCTGATGGACGCTCATGATATCGCGCCGCAGCTGAAACGACAAGCCCGACTGGTGAAGCCTGATGCCGAGATCATAATCTTCAAAACCGTATCTGACAATGCCCTCATCAAACAGACCGAGATCTGCCACGTGCTGCCGTTTGACTGATGAATTGTTCGTAATGAAAAATCGCCACGGCAGACGGTAGCCTTTCAAGTCGTCTCCGTATTTTTCCAAAATGCTTTTCAGCACACGTATAAAATCGGTATCTAAGTCAAAGCATTGGGCGAGAAAGCTTCCGTCTCTGATGGCACTTTCATCAAGAAGCGGCTCTTTATCGCCCGGCAGCTCTTCATACAGTTCGGCGAGCTTTTCCTTGTGCTCTTTTTCAAAACGGTCATAATAAAAGCTGTACAGCCGCTTCCAGAACATACCACATACGACAAGATCGTCCCGATTCTCATGAGCCTTGATATGCTTCGCCACCAAATCCTTTTCGGCAAGCATGTCACTGTCATGGAAAATCAAAATATCGCCTCTGGCATTGCGGACCGCCTGATTCCGGCCGTAAGCGATCCCTCTGTTTTCTTTAATTCTCACAAAAATCAGCGGAAAATTCGCGCTGAATGATTCGAGCATGGATAAGGTTCCGTCTTCTGAACCATTGTCAGCCACAATCACTTCGAACGGCTCTGTGCATTCCTGTTCATTCAGGGACAGCAGGCTGTTATAAAGCCGCTCTCTGGAATTATATGCGGGAACTATGACGCTTGCCTTCACTTTTGTTCACTTCCTGTATATAATCATTTATTTGTTATCATTCTCAGATGCAAAGCCGCTGAACTCCGGGCAGACGACGCTGACCGTCCCGATCACCTGCTTCAGAATGTCTTTGTAAAGCTGATGGACAAACGGCAGGTCGGTTCGGGTCTTCTCGTGAATCTGCCGAATGTCGCCGGCTGTGATGATCCGGTATCCGCTGAAATGATAGAAAATCAGCGGACTCCCGTCTTCGAGCACAAGACGCCCGTCCTTCCATGAAAATGTGTGCCGGCCGTAATTCCAATGGCCGATATTCACACCGGGCGTTGTAATGTCACACACATTAGGGAATAGATCAGACATGTAATCCAAGTAGCCCTGATCTCCGAATTTTCCTTCCCCCGGCGCATTTTTGCATTCTTCAAGGCAGCGTTCTTTCCACCATCTGAGACAATCTGTGCCGGCTCGGTCGTTTTTGAAGCTGAGAAAACCGGAATTATACCGGCCTAAAAGGCGCTGCAGCATGTCAATTTCCTTTTTTTTAAATGAGGGGATGACGATATCGCCCCGTGACAGAAGCACCGAACAATCCGGCTGATTTTCAAAAATCGGGCGCGGATCAGCGAAAAAAAACAAATCGGCATCAATGTACGTGACACGCTCTAAGTCCGGATGTCCGTCCAGCACGAATTCGAGAAATACCGGCTTCACCGTCCAGCAGTATTCGCTCTGGTCTCTCGTCCGCTTCAATTCAAGGAGCTCCTCATTTTCCAGTGCAGACACCGGAATCAGGGTGACATTATCCGGCTGCATTGCCTGAAGCACGTCATAGGTGTCTTGATCCATACACAAAGTAAAAATGGGGGCGTCCGCCTGAACCTCTTTCAATGAGCCGAATAAAGCGATGGCCTGATACAGCCTTCCTTTTGATAAAACTGTGCAATATGCGCTTGTCACGTCTTTATCACCTCTGTTTCTGTTACTTTTGAAAAAAGGCTTTATACCATTCGATCGTTTTTTCCAACCCTTCATCAATGGTATGCGCGGGTGTCCAGTTCAGAAGCTTTCTCGCCTTTTCCGCCGACAAATATTGATGCTTGATTTCGTGGCTCCCCTGGTTGAGCACTTTCGGCTTCAAGTCACTGTCCATGGCCTTAAGAATTTTTTCTACAAGTTCCAGCACCGTCAGCTGAATCTCATTGCTGAAGTTGAACGCTTCTCCCGCAAGATTGAGCTCCTCCATCTTTTCCGCCAGCAAAAGGTACGCCTCGACCGCATCCTCAATGTAAAAATAATCACGGATAAATGTGCCGTCGCTGCGGATTTCCGGCGCTTCACCGTTCAGCACGAGCTGAATCGTCTGCGGGATAATCCGGTTGAAATTCAAATCCCCGCCGCCGTACAAGTTGCCGCAGCGCGTAATACAAACCGGAAGGCCGTACGTATTAAAATATGTGTGGCTTATCAGATCGGCACAGCTTTTTGACACATCATACGGATGTTTGCCCTGAAGAGGCATGTTTTCATCATACGGCAGTGCCGGCTGGTCGCCGTACGCTTTATCACTGGAGGCGACGATCACCCGCTTGATGAGCGGATGCCGGCGGCACGCTTCAAGGATGTTCCATGTGCCGAGAATATTGGCTTCAAATGTGGAAATCGGATTGCGGTTTGCGACGCCGACGATCGCCTGTGCTGCTAAATGAAAGACCGTGTCGATTTCATATTCGCCCAGCGCCCGCTCAATCACATCCAGATCTTCAAGAGCGCCCTGCACGATATTCATTTGCTTCACTTGTTCTCCCTGATACAGATTAGATTTGGGCACAGTGTCACGGACAAGTCCTGTCACATTGGCCCCCTGATCGATCAGTTCCTTTACCAAGCAGCTTCCTAAAAGACCTGTACATCCCGTCACAAACACATTTTTATTTTTCCAGAAACTCAAACTTGATCACCATACCTTCCATACATGTTGTCCCCGGTCCCACATCTTGTTGATTTCCAGCAGGTTTTTATACGTATCGATCGCCGTCCAGAAACCGTAATGCCGATATACCGCCAATTCGCCGTCCTTCGCCAGCTCCTTCAGCGGTTCTTCTTCAAACATGACATCGCTGTCTTTCGGCAGATAATCAAATACCTTCGGGCTGAGCACGAAGAATCCGCCGTTGATGATGCCGTCACTCGAGGTTTTTTCAGAAAAGCTTTTCGCCATGCCGTCTTCGACCGTCAGCGTCCCGAATTGCGAGGTCTTTTCAATACCGGTGACGGTTGCCGCAGCCCCTTTTGATTGATGATAGCTGATCAGGTGAAACAGGTTGATGTTGGCCAGTCCGTCTCCGTATGTCATGAGAAAGGTTTCATCACCGATGATGTCCTTTGCCTGTAAAAGCCGCCCCGCTGTCTGCGTGTATTCCCCCGTGTCTAAAAAAGTGATTTTCCACGGCTCGGATTTTCCCAATATCCGCACTTCTCCGGTAGAGCTGTCAAGCGTCATACTGTGATTCTTCCAGTCATAATCTAAGAAATATTCCTTAATCATCTCTCCTTTGAAACCAAGAAGCAGGATAAATTCGTTCACGCCATAGTATTGATAGAGTTTCATAATATGCCATAGAATCGGTTTTCCGCCTATCATGGCGAGCGGTTTGGGACGTTCATTGGTGATTTCGCTCATTCTCGTTCCTTTTCCGCCGCAGAGAATGACTGCTTTCATCTCTACCCCTCTTCTCTGTGAATATTGGATTCGAAACCGCCCGTACAAGAGAAACCAACCGGATAATTTGTCCGATTCTCTATCACCGGTTTCAAAATCTACTCTAAGATATGAGAGATTGGCGCCCTTTGTGACCGAAAGCTCTCTCTTTTTTCAGATTGGTGAAGATACACACAAAAAAAGAGCCTCACGGACAACCATCCGTAAGGCTCTTTCTATTATTTATTATCCTCATTAAGCTTTTCTTTGCCGTAATGATATTTAGACGGATCAACCGGCGTAAAGTCGCTCAATTTGTGGAATCTGAGCAGGTCTTTGTACATCACGCTGTCAGACAGCTTCAGCTGCTCTGTGACTCTGGCTTTCAGATTTTTCGTTTCCTGATTGCCTTTCAGTTCTTTTCCTGTCTTCGTATCGTATACGACATTGGAGATAGAAGTATATTTCGGCGTGACGTAGTCTCCGTTACGGAACGTCACCGTATCATCATGGTCTTTCGAGAAGAGATCGGTACCGAAATTAATATATTTCTTAGAATCGATGCCTTCCAGGTGAAGGATCGTCGGCACAACGTCCATTTCACCGCCGAATGTATGGTTCACTCCGCCTTTTTTGCCAGGGATGTGAAGCATAAGCGGCACACGCTGGTTCTGCGCGTTTTGATAAGGCGTAATTTCTTTGCCGAGAATTTCTTTCATCGCGCGGTTATGGTTTTCAGAGATTCCGTAGTGGTCTCCGTAAATCATAATCACCGAGTTGTCATATAAACCGGATGACTTCAGATCTTTAAAGAACTGTTCAAGCGCTTCGTCGAGATAACGCGCCGTCTGGAAATAGTCATCTACAGTCGCATCGCCCGTTTTCGCTTTTTCGATCGTTGCGTCTTTTTCATCA
This sequence comes from Bacillus sp. JFL15, assembly GCF_001184225.1. Classification (NCBI taxonomy): domain Bacteria; kingdom Bacillati; phylum Bacillota; class Bacilli; order Caryophanales; family Bacillaceae; genus Bacillus; species Bacillus sp. JFL15. The sequence continues at coordinate 2,305,727 of NZ_KQ236689.1, read as the reverse complement.
AGCGTAAACGGATAATGGTTCGTCAGCGTGAGCAAATGCGCATAGAACGGCTGTTTCAGCGATTTAAGCTTCGGAATGGATTCTTTGAAGAACGGTTTATCCTTCAGTCCCATATTGACAAGGTTGTCATCAGACATATCGTATGTGCTGGCGTCAAAGAATTTGTCATAGCCGATATGTTTGTAAATCTGATCACGGTTCCAGAATGATTTGTAGTCACCGTGTAAAACGGCGCTTGTATAGCCTTCACTTTGGTCAAGGATGGCAGGAAGCGATTGATACGTATTTTCCCCTTTTGTCACAAAGGCTGACCCTTCAGGCAGTCCGAACAGGCTGTTATCCATCATCAGCTCGGCGTCAGATGTTTTACCTTGGCCTGTTTGGTGGAAAAAGTTATCAAAGTACGTCATGTCCTCACCGCCGCGGGCGAGTTTATTCAGGAACGGCGTGACTTCTTTTCCGTCAAGTTTGTAGTTGATTAAAAACGATTGGAAACTTTCCAAGTGAATCTTAATGATATTTTTGCCTTTGGCCTTGCCGAAATACTCGGCGTTCGGCTTCGCATAATGCGACGATGTGTAGTTCTCAACGCTCGTCAGGTCATCGCTGCTTGCATATGCCCGCTGCGTTTCCGTCTGCGCCGTCTGCACGCCGTCATAAATCGTGTAATTATAAAGACCTAAGTATTTTACAATGTAATTGCGGTCAAACGTTCTTGTCAGCAGCTCCGGGCGGTCCTCTTCGGCAATCGCCAAGTTAACAAAGAACAAAACAATACCCGTCACGATAATTAATGACGTATACCGTTTTTTCAGCTTGAATTCCTTCAGCTCACGTCTCCACACCAGAAGTGCGATTAAAATAATAATGTCAACAAAGTACAAAATATCATGGCCGGACATAATGCTGAAGATGCCGTCTCCCATATTTCCGACATTACCGGATTGCTTTAAGTTAGGGAATGTCAAGAAATCATCGAAGAATCGATAGAATAGGATATTTGCATACAAAATAAACGTCATGATGAAATCAATAATCACCATGATAATCGCTGATTTGCGGCCTTTCGCAAACAATGCCAGTCCTAAAAAGAAAATGGCGCTTGAGAACGGATTGATCACTAGCAGAAACTGCTGCGTCGGCCCCTTCACCCCAAGGTTGAATTCAGCATGATAGGCTAAATACGTTTTGGCCCAAAACAAAATAATAGCCAGTACAAAAAAACTAAGTCTGTAAGAAAATAATTTCTTCATGGCAACCTCTACTTTCCTAAACACTTTAAATCTGTATTCTTACTTTTTGCTTCAATTCCTGCTTTCCGAGCAAAACGAAAGCATCACACAGCCCCATAAACACACCATTTTAATAAACGATATATTTATCATTCGTGTCATGCCCATTGAACATCTTATCCCGCCAGCCATTAGACGCAGGATATCCGTTCTTCGTTTCACATTTTTTTCTGGCATTAAAAGGTACCGTTTCAAACCTGGTCTGAAAATAGGAGATACCAAATATAAGAATAACACAAACTACTTAAAAACGAAAAATGAATATCAAAGGCAGCCGCCCGACAGGCGGGCTGAAGTTATTGTATGCAAAGGGATTGAAAAACTTGAATATTTTTTTCCGCCGATGCAAAAAAGGACTGGATGTCTACAGTCCTTGCGCCGTCAAATTATTCCCTAGATCCTGACGTTATACAAAAATGCTTTCTTCACGTATACCTTTTGTTTTTTATAATCCACCCATGCAGCAGAGCTGGCATTTGTGACTGCTTAAACTGTTCTCCACCACCGGACCTTAACGCGTCTTGCAAATTTTTGTTTCTAATTAGCGAAAAAAATTGTGAACTGGTCTCATCAAACCCGCCAATAAAGGAATTACCCACATGAAATGACACCCCATGTTGTTCTTTGGTCACAACACGCAGCAGCTGTTTAAATTCTTCCAATGTTAAAGAAGCGCGATACTGATCTTTTAAATAGGCTTCTTCCTCACGAGACTGAGCTGTGTTAAGGCCCTGTCCCAAACTCCTTCTATCTAAGTCTACAATATAAATACATGATTGATCTGATAATAGATGGATGAGTGTATTTACAACATCAATAGGATTCTTAAAGAGTCCAAAACATAGATGTATGAATATGATGTCATACTTCTTAGACACATATTGCATAATATTTTCTGCATTTGAACATATAAAATCTGCATTAATACCGAGTTTTTTTGCTGAAGAAATTGCTTGGGCAGAGGAATCAATACCTGTCAGTTCGATCTCTTGAAACCGATTGTTCAAATATTTAATTACTTGCCCCTGTCCGCAACCAATATCTAATACAGAATACGGCTCTCTATTAAAATTACTGGAGTAAAACGACAGAAATGTTTCAATTGAAATACCTCTAATGGATGAGGTTTCCCTCTCATCATACTGAAAGCTCACTTTACTTTTCTCAGGGTGAGAAAACCATGTTTGTGCTTGAATTCTGTTGGCTTCTGACTCTCTGACAATTGTTTCAATTTCCATATAACTGTGACACCTCCAAAGAGTTTACCACTCTGTTTGAGACATTGTCGGCGAAGATGTATTTATTTTCTTTTTGCTGACAGGGCGAAAATACTGGATAGTTAAATTATGCACAATATGGAATGCAGCTGCTGATAAAAAATCAAATTGTGCAGCTATTACAGCTATTACAGTAAATACAGTCATATAGGGGACTGACTTTACACCACCAAGGGGAATATGGAGCAGTAAAAATCCTATCGAGCTAATACACGTACACAATAATACAGAATCAAAGAAGTGTAGTTTAAATAGAAAAGGAATACAAATTCTCCATATTAATTCCTCTGAAACCGCGCATAAGGGCAGGAAAATCAATGTATCAAGTTTATTTACTTTTCTTTTAACAAATACAACAGATTTGTTTTTCCCCTTCCAGATAACATAAGGAAAAAAGAAACCTAGGACACTAAATAATAAAACACAGTACGCATTATTGCTGTGTATTAAAAAAGAGTTATCATCTAATAAGAAGATGCTGCAACACATAATTCCACCAAAAACGGTGATAATATCATAACTGCGCTGCGGTGTTATAAGACGAGTCAGTTTATTTTCCTTAGTTCTATGCCTGATTTGATACATAACTGTTAGCTTTGAAACATAGGGACCCATCAAATGAATCAGGATCCCTATAAAGATGCAAGCCCTAAACTCCATCATGTTCCTGCAACTAAAGTATATATAGGAGCATCGTCTACTCCATTATGGCCACCAATAAGGTCCATGAGCTCATTATCTATAAACCCTCCGTATGGACGGCTGTGAATATTTTGGGCAGTGGCCAATAAAATCATATTCTGCATCAGATGACCTGCTTCAATAAATATAAATCGATACGAACGATGACCATATTTAAATCTTGATCTCCAAAAGCTAGCCGAAATGACTACAGCGAAAGAAAAGTCCTTTACAGCATCTTCTTGTAACATTATTCTTCCAAAATCCTCTTCAGAATATTTCCCTAGATGAACGAGACCCTTTCTATAAGGATCAAAGTGATATATACCTTTCTCCAAAGAAGCCACCTTATTGCTAACAACATACAGATCCAACGGATAAAGGGCTCCGCCAGAAGGAATAGGGCGTCTAGGACCCTCAGGACGCTCAATTAATCCATAACTACCCTGTAAAATGGTAGAAAGCTGTGCTAATGTTATGTCATTACCGTTAAACTGTTCGATACTTCTCCTACTTTGAATAACTTCATCTAGTGCAACATTTGTCTTCAACGGGGAAGGTAATGTAATTAATGGCAAGTCATCAAACCTTTTACCTGCATGAGTAGCGATCTTCTGTAATGTTGCAGATCTCATTAGACCTGCTACCCCTGGCGCGTCCCACGCCATGGAGTTTCGATAAACTTTCGAAGCTTCAAACCAGTTCTCAGAAGGATCATCAAATCTTAGTTTTTCATTGCCATAGACTACATCAACCAAATTAGTGGCATGCCTTTCAATCTCTTTCATTTCGTCAACCCCTTTCACCTTAATATTTATGGGAATGGATGAGGTACTGGATTAAGTGTTTCGATTGTAAACGGCTCTGGTACTAACCCTAAATCGTAAGAATGTCGTAATATGCGTTCTCCACCCAACATTCTGCCTCTGTAAAGGACATCTATAGGTTTAAACCCTGGAATGATGGACTTTACCACATAAGCTCCGGCATCTTTTATATCAGGACTTGTTAAGTCAAATGTAGCTACTTTAAAACCTTTTTCATACAAGTGATCATTTAAATTATTCCAAAGAACATCAGGTGAACTATCATCGAATGACTCAAATTGGTTAACATCAACTAAAGTGCTGTTACTTGTAAGGAAATCGGCTTCCTTGACGATATCGGTTCCTGCGTAAAGCTTGATATGATCCTCAAAGCTGTTGATATCCTTATTAAAATCTGCATTCACTAATGCGTTGCCTAAACGTTGTTCGGTCTTGACCCAAGTTCTTGTATACATTCCTTCAATTGCTGCCTTTTCACAAGCTCTTTCTATTGAATAAGAGGAGGCAGCTCCAATTGCAAAAGGGGCTAAATCTGTATGTGGGTTTCTGACAACTGCCAGCACAGAAGGAATGCCTGAAAATACAGACATATCAACTAAATGCAGTTGCAATGATGTAGGTTTAATATATCTTTCATAAAAACGTTTTAATCTCGGAGAAGAATTCACATCAATCTGAGGTAAGCTCAGCCTGTTATACCATGTAAGCATAAAAGCATCCCTTTCAACTGTTTCAAACAAACCAGATATGGCTGCTTCTTCAAAGGTAATTCCACAAGCAAGACCATTACTCGTAGCATGACCTATATTAGTGTCCCCAGGCCATTCCGTATGATTGGCGATATGGGTTAGTTGCCCCGGAGTCCATACTTCCTCATTTGTTTTAGCATATGTCCCTTTTCTCCACCACAACTTGGTATTTTCGTTCCAAACTTCATGAGGGAATATAGGATCATTGAATTGAGTTGGAGCGTACAATTCCCAATCTTTATATCCAATTAACCGTTTATTCTCCCTCTCTAATTCCTTTTGTGATCCAAAACATACAACATCGGAATCCAACGGCAGATATGCTGCACTATATCTTTCCACTGTTTCCCCAATAGCAGCTAGTCTTGCCGCAGCTGGATTATCCGATCCGCCTCCATTATAAGAATTAGAAGGGATTCCGAATAAAATTTCACTGTCCGTACCGTGAGCACCGTACGAGTGTCCCCAAACGTCATCCACATCGCGTAATTTCCGATACTCTTTTCTCACTATACCTACGTATGGATCAGCCAAACTATCAAGGACTTTCCATGAATCTTCTAATGTAGTCCATTTACTTACCATAATTATCTGGCCACCTCACCGTGATACCATACTTGAGGAAATCCTGTGTCAGCGGCAGGAGAACACTTTTGGCATCTCGGTACTCTATATACACGATGATTATCAACTGAAACTCCTCTGTCATCCAAATTGACAGTTAAAAAACCACCCGGAACAGCGCTTGGTGCATAATCTCTTAGTGTAATCCACTCTGTGACAAGATTATTCGCTATTCCTGCCTGTACCAAATTAACTGGATGATTATATACCGGTTGTTTCGCAACGTGGACTGGCTTGACCTTCAACAATTCTGAACGAAATACCTCATCTGAAAAGTTTGCTGACTTACGCAGGTTATAACAATGGAGACATGCAGACTTGTGCGGGATGAAAAATGGACCAATCCAAGCTGTCTGACCATCGTATGGAATAACACATAACCAAGGGACATGATCTTCTAATGACTGATCATTTACTTGCTCTAGCAGCGGGTCCAAATGCGAAGCTGCTACAGCAATACGTATCGAAGACTTCCTATTTTCCGGTTTTTCTTTCCAAACTATTTTTAACCCTGTTTCTTGCAAGCTATTAGCAAGGGTTCTTGCTAGGTTATTTTTCTTACTTGCTACTACTTCCACTATGCTTGTTTTTAATCTATGTAAGATCTGGTTGACTTCCACTTGTCCTCCTGCCCTCTCAAATGCCAGAAAAGCAGTCATGTCAAAATTAGAAGTTGATTGTATACACAATCCATTCGTCACCAGGAAATCGAAGACGTTTCTTAACTGATCTTTCTCGAGATTGAACCTTTGGTGCAGCTCTTCAATTGAGACTCCATTTTCACATACAAGATATTCTGAAATTGCCTCAAAGAATTCAACAATTCCTTCTCCATCAACTTTTGTAATGGATTGTGCTTTAAAGCTTAACAGGCTTCCTTCCAATTCTCCCAAAGTAATATGGGGAGCTAATTTGAACCTTACAGCCGTTTGAATGGATTGAGTTTGTTGAGACATGTATATTCCTCCTTAATTAATTTGTTTATGTTCAAATAATTGAGCTGCATTTGGCGGATGCCCAATTATCTGTTCCAGAATATTAGTAGATGGTTCTAGTCGGTCATCGGAAGATTGTATCTGATAGTCTACCAACCATTCTATTAAATCTAATGGCATGTTGTTTTGCATAAGCATACTGATCGCTTCTTCTTTATTTTTACATTGTAAATCTATCTGCATCGCTAAATCTTGTTCAAATATATCTTTGAGTCTTTCCATACTAATAACTTCCGCTCCGGTTAGGTCAAAGGCTTTCCCTGCGCGAACATTTACCTCTTTTTTTAGGATTAAGCATGCAGACGCAACATCTTGAGTGGAAATCCAATTTACGCCTATCGGTGAAAAAGCAGTGAGCAGTATTCCTGTGGCTGCTGCCCATCCTCTATACAACTCGATTCCGATATCCAAAGGAGATGTTCTGTATAAAATACTTTTTTTATATTTTTGTAGTAACTCTGTCTCCACGTAACCTAATTCATCATTCAAATTATATCTCCGGTTTGAAAGTATGATTGTTTCGGCATCCAAATCAAAAGAGTTAATGAAAGAATCCCTTTCGTACTTTATTGATCCGCCTAAATCTATAATTTGCAATGGATAATCATGAAGCTCAGCCGCCTTATCCTCCAATATTTTTTTCAGGGGTTCCCTGACTCCCATGTAGTGAATTTTCACGTCCAATACCTCCTAATCAATAATCCCACTCGATTTACTTCATAATTTGTCATCAGAAAGATAAGCATAAAAGTAAACATAATCAAATTAAACCTTAATATGGAATTTGGAGTTTTGATAATCCCCATGAAACAAATGCCTTAACAAAAAGTGGGTTGAACAATAGCAGTTGAGACAGTGTGGCAACAAATAAAAATCAGCATAAAAGATTAAGTTAGTTAGGATCAGAAGTTAAATACCATAATAATACAGTTTACAATCTCTTGAAAAATAAACAAAGGATGGTATCCTGAGAAAAACAAATAAGATAATACGTATTGCTTCTTCCTACTAGATCCCAGGGGCTGCCTGGTCATCTCTCTATGACAAAATAATACAGCGAGTTGCGAATACACAAAATATTATTAAATCAATTATTGATTTTGTAATACTATCTGAAGAAGTTTCTGAAGATTGCTGAGGTAATACCAGAATCATTACAGGGTTCAAAAAGCCCTGAGTAAATCTAAGCTTTTTTCTGAGCAGTTGGGCAGAATCCCTTTTGTCCAACAGACAAAGCTCCAATCCCCTTCCGAATTTTGACATTCCCTATTAAAGACTCCTCCCTAAAATCCCGATCAGCCTATGCAATTCGCCTGATCTGACTGGGCTTTAACTTCAAACAACATTTCCTTTTTCCTAACAAGTTGGGTTGTTCCACTTAAACAAAATAGTATTTATTCCCATAACCCTATTAAAACACATACTATCTTTCTGATCAAATATAAAATTTAGAATTATTATATTACAATTTTAACTAAATTTATACTAATTAAGCTTCTTAAACCATTCTGCTCATTATAAATTCATTATCTATGTCACAAAAAAATTCCATATTAAGGTTGACAATATTGTCCATATAAATCACAATATGGTGCATATCGATGAATTCTTTGTCGATAAATATGGAGGAGGTAAAAATTATGACTCAAATCAAAGTGCCAACCGCTCTTATCGCAAGTGTACACGGAGAAGGTCAACATCTATTCGAGCCAATGGCTGCACGCTGTACTTGTACCACAATCATCTCTAGTTCATCTACGTTCTAACCTCTAAGACAAATAGACCAATAAGATAATTCTTATTGGTCTATGCTTCTTTATCATTGAAATTCAAATTAATTCTACTGAATGTAATGAAGTCCCCTCTTCTTGCAGTACACGGTATGTTGTTTTATCCATTTTACCTCCTGTAATTTCAACATTTGCAATATCACAAGATTCAAATCGAATATTAATTAGATTACAGTTCGTAAAGGTTACTTTCTTTAGGTAACAGCTCTTAAAGAAGGTATGCAGGATGGAGGTGTCTGTAAAACTGACTTTTGGCAGGTGACAACCCGTATAAAGAATATGTTCAAGTTTACATGTGTCATATTTCGACTGGCTAAGATCACTTTTGTTGAATGTCGATTCTATGATGGCGGAGTCTTTACATGAGAATTTCTTGAAGTAGCAGTTTTTGAAGACAGAGTGTTCAACATTGATATTCTGAAGGAGTGCACTTTTAAAGTCACTAAGATAGTACTCGGCATTTACTGGCTCAAAATCTTCCGTTTTTTGTAAATTCTTATTTATAAACACCTTTTTCTTGAGTTTTAATACATTGGATTTATCTATATTTAGGTCACTGGTATCGACCGCCAAGCTTTTGGATTCTATTTCGCGTATAAGCAACTTCTCAATATCCAGCCTTGTCATACCCTCTGCTTCTAGGCTAATACTTCTATCATGAATCTTAGTTAAAAGCTCCGTTTTTTTTCTGCTCAGTAACGAATTTCTTTCGTACTTTTTAAATTGAGTCTCGACATACAGTTTTAGAGTTTCACTAATCATTTCCCACTCTCCTTTTGGTCCCAACTGCGTTTTAATGTCCCAATTCTTCAGCGGTCTAATTTCTCGCCATTTTAATGTAATATCTGTATCCAATTAGAGAAACTATAAATCCTAGTATTGTATAGCCCAGTACAACAAATGTCACCCATATTAGACTTTCTCCTCCCGATATCGTCGAGACCGATTGAATTAACCCCTGATGCGCCCAGTACTGCGGAAAGAGCATTCCAATGGTTTGAAGGTAGCTTGGTAATTGTTCGTAAGGGGTCCATAAACCACAAACAACAGCAGTACCTAATGCAATAACATTAGTCATGACCAAACCTGTATTTTCAGTCTTGGCAAAGACCGAAATAGCAACTCCCCAGGATGTAACCAGTAAAGATATCAACACAACAACCCACAGATACGCCAGAAAATTATTAATTTCAATACCATACAGAAATATTCCTAGAACAGAAAGGAGAAGAATTTGCATAAAAGTTATGACTAAAAAAGGGATACTTTTTCCTAAGAAGAAGTTATAAGGCTTTAAAGGAGTGCTTGCTAGTCTTGATACAATTCCTTTTTCCCGATCCTTTACAAAACTTATAACGATGGAGATAATAATGAATGTAGAAAAGAATACGCTCATACCGGTTACAGATTGTGAAGCTACTAAAGTTTTGTTTGTACTGTCTGTCGTAAATAGCTCAATCAGCAATATGATGGACACAATAGGTAATATGATCGTCCAAAAAAACAGAGACTTATCCTTTAACTGTTTTATCGTTTCAATTTGAGCGAGCGGTAACATTATAAATTCCCCCTTTATTCTTCATCACGCAAATCAGTGCCGGTAAGTTTAAAGAATACATCTTCTAATTTTGGCTTATATAAAAACAACTGATGAGGCACAATATTGTTTTCCTTACTGATCCTAATTAAGCGCTCCATGGTTTCTAAAGGTTCTTTGGTTTTTATTATCAGCCCTGAATTAACGACTGAAAACTCAAAACCATGGCTCTTTATTAATTCATGAGACAACGAGGAGTTAAACATAATAGATGATTCTTCATGTCGTTTAAGCAGTTCATTTATTTCTCCTTCATCGATAATTTGCCCCCTGTCGATAAAAGCTACATAGTCACAAAGAGTTTCAATCTCTTCCATGTAATGACTCACATAAATAATGGTTTTACCGGCTTTTTTGAGTCGATTTACGATTTTAAAAATGTAGCGGCGAGATTGCGGATCCACGCCTACCGTCGGCTCATCTAGAATAATTAAGTCTGGATCGTGCATTAATGCACACCCGATATTTAAACGGCGCTTCATTCCTCCAGAAAAGTTCTCCACAACGTCATTTGCCCTTTCTAACAACCCGATATCTTCTAACAGTTTTTTTGTTGTTTGCTTTAGTTTTAAGCCATTCAGCCCATGCACTTTTCCGAAAAACTCCATATTGGTCTTTGCAGTTAATTTTTCTTCAAGGCTGATATCCTGTGGAACATAACCCAGTCTGCCATTTTCATTGCCGACAAATTCAACCTTACCGTCATATTCCCGGATGATGCGCGAGATGATCTTAATTAAGGTAGATTTACCGGATCCGTTCGGTCCAACAAGTCCATAGCAGACTCCTTTCGGAATTGTTAAAGCCACATTGTCCAAAGCCAGAGTCGTGCCATAGCGCTTACTTATATGTTCAACTTGCAGCATTTACACCATTCCCCCACTGTTATTTATTTTAAATATGGATTCAATTGTATTAATGTACTCCTTGTAGGCTGCTTTCCCTTCTTGCGTAATCTGAACAATAGTCTTCGGCTTTTTGGAAACGAACTTCTTGGTTAGTTCTATATAAGCTGCATCCTCTAACTTTTTCAGATGCGAACCTAAATTACCATCTGTGATGTCTAATGACTTTTTCAGGAAAGTAAAATCACATTTATCATAAGTCATCAGTAAACTCATAATTCCCAATCGTACTTTTGCATGTATTAAATCATTGATATTGTTAACATTACTCATTTCCTTGCCCTTTTCTTTTCAAAATCATTCCTGTAAGTAATAGGCTGCCTCCGCCAATAAATGCAAAAACAATATTCATTGCATCAGGAAATAAGCAGAATGTAAGCATACCGAGTATGCTCAGCCAAAATCCCATAACAAAAATCTCTTTTGTTAACACGATGCCTAAAAATATGTACATAATAGACACCATTAAAACAATCAAAAACGATAGAAATTCTCCTGTTCGCGGCAATAACCCCATTAAAATCAGAAAAACAAAAATGCATACCACTAATATGAATCCAATCCATGCATATTTTAATTGATTCTTTAAGAAAGTGGGCATGGGATCAAATTGTTTCTGCTTAAGATATGTCTTCAAAGTCAGTATCCACCCTAATACTGCCAGTATTAACCAGACACAAGCAAGTACTACAGAAAGTACCTTAAATAAAGAAACGGAATACGCAATAATCCATATGCAGCCCCAAATAATGAAATATGGACTGGTTTGCCTTGAGTACTCAGTCTTGTAGTTCGTCAAGACTTTGATATGAGATAAGTTTTCAGCTATCTCTGATTCACGAAAATTCTGATTTGACATAAGACAGGCTCCTCTTTTCACAAAGTACTTTGTGAAACAGAGTATATTCTAATTCCATAAATTTGTAAAGGTGTTTCACCCGAAATAGACGCAACTATTTAATTTTAAACAGTAGATGGGACTCTTGGCGCTGATATCCTTCCATCACTGTGAGACATCCTTATCTTGTTATAAGATCTCACACCAAAGGATTGGAAAGCAATTCATTTTCTTGAAGGAAAAAGGACTGGAGTCATCCAGTCCTTTTCATCAAAGCGGTTAAATGCCGGCCCAGACATCTTTTGCGTAAATGCCCTTTGTTTGGAGATCCAAAAGCCATTCTTGCGCTTGCCGTGCATCTGTTTCGTGAACCGACTGATACGCTTTTTGCAGTGCTGCCTCTACATCAGGCGCCATTTTGCTTCCGTCGCCGCATACGTATAGATGCCCTCCCCGGTCAAGAATCGAAATTAAAGCTTTGGCATCCTCCGTCATGACGTGCTGCACATACGTTTTCGGCACGCCTTCTTTGCGTGAAAAAGCCGTATGAAGCGTCACGACTCCGTCTTTTTCATAACCTTCAAGCTCATCACGGTAAATAAAATCATAATCGTTTCTGCATCCGAAATACAGATGAGCTTCCCCCAGCTCTTTCCCTTCTCCTTTTAACGCCGCGCGTGCCTGCAGAAATCCGCGGAAGGGGGCGACTCCTGTGCCGGGACCGACCATAATAATCGGTTTTCCCGGGTCTTCGGGCAGCCGGAACCTTGTTTCCGGAGTGCGGACAAACATCACGATACCATCCTCAGGGCTGCGTTCCGCCAAATAATTCGAAGCGACTCCGCGATACTCCCCCAAACCGCTCCGGGCGGGGCCGCGAACGACGCCGACGGTAATTGAAGCCCGCCCGGGATGTTTCCTCGGTGAACTGGAAATCGAATAATAACGCGGCTTCAGCGGACGCAAAAGCTCCAGAAATCGCTCAAACGGCAGTTCACACGCTTCATATTTTTCAAGGAGATCGAGCATTGAGACGCGCAATGTTAAGATTTGCTCCTGATAGACGCCCTCTCCGAGTAAATCTTCCAATTCCCGTTTGTGCGGCGGGCAGACCGTATAAGCGGCCATTTCCCGGATTTGCGCCCTTGATGCCGCTTCCTGCAATTCGACACAGCTGCTCAGAAGATCGTGCAGCCTGACCGGCCGATCGAGCGGGAGATGAGCCGCGCTCTGTCCGCTGGCCGTCAGCAGCACTTGGTCGTTCCCGTTCAGATTATACCGGCGGAGAACACGGCCGACCTGCTCTTTGCTGTTTACAGGCAGAACGCCGAGATGATCCCCCTCATTGTAAGCAGCCTCTTTCGGCAGAATGATTTCAATATGCCTTGTGCTCCGGCCGCTTTCCGGCGCCTGAAGCTCCCTGTTTTCCGCAACGGAGGCGTAAACCGCTTCATACGTCTGTGCCAAAGGGGAGCCGCCAAGCCCGCTCACAAATTGAAGGCCCAGCGTACTTCGCTCTTTTTCGGCATTTTCATTCAGCTTGAGATCGAACGCTTTCATGGCGTCCGCCCACATCCTTTTTTTCCATTCATCAAGCTGTCCTTCAAAATCGCCGCTGACATCTCCTTCGCCGCGGGCAGAAAAGCGTTCCGCCCCTTTTTCGGCGAGTTTTTCATCAATCAGTCTCGGAACGGCCTGATATGTCGCCGCCCAGTTATGGTCACCGCAGCCGAAGACGGCATATCGGACGCCTTTCAGTTCCCCGGGTTTGACTTCTTCAAGCCATTGCACGAATTGCCCCGCGTTGCTCGGAGGCTTTCCGTTATAAGAGGACGTAATGATCAAAAGCGCTCCTTCTTTCGGCAGTTTTCCGATCCGGTCATTTAAGGGCTCTGTTTCAGTACGGACGCCGTGCATCCCGGCAGTATCGGCAAGCTCCCGCGCCACGCCTTCTGCAGTTCCCGTATCTGAGCCGTACAGAATCAGAAGCGGACGGTTATCAAGTCCGATAATGGAAGCGCCTTTTGTCTCCTGTTTTTCTTTTTTGACGCCTTCTGCCGCTTTTTCAGCCGCCGGGAGAGCAGCCGAATATGAAAATCGCCGGGCTTGAGCGTTAATGTTTGTTTAATATCGAGCTCATAATCGGTGTGGTCTGTAAAGGTAAAATGCTGAAGAATCATACCCAGAACAAGAGTTGCTTCGTGCAGGGCGAACTGCATACCGATACACGCCCTCTGACCGTTTCCGAACGGCTTGTACGCATGGTGGGGCACTTGATCCGGATGTTCAAACCGCTCCGGATAAAATTCCTCCGCATTGTCTCCCCACGCCTCTTTATCACGGTGAAGCTGAGGAATTAAGACGGAAATTCTGTCTTTTGCCGTGATCGGATATTTCCCGCCGATCACCGTATCCTCTTTCGCATAAAGACTGAACGCAGGCGCGGTCGGCCATAAGCGCAATGACTCCTGCAAAATCATCCGAATATAAGTAAGATCCAGCACTTGTTTATATGAAGGAACGGGATCGGTCAATACCCGATCGGCTTCCTCATAGGCTTTTTCCAAAACACGGGGATGCTTCAGCAGAAAGTAGATGGCAAAGGAAAGCAGGCCGCTTGTCGTTTCATGGCCGGCAATTAAAAACGTGATGATTTGAAACCGGATATTTTCATCGTCTAGTTTTTCGCCTGTTTCCGGGTCTTCCACATTCAGCATTCTGGCCAGCAGATCCTTTTCATCCCGGCCGCCGTCTGACTTACGCTCTGCGATAATACTGTCTACTAACGAAAACATTGCCTGAATGTCATGATGAAATTGGCGCTTCGTCCTGATCATGAGCTTATCCTGAACATCAAGGCGCTGCATTTGGTGCATCGCTTCATCAAGGGCGCGCACCATGCTGTTGATAAACGGATGAGGCGTTTCCCTGTAATAGCTGTTAAACCGATAGTTAAAGCCGCACAGCCCGATCGTATCGAGTGTCAGCCGGGTCATATCGGCAGGCACATCAACGGGCTCATCCGGGTTCAGCCTTGCCCATTTTTGAATCAGCTGCACCGCAATATCCGTCATCATCGCATGATAATCTTTCATCGCGCGCTGGCTGAAGGTCGGCATCAGAATATTATGCGCCTTTCGCCAGTTGGGCTCATGCGTCCAGCTTGTAAACAGCCCGTCACCGGCAAACGCGCGGACTTTCTCCAAAGCCCCTTCAATGCTTTTATCGAACCGCTCTTCATCACAAACCTCTTTCACCAGTTCATGGCCGGACACGACGATAATCGTACCCGCCGGCGTATGCAGCCGAAAAATAGGCCCCTGCTCATTTGCCAGTTTGAGAAGCGACATGGTGGGCTTGTCTTTATCAAGCAAAGGAAGATTTCCGAGCGGGCCGAACGTCTTCGGCTGCGGAATCGGACTTGTTTCCTTCATGAATAACACCCTTTCTTAAACGGAATGCGTTTCTTCCAACTACAGTGCCCTTTTCACCCGCTGATTATCCGCCAGGGCGTGCAATCCTCATTGACGATCATTAACGGTTTTTTCTATACTGGAGAGGCTTGTCAAATACAGAAATAAGGTGAGTTCATATATGGATTTTGAAATCAAGTTTTTATCGTTTTATGTCATTCAAGTGGAAGGAAAAGACGAACAGGCAAACAAACAGTTCAAACATTTCCAGACGCTTGATACGGAAGAATTTGAAGAAAGCGAGCTGAAGGATTTCCTGGACGGGGAATTGAAGAAAATCGTCAAACGGAAAGCCGAACGGCATCCGCAATCCGAGCAGGTCCCCACAAAAATCGGCCATTTTATCACGGAGCCGGGTCATGAGCTTGATTCAAATCCGAATTACAACCTTTTCAACCGTGCCAGACTTGCGGATACGAAGGATGCATTTATCGAAGCAAGCGAGCAGTTCGTCCGCACTTATCTGGACACGAGTGCCGTTCGCGGCGGTGTTTTTATCGTGGCATCGGCTGTGCCGCGTAAATATTTTGAGGACAAGTTCGTCTTTATGATGAAATGCGATTTCGAGCCGAAGGTCGCCCGGATTTCAGACGCCTCATCTCTCATTAAAAAGGTCGAAATGGCCATCACGACAAAAAACATGAAAAGCATTCAATATCCGTATATGCCGGAAGAAGGCATGACGGAAGAGCACGAGCTGAAAATCCACCAAGCCTCGCATGCCCGTTATTTTGAGGACTTTCTCAAATTTGTCGAATACGGCGAATCGATGCCGGAAATCATGAAAAACCAAGTCATGAATATGGTGCAGGAGCACGTGTATGAAACCTTTGAAGAAAACAGCGAAGAGCTTCAGCAGTTTGAGCATGACATTGAAATTTGGGAAGCGAGTGAAAAGCGGGAAATTCAGGAACGCCTCGACACCCATCAAGTCATCGAGGCATCTGCCCAGATCATTGAACATACGCCGGAAGCCGAGCTGAAAATGAAAGTCGGAGAAACAGAGATTAAAGGATTGCTGGCCGATTTCGGCGAAACCATCCATCTCGCAAAAGTAAACGGGCGCTATGTCGCGCTCATTGAGGCGGAGACGATCTCGTTTGAAAAAGGCAGTTCGCCGGTGGAGTTTCACAAGCCTGAGGGGCTGCATGAGGTGATTGAGCGGATACGGAATAAATCTGAACAAGACTGACAAAAGTCCAGACGCCATGTTCTGGACTTTCTTTATTTAATAAGGCTCTTTGAGCAATCGATGGCATTCACCGATGATGTCTTGGATGCCGGGCGTTCCCTTTATCTCGCGGCGGACGATTTCAGATGAGAGATTCTGCACCCGTAAAGCCCGCTCCGCCCGTCGTTCGAAGTATGCTTGACATGCAGTTTCATGGTTTTTGTGCTTTTGCAGTTCTTCACTAAGCACGATTGCGTCTTCAATCGCCATCGCCGCGCCCTGCGCCAATGTCGGTGCTCCTGCATGGACGGCATCCCCGCCGAGAACGACGCGGCCTCTGTGCCACGGCTCTTTGACCGCCATCTGCTCAACCTTATGAAACAAAACGGGATATTCCTTTGACATATTTTCTGTCACAAACTTCACTCCCGGAAATCCGCGCAGCAAGTCTTTCACCCGTTCAAAACGCGTGTCCTCGTCATCCCTGAAGTCAGCGTCATACGGCCGGATGATAAATACGTATCCTGTTTTTTCGGACAGCGGCACGACCCCGACCTGTGTCTGCCCTTTTTTATACATCAGTGTCGAATCATGAAATATCGGCTCGGGAAAAGAGATGTAAAATCTGTGCGCCCCCATGCCGAGATACTCCGTTTCCACTTCTCTTTGCAGCATTTGATCGCGGACAGCAGAGCGGATTCCGTCAAAACCGGCGAGAATGTCAGCCGTCATCGCGGTTCCGTCTGCGAAATGCACCGTTATTTCATCTGCTGTTTCTTCGTAAGATACGACTCTTTTCCCCAGCAGCATCGTAACCCCCGCCGCTTCAGCATGCTTTCTGAGGACATCATTTAAGGTTTGCCGAAGTATATTATTCCTCCCAGGCAATGAATCATCTAAAAACGCCTCACTCACTTTAAACCGCAGCGTTCCGTTTTCATCATGCTGCTTCAGCCATTCCGTTTGAAAGCCGTGTTGGCAGCATTCTTCATACACCCCGATTTCCCTCAGCACCCGCAGCGCATTTTGAGGCTGGAGAATGCCCGCTCCGCTTTTTCGCATGTCGGACGCCGCCTCGCAAAGGGTCACTTCAAAACCCGCTCTTCCGAGAGAAATCGCTGCAGACATGCCGCCGATCCCTCCGCCCGCTATGATGATCTTCTTCACTTCATGGTTCATCACGTTACCGCCTTCTCTATTTATTTACCACTCATTAACTATTAGCCACCTTACTATATGGGCTGAAAAACTGTCAATCTTTATAAGTTGCCTTTTGAACCCGGCAAGCTTATACTTTGAATCACAAAAATGTACGGAGGCTTACAAAAATGGAATTGAGAGATTTGCCGGATTACTCGCAGATTGCCGGACACGCTGAGATTTACGCCGATATGGATGCTGACTCATTGAAAACATTTTTGACTTTATTTGATATGGCGAAAAAAATGAATCATGTCATGGAGCATTATTTCTCAAGTCACGGATTGTCAGAAGGCAAATTCAAAATTTTAATGTTTCTGTTTGACGCACCTGGCCACAGCCTGAGTCCGACGGAGCTGGCGAAAAAATCCAACGTCACCAAAGCGACCATCACCGGATTGATCGACGGACTCGCACGGGACGGCTTTGTAAACCGCAGCCGGCATACCGGCGACAGACGAAAAATCAGTATCGAGCTCACAAAGGAAGGAAAAGAAAAGCTGATGCTGTTCCTCCCCAGCCACTTTTCTAAAATTTCAGGTGTCATGGAAAACTTCACCGCTGAAGAAAAAGCGGCCTTCACAAAAATGCTTGAAGTTTTATTTGATAAGATTCTGCTGTTTTCCGGCGGCAGAACATAAAAGGCGCCCCTTTAGCAGGGCGCCTTTTTCGCGCGGTTAATCATCACTGTTTAAAATCCCGAAAAACCGAAGCAGGTTGATAAACAGGTTGATAAAGTCGATATAAAGCGTCAATGCCATCAAAGGAATCAGATCCGCCGTGATGTCACGGTGTTTGATCTGGTTCAGGTCGTATAAGATGTACATTGAAAACACAATCGTTCCGATGACGGAATACGCCATCATGGCGGCGGAATTCAGCGGGCTGAAAATATTAAAGATCCCCACCGTGAGAAGCGCGATAACAGCGACAAGCAAGAAGGACCATAAAAACGACAAGTCCTTTTTCGTCTTAGCGCCGATCGTGCCGAGCACCGCAAAAATCACAAACGAAGAGCCGAATGCCTCCAATACGACATAGGCGCCCGCTGCGGACGCATAATGGCTGATAATCGGAAACAGCGTCATTCCGGAAATAAAAGCGAATGAAAACACAAACGCATATCCGACGGCTTTTTTTCGGCGCAGCCAAAACGCCGCGAAGATCATGACGACCTCTAAGATCGAAAGCGGCAGCATCAATGCCGGCGGAATGAACTGGCCGGTATACAGACCGATTGTCGCAACTAACAGCGTAAACACAAATACCGTTATAATGCGCTGCATAATAGATTGTTTGCTCTCATAAGCAGCAGTTTGCATGTCAAAAGTCCTCCCAAAAAATGATCGTGATAGGTCTATTATAAATAAAATGGGAGAAATTTGCATGATTTTAAGAAGATT
This sequence comes from Bacillus sp. JFL15, assembly GCF_001184225.1. Lineage (NCBI taxonomy): Bacteria > Bacillati > Bacillota > Bacilli > Caryophanales > Bacillaceae > Bacillus > Bacillus sp. JFL15. Next base: position 2,286,905 of record NZ_KQ236689.1, on the reverse strand, counting down.
TTAAGGATATCAGGCCTGGCGTTTTGCTGCACACTCCTGCATATTCATGAAATCATACAGTTTTTTCGTCAATCCGCCGTGCCCGAATCGGATATTCCCCTTCTGTCCCGGCGTTTTCGCATAATCGAGAAACGCCAGCACATAAAGACGCCTGACGGGAACGGGAATGATGCCCGCATCATAAAACCAGCCGTCAATTGTATTCAGCACGCCTTTATTTATGCCGTATTGCTTCGTGCACCAATGCAGAAAGCGCACTTCGGGCAGGTGCAGATACCGGCTCTCCCGGAAAGGAACAGTTGAATGCTTCATATGTACCGCCTCCTGTCATTGGCCGTTTTTTAAGATTGCTGTTTTGCTTCTTTGCTCTTCAGGGAAAATCGATATTTCTCCACCTTATCAATTTGTGTCACTTGGGAATTATGAACCGTAATCTGAACAGTCCCGAAATCGATCGTTTCCAGCGCACTGATAATCTTTTCAACCACATGCGGATCTACGTTTCCTTTGGACGTCATCATGCTCCCCCTTTACGTCTGGCCGTTCATCTTAAGACAATGATTTTTAATTCATACTATTCTGATAAGAAATATATAATTATACTATTATGTTTCCCTCCAAAAATCAATAACATTTACACGATTTTTGGATATGATTTCGTCGCGAATACTTTCACTTCCTTCGCTTTGACATAAACTGTGTCACCGACACCGGCCCCCAAGTCGTCATATTGCTCCTTTGAAAGCTCAATCTCCAAATGCTGGCCTGTGTCGGTACGGACGGCTTCCAATCTGACGGACGGCCCGATGGCGCGGATATGCGCCGCCTTTGCTTCAAACGAATTCAGACTGGACGGATTTTTTTCTACGGTAAAATGATGGGGCCTCACATAAGCGATCCCCCTGTCCTGATCAGCATGCCCGACAGGTAATACCGCATTTCCGGTGATCAGCTTTCCTCCTTCCACTTTTCCTTCAAATACATTGACACTGCCAAGAAAGTCGTACACAAACGGATTTGCGGGGTAATCATAGACCTCCTGCGGCGTTCCGATCTGTTCAATCGCACCTTCATTCATAATGACGATGCGGTCGGCCACATCAAGCGCTTCTTCCTGGTCGTGAGTGACGAAAATACTTGTCATGCTGAATTCATCATGAAGCCGCCTGAGCCATTGTCTCAATTCTTTTCTTACTTTTGCGTCGAGCGCGCCGAACGGTTCATCCAAAAGCAAAATTTTCGGTTCTACGGCCAAGGCGCGTGCGAGGGCAGCTCTCTGCCTTTGTCCGCCTGACAGCTGCGAAGGGTAGCGCTTTTCATAAGGTTCCAGTTTTACAAGAGCGAGAAGCTCTCTGACCTTTTCGGCAATTTCTTTTTTTGCAGGGCGCTGCTTTCGCGGACGGACTTTTAATCCGTAGGCGACATTTTCAAAGATTGTCATCTTGCTGAATAACGCATAGTGCTGAAACACAAAACCGACATGTCTGCTTTTCACATGCGTATTTGTCACATCTTGTCTTCCGAACAGGACACGCCCCCCATCCGCCTGCTCAAGGCCGGCAATAACTCTCAGCAATGACGTTTTGCCTGAGCCTGACGGGCCGAGAAGTGCGACCAGCTCGCCATTATTGACGTGAAGATTGATATCCCGCAATGCTTGATAGTTTCCGTAATGCTTAGAAATACTGTCGATCGTAATCTCCATAATGACTCCTTCCTCACCCGGCTTTGGCAGAGCGATAACCGGCTTTCCATTCAATGATGTTTTTCAAAAACAGTGTCACAATCGCAAAAACCGACATGACAGAAGCCACCGCAAAAGCGGCCGTAAACTGATATTCGTTGTACAAAATTTCGATATGAAGCGGGAGCGTGTTGGTAACACCCCTGATATGGCCGGAAACGACTGATACGGCGCCGAATTCGCCGATTGTCCGGGCCGTGCTTAAAATCACCCCGTAGATCAGCCCCCATTTGATATTAGGAAGCGTGACATGCCAAAACGTTCTCCAGCCTCCAGCACCAAGGGTGACGGACGCTTCTTCTTCAGCATTTCCCAAGCTTTGCATAAGCGGTATTAATTCCCGGGCGATGAAAGGGAGCGTCACAAACAAGGATGCAAGCACGATGCCCGGGACGGCGAATACGATTTTTATCTGGTGATCAAGTAAAAATGGACCAAGCCAGCCGTGAAGCCCGAACAAAAGAACAAAGATTAAGCCCGCGATCACCGGAGACACGGCAAACGGCAGATCAATCAGTGTCATAAACAGACTTTTCCCCCTGAATTCATATTTGGTCACAGCCCACGCCGCGGCAACGCCGAACAGCGTATTCAGCGGAACCGTGATGAAAACGACGAGGAGCGTCAATTTCATCGCGGCAAGGGAATCCGGATGCGTGACAAAGAGGATATAGGCCTCCGCCCCCTTTTTAAAAGCTTCAATAAATATAAATGCAAGCGGCATGATTAAAAATATGGACAAAAAGAGCAGAACCGCTGAGATCAGCACCCATTTCACAACGGGTGATTCCCGCATCTCCCGCTTTGGTGCGGCTGTTTTGGCTGTTTCCAGCTGCATGGAAAATCCCCTACCTTCCTGCGTATTTTCTCGCGGTGAGCCATTGCAATCCATTGATGATGAATAAAATGAAAAATGTGATGACAAGCATGACTGCCGCAACAGCCGTTGCCCCGGCATAATCGTACTGCTCTAGTTTCGTCATAATGATCAGCGGGGAAATCTCGGTTTTAAACGGCATATTGCCCGCGATAAATACAACAGAACCATACTCCCCGAGAGCGCGGGCAAAGGATAATGCAAAACCCGATAGAATAGAAGGAAACAGCTCCGGCAGAATGACCCTTCGAAAGGTTTTCCATTTTGAGGCTCCGAGTGAGGCAGATGCTTCTTCCGTTTCTTTTTGGAGACTTTCTAAGACGGGCTGAACCATCCTGACGACAAAAGGCAGCCCGATAAATGTTAATGCGATGACAATGCCGATCGGCGTAAACGAGATACGGAAAGGAACCAGCTGTCCGATCCATCCGTCCGGCGCATACATCGCCGTCAATGTTATGCCTGCGACGGCGGTCGGCAGTGCAAAAGGCAGATCAACCAGGCCGTCAGCCAGCCTCTTCCCCGGAAAGTCATATCTCGTCAGCACCCAGGCGATGACAACGCCGAAAACCGCATTGATCAAAGCAGCGCAGCCCGCCGTCATGAAGCTCAGACGATAGGAAGCTGCGGCTCTCGGCTCAGAAATGATACGCCAGACGTCCCCGGGGCCCATTGACATGGTTTGAAAAAACACCATTGAGAGCGGCACGATAACCAAAACGGCCATATATAAAAATGTAAATCCCATCGTTAGTCCGAAACCCGGAATCACGGACGGTTTTGTTTTTTTGAAAAGCAGTGTTCTCATCATCGTTTCCTCTTTCTATTTCCCATAGATGCTGTCAAAGGTTCCGCCGTCATTGAAATGGGTTTCCTGCGCTTTTTTCCAGCCGTCGAATTCCTTTTCGACCGTCACTGTTTTGATATGCGGGAATTGTTTTTCATACTTTTTCAGAACCTCTTTATCGCGTGGCCGGTAAAAATTCTTCGCGGCGATCTCCTGTCCTTTTTTGCTGTAGAGATAGGATAAATATGCTTCAGCCGCTTTTTTTGTTCCTTTTTTATCCGCCGTTTTGTCGACGACAGAGACAGGAGGCTCAGCAAGAATGCTGATTGAAGGATTGACAATCTCAAACTTTTCCTTGCCGAATTCCTTCAGTGTGAGATAGGCCTCATTTTCCCAAGCGATCAATACATCCCCCATCCCTCTTTCTGTAAAACTGGTCGTTGCCCCCCGCGCCCCTGAATCAAGTACTTCCACATTGCCGTAGAGGTCTTTCATAAACTGTTTGATTTTCGTTTCGTCATGATGATACGTTTCATCCGCATATGCCCAGGCCGCTAAATAGTTCCATCTGGCTCCGCCGGATGTTTTCGGATTGGGCGTAATGACAGAAACACCCTTTTTCGCTAAGTCAGCCCAATCAGTGATATGTTTCGGATTTCCTTTTCTGACTAAGAACACAATGGTTGACGTGTAAGGAGTTGATTGATCCGGCAGACGGGACTGCCAGTTTTGATCAATGAGATGGGCTTTTTCGGCTATCGAATCAATGTCATAGCCCAAAGCAAGTGTTACGACATCAGCGTCAAGTCCGTCTATAACGGATCTGGCCTGTTTCCCCGAACCACCGTGCGATTGCTGTACGGTTACATCTTGACCCGTTTTCTTTTTCCAATAAGAAGAAAAGGCCTGATTATACTCTTTATACAGCTCCCGCGTCGGATCATACGATACATTCAGCAGCTGAACGGTTTTTCCGTCTGATGAAGCGCTCCCGGACTCAGACTGACAGGCTGACAGCGTCCCTGCCAGTAAAAGTAATACTAAAAATGCCGTTATTTTTTTCATTTGCCTGATTTCTCCTCTCTTTCTCTGCATAAAAAAAGGCATATTATCTCCTTTAAAAAAAGGAAAATAATATGCCTTCAGTTGACTGATGGGCCATTATACCAGTATCAGATATGGGCAATACGGCCAGCTTTCGTTTGTTTCCGATCAGCTATTTGTGCCGGTTCGATGTGTATAAGAATAATTCAAACTATCCCTAGCTGTCAACTAAGTTTTCGAATATTTAAATTGTTTCCCGCTGACAAAAAAAGCGCCCCGCCTCTGGCCGGAGCACTTTTTTTCTATGCTTTTGTTTCCTCGATCGTACATGTGACACCCATGCTGGCGAGCGCCTGTTCCAGAGAGCCGTAGGTTTGATACGCTGAAAAATCAAGCCCCAATTGGATAGAAGTCTGTGCCACATCAGGCCGAATGCCGGAAAATACGGTTCTGATGCCGAGGAGAAATAACGTTTTCGACAGCATGTACAATTGCTGCGCCACCATCGTATCGACAATGGGCACACCGGACAGATCAATCACAAGGTTTGTGATCCGTTTGGCGACACAGTTTTCCGGCACCGTCTCCAATATCACGCGCGCCCGTCTCGTATCAATCGCGCCGATGAGCGGCAGAGTGCCGATCGTATCCGCGATCAAAATAACCGGACAGCTCAATTCGGAAATAAGCTCCTGCTGAGATGACAGCCTCGCGATCATTAATGTCTGATACTGTTCAGTAAAATCCGTCATCAGCTGATCAAATGAGCCGTTAACAAGGTGATTCCAGCGGCGGACATCCTCTTTTGTTACGATATCCTGATGCTCATCTATAAAACGGGTGACCGCCTCCCAAAAGACGGTTCTTGAATTGCCGATCGCTTCAACGACCTCATGAACCTGCGCGTCCTGCTCCACTCTGCTTTTCGCTACCTGTGCGGCCCATTTTTCTTTGTTATGCTGAAAAACAGCCGGGTCTTCCAAAAAAGCGCTTGCGACGGCCGTGTTCGTAAAGGTATGCTGCTCGATCAGCAGCTGTTTCATTTCCTCACTTAATTGATTCGCAGAATAAAAATGCCCTCTCAGCTTCCGTCTCAGCTTGAGCCATTTTTCCGTCAGCTCGGCCGAATGTGTAATAATATAATCATGAAGTAATTGGTCTTTGTTCACTGCCGTCTCCTCTTTCAAGAATATGTACTTTTGTCTAAATTATAAATCGGAATTGCCGATCGTACTAGAGAAATAAAAAAAAGCCGGCACATTAAAGCTTTCGGTTGCTTTTTTCGCCTGCAGGACACACTATAAAAGAAATGAAACAGGAGGTCAGTAAGATGATCAAAAAAATCGCGACAGTCGCCGTATACACTGATGATCAGCAAAAAGCGAAAACATTCTGGACGGAAAAAGCGGGGTTTGAAACCGTCGCCGAACATCCGATGGGCCCGAATGCCTTCTGGCTTGAAGTAGCGCCAAAAGGAGCCGAGACTCATTTGGTTATCTATCCGAAAGCGATGATGAAAGGGGCCGAGCATATGGAGGCTTCAATCGTATTTGAATGCGAAGATGTCTTTGCCGCGTACGAACAGATGAAAAAAAACGGCGTCACATTTATAGATGAACCGAAACAAATGGAGTGGGGCAGCTTCGTGCAATTTAAAGACGAGGAAGGCCATGTCTTTCTCCTCAAATCGTAATCAGTCATCGCAATTGACTTTGAGAATCATTTTCATTTAAAATAAAGCTTGAAAATGATTGGAGAGATGCCAGATGTTCGTGCAAATCAGAAAAATGACCGTAAAAGAAGGACATGCCGATAAAGTGATCGAACGCTTCAGCTCAGAAGGCGTAATTGAAAAGCAGGAAGGCTTGATTGACGTAACAGTCCTGGAGAAAAAAGTCCGCCGCGGCGATGAAGAAGTCGTCGTCTTAATCCGCTGGGAGTCAGAAGACCATTGGAAGCAATGGGAAAAAAGCGAAGATCACATCGCGGCCCACAAAGCAAACCAAGGCAAGCCGAAACCTGATTACATGCTTGGGACGGACGTCGGTATGTATCATGTCAAAGCCGTTAAAACAGGCGTACACGGAAAATAATAAAGAGCGTTTGCCCCGGGGCAAAGCTCTTTTTATTTTTTCTCCTCATACGGCAGGACGAACAGCGGTTTATCGGGCTTCCATTCCGCATACAACACGTCCTCCGTTTTTTTGATGTTTTGCTTTTTCAGGTCTTGCATCAGCTGTTCTTCTTCCACCCCGGCTTCTTTCAGGTTTTCGTGCAGCACTTCACCGTCAATAATCAGTGTGACCGGTAAAGAGACCTGCTTCGGTTTTATTTGCATGTCGCCGTTTTTCGTCGTGTCGTACGGAAATTTCGGCAGGACGCTGACCATCCCGTTTGTTTCTAAAATCGCATATTCCGCTTCCTGTATGGAAAAGCAGTTCGCCTGTCTGAGAAGGCTCTGCAGCTGATTAATGTCCAGTTTATTTTTTTTCAGCACATCATATTTCAGTTTTCCTTTATGAATGACAATGTTCGGCTCGCCTTCCAACAGCTTTCTGGAGCTTTTCACTTTCTGCGTAATCAGTTCGATGAAATAGATTAAAATCCCCCATAACAGAGAAGCAAAAATGATTTCAACGATCCTGACGCCTTTATCATACACCGCATTTCCGACCAATTCGCCGAGGATAAGCGCCGAAATAAAATCAAATGGCGTAATCTGTGAGAATTGAGTTTTTCCGAGCAATTTTAAAATCACAAATAAAATACCCAAACCGCATACTAATTCCCAAGCCACTGTAAATAAATGTCCCATATCTGCACCTTCTTCTTAAAAGTCATTACCATTATGGACATCCGCCTGTTTTCTATACAGCGGCCGAAAACACAAAAAACACAGCCGCAGCCGCGTTTCTCAGTTTAATGTTTTTGATTCGATTTCACGGCCCGAACGCACGTCTCAGCAACATAACCGACGGCCGCTCCGAAACCGGCAAACATCGCAGCAAGGCCCAGGCCCATCCCTTCCCAGCCGCCGACACCGAAAATGCTGTAAACAACCGTACCGAATGCAGCAAGGCCCAGTACCGCCAAAAGGCATTCAGGCCACATCTTTTTCGGCCATTTTTTACGGAGAACAGCCGATACGGCAAAATTAAGACAAAACGCGGCCAGACAGATCAGATAAAAATATCCCATGTCTCTTGCACCTCCGTCATGAGGAGCTTTTTATTTGCTCATCTCTTTTTCAAACAAATGATAACCTGATGCAAATCCTTTTGATTCGTATCCCATCCCGCTGTAAAACGACTGAAGCGCCTTGTTATCAGACACGCAATCGAGCCGGATTTTTGTTTTTCCCGGACAAGACACCCCCGTCTCCGCCCAAGTCATGATCGTCCGGCCGAGTCCCGCGCCTGCATACCGCCTGTTAATCGCCAGCCGATGCAGATATACGGATTCTCCATGTCCCTCATTGCCCCATAGACGTCTGTCCCACTCGCTTGCTTCGGGGAGCAGCATGACGACACCGGCCAGCTCAGCTTTCTGCCTGAATAGAAAAACATGTCCTTTGGCGATTGCCTCCCGCATATTGTGGGTATCTTCTCCTTGCAAAAGCCCGCTCCACTGGTTTGATCCTTTATCCCGAAGCCATTCCGCCGCTGACACGAGCAGCTCCATAACCTCTTTTGTATCATCCTTCCGGGCAGGGGTGACCCGGAAGGCTCCCGCCGTCTCTTCCGTAATCGTAAATGGTGTCATAAAATCCTCCCGTAATCAGAATATTCGACACCTTCATTATAGACCAAACGCAGAAAGGAAAAAAACAGCCGTCATGTTTGAGGGCCGTTTAAAAAATTTTCTTCTTATCACGTTCTTCTTTTAAAATCTCAACCGCTTCCCTGAAACGCATGGAGTGAACGATTTCACGCTCACGCAGAAAACGGAGTGAATCATTCAGGTCAGGGTCATCGGAAATATCAATAATCCATTGATACGTCGCTCTCGCCTTCTCCTCAGCCGCGATATCTTCATATAAATCAGCGATCGGGTCTCCCTTTGCCTGTATGTAAGACGCCGTGAACGGAACTCCGGCCGCATTATGATAAAACAGCGCGCTGTCATGGTTGACGTAATGGTCGCTGAGCCCTGCATCACGCAGCTGCTGCGGGGTCGCATCTTTTGTCAGCTTATAAATCATCGTCGCAATCATTTCCAAATGGGCAAACTCCTCCGTGCCGATATCCGTCAGCAGGCCGATCACCTTATCAGGAATCGTGTAGCGCTGGTTTAAATACCGGAGCGCGGCGGCTAATTCGCCGTCAGCCCCGCCGTATTGTTCAATCAAAAACTTAGCCAGCATCGGGTTACATGTGCTCACTTTAACCGGATACTGCAGCTTTTTTTCATATACCCACATTTACAGATCCCTCCTTATACTTGCCACGGCCAAGGACCGCGGCCCCAATCCCACTGCGCGCCAACCTGACTCACGCCAAATTGCAGAAGCGGTCCGTACTCAGGTTCAAACCGTTTTCTCAGCTGCCTTGAGTACCGGGAATATTCATGAAACTGCTGAAGCGCGAGACGGTCATGGGGATGCGTATCCAGATAAAGCGTCAGCTCCACCAAGACAAAGTCCGCCGCCTGGATTTGCTCCAGCAGCCGATAGTATTCATCATCAATCTTTTTCGCCATATTCGATTCCCCCCCGATAAGGATTATCATAGAAATCGTAAAGATCCTTCCAAAGGGTCCCTTTTCTCAATGCCTCCATCGGAGAAAACTGCTCCAAGTGATACGGCTGAAACCGCATATAAAGATGCGGCGGCGTTCTGTAGTATTTTCTCCCGATCGGCGGGCAGGGATCAAACCGGCTGTGGAAGGGCTTATAAGATTTAACCGGTGTAAACGGCTGATTTTCTTTCATTACGACGATCCTCCTTTCCTAAACACATGACCTTAATAGGTATGAACCCGTAACGGCATTTATGCCCCGCAAGAAATGAAAAAAGCCCGCGCTTAGAAACGGTCACAAAAAAACACTCTTGCTGTCCAAGAGTGCTTTTTCCCGAATGGTCAGATATATTGACTGTCCCGATGATGGAACGGGTAGCCGCCGTAGCCTCCGCCATAGCCGCCAAAACCGTATCCCGGGTAGCCTCCAAACCCTCCATAGCCGCCATAGCCGCCGTAGCCGCCGTAACCGCCAAAACCGTATCCCGGGTAGCCGTAGCCTCCGCCGAAACCGTATCCCGGATATCCTCCGAAGCCGCCGTAGCCGCCAAAACCGTATCCCGGGTAGCCGCCGTAGCCTCCAAACCCTCCATAGCCGCCGCCAAAGCCGCCGCCGTAAATCGGTCTTCTTTCATCCATGATTTATCGCTCCTTCACATAGGTTACAGTCCAGTTTATGACATGCGGAAGGAAACGTATGGGCATCCGCCCAGTTTTGGCGAAATAATCAATAATTGCTTACGGAGAAATACGATACAGGCCGGCCGCATAAGCAAAATAAAAAGGCCGGAACTTATGCCGCCCCGGCCTTTTTGTCTTTATTCGCCTAAATCTACATTGTGATAAACCTGCTGTACGTCTTCCAAATCTTCCAACACATCGATCAGCTTTTCAAATTGAGCTTTCGCATCTTCGGGAAGCTCGATTTCATTTTGCGCAAGCATCGTCAGCTCCGCAACTGTGAACTCTTCAACACCGGCATTTTTGAATGCCTCTTGTACGGCATGGAATTGATCAGGCTCAGCATACACGATAACACTGTCATCCTCTTCTAAGATATCGCGCACGTCCACGTCAGCTTCCATCAGCAATTCCAGCGCTTCATCCGCCGTCTTGCCTTCAACGCCGATAACGGCAGTCGCATCGAACATGTAAGCGACAGACCCGCTCACACCCATATTTCCTCCGTTTTTCCCGAATGCGGCACGAACTTCAGGCGCCGTGCGGTTTACATTATTCGTTAACGCATCAACGATGATCATTGAACCGTTCGGCCCGAAACCTTCGTAACGCAGCTCGTCAAAGTTCTCCTCCGCGCCGCCTTTCGCCTTTTCAATCGCACGCTCAATAATATTTTTCGGCACACTGTACGTCTTTGCGCGCTCAAGCACCACTTTTAACGCCTGGTTCGATTCCGGATCTGGCTCGCCTTGTTTTGCCGCCACATAAATCTCACGGCCGAACTTCGCGTAAATCCGGCTCGTATTTGCGTCCTTTGATGCTTTCTTTTCTTTAATATTGTTCCACTTACGGCCCATTTTGTTCCACTCTCTTTCACGAATTGAATCTGTATGATTAAATACTCTGTTTCTATTATACCTCAGCGATTAGGTTGTTTCGAGTGTAAGACATTAGAAAAAACAGGCACGCCTAAAATCACCGCGGCGCACTAAGCCGAATTTGAGGGTTATTGTACAAAACATAAAAAGCCTCCCTTCATACAGGAAGGAAGTCGCAAGTCAAAAGATTCATTTTATTCTTATTACCTATTTCCTACACTGTATACCCCGATTCACGTGGTAAAATTTTGATATCGAACAAAAGAAAGGATATGGTCATGAAAGTTTTCGAAGCAAACAGCCTGCTGGCCGCTGCCAAACAGCGCGCGGGTGAATACAAAAAACTGCGCGGTCAGATGGTCAACCTGAAAAAAGCGTTTCAAGGCATGGCTGATCTTGGTGACAATGATTTCTCCGGCCGGGGCGCAGACAACATTAAAGCTTTTTTCGAGGACCACGCCGGCGTCACAAACAGTTGGCTTGATCTGATCGATATGAAAATCGCATTTCTCACAAGCCTTCCCGGCAAGGTCGAAGATGCCGGACTTTCCAATTCACATGTAGAAGAATCATTTCTGGAACACGAGCTCACCCACGCCCTCAGTAAATCAAAGGCAATTATGGAAGAGCAGAAAAAGGACATGCGCTCCATCCTCGGAGAGATCGAAGACATCATCTCGCTTGATCTGTTTTCAACCGAAAACACGGATCAGAAGCTCTCTTCAGCTGACAAAAAAAGAAGCGAAACAATACATAAGCTCGGCAAGCTTGATCACGATCTAATGAAAGAATACGCAGAAACCGAAGCGAACGAACAGTTCATCCAAGCTGACTTCCAGCAGCTTCAAAACGCCACGGGCAAAGGAAAAAGCGCCACGCCGCTTCACTACAATGCCAAGGCGTACCGTGAAAGCGACATCCATAAGAAAAAAGGCGATATCGCAAGACATTCGGATGCTTATTTGACGATCAAAAAGGAAGAAGCGAAAGAGCGTGAAATCAAGGATCTAAAGAAAAAGCTGGCTGATGGCGTCACCGACCCGGATGAGTATTTGGAAATCGCGAAGAAGATCGGCTATGAAAACCTTGAACCCGCTCAGGTGCAATATGTGATGCAGCTTGAACAAGCAAAACAACTCGAAGAAGTCGGAGAAACGGCTTGGGACATCGTCAAAGGAATAGGCGTCGGCCTTTATGATGTCGGAAAAGACACCGTAACCGGCGTCAAAGATCTGGCTGTCGGCGCATGGGATTTTTACCATCTCTCCGATGAACAAAAAGTCGCTAAAACCATATCGGCTGTATTGAACACGCCCTCCTACGCAAAAATCATATGGACAAACCTGGCGGATTCATGGAATGATAAAATGGTTAACGGGGATGCGTATTCAAGATCACATTACATCACCTACGCCATCGGGAGCATCGTCGGACTAAAAGGTTCCGGCTCAGCTGTAAAAGTAACAAGCAAGCTCGCGAAAACAGGCGCCGCCAAAGTGGATAACGTCTTGGAAGCCGGAGAAAAAGCGGCTGCAAAACATGTAAAAACCGGGATTGAAAAAGGACAAAACTACATCAATTCCTTTTCGAAAAACAAGTACGAACCCGCGCTTGCCGGAATAGCACAGGATATTGAAAATACTCACAATGTGAAGAATACGCCTTTGTTAAAGAAAATTATAGAAGAAACTAAAGAATCTAGCATTCTGTTTACCAAAAGAAACATTCCAGGTGTTGCAACTGGTAAAGCAATTCCAAGCAGAGGGCTTCAGCTTCAAGAAAGACTAATGTACAATAATGGTAAATTAGGGGTTATACCTCAAGAAGTACGTAAACAGCTCCTTGGGAAGGAGTTCAAATCATTTGATGAGTTCAGAAAAGAATTCTGGAAATCAATAGCAAACACTGAATATGCAAATGAATTTAATAAAAATAACATAGCAAGAATGAAAAACGGGAATTCCCCTATCGCGCCTAAAAAAGAGCATTACGGTAAACATAAGTCATATATTTTACACCATAAACAACCTATTGATAAAGGTGGGGATGTGTATAATTTAGATAATCTAATTATTACTTCTCCCAAAATGCATCAAGAGATACTAGATCCGGCTTATCATTTCGGAAAAAAAGGAAGTAAAAATTAAATGTAGAAAGGAAGAATTAGACTTGAATAAAATGTCAAAAGAAGAATTAGTCTCATTGGTGAAAAAAATTATGAATCCTGAATTAGAAGATGAGGTAATTGGTAAATACATCGATTTATTAGAAGAAAATGTCCCTCATCCTGCACCAAGTGATTTAATTTTTTGGAGCGATGAAAAATACACAGCGGAGCAAATTGTGGAGATTGCTCTAAACTATAAAGAAGAGTAATCACACTATAGCCCGTAACCTTCAATAACAATTAAGATGTTTTGTCCAATTAGGACTCTAAGGGTGAAATTTTAAAGTTCTCATATAATTTACACCGATGGACTTAAATAGTACCCCCACCGTCTATTGGTATTGGAATCTACAAAACAAAAATAGCTCTTCTCTACTGGGCTATTTTTGTTTCTGGAGATGATTTTATGGAGACTCAAAAAATGGATTTATTATATCAAAAAATAGCAGAACAAATTAATGAAATGATTCCAGCAGAATGGAAAAAAGTTATTCTTTATGCTGAAATTCTCGACGATTCATCTGAGGTTTTCTTTTATTTCAATACTCCACATAGTGAAGATTTTATATATTCTCATAATATCCCTGAACACTATCATGTCAGTGAGTTGATTTATGAGGAGCTACTATTTGACTTGCATGACTTATTCGAGGAATTACGAGATGAATTTAAAGAAAACAATCAAGATATATGGACTAATCTAACACTTAATCTGGGGATAAGCGGAGAATTTTCGATAGATTATAATTATGAAGACGTTATTCAATCTCCATATACCCTCTCTCAAAGACAAACAATCTGGACTTATAAAAATGTAGGAATTTATCCTAAGAGTAAACCTTTAAAATCCTTTTTAGAGCAGTACCTAAATTCTCAAAATTAAAAACCCCCTCCTTTATTTGGGGGTTTTTTGATATAAATGATCCTTATAAATTACCAATTATAATGCTGGAGGCTGATTCTTGTTGGAAAATGAATTAAATGCATTATATAGAAGCATAGCTGAAACCGTTAACCAAATGATACCAGAACCATGGGAGAAATTTTTGTTCTATGCTCAGATTTCAGAGACAGGCGGAGGCACTTACTTTTTTTACAATTCTCAAAATGAACCTAATCATTTTAAGTACAGTCTTGAAATTCCGTTTGAATTTGATATTGACGTAAATGAATTCGATCAGTATGAGATGGAATTATTTAAACTAAGCGAAAAAATGAGAGATGTTTTCAAAGATCATGACCAAGAATTATTTTATTCTTTCACTCTTAGCCTAGAAAGATCAGGAAAATTAACTGTCAACTTTGATTATACAGATTGGTTTAAGACAGATTATAGTTTCAGTGATCAGCTTATCATCTGGAAATTCAAATATTTAAGGGAAGAACCTAAGGATCCATCATTACAAAAATTAATAAAAAAATATTTAGATGAATATCCTGAAAATCCAATTTAATTTTTATAAGAACATGATAATGCTGTATTAAATAAGAAAATATCCAAATGTCATAAACGAATTATTCTCTAAAGGGAGTATAAAAATGGATAATCTGACAAAAAAAAGAATTAATCTCTCTTGTAAAGGAAATAATGAACTCAACATTAGAGGATGAGAAAGTCAGTGAATATCTTGCTTTATTAGAGAAAAATGTACCTCATTCGGCACCAAGCGATTTAATATTCTGGAGCAATGAAAATTACACAGCGGAGCAAGTCGTAAGAATTGTTCTTAACTATAAAGATGAGTCGTCTATCAAACCATTAAACTGATATAGCAACTCTCAAATGGGATAGAGATGATAAAGTCGCGAGATTAAAAGAGATTGAAAAATAAAAGAGTAGTAAATTATATCGAGAGCTAGCGGAACAAATTTATGAACTGATTCCTGCATAATGGAATAAAGTTTCTCTATACGCAGAGATTTTAGCTGACTCTAGAAAATTATACTTTTTCTTTAATGCAAAAAATATTTATGATGACTTGTTAATCGAGCTACAAGATTTATTTTATGAACTAAGGGATGAATGGAAAGCGAATAACTCAGATGTGTGGACTAACCTTATACTCAAGCAGAGCATACTGGAAAATTTCGAATTGATTATGATTATGAAGATGTTATTGCATCAGAATTAAACAGTACTCAACGTCAAGTTGTTTGGGAATATAAACACTTAGGTTTGGTTCCTACCGGTAAGAAAAACAGGGAGTTCTTGGAATGCTATCTCAATTCGGAAGAAGTATAATCTATTTAATAGCTCAGCCCTTCTCTGCTGGGCTATTTTTGATACTAAAATCTTTTCGATTGTATCCACGAATTCCCCTCCTTCACACTAACCCCAATAATTCATTAATATCTATTTTGATTAAATCAATTAAAGTTGCTGACCGTCCAGCATGTCTCGGGTCGCCATGCTCTGTTAAGATTGTGTTTGTATTTCCCATATTAAATACAAAAGTATCTTTATCAGTATTCGAAATTACCTCTATGATTTTATATACTTGAGAATAGTAATAAAGGTTGTGTACAGTTTTCACATTTGGTTTCCCCCATGCAAGGACAACTATATCTGAATCATTTATCATTGAACTAACTGTATTAATATTATTCTTTTGAACATGATTTAATAGATGTGCACCGTGAATACTTTTCAATTTTGCTGAGATGTCTGCTGGATTTGGAGCATAGATAGGTATAACATTTCCTACGCAAAGTTTTTCACTTGAATTTTCTCATGGGTATAACAATAGAAAAAATCAATTAATTTATTTACAGTTCTATCTGGAATATTTGAATCAGCTTCCGATGGATTCATTACTATTACTGTTACAGTAATACCTTCCATTCGATTTTTAAAAGGAATTGATAAGCTATATCTTAAATTTACACCTGGTATAATATTTTGCCTATCATCAATAGTAATAGACGAAATATCTACCTTATTAGGATCGTAATAATGCGTAAATAAAAACTTCCTTTCTGTAAATAATATAAGTAACGGAGCCAAGACTAACCTTAAAAGATTAAAATCATAACTCCGTCCAAACTAAAAAGCTAACCATTCACTTCTCCATAAACTTCATTCATCATATCTTCCATAATATAAGCCTTAAACTCGTCGTTCTCTAAAATCTTTATAAAGAACTCTTGATTGCTGCTCATGCGGTCAATAACGAAATCCATAAAGGATTTTTCAAAGGCGAATTTAAAATTTTCTTTTGTGTTGTTTTTTGCTTTTTGGCGAATGTCTTCGTCATTTAACATATCCTCTTTAACTTGCTCACGAGAAAGGAAATCTGTTTCAGTGAATTGCGTGCCAAAGCGCTCATTTAACTTTTCTAGCACGCTCGATAAACGAACCTTCTCATCTTCAGCCGCACCACCAGCACCATGTTCCTGAGGATCTAAGTCGTAGCCGCCCGTTTTCTCAAGCTCAATGCTGCCTTCAAATACTTTTTGATTGCGGTAGTATTCAAGTGCTACATCATCCGCCAAGTAAACATCCTTATCTCCTCGACCACGTGGCAATTTACGTAACAAGTACGTCAGGTAAATATATTGCTTGTGTAGATCTAAATCAATAAATGTTACAACTTGTAGCACAAAGCCATAAGTACGTATAAATTTCGTAGCCACTTGTTTAAATGCGAATTGTTCTTCTCCCGAAAGTTTTTTAAAACGCTCCACACCTTTATCGAGAAGCGCATTTAACTCGGCTTGAGCCTTCGTGGACTTCTTCACACCACCCGTTACTTCAAGCTCATTTACCTTTTGCACCTCTTCCTCAGTAAATACTTGATATGGCTCTAGCTCGGCCTGCATATCATAAAGGATATTCGGATCAGAAATTTTTGATAGACTTGTCGATTCATAATAAGGCTGGAAAGACGCTCTTATGTCTTCTGGATCATTTACAAAATCCAAAACAAATGTATCGTCCTTACCAGGGCATGTGCGATTTAAACGAGATAGTGTTTGCACTGCCTTAATACCGCTTAATGGCTTATCTACATACATTGTGTGCAACAGTGGTTCATCAAATCCAGTTTGATATTTCTCTGCAACAAGTAGCACTTTGTATTCATCAGAATTAAATTTTTCAGGTAGCTCTTTTTCAGAGAACTTATTCATTTCTGACTCAGTATAATGAATCTCACCATCTTTCACAGTACCGGAGAAAGCAACTACTGTTTTTAAATCATCGTAGCCCATTTCATTAATATACTTATCGAAAGCCATTTTGTAACGTACTGCGTGTAAACGGCTTGCTGTAACAACCATTGCCTTTGCACGGCCGCCAATTTTGCGCAGTACGAAATTGCGATAATGATCGATAATAATTTCTGTTTTTTGTGCGATGCTATGTGGATGTAGTGACACGTATTGTGCTAGCTTTTTAGTAGCTTGTTTTTTTGATACCTCTGGATCATCTTCAACTGTCTTTGCAATTTTCCAGAACGTTTTATAGGTCGTATAATTTTCAAGTACGTCTAAAATAAAGCCTTCTTCAATCGCTTGGCGCATTGTGTATTGATGGAATGCAGCTGGCTTGCCATCTATGCCAATTGTACCGAACTTCTCTAATGTCTTTGGCTTTGGTGTCGCCGTAAACGCAAAGAAAGATACGTTATCTTGTTTACCACTTTTCATGATGGCTTCAACGATCTTTTCGTCCACATCACCTAAGTTTTCTTCCGCAATACGATCTTCCTCATAAGCTGCTTCTAACGTTTTATCTGATAACACATTGGTTAATGCAGTTGAAGCTTTACCACCCTGGGATGAGTGCGCCTCATCAATAATGACCGCATACTTTTTACGCTCTAAGCCCGCTACTTTCTCTAAAATGAATGGGAACTTTTGAAGCGTCGTAATAATAATACGTGTCTCATTATTTATGGCACGTGCTAATTGCTCTGAATCTTTATCAATCGGCTCTACCATCCCTGCTTTATGCTCCAGCTGATATACTGCATCTTGCAATTGCTTATCTAACACTCGGCGATCGGTAATGACAATCACACTACTAAAAATTGATTCATTTTCCTCGTTATGTAGTTTTGCTAAGCGATGTGCAAGCCATGAAATCGAGTTCGTCTTGCCCGAACCAGCAGAGTGCTGAATTAAATAATTATGACCGACAAGCTTTTGTGCAACATCTGCTTCTAACTTACGTACAACATCAAGCTGATGGAAACGGGGGAAAATGAGCATTTGACGCTCACCAATCGTTTCACCGTTTGAATCTTTAATGTAGTCTTTCTTAATAAAAATAAAGCGATATAAAATATCGAGCAAGCTATCTGGGGCTAAAATTTCTTCCCATAAATAATGCGTACGATAATTGTCACCATAAGTTAACGGATTACCTTTCCCACCATTATTACCTTTGTTAAATGGTAAAAAATATGTTTTGTCTTTATCAAGCTTTGTTGTCATAAATACTTCATCTGGGTCAACTGCAAAGTAGACAGCAACACGCTCATTAAATTTGAACAGCTGCTCACGTGGATCACGGTCCGTCTTTAATTGCTTCATCGCATCTTCAACTGTTTGATTTGTTAATGGATTTTTCAGCTCCATCACTACAAGCGGTAAGCCGTTTAAAAACAGCACCATATCTAAGCTATTGGTGTGCTTATCACTGTAATACACTTGGCGAGCAACATTAAAGCGGTTTTTCGCATACTGTTCATTTAACGTCTTGTTCATATCTGTAGGTGGCTTATTATACGCTAGCTGTAATGTCACACCTCGGTCTTTGATACCTTTACGTAAACATTCGACTAAACCTTGTTTATGCAGCTGGGCTATAATACGTTTTAACACTTCTTCTTTATAAAAAGGACCATACGATTTCTCTAAGGTACGCATACGTTTTTCCTGCGTATTCTCTAAAAAAGCAAATAGCTCTTCTACGTCGATTGCATGCTGCTTAAAAGATGCACTTCCCTCTCCTTCTAGCACACGCTTTTTATAGCCACTAGTGATTAACGCTAATTCAATATTTGTCTCAAAACCTGTTTCTGTAGTATCGATCGCCATTACCATTCACCTCACTTCATCAAGTTCCATATCACGTACGTCGATTTTGCCTGTTACTGCTTCGTAGATAAGGGATTGGCGGTATTCTTTTAATTTTTCAATTTGCTTCACTAGATTTGATTTAATACTATCTATTTCACCAATTTTAATATCTAAGTAATTTAATATTTCGGTTTGTTCAACTATTGATGGTATTGGGTAAGAAAAATTAACAAATGTTTCTTGGTATAAATGTTTAATTGTTGAACCAGTTTCCATAAATTTAATATATTTATCAAAAATAGTTGAACTTAATAGCCAATACATATATTTAGATAAATATTTATTATGGAAAGGTCTTGTAACGAACACACCGCTGTTCAAGATTGCTTTATATGGCATTTCTTTCACAATAGCCAATTTACCAATAGTACCGTCTTTGGTTATCAATAAATCATTTTCCTGTAATTGAATAGGAGGCGCTTCATTATATCGTTCTTCACTAATATGATAACATGTATCCCAATTTACAAATCCCTGTGTAAAGTCTGTCCCTGTTACTAAAAAAGGACCTTCATCAATAAATTCATCTGACTTTAAACCTTGCCACCCTATTCGTCCTTTTACATAAGTAGTGTACTTAATTTTTGTAACTTCCCAATGCTCAGGAATCTCACCAACCCATTCAACCCCTGAATCTTTCATTTTCACATTCGGATTCAAACCTTTTGTAACAGCTTCTGTGATGATTGATTGGCGTTGTTGTTCAAGTAAACTAATTTTTTTTTCCTTCATCTCAATTAGTTTATCAATCTGCACTACTTTGCTTTCCATATACTGAACTAGCTTTTCTTGAAAATGTATAGGTGGTACTGAAATAAATAAATTCTCAATTACCTTCATTCCTATATTTTGCTGTGTACCAAAGCTCCAACTAATTTCTACTTGTTCTCTAAATGCAACTGAACCAATGAAATAATATAAATATTTCGGGAGTATTTTCTTTTTATCCGCTCTAATTAATGCAAGTGGAGACCAAATACTAAACTCTTCCTCAGTTTCAACCATAGCTACGTTACCAGTAGTAGCACCCGACTTAATCATAAAAATATCATCTCGTTGTGGCTTACACTTCTTTATATATTTTTCATGGTCTTCTTGAGAAATATATCCTCGCTTAAAATTAAAATCTAACTTTCCATTTTTTACAGACTCTGCTGATAAGAAAGGGATACCTTCATCCAAGAGTTCTGGTGTTTCATGGGGTCCATCAGTAATAGGCGTATCTAATACTCGCTTTATTTTTAATACCTTCCAATCAATATTAATTGGCGTTTTCTCTAATTCAAATAAAGGTTTCATTCCATCACCCTCTTCAACTGCTCAGCAATCTCCGCTTCTAATGTACGAATCTCGTCCATAATTTCTGCTGAGCTGCGTAATGCCGTGTATTTGTAGAACTGACGGGTAAATGGAATTTCATAGCCGATTTTTGTTTTTGATTCATCAATCCATGCATCTGGTACATGTGGTAACACTTCACGTGCAAAGTAGTCATGTATGTTCTCTTTTAAAGGTACATTTTCAGTATCACGTAAATCCGTATCTGGTTCGATGTCTGTTTTATTTTTCATACATACATCGGCTGTTTCATCTTTTTCAGATAGACCAGCTAAAATTGCTTTTAATACGGGTGCTCCGATAGTAATGCCCGCTTGCTTCAATGCGTCTTTTACTATTTTCGTGAACTCGTCACGATTTTTATATTCTGTATCGCTTTCTAACGTGCGTAGAACATATAAAATTTGCGTTTGCAGCCTCTTACCCTCTTCAATTTCAAAGTGACCTGCATCACCTTTTTTCTTCGATGTTACTAAGTTCATAAAGCCTTTTTGCTCTACTACACGTGCCAAGCGCTCTTCATTTACTTGGAAGTTTAAACGTAATGGACGTTCTACTGTAATTTTCGCATAGCCAAAGGCTTCATTCTCAAAAACCTTCACGTACTCATTTGACTGTGCATCACCGTATAAACGAACAATCTCATTAATTTGCTCTTCCGTAATTTCGTTACGCTTGCTCCCCATCGACTTTTTCATTTTTTTCGAAAAGTCTACAGCATTGACTAACCGTACTTTCCCTTTATAAAGAGGTGCTTTATTGTTCGTTAAAATCCAAATGTACGTTGCAATGCCTGTGTTGTAGAAAAGATCGTTCGGCAATGCCACAATACCTTCTACTAAATCGTTTTCAAGCACATACTTACGAATTTCGCTTTCACCAGAACCTGCATCACCTGTAAATAACGGCGAACCATTCATAATAATGGCTAAACGAGAGCCTTGTGGATTTTCTGCTGTGACTGGCTTCATTTTTGATATTAAGTGCATGAGGAATAATAGCTGCCCGTCACTTGTACGAGGCGTACCAGGTCCGAAACGGCCATCAAAACCTTGTTTCTCATGTTCGTTTTTAATCGCCTTTTCATATGATTTCCAGTCCACTCCGTACGGTGGATTTGAAATTAAGTAATCGAATGTATCGTGTGGGAATTGATCGTTTGATAACGTATTCCCTAAACGGATATTACGTGCATCTTCACCTTTAATAAGTAAGTCTGCCTTACAAATGGCATAGGATTCAGGGTTAATTTCCTGACCAAAAAATTCTAAATGGGCTGTTGGATTTTGATTAAGTAAATATTCTTGCGCAACTGAACCCATACCACCTGTACCAGCTGCACAGTCATACAATGTTTGTGTTAAACCTGGCTTCGTTAATATGCTTGCATCATCATGTAAGAATAATAAATGTGTCATTAAACGAATAACTTCACGCGGCGTGTAATGGTCCCCTGCTTCTGCATACTCATTGAACCGACGAATTAGTTCCTCAAATACATAACCCATCTCAATGTTTGAAACTGTTTCTGGATGTAAATCAATTTCACTAAAGCGTTTAATCGTTAAGTATAATAAGTCATTTTGATCAAGTTTATCGATTTGGCGATCGAAGTCGAAGTGCTCCATGATATCACGAGCCACTTTTGAGAAACCATTTATATAGTCACGTAAGTTATCAGCGATATTATCAGCGTCTGTTAATAGCTTGTTAAAGTCATATTTACTTAAGTTGTGGAAGTTTTGCTTAGAAACACGATTTAAAATCTGCTCACGTGCTTCATATGTCATATTTGGATACTGCTCTGCTTTCGCTAACACTTCTTCTTTTGTACTTTCTAATACGCAGTCAAAACGACGTAATACAGCTAATGGCAATATAATTTCACCGTAGTCTTCCGGCTTATATGGTCCACGTAAAATCTCAGCAATTGACCAAATGAAGCTTACTTTATCTTGGAAGTTAATCATGTTATATACCTCATTTAATAATTTTTTTCGAATCTACTTTTCATGTAGCTAGATTGAGATAATTTGAGAAGTTTTTAGGATGCTTATCTCATTGTAATAACTGAGCATTTTTTCGCTCATATCACCTATTGACGACCTATTCACTGATTTATCAAAATAGATATCATTACCTACTATTATAGGAGTTTGCACAACAAAAAGTAATACCATATAGAAATCTCCCTCTCATTTGCTACTATATGTTTCTTTTTCTTAGTAAGCATCCAAATTTTATGGAGTCTCCCTATAAAGTAAAGGGGTGGGGCACAAAACCCCTTTATCTGATGAGAGGTCAAACGATACAAACATTCTGACTTCTTGAAAAAATCCGCTTATTATACTAACTATTTAGATTATTAAAGAATAATAGAGAAAAATTTATGTATTCAAATTGTATTACTACACACATTGTTTCATCAATCCTGAGCCTATTTCTACTCTTAATTATTAATATTAGAAATCAGCTGTGATCACTACAAGTCATTTTCAATGACTTAAAACATCTAGCATCAATTTGGACAATCAGGAAATTTTGCATATCCTTGAAAACAATCTTCTCAACAGAAAAAGAAGCCTCTCAATTTGTTTATTGACGAAAAAATATCCAAAGCAGATTATGATGGAGTGTCATCGATATCAATAACCAGACGGACATTATCAATTCTAAAACCCAGCAATTGAAGTCTTCTCTTGAAACCAATATCAATGAAATTAAACAACAGTTAAATGCTTTTATGGAATTTCAAGAATTAACTCAAGAAATACTTCATCGCTTTCTTGAAACATTTGAAATAAAAGCAGATGAAGTCCGAGAATTTTTTTATTCGATTCTCGAACCCACCTGCTTCCTTATTTAATTAATTCCAGCACTGCCACACACTCCACATGATTCGTATGCGGAAACATATCCACGGGCTGCACTTCGAGCGTCTGATACCCGCCATCCTCAAGCACCCGCAGGTCTCTTGCAAGCGTTCCTGGGTTGCAGGACACGTACACCACCCGCTTCGGTTTCATGTCGATGATTGTGCGCAACAGCGTTTCGTCACAGCCTTTTCTTGGCGGGTCTACAACTAGCGTATCTGCCGTGATGCCTTCTTCGTACCACTGTGGAATGACGGTTTCTGCTTCTCCGACTGCGAATTCCGCGTTTGTGATGCCGTTCAGTTCAGCGTTGCGTTTTGCATCCTCGATGGCTTCCGGCACGATTTCGACGCCGTACACTTTTTTCGCCTGCTTCGCCAAGAAGAGAGAAATCGTTCCGATGCCGCAGTAGGCGTCGATGACGGTTTCTTCCCCTTGAAGCTCCGCGTACTCAAGCGCTTTGTCGTAGAGCACTTTTGTCTGTTCCGGGTTGACCTGATAGAACGATCTGGCGGAGATGGCGAATTTGACGTCTCCGATGAGGTCGTAGATGTATTCTTCGCCCCAGATGACGTTGGTTTCGTCCCCAAAAATCACGTTTGTTTTATTTGGGTTGATGTTTTGCACGATTGATTTAACGTGCGGGAATTGCGCCGTAATGTCTTCGATGATCTTCGCTTTGTGCGGGAAGTCGTTTGTTCTTGTGATGAAGACGATCATCATTTCGCCCGTGACGACGCCGTATCTGACCATGATATGGCGGAGCCAGCCTTTGTGGCGTTCTTCGTTGTAGGCTTTGACGCCGTATGCTGCGCAGATGTCTTTGACGGCTTGGACGGCTTCGTCGTTTTTGGATTGCTGAATCAGGCAGGCGCTCATGTCGATGATGTCATGGCTTCTTTGCTGATAAAATCCGGCGACGAGTCCGCCTTCTCTTTCACCGACTGGCACCTGTGCTTTGTTTCTGTAGTTCCACGGGTCTTCCATGCCGAGCGTCGGGTGCACGGTGACTTTAGAGAGATCCAGCTTGCCGATCCGTTCTAAGACGTCTTTGACTTGTTTCTGTTTAAACAAGAGCTGGCCTTCATAGGTCATGTGCTGGAGCTGGCAGCCGCCGCATTGTTTGTAGATCGGGCACGGGGCATCCGTTCTGTGCGGGCTTTCTTCCTTCAGCTCGATTAAGCGGCCGAAAGCGAAGCCTTTTTTGACGCGTGTCACTTTGATTTGCGCTTTTTCCTCAGGCAGGGCGTTCGGCACGAAGATCGGGAAGCCCTCAACCTTTGCGACGCCCGCTCCTTCGTGCGTCAAATCCTCAAATGTCACGTCATAGTATTCATTTTTTTCTATCGGGGGTTTCATTTTCATCTATAATCACCTCTAGTTTTAAGCGAAAGAAAACTCGGCCAAAAGCCTTGTTTCAGCGTGCTGGCAAACCTTCAAATTCAGGCCTTCAAAGGTTTCCGATCATGCTGAAAAGATGACAAAATCCTAAAACGAATACTGTTTTAGGATTTTGTCCGCGTATTAATCATCCAGCTGTTCCGCTTTCTCCTTCGGCATGATGACGTGAATATGCCGGTATAGATTCACGAATTCGCCCGGCAGCATGCCGCCGTATTCGCCGTCCAGATTCAGCTGCATCTTTTCTGATACATTGACTTTTACACGGTTCGCTTTTGTGTAGATAATGTGCTGATCGTTAATATGATCGCCTCTGAGCGCCATGCTCGCGACTCTGATAAACTCCGCGAGATTGGCTTTTTTCAAAATAATTAAATCAAACATGCCGTCATTCAGGCTGGAATCAGGGGCCAGCTTCTCGAATCCGCCGACCGAGTTGGTCAGCGTCACTAAAAACAGCATAATTTCGCCTTGAAACAGCTTGCCGTCATATTCAATCTCGACTTCTGTCGGTCGAAGTGAAGGCAGCATTTCCATTCCCTTTAAATAATAAGCAAGCTGGCCGAGCATCGTTTTCAGTTTGCTCGGCACATCATACGTCAGCTCCGTCAGACGGCCTCCGCCGGCGATGTTGATGAAGTACTGACCGTTCACCTGACCGATGTCGATCGGGCGGGCTGCGCCGTTAATGACGGTATCAGCGGCATTCAGTATACTCTCTCTCGGAATGCCCAGCGCTCTGGCGAAGTCATTTGTCGTGCCGACCGGAATGATGCCGAGTGTCGGGCGGTTGTCTAACGGCGCAAGGCCGTTGACGACTTCATTAATCGTTCCGTCTCCGCCGGCTGCGATAATCAGGTCAAACTCCCGCAAAGCGGCTTCTTTTGCGGCTTGAGTGGCATCCCCCGCGCATGTGGTGGCATGGGTGGAGGTTTCATAACCGGCTTGTTCAAATTTTTGCAGGACCTGGGCAAGATTTTTCTTAAAAAGCTCCCGTCCTGAAGTCGGATTGTATATTATGCGTGCACGTTTCATTATCTCATCATCCTACTTAAGAGTATCCGATCCATTATTAACACTAACAACCTTTAATTATACTATGACTTGAGAAAATCGCAACAATATGTACAGGAATTGCCAGAAGAAAAAAGGCCCCGGCTCCTTTTAAGGAGCCAAGGCCCGCTGTCTTACTCTTCTTCTGTTCCTGGTTTTTTCTTACGGAATTTCGCCAATACTTCATATACGATCGGCACAATCAGAAGGGTAAGCAGAGTCGAACTGATTAAACCGCCGATAACGGTGACACCGAGTCCTTTAGAAATGACCTGGCTTCCGCCTTCGAAGCCCAATGCCAATGGAAGCAGGGCGCCGATTGTCGCGATCGCCGTCATCAGAATCGGACGCAATCTCGTAGAGCCGGCTTCAAGGAGCGCTTCTCTCGTCGATAAGCCTTCCGCTTCTTTATGAATGACGCGGTCAATTAAGACAATCGCGTTTGTAACGACGATTCCGATCAGCATCAGCATACCGATCATGGCATTCAGACTGATCGTCTCTCCGGATACATACAGTCCGGCTAATGCGCCGATGATTGTAAACGGCAGCGAGAACAGAATCGCAAACGGCGCTAATGCTCCGCCGAACGTAATCACAAGCACGAGGTATACGATGGCGATTGCGGCAAGCATCGCTAAACCGAGTTTCGTAAAGGAATCAGCAATATCGGCTGATACACCGCCGGTATCAATAGATACATTGTCCGGCTTATCCAGTTTGTCTACTTTCTTTTGAACGGCTGATGACACCTTCGTGATGTTGTCAGAAGTGACGGTTGCCGTTACGTCAGCGTACACTTTGCCGTCGCGTCTGGAAATAGTATCAGATGTCGTGCCGTTTTTCACTTTCGCCACATCGCCGATTTTTACTTCTTGGCCTGTAGGCGATGTGATGGTTTTATCCTCTAATTCTTTTACACTCTTATACTGGTCTTTTTCTGTTTTGATGTTTACGTCAAGCTCTTTGCCGTCTTTTTTCACCGTTGTCAAAGGAGACTGTGACGTTTGCGGCATCAAGGCTTGGGAGATTTGCGAAGCCGTCAGGCCCAGCTTGCTGAGCTTCTCCTGGTCAGCGGTGAACGTGTACTCATCATATGTGCTTGAAAGGCCTGAGTTGACGTCTTTCAGATCCTTCTGCTTTTTCATGATGCCTTCGATATCTTTGACCGTGCCTTTAATATCAGACTCTGAATCTCCGTACACATAGTACGTTAATTCGTTGTTGTTGCCTGACGAGCTGAAATTTTGTGATTTCCATTCGCCGCGGCTGGATGTTTTTTTGACTTCTTTTAAGACATTGTCTTTTTCTTTGTCAAAATCAGGCGTGTCCTCCTCGTATTTCACGTAGAACAATGCCCCGTTTGAGCTTCCGCCGAGCGGGCTTTGCGAGCCTAATGAATACTGGACGGTATCGACATGTTTGCGTTTAAGCAGCATGTCTTCCGCTTTTTGCGCAGCTTTTTCAGCTTCGCTTTTTGTTTCGCCCGGTTCAGGCGTGTATGTGAGCTGCATTGTTTTGTCCGCTTGCGCAGGCAGGTAGCTCGCGCCGATCAGAGGTACGAGGAACAAACTGCCGGCAAGCATCAGAACCGCGATAATAGATGTAATCCATTTATGGCTTAATGACCAATTCAGCACTTTTTTATAAAAATCGGCCAATCTGCCCGGCTTATGCTCTTTCGCTTTAACAGGCGCGCCTGTGAGCGATTTTTTGAATAAACTGTGCGCAAGCATCGGCACCAGTGTGATGGAAATCAACAATGATGCGGCAAGCGCGAAAACGATTGTTAAGGCAAACGGCATAAACAGTTCGCCGATCTGTCCGCCGACCATGGCAAGCGGCAGGAATACGGCAATGGTTACGATCGTTGATGACATGATCGGTTTAAACATTTCTTTTGTCGCTTCACGCACCAATTGCTTCCCGCGTAAAGGCTCATCTTTCAGCCTCATGCGGCGGTAAATGTTTTCGATAACGACAATGGAATCATCGACTACCCGTCCGATGGCGACCGTCATCGCGCCGAGTGTCATAATGTTCAATGTGACATCGAGCTGATTCAGCACCAGAAGCGCAATCAGCAGTGACAGCGGGATGGAAACGATAGAAATCATCGTTGATTTAATATCTCTTAAGAATAAGAGAATAATCACGACCGCAAAAATCGCGCCGAAAATCGCTTTGCTTAACATCGTCTCCACTGACTCTGTAATCGGCTTTGCCATATCAAGAGTCGAGCTGTACTTGAACCCTTTGTGGTCTTTTTTGTATTGATTCAGTTCATCTTTAATCGCATCGGCCACTTCCACCGTGTTGGCGTCATTGGCCTTTACGATATTAATTCCGATGCTGTCCTTTCCGTTCGTGCGGGAAATGGATTCTGCTTTTTTCACATCTTTAATGTCGGCAATGTCAGAAAGCTTGACTGTCGGCACCCCTGCTGATGCGCTTTGCTGTGCCTGCTGCGCAGCCTGAGCGTCCGCCGCGGATGCCGCACCAGCTCCGCCCGCTTGACCTTGAGCGGCAGAAGAAGATGTGACCGGAATTCTCATATCTTTCAGATCTTTAATTGACGTAATATTTCCGTTAACGACAACTGATTTTTCTTTGTTGCCGAACGTGTACAATCCAAGCGGCGTATTGACGTCAGAGCCTTGGATCACTTTCTTGACGGTATCTTCATCAAGTCCGTACTCTTTCATTTTTTTGTCTTTGAAAGAGAATTCCACCTGCTCTTCCTGCTGTCCGGAAACTTGCACGGACGCAACGCCCTGGATGCCTTTGAGCTTAGGAACGAGAGTGTTTTCCACATTTTTGGTCAGATCTTCAAGCGAGCTTTTGCCGCTTGTCACACTGAGCGTCAAAATCGGGAAAGAGTTGAGGCTGTAACGGGAAATGTCAGGTTTTTTCGCGTCGTCAGGAAGGCTGACACTGTCCAGCGCTTCAGCGACTTCAGTTTTCGCCTTGTCCATATCCTTGCTGTAATCATATTCAATCGTAACCGATGAGACGTTTTCAGAGGATGTGGACGATACGACGCTCACTCCTTCTAAATTCTGCACCGCCTGCTCAATTGGTTTCGTTACGTCATCCGCAACTTGACTCGGAGCAGCTCCGGGATAAGTCGTATTTACTGAGAGGTAAGGCATGTTGACGTCCGGTATGGATTCCTGTTTCATATTCAGACCGGCATACAGCCCTGCTACAGTAACGATAATCGTCATCAGCCAAACTGCGAATTTGTTCTTCAGTACAAAGTTAATAATGTGGTTCATCATGTCCTCCGTTATTTTTTATTGACTGACTGGTCATTCTATATAATACTAAACGGTATAACTCAACATCGTCAACCAATAAGGCAGTAAATTTTTCTAAATTTTTCAAGGATTAAGGGGAAGCACGTCATGAACGAAAAAAAAGAGAAAATCATAAAAACAGGCATCCATTTATTTGCTAAAAAAGGATTTTCTTCAACAACCATTCAGGAAATCGCCGGTGAGTGCGGAATTTCAAAAGGCGCCTTCTATCTCCATTTCAAATCAAAAGAAGACCTTTTGCTGTCCGCATGTGAGTATTACATCGGCATGTCTATGGAAGAAATAAAGAAGATCAAAACAGAACATCAGCATAAACCGCCTAAGGACGTATTTCAAAAACAAATCGCATATCAATTCCAGGAATTTATGGAGCATAAGGACTTTATCATTCTCTTGCTGAGCGAAAAGGTCATCCCAGAAAATCAAAAGGTGAAACAATACTTTCATGAGGCGAATATTCAATTTAACATGCTGTACCGGGATTCTTTGCTGTCCGTTTATGGAGATGCCGTCATGCCGTTTTTAGCGGACGCATCTGTTATGGCCCAAGGAATTGTGAGCTCTTATATCCATTTCTTGATTTTCAATGAAAATACCGCATTCCGGACGGAAAACGTGGCCCCCTTTCTGATTGCCAGGATCGATGATCTGATTACCGGACTGATAAAAGACAATCCCGATCCGCTTTTGCCTGAGGATATTTTCACTCAGCCTGCGGCGGACAGAAAGAGACTGCTCGCGGATATTCAAATGGCAAAAGCTCAGCAGGGGCTGCCTGAGGACGTTCTCGTTTCGCTGGAAGTCATTGAAGAGGAAAGCGCAAAGGAAGAGCCGCGCAAACCGATTATTAAAGGAATGCTGTCCAATTTGGCAGGCAGCGGAAATAAACAGATTGAAACGCTGCGTGCTTCCATTGAAACCTATTTCAGCTTATAAAAAAAGAGACCGGCGCATACCGGTCTCCGTGTCAGCAGCGCCCTTACAGGCGGCTGCTTTTTTTATCGTTTTTTGATTTCTTCAAGTAAGATTTTGTTGACCATCGGCGGGTTGGCCTGTCCTTTTGAGGCTTTCATAATCTGCCCGACAAGGAAGCCGATCGCGCGGTCTTTTCCGTTTTTGAAGTCTTCAATTGACTGCGGGTTGCTGTCAAGCGCATCTGTCACCAGCTTCAGAAGCACGCTTTCGTCAGAAATCTGCACGAGGCCTTTTTCTTTGACGATTTTTTCAGCGTCTCCGCCTTTTTCAATTAATTCTTTGAAGACTTTCTTCGCGATTTTAGACGAAATGGTCCCTTTTTCAATCAGCTTAATCATGCCGGCAAGGCCTTCAGGAGTCAATGCGACATCCTCAAGCTCTTTTTGTTCGGCGTTCAGGTAAGCTGACACTTCACCCATCAGCCAGTTTGATGCCTGCTTGGCTTCTGCGCCTTTATTGACCGTTTCTTCGAAGAAATCAGCCATTTCTTTCGTCAGCGTCAGAACCATTGCGTCATAAGCCGGCAGGCCGAGCTCTTCGATATAACGTTTGCGGCGCTCATCCGGAAGCTCAGGAATGGTTGCTCTTACGCGTTCTTTCCATTCGTCATCAATGTAGAGCTCGACAAGGTCAGGCTCTGGGAAATAACGATAGTCATCCGAACCTTCTTTGATACGCATCAAAATGGTTTTTTTCGTCGCTTCATCGTAGCGGCGCGTCTCCTGCTGAATGACGCCGCCTGACAGAAGCACCTGCTCCTGGCGTTTTTCTTCATGCTCAAGGCCTTTTTGCACGAATGCGAAGGAGTTCAGGTTTTTCAGCTCCGTTTTTGTGCCGAATTTTTCCTGGCCGATCGGACGGAGGGAAATGTTGGCGTCACAGCGCAGTGAACCTTCTTCCATTTTACAGTCAGACACGCCTGTGTATTGGATAATTGATTTCAGCTTTTCGAGATATGCGTAAGCTTCCTCCGGTGTGCGGATATCCGGCTCAGATACAATCTCGACAAGCGGCGTGCCCTGGCGGTTGAAGTCAACGAGGGAATAGCCGTCGCCCGTATGCGTCAGTTTTCCCGCATCTTCTTCAAGGTGAAGACGGGTAATGCCGATTTTTTTCGTTTTTCCGCCGACTTCGATTTCAATCCAGCCATTTTCGCCGATCGGCTTGTCAAATTGAGAAATTTGATATGCCTTCGGGTTGTCCGGGTAGAAATAGTTTTTCCGGTCAAACTTCGTATCCGTTGCGATTTCGCAGTTCAAAGCCATTGCAGCTTTCATCGCGAATTCGACCGCTTCTTTGTTTAAAACGGGCAGCACGCCGGGATACCCAAGGTCAATGACGCTCGTTTGGGTATTCGCTTCCGCTCCGAATGGCGTCGGTGAGCTTGAGAAAATTTTAGATTTTGTTTTTAATTCCACATGGACTTCAAGTCCGATTACCGTTTCAAAGTTCACTTCATTTCACCCCTTACAGTTCAGGTTTCGCTTTATGATGATCTGTTGCCTGCTCAAAAGCATGAGCGACGCGGTATACAGTGCCTTCATCGAAGTGCTTTCCGATGATTTGCAGTCCGAGCGGCAGTCCGTTTGCAAATCCGCATGGCACGCTGATTCCCGGCACACCCGCGAGATTGACAGGGATTGTTAAAATATCGTTGGCGTACATTGTGAGCGGATCGCTGGTTTTTTCGCCGATTTTGAAAGCCGGTGTCGGCGTTGTCGGTCCGACGATGACATCGTATTTCTCAAAGACGTCTTCAAAATCTTTTTTAATGAGCGTGCGCACTTTTTGCGCTTTTTTGTAATACGCGTCATAGTAGCCTGAGCTGAGCGCGAAGGTGCCGAGCATAATGCGGCGCTTCACTTCGTTGCCGAAGCCTTCTGAGCGTGTCTGTTTATAAAGGTCGATCAGGTTGTCCGCATTGTCTGAGCGGTAGCCGTAGCGGATGCCGTCAAAGCGCGCAAGGTTCGCAGACGCTTCGGAAGATGACAGCAGATAATACGTCGCAAGCGCGTACTTACTGTGCGGCAGAGATACTTCTTCCCATGTCGCTCCAAGGTCTTCAAGCACTTTTAAAGCGGCTAAAACCGATTCTTTCGCTTCTTTGCCGACTCCTTCTCCGAGATATTCTTTCGGTACGGCGATTTTTAAGCCTTTAATGTCGCCAGTTAATGAAGAAAGAAAGTCCGGCACTTCGACATTGGCGCTCGTAGAGTCCATTTTGTCCGCGCCTGAAATCGCCTGAAGCAGGAATGCGTTATCTTCTACGTTTCTTGTGATTGGTCCGATCTGGTCTAATGAAGACGCAAAAGCGACCAAACCGTAACGCGACACGCGTCCGTATGTAGGCTTTAATCCGACGACGCCGCAGAAAGAAGCCGGCTGACGGATGGAGCCGCCCGTATCAGATCCGAGTGAGAACGGCACTTCGCCGGCTGCAACCGCAGCTGCGGAACCGCCGCTTGATCCGCCGGGAACCGTATCAAGATTCCAAGGGTTTTTCGTCGCTTTATACGCGGAGTTTTCAGTAGAAGAACCCATCGCGAACTCGTCCATATTCAGCTTTCCGATCGTGACGGCTTCAGCGGCCTGAAGGCGCTCCACTACCGTCGCATCGTAAATCGGATCGAAGTTTTCGAGGATTTTGCTTGAGCATGTTGTGCGAAGCCCTTTTGTCACGATGTTGTCTTTGACGCCGATCGGCATTCCGAAAAGAAGACCGTGTTCAGACCGGCCGTCAACCGCTTCGTCAAGCTCTTTCGCGTAAGCGCGGGCTCTTTCTTCGTCAAGCTGCAAAAACGCCTGCACCTTATCATCCACGGATGCGATCCGTTTGTAAGATTCGTCAACAAGATCGGAAATCTTGATGTCTTTATTATGTATCATTTGTTTCAGTTCTGTGATTTTGTGATCAAATAATGACATACTGTCTCCCTCCTTTAATCCAGAATAGATGGCACACGGACATAGCCGTCTTTATGATCGGGAGCATTCTTCATGACATCCTCGACCGGAAGGCCTTTACCCGCTTCATCTTCTCTCATTACGTTTTTCATTTTCAGTACGTGTGTTGTCGGTTCCACGTTATCCGTGTCTACTTCATTAAGCTCCTCGGCAAACGAGATGATGCTGTCAAGCTGTTCTGTGAACATTTCAGCTTCTTCATCCGTAATGGCAAGTCTCGCCAAATGAGCGACATGTTTTACTTCTTCTATAGAAATTCGTGACATAAGATCCACCTCCGCATAATTCTCCGTTTCGTCATATAATACAGATCATATCAAAAACGAGCCCTCTAAAGCAACAAAACGCCGCCTCCTGAGGCATGATGAAACCCTCTCTATTTTATCCTAAATCGGGGAGAAAGAGAAACGAATTATATGTCAGAAAATTTTTACTTTTATAATTTATTGGTAGCGTTTTCATCTTTAAGCTGTTCTATGTTGCCGGGGATTTTTTCCTTGAATGGGCCAGGTTTCGAGAGTTGATTGATCGGGGATACTTTGTTAGGTTTAGTAACCATAGCCTGCACAAAATCATGCATTCGGCATGTCATGATGACTAAAGGCTTGCCGCCGGCGCAAAAGTCCGGCACTACTAATCTGCAGAGGTGATGCAACATTTACTTAAAAGAAGAGAGGGTCCAGAAACGTGAGTATTGAATTAATTATATCTCTTGGCATTTACTTTGCTGCCATGCTGTTAATCGGCTGGTACGCATTCAGAAAGACAACGAATATTAATGATTACATGCTGGGCGGAAGAGGACTCGGCCCGTTCGTAACGGCGCTGTCCGCAGGTGCGGCGGACATGAGCGCATGGATGCTGATGGGGGTTCCCGGCGCAATGTTCGCAACGGGATTATCGACCTTATGGCTGGCGCTCGGTTTGACGATCGGCGCATATTCAAATTATCTGCTGCTTGCTCCGAGGCTGCGCGCCTATACGGAAGTTGCGGATGATGCGATTACGATTCCCGATTTCTTCGATAAACGGTTCCGCCATTCGTCATCATTGCTGAAAATCGTTTCCGCCGTGATTATTATGATCTTTTTCACACTGTACACATCGTCCGGAATGGTATCCGGAGGCAGGTTATTTGAATCGGCATTCGGCGCCGACTACAAATTCGGTTTGTTTTTAACGGCCGGTGTTGTTGTGCTTTACACGCTGTTTGGCGGTTTCCTTGCTGTCAGTCTGACTGACTTCGTACAGGGAGCGATCATGTTTGCGGCATTAGTGCTTGTGCCGATCGTTGCTTTTACCCAGCTCGGGAGCGTGTCAACGACGATTGATTCGATCAACGCCGTTAACCCGAAACTATTGGATATCTTTAAAGGCGCGAGCGTCATTAGCATTATTTCTTACTTGGCATGGGGACTCGGCTATTACGGCCAGCCTCATATCATCGTACGATTTATGGCGATTAAAGAAGTGAAGGATTTAAAACCCGCCCGCAGAATCGGGATGAGCTGGATGGTTATTTCAGTTGTCGGTTCACTGCTTACCGGGATTATCGGGGTTGCGTATTCTCATCACTTCGGGGTCTCCGTAAAAGATCCGGAAACGATTTTCATTATTTTTTCTAAAATCTTGTTCCATCCGCTGATTACGGGCTTCCTGCTGTCCGCGATTTTAGCGGCGATTATGAGTTCCATCTCCTCACAGCTTCTCGTAACAGCAAGCGCCATTACGGAAGATTTATACCGCGCCTTTTTCAGACGGGAAGCGAGCGATAAAGAATTGGTCATGACCGGACGCCTGTCAGTATTAATCGTGGCCGTGATCGCCATCCTGCTTTCCATGAATCCGAACAGCACCATTCTTGATCTGGTCGGATATGCGTGGGCAGGCTTCGGTTCGGCCATCGGTCCGGCGCTCCTTCTCAGTCTGTACTGGAAACGGATGAATGAATGGGGAGCGCTTGCGGCGATGATTACCGGAGCTGCGGCCGTTCTAATCTGGATTACGACGGGGCTTGCCGCTTCAACCGGCATATACGAAATCATTCCGGGGTTCTTCCTCAGTCTGATTGCCGGTATTGCCGTCAGCCTGCTGACCAAAAAACCGGCCGATGCTTCTTATCAGCTGTTCAGCCGGATGGAAGCTCTTTTGAAAAAGAAGAAATAGACAAAAAGCCGTCAGATTTTATCCCTGACGGCTTTTTTCTTCCGCACTTGTCCTGCTATAAATACTGTGAGAAAATCATATCAATTTACTATAAGAAAACTGCGGAGGTGCTGTGCAAATTGAGCTGGCCTATCGATCCGGACATTTTATTAAAACTGGGCATTGCCACGCTGATCGGGATGATCATCGGTCTTGAGCGCGAGCTGAAAAATAAACCGCTCGGACTGAAAACCTGTATCGTCATCGCCGTCAGCTCCTGTATGCTGACGATCGTCAGCATTAATGCGGCCTATCATTTTCCGAAATATTACCGTATCATGATGGATCCGCTCCGTCTCCCCGCCCAAATCATTTCCGGCGTCGGCTTTATCGGTGCGGGCGTGATTCTGCGTAAAAGCAATGACGTCATTTCCGGCCTGACGACATCGGCTATCATCTGGGGTGCAGCCGGACTGGGTCTGGCCACAGGCGCCGGCTTTTATAAGGAGGCGTTCGCAAGCCTCTTGTTTATCCTGATCAGCGTCGAGTTTCTTCCATGGCTGATCAGAAAAATCGGCCCCAACCGCTTGAAGGAGAAAGATATCCGCGTGAGGATGTCTCTTTCCGACAAAGACAAAATGACCGAGATTTTAAAGGAAATGAAAAGCAAACAGCTCCGCATTCACTCCGTCCGGATAGATGATCTGCATGAAAAGGAATTTCCGATTATGGAAGTAAAAATCAGCGTTCATAAAAACCGCTACACCACGGACGTGTATTATGATATTAAAGAAATTCAGGGTGTCGTCGGAGTGAAATGCGATACGTTATAAAAAAACGCCGGACTGATGTCAGCCGGCGTTTTTCTATTTATACGAATGCAGAAAAATGATATTCAGTAATCGGTGTTTCGTTTTCAATATCGCGTCTGAAGCCTTTCAGCATCTCAAGCTCTTCATCTCCGAGTGAGTCTAGGTCAAACGCCTGATGCAATAATCCGTAGATCAGCATATGGCGCAGCCGGAGGAAATCCGGGATTTTTTCAAGCCAGGCGGGATCAAGGTCATTTTCTTCCCTGTAGCCTTTCATAAAGTGTGTCATGAATTCACCCGTAAACGCGGCCTTGTCTTCATACGGGATGACCGGATACCACAACATGTTGTACAGCAAAATACTGATATCATTCACAAACCAATTGTAGCCGATATCATCAAAATCAAAGGCAGTAATTTTTCCGTTGTCCCAGTTGAAATTGCCATGATGCAAATCGGCGTGCACCAAACCGTAGCTTTCCGGGTTCTTCGGCAATTTCCGCAGTTCCTCCATTAAAGCATCCGCCCGCTCGAATACAAGATGCTGATCTGCGGGCACGTATTTTCTCAGCTTCAGCTGCTCCTCTTCGTCCCATTCCTGCCTTTTATATTTCGGGTCGCTCGGACGGTAGCTTTTCGTCAGCCGATGCATGTTCCCCGTATACTTGCCAAGCTCATAAAACAGAGTTCCGTTCCAGTCTGATTCATCTACTTTATGGCCCGGCGCTTTTTCGTAGACTCTTAATAAAAACGCTCCGCCTTTTCCATCCGGCACTTCTTCGACATCTCTGCCATTTAATGAAGGAATCGGTTTTGCTGCTGAAAGCCCTCCCTTTGTGAGATGATGAAGCCATTCTATTTCTCCCAGAATATATTCCGGTGTTCTGCGGATCGTATGCGTAATTTTTAAAATATAAGGTTCGTTATCTTTCACAATTTCATATACGTAGTTCTCTGCGTCTGCGATAAATTGAAATTTGGTAAAGCCGTATATTTCACCGGCTTTAGCGAGCACCTTATCTTCCTCAAAAACCGCTTTAATATCTTTATGCATGCTGATTCACCCTCTTCATATCTTTTGGCAGTGATATGTGTACTCAGCATAAGTCATTCATCAACATCCCGCCCTTCTTTTTGTTCCTAACAGATTAGTAACTTCCGCCTATAAACAAAAAAGTTTTTCCTGTTAATCCTTATTTATACAAATATCTTAACATACGTCACTGCTCTCACCAACGATATATACAAGAAAAACCCTTGCTCATAAAGAAATGAACAAGGGCGCTTAATTAATCGTAAATATGGACGGTCGGTTCTTTGTCACCCGCATTTCGGACGATCAGCGCTTCCTGGCCGTCTGACGAGGTGATATTGATTTCAACATCGACTGAGCCTTTTGAATAATAATCCATAAGCTCACCCGTTAAGTATTGGGTAAAGGCGATGACTTCGCTTTTACCGTAAAATTGCATCGGGATTTCTATTTTCATTTTTCTCATTTCATCATTTTCGTACATCGCCGTTCCGACTACTCCGGTGTAGTTCGGGAAGTAGCTGTCGATCGCGTTTTTGAAGCGTTTAAACACTTCGGAATCGTCAGGGTATTTCTTTGCCGTGTCTGTATCCGCCGGATAGAACACGTATTTTTCTTTGACATCATCCCAGTTTGAAATGGTGGATGAGCCGGCTTTGACTTCTGTTTTTGCAATGTAATTTCCCGGTACGATTGATGTTTTCGGCGCTTGTTTATAAAGGGCGACGGTAATCGGCACATTTTTCAGGTTATCCATTTTCCGGAGACGGTTAACGACTTCCTGGGCGATTTCTTCCCCGTGGCTGCGGATCGTTTTGTCGCTGAGCTCTACTTCCTGCTGCGGATCACCGGTTTTTTCGCGGTAATAGTAAACAGAGTTGAGAGCGAGACCGATCATGACACCGCCAAGCTGGATGGAATTTTTATCTTTTCTTACTAAGTAATCCTGTTCAAGCATAGACGCTAAGTAAATCGGGCTGTTTTCGTTTTTCTCTTTTGCCGATCCCGAACTTGGCAGCACCGGGTTTAATCCGAGATTCTGGAAATTGGCGTCTGCCTTTTTCGCCTTTTTCAGATCACTGCCTTCTTTTTTGCGGTCAAGCCAGCTGAGTACCGTATCCTCATCTAAATACTGGCCTTCCTGATACAAATAATCATCTGTCGGGAACGTGTCTTGGGCGAGCCGCATCAGCCCCGTCTCGAATTCATCGATGTCCAGCCTCGTATTCAGCCGGTCCGCGGTCAGGCCGCGCGCTTTTCCGGCCTTAAACGGAAGCACCATCTTATAGTAGGAATCAGAGATATTATATTTCGGTATGATCGCTTTTTCAGAAGACTTTGCGGTTTTCTGCGTGATCTCTTCCTCTTTTTTTCCTCCGAAACTCGGCGAACAGGCTGACAGCATCAATACTGCCGCGGTCGCCGTCGCCGCCAATGCCAACATCTTTTTCAATAGAAAACACTCCTCTTATTTCTTTAGCTCTCCCAATAGCTGTGCTTCATTCCATACTTCAATGTTTAATTCCTGCGCTTTTTCCAGCTTGCTTCCGGCTGCTTCTCCGGCGATCACCAAGTCTGTTTTTTTGCTGACAGATCCCGTCAGCTTTCCGCCGAGCGCTTCGATCTGCGCTTTGGCTTCATTTCTGGACAGCTCTTCAAGCTTTCCGGTTAACACGATGGTTTTTCCGGCAAAATAAGAGTCGCTGTCCTCCGCTTTTACTTTTTTCGGGCCTTTATAGAGTGTGTTCACACCGAGCTCTTCCAGTTCATTCAAAAGCTCAAGCATTTCTTCTTTTCGGAAGTAGGTGATGACGGCATCAGCCATCTTTTCACCGATTTCGTCTACTGCAAGCAGCTCTTCCTCTGTGGCTTGTTTCAGATTTTCCAGGCTTTCAAAATGCATGGCCAGTGTTTTGGCCGCTTTTGAGCCGATAAAACGGATGCCGAGACCGAACAGCAGCCGTTCCAGCGAATTCTCTTTCGACTTTTGGATGGAGCTGATCAGATTGTCAGTTGATTTTTCCCCCATCCGCTCAAGCCGGATGACCTGTTCTTTTGTCAGCTTATATAAATCAGCGACATTACGGACGAGATGTTCACGGAAAAGCTGTGTGATGACACGTTCTCCGAGGCCGTCAATATTCATCGCGTTGCGTGAGACAAAATGAATCAGGCCTTCTCTGATTTGCGCCGGGCATTCCGGGTTGATACAGCGCAGCGCGACCTCTCCTTCAATGCGGACAAGTTCGCTTCCGCACTCAGGGCAGCTGGTCGGCATATTGAATTCTTTTTCTTCTCCGGTCCGCTGTTCAACTAAGACATTGACGACCTCAGGGATGATATCGCCCGCTTTTTTGACGACCACTTTATCGAGAATGCGGATATCCTTCTCTTTAATTAAATCTTCGTTATGAAGGGATGCTCTTGAGACCGTCGTCCCCGCGACTTTTACCGGCTCCAGGACGGCTGTCGGCGTAATGACGCCCGTTCTTCCGACATTCAGTTCGATATCGAGCAGTTTTGTCACGACTTCTTCTGCCGGGAATTTATAAGCAATCGCCCAGCGCGGGCTTTTTGCCGTATACCCGAGCTCTTCCTGCTGATCGAGCGAATCCACCTTGATGACGATTCCGTCAATTTCATACGGGAGATCGGCCCGCTTCGCCTGCAGCTCTTCGATCATTTCAATCACTTCATCTATCGTGGCGCATTTTTTCCGTTCCTGGTTTGTTTTAAAACCGAGCTCATCCAGAAAATCCAGGCCTTGACTCTGTGTTTCCACACCCATTTCGTCAAGCTCCGCTATACTGTAGACGAAAATGTCAAGATTTCGTTTCGCTGCAATTTTCGGATCGAGCTGCCGGAGTGAGCCCGCAGCCGCATTCCGGGGATTGGCAAACGGCTCTTCTTCATGTTTCAGCCGTTCTTCGTTGAGTGCTTCGAATGACTGTTTCGGCATGTACGCCTCTCCGCGCACTTCTATGGAGAGGTTCCGTTTCATTTTCAGCGGAATGTTTCGGATCGTTTTTAAGTTTTCCGTAATATCTTCGCCCGTCGTTCCGTCTCCTCTTGTCGCGCCTCTGACGAAATAGCCGTCTTCATAACGGAGAGAAACAGCAAGACCGTCTATTTTCAGCTCCACATTGTAAGCGACGCTGTCACCGACAGCCTGACGGACGCGGCGGTCAAAATCGCGAAGATCGTCATCGTTAAATGCGTTGCCGAGACTGAGCATCGGCGTGCCGTGCTGCACCTTTTGAAACGACTCAAGCACCGCTCCTCCGACCCGCTGTGTGGGCGAATCAGGCGTTCTGAGCTCCGGGTGCTCTTCTTCTATGGCCATCAGCTCCTGCATCAGTCTGTCGTACTCAGAATCCGGCACGCTCGGTTCATCTAGGGTGTAGTATTCATAACTGTACTGATCGATGGTGCGGCGCAATTCTTCTGCCCGGTGTTTCGCTGTTTCTTTGTCCATCATGTTCTTCCTTTCCTCTTCAGGTTACTGCTTTTCAATCGGCGCAAAAGCGGCAAGCAGACGTTTCACGCCGACTGGGCTCGGGAATGCGATATCAAGCTCTGTGCTTTCGCCTTCTCCTTTTACGCTGACAACCGTTCCGGTGCCCCATTTTTTATGGCCCGCTTTATCGCCGACCGCCCAGCTGAGCGAGTCGCCGCCTGTTTTGTTCGCGTAGGAAACAGGACGGGATACGGGCCCGCGTTTCGGCTGTACTTTTCTTCCCGGCTGCATGCGCGGGGTTTTCTTCTCATTTAGGTTCTCCAATAAATCGTCAGGTATTTCCCTGATAAAGCGGGATTCCGGATTCATATTGGTGCGCCCGAACAAGGTGCGCATTTTGGCATTCGTTAAGTACAGTTCTTCTTCCGCCCTCGTAATGCCTACATATGCGAGCCTGCGCTCTTCTTCCATCTCGGCTTCTTCCATCAGGGAGCGGCTGTGCGGGAATACGCCTTCCTCCATGCCCATTAAGAACACGACAGGAAATTCAAGCCCCTTAGCGGCGTGCAGCGTCATTAACGTGACGGCATCCTTTCCGCCCGATTCCTCTTCCTTCTGGTCGAGCTGGTCAATATCCGCAATCAGCGCCAGATCGGTGAGAAACGCGACGAGAGACTTGTCTTCGCTTTTTTGTTCGAAGTTTTTCGTGACAGAAAGAAACTCGTCGATATTTTCAAGACGGCTCTGGGCCTCAATAGACTTTTCAGCCTTCAGCATTTCTCTGTATTCCGTTTTATCGAGAATTTCTTCCGTGAGTTCTGTAATGGACAGGTAATCCTGCATATTCGTCAGATTTTCAATCATCGCACCAAAGCCGTCAAGCGCGTTTGCCGCTTTCGCGCTGACGCCGATGAAATCAATCTGTTTGATCGCCTGGAACATTGACATGCCGTTCATCGCCGCGTATGAAGCGATTTTTTCAAGCGAAGTGGCGCCGACGCCCCGTTTCGGCACATTGACGATCCGTGTAAAACTGATGTCATCGTCCGGGTTTGACACAAGGCGCAGATACGCGAGAATGTCTTTAATTTCTTTCCTGTCGTAGAACTTGGTTCCGCCGACGATATTGTAGTTCAGACCGGCTTTTAAAAGGGTTTCCTCGATAACGCGCGACTGGGCGTTTGTCCGGTATAAAATCGCGATATCGGAAAGCTTCCGCCGGCCTGAGCTGTTCAGCTCATAAATTTTGCCCGCGACGAATTGGCCTTCGCCGAATTCATTGTCGCCGCTGTAATAAGCAAGCTTGACGCCTTCGTCATTCTCCGTCCAAAGATTTTTCGGCTTGCGGTTTGAGTTGTTTTTGATCACTTCGTTGGCCGCCTGCAGAATCCGCTTTGTCGAGCGGTAGTTTTGTTCGAGCAGAATCACGTTTGCGCTTGGATAATCTTTTTCAAAGGAAAGGATATTTGCGATATCCGCCCCGCGCCATCTGTAAATGGACTGGTCGGAATCACCGACGACGCAGATATTTTCAAGACGGGCCGCAAGCTGCTTAACGAGCAGGTATTGCGCTCTGTTCGTATCCTGATACTCGTCTACGTGAATGTACTGGAATTTGCGCTGATAAAACTCAAGCACTTCCGGCACACGCTCGAAAAGCTTGATCGTCGTCATGATTAAATCATCAAAATCGAGCGATTGGTTTTTCAGCAGTTTTTTCTGATAATCGGTATACACGTCACTCGTGACCTGATCGTAGTAGCCGCCGGCCGTTTTTGCGAATTCCTCAGGTTCGATCAGCTCGTTTTTGGCGCTGCTGATCGAGCCTAAAATACTTCTCGGATCAAACTTTTTCGGGTCAATATTCCGCTCTTTCAGAATCCCTTTAATAACGGAAAGCTGATCAGCCGTATCAAGAATGGAGAAGTTTCGGTTGATGCCGATTCTGTCAATGTCCCTGCGCAGAATCCGCACGCACATGCTGTGGAAGGTGGATATCCAGATTTCATCCGCGCCTGGGCCGAGAATGCTCTCCACCCGCTCCTTCATTTCTCTGGCGGCTTTATTTGTAAATGTAATCGCCAGAATATTCCACGGCGCCACGTGTTTTTCCGCCATTAAGTACGCGATTCTGTGCGTCAGCACCCGTGTTTTTCCGCTTCCCGCACCTGCCATCAGAAGCAGCGGACCGTCCGTCGTCTTGACCGCTTCCTGCTGAACGGGATTTAATCCGCTTAATAATTGATTGCTAATGTAATTCATATCCGTTCACCGCCTATCAAACATATGTTCTATCATAAATCAAATTCGTCCGCTTGGCTACTTTGTCTTTACAGCCGCCACCGTTTTGAGCGCCTGATCAAAATCTTCATATACGGCATTTCCCACAACGATGACATCGGCATGACGGCTGAACCGTTCCGCCGTTTCCGCGTCTTTAATGCCGCCGCCGTAAAACAGGACGGACTTGTCCAGCACAGCCTTCGTTTTCTCTACTGTTTCTATGTCCGCCAGCATCCCGCTGTATTCCAGATAAAAAATCGGGAGATGAAGCAAATTCTCCGCGACCCGCGCATAGGCGAGAATATCTTCTGTTTCTATATGTGTATCCGCCTCCGTCAAAGCGGCCGCCTTACAATCGGGGTTGACGATGCAATAGCCCTCCGTCACGATTTCCTCCATTGACATGAGCTCGCCGTATTCTTTCATCGCCTGGTGGTGCATGCCGACAATCCAGTCCGCATTTTTGCTGTTAAGCACACTCGGAATGAAATAAAGATCAAACCC
This sequence comes from Bacillus sp. JFL15, assembly GCF_001184225.1. NCBI lineage: Bacteria > Bacillati > Bacillota > Bacilli > Caryophanales > Bacillaceae > Bacillus > Bacillus sp. JFL15. The sequence continues at coordinate 2,243,748 of NZ_KQ236689.1, read as the reverse complement.
GGGCACAATGGAATCAATCGTTGACACTTCAAGTACGCACGGCACTAAAAACCGCCGCACCTTTGACATCAGCCTCAGCACATTGTCCTCGGTGACATTGTCGCTTCCTCCGATCACAATGGCGTCAGTCCCTGATTCACAAAGCCGTTCCAGCTGTTCATCCGGTAAATCTTTATTCGGATCGAGTTTAAAAACGTGCTTCCACTCGTTAACATCGTACATGCGTTTTCGTTCCTCCATTCGTTTCTTGCCATTTAAACATTATAACAAATTCATTTGGCCCGGAAAAACGGAAAAAGACGTCATTCACCTGATTCACAAAAAAAGATTGCGCTCCGCCTGCAGGGATACGGCTATGTTTCAAAAAAGACAAAATGTGGAATGTCAAAGAGAAAAAAGGCAAGGAGTCTGATTTCAATGGAACAAGCCATTATCATACTGATTTGTATATTAATTTTGATTATTTTAGTTCCCGCCGCATTGTTTCTTTGGATATACATAAGAGACGAAAAGCAGGAAGAGCATTCAGTGCTGCGCAATTATCCCGTAACGGGAAAGCTGCGTTATATATTTGAAAAAATCGGGCCTGAGCTGCGGCAGTATTTGTTCAGCAATGATAACGAAGAACAGCCGTTTTCCCGGAGAGAATATGAACAGACAGTCATGTCGGGAAAGTATAAAAGCAGAATGATGGGCTTCGGATCGGAACGGGATTTCGATCAGCCGGGCTATTATATCCGTAACGCCCTCTTCCCGAAACAAAGGGAGGAACTGCGCACAGATCAGACGCCGAAGATCGAGACGATGGTATACAAGATTGACAAAGACAATCTGCTGAAGCGCAGCGAGCACCGTGAAAAAGCGAAAGCAGACCCTTATTACCTGCATCCGGACGATGTGCAAGTAATCGGCCGTGACACATGCAAGAAGCCGTTTTATGTAAAAGGATTAATCGGACAATCAGCGATGAGCTACGGCTCACTTGGCGACCGGGCAATTACCGCCCTGTCAAAAGGGCTGCACCAAGCCGGAGGCACATGGATGAATACAGGCGAAGGCGGCCTGTCAGAGTATCATCTGAAAGGCGGCGCGGATATTATCTGCCAAATCGGCCCGGGGCTGTTCGGCGTCCGCACCGAAGAAGGAGAATTTTCCTGGGAAGAATTTAAGAAAAAAAGCCGTCTCGAGCAGATTAAAGCCTTTGAATTAAAGCTTGCGCAAGGGGCGAAAGCAAGAGGCGGGCATATTGACGGCTCAAAGGTGACCGAAGAAATTGCCGCCATCAGGAATGTGCAGCCCGGACAATCCATTGACAGTCCCAACCGCTTCAACGAATTTTCAAATGTACCGGACATGCTTGATTTCATTGAGAAATTAAGGACTGTCGGTGAAAAACCGGTCGGCATTAAAATTGTCCCCGGCAGCCGCAAAGACCTTGAAGATCTTATTTCCTGCATGAGTTCATCAGGCAAACATCCCGACTTTATTACGATTGACGGCAGTGAAGGGGGAACCGGTGCTTCTTTCCATGAGCTGGCGGATTCCGTCGGCCTGCCGATTCTGACCGGCCTCCCCCTTGTTGACGGCCTTTTGAAGACATACGGTATAAGGGATAAGCTGAAAATTTTCGCATCCGGAAAGCTGCTCACTCCGGATAAGATTGCCGTCGCCCTCGCGCTAGGCGCGGATTTTGTCAATATTGCCCGGGGAATGATGTTTTCAGTCGGCTGTATCCGTGCTCAAGTATGCCACACCAATCATTGTCCTGTCGGAGTGGCGACAACCGATCCAAAACTTCAGCGCGCGCTCAGTATCGAAGACAAACAGCACCGCGTCTGCAACTACGTGCTTTCCTTGCGTGAAGGGCTGTTTCACCTTGCCGCCGCGGCGGGCATCAGCTCGCCGATTCATTTCTCAGCTGAACACATCGTATACCGGGAGAAAGACGGAAGCCTGAGGGAACTTCCCGGCCTTATGGATCAGCACGCATAAAAAAACCGCCTGCCGTCACCGGCAGGTCGGTTTTTTACGTTGCTGAGGAAGATTCCCCTTTGTTTACACGGTCAAGCGCCATTTCATAGGCGTCATTTCCGTAATTTAAGCAGCGCTTCACTCGGGAAATCGTCGCTGTGGAAGCACCCGTTTCACTTTCAATTTTGTGATACGTATTTCCTTCGCGGAGCATTCTTGCCACTTCCAAACGCTGCGCCAGCGATTGAATTTCATTAATCGTACAAAGATCGTCAAAGAAACGATAGCATTCCTCCAGATCTTTCAGCGATAAAATAGATAAAAATAACTGGTCCAGTTCTTTTCCGCGTAATTTATCGATTTGCATCGTCAAACACTTCTCCTTTACTAATGGAAGCTGCATCGAGATCAGGAACGATATTAATCCATGTCTTTCCCGGCACAAACGGAAGAATCTCACCGCCTTTAACGGGCAGAATACGGCCGTCTTTGTATTCCCAGTCTGACTCAATAACATCGCCGTGCTGAAGCAGGAGGCCTTTCCCTCCTGATTGAATATCGATGGCCCGCCTTCCATCTTTGTCTGTCATGCGATGGCCGGCTTCAACAATAAAAATGTTGCGCATGGCTAAAGGCTTTCCGGTCTCCCGGTCTGTCGCTTTCACACCATCAGAGCTTCTTGTATAAGTATCAGCTTTTTTATCATAATCGTATTCGACAAGATTTGTAACGTTTTGTGTTCCATAATCTATCCGAATATTGTAGGTTTCGTTTCCGGGTTTTGCTTCTGATGTCTGAAATGGAAGCGGTTTTGTTTTTCCGTTCAGCTTGTATCCTTTTTGTTCCGCCGCCTTTCTGATATTGTCATAAGACGTGTAGGAATTGTGGGGCGGCTTGCTGAAATCGGCCCGCCAAAACAGGCTTCCGTCAAAATCCAAACCGTTTATATAATCGTAAGCACCGGACTCCAGCTGCTTTTTAGCGCCGGGACTCCAGCCATGATGGATAAATATGCTGTTAAACCCGCTGCTGAGGGTGACAAAGTATTCCCTCGCGCTCCGCACAGGCCCGACCGTTTCCGGCATCTCACTCTGAAAAATCGCGAGAAACCGCGTAATCCTGCCTTCCGCGAGCGCTTCGATGACAACATCCGCCTTTGACAGCCCGGATTGGGGCCTCGCCTTCGGATGATTGTTCACTATAACTGCAATCGGACGGCGTTCTGCAAGCTTCCGCTCAGTTTTCAACCCCGTTAAAGGAGCTTCCGCCTCTTTCGGCTTCACCTGATCGGCATCATTCTGCCGGCAGGCGGCAAGCAGCAAAAACGCAAAACAAAGCATACAAACGGTTTTCCATCTTTTCATATGTCGGCTCCCTGCTTTTATATTTTAACGCATTATCGATGGAAAGAGTACAGTTTTTTTCATCACGTCGAATATTCCTCTCGGCGTAATGCGAATATAAGGCAGGTGTGTGCTCTGCAAAAAGAGCAGCGTATAGATCGGATCGCAGAATCGGTAGCCCCGCTCCTCAAGCAAAGTCCTCAGCTTTTGTTCTTTTTCAAGCACGTCTTCAAAACTCTCCGCAGATGCAGAACCGTTCAAGGCAAGGGGAATTTCATGAAGAATCTTCCCGTTTTCGGCAAGCACGATTCCGCCGCCGATTTCTTTCATCCGTGAGAAAGCAAGCAGGATATCTTCCTTATTCTTTCCGGCAGCGATAATATCTCCGGTTGTCGTGTAAGAACTGACAAAGCCCTGCACCCGCTCGGCAAAACCTTTCAGCATTGTATTGACCCTCCATTTTCCATGCTTATCGAGAAGCGTGAGGTAACTTTCATCATGATCAAAAGAAAGCTGGTCAACAGAATTATCAATCGCAATCATATACGGCTCCATAATGACCGCGTTGCGCATTTTCACACCCATCGGCATTGAAAACTGTAAATCATCCATCGTCATATCATATGAAAGCTCAAGAGGGACAAGACCGCCTCTTTTCCAATCCGTTTTTGTAAACGCCTTCATATTTCGGCCGTCTTCTTTCAGCAGGATGCCTTTAGAGATCACCGTGACCGGGTCCGGATTCATCGGGTCGTCAAGAATGTTCAATGAGGCAAGCCGTCCCGGACCGACCACACCGAGAAAGTCATCCATCTGATAATACTTCGCGATATTAAAAGACGCCATATTGTAGGCGTCAATCGCCGGAACCCCTTCCTCCAAAGCGATTTTGATCAATTCATTCGTCATGCCGCCTTTATAAAAATGCGGCGCCGCCCCATCCGTCGTGTAAAAGAAATGATCATAATGCCGGAAGCCTTTTTGATGGAGATCCTGCAATATCGTTCTCAAATCAGGGCGGATGGATGAATGTCTGAGTGAAACATAGTAGCCCAATTCAAGCCGTCTCATCACCTCGTCACCATTCATGGCCTCGTGGTCGGAATCAGCTCCGAACAGTTTCATCTTCGTCAATGTTTTCTCAGAAGCGCCGGGAAAATGCCCTTCAATCCGCTTGCGCAGTTTTTTCGTCGCCTGCATGCAATGAAGCATTAAGTCATCGCCGTCCATCAGGCGCGGCCACCCGGTCAATTCTCCGCCTTGAATGACATCCGGGTGCTCAATCCATTGTTTGCGGACATCATAAGAAAGCAGCTGATCCTCATTCAGCACTTCTGTCTGCAGGTCGTATCTGGACCACCAGAAATATTGCACCGGCTGTTTTTTCAGTTCCTCTAATATAGTAAGCGCTTTCTTTTTACCGCTGTTCAAAAGAAAAAACAAGTTATCATTAACAAACGTCGTTGTTCCGAATTGAGACACATATTCGGCGAGCGTTTGGGGATTATATATTTGAAAAGGATGTGTATGCGGTTCAATGTAACCTGGCACAATGTATTTTCCTTCACAATTTATGGTATGAATGTGCTCTGCTGCATCAGGAATCTCATCACCAACATATACAATTCGGTCTCCGTAAATCCAGACGTTCTTTTTCAGCCATTGTTTTAAAAAAGGATTTAATACGAGAGCATCCCGTAAAAGCAGCGTTGGAAGCAGCTTTGAGTCTACAACATCCGCCTGTGATCTGATGTCTTTATTTTTCCAGTTAAAGGTACGTTCGGACATTCACATACTCTCCTTCGCTTATATTAGACCCATCGTATCACATCCGCACAATTATCGCACGGCTGAAACGTTACAAATTATTGAAGATGAATGAAAAAACTTTTTCTAAGGGAGCTGAAATGATGAAACCGAATATCAGTTTATTGAACGCCGTTATGCGCATCACTTGCGGCCTCACCATTTTATCTGCTGCGTCAGCGAAATATACGAGGAAACCTTGGTGCAAGATGCATCTCTTCTGTATGATGATGGGCGCGATGAAAGCGGCGTCCGGCATCCTCCGCTTCTGTCCGGTGACATATATGTTCCAGGCCGGAATGAATCAGGATGACAGCCATCAGCAAGAAAAATAACAAGCCGCAACGGCTTGTTATTCCGAGAAGAATCATCTCTCACAGTAAATCGACAAACTTAGTCGTCCTTTCAGAAGAAAACCCGCGTCTTACATGACGCGGGTTTCCCTCTTTATCGCTGCGAAGCTTTCAGCGCACGAGCGCCGATGTCGCTTCTGTAAAACAGTCCGGGGTTTGTCAGCCCTGAAACGGCGCTGTACACTTTATCCCTCGCCGCTTCAAATGTTTCAGCAAATGCCGTGACATTGGCGACCCGGCCGCCGTTTGTGACAAATTGGCCGCCGGCTTTTTTCGTTCCGGCATGAAAAACGGCGATCCCGTCTTCAGCGGCCGTCAAACCGCCGATCGGTGTGCCTTTCGCATAGCTTTCAGGATAGCCCTCAGAAGCCAGCACAACGCTGACGGCGGCCGTATCCTTCCATCTTAGGTCAACATCTTTCTCATGCAGCAGATCCAAAAGCACCTGAATAAGGTCTGATTCCATTCTCGGCACGACGACCTGTGTTTCCGGATCTCCGAAGCGCGCGTTGAATTCAATGACTTTGGATCCGTTTTCCGTCAGAATCAGCCCCGCGTACAGCACGCCCATGAAGGAGCGTCCCTCCTTCACCATTGCTTTTGCCGCCGGCTTCACAATCGTTTCGACGGCGCTTTTGACGATATCATCGGAAATGTGCGGCACCGGTGAATAGGCGCCCATTCCGCCCGTGTTCGGCCCTTTGTCTCCGTCGAAGGCGCGCTTATGGTCTTGGGCGATCACCATCGGATAGACGGTCTCCCCCTTCACAAACGCCATTAAGGAAAATTCTTCGCCGGCGAGGAACTCTTCAATGACAACAGATGCGCTCGCCTCGCCGAATTTCTCATCCTCAAGAAAATCGTGCAGGCATTCAATCGCTTCTTCTTCCGTCATCGCGACCGTTACACCTTTTCCGGCCGCAAGCCCGTCAGCTTTAATGACAATCGGCGCACCTTTTTGCCGCACATAAGCTTTCGCCTCTTCAAATGAAGTAAATGTCTCATACTCCGCCGTCGGAATGCTGTATTTTTTCATTAAATCCTTGGCAAACTGTTTGCTTCCCTCAATGATTGCCGCTTTTTCGGACGGTCCGAAAACAAGCAGTCCGGCTTTTTCAAACTCATCCGCTATCCCTTCGATCAGAGGAACTTCGGGGCCGATAATCGTCAGGCCGACATGATGTTCTTTCGCAAAGGCGATGAGTGCGGCATGATCGCTTTCTTCGATGCTGACCAGCGTCGCGCAATCCGCCATACCGTCATTTCCGGGCGCGGCGTACACCGTGTCAACAAGCGGGCTTTGCGCCGCTTTCCAAGCCAGTGTGTGCTCTCTGCCGCCTTTACCGATAATCAATACATTCACGCTTCGTTCCTCCCCTTAATGTTTGAAATGTCTGATGCCGGTGAATACCATGGCGATGCCGTATTCATCCGCTTTTTTAATTGACTCTTCGTCGCGGACCGATCCGCCCGGCTGGATAATTGCCGTGACGCCCGCTTTTGCGGCTTCTTCGACTGTATCCGGCATCGGGAAAAACGCGTCTGATCCGAGCGCGCTGCCTTTTGCTTTTTCTCCGGCCTGCTCAATGGCGATTTTGGCTGAACCGACGCGATTCATCTGTCCTGCGCCCACACCGACCGTCATATGGTCTTTTGCAAGAACGATTGCGTTGGATTTCACATGTTTAACGACTTTCCAGGCGAGCTTCAAATCTTCCCACTCCTGCTCGTTCGGCTCTCTTTTTGTCGGAATGCTGATGTCGGCGTCATCAAATCCGTGCACGTCTAAATCTTGAATCAAAAGGCCGCCCTGTACGGAAGTCAGCTGTTTTTCTTTCTTTCCTGATGCGGTCACATCAAGCGTGAGCAGACGAAGGTTTTTCTTCGCCGTCAGTACGTTCAGCGCTTCTTCACTGAAAGAAGGGGCGATAATGATTTCTAAAAAGATGCCGTGAAGAGCTTCAGCCGTTGCCTGATCAACTTCACGGTTCAGCGCGATGATGCCGCCGAAAATGGACGTTTTATCAGCTTCATACGCTTTATTGAATGCTTCCTCAATTGAAGCTCCCGTACCGACTCCGCACGGGTTCATATGTTTAACGGCAACAGCCGCGGGTTCTGCAAACTCCCGGACGATTTGAACGGCCGCATCCGCGTCCTTAATATTATTGTAAGAAAGCTCTTTGCCGTGAAGCTGTTTTGCCGCCGCGATGGAACCGGAGACAGGCAGTGCGCTTTGATAGAAAACAGCCTCTTGGTGAGGGTTTTCGCCGTAGCGGAGCGATTGTTTTTTTTCAAATGTAACGGTGAATTGCTCAGGGTCTTTCTCACCGGCCTCGCGTGTTAAGTAATCAGCGATTAATGCGTCGTATGCCGCGGTGTGGCGGAATACTTTGGCCGCAAGCTCGCGTTTTCTTTTAAGCGAAACGCCGCCGTGTTCTTTGATCTCATTGAGCACTGAGCTGTAATCGGCCGGATCTGTGATGACCGTCACATCCTGATGGTTTTTCGATGCGGCGCGCAGCATACCGGGGCCTCCGATATCAATGTTTTCTATCGCTTCATCATATGTTACGTCTTCTTTTGAAATCGTTTCTTTAAACGGATAAAGGTTGACGACCACAAGATCAATGGGGGCAATGCCGTGCTCATTGATCTGCGCCATATGCTCTTCATTGTCTCTTACGGCAAGCAGTCCGCCGTGAATATTAGGATGGAGCGTTTTTAACCGTCCGTCCATGATTTCAGGAAATCCGGTCACTTCCGAAATGCCGATGACATCCACACCGTTTTCCTGGAGAAGTTTTTTTGTTCCTCCGGTCGAAATGACTTCGACGCCGAGCTCTGTCAGTTCCTTTACGAAAGGTACGAGATTTGTTTTATCAGAAACACTGATTAGTGCGCGTTTGATTGTCATGCCTTTTCACCTCTGTTATTTAGTCCCAGCAGCTGTTTCACAACGCTTGGATACCATTTGTGCTCAAGCTCGTGTATCGTATGTTCTATATCTTCAAGCGTATCGTTTTCCTGTATCTCGAATGCTTTTTGCGCGATAATCGGTCCGGTGTCCATGCCTTCGTCGACGTAATGAACGGTAATGCCGGCCACTTTCACACCGGCCCGATACGCCTGTCCGACAGCGTCAATTCCCGGAAATGCCGGCAGAAGCGAAGGATGTATATTAACAATGCGGCCCCCGTAAGCTTCAAGAAGCGTATTTCCGATCAGTCTCATATAGCCGGCGAGAACGATTAGTTCCGCTCCGTGCAGACGAAGCTGTTCAATAATGGCCCGTTCAAAGGCAGCCTTGTTTGCAAAAGCTGACGGCTCAAAGGCGAATGACGGGATATGTAAAGCCTCCGCCCTTTCCGCAGCCTTTGCCTGGGGCTTATCCGTCACGAGAAGGGAGAGCTCCGCGTCCCACTTCTCTTCTCTCATACGTTTGGCAATGGCCTCAAAGTTCGATCCGTTTCCTGAAGCAAATACCGCAAATTTCTTCATGAAAGAGCTGCACCGCCGAAAGAAATGCCTTCGCCGCGTTTGACCCGTCCGATCAAATAAGCCTTTTCGCCTTGAGCTTCAAGCGTTTCGATAACGTCTGTCAGGTCCTCTTCTTTAACGGCAAGGACAAAACCGATGCCCATGTTAAAGACATTGAACATGTCTTCTTCTTTCAGCTTGCCGTGCTCCTGTAAAAACGGAAAAATCGGCGGGATCGGCCATGATCCGTGATCAATTTCCGCGCTCAATCCGTCCGGCAGCATCCGCGGGATGTTCTCGATGAATCCTCCGCCTGTCACATGCGCCATGCCGTCCACCTTACCGCTTTTCACTGCCTCAAGCACCGGTTTCACATATATTCTTGTCGGTTCCAGCAATTCTTCTCCGAGAGGCCGCGCAAACGGTTCATAGACAGTATCCAAATCAAGTCCGCCATCATCAAGAAGCACTTTTCTCACAAGGGAAAACCCGTTGCTGTGAAGGCCGCTTGAAGTAAGTCCGATTAAGAGATGCCCTTCTTCTATATGTTCACCGGTGACGATTTCGTCTTTTTCCGCGACACCGACTGAAAATCCGGCAATATCGTATTCATCAGCTGTATACAGCCCCGGCATTTCCGCCGTCTCACCGCCGATAAGCGCTGATCCTGACTGCTCGCAGCCGTCTGCCACACCTTGAACGATCTGCTCAATTTTCACCGGATCGGCCTTGCCGACTGCCAAATAATCAAGGAAAAACAACGGCTCCGCTCCTTGGGCGAGCACATCGTTTACACACATCGCAACCGCATCGACGCCGATCGTGTCATGCTTATCCATTGAAAATGCGAGTTTCAGCTTGGTGCCGACACCGTCTGTTCCTGAAATTAAAACAGGCTTTTGATACGGGAGCTCTGACAGATCAAACATTCCGCCAAAACCGCCCAAGCTTCCCATAACGCCGAGCCTTTTCGTGCGCTCCACGTGTTTTTTCATTCGTTTGACGGCTTCATATCCGGCTTCGATGTCGACTCCGGCATTTTTATAAGCATCAGACATCCCTATCACTCCTTGTTAATTCGTTTCTCCTTAAAGGCAGAAAGAGAAAGGCAGCCTGAACTCGCGCTGCCTTTATATCATTTTCAAACTTTATTTTGTCAGCACCGCTTCTTTTACGTGAGGAAGCACTGTATCCTGATAAATTTCCGTCGGATATTTGCCTGTAAAACAAGCGAGGCATTGTCCGCAATTGGTGTCTTCAAATTTTCGGCCGACTCCTTTTAATAATCCGTCTACACTTAAAAAAGACAGCGTGTCGGCACCGATGATCTGGCGGATTTCTTCCACGGAATGGGAGGAAGCGATCAGCTCCTCATGGGTTGATGTGTCAATGCCGTAGAAGCACGGATGGGCGATCGGCGGTGAACTGATCTTGACGTGCACCTCTGTCGCTCCCGCTTCTCTTAGCATTGTAACAATCCGGCGGCTTGTCGTTCCGCGCACGATAGAATCATCAACCATGACGACCCGTTTTCCTTCAACAACACCGCGTACGGCCGACAGCTTCATTCTCACGCCTTGCTCACGGAGAGCCTGTGACGGCTGGATAAACGTTCTGCCGACATAACGGTTTTTAATGAGACCGAGTTCGTACGGAATGCCCGTTGCCTCGGCATAGCCGATGGCGGCAGAAATACTGGAATCAGGCACGCCTGTGACGACATCCGCTTCAACCGCGGACTCCTGGGCAAGCATTTTCCCGAGGTTTTTCCGGGCGCTGTGCACGTTAATGCCGTCGATATTGCTGTCAGGTCTTGAGAAATAAATATACTCCATGCTGCAGATGGAACGATTGATATTCATGGAGAAACGCTCTGATTTCATGCCTTCATCATTGATGATCAGCATTTCGCCCGGCTCTACCTCGCGAAGGTATGTCGCGCCGACCACATCAAATGCGCATGTTTCTGATGCCACGACGTAAGCGTCGCCGAGCATGCCGAGCGAGAGCGGTCTGAGTCCGTTCGGATCAAGCGCTGCAATCATCTCTGTTTCTGTCATGATTAAAAAGGCGTAAGCGCCTTTCAGCATGGACAGCGAATTTTTGATCTGATCCTTCAGCGAAAAGTGGCCGCTGCGTTTAATCAGATGAGCCAGCACTTCCGTATCGGAGGAAGTCTGAAAGATGCTCCCTTGGTTTTCAAGCTGCTGCTTCAGCTGAGTGGCGTTGACCAAGTTGCCGTTATGGGCAAGCGCGAGGCTGCCGTTGTTTTGCGAATGGAACAGGAGCGGCTGGACATTTTCATATCCGCCTCCGCCGGCCGTCGCATAGCGGACGTGGCCGATCGCGCCTTTTCCCTTCACTTTGCTCAGTTCGCCGTTTTGAAAAACCTCGGTAATAAGCCCCTGCCCCTTATGCGCCGTCAGTTTTTCGCCGTCGGTCGCCACGATGCCGGCGCCTTCCTGTCCTCTGTGCTGCAGACTGTGCAGGCCGTAATACGTAATCTGCGGAGCCTCTTCGTGACCCCAGATGCCAAACACACCGCATTCTTCATTCAGGCCTTTGATTTCAGCAAGCATGGAATAGCTCCTTTCCACGCGCGCTCAAGTTCTTTCGTTTGCGCGTGAACCAATTGTTGTCCTTCTTGACTTCGGATCGTCAGCTGTCCGTCTCCTGTCACTTCACCAATATGAACGGCACCTGCCGCAGCCGCTTCAAACGCCGCCTTGTTTTCTTTCTTCACGGAAACGACAAAGCGGGATTGAGACTCAGAGAATAATAACGCCGCTTCCCCTTCTACAGTCACGTTCGCGCCAAGGTGTTCCGTCGTCATGACGATTTCTGCTATCGCCACGCCCAAGCCGCCTTCTGACACGTCATGCGCGGATTGGATCAGACCTTGTTTAATGGCGTTAAGAAGTGATGTTTGGCGGGCTTTTTCAACGTCCAGATCAATTTCAGGCGCTCGGCCATAGATTTTTCCTTCAGTCATTTTCTGAAGTTCACTGCCTGCATACTCAGGCTTCGTTTCACCGATGACGTAAATCAAGTCTCCGGCCGCTTTGACATGCTGTGTCGTAATATGTGCTGTATCTTCAATTAAGCCGACCATGCCGATAACAGGCGTCGGATAGATAGCCGTTCCGTTCGATTCATTATAAAGTGATACGTTACCGCCGATGACCGGAGTGCTGAGCACATTACACGCCTCGCTGATGCCGTCAGCCGCTTTTTCAATCTGCCAGAAGATTTCCGGTTTCTCCGGATTTCCGAAGTTAAGGTTGTCTGTGACCGCAAGCGGTTCTGCACCTGAGCAAATGATGTTGCGCGCCGCTTCGGCAACAGCGATTTTTCCGCCTTCTTCCGGATCAAGATATAAATAGCGGGCGTTGCAATCCGTCGTCATCGCCAGCGCTTTTTTTGTGCCGCGGATTCTGAGCACTCCCGCATCAGATCCCGGAGCGACCACCGTGTTTGTACGCACCATGTAGTCATATTGATCGTACACCCACTCTTTGCTGGCGATTGTCGGCTGCTGCAGCAGGGCAAAAAGCGTCTCTGTCGCATCTTTCACTTCTGGCGCGGGGACTTCAGTTTCCTGAAATTCGCGGTAGTACGCGGGTTCCGCTGACGGCTTGTGGTATACAGGTGCTTCTTCCGCCAGTGCGTCGACCGGAAGTTCGCATACAACCTCTCCGTTATGGCGGAGGCGGAGCATTTTATCATCCGTAACATGACCCACGGAAACTGCTTCAAGATCATATTTATTAAAAATATCGACAATTTCCTGTTCACGTCCGCGTTCAATGACGAGAAGCATGCGTTCCTGAGACTCGGAAAGCATCATTTCGTAAGCGGTCATACCCGTTTCCCGCTGCGGAATGAGATCAAGGTTCATTTCAATGCCGGAGCCGGCTTTGCTTGCCATTTCCGCACTTGAACTGGTCAGACCGGCCGCCCCCATATCTTGAATGCCGACTAACGCGTCGCACTGAATGACTTCAAGGCAGGCTTCCAAGAGAAGTTTTTCCATGAAAGGATCGCCGACCTGCACCGCGGATCGTTTTTCCTCAGACGAATCAGACATTTCTTCTGATGCGAAAGTAGCGCCGTGGATGCCGTCGCGCCCCGTCTTAGCGCCGACGTACATGACCGTGTTGCCGACACCTTTCGCCTGGCCTTTTTTAATATCCTTATGATCGATTAAGCCGACGCACATTGCATTGACAAGCGGGTTGCCCTCATAGCTTGCGTCAAACTGCACTTCTCCGCCGACGGTCGGAATGCCGATACAGTTTCCGTATCCCGCGATTCCCGCCACTACTTCTTCAAACAAGTACTTCACTCGAGGTGAAGTGAGTTCACCAAATCGAAGAGAGTTTAATACAGCTATCGGACGGGCGCCCATTGAGAAAACGTCACGGATGATGCCGCCCACTCCCGTCGCAGCACCTTGGTATGGCTCAAGCGCTGACGGGTGGTTATGCGATTCAATTTTGAACACGACCGCCTGATTGTCACCGATGTCAACGATTCCCGCGCCTTCTCCGGGACCCTGCAGCACGCGTTCGCCGCTAGTCGGGAATTTGCGTAAAACCGGTTTTGAGTTTTTATAGCTGCAGTGCTCTGACCACATCACGGAAAAAATCCCGATTTCCGTATAGTTCGGCAATCTTCCGATAATCGATTCAATGAGTGCGAACTCGTCATCACTGACACCCATTTGCTGATAGAGTTTCTCTTCTTTTATTTGTTCTTTACTTGGTTCAAGCAGTAGCGACATGAGTTTCCCTCCAATTTTTCACAATAGACTGGAACAATGCAAGACCGTCTGCGCTGCCGAGCAGTTCATCGACCGCACGCTCCGGGTGAGGCATCATGCCTAATACGTTGCCTTTCTCATTCACGACGCCGGCAATGCCGCTTACGCTTCCGTTAATATCGCTGCCGTATGTGAAGGCGATTTGATTGTTTTCTTTTAATCTTTCAAGCGTTTCGTCATCACAGTAGAAATTGCCTTCGCCGTGGGCAACCGGAATCGTAATCGATTGTCCCTCTTTATAAGAAGATGTGAACATTGTTTCGCCGTTCTGCACGATTAATTCAACCGGGCGGCAGATGAATTTTAAATCTTTGTTGCGTCTCATGGCGCCGGGCAGAAGTCCGAGCTCCTGCAAAATCTGGAATCCGTTGCAGACGCCGAGAACCGGTTTGCCTTCAGCAGCCGCTTTTTTCACCGCCGGCATGATGTTTGCGAATCTGGCAATGGCGCCGCATCTCAGGTAATCGCCGTAAGAGAAGCCGCCGGGGATGAGCACGCCGTCAAATCCGTCAAGGCTTGTTTCCTCGTGCCAGACATACTCGACTTCTTCGCCGAGTTCGTCCTTCACGGCGTGAAACATATCAATATCACAGTTGGAGCCGGGTAACACAATCACCGCAAATTTCACTGTGCGACAACCTCCTCAACTTCATATCGGTAGTCTTCAATGACTGTATTGGCTAGGAGCTTCTCACACATTTCTTTCACGAGCGCGTCAAGATCACGGTCAGATTTTTCGATCGTCAGCTCCATGTATTTTCCGATTCGCACATCCTGCACTTCATTGTAGGTCATGCTGTGCAATGCATGCTGCACCGCGCTTCCTTGAGGATCGAGCACACTTTCTTTTAAGCTGACATAAACTTTCACTTTATACATTATGAAATGCCTCCCAGTCTTTTGAAAATCTCTTCATATCCGTCGGTTAAGCTTCCCAGGTTCTGTCTGAACAAATCTTTATCAAGCTTTTCGTTCGTGTCTTTATCCCACAGACGGCACGTGTCAGGAGAAATTTCATCTGCTAAAAGCACCCGTCCCTCTGCGTCTAAGCCGAATTCCAGCTTAAAATCTATTAATCTGACACCGCAGTCTTCAAAAATATGCTGAAGTTCTGGATTCACTTGATTTGTAATTGATTTGATCGTTTCGACCTGCTCCGGAACCGCCGCTTTCAAGAGCCAGATATGATCTTCGGTAATGAGCGGATCACCGAGTGCGTCGTCTTTATAGTAAAATTCGATAATCGGCTGCGGAAGCTCAGTTCCTTCAGGGATGCCGAGGCGTTTCGACATGCTTCCGGCGGCAAAGTTTCTGACCACGACTTCAATTGGAATGATGCTTACCTTTTTGATAAGCTGCTCTGATTCTGAAAGGCGCTCTACAAAGTGATTGTCAATTCCTTTAGCATGCAGATGTTTGAAAATCAGGCTTGAAATTTCATTGTTCAGACGGCCCTTTCCGCTGATCTCCGCTTTCTTCTCACCGTTAAAGGCTGTTGCGGAATCCTTGTAGACCACGCGGAGAATCTGTTCGTCTTCTGTTTGATAAATTCGTTTCGCTTTTCCTTCATAAAGAAGATTATTGTTCTTAATATTCACGGAAGGCCTCCTAACCCGAATCTTGGGAATATTCAATCTATGGCGGCTGAAGAAGCCGCCTCCGGCTGGCTTCTTCTATAAACCTAAACGCTCAAAGATCAAGTCGACGTTTTTCAAATGATAATTGTAGTCAAAGCAATCAGCAATCTGTTCCGGTGTAAGACGGGAGGTGATTTTTTCCTCCGCTTCGACAAGCTGGCGGAACGGAACTTGTTTTTCCCACGCTTCCATCGCCTTCGGCTGAACCGTGTCATATGCTTCTTCACGAGGCAGACCCGTGTCGATTAAAGCGAGCAGCACGCGCTGAGAATAGATTAAACCGAGTGTGCGGTCCATGTTGCGTTTCATATTTTCCGGGAATACCGTTAAGTTTTTGACGATATTGCTGAAACGGTTCAGCATGTAATTCAGCGCGATTGTCGCGTCAGGAAGAATGATGCGTTCAGCTGATGAATGAGAAATGTCACGCTCATGCCATAACGGAACATTTTCGTATGCCGTCAGCATGTACCCGCGGATCACACGCGCCATGCCCGTCATATTTTCCGAGCCGATCGGATTCCGTTTATGCGGCATAGCCGATGAACCTTTTTGTCCTTTTGCAAAAAACTCTTCCACTTCACGTGTTTCACTCTTTTGAAGACCGCGGATTTCCACTGCGAATTTTTCAATGCTCGTCGCAATCAAAGCCAGTGACGCCATATAATCCGCATGACGGTCCCGCTGCAATGTCTGAGTGGAAATCGGCGCCGCTTTCAGGCCGAGTTTTTCACAGACATACTGCTCTACGAACGGATCAATATTTGCATACGTGCCGACCGCGCCGGAAAGCTTCCCGACTTCGATCCCTTCTTTTGCCTGCTTGAAACGTTCAAGGTTGCGTTTCATTTCTTCGTGCCAAAGCGCGAGCTTCAGGCCGAATGTCGTCGGTTCCGCGTGTACGCCGTGCGTGCGGCCCATCATGACCGTGTATTTATGTTCTTTCGCTTTTTCTTTTATAATGTCAACAAATCTCTCAATGTCCTTGAGCAAAATCTCATTCGCCTGTTTTAATAGATAGGAAAGAGCGGTATCCACGACATCTGTTGACGTCAGGCCGTAGTGAACCCATTTTCTTTCTTCGCCTAATGATTCTGAAACCGCGCGGGTGAATGCCACGACGTCATGGCGCGTATCCTGCTCGATTTCCAAAATGCGGTTAATGTCGAAAGACGCGTTTTCGCGCATGACTTTAACATCTTCTTTCGGAATGACGCCAAGCTCAGCCCAGGCTTCACAGGCTAAAATCTCGACTTCCAGCCATGCCTGGTATCTGTTTTCGTCCGTCCAGATCGCGGACATTTCAGGTCTTGAATAACGTTCGATCATTATGCTCGTCCTCCGTCTCTTTTCATCCATATGTTCGTGATGTCCTGAATCCATTTTTCATCAGGCTCCCGCAAAAACGTTATATGCCCCATTTTGCGGCCTTTTTTAATTTCATGTTTTCCGTACAAATACAGTTTGGCTTCTCTTAAAAGCTCCGTATGCTCCTCCGCCAGCTTCACTTCATCACCGAGAAGATTCACCATCATTCCCGGTTTGAGCAGATCAGTTCGGCCGAGAGGAAGTCCGCAGACCGCTCTGATGTGCTGTTCGAACTGGCTCGTTTCACAAAGGTCGAGCGTATAATGCCCCGAATTGTGAGGACGCGGCGCCAGTTCATTGATCAAAAGGTCTCCGTCTTCTGTGACGAACATTTCTACCGCAAGCGGCCCGACAAGCTCCAATTTCTCCGCGAGCTGAACGGCAAGCGCCTCTGCCCGCTTTTGAACCGTTTCCTCCGCTCTCGCGGGCACGATGCTTTGGAACAGAATATTATTTTTGTGGATATTTTCAGCAGCCGGAAAGGTTGAAATCTCTCCGTGCACCGATCTTGTCACGATAACGGAAAGCTCCATCCGGAATGACACCCAGCTTTCCAGTATGCACGTGCCGTTTTCTAGCAGCGCGGCCGCTTCATCTGTCTGTCCTTCTTCCTTAATGACAAATTGGCCTTTGCCGTCATATCCGCCGCGGCATGTTTTCAGCACCGCCGGAAGCCCCAATGACTGAACAGCTTCCTCAAGCTCCCGTCTGCTGTTTACGATCCGATAAGGAGCGACCTGACATCCGGCTGACTGGATCGCCTTTTTTTCCGTTTCCCTGTTTTGGGTGATAAGCAGCAGCTCGCTTCCTTGGGGAAGGTATGCATGTTCTTTGAGCCAATTGAGCGCCTCGTAATCGATATTTTCAAATTCGTACGTAATGATGTCGCTGACTCCAGCCAATTTTTGAATCGCTTCACGGTCATTATACTGGGCGGTAATCTCAATATCGGCGATCTGTCCGCATGGCGAGTCTTTCACGGGATCGACGACTGCGACTTTATAGCCCATCTGTT
The DNA here is from genome assembly GCF_001184225.1 of Bacillus sp. JFL15. Lineage (NCBI taxonomy): Bacteria > Bacillati > Bacillota > Bacilli > Caryophanales > Bacillaceae > Bacillus > Bacillus sp. JFL15. Next base: position 2,225,953 of record NZ_KQ236689.1, on the reverse strand, counting down.
TTGCGGCGACAGCCATCATTTTTCCGAGCTGTCCGCCTCCGATAATGCCGATGACAGCGCCGGGAAAAATCGTTTTTTTATCAGACAAGCTGATCACTGCTTTCCAGCACCGTTTGTTTTGTCGCATTTCTTCTCGCCTCTAGTTTATCCGCAATATCACCGTCAAATGCCGACAAAATTTGCGCGGCTAACAGACCCGCGTTCACTGCGCCCGCTTTCCCGATCGCCGTCGTCGCGACCGGCACGCCGCCGGGCATCTGTACGATAGACAGAAGAGAATCAAGCCCGTTAAGCGATTTCGTCTGAACCGGTACGCCGATTACCGGCAGCGTCGTTTTGGCCGCCGTCATTCCCGGCAGATGCGCCGCTCCCCCGGCTCCGGCAATAATGACTTTTAAACCCCTGTCTCTTGCGCTTTCTGCATATTCAAACATCAAATCAGGCGTCCGATGCGCGGATACTACCTGTTTTTCATAAGGAATGTGAAGTTCGTCAAGTATGTCGCATGCATGTTTCATTGTCTCCCAATCGGAGGTGCTTCCCATGATGATTCCTGCTAGCGGCTGCATTCTGTTCCCACCTTCTCATGCTTTGTTTTTCAGAAAAAAAAGCCCGGCTTATATTGCAACTATGAGGAAGCAATACAAACCGGGCATGGCGCGCGTATCGTCAGTCGTTCGCTTCTGCGATATCCATGTCAGCTGTTTATCACTTTCCTGCATAGTCCGGCCGTTTACGGCAGCCGGGTAGAAACTTATGGGCCATATTCCCAAGATTATATGAGGTCGTGTTTTGATTTCATGTTTATCTTAACAACGGACTTGGATAATGTCAACGACATTATCGAACGATATAAAAATTCTTTCTTTTAATGTTCGTGTTTAGATCAATTTCCCTTCAAATACGATTTTTTTCCCGCAAGGAATAACTTGAATTGATCCATTTTCTTTCTTTTCTGTAAAGATCGGCTCTTCCATCCGCCGGACGGGCATATAGCCCTCTTCCTTCATTAAAGTAAGAATGGTGTCGATCGTTTCGTGTTCCGTTACTTCAAACCGTTTTTTCTTTGGCTTTGTCATTCCTTAATTCTCCTCTTCTTCACTGCTTTCACCCAGAATCCGCCGTGGATCGCTTTCGGCTCAAAAGCGATGATAAACGCTTTTTCATCGAGCGTTTTAATCGTATCATACAGCTGAAGCTCATATTTGCGCGGCGTCAGAATCTGCATGGCGGTCCGGTCCCCTTCAAGGCCGCCCGCGACCCAGCTTGTGACTCCGTATCCTTTTTCCCGAAGCTGTTTCGGCAGGTCCAGATCAAGCTCTTTCGTAATGACGTTGACTGTTATGTAGCCGAGCGCCAGTTTTTCTTCAATTTTCATTCCCACTATGACGCCAAGGCCGTAGCCGAGCGCGTAGGCAATGACGTTTTGAATCTGATTCAGATTGCCGAGCACGAGACTCAAGCCGGTCACATACACAAGGATTTCAACCGTACTGATGCCTGCTGCGAAATAGCGCTGTCCCTTTAATGTAAGGATCATCCTGATCGTAAAGAAAGAGACATATATAATATTAATGATGAGAATAATGAGAACCATACCTATACTGTTGGATAAAATCGTCTGCATCATTGATTCCCCCTCCTCTGACTTTGAAAAGCCAATCTTTCAATTAAGGATAGTTTACCCTCTTTTGATCATTTTCAAAAGAAAAAAAAGCCCGCCCCAAGGCAGACTTTCAAACTCTTTTCAGTGAAGCTCAGCTTTCTTCAATCGTTTGACCGCTTCATATTCCTTTTCAAGCTCGCTCAGCGTGTATCCGGACAGTTCCTGAACATGGTTTTGGTAAAACCCTGAGCGGATCAGCTTGGTCCTCAGATGCTGTTTTTTCCGATTAATGGCTTCTCGCAACAACGGGGCCATCCTCATCATCCTTTCCGAATCATAAAGATTAATGCCGCTTTCCAATTTCTGTTGCTCCCATCATATATCGGACGGCTTTTCAAAACAACACGCTTTATTAGAAATATTTGTAAACATTGTGAAAGACAAATTTCGACTTATAAAGGGATCAGCGAGGCAGTAAAGTACTCTGAAATAAGCGGCCATGTCACAGCTGTAAAGACGAGCATGATGATGACCGCCGCAGAAATACAGTACATCACGTCGACGGCAGGATTCTCAGCCGATTTGTACAGAATCTGCACAAACTGCACCATCGCCGATGCAGCCAGAAATAAGGTCAGCGCCGTAAACACCACGGTGATAACCGGCAGATTCAATATCGCGAAAATCATCCACACGATAGAGCAGACGACAGCCGGAACAAGAAGTGAACCGACTCCCGCGGCCGCATCCCGCATCGTAATTTTCTGTTTCAGCAGATAGCGTGATACAAGCCAGACCGCGCCGGCCGCAGCTGCAAAAAAGACGAGCGAATACACGAGAACGACGGTAAAGCCGTCAAAAAACGTGTGATGCCGTTCCCCGTATCCGAGCGGTCTCTGCTGGCTCGCCCTCAGCTGAAACCAATTTCCGATTGAGAAAAAAATACTGAATACAAGCATTGAAATAAGAGCATATTTAAAGCGGGAAAAGCCGTCTTCTCCAACGACCTTCACCGGTGATGTCAAAATGCGCAATGCGAAACGGCAATAACGTTTGACCGCGGCCCATACAGAAGCGAGTTTTTCCGTAAAAGCCGGAGCCGGGCGCCGTTCCTTTTCTTTCTTCTTTTGCTTTTGATAACGTCCCGCTTTTCTGGACATTCTCGAGAGCGGTTCTTCATCAGTTCCCTGATGCTGTTTTTCTTCTTCCAACGTTTCTTTTCTTTCTTCCGTCATGTCAGCAACTCCTATCAAAAAAATACGGCGGAATTTGTTAAGCAAGAAAATAAAACACTTATATAAGGTACCGAAGCGTCCTTCATCAGTCAAGCGGTTTTCTTCACCCGGACACCCACATGACGTTTTATATTATGTATTGGTTTTACGGAATAGGACAAAAACAAAAAACCGGCTGTCCTCAGCCGGTTTTTCCGTTATTTCAAGAAGATGAAATACAGGATAAAGATGACGAACAGCCCGTACATAATCGGGTGGACGCTTTTTCCTTTTCCTTTGCAGATCATTGTAATCGGGTAGAAAATAAAACCGATCGCAATCCCCGTCGCAATGCTGTACGTCAGCGGCATCATAATCATCGTTAAAAATGCCGGCACAGCCACCTCGAATTTATCCCAGGCGATCTTACCGAGCGGCGCCACCATCAGCGCGCCGACGATAATTAAAGCCGGAGCCGTCACATTCGTGGTGACTACTGACAGAAGCGGCGAGAAAAACATCGCCAGCAAAAAGAGAATGCCTGTCACAACAGCAGCGAAGCCGGAGCGCGCTCCCGCCGCAACGCCTGAGCTTGATTCCACATAAGAAGTCGTTGTAGACGTACCGAGCACGGCTCCGATAACGATTGAAGTTGAATCTGCCAAAAGCGCTCTTCCCGCGCGCGGAAGTTTGTTTTCCTTCATCAGTCCTGCCTGTGTCGCTACAGCTACCAGCGTACCTGCCGTATCGAAAAATCCGACGAACAGGAAAGTTAAAATGACAATCAGCATTTGTACGGAAAAGATATCCGGAAGGTGCATCCACGCCTGTCCGAAAGTCGGCGCAAGACTCGGCACGCTGCCGACAATGTGTGTCGGAACCGGAATCAGCCCGCAGATCATACCGGCAACCGCCGTCAGAAGCATTCCGATAAATACGCCGCCGTTTACGCGAAGCACCATCAGAATGACCGTCACAATAACACCGAAAACCGTCAGCAGCACAGGCCCGCTGTGAATATTGCCGATAGATACCAAAGTCGATGAGTTTGCTTCAATAATGCCCGAACCCTGCAAACCGACAAATGTAATGAATAAACCGATACCCGCGCCGACCGCCAATTTCAGCTCAGGCGGAATCGCATTAATGATTTTTTCCCGCAATCCCGTCAGCGAAAGCGCTACGAAGATAATTCCGGAAATTAAGACGCCGGAAAGCGCAGCCTGCCATGAAATCCCCATGCCGAGGACGACAGAGAAAGCAAAAAACGCGTTTAATCCCATACCCGGCGCAATCGCGATCGGATACTTTGCAATGAGCCCCATTAAAATACACCCGGCCGCAGATGCAAGAGCTGTAGCGGTGAACACCGCGCCCTGATCAATTTTTAATGCTTCCGGAAATCCTTTCACACCGTTTAAAGACAATGTGAGCGGATTGACGAACAGAATGTACGCCATTGACAAAAAGGTCGTTAAACCGCCGATGATTTCATTACGATAGCTTGTCCCCAGCTCATCAAACTGAAAAAATTGCTTCAAGCCAATTGCCTCCTTCATTCTCTCCCATTTATTCTGCCCGTTATCCGCCAAATAAAAAACGCCCCAAATACATTTGGGACGCTTGACTACATACGTTCAGTCTGAATAAATAAGAATGGATTATTTATATCAAACGATTGAGATTGATCCGTAGTCAAGCCATTTACGGTAGCTTGGTAGAAACTTGCGGGCCATATCCCCGCCATTATACGATATCTGCATATTTGATTTCTGAGTCTATTGTATCAATTCAATTTTGAAAACTCAATAAAAAAACGAACAATCTTGTTTAAAAAAATTAGTTTATTCGTCAATTGACCAATAATGGAAGACGGCAAAAGCCGCCTTCCTGACATCATTTCCCATCCGCAGTCCGCACCGGCACCGAGAATGTAATCTTGCCGTCACCTGCTAAAATGTTCATGGCCGTTTGATTGACATACAAAGCGTATGATTCGAATGAGAAATCGCGCAATGAATATTCTTTATCGGATGAATCATCTAATTCAAAAACGGATTCCATTTCACCCGTTTTAAGATTCGTGACTTTCGCCTTATTCCCTTTCAGATAATAGCCTTTTTCATACTCATTAATCGATGGCCATGTTTTCATTTTTTTCGTATTGCCGAGACCGATAGTCTCACCGATATTCATCAGCTGATCTTCATCCGCCTTGCTTAGATTAATTCCGCTGAATTGATAATCGACAATTACCCGTCTGACTTGCTGTTTAATCTTTTTGATGGTGATACCGACATGATGATGTTTCGTTTCATAGCTGGCGGGCAGTTTTGTTTTCAGAGGGACGATTTCTCCAGGCTCTGATTCTGATTTTACATCACCCGTTATGAAAAGTGTTTTCGCTTTCGGGTCTATCGGTTTGCTGAATTGAGTTTGGCCGCGTACTCTTTTCCCTCCGCCGGGAAGGTTCTTCCTGCTGCCAAGTTCAATAGCCGCCAACGTCATTTCATAATGGTTTCCTGCATCATCCGTTGCTTCGTCAATCGAGATGGCATCATTTTTAGCTGCATCTTGAAAGTCGACTGAATACAGGAGAGCCGATCCCATCGTTCCGTTTTCCGCCCGGATATCGAAAAAGCGGTATAGTCCGTGATTTACATTCACAGCTTTCGTTCCTTCAAGAGAAACGGACTTTTGTTTTTTGACCGGAAGTGTAAAGCGCCAGTTTCCGGGGATATCCTTGATTTTTGTAATGACAAGCGGAAGCTTATCACCGTCTTTCAGCTTTGAGCCGTCCGTGAACAAGCGAAACTGCCCCCCGTACTGCCCGTCTTTCATTTTTTTCATGTCCTGACTGTCATAATCCTCAGATAATATATTCCGGGTATCTTTATAATCAACTTGAAAAGGAATACTCTCCTCATCAGATTTCAAATTGTCAACGGTAAAATTGTAAACGAGCTGTCCGCTGTCGTAATACACACTTTTCACTGTAACCGTAATCCCGCGCGATTCCGCTTTCTCGTTCAGTTTTGTCACCAAATTGCTTTTAAACAGCGCAGAACCTGCCTTATCCTGAAATACCCTGTAAATCTGCCCGGCAACAGGGATGTTTCCCATAGCCGTATTAACGGAGGGCATGAACAAGCCTGAGGACAGATACAGAATAAACAAAGCAGCAGCAACCGCGAGGCCGTTTATCACTTTTCGTCCCCATCTCCGTCTGACGGCGCCTTCTTTTCCGGCACGGACAGCGGCGCTATGTATCACGTTTCTCAATTCAGCTTTCGGCACGTCAATGTCCTGATACAATTGCTTCATTTGATGCTTTTCCATATTTGTTTATCCTCCTTTTCCAGCTCCTGCTTCAATGCTTTTCTCGCCCTGTGGAGATGCGTTTTTACAGTGCCTTCCGCCATACCGGTCTGTTCAGCGATCATGGCAATCGAGAAATCTTGAAAATAATAAAGCTGAATGGTCAGCTGTATATGTTCGTCAAGCGTTTCCAGGGCATTCCGAAGATCTATGTATTCTTCAATGTTCTTATTCTCCGCGCATGTATCATGTTGCGGCTCAAACGGGATAACGTCTCCGTTCTTTTTCCTCATCGCGAAAATCGTATTAAGCAAAATCCGGATCAGCCACGTTTTAAAATATTTCGGCTCCTTCAGCTGCGCGATATGAAGAAAAGCCTTGTAAGCCGTTTCCTGCACTGCGTCCAGCGTATCTTCTTTGTGATGCAAATAGAGATAAGCTGTTTTATATAAAGTATCCTGATGGGTTGTGATCAGTTTTTCAAAGGCTGAGGCATCACCTTTTTTCGCCTTTTTGATCAATCGTTCTTCCTTCACCTTATCCACCTCCTATGCTGTTAGATATGAATCAGGGCAAAACGGTTTCAAAAAGATGAAAAAAAACGCCTCTTTTTTAAAAAGAGGCGTTTTTTTATTGATTTATTCCCACTCAATGCTTTCTAAACATTATAAGAATTAATTTATTGAATATCAAGCCTTTTGGGGTGTTTGCAGTTCCTTCATTTAGAAGTTACCATAAAAATATTGCTCCCCCCGTGTTCTGAATATTATGGGAGGGGGGAAATACTGTGAACACTGTATTTTTAGTGTTTTAGTTGACCTTATAAAGCGCACTAAATCAAATTGAAAGGTGCAAAAACATGATTACAAATCAACAATTAGTCATAAACAATTTGGAAGAAAAATTAAAATCATTTACTCATACAGTTAGCGGAGAGCTTACAAAGGAAGAAGATTTCATCATAGCAAATACAAAAATTCCTACTGATACATTCAATGTAATATTGCCGAAATCTCCAAATATCAAAAATACAGTTAAGATCAGACATGGAATCGATAATTTTTCATATAAAAAATATCCCTTTAGTATTTGGATTGATGCTCAGTATTTAACTGAGGATTGGACTAAACTTATACAAGAATATGATCTAAAAGAAGCGGAACGTAATGTAATGATGAAACTTGAAAATACTCTTAATGCCGGGCAAAGAATTTCCCATCAGCTTATGATTACTGCTGTGAAAAATGATGAAGAACTTTTAAAATATATAGACGTATTCATGAGCTTATTTGAGGGAACACCAGAAAAAGATGCATTAGAAAGTTATTTTAATAGGTTTTCACAAGTAAAATTAGGTTCAGAAGTTCAAATGTTTATTGGATGCATAGATGAAATGCCTGTAACTACTGGTTTATTAATAGAAACCAAAGATAGCTATGGTATTTATGATGTGATGACAAAAGAAACATTTAGAGGTAAAGGAATTGGCAGTGAAATGTTTCAATTTCTTCTAAATCAAACAAAGGATAAACAAAAACCAGTGGTATTACAGGCTTCAGATGATGGAAAAAATATCTATAAGCGATTTGGATTTACAGATGTCGGTGAAATGGTTGTATTTGAATAAGGAGGTTCCTTTAATTTGCTTAATTTGAACAAACCTTATTCTAAAACAACATTAATTATTATCTCATTAAGGAATACTTGTTCCAAGAGAGTTTTTAAAATTCACGGTTCAATTAATAATATTGGATCAATTGTTGCTATAAAAGAAAAAAAGAGCTTAGAACCCTTATAAACCAAGGATTCTAAGCTTCTTTTGACTATTCCCACTCAATCGTTGCAGGCGGCTTGCTCGTAATGTCATACACGACGCGGTTGATGTGTTTCACTTCGTTGACGATCCGTGTTGAAATCACTTCAAGCACATCCCAAGGGATACGCGCCCAGTCAGATGTCATGCCGTCGATTGATGTTACGGCACGGATACCGATTGTGTAATCATACGTTCTCGCATCTCCCATGACGCCGACGCTGCGGATGTCAGGAAGAACCGTGAAGTACTGCCAAATGTCGCGCTCTAGGCCGTGGTTTGCCACTTCTTCACGCAGAATCGCGTCTGATTCACGAACGATTTCAAGTTTTTCTTCCGTTACTTCGCCAAGTACGCGGATGCCAAGGCCAGGGCCAGGGAACGGCTGACGCCATACGATATCATCCGGAAGGCCGAGCTCTGTGCCAAGCGCGCGCACTTCATCTTTGAAGAGCGTGTTTAACGGCTCGATCAGTTCAAACTGCATATCTTCAGGAAGTCCGCCGACATTGTGGTGAGATTTGATCGTTTGCGCCGTTGCAGTACCGCTCTCGATAATATCCGTGTAAAGCGTTCCTTGCGCAAGATAATCGATGCCTTTAAGCTTGTCCGCTTCATCATCAAACACGTAAATGAATTCGTTGCCGATGATTTTGCGTTTTTGCTCAGGATCAGAAACACCTTTCAGCTTGTTTAAGAATCTGTCTTTCGCATCAACTTTAATGACATTCATATTAAAGCCTTCGCTGAACGTTTTCATGACGCCTTCCGCTTCGCCTTTACGGAGCAGGCCGTGATCGACGAAAATACAAGTCAGCTGGTCGCCGATCGCTTTATGAATCAAAGCAGCCACAACAGAGGAATCAACGCCGCCGCTTAGCGCGCAAAGAACCTGCTTGTCTCCGACTGTTTCGCGGATTTTTTGCATTTCGATTTCGATAAAGTTTTCCATTGACCATTTGCCTTCACAATCACAAACGCCGAAGACAAAGTTTTTCAGAAGATCATTGCCGTATTCAGAGTGGCGCACTTCCGGGTGGAACTGAACGCCGTACCAATTCTTGTCCGCTTTGCTCATCGCTGAATTCGGACAGTGATGGCTTGTTGCGTCAACAGTGAAGCCTTCAGGAACTTCTACAACCAAATCGCCGTGGCTCATCCACACAACCTGTTCTTCCGGAAGATCTTTGAACAAGTCAGGAGTTCCTTGAATCTGAATGTTCGCTTTTCCGTATTCGCGCTGGCTTGCCGCCTCGACTTTTCCTCCGAGATAATGAGTCATCAGCTGCATGCCGTAGCAGATGCCCAATACAGGAATATCGAGTTCAAAGATTTTTTCGTCACAGCGGAAAGATCCTTCATCATATACACTGTTCGGTCCGCCTGAAAGGATAATTCCTTTTGGATTCATTTCTTTGATTTCCTCAGCTGTCAACGTATGGGGATGCAGCTCGCTATATACGCCAAATTCACGGATCCGGCGGGTAATCAGCTGGTTATACTGACTGCCGAAATCAAGAACAAGAATCATTTCATTCACTAACTTCGTCATGGTTGTCACCTAATCTCCTCTAAGTTTTTGACACAGAAAAAACGGAGGACAAACGTTCAGCCCTCTGTCGCGCAAGACTTGTACGGAAGCCCGGCTTTTTAACGCTCCCGGGCTCCCATTTAACATTCATTTATTCTAACAACAGGACGATATGCGGTCAAGACTATCTTGTTTTAATTATATTTTCCCACAACTGTCCCGATTCATTCCAAAGCTCCGCGGCATTATCCCTGCGGTATAAGGCCCGCTCATAGCGCAGCGTCAGCTCGGACATGTCGTTTGTACCGTATGCCTCGTCAATCCTCGCGGCAAAATCGCGCAGCGTTTCTCCGTCTCCTCTGCTGAATCCTTTTCGTTTCAGCTGGCGGAGCAGCGCGGCATATGCGTCGAAAAAGACGTCTTCATCCGTGCGCCGCTTCAGTCTGGCTGCTGCAGCGTACGGAATCCAGCGCGCGCGGAGCAGCCAGGCGAGCACCGCCGCGGCTGAAATCACGATGATGACGGCTGCATACGGCCACAGCTGTGCCGCGGTTTTGTTGCGGATCACAGGATGCGGTGCCGCACTGTGCTCCCGCTTTTTCGGTGCTTCTTCTTTTCCGGGCTTTGTTTCCTGACGCTGCTTGTCAGACGGTGTATCCGAATTCCCCGCTGAGCCCCCGCTGTCTTTTCCCGCTGTTTGATTCTGCTCTGACGTAAACTCCGTCGGATTGGTGAAGCCTTTCGTCGGCTCAAACGTCACCCAGCCCTGATCGGGAAAATACACTTCAACCCATGAATGGGCGTTGTTGTTTGTGACTTCATAAATCTGGCCGTTATGGTCGCCTGCGCCTTTATACTCGCCGGATGTATAACCCTTCACCCAGCGGGCGGGAATACCCGAAGATCGGAGCAGCACAGCCATAGCCGATGAAAAGTTATCACAATAACCTCTTTTCGTTTCAAACAGAAATTGATCCACATAATCCTGATTGTGCTCCGGAATGGCGACATCCTGCGTATCATACGAAAATGCGGAAGATCCCAGATAGTCCTCGACAGCCTTCGCTTTATCAAACATATTATGATGATCCCGCGTCAGCCTGTCCGCAAGCTGTCTCACTCTTTCCGGAACGCTGTCCGGAAGCTGTAAATACCGATCATTGAATTGGTTCTGCTCACGGTATCGTTTCACTTTCACTTTTCTGAGATCATTCAGCTTAAAGACGGGCGCGTGAAAAGTCACCGTGTACCGTCCCATATTGCGGATGTTGCCCACTTGTTCACTGATCGGCGTGATTTGCTCGGTGTTTCCGTTCATTTCAAGCTGAATCGAGTGCTTCGGTTTAATATTGGAGAGGCCGATCGGATACATGACGTGATTATAAAGATAACTTTCATCAATGGACACCTGTGCCGTATAGCGTCTCGTCTGCACACTCCGGTCAAACCATATGTCTTCCACATTGCCGCCGTTCAGCTTATAGGACATGCCCTGGTCGGTCTCCACCCAGCCTTTTCCCGTATATGTATCTTTCGTTTCCACCCGGAAGTACGACCGCTCTTTTCCCTTCCATGTAAAAACCGGCGTATCGTCCTGCTGAAAAGGGCCGCCCAATGTTTCATCATGATTGCCGTAGCCGATTTTGCTTTCAGCGGCGGGCACTTCTTTGTGATGTGTTATTTTTTTCAGAAACGGCACGGGGTCCGGCCAATTCGGATCTGATTTCGGAGCCGCCAGACCGAACACGACGGAAGCGCAGATAAACAGCGCCAGCGGCAGAAACCATTTGAAAATCAATCTTTTTTTAAATGCTATGTGTTCTGTCAGGCGGATGCGCTCCATATACAAAAGCCCCATCATCAAAAAGCCGATAAAGACGATCCGGATGACGGCGTATGCGGCATCATAAGGAGTAAATGTATCAAGTACGGTAATATACGCCACCGTCATGATAAAAAAGAATAAGATTTTCCGCTGATAGATCACCCAATAATGCAGCAAATACACAAGCAGCCATAAAAGCACAAAAAACAGCAGTGTGCGGAATGACGGGTTCATATCATTCCATCTTCCGGTTCCGATGTGCCGGACATTCAGCATCACGTCCCGCAAAAAAGAAGCAAGCCATTCCGGCTGAAAAACCGCCCCTTTATAAAACAGCATGTGAATACTGATCAACGTAAACAGAATGCAGGACGGCACGGTGACGTACCACCTCATCCGGAAGAATGACAGCAGAAATGCCAAACCGATAAAGACGATGAAAAAACCGGTATGCTTTGTATCCGTAAAATTGTGCAGCGGCCTGAGCCATTCCCACAACAATAAAAAAGCGAGAAAATAAAACAGCAGCAGACTCAGCCTGCTTCCCTGGTTCTCGTCATGCGGCATGGCGCGCCACCTCTCTTTCTAAACAACATGGGACACCCGTTTGTCCCTGATCATTTGCACCTTGATATTCTTTTGAGCGAAGATGAGAGCGAGATTCCGTTCTTTTTCCGAAAGCACGGCATTCGTTTCTTTCGCCAAAAACACCGTCATGTCAGTGCGGACGGACTCAGCCTGTTTGAGGAGATCTTCTGTGAGACTGCCCGTCACGACGGCAATAAAAGCTTTGCGGACGCGCGGAACCGCCAGCTCTTTTCCTAAGCGACCCCCTGCACCAGCTTCTTCCGATTCAGAAGCTGATGCCAGGTAACGCAGCACATTTCTGAAATGCTCTTCTCCCTCCCGGACGGGAAAAACAGTCCGGTCGCTCCCTAATGAAATAAATCCTGCGGGAGAGCCCTTCACAAGCGCCGTGTAAAGCAGGGATGCTGAGGCTGACACCGCGGCTTCAAATGAAGGAGACGGCCTGCAGTCCAAAAGGAAAATCATATCCGTGCTCTGCAGCGGGTCAAATTCCTTCGTCATCAGTTCATTGCGCCGCGCGGACGTTTTCCAGTCGAGAGCGGAAAACCGGTCGCCCGGCTGATAATTTCTGACGCCCGCGGCTATTGCGGAGCGGTGAACCTGAAACGGCGTGCCGGCACCCGCACCCTCTTCGCCTGATACAGCCTGCTGCTTATCATGAACAGACCCGTACGCCGGGAATACTAAGACCGTATCCGTTACGGAAAATGAAGCCGTCTTGTCCAAGAGCCCGAGAACATCTCCCGTCCGCACTCTTATCGTATGGAAATGATGCTCCCCGCGCGGCGCCTGCGGCAGCTCATATTGTAACGTCAGCTTCTTTTGAAACCACGGAAACACGAGCTGTTTCGCACTGCGCCTCTCGCCGAGTGTTTCCGGCATCACATCTTCAATGACCATATATGTCAGCGGGAACGGCAGGCGCCTCGTCAGCCTGATGGTGACAGACAGTCTGTCACCAGAAGTTAACCGGGCGGAAGAAATCTCACGCGCCGCCTGAAACGCCCGCAGCGGATACACGGCGACCAGCCCGGCGTAAACGATAAACGGCAAAAACGCATAAAATAAAAACCAGCTCACAAATCCGCCCTGAAACATGGCATAAGAAAAGACCGCCGCCGTCAGCACGGCCAAAATAAGCAGCTTCCAGCCGTATAACAGCCAATGCACTTTCTTTCTCATTAGCGGACCGACATCCTTTGAACGGGAACTTTTTCCGTTTGCATGATGTCTTCGATAACCGCTTCCGGCGTGACATCATTAAATTTCGCATCGGCAGTCAAGATCATTCTGTGCGGCAGCGTATACGGAGCCAAATACTGGACATCATCAGGAATGACGTAATCACGGTCATGAAGCAGCGCGTACGCCTGCGCGGCTTTCATTAATGAGATCGAACCGCGCGGACTTACGCCCAAATGTACGGACGGATGCCGGCGGGTATGCTGAGTGATGCCGACGATATACGCTTTAATTCCATCATCCACCCGCACCTGCTCCAGTTGTTGCTGGAGGGTGATGAACTGTTCTTTAGAAATGACGGGCTCGAGGGTTTCGAGCGGATTGCGCCCTTCCTGCAAAGACAGAACCCGAAGCTCCTCCTCGGCAGTCGGATAGCCCATGCGCAGTTTAAATAAAAACCGGTCAAGCTGCGCTTCAGGAAGCGGATACGTTCCTTCATATTCAACCGGGTTTTGTGTCGCCATGACGAAAAACGGCTCAGCCAGCCGCATTGTCTTTCCGTCAATCGTGACATTTCCCTCTTCCATCGCCTCAAGCAAAGAAGACTGCGTTTTCGGCGAGGTTCTGTTAATTTCATCGGCCAGCACGATGTTCCCCATAATCGGTCCGGGGCGGTACTCAAATTCCATCGTTTTCGTATTATAAATAGAGACACCCGTCACATCTGACGGCAGAAGATCCGGCGTGAATTGAATCCTCTTAAAGTCAGCTCCGATCAGCTTGGCCAAAGCGCGGACCATCATCGTTTTTCCGACTCCCGGCACGTCTTCCAGCAGCACATGCCCTTTTGCGAGAATAGCGGCCAGGCTGAGTATGGCGATGTCCCGTTTTCCTATGATGATGTTTTCAATATGCTCAACGGCTTTCTCCAGCAACGGATGCAGCTCTTCTTTATAAGCCATTCTTCTCCCCCTAGTCATCTCTCAAATTTCAATTATTGTAACCTAACTTTACCACAAAATATAATTAGTATAAAAAAACGTTTCAGCGAATTGTGTTCAGTCCGAAAAGGCAAAAAAGCCCCCTTTAGAAAGGAAGCTTTATTTCAGCTGGAGAGGCTCCATATGAACGTGTGAATGGTCGATGGCGTGTTCCTCTTTCATCCTGCGTTCTACCTCATTTGCGATATCATGGCTCACTTTAATATTCAGATCAGACGGCACTTCAATGACGACATCAATATGAACGGAGCTGCCAAGATATTTCGCTTTAATATCTTTTAAACGGCTGACGCCAAGATGTTTCGATCGTCTGTTTATAAGCTGAAATGTCCGTTACATCGAAGCCATCTGTCAAAGAGTGGGAGGATTCTTTTCAAAATAAGGAGACCGATCACACGCCGTGACTGTATCAATCCAAGCAAGGCAGATTTGCAACTCAATGGTTAAGTTCACCTTAGGATTACATCGTTTCCAATGTTAATGGTTTTATGTATTCATATGCAGGCTGATAAAATTGATCAAAAAAACTTTTTCCATCCATTTTGGATTTACGAAATAGATAAGATTCATAGGTTAAAGCTATAGGAAACACTAAGCTGTTTTCTATAACTAATTCTTCTACTTTTCTATACATGTTATTTCTCTTATTAATATTAATTTCTTTTTTCGCATCTTTGAGGAGACCTCTAATATGAATAAGAGTTTCTGTATTCGCACGATAGATTTCTTTATCACTGCTGAAAAATAAAGATAAATCTTCCGGATCATTATAGTTAAAACTTGAGGAACTGACTAATATATGCTGCTGAGTATCTAAAAGGCTTTCATGTAAGGAAGAAAGTTCTGTTTTAACTACGTCGAAGCCTTTGGCACTCAATAATTGATATAGCTTGTTCTGCATTTCACGCAGATGAGAATGTTCACTATAGTTATTGTAAACAATGATACTTAATTGAGGAATATACCCCCATTTCAAAAGATAATTTTCCTTAGCAGCTTGAAAATTAAAATTTGTTAATTCTTCCTCATTATTAGGCATATCTAATATAGTTTCAGGTAAAAAACTATGTGCAGGCGAATATATTGACCTCTCTGATTTCGGTATGCTGGATAATAGATCTTCTTTGTTTATTGCTAAGTTAATTAAACTTCTTAATTCCTTCCACATTTTATCTTCATCATGTAACACAAAATATTCTATAGCTATTGTGACGCTTATAGGGCTTTTCAAAATTTCAAACTCGTTTTCTGTTTGATTTTCTGCTTCGGATAATAAATCAACTTGACTTACGTCTGTATATACCACAAACTGTAATTTTTCAAAAGAATCGATTCTTTCCTCAAAGTAATCCTCGTTCTTTTTTAAAGTCAAAACCTTAGAGTCTTCACTTAGGCTTTCATAGCAGTAAGCTCCTACTCCTATAGGGTTGTCTTTCCACACCCAGAGATCATTTTCTAAAAACTCTTCTCGCGGAACAATACTTAAGGCACTTCGAGTAAAGTATTTTAAAAAAAGCAAATTTAGATGTTTCAATTTTATTTTTAGTCTGTAATCATCAAAAACCTCTATGCCGGAACACATATTCGGAACATATCTATTTGTCTGACTTACCTCTTCATAACCTTCTATATCGGATAGTAATTCTGAAAAGGTGGATCTTGCCCCCTTCATCATTCCTCTGCATAAAGAAAACTCAATATCTCGCGCTAAAGCCTTTCTGCCATTGTGAAAGTAAATATCTTTTCTAAGTACAAGGAGGTATTCATTATCACAATCATTAATTTCCCATTGTTCAATAATGTTAGGCAATAAATGCCCTTCTTTGGACATCTTAAATAATGGAGGAAAAAGAGCTCTGCATATTTCATAATCACATGAATAAATATTAAAAGGAGAGATATTTTTAGAAATAGCCGAAACCCCAACTTTCAAGGTACTATTCATTCTTCCCACTCTCCAAGCCCTCTTTTATATATCTTTCTACTAGTCTTCTCGCTAGTATCTGAGAAGAATCATATATCTTGAGTTTAGTATGATTCGTACAAAAAAATAAATCAGTACAAGCACAAACTACTTCATTTATCCCTTCTGTTAAAAGAATATCTTCTATCGTTTTCCATTCATCCGTTACTTTTGAACAAACTCCTAATGTTTTAGTTTTTAAAATTAATTCATCAACTCTTTTTTGATACTCATCGTTCCAAAATACATTTTTACCTTTTAACTTTAGTTTTTCTTGATATAAATTGCTTTCCACAGTCCCTCTTGTAGCAAGTAAGCCAACTTCATTTCCTTCATTTTCTAATTCGTTTACTGTTTCATCAATTATATTTAATATAGGTATATGTGTCATTTGGCACAATTCTTTATAATATGAATGAACCACGTTACAAGGTATTGCTATAATCGAACAATTAGAATTGTTTAGTGAGTCAATTCCGACTTTTAATGCCTTTAACATCTCGCTGTCATCAATCGCTTTTTTAGGATGAAAAGGTGTTGGCAGCGAATATATTATCATGTGGGGAAAATCATTATCGAACTTTGCTCCATATAAATTTTCACAGCAGTCCAGAACAGATTCTAAAAATGGACCTGTTGATCTTGGTCCCATCCCTGCAAGAATTCCAATTTTATAAACCTCACTATTATTCATTCTGGTTCTCTCCTTGTTAATATCTTAGAGGTTAACAATTAAAATAAACCATACACTTAGTTAAACGATAAAATTTATTCTAAGTGTATGATTTAAGAAATTTATATTAAGCTAACTGCATAAAACGACTATCATTTACTTTAGTTTAAGTTCATATTTTAGAGGTATGCAAACATGACTGCCAGGGCTTCTGCTAAAACTAGATCGGCCTAGATCATTCACCGTAAACATTCTTTGAAGCCAACGATCATTCCCATCGTATTGTGGGGTAAAGGATGAGCGAGCGTGCGCTGCTAATCTGTTGTCGATAATAATAAGGTCCCCAGGACAGAGAGGTACTTTTATAGAAACCTTACTTAATGCTTCTTTTAATAATTCCAATGCCCATTTTGCTTCTTCAGTTATTCCTTCCATTAAGGAACAATGTATAACCATTTCTGGTGCTTGAATGCTGCCTGAAAGCACGGGTATGATCTTTGATAAGTCATCCGAATTAAATGAAGCAGGCGGGCTTAATTTATACAGAGGCTCCCTTAATGTTAATACTACTGAACTTGGCAGTAATTCTAAAGCATTAACTATAGAAGCAGTTTCTGTTTGTGCTTCGTTTTTATGGTCTGATCGTAAGCAATATAAAGCAAGGTGATCAGGTCTGTAAGGATGTATAGCGTCTTCAGTATGATAAGTAAAAAAGACTTTGGAACCAGAGTTTTCCAAACCGCTTTCTTTCCCCTTAATCGGACAAATATCATGAATGAGCTGTCCATTTTTTTCATCGGCATACCCAATCGGCTCACCCATATACAGCATGAATAGCACTAGACATAATTCACTAACAAAGGAGATCTTATCCAAAGAAGGATTGCCATCATCAGGAGTCTGAGGTAAAATATCGTCTGTAGGCAAGTTTTTAAATAAAATCGTTCCTTCTCTGTTAGAATTTCGCTTAAAATTAATTAGAGCACTCTTTACTCTGTCTGGAAGATTATGCGAAACAAATTGTAATCTATTTAGGTCAGAATTATTAATAGCATTTGGATTGAAGTTAATATCCTTTATTAAGTTCTCAATTAGTTCTTTTTCAGCCTGTGATATTTCTAAAACTACACCTTCACTCATACCTAGAGACGAACTTTTTCCTTCGGTAAGCAAGGTTGACAATTTAATCTTCCCCTTCCAAAACTCAAGTTAATGAATCTTATAAAATTATTTTTTATTATAATATTACTGTTTTACAAAGCTTTTATATTCATACTGATGTTCTTTGATAGCATTCATTACATCTTTATAAACTTGATTTGTTTCCCCTTTAAAGATGTATCTGGCCGGAATCTTCAAATATCCGCCGCTTCCATCCAGTACGTCTCCTTTACTCCGTAAATACTCTTCTACTAAAGTTGACAATTTCCCTTTAAATGAAGTGTTTTTTTCCATTAAACAAGGCAGTTCTGCTGGAAAAGGAATTAAGAGATAGCCTGAAGATACTCCTTCATCCAGCCGCACATCTGAAACTTCTTCCCCTAATTCAACTTTTAACTGATCAGTTACAGCATCTCTGCCAATCAATAGGCTTACACATCTTGGTATATCTGCTCCTCCCATACGGGCTCCAATTTCCATAAAAATAGGTTCGGGCTTGTCACTTTTCTCATCTACAATTAATTCAAGATGGAACATCGTATTGTTTATTCCCAAGGCATTAACGGTCTTTTGGGTAAAGTCGATGAGCCCCTCATATAACATAGTCTCATTCTTATCTACAGAAACCGCTCCCAATGGACTTTGTTGAAAGAATTTTATTGGTGGATTGATATACCGAAACGGAATACAAAATTTTAATTGATTATCCTTTACTAATCCATCAACGTGAAATACTGTTCCCTCACAATATTCCTCGCATTCCAAGTCCTTAAATTCTATGTGTGGCAATATTTCGTCATACTCCTCTTGATTATGAAGAATATGAACTCCTTTACTAGCAGCCATTCTCCTAGGCTTTATGACAATAGGAAAGCCTGCTTTGTTAATAAATTGTTCTAACTCTTCTACACTGTCACATTTACTAAATTTAGGAGTTCTTAAGCCGGATTGGCTGACAATCTCTTTCATCTTTACCTTATCTCTGGCATTTAGTGCCTGTTCAAAAGATAGACCCTCTAATCCCTTTTCATCTCTTAATTTCCCTGAATTCAATATATCCCATTCACTCAGAGCTATTAATCGATCTATACTTCCTCCTTTTTTTTCAATCTTTTCAAATGCTGTACGAATGTTATCCAAAGAGTTAATATCCTCAACAAGCTCTATGATAGAATTTTCTAAAATATTTTGAGATAAACCTTTATTGCCTTCAGCGTCAACAATATAACTTACTTTATATTCGTTATGATTCATTATCTTTTCATAATCAGGTTTTTCAGAATCCCATCCTACTGACCAGCGATTAATAATACATATGTGTTTAGTCATTATACTAGTCCCCTTTATTTTCATATTATAATTCTAAAACATCTTTTTGGGCAGCATGACGTTTATTATAAAAATAATAAGTAAATATTGTGGAGTTGACTACAATCCAAAAAATCGAAACTCCTAATATTACTTCTTGAGGTCCTGTAATTTTAGTAAAGGTAGAAGTTATTAATCCAGCAAGGGGCAGGCTTAGACGATTAAAGAAAACAATAGTTCCCATACTCTTACCTAATTGATGTTTCGGTATTAACTTAACTCGTTCTGTTCTTAGAAATACATTAAAAATCCCTATTCCACAAACCAAAAGGGCGTAGCCGATAACATAAATGTAAAATTGATTGGCTATTCCCAAAATGACGCCGGATAATGTTAATAACACAATAGATGCTATGCCTATATTATTAATACTCTTACTTTTTTTCAAAAATACAGGAATTAACAAAACCACTATAGATCCCGTGATCCCGCCAAACATCGCCAAAAATGAATACTCTCTAGATGTTGCACCAAGAACCCCTTGGGCTACAGCTGGATTTAAAGCCATTACAGTCCCCATCACAAGATTAATAAGCATTGTTGCCAGTACCAACAGCCGAAGAAAGAAATTTTTAGCTATAAACTTAAACCCATCCCCAATTGTTCCTAGAACTCGTTTAATGGACTTCGTTTCCCTAACAACCAGATTTTTAGCCTTATTGGGAAGACCCAGTACTCCGAAACCTGTCACTGCAAATGCAATACCAGTAATAATAAGAAAATCCATCTCTTTTATAAATAGAACCAATATACTTGCCAAAGCCGGTCCTATCACTTGAGAACTAAGCTCCAATCCTTGGATTAACGATTGGATGCGGGGAATATCGTTATTATCAAAGTTCCTCCCGATAGTTGTTTCTAATGTGACAAAGTTTAATGAGTTTAAAATAGCGAACAAAGATGCTGCAACTGAAAGTATAATAAATGTTTGGCTTGGCATATAGATTAATAATAAGAAGCCTGATATGGAAACCAATGCTCGCAGGCTATCGCCAATAATATAAAGTTTCTTTTCTTTATAAGTATCTACAAGCACTCCTATGAAGGGGAGTAATAATACTGCCGGCAACCACTCTATAAGGAATGCTAATCCTGATTTGGACGCTTCTCCGGTGTATTGAAAAATTAATAAAGGGATAGCAAATAGCAGAAGTTGTTCGGATACTGTTGATACAAACCTGCACCCAAGGAACCAAATCAATTTAGATGTATAGATACTATTAGACTTTTTCAAGATAGTCTAAAGGCTCCTTTAATTCCATATTATAGTACACAGGTTTTATCCATCCGTTATGTAGAGTTTTTACTCTTATAGAATCTACATCTTTAATTACGTCTTCCTTTAGTCCAGAAAGCATTCCCAGCCAACTCCAATTACTGCTTCCCATAGCGGAAACGATGTCCCCTAAATTTTGGGCCTGTGTATGCTTAGATTTCATATTTTCTGCATACTTAATTTCAAGTACTCTATCTTGATTAGGAATTCCGTAAGCTATCCCTAAGCTCTCCTTACATTCTTCTCCCCAAAAGGCCGCAGGAATGATCTCTTTTTCATTTAGGACTAACTCCATTGCTTGTCGGTAAATACTATGCGGTTCAATTCCGTATGAACAAGCTATAATCTCAGTAATATTTGCTCCGCCAGGCCTTCCAAAGTTACAATCTATTAGTTTAACTTGATTTTCTGAAACAATAAATTCAGTATGGAAAAATCCTCTGCTATACCCGCTCCTCTCCACTAGAGTTTGAACAATCTTGCACAATTCTTTCTGAGCTATAGAATGATAAGGGAATATGAATACCGATTCTGCATTTTCCGTCTTCCTTCTGCCAGTTACTCCAATTTGAATTACTTTACTTTCTAAAACGTATCCCTCTAAGCTTACAAGTTCTCCGTCTATTATTTCTTGAACGACATATTCGTCAGGGTGCAGATGCTTAGGTAAGGTTTTATCAAATAATTTTTCTATATTCTCGATATCATTTTCATCCTCTAATACACTTATACCTTTAGCACCGGCTGCAAAGGATGGTTTTAGTATCAATCCATTCTGTGAAGCTGATAACATTTTTTTTATCTCTGAATAAGGAATCGCCCCTGTAGTGAAAGAAAGTGATAGCGGCGTAAATTCTGGGATAATGTCATTGACATAAGCCTTATCCTTAAGTAATTCAATTTTTGGATCAATTCCCTTTATATCTAAAGCGCTGCATAATTTAGTGCAAATTTCTAATTTACTATCTAAAAAAGAGATAACTCCTGCAATGTCCTCTTTTGGAAAAGTTTTTATAATTTCATACAGTTCTTCAAAAGAATTAGTATTACAATTAATAAACTTATAAGATGTAAGTTGAGAGAGTGCATCTCCTTCCTGACTATTTAAGTTTGTCAAGAACAGAACATTCAGATTCATTTCCTTTGCCGCTTTTACAATATACTCTGGCCCAATAACAGAAGAATCAATAACAAATAAGGTTTTCACGTTTTTCTAATTCTCCCTTCTATACACTCAAAAGAAAGAAAAGGGTCAGAATTTAATTCCTTACCCTCTCCCCTATTAGAAGTTATTATTTTTGAATAGGACGTGTAATCGTCGTGTTTGGACCTGCATCATGATATTGAATGAAATCTAAAATACTTTCTGCGCCAGAGATAAACTTTAACAATCTCTCCAGTCCAATTCCAAATCCAGCTGTTTGTACTTGTGATTTATCTTTCCATTGAGCATATTCCGGATGATAAGAATTGCCGAGAGTTTTTGATTGGTTAATAATCTCCTCTCCGCTAGTTGGACGGATACCCCCGGTAGTCAGTTCACCGTAGCCAAAAGGTAACATTAAATCGTAAGTTTGAAAAACACCTTTTGGACTTTCGTGATAAATTGAATCTCTGACTCCTGCTGGATAGTTATAAATCCAAAAAGGTGTGTCGAATTGGTTAGAGAGAAGTGCGTCTTCTTCAGAAGTAAGATCCCCTTCTGAATCTTTAGATCGTCCTACTCTTTCTAAGGCTTCTTCAAATGTTATTCTAGGATATGAGCCTTTTACCAAGCTCTCTGTGTTGCGTTTTGCTAAAGGAGTTAACGTCAAATTATCATTATTATCAATTAAAGATAAAATCTTATTGCCTGCTTCATAGAGAATCTTCTCCCCTAAATCGAAAACATCTTCCATTCTCTCAGTTCTCCATTCAATTTCAAATTGAAAGAAGGAATAAATATGTTTTGCAGACAGCTCTTCCCCTTCCATCAATAATCGAAGGCATGGGGCAAGGCAATAAACCTTAGGTAAATATTCCGTTGCCATCTGTTTTTCTACAACATGACTAACACTCATATAGTAATACTGTTCACCTGCCACCTCAACTTTTGAGTTAGAGGAGGAGTCATGATCCCCATTTTCTCTAATGTCAGGTAAAGTTTTATCCCCTAGTACGATCACTGAATGCTTGGCACCTGGCTCATATCTTCTAGAAAAGGGAGTTGGAACAATTTCGTCAAACTTAAATAAATCCATTGAATTTCTCAGCGACTTTAAAAGAGTTGAAGTCCATGCATAAGTTTCATTATAAGCAAGTTGTCTAGTGTCTAAATTTTCAATTTCAACCTTCATTTGTTACACCTTCCTATTCTGAATATTAGTAAATAGATATAAATAATCTTTTAATTTAATTACAAAAATAAGAATAAATTGTATATTTGTAATTAAATACATTTACAGAAAACAGATTATTATAATGAAATGATTCTGTCAATTAAAAATATATGAAATAGTACAAATTATCTGTTCTCTCCTGTAATTCCGATAACGTGCTGATACTGACGAATGCCTCGACATTTATTATTACCAGCTGCAAGGAGCATCTGGCTCTTCACTTTTTTGACCGGCCTAATATTTTACTGGCAGGCCTGCTGTCGTCCAAGCTTTTGGCATCTCTTGTTTAGCAGAAAAAATAAATTCCAACAGCACTTGCAGTCCGACAACTATCATAATAAAAGATTCGATAAGCGATGCGATCGTTTCCGCCGAAAGCGGCCGTGAATGGATGATCTACTTCAAGAGGTTTTTGAGAGATGGCAGGACGATTATTACAGCCACCGAAACAATAATGTCAGTTATTATTAAACCTCTGCAGTAAGTGCTTCTGAGTGAAAAACATAACCGATGATCAGCTTCATTGCAGATAGAACACCATTGTCCCGGATTCTCCCTTTTTCAGTTCATCATTTCTCTTCATATTAAAAAGCTCCTCTCTACTCGCATTTTCCTATTATTGAGATACATCACTGAACCACAGTGGGTCTATAGAAACACCTTGCGTCATTTTCTGTGTACGGATGAGAAAAGAAGTCACATTATCTCACATCATTAACAAATGTCTCATGCATTTATGATAGAATAATATTTGTCGGAATATTCAGCATAAAACAACCCAAAAGGAGGCAAAGAATGAATCAGCCTAATTCTTTATCGAAGGGATTAAAAACCCGGCATATGACCATGATTTCAATTGCCGGCGTGATCGGCGCCGGATTATTTGTCGGAAGCGGATCCGTCATTCATTCCACCGGACCCGGAGCGATTGTCTCCTACGCATTAGCAGGACTATTAGTGATTTTTATTATGAGGATGCTGGGGGAAATGTCCTCCGTCAACCCGACAAGCGGTTCGTTTTCACAATACGCGCATGACGCCATCGGGCCGTGGGCCGGTTATACCATCGGATGGCTGTATTGGTTTTTCTGGGTCATCGTCATTGCCATTGAAGCCATTGCGGGCGCCGGAATCATACAGTACTGGTTCCCCGGGATTCCGTTATGGCTGACGAGTCTGCTTCTGACCGTGCTATTAACACTGACGAATATTTATTCAGTTAAATCATTCGGCGAATTTGAATACTGGCTTTCCTTAGTGAAGGTAGCGACGATCGTTGTCTTCTTAATCGCGGGATTTGCTTTCATTTTCGGAATCGTCCCCGGCAGCAAACCGGTCGGGCTGGAAAATCTGACAGGCAACGGCGGATTTCTCCCTAATGGCCCAAGTTCCGTTCTGCTCGGAATCGTCGTCGTCATTTTTTCTTTTATGGGATCTGAAATCGTCGCAATCGCAGCGGGAGAAACGTCAAACCCGGTCGAATCCGTCACAAAGGCGACCCGCTCAGTCGTCTGGAGGATCATTATTTTTTACGTCGGTTCCATTACGGTTGTGGTCACGCTGCTTCCGTGGAATTCAGCCAATATTTTGGAAAGCCCCTTCGTTGCCGTTTTGGGACATATCGGGGTTCCCGCAGCCGCTCAGATCATGAATTTCATCGTCCTGACAGCCGTTCTGTCCTGCCTGAACTCCGGGCTTTATACGACGTCACGGATGCTGTATTCACTGGCGGCGCGAAATGAAGCGCCGCGGCGTTTTATGAAACTGAGTAAAAGAGGCGTACCGGTCCAAGCCATTATCGCCGGCACCTTTTTCTCCTATATTGCCGTTGTCATGAACTACTTTTCTCCCGACTCCGTATTCTTATTTCTGGTCAATGCATCAGGGGCGATCGCACTGCTCGTCTATCTCGTCATCGCCGTCTCACATCTGAGAATGAGAAAGAAAATCGAACGGATAAACCCTGAATCTCTTAAAATCAAAATGTGGTTTTATCCGTACTTAACCTACCTGACGATCATCGCCATTTGCGCCATCTTGTTATCTATGCTGTTTATCAGTTCAATGCGGTCTGAATTTCTGCTGACAGGATTTATTACACTGCTGGTGCTTGCCTCATATGTATTCCGCAAAAAACAAAAACCGAAAGAGAGCGCTTCCGCAAACCGGGTTGCGCAATAACAGAAACACCCGTCCTCAAAAAAGGGCGGGTGTTTTTTTAACCAACTTGTTCCAGGCAGCATTATCTATAGTACAGGAATTCAATAAATGATAAGGACAGGATGAATAATGGCACTTGAAAAATTTGCAGATGAACTGCCGATTATCGAAACACTGAAGCCGCAGAAGAAATCAGACGGCAGCACGTATTATGAAGTCACGATGAAGGAATGCTTTCACAAGCTGCACCGCGATCTCCCGCCGACCCGGCTGTGGGGGTATAACGGTTTGTTTCCGGGCCCGACGATCGACGTCAACCAAGGTGAAAGCATTTATGTTAAATGGATGAATGACTTGCCGGATAAGCACTTTCTGCCCGTAGACCATACCATTCACCATTCAGAAAGCGGCCATCAGGAACCCGATGTCAGAACCGTCGTCCATTTACACGGAGGAGAAACGCCGCCTGACAGCGACGGCTATCCGGAAGCCTGGTTCACACGGGATTTTAAGGAAACGGGGCCTTATTTTGAAAAAGAGGTATACCATTATCCAAACAAACAGCGCGGGGCGCTATTATGGTATCACGACCATGCCATGGCGGCCACGAGGCTCAATGTGTACGCCGGACTTGCCGGGATGTATATCATCCGTGAGCGAAAAGAAAAACAGCTGAAGCTTCCCGCCGGAGAGTACGACGTACCGCTTATGATTTTGGACCGCACGTTAAATGACGACGGTTCCTTGT
Source organism: Bacillus sp. JFL15 (assembly GCF_001184225.1). NCBI lineage: Bacteria > Bacillati > Bacillota > Bacilli > Caryophanales > Bacillaceae > Bacillus > Bacillus sp. JFL15. The sequence goes on along the minus strand of NZ_KQ236689.1, from coordinate 2,200,148 downwards.
CTTATCCGAGCGGGCCGGATAACCCTTCCGAAACGCTGCCTACCCCTTCAATCGTCCCGTTTCTTTGCGGAAATACCATTCTCGTCAACGGAAAAGCATGGCCGTATATGGAAGTCGAACCGCGGACATACCGTTTCCGCATCCTTAACGCCTCAAATACGAGAACATTTACTCTCTCGCTCAATAACGGCGGCCGGTTTATCCAAATCGGTTCTGACGGCGGATTGCTCCCCCGCTCTGTCAGAACACAGACCATCAGCTTAGCCCCGGCAGAGCGGTATGATGTACTGATTGATTTTTCCGCTTTTGACGGAGAACATATCATTCTGACGAACGGCACCGGCTGCGGGGGCGACGTCGATCCGGATACAGACGCCAATGTCATGCAGTTCCGCGTCACAAAACCGCTGAAGGGAGAAGACACAAGCCGGAAGCCTAAATATCTTTCAGCCATGCCTGATATGACCTCAAAACGAATACACAATATCAGGACGCTTAAACTCACAAATACGCAGGACAAATACGGCCGGCCGGTTTTGACGCTTAATAACAAGCGCTGGCATGATCCCGTGACAGAAGCGCCGAAGCTCGGCACAACGGAAATCTGGTCGATTATCAACCCGATGGGGGGAACCCATCCGATACACCTGCACCTTGTTTCCTTCCAAATCCTTGACCGGCGTCCTTTTGACTTAGAGCGTTATAACAAATTCGGCGACATTGTGTATACGGGCCCCGCCGTCCCTCCTCCTCCAAGTGAAAAAGGCTGGAAAGACACCGTGCAGGCGCACTCGGGAGAAGTCATCAGAATCGCGGCGACATTCGCTCCTTACAGCGGACGCTACGTATGGCACTGTCATATTTTAGAGCATGAAGATTACGACATGATGAGACCGATGGACGTCACGGATAAGCAGTAAACAAGAATCACCCCTTTTCTCCGGAAGGGGCTTTTTTTATTTATCCAAAAAGAAAAAATAAGAAGGCGCTTATTTGCATATACTGTAATAACAGGAAGACGATGCACCCTCATTGGAAATATGGATAGAAAAAGGAATTAGGAGATTAGGGAAAAGTATGAGACAATGAAGGAGTGCACGAAAATTCATAAGGGAAGAAGTGACTTTATGTCTTACTACAACAAACGTAATCAGGAACCGCTGCCTAAAGAAGATGTCAGTACGTGGGAATGCACGAAAGAGGACTGTATCGGCTGGAGCAGAAAGAATTTTGCCGGCACCGGCAGTGATACCCCGACTTGCCCCCTTTGCGGCAGTAAAATGATCGACGGCGTCCGTTCGTTGGTGAATCTCCAAAACAACAATCAAACGGCATCAAGTTAGACCTCCCTTTTACGAGTCTCAACATAGAGAAGGCCTCCATGTCCCATGAGAGGCCTTTGCGTTATCATGTCCTTTTTGATGCAAAGGAGCAATGAACATGAAAAACGATCAGCAGCAAAAAGACCTGAAGGAAATGGCGAAACGGAAGAAAAAGAACCTTGCCGCACAGTCATTCATCGAAACACTCCATTTTGCCGTTCCGATTCTCCGTTTTTTCAAATGGCTCGCCTCAGCCGCAGCCAGCTTTGTTTATTAAAAAACACCCAGCTGGCGCTGAGTGTTTTTTTTTCATTATTGGATAACGGTAAAGCTGTTGATAATGCCGCTGTCATTTTCCCAGACTTTTTCACATTTTTTCGTATCCAAATGATAAGCATAAATGGTCCGGACCTTCGCGTTCCGCCCCGTTTCATCCTTCAAGCGCTTAGCGCCTTTGGCTTCAGCCATGAAATAGATGATGCTGCCGTCTTTAGAAAACTGCGGCTGGGCATCTATCAGCGGAGAGAAATCCTTCCCGTTTGTAATAATCGTTTCATCTTTTTTCGTTTTGACATTCATCAGACGGATGGACGCTTTTTGTTCCGTCCCTTTTTGTGTATAAGATGTAAAGACAAGGTTCTTTCCGTCCGGTGACATCGCCACATCGCTGATAAACTGTTCACGATTGGTCAGATCCTGAAGGTTTTTGCCCGCCCCTGCTGCAAACCGGATATTCGTCGGTTCAGGGTCAATCCCCTTCTCATTTGCCTCATCCGTTTTTTTATAATCCTCTTTCACGGAATAATGCAGAAGCGCAAAATCGTTTTGGCTGCGGTTATAAAAGAAGCTGCTCACACTGTCGTCTTTCTCATCCGCCGCCGGATACAGATTTTGATAACGCTTCGTTTTCAAATCAAAAGATGCGAGACGGAAAATATCTTCATCCGCTTTACCGAGACGGAAATAAATGTGCGTCAGGTCCTTTGATAAAAACAGACTGTCAGCGCTCGCCGATCCTTTATAAAGCACCGTCTTCTTTTTCGTCTTCAGATCAAGCTTATACAGACGCATTTCATTTTGATCATTATTACCGACAAAATAGAGCGCCTGATGACCGTCATCCAGCGCAAACGCCGGATATGCCGAAAGCTTTTCCTTGTACAGCATGCGGCTGTCTTCGTAATATTTCGTCATCAGATCTTTGTCTGTAAGCGAAACAAGCAGCTTGTCATGGCCGCCGGAAACAACGGCTTTTCCGCCGCTGCCGCTTTTTCCTTTGATCAGCAGAACGGCTCCGATGACCGCCGCCGCCAAAACAGCGGCTGCGAGGATCCAAATCCATCGTTTCTTCTTCATTATCAATCTCTCCGTCAATCAGAAAAAGCAAGAATCAGTCTCCTTGCTTTTTAAGATGGTCTATTTTAATAGCTGTAATGTCCGGATACTCTTCCTTTGCTTAACGGATATCCGAGCGCTTTGAACGCTTTCGGGCTGACATCCAATACGGCATTCGGCAGACGGCCTACATCATTTTTGTATACTGTGATAACCTTTTTCGGTTTTGCTTTTGCATAAGCTCTGATTTTCGTTCCGTTTCTCGGAACGTCAAATCCTAATTTTGTCGCGCAATCCCAGTGTCCCAGTTTTTTACCGGACGATCCTTTTTTACCGACTCCATTATACCATGTAATATTTCCGTTCACTTTTTTAGCACTTGCATCAGAAGAGAAACTGATCGCTCCCAGCGTGCTTCCTGCTAAAATCAATAGGGCTAAGAATAACTTCTTCAAGCTTTCATCCTCCTGATTCTTTATTCTAGGCAAAATTATACACCAAGAAGACGTTTATAATATTTCAATCACTTTACATGTTCATTACAACGTGACGGAGACACGCACTCAATTGATGACACAAACTCCTGTTCTATATAATTCCATGGTAAATTATACTACAAAATTTAATACATTAGCGTTATAATATTCATAGAGTATTTCTGCATTCAATATGGACTTTTTATAAGGCCTATTGATAGTTGCGTAATAACATATAGTTTGAGAAATCAGGCTTCAGGAAGCATTTCTTCCTTTTAACCGTGGTTCATATTGATCATGTACCTATACTCGTTTCTATCAGACTAGGAGTGATAATCAATGAAAGCGGCAAGATGGCACAATCAAAAAGACATTCGAATCGAAAACATTGATGAACCTAAAGCAGAACCGGGGAAAGTCAAAATTAAAGTCAAATGGTGCGGGATTTGCGGAAGCGACCTTCATGAATATCTGGGAGGCCCGATCTTTATTCCGGTCGGCAAACCTCATCCATTAACAAATGAAATGGCGCCCGTCACGATGGGTCACGAATTCTCAGGAGAAGTCGTGGAAGTAGGAGAAGGCGTCAAAAACTACAGCATCGGCGACCGTGTCGTCGTGGAACCGATTTTTGCCACACACGGACATCAGGGAGCCTATAACCTTGATGAACAAATGGGATTCTTAGGCTTAGCCGGAGGCGGCGGCGGATTTTCTGAATATGTGTCCGTTGATGAAGAATTGCTGTTTAAGCTTCCTGAAGAGCTTTCTTACGAACAGGGCGCGCTTGTTGAGCCGTCAGCGGTAGCGCTTTACGCCGTCCGCCAAAGCAAATTAAAAGCGGGCGACAAGGCAGCCGTTTTTGGCTGCGGACCGATCGGGCTGCTTGTGATTGAAGCCTTGAAAGCGGCCGGCGCAACGGATATTTACGCGGTCGAACTTTCACCGGAACGCCAGGAAAAAGCGAAAGAACTCGGCGCTATCATCATTGATCCGTCAAAAACGGATGATGTCGTTGAAGAAATCGCTAAACGCACAAACGGAGGCGTTGACGTTTCTTATGAAGTGACAGGCGTTCCTGTCGTTCTCCGCCAGGCGATCCAGTCAACAAACATTGCCGGTGAAACGGTTATCGTCAGCATCTGGGAAAAAGGAGCGGAAATCCATCCGAACGACATCGTCATCAAAGAACGGACCGTAAAAGGAATTATCGGATACCGTGATATCTTCCCTTCCGTTCTCGCACTGATGAAAGAAGGCTACTTCTCAGCAGATAAGCTCGTCACGAAAAAAATCGTGCTCGACGATTTGATTGAAGAAGGCTTCGGCGCTTTAATCAAAGAGAAAAACCAAGTGAAAATCTTAGTCAAACCGAACTAAGCCGTTCGGCAAACACCAGACACATCCGAAAAAGAGCCGCTCAGGCTCTTTTTTTCGTCTCTTCCTCTTCCCTTCCTTTTCCTTTTAAAAATGATCCGCTCTGCGCAAACTATTTTTTACCCTGTCCCGTCTATCCTTAGGCAGCAGCCTATGATACGTATTTTTTAAAAAGGAGCCCTTTGAAGCAATGAAGAACGAAACAGCCAAAGCGTCGCTTGTGACGTGCATAACTGAGCGCAAAGAAGACTTTTACCGGCTTGCGTACAGTTATGTAAAGAACAAGGATGACGCGTTAGATATTGTTCAGGAATCAATTCAAAAAGCGTTGACATCGGTCGAATCCGTCAAAAACCCCGATGTCATCAAAAGCTGGTTTTATAAAATTTTAGTGCGCACGGCCATTGATTTTCTCCGCAAACAGAAAAAACTAAAAGTGATGGACGATGAAACGATCGAGTTTTTAAGCCGCGGAAAGGAAGATCACTACAAAGACACAGACCTTCACGAAGCGCTTGACGACCTGCCGCATCCATATAAAACCATTATCATTCTGCGTTTCTTTGAAGACCTGAAATTAGAAGAAATCGCAGACATCACGGGGGAAAACATCAATACCGTTAAAACACGCCTTTACAGGGGGCTGAAGCTTATGCGCATTCAGCTGACGAAGGAGGATCTTTCTTAATGGAAAAGAGATTAGAGCAATTAAGGGAAGAGTACAAAAGTGTGCCCATTCCTAAGGAATTGGACAGCATTGTCGAAAAAGCCCTTCAGCCAAAACCGAAGAAAAAACGAATCGTGATGTGGCCGACATCCGCGGCAGTCGCTGCGGCCGTCTTATTTACCGCCGTTGTCAATATCAATCCGGATGCCGCACAGGCCATGTCCAAAATCCCTGTCATCGGCAAAGTCGTCCAAGCCATCACGTTCGTGGAGATGAAAGAAGAAAAGAACCAATCAAGCATTGATGTGAAAACACCCGCTCTATCCGGCCTTTCGAATCATAAACTTGAAGACAGCATCAACCGGCATTATATGAAAGAAAGCAAAGAGCTGTATCAGGAATTTATGAAGGCGACCTCAAAAAGCAAAAAAGGCCACCTCAGCATCTACAGCGATTATGAAACCGTGACTGATACAGCGGATCTGATCTCAGTCCGCCGTGATATCGAAAAAACACAAGCTTCCGCTTATACGCAAAGCCGATACATCACGATTGATAAAAAAAATGAGGCCGTGCTTACGTTAAAGAGTTTATTCAAAGATGACCGTTATATCAAAGTCATCAGCCAAAATATTAAAGAACAAATGAAAAAGCAGATGAAAGAAGACCCGAATAAAATCTACTGGGTCGAAGATGATGATATGGCGGAGCCTTTCAAATCCATCCGCGCTGACCAAAACTTTTATATTACAGATCAGCACAAACTTGTCATCTCATTTGATGAATATGAAGCGGCACCCGGATATATGGGCGTTACAGAGTTTACAATACCGACCTCTGTCATCTCCAAACTGCTTGTCGGAGACCGCTATATCCGGTAAAAGAAAAAAATCCATGATATCCGCAGATCATGGATTTTTTCTTTTTCCCGCAACAGCCATTGCGCAAGGGAACCCTTTCATATAACAGACGCCGGACAGGGGCAGAAAAGTTTAAGAGAATCAGAACATTTCATTCATTTTTTCTGAAACAAAATCCCCTTCCGAATGCGTCTATTTAACGGAACAAATGGAAGACTGTACAGAAATCTGCCATAGCCAACCGCAAAACAGCGAGAATTTCCGCACACATTATTGGAGGAATACCATGTCAGACAAGTCACTGCACCACCGCTATATTCCCGGACTGGATGGACTTCGCGCCTTTGCCGTCCTCGCCGTGATCGCATATCACCTGAATTTTAATTGGGCAGACGGCGGTTTCATTGGTGTTGATATCTTTTTTGTTTTATCGGGATATTTAATTACATCCATTATATTGCCTGCTCAAGGCAATGACATCACCCTTGATTTGCGTGATTTTTGGGTGCGCCGGATCAGACGGCTTCTGCCGGCGGCTTATCTCATGATTATCACGACAGTCATTTGGGTCGTACTGTTTAACAGCGAGCTCCTGCATACCGTACGCGGAGATGCGGTCTCCTCACTTTTTTACATAAGCAATTGGTGGTTTATCTTTCATAAACTTTCCTATTTCGACAGCTTCGGCTCCCCTTCGCCATTAAAAAACCTGTGGTCGCTGGCGATTGAAGAACAGTTTTATATCATATGGCCCTTTTTGCTGCTTGCGGGAATGTACATATGTAAAACACGGGCCCGGCTTGCAGCCGCGGTCATGTTCCTCGCGTTATGCTCAGCAGTCGTAATGAGTATGATGTATGTGCCCGGCGGAGATCCGAGCCGTGTTTATTACGGGACGGACACCCGTTCATTTGAATTGCTGATCGGCTGCGCTTTAGCTTTAGTATGGCCGATGAAACGATTATCTTCCAAACGGCTGCCGAGCAGCATGAAACATCTGCTTCACGGGGCAGAGCTTGCCGCCTTTGCCGCACTGGTGCTTTGCGTCTTTTACACGGATGAATATGAACCCTTCCTGTACAAAGGCGGCATGCTTTTGATCAGCATCACCGCAGCGGTTCTTGTCGCATGTATATGCCATCCGAGCAGCTTTATAGGATATGTCCTTTCATGGAAGCCGCTTCGCTGGATCGGAACGAGATCATACGGAATCTATCTTTGGCATTACCCGGTTATCGTGCTGAGCACCCCGGTGCAGGAAATCGGAAATCCGGTTTATTGGCATTGCGCCGTCAGAATCGGCGCCACTTTCATTTTGGCCGAGCTTTCTTATCATTTCATTGAGAAGCCGATCCGCTCTGCAGGCTTCCGGCCTTTTTTACGCCGCGTGTTTCTGAACCGCTTTTTGGAATGGAAGACGTCCTCTGTCATCAGCAGAATGTCGCTCGGCCTCATTCTTGCCGCCATTCTCGTATTTGCGGGCGGGCTGTCAGGGATAGCCGAAGAGAAAAAACAGCCGCAATGGACGTACGCGCAAAACGAGCAGCAAGAAACAGCCGCCTCTTCGCACAAAACGGCCGATCACGATCAACCTGCTAAAGAAGAGGACAGCAAGAAAAAACACGGCGGCGAAAAAACGGATACCGCATCAGACAACAACAAGAAAAAACCAACAGGCAAATCAGATACGAAGAAGACGAAAGACAAAAAGGAACAGTCATCTCAAAAAACGGCTGACCCAAAACAAGCACAGCCTCAGCAAGACGTGCTGGCCATCGGTGACTCGGTGATGCTGGACATTGCGTCATACCTGCGGCAGTCCCTCCCTCATGTCACCATCGACGGAAAGGTAGGAAGACAAGTCTCTCAAGCACTCCGGCTCACTTCGGAATATGCGTCATTTAATCAGCCGAATAAAGCGGTCATCATCGAGTTAGGGACGAATGGCTATTTCACAAACAGCCAAATTGAATCACTGATCAGCTCCTTTTCAAAAGCCGATATCTATCTTGTCAACACGCGTGTACCGCGGCAGTGGGAAAGCAAAGTAAACGAATCATTGCGCCGGCAGGCCGAGTCACGCAAAAATGTGACCCTTGTCGATTGGCACGCAAAAGCATTGCAGCACCCTGAATACTTCACACCGGACGGCGTCCATCTCATACCCGAGGGATCAAAAGCGCTGACATCCCTCATCGTCCAAACAATGAAATCATGACAAAAAAAGAGGCCAAAAAAGGCCTCTTTTTCGTATATCGTCAGGCAAGCTTCTGTCCGCAATTCGGGCAAAAATTCGCGCCTTCCGTTTTCGTTCCGCAGTTCGGACAGAATTTCGGCTTAGCCGCTCCTTCTGAGCCGTTTGCCTGCGCCGTCCCCTGATTTTGCTGACTTTGATTCTGCTGCGGCTGGTTCTGCTGATTTTGATTCATTTGGTTCATCATTTGATTGGCCATATTCATTCCCATCATCATGCCCGCCATGTCGGAGGCAGCACCGCTTCCGCTCATTTTGCCGGATGACATTCCGTCCGTCATGGAAATCTGCTGATAGCGGTTCACATCGCCCACCATGCCGTAAGAAGCGTTTTTCGTAATCATATCCTGAACTTCCTGCGGATAGTTAAAGCTCATAATATTGAAGCCCGTAATCGACATCCCGTCTCCGATCAGCTGCATATCAAGATCTTCTTGAATCCCTTTTCCGATTTCAAATGAATTCGACTGCAGATTGAACATGTCTTTTCCTTCTTTTGTGATCCATTTCATCAAAAGCTGATCGAGAATAGACGTAATCCGGATTTTAATGTCATCCACTAAATAGCTGTCCTTGACACCCGCAATCTTATCAATCAATCCGATGTAGTCAATGACCTTGAAGTTAAATGTGCCGTTTGCTCGGATCGGCATACCGCCCGGCATTCCCGCCGCCGGAATGTTAATGGCGTTTTTCGTGCCCCACTTCACCGTGAACTCCTTCGTATTCACAAACAGCACTTCAGCCCGCATGCCGCTGTTAAAGCCAAACTTAAATCCCTTTAATGTCGATAGAAACGGAATGATTTCTGATTCGATATCATAATCGCCGTCATCACGGAAAATCCCTTCAATCTTCCCGTTGTATAAAAAGATGGCATCCTGTCCCGGCCGGATGATCAGACGGCTGCCTTTTTTAATTTCACGGTTGTTCCATTTATAGAAAACCATGTCGTCTCTGAATTCTTCCCATTCCACCACATTTGCTAACTGATTTCTGAAAAAGCCCATGTATGTTCAAATCCTTTACATTAAATTTAAAAGCTTCCCTTGCTTCCGCTGTAAGACGTGCCGCCCCTCGTGACTCCGCCGTCATTGTCATTATCTTTGTCAGGCTTTCTTTCCCTTGTCACGTCCGTTCGGATATATGTGTCGTGCTGGTCCAGCACTTCAGACGTATCGTGATCCATATACGTGCTTCCGGTGACCGTGACCCTGCCGCCGGAATTGTACACCATCACTGTGACGGCGATACCGGCTGCGGCTGCGGCGATAATCAGCTGAAACCACCATGTGAGCAGCAGATTGTCAGACTTGCTGTCCGGGCTTTTCCCCATATCTTTATAAGACATTTTAATGTAGGTCTGAAATGCCTTTTCATAATGACCTGCTGAAATGTCTGACGAAATCGTATTCCTGATCGTATTCAGCCGGCTGCTGTTTAAATACGTCTCCGCCTTTTTATACCCGGAGATAAACACTTCCCGGTCCTTCATATCAATGGTTAATATCGCCGTGCTTCCGCTAAAATGACTGTCATAAAAATCACCGGCATACTGCTCGATGTCCTTACCGCCCGTTCCGTTTGCGGTAAGAATGATAAAATCGGTATGGCGCTTTGCCCCGAGCTTCCCCGCCAATTCCTCAAGTTTCTTCGTTTCATCCTTCGTTAATAAATGAGCATTGTCATAAACATATTGCTTCTGTTCCGCAGCAGACGCTGTTGTATGTAAAGAAAAAGACAGCATCAGAAAAAGGACGAAGCAGAAGAGACACGCTTTTTTCATTGATCCTCTCATCAAAAACCGCCTCCTATCATAAGTGAGACGAGTCTTAATGCTAAAAACGCACCGGCGGTTATGCCGCCGAACCAAGCAGCCACTTTTCCGGCACTGATCGGCGGTTTGCCGACAACCTTGCCCGTCTGCCCGTTCATCGCAAAAATGTGCTCAGTCCGCTCATAATCGTAGCTGACCATCCAGACCGGAAGCAGCACGTAAAAGCTGCTGATTTTATCCGTCTGAATCTGTTCATCCGTTATGTCAGCCGTCGTATAGCCGGAGAAGGTGGATCTGATATAAGAATCAATATAATGGCTGATTTTATCCTTCGCCCGCGGAAAGAGATCGTCATCGGTATAATTGTACTTTTCCGCTATATAGCCAGCTAAATAAGCCGTATTAAACTCCTTCAGCTCACTGTAAGCGTAAGGCTCCAATTTGTCCATTAATTCATCATTCATTTTTTCTGAAGCGTCGACCGGAATTTTGAGATAATCGAGATTGATATCACGATACGCGTTGTAATACTCAGTCTCCGTCACCCGGTATTCTCCATCATCATAATGATGCACTCTCGTACAAACGGCATTGACCTGAACCTTGCTGTTTAAGTCAAACATCCAAAACGGCACGTACATACCGGTTATACTCTTCACCCGATCGGCAGTCATAAATCCCCTCGGTGTCAGCCGGCCGTTTCGGCACCACTTTTTAAAAGCGCTCATGGCCTCTTCTTTACTGATCGTAAAAGGAATCACCATGGAAGGCGCGAGATTTCCTGATAACCGGTCGGCGAGAACGGCGGCTCCTCCGCAAAATCCGCACGTCGTGGCAGTCGTTTCCGCCTCAGTCATCAGAACCGCGCCGCAGTTCTCACAGCGGTACTCGTTCGCCTCATTTTCGGAAAATCTCGTCGTAATATACTCCTTTGGCAGGCTTTCAATCTGATCCTGCCGCCCGCAGCTGTGACATGTCAGCATGCCGGATGAACTGTCAAAGACCATATCATCTCCGCAGTTCGGACATTTATAAGAAATGATCATTCTGTTTCTCTCACTTTCTCTTTATATCGGACAAAGCTGCAGCCCGCTTTCTATTGATCTTTACTGAAAAGCATTTTCTGCTTGAGCGCCGCCAGTTCATCATCAACACTGCTTTGATTGCTGTCATATTTAGCCGTCAGCTCGTCAATATCGTCTTTCGGAGACGCGTTCAGCTCAGCCATCGCATTGGCATGATCAAGCGCCCGGTTGACCTTGTCTTCCATTCTGCCGAAAGCGGTCAGCGATTGGCCGGCATTTGACACAGAGGACCCCAGTTTATTCATTCTTTCCTGTGTTTTCGCCACAGACCACTTCGCTTTGATGGCATTTCGCCGCGACTCAAGCTCACCGATATCAGCAACAAGCTTGTCATGCATTTTGCGCATTTGAGACGCGTTGGAAGAAGCGAGCTGATAAGCCGTTTGAAGCTCAGTCAGTCTTGATTCAACAGCCGCTTTCCTTTCCAAAAATGTCCGCGCATCGGTTTCATTGCCTGCCTGTAAAGCTTTCATCGCGTAGCTTTCCATCTTTTCGGCATCGGCCTGACATTCCGTCAACGCTCTTTTTGCCCGCTGTTCCTCAGCCATGACAGAAGCCGTCTCCGCCTTCACTTTTCCTAAATCACTGTTCAGATTCCGCAAATATTGATCAACCATTTTCTCAGGGTTTTCAGCTTTATCCAGCAACGCATTGATATTGCTTGACATAATGTCTTTAAATCTTCCTAAAATACTCATTTTTCATTTTCCTCCTAAAGTTAAATAGTAACAAGTTCACAGTTATATATACTGATTTTTTCCGCGAAAAGTTTCATTTTCTCATGAATTTATGTATTTTTATATGAAAATAGTCTTATTAAACCCATTTTTGCCGGCGGATATTCTTCATGACCAGATACAGTGAAAACAAAAAATAAATAAACAGCCCGATCATCAAACCGCTCACTAACGGATAATGCTTAGCAGAATACACAAAGAAATCCAGCTGTGATATCTGCTCGGGCCTTGTAATTGTATCCGTCCCATTCAGCAGCTTTGAAAATTTAGCCGTATAATTCCAATCAAACGAATCAGTAACAAGCTCACTCCCCTGATACCAATTCACAGCAGCGAGACAGAAAAAACAAAAAACAGAAAACGCGCATTGCACAATAAGAAAAATATGTTTCATGAACATTCCTCCGCAGTCCAATATTTAAAGACCGACACCCTGTACATGACGGCAGCAGCAGAAACTTGGTTTTACTCGGGATCTGATAAAAACGTTATTGTATGTACTTCACAATGGTTCAATTTACTGGATATCACTATAGAGTATACCGTATATCGAAAAGGGTTTCAGTCCTAAATAAAAAAGGATGCTTCCCGGAAGTCCGATGACTTTCAAGAAACACCCTCCATATTTTAAAGTGATACTTCAACCTCTTTTAAGCTCGGCAAAGCATCGATCGCACCGATTTTGGTGCACACGAGCGCCCCTGCCTTATTGGCAAATGAGACAATATCACGCAGCTTCGCAAAATCAGCGGCTGCCGTCTGAATCTCATCAATGCGCGCCAGCTGATACAGCGCCGCGCCGACAAACGCATCTCCCGCTCCCGTTGAATCTATTGATGTCACCTGAATGCTCGGAATGATGTCAAGGTCCTTTCCATTTGAAAGAAGGGTTCCGCTTTTTCCGAGTGTCACCGCCACAATGCCGGCCCCGATCTCGTGAAGGATCGCAACACCTTCTTTATGATCCTTCGCACCGCTGATGATCTCAAGCTCCTCGTCACTGACTTTCACAAAATCACTTACGGCAATTGCTTTTTTTGCGGTGTTTATAAACTCTGAAACTCTTCCCTTCCATAAATCCTCACGGTAGTTAGGATCGAAGGAAACAAACTGTCCATTGTCTTTCGCAATCGACATCAGCCGTAAATAGGCTGAGCAAAACGGATCTGATAACAGTGCCGTCGCTGAGCCGAAATGAAGGATTTTCGCATCGTTTACCTTTTCCTGATCAATATCCTCAAGCGTAAACAAAGCGTCCGCTCCTCTGTTAAACACAAAGTCGCGCTCCCCATTTTGTTTTAATGAAACAAACGCCAGCGTTGTAGGCGCTTTCTCATCCATGACGAGCATAGAGGTATCGACGTGTACGGCCTCTAATGTCTGCTTCAGAAAATACCCGAACGGATCCTTGCCTGTTTTTCCGCTGAAAGCCGCGTCTCCGCCCAGCTTAGCAATCGCTGCCGACACATTCGCCGGTGCCCCGCCGGCACTTTTTAAGAAATTGCGCCCTTCCGTCAAGTCGACATCCACATCGGTACAAAAGAAATCAATTAATAATTCTCCAATACAAATAACAGATTGGCTTCCCACATTATCACACTCATTTATTAATTCTCGATTATAGTTTCAGTATAGTGCTTTCTGTCATAAATACAACCGTTTACATTGAATATTTTAAATTTTACATATACTCATCTTGCAGCTCTTTGCTCCAGATCAGACATCATCTGCTGATATTTTTTTTCAGTTAAAGGATAAAAAGAAATAAGAATAATGGACAGCAGAATGAACAATCCCGGAATGAGCGCATTCATATTTTTAATCGCATTCAATGACGATGCCGCCTGTTCGGTATTCGCGGCATACCCGGCGATTCCGAGATAAACGGCCGAAAATGACCCGGCTAACGCAACTCCGAGTTTATTGATAAAACTCATGCTCGATATCACCACGCCATCAGCCCGGACCCCGGTTTTCCATTCCGCATAATCGACACAATCGGCAACCATTCCCCAAGCAAGGGTATTCAAAGGCGTCGTGAAAAATCCAGAAACGAAAAGCCAAAAGAAAATAAGCGGAATCGAGGAATACGATGTAAACTGAAGGCCCGCATAAGAAATCAGCGATAACGCCGCCGTGATGATCATGACCTGCTTCCGGCCCCGCTTCTCAGCAAAGAAAGGAATAAACAGATTGCTGATCAGCGCCGCTCCGAAAAACAATACGGTTCCTAAAAACACAAATTCCTTATGGCTGACGTTATACGTAAAATAGTACACCATCGTGCTGAGCTTAATGTTAAACCCAATCGCAAATGCTAAAAATGAAGAGACCAAAATAAGCAAAGGCTTATTTCTGAACAAAACAGATAACGTTTTTTTCATTCCTTGTTTTTTTCTTTTTTCAGGCTGAATCCGCTCCCGTACAGTAAAGAAACTGAACAGATTCAACGCGATGCTCACCGCCGCATAAATAAGCGCCGTCATCTGGAAACCAAATGCCTGGTCTTTCCCGCCGATGGCGTCCGCAAGCGGTGCCGCACAGGAAATCGATAACAGAATTCCGATATAAACCAAAATCATCCGTGTCGTCGTCAGAACCGTCCGTTCCTCCACGGAATTTGTCATCCGCCCCGTTAAGCTGTTGACCGGGATCGTCTGCATGCTGAAGGACATCCCAAGCAGAATATAGGTGATGTACGCGTATACCATGTTTCCTGTCTCGCCGAAATGAGGGGTCGTAAAGCATAAGAACGTAAATAGCGCAAAAGGAAATGCCACCCACAGCAGATACGGCCTTGCCTTCCCCCATCTAGTATTCGTCTTGTCTAAAATCACGCCCATAATCGGATCAAAAATAGCGTCGAGCACCCTTACGATCAGAAACAAAGCTGCAATAACCGCAGGCTTAATGCCGCCGACGTCTGTATAGTAGAATAATAAGTATGCGTTTACAAACTGAAAGATCACATTGTACGACATATCGCCGAACCCGTATCCGATCCGTTCCATCCAGGACAGGCCGCGATGTTTTGTCTTTATTGCCGCTGCTTTTTCTGTTCCAATCATCATATCCCACCCCAAGAATCCGTTTTCATTTTTTGATAAGCAAGAGGGAGAATGCAAAGATCCTCCCCGTTCTCTCAGCGATTTGGATACACCATCACTTTTAAGCATTCATTTTTGTATTGAAAGGCGCGTTCCATCGCCTCTTGCGTCTTCTCAAGCGGATATTGGTCCGTTACAAGGTGCTTCGTGTCCACAATGCCGGAAGCGAGAAATTCAATTCCCTTCGGATACGTATTCGCATAACGGAAGATTCCGTATATATCAATCTCGTTATCTGCAATAAACGGCACATTGAGCGGAATCTCGTTCTGAGAAGGCAAACCGACAATCGCCAGTTTTCCGCCCCGGCGCACGGAAGCCAGTGCGGATTGCAATGCCGCCGGATTCCCCGCTGTTTCCCAGGCAGTATCAACGCCTCTGCCATTTGTGATCGTTTTGATTTCTTCACCGGCATCCTGTTCACGAATATTGATGACATGCGTCGCGCCCATTTTCTTCGCGGCTTCTAACCGCAGCGGCTCCAAGTCGGTCACAATGATTGTGCCTGCCCCGTATGCTTTCGCTGCCGCAACAGCCATTAATCCAACAGGCCCCATTCCCATAATCGCAACCGTTGATCCGGGCTGAAGCTTCGTTCTCGCGGCCGCATGAATACCGACAGAAAACGGTTCAATCAAAGCCGCATCTTCATAGGAAAGTGAATCCGGAATCGAAAAAACAAAGTCCTGACGCATTTTGATGTATTGGACAAACGCGCCGTCTACCGGCGGTGTCGCCAAAAACTGTACATCCGGACAAAGATTATAACGCCCCTCCTTGCACGCCTCACAGCGTCCGCATGTGACACCCGGTTCGACAGCGACCCGGTCTCCTATTTTAAATTGATCGACAGACGATCCGACGGCGGCAATTTCTCCCGCGCATTCATGACCGAGGATAAATGGTTTTTCCACTACATAATTGCCGATTCTGCCATTTGTATAGTAATGCAGATCAGATCCGCAAATTCCGACAGCCATCACCTTTATCAATACTTCATCATGATTGATCTCAGGCACGGGCAATGTTTCGATTTTGATTTCTCTCGTGTTATGCATAACCGCCGCTTTCATGTTTTGAGGCACTGTGTGAGTCATTTGGCAAAACCCTTTCTCTGCTCTGAAATGTAAGTGCATACATTTTTGTTTTCTCTGTTACTGCCCCCATTTTATCTGCTTTTCAAGACGTGTAAAAGCCTTCCCTGCTGTACAATAAGACAGCGGCACTGTACTTTTTATTTTTTCATATACAAAAAACACTGAATTGATAAAATAGTACTAATAGGAGGTGCAGGCTAATGGCTGAACTTGAAAACCGGACACAATTTGCAGAACTGCTGGCGCCTGCCGTCAAATCACTGAAACTTCATCCTGATTACAAAATCAAAAGGACAAAGAACGTAAAAGCAGGACAGTCTTATATAGACAAAATTGCACTCCGATTAGGCGTATCCTCTAACACGATCAAAAGCTGGATCGGACAGATGGGCGCAAACTACATTCCCGGACGAATTGATGACGGAAAGCTGTTCGGCATGATCTGGATTATTATAGAAAAGACCGACATGGATCCTGAATGGCTGACCGGCCTTCTGGAAAACACCACGATTCCCGTCATCAAACCCGCATTGCCCGTTTGGACGGCGTCTTGTCTAAAAAAAGCAAAAATACGCCGGAAAGACGGATCATTCGGAGCGCCGACTGATGAAGATGTTAAAAAAGCAGTGAAGCGGCTGTTTCATGACAGACCAAGCCATAAAACGAATGCGCTTACAGAACAGTCCGTCACGCATAACTTACCGTCACGCCGGACCGGAAACTTTATCGGACGCGGCTTTGATATAGAGGCGATTCGGCAGTGGATGCTGTCTACATCACCGGTCTGTTTAATCACAGGCTGGGCCGGCATGGGAAAAACAACGATCGCTCTTGAAGCAGCCTGCCTTTGTGCCGGCGGTTCACCAGATTGGCCGGCATTCAACAGCATCATCTGGATCAGCGCTGACTGGAAAGGATTAAGCTTCAGCGATTTTTTAAACACGATTGCCTACCAGCTCGGACGCACCGAACAAATCGACAAATCCATCAACGAAAAAAGGTTCGTCGTCCGCAATGCATTAGCCGCTCATTCAAATGAAAAACCCGTGCTGCTGATCGTTGACGGCATTGATACAGCGGAACGTGACATTCACGAATTTATCATCGGCCTTCCGCAAGGCGTAAAAGTCCTCCTTACGGCACGGGAAAACGTAAAACAGACATACCGGGACGGCCTCGGAGAACTGGCGGCCATCCAGCTGAGCGGTCTTGAACAAACGGATGCCCTTGATTTTTTCCATCAAGAAGTGCACCGCTGTCTGCAAACATGCAATCTCCCGCATAAACGGGAAAAGCTGGAGCAGCTGTTGCAGCTATCGCCTGACCTTAAGAATGAATTTGTCTCGGCAGCCGCCGGCAACCCGAAGGCCATGGCACTCAGCATTGCATACATGTCAGACGACGACATCCCCGCTCCCCAGCTCATTCAAGAGCTTAAACAAGCGGGTTACTCATTATTGGAATTGTTTGAGGTTCTCTTTGGCCGCACATGGGACAGATGTCATGAAGACACACGGAAACTATGGCAGACGCTTTGCTTTTTCGCTAAGCCCCCTGACGAAAAAAGCTTGGCTCAAGCGGCCGGATTAGACGCCCGCCGTTTTCATTACGCGATTGAGCAAATGCGATCATATGCTTTAATACAGCCGGAACGAAGCGAAGGAAGAATTCAATACGCAGCCCATCAAACCGTTGTCGCTTACGGAGAACAGCACTTATCCGAAAATCATGATTTTGCAAAAGAAGCCCGAAGCCGCTGGGCGCATTATTATATGGATTATGCGGAAACCCATATAAAACGGGAACAGCCGAATTCCATCTATTGGAGCTATCTGCTGGGACGGAATTTAGAGCTAATGAAAAAAGAATGGCCGAATATCCTAAAGGTCATCGAATGGTCGAGCGAAACCGGACAACATGAAATCCTGATTAAACTCATCATCCGTATCAGCCATTTTCTAAGCAGAATCAGCCTGCCCCTGCGAATCGAATACGGATTAAAAGCCGCCGATGCCGCCCATCAATCAGGCGAACACACACGGGAAGCTTACTTCAGGATCGACACGGCAGGCTGGGCGCTGATGGAAGTCAACGATTCAGACGGAGCTCTCAGGCAAATAGAAGCCGGCCTGAAGATACTCGAACAATCAGGCGCGCCGGATCACGATGACTTAAAAGTATGGGGAACTGCCCTGCAAGCAAGGCTGCTGTTAAAAACCGGAGAACCGGACAAAGCGGCAGCAATGCTGGACGGCATCAAAGATCAGCCCGTCTCGACCATTATCCGGCACAGGGTTCTTCTGGTCCGCGGCGACCTGAGTTTCGCCCGCTCTCACTATGAAGAAGCCATCACATTATACGAAGCGGCAAACACAACCAGCGCCGCATACGGCGGCGAAAAAACGATAGAAGCCTATTTTAACCTGGGCATGGCTTACGTCAAGTGTGATCAACTCGAAAAAGCGGAAAAAGCCTTTAAACAGATGCTCTATGACAAACACAACGCCAATCAAGTTGAACTGATCTACTATCATTACGGAATGGCACAGCTGTTGTACCGAAAAGGAGAGAAAACGAAAGCAATAGAATCGAATCAGAAAGCCATTCGTCTGATTGATTCGTGGGAGCCTGGGATTGGGATTCGGGGTGAGGTGGGGCAAATGGATATTCTCATTTAAAAGACAACTACATTGCGGCTAGCGGTACGAGCTTTGAAAAACACTCATGACCTTGTTGTTTTTAAAGATAAAAAGGTATCTTAATCAATACAGTAAATTGATTAAGATACCTTGATTGAAAAATTAATATTTCACAGAAAACAAATTTCTAAAGTTAAACTTTTTAACAACAAGAGGTTAATACTTATACAGCCGTATTAATGCTGTACTGTAATATAATGTTTTAGTTCACCTGACCAATATCTTCCTCCCCAATCCTGTCCAACTTGCACATCATACTTACCTGCAGGAAGATTTTTCGTTGAAAAACTCACACGAAAATTACGTGAACCAATACTATGCGAAATATCTTTTCTGGCAAATACTTTACCTTTATTATTTAATATAATTACTGAAAAGCCATTCTCTAAATCCCTAGCCAAAGTACCCGTAACCACAATGGAAGTGGCACTTTTCGTATATGTATTAGCATCTGTTTTAAATTTGATTGTACCTTTCGAATCCATAGCTAAGGCTTCTGACCCGCCTGCGAAAATGGCAACACCCAAAAGCACTGCTGTAAACAGGGTCATTACTAACTTTTTCATCTTTAGAATTCCTCTTTTCTTTTTAATATTTTAAATCCACAATTATAATAACATATTTTCCTAAAAAAAACAGAGGCTTTTCCATATCTTTCTTCTAAGAAGTGAATAAGTATGATAGAAATTTATTAATAATAATGCAAATTTAAGGTTCTTGTGAAATGAAGCTTAAAATTTGAAGTATCATCTATAAAACCTTTGCCAAGGTGCCCTTCCAAGCGCCCAATGAATATGGGGTAGAAAACACAATGTGAATAACAGCATGATAAGTGACACTATCCCTAAATATTTCCTCATGTTTTCCCCTTTCTCTTTCCTTCCATACTATTAAACAAGACTATTCTAATACCCTTGAACTGCATTTAAAATTGGCTTAGTGTTATTATTTAATAAAGATCTGTGCAATGAAAACTCTTTCTGTCCGATATACCCTTAAGTATTCCTAATCAACATTATGCTGGTGAGTTCAAATATTTCTTAATTCAAACTCTAGTTCTTCTGCTCTTTTTCAAAATCCAAACAAGTAATGCAATAAAAATGATGTTAATTATAAACGCAGAAATAACATAAGTTTCATCTGAAACGCCAATATACTTCCCTTTCGATTCTAAGAGATTCCTTACTTGCTTACTCCATAAAGAACCATTCAGCGAACTATCGTCTGCTCCAAATGTAATTTGTGCTGTTTCCTTATTGCTGTTTGTAATATTAACACCATAAAATACTGTATACCTATTGTTATAAAAGATAGGCATATAAGAATAGTCAGAAACTAAAGGCTTTACCTTTTTGGCAGGTAATGCTACGTACAAAATCGCAGAATAATTACCTACCCCAGTTTCAAATTGCTCTGCTTTAATAAGCTTCGTGTTTGAAGGTAGATCAATATTATAAAAATGCTCAAAAATTTGAATATCTTCTTCCGAAAAATCTGTTAATTGGTAGTAATGCGGATCAATAATACATTTATGAAAATACCATCCATTAAACAATAAAAAACAGGCACTTATTAAAATTACTAATACTCCCTTATATATAATCTTTAACTGTATCACAATGATATGCGCCCCCTCATAATATGCATTATAACGCTTTTCCCAAAAGTAAATCAAAACAGCGATTTACTTTTGGGAAGAATTAATTATTCAGATTTTATTTTTTCTTTAAGGCAATCTGCAAATGCTTGTGCAATTGCTTGACCATCCTCTTGGGTATAATTCTTAACATTAAAATGATGTTTAAATTCCAAACAGACAGGATTGTTGGTGTTTAAATAGTACTCTGCATCCTTAGTAACTGCCTCAAATGAATTATTAAATCTGTTTTTGAAAAATTGAGAGTATCTTGTACTATAGCCGGTAGTATAGTATTCTTTAAATACCTTGTAAACTGGTTGTGAGGCAATCCCTGTTCTTATATTCATAGCAAGGTTAACAGCGTCTACATCTCCTAATAAATCCGGAAGT
This sequence comes from Bacillus sp. JFL15, assembly GCF_001184225.1. Classification (NCBI taxonomy): domain Bacteria; kingdom Bacillati; phylum Bacillota; class Bacilli; order Caryophanales; family Bacillaceae; genus Bacillus; species Bacillus sp. JFL15. The sequence goes on along the minus strand of NZ_KQ236689.1, from coordinate 2,179,327 downwards.
CCAAATGAACCAATTTGACCTCCTATTAAATCTATTGCAGCATCATAAGTTGTTTTATAATTAGCATTATATCTGACAGTGTCTCCCCCTACTGTAATTAAATCACCTGCCCATCCTGCAAGATCTTGTATCATTCCTACAGAACTATGAATTATTGCATTAAAAGTGGCCATCATATGTGCGTTATCTAGTGTCAGTTTAGAAATTGGATCTATCAGGATTCTCTTTTCTTGTCCCTTCAATACGTCATCAGCTATTTTAACAAAATCTGAGTCAATAAAATCCGCTGTTAAAATCCACAATAAACCATCGTATTCATCTTTTCTTAGATACTGGGCAACTAATTCATTTGCCTGTTGAGTAATATTCCCGACCGGATTAGGTTTATTTCCTTCCTTTTTAGTAACATAATCTACTGCTGTATTATATAAAACTTTTAATTCATCGAAGAACTTATTATTTGTCGTCGACACATAATCGTTACTATTTTCTTTATTATAAACTATAGAATTAACGCCTTTATCCTTGCCCGATGAGATATTATTATCAATCTCTATTTTCCCAAGCCCCTCCCCTATACTCCTTGTTTTAATTTGGTCAAATGCCCAATCGGTGGGAAGTGAATAGCCGCGGTTACCGCTAAATCCTGAAGACATATCACATACAAAACTACTGACTGAGTAACCTGCTGCGGCCACGCGGCTACAAACATTTCTCGCGCCATAAATACCAATTTGATAACCACTATTGAGTTGGGCAAATGTCCTTTTAATTGCTTTAAAATAAGGGAGTATACGACTGGTAACCTCACCGTCAACAGCGTCGTAATCTACAGTAAAATAAATAATAGTATTTTCTTTAAAACCATATCCCTTAGCCGCACCAATAGCTGCTCTGGCATCGAATACTCCTTGAGTTTCTGTAAAATAAGAAGCTTCAGTTGAATTTCTCTCGTAAATTGGAAATACGCTAAGACCTGCAGCAAATATAGTCTCTAATTCAGGCAACGTCATCTGATGCGATCCAGTAAGGTATCTCCCAACCGTTTTATATCCGTTGGATTTCAAAGTTGCTGCTCTGGCAGCATTAATTGGTGTGGCACAATCACAAGCTGTTCCTTTCCTATCTTCGTCACCTTTGCTTACTAAAAGAGATGCCCAAGTCTGCATTCCAGCTACTCCATCGGCAGGTAATGCTGAAAACTTTTGAAAATTAATAAGTGCTGTTCTCATATTTTCATCGAAGATACCATCAAATCTTCCTGGATTACGATTATTACAGTACAAAGCATATTGTAAGAGCTTTACAAAATTAGCTTTTGTGCTACCCATTGAGATTGTCGGGCATTTTGATTTTGTAGCAGGTCCAAATGTTCCAGTTGGTTCTGCTATTCCTTCTTCGACCTGAAGTGCATAAATTAAAGCCTCATTAGTTTGTCGGGAGTATCTACCGTCACATGGATTAAGGCCAGTGACCTTATAATATTTCCGATTCAACTCTTGTTGAATATTACGAATTTTGGCATCTCCTACATTTACAAAAGCGTCCATATTTAATAACGCTTTAAAGATTATAGGAGTTGCAATTCCATCTTGATTAGACAACCCTGCATCAGCTTGAAATTTTTTTATAGCAGCCTTTGTACCGTCACCATAGGCTCCTGTAAAACCAGTTGGATTATATCCCTTGCAATACAATGCACCTTGAAGAATCATAATTTGATTTCTTGTTTTTTCATTCGAAGAATTAGATTTAGTTGATAATGTAGGACATTTTGCCATAGTAGCTGGTCCAAATGTTCCAGTAGTTGACGTAATTCCTTCTTCAATTTGTAATCCTGTAATCAAAGCTTCAATCACAGGCCACCCTGTTTTTCCATTTTCATCAATTTTCACATAACCTGGCTTGTTCAAGTAAACAAGATTTACCCATTGTTGAACTTTTCGTACCATTTCATCCATAGTTTCCACTCCTTATTTTTTGTTAGTAAGGTACTTTCATTTAAAGGTGGCAAACGTATGACAAAATAAGAGTATCTACTTTTACCTCAAAAGATGTAAAGAATAAAAATCAGCAAAGCGCTTAGAAACATAAATCCTTTAAAAGATTTGTAACAAAATCATATGCCTTGATGCTAACTTAAATAAATTAACATCATTCATTCGTAATTTGAGATGAATGATAGAAATAAAAAAAGCCCCTCACAAATTCATTGAACTTGTGAGAGACCTCGATATGGCATTACATCTGGCAACCCCTTATGTCCAAACAGGGATCATAATTTTTTACATCATGCCGCCCATACCGCCCATGCCGCCCATGTCAGGCATTCCTGCACCGCCGGCATTTTCTTCCGGTTTGTCAGCGACAACGGCTTCAGTTGTTAAGAGCATTGCTGCTACAGACGCAGCGTTTTGCAGAGCAGAACGCGTCACTTTTGTCGGGTCAACGATACCTTTTTCGATCATGTTTACCCATTCGCCGGTTGCAGCGTTGAAGCCTACGCCGATTTTTTCGTTTTTCAGGCGCTCAACGATGACAGATCCTTCAAGACCAGCATTGTGCGCGATTTGACGGATCGGCTCTTCAAGCGCGCGAAGCACGATGTTGATACCTGTTTGCGCATCGCCTTCAGCTTCAACTGCAGCGACTTTGTTGTATACGTTGACAAGCGCTGTACCACCGCCGGATACGATACCTTCTTCAACAGCTGCGCGAGTTGAGTTGAGGGCGTCTTCGATGCGAAGTTTACGCTCTTTCAGCTCAGTTTCAGTCGCAGCGCCGACTTTGATGACAGCTACGCCGCCGGCAAGTTTCGCAAGACGCTCTTGTAATTTTTCTCTGTCGAATTCAGAAGTTGTTTCTTCCACTTGAGCGCGGATTTGGTTGACGCGTGCAGCGATTTTTTCAGTATCGCCGGCGCCTTCTACGATTGTTGTGTTTTCTTTCGTTACCACAACTTTAGAAGCGCGTCCCAATTGTCCGATTTCAGTAGATTTCAGGTCAAGACCTAAATCTTCTGTGATCACTTCTCCGCCTGTAAGAACGGAAATGTCTTCGAGCATTGCTTTACGGCGGTCACCGAAGCCAGGAGCTTTAACGGCAACAGCGTTGAATGTGCCGCGAAGTTTGTTGACAACGAGTGTAGCAAGAGCTTCACCTTCAACATCTTCAGCGATCAGAAGCAATGGTTTGCCTTGCTGTACAACTTGCTCAAGCACAGGAAGGATTTCTTGGATGTTTGTGATTTTTTTGTCTGTGATTAAGATGTAAGGATTGTCAAGAACCGCTTCCATCTTATCAGAGTCAGTCACCATGTAAGGAGATGCATATCCGCGGTCGAATTGCATACCTTCCACAACTTCAAGCTCAGTTGTGAAGCCTTTAGACTCTTCGATTGTGATGACGCCGTCGTTTCCTACGCGCTCCATTGCTTCAGCGATAAGGCTTCCGACTTCCTCATCAGCAGCAGAGATCGCAGCAACCTGAGCGATAGACTCTTTGCCTTCGATCGGCTTAGAAATTTCTTTTAAGTTTTCGATTGCAACAGTTACGGCTTGTTCCATACCTTTACGCACGCCGACAGGGTTAGCTCCCGCAGTTACGTTTTTCAGGCCTTCACGGATCATAGCCTGCGCAAGAACTGTTGCAGTTGTTGTACCGTCACCGGCAACGTCGTTTGTTTTGCTGGCTACTTCAGCTACAAGCTTCGCACCCATGTTTTCAAACGCGTCTTCAAGTTCAATTTCTTTTGCGATTGTCACACCGTCATTTGTAATTAACGGAGAACCGAATTTTTTCTCCAGAACCACGTTGCGTCCTTTTGGCCCTAAAGTTACTTTTACAGCGTCAGCAAGCGCATCGACACCGCGAAGCATAGCGCGGCGTGCTTCTTCACTAAACTTAATATCTTTTGCCATGTTAACGAAACCTCCTCGAATTTTTAAAAGTATTTATTTGCTTAGCCGATAACAGCTAAAATGTCGCTTTCACGTAAGATTAAGTATTCAGTACCTTCGTATTTCACTTCAGTACCGGCGTATTTTGAGAAGATAATGCGGTCGCCCTCTTTTACTTCTAAAGCAACGCGCTCTCCGCTTTCCAACACGCGACCTGAACCGGCTGCCACGATTTTGCCTTCTTGCGGCTTTTCTTTTGCAGAATCCGGTAATACGATTCCGCTGGCAGTTTTTTCTTCAGATTCTACGAGTTCAATGACAACGCGATCACCTAATGGCTTTAACAATGTAATAACCTCCTCAATAGTATGAATATGTAATTTTAGCACTCAGCTCTAAAGAGTGCTAACACAATTATTATAATAAAGAATCTCACTTCCAATTTCAAGTCATAAGAATAAAAAATTTTCACGCTTACATCATTCTCTCTTACAGAGATTTTCTCCTTTTTTCACGTCTGGTTCACTTGTGTTACAATAAGAACAAATAAGTTGATTTTATAGGATAAAGGAGTACATATCATTTGAGAAAACAGTATTGGTATATCATTTTGACATACGTTATCATGCAGCTTTCCGCATTGATCGGCATTCCTTTAATGTACAAATTCGGCTATGCGGGCGGGCATCCTACGAATGCGAATCTCACCATGGCTCAAGGGATTTATTCCGTCGTAAGCTTTTTTATCTGCCTGATTATCGTTCTCTTGATTTTGAGAACCGCGCCGAAGCAGACATTAAGAAACGGGAAGAAAGCATCCGCCGGCATGTCCGTTCTCTGGGCGGTCGCGGGAATATGGCTCGCTTTATTTTCTCAGGGTATCGCCGGAATGATTGAGCAGTATGTCTTTCACGTGAACAGCGGTTCTGAAAACACGAAAGCCATTCTCAACATTATTAAAGCCATGCCGCTCATGATTATCGTCTCTTCTATCGTCGGGCCGATTCTTGAAGAAATCATTTTCCGAAAGATCATCTTCGGTGTATTATATGAAAAAACGAATTTCTTTATCGCCGGACTGATCAGTTCCGTCATTTTCGGCATTGTGCATCAGGACCTCACACACCTGCTGCTATATACGGCTATGGGCTTTACCTTTGCGTTCTTGTATGTGCAGACGAAACGGATTATTGTGCCGATATTCGCCCATGTCATGATGAATACCATTGTCGTGGTCATGCAGCTCGGCCCCGCCCAAAAATATATTGAACAGCATAGTGAACAAATGCAATTAATTATTGGAGGATTGTTTGTATGAGGAACCCAATGACTTGGGGCTTGATTTATTTCGCAGTCGGCTGTATCTTTACGTATTTGGCCGCAAGCTCGCCGGGAAGCATGTGGTCTTTTTATTCCATACTGCTGATGGTTTTCGCCGCTTATAATATCAGCATCTCGTTTAAAATGTTCGCTTTCTCATTTAAAGTGAAGAAAAATCAAAAATAAAAGAAAAGCCATTTCTCATCATGGAGAAATGGCTTTTTTTATGCTGATACGTCCTGGTCGGATTCGCTGCTGCCGGTCTGCCTTTTCCGGTACGCCGCTTTTGAGATCAGGATACTGATCTCATATAAAATGCAAAGCGGAATCGTAATCATCAAGTGAGACAGCAGCTCAGGCGGCGCAATCATCGCGGCGATCACGAGCAGCACAAAATACGCGTACTTCCTGATCTTCGATAAAAACATCGGCGTGACAACCCCGAGCCTCGTTAAAAACATGATCAGCACCGGCATCTGAAACAGCAGACCGAACGGAATCGTCAGCTGCAGCAGAAAATGAAAGTACTCGCTGATTCCGATCACTTGGTTGACATCGAGGTCATTCGAGACCCGCTTCATAAAATCAACGACCAGCGGAAACAAAATATAATAAGAAAATGACACACCGCCGACAAACAGCACGATCGAAATCGGAATATAGCTGAGTGTTACTTTGCGCTCCTTCTCATACAGCCCCGGGCTGACAAACGCCCAAATCTGATAGAGAATAATCGGCGAAGTCAAAATGATGCCAATAATAAACGCGAACTGCAAAAAGATAAACAGCGGATCCGTCAGGTTAAAAGCATTAAGGGTGAGCTCTTTTACTTCATCGGCTTTTTGAAGATACACAATGATAGGTTTTGCCAGAAAAAAGCCGGCAATAAAGAAAACCGTAAAGGATAACGCCACAATCAGCAATCGTTTCCGAAGTTCGGCAATATGCTCCACAAGCGTCATTTGATTCACTCTCATACGCGTCATCCTATCTTACTGTTCTTCTTTCTTTTTTTCCTCTTCTTCACCGGCTAATCCCTTAGTGGCGTTCTTAAATTCACGAAGCGTGTCCCCCGCGGCTTTTCCTAACTCGGGAAGCTTCTTCGGACCGAAAATAATCACCGCCACCACACCGATAACAGCCAGGCTTCCAGGACCGATCATGTGCAGCTCCTCCTTTCGTTATTCAATTTCTTCCAAAACAGAATAATGCTTTAAGAAATAAACCAATGATTGAAGCTCTACAGCTAAATCTATATGATGAATTCGAATGTGATCCGGCACATTCAAACGGGCCGGCGTAAAGTTAAGGATTCCCTTGATTCCGAGCGACACGAGCCGATCGGTGATTGACTGCGCGGCAAACGCCGGAACGGTAAGAATCGCCACGGGTTCATCCTTAATGTGAAGTTCTAAATCATTAAGATCATAGACAGGCACACCGCCTACCTCAGTTCCTATTTTACTCTGATTCACATCAAAAGCCATAGATATTTTTGTGTTATTATTTTTTGTGAAATTATAGTGAAGAAACGCCGTCCCTAAATTCCCGACACCGATCAAAATGACGTTTGTCGTTTCATCCTGATCCAATGTTTTTCTGAAAAATGACAGCAGGTAATCCACATTATAGCCGTATCCTTTTTTGCCGAGCGCCCCGAAATAGGAAAAATCCCGGCGGATCGTGGCCGAATCGACTTTTACCGCATCGCTCAGTTCAGCAGATGAAACGCGCTGCTTTCCTGACGCGTGTAAATTCTTTAAAAAGCGGTAATAAAGCGGCAGCCGTTTTGCTGTCGCCTGCGGAATTTTTGATTGATCCTTGTTCATGATTGGTCCTCCACTTTATACTCAGATGCATCTCTTTTAAAATCACCGTTTTTGCCTCCCGTTTTTTCCATGAGGCAGGTCGGGCCGATGACCATTCCTTTATCCAGCGCCTTGCACATGTCATAAACGGTCAAAGCGCAGACTGAAGCGGAAGTTAGCGCTTCCATTTCCACACCTGTACTCCCTTTCGTTTTTACGCTTGCCTGTATATGAAGAACGGCTTCGGAATCCTTTTCCTCCCAGCCGAATGAAATGTCGACGCTGCTTAAAGAAAGCGGGTGGCACATCGGGATAATCGCTGAGGTCTGCTTTGCAGCCATGATTCCGGCCACCTGTGCGACAGCCAGTACGTCTCCTTTTCCGATCTCGCGGTTTTTGATTCTGCTGTACACGTCATGCTTCATGTGTACGCTGGATATCGCAGCGGCAGTACGGACTGTTGAAGATTTATCGCTTATATCCACCATGCGGGCACGGCCTTCTTCATTAAAATGAGAAAATCCATTCATATTTAAACTCTCCTTACTTCTGATCATACACTATTTTCTCCCTGATGTCTTATCCTATAATGTTCCAATTCTGATGTATTGTTTGCTGACAGCAGGTTGATAAGCTACACTTAACTTATTATAACAGAGGTGAAATAATATGATGATCTTACAAATTAATCAGCTGTCCAAATCTTTTGGCGCTGATCCTATTTTAAACAATATAAAGCTTGAAGTCAGATCTCGGGATCGCATCGCCATTGTAGGCAGAAACGGAGCCGGCAAATCAACTCTCCTTAAAATTATCGCAGGTCACCTTTCATATGAAAAGGGTGAATTAATCAAACCGAAAGAATTAACGATGGGATATCTTGCCCAGCACACAGGCTTGGAATCCCAGCTTACCATAAAAGAAGAACTGCTGAGTGTTTTTGATTTCCTGAAAGCAATGGAAAAAGAAATGCGTTCTATTGAAGAAAAGATGGCTACGGCCGCCCCCGCGGAGCTTGAGACGCTGATGAAAACCTATGACAGACTTCAGCAGGACTTCAAGGATAAAGGCGGCTATCAGTATGAAGCGGACGTCCGTTCTATCCTTCACGGCCTCGGTTTCGGAAAATTTGACGATTCCGTGAAAGTGCAAAGCCTGAGCGGCGGTCAGAAAACAAGGCTTGCTCTCGGCAAGCTTTTGCTGACCCAGCCTGATCTGCTTATTTTGGATGAACCGACGAACCATCTCGACATCGACACGCTTACATGGCTTGAGCATTATTTACAGGGATATTCAGGCGCCATCCTGATTGTCTCCCACGACAGATATTTCCTTGATAAAGTCGTCAGCCAAGTGTACGAGGTCTCACGGACAGAAAGCAAAAAATACCTCGGCAACTACAGCGCCTATTTAGAACAAAAAGCTGAGCAGTATGAGAAAGACCTGAAGCTGTATGAAAAACAGCAGGACGAAATCGCCAAGCTCCAAGATTTTGTCGACCGCAATCTGGCCAGAGCATCAACAACGAAAAGAGCCCAGAGCAGACGAAAGCAGCTTGAACGGATGGACGTCATGGCAAAGCCGCTTGGTGATGAAAAATCAGCCGCCTTCCGTTTTGACATTACAAAACAGAGCGGAAACGACGTCCTTCGCGTACAGGATGTTTCCATCAGCTATGACGGCCAGCCGCCGCTTTTGAAAAACCTGACCTTCGGCATTACAAGAGGGGAAAGCGCCGCCCTCGTCGGACCGAACGGGATCGGCAAGTCAACCCTGCTGAAAGCCATTACGAATACGCTCAGTCCGAAATCCGGATCGATCACGTACGGTTCCAATGTCACAATCGGCTATTATGATCAGGAGCAGGCCGAACTGACCTCATCCAAACGCGTCTTGGACGAGCTGTGGGATGAATATCCGGACATGCCGGAAAAAGAGATCAGGACATGCCTCGGCAACTTTCTGTTCAGCGGAGACGATGTCCTGAAACCTGTCCGTTCTCTAAGCGGCGGTGAGAAAGCAAGAGTCGCGCTTGCCAAGCTGATGCTGCAAAAAGCAAACTTTCTCATCCTTGATGAACCGACAAACCACCTTGATCTGGACAGTAAAGAAGTGCTGGAAAACGCCCTGATCGACTATCCGGGAACACTGTTATTTGTATCGCATGACCGCTACTTTATTAACAGGATCGCCACAAGGGTGCTGGAGCTGTCTCCGGATCATGCCGAAGAATATTTGGGTGACTATGACTATTACACCGAGAAAAAAGCCCAGCAGCTGGAATTGGAAGAAATGAAACGGCAGGAAAAAGAGCAAGCACAGCCTGCCGGCAAGGTCAAACAGGACACGAAAAGAACATACGAGGAAGAAAAAGAATGGAAAAAGAAAGAACGTCAGCGCCTGAGACGCATTGAAGAAATCGAAGCAGCCGTCTCATCCGCCGAAGAGAAAATCAGCGCCAATGAGGAGCTGCTGTGCGACCCTGACGTGTATCAGGATCATGAAAAGGTACAGACCATTCACTCAGAGAACGAAGCTCTGAATCAAGAGCTGGAACGATTATTAGCGGAGTGGGAAGAACTCTCCTCAGAAGAATAGAAAAAGTCAAGCACCTCTTTAAGGGGTGCTTTTTTATCCACAGCTTTTCTCCTTGCCTGCTATTTAAGTAAGCGCTTTATACACACTATCCACAAAATTTTCTGACTTTATCCACTTTACTAACAACTTATAGACCCTTATCCAGCCTGGATTTCTGAATATATTCACAATCCTGTGGATATATTAGAATTATCTGTTAATAAATTAAAAAAAGCCTCACGTTTTACAACGTGAGACGATCAAAAGATGTTAATTCCAAGCCGGGCTGTCCATTCATATCATATGAACCCCGGATTCCCTTTTCAAAAGCAACGGTTCCGGCAGCCGCAATCATCGCTGCATTGTCCGTGCATAAAGAAAGCGGCGGAATAACAAGCTCAGGATCTCCCGGATGGCTGAATTCCTGCTGCAGAGCGGCTCTCAGCCCTTTGTTGGCGGCTACGCCTCCCGCAAGCAGCACTTGTTTAACCCCATATTCTTTCGCGGCCTTAGAGGTTTTTGCCGTCAGTACATCAATGACACTCTGCTGAAAACTTGCGGCAAGATCCTCAGGAGGAATCACCTCATTTTTTTGCGAGGCGTTATGGAGCGTGTTAATCACGGCTGATTTCAGCCCGCTGAAGCTGAAATTATAAGATCCCTCATCCAGCCACGCACGCGGAAGCGGAATAGAATCCGTTCCCACAGCAGCCAGCTTATCAATCTGCGGCCCTCCCGGATAAGGAAGCCCCATCGTTCTCGCCACTTTGTCGTAAGCTTCGCCTGCGGCATCGTCCAGCGTTTCTCCGATAACCTCGAATGAACCGTGCTCTTCCATATAAACCAATTCCGTATGTCCGCCCGACACAACCAAAGCAAGCGCCGGGAACTGAAGCTCCCCTACCAGTCTGTTTGCATAAATATGGCCCGCAATGTGATGGACGCCGACTAACGGTATTTGATGGGCAAAGCTTAACGCCTTTGCCGCATTGACTCCGATTAACAGGGCTCCGACAAGCCCGGGTCCTTCCGTTACGGCAATCGCATCAAGATCGTCAAAGCCCATCTCCGCTTTTAAAAGAGCTTCCTCAATCACTAGGGTAATCTGCTCCACATGATGTCTGGACGCAATTTCAGGCACGACCCCGCCGAACCGTTTATGGCTTTCAATTTGAGAAGCGACTACGTTAGAAACGATTTCTTTACCGTTTTTTACGACTGAAGCCGCTGTTTCATCACAGCTTGTTTCAATTCCTAATACATAAATATCTTGTTTTTCACTCATGTAATGTCACCCACATTAATAACGCATCTTCCCCGTTATCTGTATAGTATTGTTTTCTGATTCCTCCGGCCTGAAGACCGAATTTTTTATATAAAGATTGGGCGGGATGATTCGAGACCCTGACTTCGAGAGAGAGCCTCCTTGCCTTTTTTTCTCTGCACAATTCTACCGCAGCGCGAAACAGCGCTTCTCCCAATGATTGGCCCCGGTATTCCGGCTTAATGGCTATGTTCGTAATCTGCGCGTCATCTATAATAATCCAGATTCCGCAATACCCCGCCAGACAGCCGTCCTTTTCAATGACAAGGTAGTGCGCATACGGATTTTCCAAAAGCTCATGATAAAATGAATCCTTCGTCCACGGAGAAGTGAAGGATGCTGTTTCAATTTCATAAATTTGATCAATATCTTCCGGCCGCATGCTTCGAATCGCCGTTTTCGTTTTCATCCCCATCACCCTATTTTTGAGATTCCATCCATTTCGCTTCAGCCTCTGCCAGACGCAAATAATCCGGAACAAGACTGTGGACATCCGCTTCTTCTTTTTCCAAGCCTAAAAACGCCAGCTCTGACGGCCGCGGATTATGCTGTGCAGCCGTTCCCATCACTGCTTGAGATGTCAGTTCATGCAGAATGGTTTCTTCATGAATGGCTGTATCGTGTCCTAAAAATAAAACCGGTGACGCTTTTTCTTTCAGCATGCCGAGCCAATCAGTCAAAAGCACATTCTGATCAGGAAGAACGGATTGTAATCGGCCGTCCTGATATTCATAAAGTCCCGTATACACCTGTCCGCGCCTGGCATCAAATAACGGGCAGATCAGACCTTGAAAATGCCGTCCGTTCGCCGCCAGCACCTCAAGGCTCGACACAGCGGAAATCGGAAGCTTCAGCGACCAAGCCAAAGTCTTCGCCAGCGTCACACCGATTCTGACACCAGTGTACGATCCTGGTCCTTTCGCCACCGCTATTTTCGTGAGATCCTGCGGTTTTAGGCCGCAATCCTCCAGCAATGAATTGACAGCAGGCATCGCCCGCACGGAATGATTCTTTTTTAAATATGTAATATACTCCGCCATCACCGTTTTCTCACGAACGAGCGCGGCACCCAGCGTGTAATTTGACGTATCAATTGCCAGTATTGTCATGTTTATTAATCTCCTCACAAAGCGTTTCATACCGTGTTCCGCAAGCCGTAAAGGTAATGTCCCTTTCCTCATCACCGGCTCTCTTGATGACGATCTGCAGCCGTTCAGCGGGCAGCTGATCCTGAATTAAATGAGCCCATTCAATTAAACAGACGCCTTGTCCTTCAAAATATTCTTCAAGGCCCAAGTCTTCGCTTTCATCCTCCATGCGATACACATCCATATGATATAGAGGAAGCGAACCATCATGGTATTCTTTTATAATTGTAAAGGTCGGGCTGTTTACCACTCTTGTGATCCCCAGTCCTTCGGCAAACCCTTTTGTGAAAGTCGTTTTTCCCGCCCCCAAGTCGCCTTCCAGTGTCAGAATGTCTCCCGGCTTTGCCAATGAAGCGGCAAGCTTGGCTACGGCTTTCGTTTCTTCAGGGTTTTTCGTTCTCCATTGTAATGTCTTCAAAGTGAGTCACCCGTCTTATTTAAAATGATTGTATCCTTTTTTCTCAAGGACGATTTGTCTCTGATCATTTGCTGTCAAAAGAACACTTGCTTCCTTCCGTTCAGACACCGCTCCGATCTTCGCAATCGGAATGCCTGACTGCGTGCAGTAATCAAGCAAAGAGATCCACTCCTGCTGAGAGACCGTTCCAGCCAATTCATAATCTTCTCCGCCGAATAACACCCATCTCTTCCACTGAGGATCTGCCTCAGGCAAATCCGGATGCACCGGCAGAAGCTGTTCTTCAATTTCTATCGTAACTGAGCTTGACTCAGCTATTTCATGCAGTTCACTGGCCAATCCGTCACTGATATCATTCAGAGCGGCGCGTTGAAGCTGAGAGCAGAAGCGGCCGACCTGAACCCTCGGCACGGGCCGTTTATGTTTTTCGATAAAATAATCACCCGTATGAAAAGCAGAAGGAGGCGTTTCTCCTAATAAAAGAGACAGCCCCGCTGCGGACGAGCCGATTTCTCCCGTAACAAAAACGACATCCCCGGGTCTTGCCGAACTTCGCAGACAAGCTCGATTCTTTTCAACTTCTCCGATGACCGTAACGGTAATAACGGCTTGACCGGCAGCGGAAACGGTATCTCCCCCGATCAAATCCATCCGGTATAGTTTCGCCAGTTCCGCCATCCCTTCATACATTGCCTGGACATCAGCTTTCTGCCAGCAGGAGGGAACGGCAAGAGACACCAGATAAAACTTCGGAATGCCTCCCATCGCCGCCACATCACTAATGTTAACAGCGAGCGCCTTATAACCGATATTTTGAGGAGAGGAGTACTCTGATTTAAAATGGACACCCTCCACCATCGTGTCTAAACAGACAATTTGCTGCATGTGAGATGACGCTGTATATACCGCACCATCATCACCGATCCCAACATCGACGGAAGGATGATAATGCGAATGCGGAGTAATACTGTGAATCAAATCAAACTCGTCCATGTTTCTCCCGTCTCCCTTTCTGACGCTCTTGTGAAATACAGCTCTTTCTAGTGTATCGGATTATGTTTCAATATCCAAGACTTTAACGGTATAAAAGAAAGCTTGGTTAGAAACCAAGCTGAAAGTATTAAAAGAAAACACAAAAAAAACGAAAACATGATCGTTTCGTTTACAATGAAAATGGCGGTCCGGACGGGACTCGAACCCGCGACCTCCTGCGTGACAGGCAGGCATTCTAACCAACTGAACTACCGGACCATTTTTATTTTTTGGTTGCGGGGGCAGGATTTGAACCTGCGACCTTCGGGTTATGAGCCCGACGAGCTACCGAACTGCTCCACCCCGCGATGATAAAATTTTAGAAAAGCTTGGCGGCGTCCTACTCTCACAGGGGGAAACCCCCGACTACCATCGGCGCTGAAGAGCTTAACTTCCGTGTTCGGCATGGGAACGGGTGTGACCTCTTCGCTATCGCCACCAAACCATTGAGAGTGTTCTCTCAAAACTAGATAACAGTAAGCATACATTCAAAAATGGTTAAGTCCTCGATCGATTAGTATCTGTCAGCTCCATGTGTCGCCACACTTCCACCTCAGACCTATCAACCTGATCATCTTTCAGGGATCTTACTTCCTTGCGGAATGGGAAATCTCATCTTGAGGGGGGCTTCATGCTTAGATGCTTTCAGCACTTATCCCGTCCGCACATAGCTACCCAGCGATGCCCTTGGCAGAACAACTGGTACACCAGCGGTGCGTCCATCCCGGTCCTCTCGTACTAAGGACAGCTCCTCTCAAATTTCCTGCGCCCGCGACGGATAGGGACCGAACTGTCTCACGACGTTCTGAACCCAGCTCGCGTACCGCTTTAATGGGCGAACAGCCCAACCCTTGGGACCGACTACAGCCCCAGGATGCGATGAGCCGACATCGAGGTGCCAAACCTCCCCGTCGATGTGGACTCTTGGGGGAGATAAGCCTGTTATCCCCGGGGTAGCTTTTATCCGTTGAGCGATGGCCCTTCCATGCGGAACCACCGGATCACTAAGCCCGACTTTCGTCCCTGCTCGACTTGTAGGTCTCGCAGTCAAGCTCCCTTGTGCCTTTACACTCTGCGAATGATTTCCAACCATTCTGAGGGAACCTTTGGGCGCCTCCGTTACCTTTTAGGAGGCGACCGCCCCAGTCAAACTGCCCACCTGACACTGTCTCCCCGCCCGATAAGGGCGGCGGGTTAGAAGGTCAATACAGCCAGGGTAGTATCCCACCGATGCCTCCACCGAAGCTGGCGCTCCGGTTTCCAAGGCTCCTACCTATCCTGTACAAGCTGTACCAACATTCAATATCAGGCTGCAGTAAAGCTCCACGGGGTCTTTCCGTCCTGTCGCGGGTAACCTGCATCTTCACAGGTACTATAATTTCACCGAGTCTCTCGTTGAGACAGTGCCCAGATCGTTGCGCCTTTCGTGCGGGTCGGAACTTACCCGACAAGGAATTTCGCTACCTTAGGACCGTTATAGTTACGGCCGCCGTTTACTGGGGCTTCAATTCGCACCTTCGCTTACGCTAAGCGCTCCTCTTAACCTTCCAGCACCGGGCAGGCGTCAGCCCCTATACTTCGCCTTACGGCTTCGCAGAGACCTGTGTTTTTGCTAAACAGTCGCCTGGGCCTATTCACTGCGGCTCTCTCGGGCTTGCACCCTAACAGAGCACCCCTTCTCCCGAAGTTACGGGGTCATTTTGCCGAGTTCCTTAACGAGAGTTCTCTCGATCACCTTAGGATTCTCTCCTCGCCTACCTGTGTCGGTTTGCGGTACGGGCACCTCTCACCTCGCTAGAGGCTTTTCTTGGCAGTGTGGAATCAGGAACTTCGCTACTATAATTCGCTCGCCATCACAGCTCAGCCTTCACGGGAAACGGATTTGCCTATTTCCCAGCCTAACTGCTTGGACGCGGATATCCAATACCGCGCTTACCCTATCCTCCTGCGTCCCCCCATTGCTCAAATGGTGAGGAGGTGGTACAGGAATATCAACCTGTTATCCATCGCCTACGCCTTTCGGCCTCGGCTTAGGTCCCGACTAACCCTGAGCGGACGAGCCTTCCTCAGGAAACCTTAGGCATTCGGTGGAGGGGATTCTCACCCCTCTTTCGCTACTCATACCGGCATTCTCACTTCTAAGCGCTCCACAAGTCCTTCCGGTCTTGCTTCACAGCCCTTAGAACGCTCTCCTACCACTGTTCGAAGAACAGTCCGCAGCTTCGGTGATACGTTTAGCCCCGGTACATTTTCGGCGCAGAGTCACTCGACCAGTGAGCTATTACGCACTCTTTAAATGGTGGCTGCTTCTAAGCCAACATCCTGGTTGTCTAAGCAACTCCACATCCTTTTCCACTTAACGTATACTTTGGGACCTTAGCTGGCGGTCTGGGCTGTTTCCCTTTCGACTACGGATCTTATCACTCGCAGTCTGACTCCCAAGGATAAGTCATCGGCATTCGGAGTTTGACTGAATTCGGTAACCCGGTAGGGGCCCCTAGTCCAATCAGTGCTCTACCTCCGAGACTCTTACCTTGAGGCTAGCCCTAAAGCTATTTCGGAGAGAACCAGCTATCTCCAGGTTCGATTGGCATTTCACCCCTACCCACACCTCATCCCCGCACTTTTCAACGTGCGTGGGTTCGGGCCTCCATTCAGTGTTACCTGAACTTCACCCTGGACATGGGTAGATCACCTGGTTTCGGGTCTACGACCACGTACTCATGCGCCCTATTCAGACTCGCTTTCGCTGCGGCTCCGCATCTTCTGCTTAACCTTGCACGGGATCGTAACTCGCCGGTTCATTCTACAAAAGGCACGCCATCACCCGTTAACGGGCTCTGACTACTTGTAGGCACACGGTTTCAGGATCTATTTCACTCCCCTTCCGGGGTGCTTTTCACCTTTCCCTCACGGTACTGGTTCACTATCGGTCACTAGGGAGTATTTAGCCTTGGGAGATGGTCCTCCCGGATTCCGACGGAATTTCACGTGTTCCGCCGTACTCAGGATCCACTCTGGAGAGAACGAAGTTTTGACTACAGGGCTGTTACCTCCTATGGCGGGCCTTTCCAGACCTCTTCATCTACCTCGTTCCTTTGTAACTCCGTACAGAGTGTCCTACAACCCCAAGAGGCAAGCCTCTTGGTTTGGGCTGATCCCGTTTCGCTCGCCGCTACTCAGGGAATCGCATTTGCTTTCTCTTCCTCCGGGTACTTAGATGTTTCAGTTCCCCGGGTCTGCCTTCTCATATCCTATGTATTCAGATATGGATACCACTCCATTACGAGTGGTGGGTTTCCCCATTCGGAAATCTCCGGATCAAAGCTTGCTTACAGCTCCCCGAAGCATATCGGTGTTCGTCCCGTCCTTCATCGGCTCCTAGTGCCAAGGCATCCACCGTGCGCCCTTTCTAACTTAACCGTTAAAAAGAATCACTACGTGATTTCTTGCATTACAATTGAATGTGAATTACTTCTGTTATCTAGTTTTCAAAGAACATTATCTCGAAGAATCGAATGATCCTTCAAAACTAAACAAGACAGGGAACGTTCTGTTTATAAGACCCAAGGTCTTATATTCCGTTAAAATCCTTAGAAAGGAGGTGATCCAGCCGCACCTTCCGATACGGCTACCTTGTTACGACTTCACCCCAATCATCTGTCCCACCTTCGGCGGCTGGCTCCATAAAGGTTACCTCACCGACTTCGGGTGTTACAAACTCTCGTGGTGTGACGGGCGGTGTGTACAAGGCCCGGGAACGTATTCACCGCGGCATGCTGATCCGCGATTACTAGCGATTCCAGCTTCACGCAGTCGAGTTGCAGACTGCGATCCGAACTGAGAACAGATTTGTGGGATTGGCTTAACCTCGCGGTTTCGCTGCCCTTTGTTCTGCCCATTGTAGCACGTGTGTAGCCCAGGTCATAAGGGGCATGATGATTTGACGTCATCCCCACCTTCCTCCGGTTTGTCACCGGCAGTCACCTTAGAGTGCCCAACTGAATGCTGGCAACTAAGATCAAGGGTTGCGCTCGTTGCGGGACTTAACCCAACATCTCACGACACGAGCTGACGACAACCATGCACCACCTGTCACTCTGCCCCCGAAGGGGACGTCCTATCTCTAGGATTGTCAGAGGATGTCAAGACCTGGTAAGGTTCTTCGCGTTGCTTCGAATTAAACCACATGCTCCACCGCTTGTGCGGGCCCCCGTCAATTCCTTTGAGTTTCAGTCTTGCGACCGTACTCCCCAGGCGGAGTGCTTAATGCGTTAGCTGCAGCACTAAGGGGCGGAAACCCCCTAACACTTAGCACTCATCGTTTACGGCGTGGACTACCAGGGTATCTAATCCTGTTCGCTCCCCACGCTTTCGCTCCTCAGCGTCAGTTACAGACCAGAGAGTCGCCTTCGCCACTGGTGTTCCTCCACATCTCTACGCATTTCACCGCTACACGTGGAATTCCACTCTCCTCTTCTGCACTCAAGTTCCCCAGTTTCCAATGACCCTCCCCGGTTGAGCCGGGGGCTTTCACATCAGACTTAAGAAACCGCCTGCGAGCCCTTTACGCCCAATAATTCCGGACAACGCTTGCCACCTACGTATTACCGCGGCTGCTGGCACGTAGTTAGCCGTGGCTTTCTGGTTAGGTACCGTCAAGGTGCCGCCCTATTTGAACGGCACTTGTTCTTCCCTAACAACAGAGCTTTACGATCCGAAAACCTTCATCACTCACGCGGCGTTGCTCCGTCAGACTTTCGTCCATTGCGGAAGATTCCCTACTGCTGCCTCCCGTAGGAGTCTGGGCCGTGTCTCAGTCCCAGTGTGGCCGATCACCCTCTCAGGTCGGCTACGCATCGTCGCCTTGGTGAGCCGTTACCTCACCAACTAGCTAATGCGCCGCAGGTCCATCTGTAAGTGGTAGCCGAAGCCACCTTTTATGTCTGAACCATGCGGTTCAAACAACCATCCGGTATTAGCCCCGGTTTCCCGGAGTTATCCCAGTCTTACAGGCAGGTTACCCACGTGTTACTCACCCGTCCGCCGCTAACATCAGGGAGCAAGCTCCCATCTGTCCGCTCGACTTGCATGTATTAGGCACGCCGCCAGCGTTCGTCCTGAGCCAGGATCAAACTCTCCGATAAATGGATCACAGACTAAGTTCACTGCATCCTGCAGTAACGTCTGTGTGATCTGCATCGTGCAGACCTTAGTTTGACTGACTACGCACATCGCTGTGCGATTTATTTAAAACTTTGAATTAACAGGTACGTTTTGTCTTGTTTAGTTTTCAAAGATCATTATAATGGAGCGGGTGATGAGAATCGAACTCACGACATCAGCTTGGAAGGCTGAGGTTTTACCACTAAACTACACCCGCATTTTAAATTGGCGCGCCCGAGAGGAGTCGAACCCCTAACCTTTTGATCCGTAGTCAAACGCTCTATCCAATTGAGCTACGGGCGCTTATCAGGCGACTTAACTATCATACTATCAATCAGTGATGATGTCAAGTGTTTTTTTATTTCTTTTTGAAGTTGTTTTCTCAACCTCATTTATTATACACGTTTCTGAGAATTTGTAAAGTCTTTTTTCAAAAGCTCATTTTCTCTTTTAGCGTGATCGCTTTGTTCATCAGCGACGTTTAATAATATACCATGCCCCCTTAAATCGCGTCAACACTTTTACAAAAGTTTTTTCTCGCTTATTACTTCCTTCTATATATAGAAAATAAAAAACAGGATTCCTAAGAACCCTGCATCTCTCTTGATTACCCGCTCACCTTGACCTCTGCACTTTTTCGCTCTGGTTTTTCATAAGTACGGAAGTTTTGTTCAAGCTGTTCAAGCGACAGACCTTTTGTTTCCGGCAGGAACCTTTTCACGAATATGACGGACGCTATTCCTAACAGAACAAAAATAAAGAAGGTTGCAGACAATCCGATGTTTGCGAGCAGAACCGGGAAAGTTAAACCGACAAGGAAGTTCGCGATCCAAAGGCAGAAGACAGTGACTCCCATACCAAGCCCCCGCAATCGAAGCGGGAATATCTCCGACAGCATCAGCCAGGTCACAGGAGAAACCGCTCCCTGCTGAAACGCAAGGAAAGTGACGGTTAACCCAAGAACTACATAAGGAAGTGAAGGGGATCCTTTCAGCACGACAGATAAAATGCCGATCAGCAGCAGCACGGCAGTCGTTCCGATCAGCCCCGTCATCAGCATCGGGCGCCGGCCGACTCTGCCGAGAAGCCATATGCCTACAAAAGTCGCAAGCACGGAAATCACACCGTTAGCGATATTGCCGATCAATGCAGCTTTTGTTTCGAAGCCGGCATCTTTTAGTATTTGAGTTCCATAGTACATAATTGAATTTACGCCGGTGAGCTGCTGCACTACAGCAATTCCGATTCCGATAAACACAATGCGGCGCACCCACGGAACGGCAAGGTCCTTAAATGTCGCCTGCTCCATCTCCGCTTCCTTATGAAAAGCAGATTCAATCTCGGCGAGTTCTGACTTTGCTTTCTCGTCATTCCGTATTCGCCGGAGAACGCGCAAAGCATCTTCTTTTCTTCCTTTAGAAACCAACCAGCGCGGACTTTCGGGAACTTTCAGCATACCGAAAAACAAGAATACCGCCGGAAGAGCCGCGATAACGAGCATGTAACGCCAAGCGTGGGACGTATCACCGAGCACATTGCCGATGATGGCATTACACGTGAAGGCAAGCAGCTGGCCCGTTACAATCATCAGTTCATTTTGGGTAACCATTCTCCCCCGGCTTTCCGCCGGCGACATTTCAGCCAAGTATGCCGGAACTGTTACGGAAGCTCCCCCGACAGCAAGCCCCAGCAGAAAACGAGAGATAATCATAACCGATACGTTAGGCGCCAGTGTACATCCCAGCGTCGCCGCAAAGAACAAAACGGCAAGGAAAAGGATATTTTTACGTCTGCCGTTATAGTCTGACAGCCGCCCTCCGAAAACTGCGCCGATCGCAGCCCCCAAGAGAAGGGAGCTTGCCACCATGCCTTCAGTCAGGGCCGTAAGATTAAGCTGGTCAGCTTTCGCCATAAAAGGAAGCGCTCCATTAATTACACCTGTATCGTAACCGAAAAGAAGCCCCCCGAACGTCGATACTAAAATGATGGTTCTCAAAAATGAATACTGGCTGCTATTTTTATTCATCTTCAAATCCTCCCAGTTTTTATACAGAGATATAAACCGAATATTCAGTTATCTATATTTACGCCTATAATGACTTACCCACGTTTCGACAATTCAAAACAGCTTTTATATAAAAAATCACTCGAAAGTGTCATCATTTATATTTGCTCTCTCCTTTCGTCGAATTGTTACTTTATAGTTATTTCTTAGTTAAGTTGTAATAATATTATTGGCACTTATGTTATTATATTAATTTTAAAAGCGCTTTCAGTCAATGAATATTTCAGATTATTTCAAAACTTTTCTGAATTTGATCTACATATAACCAATATTTGTTTAAAATCAGCTCACTTTCAGAATATACTCAATAATCATCTCAGTTTTAATCAGTAAATGATTATATAATGAAAAAACCCCCAACTGCTGATCGGGGGTTTTTGTTTATTCTTCGTTCAGTTTAACGATCGTTCTCCCTCTCGCTTTTCCTTTTAAGAGAGCAGGGAGCGTGTCCGGCAGTTCCTCAAGTGTAATTTCCTTTTGAATAAAGGTCTCGAGATCCGCTGGCTTGAAATCTTCAGCCAGACGCTGCCATGTTTTCTTTCTTGTCTCCATCGGACAGGATACGGAATCAATTCCCAGGAGGCTGACGCCGCGCAATATAAACGGAAAGACCGTAGCCGGGAGTTTCGTTCCCGCTGTCAGTCCGCTCACTGCAACTGCTCCGCCGTACTGAATCTGGCTGAGAACTGAAGCAAGCGGCTCACCTCCGACCGGATCGACGGCCGCGGCCCATTTTTGTTTTTGCATCGGTTTTAACGTGCCGTTGTAAACTTCGTCACGGTGAATAACCGATTTCGCACCGAGACTTTTCAGATAGCCGCTTTCTTCTTCTTTTCCCGTACTGGCCTCTACGTCATAGCCTAATGCAGAAAGAATGGAAACCGCAAAGCTTCCGACGCCTCCTGTTGCTCCCGTCACCAGCACTTTCCCTTTTTCAGGGGCGGCATGGTTTTCCTCAAGACGCTGAACGGACAATGCGGCCGTAAAGCCGGCGGTTCCGATCGTCATGGCTTCTTTAAGAGTCAGACCTTCAGGCAGCGGCACGATCCAATCTGCAGGAATGCGGGCCATCCCGCTGTAGCCGCCAAAGTGGGAAACGCCTATGCCGTAGCTTGTCGCAATGACTTTGTCCCCTTCTTTAAAACGGGCGTCATCTGAGGAAACGACGATTCCCGCTAAATCAATTCCCGGCACGAAAGGATACGAGGTTACGATCTTGCCGTCAGGAATGGCAGCCAAGCTGTCTTTGTAATTCACGCCTGAATAGCAAACCTTAATCAGCACTTCACCCTCGGGAAGGTCCTGAACTGCGAGCTCCTGTACGCTGACTGAAAACCGGTCTTCACGTTGATCGACTACTAACGCTTTAAATTGATCTGTCATCACTACGTCTCCTTAAAATGTATTGAATGGCTTTGAAAAAGCATAAACTAAGTTTGATTTGTTTTCAAATGTCCTGCCCCGTGTAGTATGATCAAAAGAAAAAACAGCGAAAGAGTGGTTAGCAGCATGTCTGATAAACAAAACAATGATAACAAAAATAACAACAGCAGTAATCAAACATTACCGGACATTATTCATACCGCCGTTTTCAAGGCGCCGCTGCAAGTGGTCTGGGATACGGTCTCCACTGCGGACGGACTGTCTCTCTGGTTTATGCCGAATGATTTCACGCCTCAAGAAGACAGTGATTTTCAGCTGGAATCTCCATTCGGTCCGTCTCCGTGCAAGCTACTGAATATTGAAGCGCCGTACCGCCTCTCTTTTTCGTGGGATACGGAAGGCTGGATCGTTTCTTTTGTCTTGAAAGAAACGGAAAGCGGAGATACGGAATTCACTCTCATTCACGGCGGATGGAAAGAGCCGGATGCCGTCATCAATAAAGTCAATCGGAAAAGCTCGGAGATTCACAGTACGATGGACCAAGGATGGAGCGGGCTTGTCAACACGAAGCTCCGCGGGGCGGTCGAGGCTTAACGCAAAAGGACGGGACACACTTTCCGTCCTTTTTTGCTGCCGATACACAAAAACCGACTTTGCTAAGACACTAACAGAAGAACTGAAAACTGATTTCAGGGTGCGCTGTTCATGTACTATTACAAAGAAGAACTGATCAATATCATTAAGCCGGATCCGGCCGCCGCCAAGGTGCTTCAGGAAATTTTAGGCGGGCACTACGGAGAAATGCGGACGATGATGCAATTCTTTTTCCAAAGCTCTAATTTCAGAGGAAAAGAAAAGCAGTTCTGCGACCTGATCCGCGGTATATTCTTAGAAGAAATCACACACGTTGAACTCGTCCAGAGTACGATTAATGCGCTGCTCGATGAAAGCGGCGCGGAGGGCCCCGGAGATCAGGCGCCGATTGACGAAGCGGTGAAGCATGCCAATCCGCACCATTATATTATCGGGGCGCAAAGTTCTCTTCCTGCAGATGCAAGCGGCAATCCATGGAACGGGTCTTGGGTATACAACCACGGGAATCTGATTGCCGACTTATTGGACAATGTCGTGCTGGAATCAACCGGCGTGCTGCAAAAAACGCGCATTTATGAAATGAGTTCTAATCAGACGTTCAGAGAAACACTCGGTTTCCTGATTGTCCGTGACAATGCTCATCAAAATGCTTTTACAAAAGCGCTGGAAACACTGGGTGTTGAATGGGGCAAATTATTCCCCGTGCCGAATTATGACATTGAAAAATATCCGGAATGCCGGAAATTCGTTGAGATGGGATATCATAATACCCAATTTAATTTCAGACTGGATCCGACACGGATCGGAGAAATTCTGCAAGGACAGACGCCGAGCCGAAACGGCGGCGAATTAAGTGTGTCTGAGTCGCCTAAAGGGTTCCCTGTGCCGGAACTTCCTGAGCTTCCGAATGAGCACAGCCCCGGACTGAAAGATATGAACTTGTAATAAAAAAACGCCTGCTTCGGGCGTTTTTTTATTTTTATAGATGTAAGGTTTGAACGTGAGCAAAACGGGGAATATAAGCGGGGAGATCTTGACATGCGGCCGTATCAAGTCACTCCATTATGATTTGAGCATACTGCTGTACATACTTCAGCATATAAAGCTGTCCTAATTTTCCAGCCGGCCGGCTGGGTATGTTCGAATGATAATGGGAATTATGTAAATAGAACATGTCTTATAAGGAGGCAGCGAATGTCTAAGCAAGGAAACTTCCAGAAATCTATGTCACTTTTTGATCTTATTTTAATCGGCATGGGAGCCATATTCGGTTCAGCATGGCTGTTTGCCGTCAGTAACGTCGCCTCTAAAGCGGGCCCATCAGGCGTTTTTTCCTGGCTGATCGGCGGGGGAATCATCTTATTGATCGGCTTAGTTTATGCGGAACTGGGCGCCGCGCTGCCGCGGACCGGGGGAATTATCCGGTATCCCGTATATTCACACGGACACCTTGTCGGATATTTAATTTCCTTTGTCACCATTGTGGCCTACACGAGCCTTATTTCTATAGAAGTCACGGCAGTCCGCCAATACGTGGCGTATTGGTTTCCCGGGCTGACCGTGAAAGGTTCTGACTCGCCGACAATTGCCGGGTGGATATTGCAATTTGCGCTGCTCTGCATGTTCTTCCTCCTCAATTACTGGAGTGTCAAAACCTTTGCAAAAGCAAACTTCATTATTTCGATTTTTAAATATGTCGTTCCGATTACGGTTATTATAGTACTGATTTTTCATTTTCACCCGGGCAATATGACCGTTCACGGATTCGCGCCTTTTGGTTTCACCGGAATTCAAGCCGCGATTTCTACCGGCGGTGTCATGTTCGCCTATCTTGGGCTGCACCCGATTGTGGCTGTCGCAAGTGAAGTACAGAATCCGAAGCGGAACATTCCGATCGCATTGATTGTCTGTATTATCGTTTCTACTATTATTTACACCGTGCTGCAGCTCACTTTTATCGGGGCGATTCCGGCGGATACCCTGAAGCACGGATGGCCGGCTATCGGGAAGGAATTCTCTCTTCCGTTTAAAGATATCGCCGTTTTGCTCGGATTAGGGTGGCTGGCGACATTGGTTATTTTAGATGCGATCTTATCACCGGGCGGTAACGGTAATATCTTTATGAATACGACTTCACGTCTCGTCTACGCCTGGGCCAGAAACGGAACTTTATTCAGCATCTTTTCTAAAGTCAATAAAGAAACCGGGACACCGCGTGCCTCCCTTTGGCTTTCGTTCGGTCTGGCTGTTTTTTGGACGCTGCCGTTCCCTTCTTGGAACGCTCTCGTCAACGTGTGCTCCGTCGCATTGATTCTGTCTTATGCGATTGCGCCGATTTCTTCAGCGGCGCTGAGGGTGAACGCGAAGGATATTAACAGACCGTTTTATTTAAAAGGAATGAGCATCATCGGGCCGCTGTCGTTTATTTTCACTTCTTATATTGTATATTGGTCCGGATGGCGCACCGTATCCTGGCTTCTCGGTTCCCAAATTGTCATGTTTCTGATCTACCTCTGTTTCAGTAAATATGCTCCCAAAGATGATGTCAGCATACGGCAGCAGCTGAAATCAGCATGGTGGATCGTCGGCTTTTATGTGATGATGCTGATTTTCTCCTATCTCGGCTCGTTCGGCCACGGATTGGGCATTATCAGCAATCCGCTTGACTTGATTCTGATCGCCATCGGTTCGCTCGGTATTTATTACTGGGCAAAATATACGGGACTGCCGAAGGCTATGATCGACAGTGATAAATGATGAACGCCGGAAAGAAGCATGATCTTCTTTCCGGCCTTTTTATTTACAAAAAAGCGAAAATACGATAAAATGAATGACAGTCATTCATAAAAGGAGGAACCCCTCTATTGGCAAAACAAAGCTCGGGAAAATATGAAAAGATCCTGCAAGCCGCGATTGAAGTCATTTCTGAAAAAGGATTAGACAAAGCATCCATTTCAGAAATCGTCAAAAAAGCCGGAACGGCCCAAGGGACGTTTTACTTATATTTTTCTTCTAAAAACGCCCTCATATCAGCGATTGCAGAAAACCTGCTTGATCATACGCTGGACAGAATCAAAGGGAAAACGGACGGCACTGAAGATTTTTGGACGGTGCTGGACATTTTGGTTGATGAGACATTTCACATCACCCGGCTTCATAAAGATATTATCGTCCTCTGTTATTCCGGTCTTGCCATCGATCACTCAATGGAAAAATGGGAGGCCATTTATCAGCCTTATTATTCCTGGCTGGAAGGCGTCATCAATACGGCCATTGAGCAGGGTGAGGTCATCAGCGGCATTCATGTCAGATGGACGGCCAGAACGATTATCAATGTTGTCGAGAACGCGGCTGAACGGTTTTATATCGGCTGTGAACAGGATGTTGATCTCGAAGTATATAAAAAAGAAATATTCAGCTTTCTCAAAAGAAGCTTACAGAAATGATTGGCAGAGACCGATCATTTTTGACCGCCATAAAAATGACTGACATTCATTCATAATTGAGGTGACTGTAAATGTATTGGCTGCTTGTACTGATAGCCGGACTGTTAGAAGTGGTTTGGGCGTCCGCTCTGAAACATGCGGACTCGCTCATTGATTGGATCGGTATTTTCCTGCTGATTGCCGTCAGCTTCCTGATGTTGATCCGTTCTTATAAAAAAATACCGATGGCTGCCGCATATACCGTTTTTGTCGGAATAGGCACCGTCGGCACATATGTAACGGGCGTCATTTTAGGCGAATCGTTTTCAATCGGGCAAATCTTCTTTTTGGCTTTGCTGTTGTCCGGCATTTTAGGAATGAAGGTATTTACGAAAGAAACTGAAACAAGGGGTGAACATTAATGGCTTGGCTGCTGTTATTTATTGCCGGAGCGGAGGAAGTTGTAGCGGCCGTTGCCATGAAACATATTGACGGTTTTAAAAAAAAGTGGCCGCTGATTGTCATGGTAACAGGCTTTATGCTTTCATTCTTTTGCCTTTCCGGAGCGATGCAGGTTCTTCCCACAGGTGTCGCGTATGCGGCTTGGACCGGGATGGGAAGCATCGGCGTATCAGCCGTGGGCATACTTTGGTTTAAAGAAAAATTCAATCTGTCACAATTGGTGTCTCTGGGGCTTATCCTCATCGGGGTCATCGGCTTAAAACTGACAACGTGACGGCCTGAGACAGCTTTTTAAATAAAAAACAAAGGACCCTAAGCGGACCCTTTGTTTTTTTATGCAGTTTTAATTTGTTCTGCTTTTCCGGCTCCGACTCCGAAAATGAAAATCAGAACGGAGACCGCGATCAGCATGAATAACGGAACCGTCCAGCCGTGCGTGATGTCATGCAGCAGACCGAATACGAGCGGTCCGAACGCGGCAAGCAAATATCCGAATGACTGGGCCATTCCCGAAAGCGCCGCGGCTTCATGGACATGGCGGGTCCGCAGGCTGAAGAACATCATCGCCAGACTGAACGCACAGCCTCCCGCAATTCCGATCAAAATGACCCATAGCGGAGTGAGGGCCGGGCTTCCGAAAAGGACGCCGGCAATGCCGATAAGGAAAAATAAAGCCGTCAGTCCGGCGAGTGCGCGCTGGTTTTTCATTTTAGCGGCAGCGATCGGCACGATAAAAGTAATCGGCAGGACTGAGAATTGCATTAATGAAAGCATCCATCCCGCCTTACTTGAGCTGAGTCCATTCTGCTGAAGAATTTCCGGCAGCCAAGCGATGATGGTGTAAAAAATAAGGGATTGCAGCCCCATGAACAACGTCACCTTCCAAGCCAGCGGAGACCGCAGCAGACTGCTTTTCTTCTCTCCGTTTGTCCCAGTCGTGCGGACGGGCAATTCGCGTCCTCGCATTTGCGGAATCCACATGACGAACGCAATGAAAGAAAGGATAGCCCAGCAGCCGAGCGCGCCTTTCCAGCCTAACCCCGCTGAAGAGGCGATCGGCACGCTGATGCCGGATGCAATCGCACCGCACAGATTCATTGAAACCGAGTAGACGCCGGTCATGACGCCTAAATTTCCGGGAAACTTATGTTTAATGAGACCCGGCAGCAGGACGTTGCATACGGCGATCGACAATCCTAACAGGATCGTTCCGAAAAAGAGAGTGCCGATTCCGGCGATGGAGCGCAGCAGAGTTCCGGCTGTCAGGACAATTAATGATGACAGTAAGACAATCTCGGTCCCGAAGCGCCGGGACAATAAAGGAACAAACGGCGACAGACATGCAAAGGCCAAAAGCGGCACTGTCGTAATGGTGCCGGCAGCCGCATTGGTCATGCCGAGGGTGTCCCGAATTGAGGAAACGAGCGGCCCGACCGATGTCAGAGGCGCTCTGAGGTTGGCCCCTATCAATATGACTCCGATAACCAGCAATATCAGTTTTTTACGCTGACTTGCTTGCAGAATTTGATGTTCGTCTTCAATTTTCATGTTCATCCTCCATGTGTATTGTATCTTTAAATACTGTGATGTATTGGTTGACGGTCTCCATGGCCTCATCCGGTTTCTGTCCGGCAATCGCAGCGGCAAGCTGGGTGTGGATCCGGATAGCAGGCGTAATTTCCAAGAGATTATGGACTGACGCACAAAGCGCATCCGTCATATGCTCGTATAGATCAGAAAGCATATTGTTATGGGCCGCCTGTACAATTGTTTTGTGCAGTTTAATGTCAGCTTCGGCATACCGTTTTCGATCTTCATTTTGCAAGGCCGCCTCACATTCATCCAGGCATGCCTTCAGTGCTTTAAGATCTTCGTCATTACGCCTTTGGGCCGCCAATCGTGCGGCTTCTCTCTCAAGTGCGTATCTGACTTCTAATGTTTCAAGCAAATTTGATTTTTTTATATGGCGGTAAAATGCCGCGCCGAGTACACTGGATGAGCTGACATACGTACCGCTCCCCTGCCTAGTCTGAAGAAGGCCGGCATGTACGAGCGCCCGAATGGCCTCACGCAATGTGTTTCGGCTCACATCAAATTGCTTCATTAAATCCAGCTCAGGGGGAATGCGCGTCCCGACCGGCCATTTATCCGATTGTATTAACGATTCAATTTGCGCCACCACTTGTTCTACGAGCGACAGTCTGCTTGTTTTGGATATCTCCATCAAAACACCTCTGTAATTTGTAGGATGATTCTATCATTGGGTAATATAACATAAATGAAGCGAAGGTGTAAATCAGCCGCAACGAAAAAAAGTGAGATTTCTCTCACACTTCGGCGCTTTATGAACGTTTTAAATTGACTGACGTCACGACGAACTTGTCATGGCGGCGGCGATTTTTTCGTATTTATTCATCGGTTTCCTCCGGCTGTGTAATGTTTGATCTGTATAGACTCCTTATGGTTATCATAAATTTTTTTCTGCTTCATCAATGACGTTTACAGCCGCCGCTATTGAAACTGAAAGGATTTCCTCGAATTTTCTATGGAATCTCTCTCACTATTATGGTAGAATTCTTTGCAGAAACGGACACAAACGAATATTGTATACATTGTATAACCTCAATGATATGGTTTGAGGGTGTCTACCAGGAACCGTAAAATCCTGATTACAAAAAATTGTCCCGCACACTTTTTGTAATCAGGATTTTTTATTTTCTAAAAAATAAAAAAAGGAGTATCTGTACATGAATTTCAAAGTATTTCTGCTTGCAGCATCTACTATTGCAGTCGGATTGGTTGAATTAATAGTAGGCGGTATTCTCCCGCAAATCGCTTCCGACTTAGATATATCCATCGTCAGCGCGGGGCAGCTGATCAGCGTATTTGCGCTCGGTTACGCGGTATCCGGCCCGCTGCTTTTGGCAGTGACGGCAAAAGCTGAACGAAAGCGGCTTTATTTAATCGCACTTTTTGTTTTCTTCCTGAGTAATCTGGTCGCTTATTTCAGTCCTAATTTCGCCGTGCTGATGGTGTCACGGGTGCTCGCTTCCATGAGTACGGGACTGATTGTCGTCCTTTCTTTAACGATTGCCCCTAAAATCGTAGCGCCGGAATACAGAGCGCGGGCGATCGGCATCATTTTCATGGGCTTCAGCTCCGCAATCGCTTTAGGCGTGCCTGTCGGCATTATCATCAGCAATGCTTTCGGATGGCGCGTTCTGTTTTTGGGAATCGGCGTATTATCTCTTGTTTCCATGCTGATTATCAGCGTCTTTTTTGAAAAAATACCTGCTGAAAAAATGATTCCGTTTCGTGAGCAGATCAAGACGGTCTGGAACGCC
Organism: Bacillus sp. JFL15; assembly: GCF_001184225.1. Taxonomy (NCBI): domain Bacteria; kingdom Bacillati; phylum Bacillota; class Bacilli; order Caryophanales; family Bacillaceae; genus Bacillus; species Bacillus sp. JFL15. Next base: position 2,149,362 of record NZ_KQ236689.1, on the reverse strand, counting down.
AAAATTGCCAGCGCACATCTTGTCACCTTGTTTACACTGGCTGGGCATTACACACTCTATGCCTACTTTGCGCCTTTTTTGGAAACAACGCTTCATTTGAGTTCCGTTTGGGTCAGTGTATGCTACTTTTTGTTCGGCCTGTCAGCGGTATGCGGCGGACCGTTCGGCGGCTGGCTGTATGACCGTTTGGGATCATTTAAAAGCATCATGCTTGTGACTGTTTCTTTCGCTTTGATCCTGTTTATCCTTCCGCTGTCAACGGTTTCTTTAATCATTTTCCTGCCTGCGATGGTGATCTGGGGATTGCTCAGCTGGAGCCTTGCGCCGGCGCAGCAAAGTTATTTGATCAAAATTGCGCCTGAGTCTTCCGATATTCAGCAAAGCTTCAATACATCCGCTTTGCAAATCGGCATTGCGCTCGGGTCAGCCATCGGCGGCGGCGTGATCAGACAAACGGGTTCTGTCACAGCAACCGCCTGGTGCGGCGGTTTGATTGTCATTATCGCTGTCGCGTTAGCCGTGTTTTCTTTAACGAGACCCGCTTTGAAAAGAAAAACCGCATAAGTGTGAGACCGCAAAAAAGCCGAAGGAGTTCCTTCGGCTTTTGCGGTCTTTTTTTATTTTGCGGCGGACAGCTCGTCTTCTGTCACCCATTTATGGTTGGTTACTTTTTGGCCGCCGTCCGTCGATGTATAGTCGACCATATAAACGGTTGTCTTTTTGGCTGAATCAATGACGGCTTCAGCGCCCTTCATGCCTTTCATATGGGATGCCTCGATGACGGCCTTGTCACCCGGCTTTAACGTCTTATCACCGGCGCCCTTTAATTCTTCCTGAATGACCCATTTATGATCTTTAACGCGCTTCCCTCCAGTTGTCGGCGTGTAAGATACACTGTAAACCGTTGTATCATAAGCACCTGTTACCGTTCCTTGCGCATTTTTCATGCCCTTCATATGAGAAGCTAAAATCATGACGTCACTGCCGACTTTATAAGTCGGATTTTCGGCCTTCTTTAAACCTTTCGGCACCTCGGATGAACCTGAGTGATTCATGTCTTCGTGAGCGTGCGTTTCTTTGTCTTTCGCTTTTTCGCTTCCTCCTGAAGATTGACTGTTGCATCCGGCAAGCGCCAGGACGGGAATGAGGAGAAACATGCTGAATAAAAATAATCTTGCTTTCATTTCAAGAACTCCTTTGCCTTTTTGATTTTTTACTTTTCCCTTTCGGTTCGTCAGTAAAACAAAAGATGAATTGCAGCCGGTCACCTCTCCTAATTCTTCAAATCTCTCTTCATTGCCTTTCGTCAGGTGAAATTGTTCACAAAATGTACACATTAATGGAAATGCAGTATAATTCAATTATCAGATAATAGGGGGAACTCATCATGAAAACGAAGGTTTTTGCGGTGGTATTAGGCGCTGTTTTAATGGTTGCAGGTTTGATTTTGGCAGAGGTTTCACTTTATATGGAATACATCACCATGCTCGGAGCTATGATTTTTTCTTCTATATTCATGTCAGAGCCGAAAAGGAAATTTCGCGTCATCAAAGGGGTTTGACTTTTCTATTACCGCCGTCTTCTCAGGACGGCGGTTTTTTTGTATGTCACTCAGTCTATTCGCAGAGCGGTTTCTTCTGTGCCGTCTTGATATAAAACGAAATGTGAGGCCGCTTGGTCTTTATCACCGGCAAATTCAATTTCAAGCGGCAGCGCCCGGACAAAATAACGGGTTTCCGCCATTGGGAATAATTCGAATGGTGTCTGCCCGTCTATAGTAAGATACAATCGATTTTCTTTTACCGCCACCGATGCATGTGTGTCATCCTGAAATGAGTAATCACCGGTAAATCTGCTGTAAATCGCAGGATCGATATCTGCTTTTTTCTGATCCGCCGGACGTTTCGGAATCTCGTATGGCTGATCAAATAAGATGTTTACAGCCGCGGCAATCACAGCTTGTTCAAATTGATACGGTTGTTCCATATTGCTGAGATAGATCAGTGTTTTATTGTGGTCAATATAACGGATCATCAGAGTTGAATAGCCCGGCCAGCCTCCGTCGTGACTGACAACCTTCCCTTTTTGGGGGCTGTTTTGAATCATCCAGCCAAATCCATACCCGAAGTGCTCTTCTTCATTCCAATAGCCAGGTGTAAAAGCTTGGTCTTTCGTCTCTTTGCTGATGATTTCTTCCGTATAAAGAGCCTGATCAAACAGATATAAATCTCTTATCGCGGAGTTAACGGTTCCATCACCTTGAATGCCGTCAAGGAAGACGACATAATTGGTTTCCTCAAGTTCATCAGGCAGGACATACTCTCCGGAATGCACATCATAGACATAGCCATATGCATAGTTCGGGATGTTTTCTTTACTCAGCCTTCTGTTATAAACCCGCGTATCGTTCATACGGAGCGGATGAAATACAGCTTGCTGCATAAATTCAGCAAAACTCATGCCTGATACAATTTCAATCATAACCGCTAACACAACATACCCCGTATTACTGTAAAGCCACCCCTTACCCGGCGGGAAATAAGCATCCGGTTTATGCTGCTTAAGCATATCAATCACATCTTGATTAACGGCAATTCTGTCCCGGTCCCAATGTGTTAAGAACAGCTCCATATAATCCGGCAATCCTGACGTATGATGAAGTAAATGCCGAATGGTAATGCCCGGATAAGGAAAATCAGGAAGCCACCGCTCTATTATATCGTCATACCGCAGCTTCCCCTGCTGCTCTAACTTCATAATCCCGAGAGCAGTAAACGGCTTCGATACTGAGGCTAATTCAAAGACAGAGCGGTCATTCAGCATCCTGTTTGTTTCCAGTTCTGCAGTGCCGAATGAACCCTGATATAAAATGCGGCCGTTTTCTGCCGCTAAAACAGCTCCGTTTATTTCATGCCTTCCGTCTAAAGTGCTGAAAAGCTGTTCAAAAGCTTGTTTTTTCTTATCCTTCATTATTATCCCCCCCATATAAAAACTGTATCTCTCTTTTATACGAATGGCTTTTATATGGGTTTCAATATTATTCCTTGAACAGCATAAGTTGGTAAATATACGATAATAATCAGAAGCCGCGGAGTTTTTATGACGATCTTTTATTCACACAATACAGTACAGGCTTCGAATTCAACATGCTTCTCATCTTTTTTGGCCCCGGCAATTTCCATAGTTGAAAACATCGCACAGACGACAGCTTTGTATTCGTTCATGACGGTTTGAATTTCAATCAGGAACCGTTCGGATGAAGCCGCGCATTCCGTTACGTACTCTTTCATTTTGCCGATAATATCATCTGCCTGACGGCTGAATCCTGCAGCCTCCAAATCACTCTCAAACTGGTTTTTGTTCATCAAATGAATATGCATTTTCAGGCCCCTTTCGGCAGTAGGTTTGTGGTTATACCTACTGTAAAGGACAGGGTTGGATAAACTTTTAATAAAATATGAACAAACTATGAATTGGCGCATCAGCCTGACCCGCGTGCATCCGGCTGTTCTCCATACCATTTGAACTACCTGAAAATAATACTTCTTTACTCTATTAAAAACAGCTCATATATGATCTAATACTGTAAAACAATCGTTTAGGAGGCGGCCTATGTCAACAGCAGGAAACCGGCAAAAATTTTGGGTTAAGGCGATGCTTATAGCGGTCTTTGCTGTGTTTGTCTTCTCTTTTTCTGAGAATCATTCACAAAAGGACTGGCATGCGACAGTAGATCAGGCGTCCGTGAATGTTTTCGGCCAGCAGATCTTTGAAAAAGACCGTCTGGAAAAAACACTCGGCGCACGTGAGGCAGAATCTCTTCTGACTCTTATCAAACTCGCAAATGAAGAGCATCACGTCATTTAAGAGTCTTTATAAAAAGCCTGTTTCCCTTTTTACAGCGGAAACAGGCTTTTTTCGTGTATTATTTTTTTTGTTCAATAAACCGGTCGATTCGGGCCAGGACATCTTTCATGTCCATGCATTCTTTAAAGCTTTCGTTAATGGCTTGAATGCCTTGTTTATATTTCCCGTTATGCAGCACTTCTTCTGCAGCAAGCTTTAACTTTTCAGCGCTTACTTCATCTTTTTGCACTGTATAGCCGGCATTCAGTTCAGTCAGGCGGCGTGCAACCATCGGCTGATCTTTATCGTGCGGGATGACGACCAAAGGCACTTGATAATGAATGCCTTCATTTACACTGTTCATTCCGCCGTGTGTAACAAATACGTCAGCCTGCTCCAGCACCTCAAGCTGCGGCACGTATGGAGCGATGATAAAGTTTTCCGGTGCCTGTTTGATTTTCGACAGATCGGCTTTTTCTCCGGCGGCGATGACAACCTTGCCTTCAAAATCTGAGAACGCGTCTATGCACAGATTGAAAAATGCTTCCGTGTCGCTGAGCACCGTCCCCATTGAAATATAAACGACTTTTTCATTCTTTAAGGAATCAATCGGAAAGTCGGTGTGCCCCTTTCTCTTCGGAAAACTCGGGCCGATAAATAAATACTCATCTCCGAACGTCTCGCTTTCGGGCTGAAAATATCTGCTTGTATAGACGACGTTCAGTTCACCCGTGTTGTTCATAAATTGAACCAGGCTGTCAGGAGCAACGCCGTATTTGTCTTTCATCTCAGCCAACAGCTCTTCACATTCCCTGTCCGGCTTAAACGGCACGCCCGATTCCGGATGGAGCGGGAGGATTTTCAGGCGGTCTTCATTGAACAGGAAGGATGCTGAAGAAGAGATGCCGGGAATGTTGAGATAATCTCTCACCAGCTCTCCCGCACCGAATTTATCATAATAGACGGCGTCGAATTGTATGTCCTCAGCCAGACGCTGCACAATATGTAAAATCTCCAGTGACGTTTTGATATGAACTTTTAAGAATGCCAGTATGCCGGACGGGCTGCCGGGGTCAATGGGTGTCATTCTGAGCAGATCGCTGTGAAGGTGAACCTCCGCCCCTACTCCTTCCAGCCTGCTTTTGTATTTTTCCGTTGAGATATAATGAACGTGATCGCCCCGTTCACTGAAGGCCTTTGTCATACCGAGGGTCGGGTTTACGTGTCCTTCTGCGGGAAAATTAATCATGAGAATATGTTTCGCCATTTTTCAAACTCCTTTGCCTTTTTTGCGCCTCTTCCATATCCATCATAAATGATGCAGAAAAAATCATGCAAGAAACATCCTTCAGGTCTTTATGGCGGTTTGATGACACCGCAAAAAAAGACAAGGCTTTTCGCCTTGTCTATCGTGATGATTCGTCTGTTTCTTGTGCTTTCAGCACGCCTTTCAGATGTTCTGCATCGTGCTTGAGATGCTCCGTCATATAGTGCACGGCTTTTGTTTTGTCGCCTTTTTTTATTTCTTCAAAGACTTTCCGGTGCTCATGTAAGATCACTTCCGCACGGTCATCCCCTTTAAAATTAAGGACTCTGCAAAAATGAATCAGCACATTGACATGCTCAAGCAGCTTGGCCAGCTGACTGTTATGGCTGAACTCCACAAGGAGCTGATGAAACGTTTCATTCAAGGAAATAATCTCCGTCTCTTTGACGCCTTTATGGATGGCTTCTTCCGTCTCCCGCAGCTGTTTTTCGATGAGTTCAATTTCACTCTCAGCCGCTTCATCAATGACGAGTTCGACCGCCAGTGATTCAAGTGACATTCTGATTTGATAAATCTCTTCAACATCCTTTACGGATAAAGAATAGATGACAAAGCCGTTTCGATCGTCTGCCGTCAGAAGCCCGTCCTTTTCAAGGAGCCGCATCGCTTCTCTGACCGGCGACCGGCTGACTCCGAAATCCTTGGCCAGCTGTGTTTCATTCAGCCGTTCCCCCGGTTTAAAAATCCCGTCAAATATCATTTTTTTCAATTGGGAATAAAATTGCAGATAATACGGGGTTGGCTTATCTAATTTAAAGTTATCCATCTTTCCTACCTCTTCATACAATTTAGGCCTTATTGTTACCAAGATCATATAACAGTTTATCTATGGAAGCAACATTCCCGAGCTTGTCAGCATAGCGGATTTGGCGTAATATGGAATTATAACAAACGACGGTCGACGGTCTGCCGTAAACCGAAACAATTCGTTCAGGGGGGATGGAGCATGAAAACATACAAGATTGCCAGCATACCGGGGGACGGTGTGGGAAAAGAAGTCGTTCCGCAAGCGGAGCGGGTGTTGAACGCAATCGCCGAATTACATGGGGGCATGGCATTCGATTTTACTTCTTTTCCGTGGAGCTGCGAGTATTACTTGGAACACGGAACCATGATGCCGGATGATGGATTAGAAACGTTACAGCACTTTGATGCTTTGTTTTTAGGAGCGGTGGGGAATCAAAAGCTCGTCCCCGACCATGTTTCGCTGTGGGGGCTGCTCATCAAGATACGCCGGGAATTTGAACAGGTGATCAATGTGCGGCCGGCGAAGCTGCTGCCGGGGATCACTTCCCCTCTCGTTAACCCTAAGGATTTTGATCTGCTGGTCGTCCGGGAAAACAGTGAGGGCGAGTACAGCTCTGTCGGCGGCAGAATGTATCAGGGCGAAGACGAAATCGCCATTCAAAACGCGGTCTTTTCCCGCAGAGGAACGGAAAGAGTGATGCGGTATGCCTTTGAACTGGCGGCAAATCGGAAAAAACACGTCACAAGCGCGACGAAATCCAACGGTATTGTTCACTCGATGCCGTTTTGGGATGACATCTTTAAAGAGGTCAGCCGGGAGTATGCCGGGATTGAAACGGACTCGCAGCATATTGACGCACTGGCGGCCTTTTTTGTCACTCACCCGGAGCGCTTCGATGTCATTGTCGCTTCAAACCTGTTCGGAGATGTGCTGACAGATATCGGCGCGGCGATTATGGGAAGCATCGGAATCGCTCCCGCCGCCAACATCAATGTAAACGGCAAATACCCTTCCATGTTTGAGCCTGTTCACGGCTCCGCTCCGGATATTGTCGGAAAAGGGATTGCCAATCCTATCGGCCAAATATGGACGGCAAAATTAATGCTCGATTCATTCGGAGAAGAGGAGCTGGGCAATCTGCTCCTGCAATCAATTGAAACGGTCACAAACAGCGGCGTCCTGACCCCGGACGTCGGCGGAAAACATTCAACGGAAGACGTCACCTCCGCTATTATTTCTCAAATAAAAAAATAACATTTTATAAGGAGAGAGAAAATGGATTCTTTTCGTGAACAATTTGAAAAGCATGTGACCCATGATTCAATTGAGGTAAATGGCATCCGTCTTCATTACGTCTTTGCGGGAAAGGAGGAGGCTCCCCCCGTCATTCTCCTGCACGGCTTTCCGCAAAGCTGGGTGACGTGGCGTTATGTAATTCCGACGCTTGCCGCTTCTCACAGAGTCATCGCTGTTGATCTGAGGGGCTACGGCGATTCTGAAAAGCCGGGCGGCATAAACGGCTATGATAACAAAACGATGGCAAGCGATATACAAGGTCTGATGCGCCGCCTGCATATACAAAAAGCGTTAATTGCCGGGCATGACAGAGGCGCCAGGGTAGCAAGACGGCTTGCTTTAGATGCTCCGGAGCTGGCGGCAGGCCTTGTGCTCATTGACATTATGCCGACTGAATACGTCTATGATTCTCTGACGGCAGCTGAAGCGGCAAAAAAATACTGGCACTGGACATTTCAAGTCGTTCCCTATCTGCCGGAAGAATTAATAAGAGGAAAAGAAGAGGAATATCTTAGATTTTTATTAAGCAGAGGTGACGGGCTTTTTGACCTGCTGACATCAGACGGCGCCTGGGACCGGTACTTAGCCGCCTGGAAGCAGCCCGGTGCTGTCCAAGCTGCGCTTAACGACTACAGAGCCGCTTATCAAATTGATTTGCCGAGATATCGTTCAGAAAAGGAAGCACAGAAAAAACTGGATGTGCCCACGCTTTTGCTGTGGGGAGAAAAAGGGAACTTAGCCGGCCTTCCCGTGCTTGACACATGGAGAGAATCAATTCGTGAAGTCAGCGGATATGAGGTAAAAGGCTGCGGCCATTACGTCCCTGAGGAAAAACCGACAGAAATTGCCCGCAGGATTATCGATTTTTCAAAAACGGTTTTTTAAGGGCGGACCACACCGAAACAGGCAGACTCTTAAAACCCGGCCTGATGATTTACCATCTCTATCACAGGCCGGATCATTCATAAGTGAAATGGTTCTGAACGAGTTCCTCTCTTTTTCCTGCTTGCTGCCTTAATCAAAATAAACGGGTTCGTCCGGATGTTTGAGATATGCAAACATCCTTTCAATCTGACTTTCCGTATTGCGGGCTTCAGACAGCGGCGGCAGCTCCGTTTCTGCAAAAAAAGCGGCCGCGCTTGTTTCCGTTCCCTCCCTGAGCTGTCCGCCGATGATCTCACATTTGATAAACACTTTGTAAACGTGGGCGGCGGACGGCGGATGGGAATGGCATTTCTTATCCATTACAGCTAACAGTTTAACGGGCTTTACGTCGATTCCCGATTCCTTTTTTACTTCTTTGACAGCGGCTTCGCCCGGAGAGACCCCGATATCGGCCCACCCGCCCGGCAGCGCCCATCTGCCGTCGCTTTTCTCTTTCACCATTAATATGCTCTGATTTTTAAAAACTGCCGCTCTGATATCAACTTTCGGAGTGGGATACCCGCTGTCCCCTGCGAATACGTCTTGTATAATCTCTTTGCCGGTCCCGGTATGATGCGCCATGATATCCACGCTTATTTTTCTTATTTCTTCAAATCTCTCAATATCATATATGTCTTTGGAATAAGCCAGCCCAGCTTGCGCCGCGGATTGAAGCTGTTTTGCCCATTCAAGCCATTTTGGCTCCATTTTCAATCACCCGCCGATCTTTATGTTTTCATGAATACAGAAAATACTGCCGGTTCATTAAACCCCAGTTTTTCCGCCGATGAGACTGGGGCCGTTTCCCCCCCTGCCGGAGAAAGCAGTCGGAACAGGGTTTGTTTTTTTACATGAATTCAACTGTTATGAAGTATTTTTTGACGTCTTCGCTCATAATACCTCCTTGACGATATGGCAACCATATCCTTTATGATGAACATTGGATGATCTTCGAAAAAAGGAAGAGGAGTATGAAGGATGACGATTGAAATCAGAGCAGTCACGGAAGAAAACCGTGCCGATATACTGGCGCTTCATGTAAGTGAAAGCCAGGCTTCATTTATTGAAACCGCGGAAGAGTGCTTACAAGACGCTGAGGATTGCCGGCATTATCAGCCGGCCGGCCTTTATGTTGACGGGGAGTTGGTCGGCTTTGCCATGTACGGCTGGTTTCCGGAATATGATGAAGAAAATAAAAACGGCAGAGTGTGGCTTGACCGTTTTTTCATTGATGAACGATACCAGGGACGGGGATTGGGCAGACTGATGCTTGATGCCCTTATCCATCATCTCGCTCAATTATATGATTGCAGACGGATTTATTTAAGCCTGTTTGAAGATAACGTGCACGCACTGCGCCTTTATCAAAAATTCGGCTTTAGATTCAATGGAGAGCTGGACTCAAACGGGGAAAAAGTGATGGTCAAAGAGCTGCAGAGCGCTGTATAAAAGCATTCCGGCTTCTTGCCAATACTTTAAATTTGAGGTAACATAAATATATTGAACGACGGTCGACGGACAACGGTCGATCGTTAAACATCTGGTACAGCGGATCGAAACATTGTCATCAGGCATCTAAATGGAGGAGAAGATTGTGCTTATTATACTCGTTATGTTTCTGCTCGGGATTATTCTCGGGTTTATCGGCGCGGGGGGAGCCGGCTTTGTCATTGCACTTTTAACCATACTTTTTCACGTCCCGATTCACACGGCTTTGGGCACTTCCCTTGCCGGAATGGCTTTCACAAGTTTGTCCGGGGCTTTCAGCCACTACCGTGAAGGCAATATTCAGATGAAAATCGGTCTCATCGTCGGCGTTTTTGCGGCATTCGGTTCATTTTTCGGGGCCAGACTTACTTCTCTTATCCCCGCAGATTTGCTGCATTACTTGACGGCGGGCATGCTGTTTTTATCTGCTCTATTGATTTTAGTCCGGTTATTTATTTTAAAAGAAACACAAGAAGACACCGGACCGCAAAGCAATCTGAACATATGGGTGAAAGCCGTTGTTCTCGGTATCATCGCAGGCATCTTGTCCGGTACATTCGGCATCGGCTCTGCCCCTTTCATCCAAATCGGCTTAATGATTCTTTTGCGCTTATCCATCCGCCAGTCGGTCGGCACAACCATGCTAGTCATTATCCCGCTTGCAGTCGGCGGAGGTCTCGGTTATGTGACGGAAGGGTTTGTCGACTATATGCTGTTGGTCAAAGTGCTGATCGGAACGATGTGCGGCGCATATGTCGGAGCGAAATTCACCAATCTCGTGCCGAAAGTCATTCTGAAATCAGCTATCTTTTTAACACCGGCCATCGCCGGTCTGATGCTTTTATTTTAAACTGAACGGAAGGCGGCGGCCTCCCGTTTTTTTCTGTTTTCACCTGTTTTCGAAGAGCTTTTTCAGCTTTGCTTCCGTTTCGGTATGATCTACCGGCGTATACACGCTGCAGCGCAGGTCACTGTTTCCCTGAACCTGAAAAGAAGTCAGATTAAAGACCATTTTTCCCGCCTTCGCGTGGCGGAACTCAATTAATACTTCGGGAGCCGAGCTGACTTCGCTCTCATTCCACAGCGTATGAAACTCTGAATATGTCTTCTCCATTTCCTCTATAAACTGAGAATACCACGTATCCGCTACATACTGGCCGTAATACGTTCTGAAAATGGCAATGAAACCTTTCACAAAATGCTCCCAGTTCACGGCTAGACTTCTTAATTCTTTTCTTGAAAACAATAGCTCTATGAGATTCCGTTTTTCGGGGGGAATTTGTTCAAAATCTAAAAACACGTGAGCCGCCGCCTGGTTCCACCCTACGATATGACACCGCCTGTCCGAGATAATGGTGGGACAATAACGGAGCTCCTGCAGGATTTTCGAAAGGGACGGGCTGATGACCGCTTCTTCCTCCGCGGTAAACGGCTGTTTCACGCCCTCATCAATGGCAAGCGCGTACAAATAATTTCTTTCATCTTTATTCAGCTGCAGCGCATCGGAAACGGCGTCCAATACACCTGCCGACACTTTAATGTCTCTGCCCTGCTCCAGCCACGTATACCACGTGGTGCTTACGCCGGCTAATTGCGCGACCTCTTCTCTTCTGAGTCCCGGCGTTCTTCTTCGCGTACCCGTCGGCAGGCCGGCCATCTGCGGAGAAATTTTAGCCCGCTGCGTTTTTAAAAACTCTGAAAGAGCCTGGAGTCTTCCTTCTGGTATCATTCCGAATCTCTCCTCTCCTACCCTGGTATTCATTATACTAGGATAAACAACAACTTGTAATAGGATAATTGCGAGTTACAATAAATACATACCGAAGGAGGAATGACCATGAAAAGAGTTGTAATCACCGGAATGGGAGTGATTTCACCTCTCGGCAATGATGTAAATACATTTTGGAAACACCTGACGGAAGGAAAATCGGGAATTTCTTTCATAGATTCTTTTGATGTCTCCGGCTCCAAGACAAAAATAGCCGGCACCGTCCGCGATTTTGACGCAGAAGAAAGATGGGGCAGAAAAGAAGCGAGACGGCTTGACCGTTTCAGCCAGTTTGCTTTAGCGGCAGCGGAACAGGCGCTGGAAAGCTCCGGAATTCAGCTCGATCAGATTGACCGTGAACGCCTCGGCGTGTACGTCGGCTCCGGAATCGGCGGCATCACGACTTTGATTGAGAATGTTCATACTTTAAATGAACGGGGAGCACGAAAAGTGAGCCCGAGCCTTGTCCCCATGATGATCTCAAATGCGGCCGCCGCTCAAATCAGCATCAGATTAGGCGCGCTCGGCCCCTCACTTTCTCCTGTGACCGCGTGTTCCATCGGCAATACGTCGATCGGGGAAGCATTCAACGCCATTCGGAATGATGACGCGGATATCATGTTTGCCGGGGGCGCGGAGGCGGCGATTACCAATCTGTCACTGGCCAGCTTCGGCAATGCCCATGCCCTTTCAGCAAGAAACGAAGATCCCGCCGCGGCAAGCCGGCCGTTTGACGCGGATCGTGATGGATTTGTCATGAGTGAAGGCGCAGGCATCTTAGTATTAGAATCATTGGATAGCGCAATCAGCCGAAACGCCCCTATCCTCTGTGAGGTGCTCGGCTACGGCGCGAGCTCGGATGCCTATCATATGGTAGCCTCTCATCCGGAAGGAACGGGCGCTTACCTGGCGATGAAAAACGCTTTGAAGAAGGCGAACGTTTCAGCGGAAGATATTGATGTCGTAAGCGCTCATGCGACAAGCACAAAAGCCGGAGATCTCTCTGAAACATTGGCCATCAAGAAATTATTCGGGGAGCTTGCCTATGACATTCCGGTCACGGCAAACAAATCATTGCTCGGCCACATGCTTGGCGCGGCAGGCGGAGTTGAAGCCATCGCTCTGACAGAAAGCTTGAGACACGGCATCATCCCGCCGACAATCAATCTGCAAAACCCTGATTCGGCGTGTGATTTGGACTATGTATCAGACGGTCCGCGACATCAATCGTTAACGATCGGCCTTTCCAACTCATTCGGCTTTGGCGGGCATAATTCAGCGATCGTGCTCAAGACATATGAATAACGGGAACAAAAAAAGGAGTGAATCATTTCACTCCTTTTTTGCTTTCTCCGGTTTAGTTGTTAAGGTGAAAAAAGCGATGGAACCGATAACGGATGTCGTAAACATAATGGCCCCCATCGGGACGGCCGTCGCTTCATTCATTCCGACAAGCGGCGACACGATGGAACCGAGAAGAAGCGGAAGCATGCCGAGCAGTGCGCTTGCGCTTCCCGCGCGGTGTCCCTGCTTTTCCATCGCCAATGTAAAGGTGCTTGTCAGCGTCATGCCGATCGTAATCATATAAATAAAAATTGAAATCACCAGTGCCGCCAGCGGCCCGTGAATGATCGTCATGACAAGCAGAACGGCAGTCGCCGTCATCGCTGTAATCACGCCGATTCTCAGCAGGCTTTTTTCATGAATAATTCCGCCGAAACGCCCGATGATAAAACTTCCGGAAATGATCGCCAGACCGTTTATGCCGAATAAAATACTGAATACCTGCGGCGAGACTCCGTAAATATCCTGATACACAAAAGGCGTTCCGGAAACATACGCAAAGCTCCCGCCGTGAATAAAGCCGACCGTCAGCGCATAGCCGATAAATGACCGGTCTTTCAGCAGGCTTCCCATTGTCCGCACGGAATTTCCGATGGAACTCGGAATCCGCTTTTCCGGCGGCAGGGTTTCTGTCAGCTTGAGCGCAATGATGAGAACAAGCAAAAACCCGATAACAGTTAAAAAGAGAAAAATCGTATGCCATGATGCAAACGGGAGCAGTAAAATCGCGCCTCCCGTCATCGGCGCCACCATCGGCGCGACGGCGGTAATGACCATCAGCAGCGAGAAAAATTTAGAAAGCTCTCTTCCCGTAAACACATCTCTGACGATCGCACGGGACAGAACGAGCCCTGCCGAAGCGGTGAATCCTTGAAGAAAACGGGCAATCACTAATGTTGTAATGTTCGGTGCAAGCGCGCAAAACAGAGAAAACAAAGCAAATAAAAAAATACATAGTAATAACGGTTTTCTTCTTCCCTTCGCGTCACTTAACGGTCCGACAACAACCTGTCCGATTGTCAGTCCGATCAGACATGCGGTTAAACTGAGCTGGACAAGCGATGCGCGGGCGCTTAAATCTTCAGCGATTTCAGGGAAACTCGGCAGATACATATCTATATTCAGCGGCCCCAGTATCGCAAGCATGCCAAGAAGAAATGCCAGCGCAAGCCGCTCCTTGCCGGTCGGATTATGCAGCATATCGTTCCCACCTTTCCTTTGTTAGTCTCTCAAAACATTTGTATATTGTATCATAATTTTTTCTTTATTTTTAAAAGTTTTCAAGCGGGGCAAAAAGACATAAAAAACCAAGAGCCGTCACAGCCCTTGGTTTCAAATCACGCGATGAAAATGTTTACGCATGCTTTTCTTTAAACGCTTTTGCGTATTGGTCGGCCGCTATGATAGCATCCGCCACGTCATCAGCCGTCACATCAAAAGCGGCATGAATCGTTTCTTCCTCAATCGTCGCGGCTTCTGCCACTTTCATAATCTCCTCTTTCGAAGCGTCTTTTAATTTGATGTCTTCAAGTGTGACAGGCAGTCCCAAGCTGATATAAAACGCGATATACCGCTCAATTTCTTCAAGCGAACGTTTTTCCAGCGCCAACTGAACGAGCGTGCCGAATGCCACTTTTTCACCGTGGGTTAAATGATGGATTTCTCCTTCAAGCGCGGTGAAGCCGTTGTGAATGGCATGCGCCGCAGCCAAGCCGCCGCTTTCAAATCCCAATCCGCTCAGAAGTGTATTCGCTTCAACTACCGCTTCTAATGGAGGAGTGACGGCTTTCGCTTTCACAGACTCATAGGCGAGACGGCCGTATTTGAATAGAACTTCCTCACATTTTTCCGCGATAGCTTCCCCGGCAATTGTGGGGATTCCGCCTGCCATCGTTTTTCCGCCGCTTGCGATGACACTGCGCGCCTCTATCCACGTCGCCATCGCATCGGCAATCCCTGATGCTAAAAAGCGCGGCGGAGCTTCTGCAACGATTTTCGTATCAACCAGAACCAGATCAGGATTTTTATGATAGAAACGATAATTTTCAAACGCGCCTTGTTCAGAATACACGACAGACAGCCCGCTTGTCGGGGCATCCGTCGAAGCGGCCGTAGGCACGATAACGGTGTAGCCGTTTATTTCATCTGATACCGCTTTGGCCGTATCAAGCGTTTTACCGCCGCCGACTCCGATTACAATGGACGCGCCCGCTTTCTCTGCGATGCCCGCAATTCTTTTCATTTCTTCTTGGGAGGCTTCCCCGTTGAAAACCGCCTCTTCAGCCGAAATGCTGCTTTTCTTTAATTCAGCCGTCACTTTGTGACCCGCGATATCCCATACGGTTTTGTCTGCAATGACGATGGCTTTTTCACCAACGCCCTCAAGGTGTCCGCCGATCGTTTCAATTGCGTTTTTTCCCTGCACATATTTAGCCGGACTGATAAAAATTCGTTCCAATGTTCTCATCCCTTCTTTGTTGCTTTATTCCATTTCTCTAATCAATAGATTAGAAGTAAAAACTCTTCTGATATAATTCCTTGTTTTTATTTCATTCAAACCTCATATATACAATAGAAAATTCAATTTTTACGTCATTGACAAGATGTGAAGGTGTCTATATAATCTTCGATATTGAAGCTGATCATTCTTTACTGAATGAACAAACGAGATTGTGAATGATTCGTCTTAAAAATTATTTAGTTCTGCTGGATAATTTTTGAGGCGTTTTTGTTTTGTATATATTTTCAACTGCGGAGGAGGTTTGCACATGAAGAATATTTGCAAGGATATACTGATGATTATGGCCGGAGCCTTTCTTATCGCGGCATCCGTGGAATTTTTCGTCATCCCGAATCATCTGGGGGACGGCAGCACCGTGGGAATCGCTCTCGTTTTATATTATCTTTTCCATATACCTGCAAGCATTACAACTCTGGTTGTAAATTTGATTTTTATCGGGCTGGCTTATAAATTTTTAACGAAAAAGACAATTTTATATACGATACTCGGCACGGGAATGACTTCTGTTTTTCTCAGCATCGTCAGCTTTATTCCATTCGGCGTACACGACATGGTGCTCGGGATTGTATTCGGCGCTCTGCTGATGGGAGCGGGGCTGGCATTGATCTTTATCGCTGACGGATCTACCGGCGGAACCACGCTTTTGGCTTATTTATTGAATTATACAAAGGGCTTTAACATCTCCAAAAGCATGTTTTATATGGATTGCGTCATTATTTTCGCGTCCGTTTTAGCGATCGGCATCAATCATATGCTGTATACGTTTATATTCGTTTATCTGTGCGCCAAAATCGTCGATATTGTCATTGAAGGTTTCCATAATAAAAAAGCTCTCACCATTATGTCTGACCAATACGAAGAGATCGCCAAAGCCATCACGTCCGAATACGGCAATGCGGCGACGATTTTTTACGGATACGGGTATTACGGAAGCAAAGACAAGCGTATTATCTATGTCGTCATTAAGAAGAACGAATTGCTGAAAATCAAAAAACACGTTCAAAAAATTGATCCAAAATCATTTATCGTTATTCATGAAGTAAAAGAAGCTGTCGGAGGGCAATTCGGCTTTACTAACCTGCCTGCCGCCGCGAATGAGAAATAACCGCCTGCAGTGTACAGCTGCAGGCTTTTTATATCGCCCTCCCCGCTCAAAGGTTTTTGCATCTTTTCGATCGAAGTATTAGGATGAAACCTTTTGGATGGGAGAATGTAAAATGAAGATCAAAACCGACAGACTCGTGATCCGGACATTTGAACGGGAAGATTGGCAAGACGTTTATGAGTACACGTCAAATTCGGAGGTCATGAAGTATATACCGGAAGGCGTCTTTTCCGAAGAAGACGCCAAGAAATTCGTTATTGAAAACAGCGGTGAACATGCTGAAAAGTATCCCGTTTTATTGAAGGATGAAAAAACGGTCATTGGCCACATTGCTTTTTTTAAGTATTTTGGCGACCATACGTATGAAATCGGCTGGGTGTTTCACCCGGATTATCATGGCAAAGGATATGCTTCAGAGGCTGCACGCGCCGTGCTGGCATTCGGGTTTAACGAGATGAAATTACACCGGATCATTGCGACATGCCAGCCGGAAAATACGGCTTCGCACCGGGTGATGGAAAAGATCGGAATGAGACGGGAAGGATTTTTCAAAAAATGCATCCCCCATGAAAATGACTGGTGGGATGAATATTATTATGCGGTGTTAGAAGAAGAATGGGAAGCCTCGAATCTGGAATAAAAAGGCGAATACCCTTTGCTCTTACAAGTAAGTGTGTGCTACACTGTTTGTAACAAATACGAAGGGACGATGGGTGGACAATGATTAACTAATCTTATTTTGACCGTTTGAAATCAAATATTTCAAATCAGAAAAAATAGGATTAGTCTGCCCATTTTCTATACGATACGAAAGCTATGTGAAAATAGCTTATTTGATCATGCACAGGTACGGCTAATCCTTCCAAATCAATTGGGAGGATTTTTTTGTCCTCCCTTTAAAGCGAGGGATTGACATATGAAAGAAATATTAAAATTAAGCGGCATCAGTTATGAAATCAACAGTGTGCCCCTTTTTGAACAGATCAGCGCAAGCGTTCAGCAGGGCGACATCATCGGCGTTATCGGCAAAAACGGCGCCGGCAAATCTTTATTGCTGCAAATGATCTGCAATAAAACAGCGCCGTCACAAGGACAGATTCAAATGCTGCATGATGTGAACATATATATGGTGGAACAAGAAACGGAAGCTTATGATTCCGGCCAACCGGAGCCTGCGGAAGCAGCCCTGTTAGAAAAATGGAACGTGCCCGCCCGCGCCTTTTCACAATTAAGCGGCGGAGAAAAACTAAAAGCCCGGCTTGCTAAAGGATTCTCCTCCTCAAGCGGTCTTTTGTTATTAGATGAACCGACGAACCACCTCGATCAGCAAAGTTTAGACATATTGCTTAATCAGATCAAGAACTATAAGGGCACCATTATTTTCGTATCACATGACCGTGCATTTTTGGATGCGGCGGCGACAAAAATCTGGTCGATCGAAGGAAAGAAACTCATTGAACATAAAGGGAATTATTCAAGCTATATGGAGGTCCGCAAACAGAGAAGACTGACACAGCAGCGGGAATATGAGAATCAGCAGAATATGATCAGACGGATTGAAGCTCAAATGAACGAGCTGAGCGCCTGGTCAGCAAAAGCCCATGCCCAATCAACAAAAATAGAAGGCTTTAAAGAATACCATCGCGTAAAAGCAAAGCGTACGGACGCCCAGATTAAATCAAAACGGAAGCGCCTTGAAAAAGAGCTTGAAAAAGCGAAAGCAGAACCGGTGGAGGCGGAGTATGAAGTCCGTTTTTCCATTGAGCACCGCAAAAAAGCGGGAAAGCGTTTTTTAGAAGTACGTGATCTCACAAAATCGTATGACGGCCGAACGCTGTTCAAAAACGTGAATTTCACTGTTATGCACGGCGAAAAGATTGCCATTACAGGCCCGAACGGGAGCGGGAAAACAACATTATTGAAGGTCATCCTCGGTCAGGAAAAAGCGCAGGGAAGCATATGGATATCTCCGTCTGCAAACGTCGGATATTTAACGCAGGAAGTATTCGACCTCCCGCTTGATAAAACCCCCGAACAGCTTTTTCACAAAGAAACGTTCGAAGCAAGGGGAAATGTTCAATCTCTCATGAAGCATTTAGGGTTTACTGCAGCGCAATGGACGGAGCCCATCGGCAAGATGAGCATGGGAGAGCGGGTCAAATGCAAGCTGATGGCGTTTATTCTGGAGGAGAAAGATGTGCTGATTCTGGATGAACCGACAAACCACCTTGACCTGCCGTCACGCGAGCAGCTTGAAGACACATTGGCTCAATACGACGGTACGCTCATCATCGTATCGCACGATCGCTACTTTCTCGAAAAGACGACAGACATCCGGCTTGATATCACGAACGGCAGCGTTCAAAAAAAATGGAAAGAATCCCCCGCCGCCAGAGATGATATTGAAGAGCTGCGGTTAAAGCTTGAAACCGAACGGCAGGAAGTCCTCGGAAAGCTCAGCTTCATGACTCCGGCTGATAAACAATATCGTGAGCTTGATCAAAAATTCAAAGAGCTGACGGAAGAGATCAAGAAATTGAAATGAGTGTAAAAACCCGTGATTGTTGTCACGGGTTCTATTTTAGAAAGCTTACGTATAAAGAGAATAATTTCAAACTGATTTGTACAACCTACGTTCAGATTTGTTATGAACAGGCTCAGAAAGAAAGGTTCAGGTGAACGAAGAATGGCCAAGCGCATTGGTATTACGGGAAACATTATGGCTGATCAATCCGGTCCTTTCCCGGGTTATAATCGGGCGTATGTCAACAATGATTATATTCAGTCTGCTGCCGAGGCCGGCGGTGTGCCGTTTATATTGCCGGTAATTCAAGAAACTGAGCTTTTAAAGGAACAGGTCTCTCATGTTGACGGCATTATTCTGTCCGGCGGCCAGGATATAGACCCGCTGATGTACGGTGAAGAACCTTTACAGGCTTTAAGAAAGACCTTTCCTGACCGGGACGCCTACGAGAAGGAGCTGATCCAAACGGCGGTTGCTTTGGAGAAGCCGATACTGGCAATCTGCCGGGGGATGCATATATTAAACGTCACTTTCGGGGGGACTTTATACCAGGATCTGACACACGCTTCGTTTGCTGAAATTAAGCACGATCAAGAAAAAGATCCCCCCTTAAGAACCCATCATGTTTCTTTTGAAAAAGGAACCCGTCTTCATTCCTTGTTTGGCGATTCAACGCTTGTGAACTCGTTCCATCACCAAATCATAAAAGAGACAGCGCCATCGTTTAAGGCCGCGGCTTATGCGAAAGACGGGGCCATTGAAGCGATTGAACGGACGGGTGAATTATTTGTCGTCGGCGTGCAATGGCATCCTGAAATGCTGACAAAAAAACATGAAGATATGAAAAAGCTTTTTTCTCTTTTTATGGATGCGGTCAGCACATAAAAAAAGCAGATCATTATGATCTGCTTTTTCATTTTATTCTTCCGGTTTCTCCGGCGTTTTGCTTTGTGTCAGCTTATGGCCTTCGATATCCACGTTCGGAATGATCTTATCCAGCCACTTCGGCAGGTACCAGGCCGCATGTCCCATCAGCTTCATGACACTCGGAATGATGGTCATTCTTACAATGAACGCATCGAAAAGAACACCGAATGTCATTGCCAATCCCATGGATTTGATCGTAGAGTCCCCTGCGAAGATGAATCCCGCAAAGACGAAAATCATGATCAGCCCCGCCGCTGTTACGACAGGCCCGCTATGTTTCAATCCGGCATGGATGGCTTGTACCGGATGTTTTGTTTTGACATATTCTTCTCTCATTCTGCTGACAAGGAATACTTGATAATCCATCGCCAGTCCGAAAAGAATACCGATCGCCAAAATAGGCAGGAAGGCGAGAATCGGGCCTTTTTCCGGAATGCTCAGCAAGCCGGTGAAATACCCATCCTGCAGGACGAATACCGATAATCCGAGTGTAGCGGTCATCGTCAGCAAAAAGCCAAGAACGGCCGCCAGCGGCACGAGAAGAGAACGGAAAACAACGGTCAGCAATACAAACGCAAACCCGACAATGAGAATGGCGAATTCCGGAATCGCATCGTTTAACCGGTCTGAAATATCAATGTTCACCGCGGTTGATCCGGTGACGAGCAGGCGGATGCCGTTTTTGTCTGATAGTTTCCGTATATCCTGCACTAACTCTTTCGTTGCCTTATCGTTCGGCCCGGTTTCAGGCACTGCGGTAATAATGGCATAGTCCCCTTTTTTGTTCGGCATGGCAGGGGTGACGCTCGCCACATTATGTAAGTCCTTCATTTCATTCACGGCGTCTTGGAATGCTTCATTTTTATTGCCCTTGACATCTTTTGCATCGGCAACAATTGTCAGCTTGCCGTTAAAGCCTTCGCCGAATCCTTTAGACAAAAGATCATAGGCGCGGCGGTCCGGGCTGTCTTTCGCTTTCATTCCCGCATCAGGCAGCCCCAGCTCTAAATGCATGGCCGGCAGACTGATGACGGCTAAAAGAATAATGCTGAAAATGCTTAACAGAATAGGCTTCTTTGTCACGAAGCGCCCCCAGGCATTCGTGTCGGCGCTTTTCTTTTCTTTCTTCTTGTTTGATTTCGGAATCATCCGTTTTCCTGCGATTGATAACACCGCAGGCACCAGCGTTACTGATGCCAATACAGCCATCAGCACACTGAGCGCCGCAGTCAATCCCATCGCGGACATGAACGGAATGCCGACAACAGTTAATCCGCAAAGCGCCACGATCACAGTCAGTCCGGCAAAAACGACGGCGCTGCCAGCCGTTCCCGCAGCTTTAGCGACCGATTCATTTTTTTGTACACCTTCGCCCAAAAACTGACGATGCTTCGTAAAGATAAACAGCGCATAATCAATCCCGACGGCCAGTCCGATCATTCCGGACAATGAAAGACTGACTGAGGCGATCGTAAAGAACTGTGTCCCAATTAACGTCAGGGCGACGCTTACGCCTAACCCAATCAGGGCCGTGACAATCGGCAGCCCCGCTATGACTAATGAACCAAATGTAATGGCCAGAACGACGAAAGCCAGCACAACGCCGACAATTTCAGAGACACCGCCGACTTCAACACCGGCCCCCGGCACATCACCGCTGAGCTCCGTCTGCAGGCCCTTGTCTCCGGCGGCGGACAGACTGTGTTTAATATGTGAAACAGACGCATCCGTAATGTCATCCGCCGCTTTTTTGTACGTAATATCGGCATATGCCACTGATCCGTCTTTAGAAATGGTTCCTGTCTCAAAAGGACTTGCAATCGAAGCGACTGAATGATCTGTTTTGATCTTCTTTAATGTCTCTTCAATCGCTTGTTTTTCCGGTTTTGACGTCAATTTCTTCCCGTCTTCAGCTCCGAAAATAACCCGTATGCTTCCTTTATCGGGCCCCTTTGAAAATTCTTTTTGAATGATATCCATCGCCTTTTCAGAAGGTGTGTCGGGTATTGACATATCCTCAGAAAAAGCAGGTTTTAACGAGATGGCGATCACAGCCGAAGCGATCAGTATCACAAGCCACGCACTGATCATTTTTAATCGGTTGCGGGCAGACCATCCCCCTAATTTATATAAAAATCCAGACATCGAATACTCCTCTCCAATCATTACTTTCTGCCTAATTGTAGTTCACATTCACATAAAAAAAACGTACATAGGGGCATGTACGTTTGGGCAGTTTTTCATTATATGTTCAGTTTCAAAATGCCTTTTTGCATGGCAATGGTGACGGCTTCAGTCCGCGAATCCGCTCCTAATTTGTTATAAATCGATGTTAATCTCGCTTTTACCGTCCGCTCTGAGATTCCTAAATCGAAGGCAATTGCTTTGCTTTTATATCCTTTCGCCACGGCTTCCAGAACTACGATTTCCTTTTCCGTCAGCTGTGTTTCATTGGCAATTGCCCGTTCCATTTTCATTTTCCGGAAACGCTGCAAGATGTCCGGCTGCAGAAGCACTTCTCCCCTGACTGCCGCATCCATCGTATGAAATAAGGTTTCTGAGCTTGTGTCTTTCAGCAGATAACCGTTTGCGCCTGATTCGATGCCTTCTATCATCAGATGATCTTCATTATAGGTCGTCAAAATAATGATCGGCACATCAGAATGCTCTTTTATCTGTTTAATGGCTTCCAGCCCGCTCATTTCCGGCATGTACAGATCCATGAGAATGACATCGGGCTTTAGTTCCTCTGCGAGGCGGACGGCGGTTTTCCCGTTTTCCGCTTCTCCCGATATGGTGTAATGGTCATTTGTTTCTATCAAAAGCTTCAGACCTTCTCTGACGACAAGATGGTCATCTGCTATTAACACTTTATACATGTTCCGCCTCTCCTTGAATTGGTATGATGATCTCAATTTGAGTTCCCGCTGATCTGGCGCTTGTGATACGGCAGGTGCCGTTCATCATATTGACACGTTCTTGTATCCCAAGCAGCCCGTAATGTCCGCTTTTTCTCATTTCTGTTCCGGCATCAAAGCCTTTCCCGTCATCTTTGACGGTTATGCGGATCTGTCCCTCTTCTTCCCGGACGGATACCCAGACGTTATCTGCTTCCGCATGCTTGGCGGCGTTTGTCAGGCCTTCTCCGATCATATAATAGCAGTTCTCCGCCATATGAACGTCAAGCACATGATGCACGCTGTACTCTAAAAAACAAGACAGCCCGGAGGCTTCTGTAAAATGGTTGATTTGTTCAGTAATGCTTTCTTCTAAAAATCCGATCTCTTCTGATTTGCTGCGAAGGTTATCAATGGCTGAGCGCGCATCAGCCAATGTGCCCTTTACTCTTTTCATTGACTGGCTGATGATGTCTTTCGCTCTGTCAGTGTTATCTTTCGAAAGATGAACTTGCACCGCTTCAAGCTGCATATGTAAGCTGACCAATCCTTGGGCAAGCGTATCGTGCAAGTCTCTCGCCATCCGCTGCCTTTCGTTTTGAAGCGTCAGCTGTTTCACTTGCCGGTGAGCGAGCTCTAATTTTTCAAGCGTCATCTGTGTTTTTATTTTTTCATCAACTTGCGCGAAAAACGTTGCCGCATACGTAATAATCACAATCATAATGGGAGCGGCGATAACGATGAAACGAAGCAGATGATGCGGATGCTCCTCGTGCAAGGCTGTTATGGACATTAAAATGAAAAGATAGAGTATGAGCAGCGTTTTGCCCTTATCCGTCATTCCGATAATCTGCCCGATTAAAAAGGCATAGAGACCGACGACCACCGCGATATAGCCGCCGGCCATCAAGTTAGCCGATGTATATATGATTAATC
Organism: Bacillus sp. JFL15; assembly: GCF_001184225.1. NCBI lineage: Bacteria > Bacillati > Bacillota > Bacilli > Caryophanales > Bacillaceae > Bacillus > Bacillus sp. JFL15. Next base: position 2,125,711 of record NZ_KQ236689.1, on the reverse strand, counting down.
CCTGTATGATGAAATAAAGAAACGTTTTTCTCTTGACCCAGCGATAGGAATGCCAGTGCAGCACGGCAAAAGTGACGATCAATATCGTGAATAACAGCAGCAAAAAAACCGTCCAGCTTTCATAAATGTACTGCAAAGAGACTGATGCGGCATATACCATAAAAATAAATGCCAGACCGGGCACCCGAAACGCAAGCATATGCAATGAGCGTCTGTCACGGGAGACATAGTCTTCTTGATGTTTTGTACCAAACAATCTCTGTCCACTTCCTTTTAGCCGACCGGCCTCACGAGATTTTATTCTATTTGTCATCATACCATAAGTGCCTGCCTCTCACCTTCCCCTTCTGTCCTGCATGACGGGTGAAAGAAAAAACAGCCAGCCGGAACCAGGTTCGTTGCCCTGGACAGCGTTCTGTTTGTTATCAGCACAGAGGCTTCTGCCGCTTTAAAAAGCATCTCATTCGGACGTATTTACCATATTAGGTATATCGTGATAGGAGGGGGTATGCTTCCTCTTTTTTGATGGGCCCCCAGACTTCTTCTCTGCTTTTTTTATAAACAAAATGTGCAAGAATAAAGTCCTTTTCTCAGGGGAAATTAATTACGTAATTGAGAAGAGGAGGTTTAAAGATAATTATGGAAAAGCGTGAATTAGCGGCTCACGAGTCGCTTGACTTACATGAAATGATTAACTTCAAGACGCTTTGTGTAGCGAAATCCAAGCTCATGCAAGGGCTTGTGTTTGATCAGGACCTGAAAACGTTAATGGAAAAAGACGTTCAGCAAGCCTCTCAAGACCTGGCTGATTTACAGGCGGTTTATGAACGTGCTTCTTTTCAGGCTCCTGTTCCTCAAAACCGGCCGACTTCGATCATCAATTGAAAGGAAGGTAAGCATCATTGAATCATGACCATTTAGATCCAATCAATTCATTACACGTCCCTGAACTCGCAGATACGACATTCGCAATGGATTTTCTTTTACGGGCAAAAGAAGGCGTCAGAAATACCGCCGTCGCTTTAACAGAAACCGCTTCACCCGATGTAAGAGCTTTGCTGCGCAAACAGCTCATGCAAGGAATCGCGATGCATCAGGAAATTACAGACTTGATGGTCAGCAAAAAGTGGTTTCACCCGCATGATCTGAGCGAACAGTATAAACTGGATCAGCTCTCTGCGAAAAATACCCTCATGGTCGGAAACATGAATCTGTTTCCCGTTGAAACGAACAGAAAAGGGATGTTTGACCGCACACCTGATGAACACTAACACTGGAGGTATTACAGCATGAAGGCCGTAACGTATCAAGGAGTTAAAAACGTCGTCGTCAAAGACGTGCCTGATCCGAAGATTGAAAAACATGATGACATGATTATAAAAGTCACAAGTACGGCAATTTGCGGGTCAGATTTACATTTAATCCACGGACTCATCCCGAACTTGCAGGAAGACTACATCATCGGGCATGAACCGATGGGTATCGTGGAAGAAGTCGGCCCCGGCGTGACGAAAGTCAAAAAAGGGGACCGTGTCATTATTCCTTTTAATATCGCCTGCGGAGAATGCACTTATTGTAAAAATCACCTGGAAAGCCAATGTGATCAATCAAATGATAACGGCGATATGGGCGCTTATTTCGGCTATTCAGGGAGTACCGGCGGCTATCCGGGCGGCCAGGCCGAATATTTACGCGTCCCGTTTGCGAACTTTACTCATTTTAAAGTCCCCGAAACATGCGAAGAACCGGATGAGAAATTGAGTGTTATTGCCGATGCGATGACAACCGGCTTTTGGAGCGTTGACAATGCCGGCGTAAAAGCAGGCGATACGGTCATCGTTCTCGGCTGCGGGCCTGTGGGTCTCTTCGCTCAAAAATTCTGCTGGTTAAAGGGAGCGAAACGCGTAATAGCTGTAGACTATGTCAACTACCGTCTCCAGCATGCGAAACGGACGAATAAAGTGGAAATCGTGAACTTCGAAGACCACAAAAATACGGGCAGCTACCTGAAGGAAATCACCAAAGGCGGCGCTGATGTGGTTATTGACGCTGTCGGCATGGACGGAAAAATGACGGACCTGGAGTTCCTCGCCAGCGGATTAAAACTTCAAGGCGGGGCGATGAGCGCTTTAGTCATTGCCTCCCAAGCGGTGCGCAAAGGCGGAACGATCCAGATTACGGGTGTATACGGCGGCAGATATAACGGTTTTCCTCTTGGCGATATCATGCAGCGAAACGTCAATATCCGATCAGGACAAGCCCCGGTTATCCATTATATGCCGTATATGTTTGAACTGGTGTCAACCGGCAAAATAGATCCGGGCGATGTTGTAAGCCATGTCATTCCGCTTAGTGAAGCGAAGCACGGCTATGAGATGTTTGACACGAAAACAGATGATTGTATTAAAGTTGTACTCAAACCTTAGAGAACGGAGGCTACAGAAATGGCCAGCGCCTTACATGAATTACTCGAAATTCAGGAGATGGCTTCTTTTAAGTCACTTTGTCTGACGAAATCCAAAACCATGAAAGCGCTCGTATCCGATCCGCAGCTGAAAGAAATCATGCAGCAGGATACGGATACATCAACAAGGCAATTGCAGGAGTTTGCCTCGATTTTATCTGATGCAAAGCATGAATAGGAGATGAATAACGAATGAATCCGATTATGGAATACCTGACAGGGATGGATGCACTGACAGACCAAATTGTCGCTATGGATTTATTGAATTCGGCAAAAAGCGGAGTCAGAAACTATGCGATGGCGGCGACGGAAGCCGGAACGCCTGAAGTGAAAGCGATCCTCACCCGTCACTTAGAAGAAGCCATCGACATGCATGAGCAAATCTCACGCTATATGATGGAAAAAGGCTGGTATCATCCGTGGAACACGGATGAACAAGTCCGGTTTAATTTACAAAATATTGATACGGCGCTCCGCCTGCCCGTCTTATAAATCGTTTTGCTGCTGAGACAGCAGCTTCAGTATGTCAAACTGAGAACTGCCTTTACAGCGCCCAGGCAACGATACCCCCGCGAATCAGCTCTGCAGCTTCTCCAGCCTTTCTTCGGGCTGTTATTGGCGGCCGTGATTCTGCACGAAAGAGCAGGGTGGGGACTTGCGGCGGTGAATGTCGGCGTTATCGCGTGCGTGGCAGCCGCCCGGCGGTTCGCTAATAAAGCAGAAAAGGCAGAACAATGACCTTGTTCTGCCTTTTCATTATTTTCCGTTCGGGCGATTATTCAGGTAGCTTGAACTCCCTTAAACGCATTCATCACCAAATCATGCACATAAGCATCATTGACCTCGTCCCCTGTTACAAGCAGCCGATAGAAAATCGGTCCGTAAATGAGATCAATACTTACTTCAATATCAAGATCCTCTCTCAATTCACCTTTCTGAATTCCCTTTTCCAGAAGGCCTTTCGCTTGGAGGCGGCGGGGCCGGAAAAATCGTGTGCGATATTCTTCTGCCAATTTGGCATCCAGCTGCCCCGCACCTATTAATTCCTTAATCACGGTTCCTTCCCGGCTTGTCAAAAACCTTGCTAAATTCGCGGCGTGGGTCGATATATCATGTACTGTTGATCCCGTATCAGGCACAGGCAGTCTTTCCGTAGCGGTCGAAAGAAAGCTGTCCATGATAACGGCAGCTTTGTTTGCCCACCATTTATAAATCGTTGCTTTACTCACTTTCGCGCGCTCTGCAATTTTATCGACTGTCACCGCATCAAAGCCTTTTTCCAGCAAGAGGTCATAGGCCGCAGAAAGAATCGCCTTATGTGTTCCTTCATCACGCGGCCGCCCTCGTTTACTCTGCACATAAATCATTCCTTCCCGAAATATAAACGATACGTTCAGTATACTTAACATGATAAAAAAATAAAACAGAAACCCATTTACAAAACTGAACGTTTAGTATATCATTCACTTATAAACAAAACTGAACGTTCAGTTTATTAAATGATCAACACTCCGCAAAACCTTAGCATTAAAAATCTATGGAGAGGAAATGAATCAGCAAATTATTTATCAAACCTCATAAAATCATTAAAAAGGAGTTCATTCACATGGCTACATTAAACAAACAAAAAGCAGATCAGGGGGTCTCACCTGGTTTAACCCTTCTTCTCGCAGCTGCATGCGGCATCATTGTCGCTAATCTTTATTATGCACAGCCCTTGGCAGGATTCATCAGTGCGGCAATTGGGCTTTCTCCAAGCAGTGCCGGATTGATTGTCACGCTGACCCAGATCGGATACGTTGCCGGCTTACTGTTTCTCGTCCCTTTGGGAGATATTATCGAAAACAAAAAACTAGTCGTGGTATCGCTCCTTCTAAGCGCAGCCGCTTTGACACTGACAGCATGTGTGAAGCATGGAACACTGTTTTTAGCCGCTGCGTTTTTCATCGGATTGGGATCGATCGCAGCCCAAGTGCTTGTTCCGTTCGCATCCTACCTTGCACCGGACGCCGCACGCGGCCGGGTTGTCGGCAATGTGATGAGCGGCCTATTGCTCGGTATTATGCTTTCCCGCCCGATATCCAGTCTGGTCGCTGATATATGGGGGTGGAATGCCATATTTGCTTTCTCCGCCGCGTTAAGTGTTGTCCTGGCAATCGTCTTAGCAAAAGTGCTTCCTGCCAGAAAACCAACAGCAAACACACGCTATACCGTCTTACTCGGTTCAATGTGGAAGCTGCTGCGCACGACTCCGGTCTTACGCCGCCGCGCCATTTATCATGCGTTTGTATTTGGAGCTTTCAGCTTGTTCTGGACGACTGTACCTTTATTATTGTCCGGTCCTGCTTTTCATTTTTCTCAGAAGGCAATCGCGCTATACGCACTGGCGGGCATTGCGGGTGCAGCCGCTGCACCGATAGGCGGCCGTCTGGCTGATCGCGGCCTGACCCGGCTTGCCACCGGAATCGCTCTTGGTGCTGTCATCGTTTCTTTATTACTCCCGCTCATGATTCAGAGCAGCTCCCCCGTCGGAATAGCAGTTCTGGTGGCCGCAGCTATCCTGTTAGATGTGGGTGTATCCGCCAATCTCGTACTCAGTCAACGTGCCATTTTTTCGTTGGCGCCTGAATTTCGCAGTCGATTAAACGGTTTATTCATGGCAATCTTCTTTCTGGGCGGTGCTGCAGGTTCATCAATCGGAGGATGGGCATACGCTTCAGGCGGATGGAGTATCACATTATGGATTGGAATCGCTTTTCCGGTCATAGCATTGCTTTATTTCACCACGGAGAAATAAGCCTTTCACCAAAAATAAGCCGTCAGGACCAAGCTGACAGCTTTTTTGGTGTATTCTTCTTTAAATCCTTCCGAACAAAAAATATGGATTCATGAAAAATTTTGCTTCATGCGGTTCCATATTCTCACCGTTAAGACCGTAATCAATATAAATGAAACAATAATAAGTGCAATGCCTGCAAAAGACTCACTGAAATTGATAACAACAAAGCTGGACAATACGATGACAGGAATATTTGAAAGCAATACAGTTAACATGTAGACAGAATACTTTAACCCGGCTGCAGCGGATAAAAAACAAATCACATCCGTAGGAGCTGCCGGGCAAAGCATCCCCAATGCCAAAAACTTATAATTGTACGCCTCCAATAACACTTTCAAATCAGGATATTTATCTTCCAGTAATTGAGTCGTTTTTTCGCTGGCGAATTTCCTCGAAAAAAGATAAACCAATGTTTCGCTTACAAACAGACCGGCCAATGATAATAAAATGCTGACCATCGGATCAAAGCATATTCCGCCCAAAAACATCAGCGTCATGCCGGGAATAAAAAAGAGAAGCCTGACGACCCACAAAGCCAAAAACAGCAGCATCGCGTATTCCGCATGCCCTGATATAAAATCCGTTACATCATTCATATCAAATGACAGCAAGTCCAGTTCCTTCAAACAATAAATGCCTAAAAACCATATACATAATAAAACAATTTTATTTTTCAATTTCACCGCTCTCCTCGCTTTCCATCACATCATAAGCAAAGAAAATGAAGAAACAGCCGGTAAAATTCTTAAGGATTCTTAAGTTATTCTAAAAAAAAGCTTATGGAATGTTTGTGCCGCAAGCTCTAATCAATCTGGTGTTCAACAGTAAAACGAAGCCAGCCGCCGCTGTAATCCGCATGAATACGGCCGCTGTGAAGCTCAACAATTCTTTTTGAAATGGCAAGTCCGAGCCCGGTGCCATGATGACCCGTCCTGGCCTTATCCCCTCTGAAAAACCGTTCAAACAATTGATTTATATCGTCAGCCGGAACATTTTCGGCCTTGTTTGATACTTGCAAAATCGCTTTTTCATCTTTCAGCTCAAGGTTTATGAAGAATTCAGAAGGTTTGATACTGTACTTTAACGCATTCATAAAAAGATTATCATAAACGCGAACCATCTTTTCTATATCAATACATACAGGTACATGTTCTTCCGTAATTGATTTTCGGACAGTTAATTGTTCCTTTTCAAACATAGGAAAGTACTCTCCGACGATTTGTTCCAATAAAGCAGACAAGTCTGTTTTGCTGCGGTTCAAAATAACATCCGGACTCGATAAATGCGTATATTCAAACAGTTCATCTATCAAATATTTCAGTCTTTGTGATTTTGAATAAATCGTTTCAAGGTATTCCTGAAATTGTGCTTTACTATTGTATTGTTCTTTTTTAAGCAGATCCAAATATCCGATAATCGATGTTAACGGGGTTCTTAAATCGTGCGATACATTTGAGATCAGCTCACTTTTCACTCGTTCCAATTGTCTTTCATGTTCAAATTTACTCTCTAATTCTTCGGACATATAATTGATATGTTGTGCAAGCTGAGTCAATTCATCCCTACTCTCCATCCTAATGGTCAAGCCCAAATTTCCATTGGCAATATGGTGAACACTCTCAGTAATGAGCTTCAAATATCCTATTTTTTTTCGTATCAATAACCAAAAAACCACAATAAAGGTCAAAATAGCTGCAGTAAACTGAAGCAATATCTTGAAATAGGCGCCGCCTACGCTCATATTTGTCAAATGGTATATTTTATCCAAATATGAAATAGATAATATAACAAGAATCAATACACCGAATGCAACAAGATAACTAATAGCGATCGCGACCAGAAGCCTGACAATCAGCTTATTTCCAAACTTCCTCATATTTTATATCCCGTTCCCCATACCGTTTTGATATAAATCGGATGTTTAGAATCCTCTTCTATCTTGTCTCTGATCTTTGTGATGTGGACCATTACAGTATTGTCCGACTTAAAAAAGTCTTCCTTCCATACCGCCTCATATATTTTTTCAACACTCATGACAATTCCTTTGTTTCTCGAAAGAAGCTCCAGAATATCAAACTCTTTCGGGGTGAGCCTGACCTCTTCTCCCCGCACCCACACCTGCCTTGTATCCGTATTAACGGTCAAATCACCGATTTCAATAACGTTTGCCGTGCTGACCGCATCTGTATTGTATTTTTTATACCTTCTCAGCTGAGATTTCACTCTGGCGATCAATTCCAACGGATTAAACGGTTTCGTTAAATAGTCATCTGCACCGGAAGCCAGCCCTTGAATTTTATCCATATCTTCTGATTTGGCGGACAGCATGATGATGGGCAGATTTCGTTCTTGTCTGATCTTCATGCATGCCTCAATCCCATCCATATTGGGCATCATAATATCCAAAATAATCAGGTCAAACTCCTTTTGCTCCAATAATTTCAAGGCTTCAGCAGCATCTTCCGCCTTGCGCGTGCTTATTCCTTCATTTTCCAAATATACAGAAATAAGATTTCGGATATCTTTGTCATCATCCACGATAAGAATGCTTGTCCCCATATGAATCCTCCCTCGTTTTTGGCGGCAATGAACAGCTGAAAACATAAGCCGGCGGAATATTCCTGAATTCTCTCCTTACTTCTGTTTTGGGAAAGAATTGCTCAATCAATGCCTTCTTATATTGAGTATATTGGAATGTGATAAATTCTCCATGATTTCTTAAGATTTTAGCTGTATCCGTCAAAATATCTTCAGAAACATTTTTTGGCAGGCTTGCAAAAGGAAGTCCGGAAACGACATAGTCGGCATAAGGGATTCCATGCTCTTTTATATGCCTCTCAATATGTTCGGCTGATCCGTGCACAATGAATAGGTTCTGTTCATCTTTATATTGTTCTTTCAGCAAAGCATAAAATTCTTCATTTTGTTCTATCAATAAGATTATTGTCCCGGGTTGCCGTTTTTCAAGCAGCTTTTTTGTAAATACTCCCGTACCGGGCCCGTATTCAACAATGTATTCAGCTTTATGAAAATCAATTTTTCCCATCATCTTCTCAGCAAGAAAACGCGAGCTGGGCAGAACGGCGCCAACAGATCTGGGATTCATAATATATTGAAATAAAAATAACAGACGTTTCATCTTTAATCTCTCCATTTGTTTTGAATTTATAAAACACACTCTACATTCAAAACCTGAAGAAAAAGCGGTGAAAGTTCTTAAGAAATCTTAAGATATAAAAAAGACGGCGGGATTTGCCGCCTTTTTCAGCTGCCGATTCTTTCAGCAGCGGTAAAACCATGTCATAATTGATAGACATAATTGCGCTATAGGCAGGTGAACACATGAAGAAGTATTTATATAAACACCTTTTGCTGGCTCTGATTTCGTCCGTTTGCTTTTTAATGATCTTTTATTTTGGTTTAAGAATGACACAAGAAGACACACCGCCGTTGTCTTCTTACCCGTTTTACCTTTTTATTTATCTGTACATAGCAGCCGGTTATTTGACGGTCGGCCTTTTGTCAGCATGTATGACTGATGTCTTGAAGAACCGCTGGACATTGAATAAAACGTCTTCCATTCTATTGAAACTTATCGTTTATTTACTCATAACATATGCTATTTCCCGTTCTTTCTTCGTTTTATCGGCGCCGTTGATTTATTTGCTGTTTGAGTCGTTATTCATCCTGAGAAAAGCTTCATAATCAGAAAAAAACATACCGCATGCTGCCGGTATGTTTTTAAGATGCGTATCAATTTTTTGCAGTGATCCGCTTAATGTTTTCTTCCATCAGGCCGGAAATGAGCTGTTCGTTTGTGTGCGGGATCTGTTTGAGCTGTTGTACGACCATTTTCTGTCTTTGTGCTGAATGATTTTGACTCAGCTTCGCTTGCCCCTCTATTTTGCTGATTTTAATTTTAAAGCCTTTTACCCCTTTGTTCATGCCTGACAGGAATTTCGCATCGACATCCTCTAATTTGTAGGGGCTGTCGGGGCTTTCGTATTTCAATACGAGATCGCCCATCGAATGCACGGTTTCTTCCTCATCCAAAAGCTCTGCCTCCCCGTATACGTGAACCGCCACATAATTCCATGTAGGAACAGCCCGATTCGTCTCATACCATTTGGGCGAGATATAACAATGAGGCCCTTGAAAGACGGCTAATACACTTTGGCCTTCAATCTCTTTCCATTGAGGGTTCGGCAAGGCAAAATGACCGTATAAGCATTCGTTGTCCTTGCTCATCATCAATGGCAGGTGGGTTGCATACGGCATGCCTTCTGCCGTTGAAAACAGTGCTGCGAAACCATACTCTTTAATAACATCGTACGCTTCAGCTTCACTCAGCTGAAATGGAGCGGGAATATACATAAAAACTCTCCTCCTGAACTTGGATTGGTAAAGCGCTTTCCGCTATAATAAAATACCAACTGACATTTAAAAAGGTACAATTTCGAATAATTGCGCATGTCAGAGGAGAACATCTGATGAAAAATATGATTTTCGCTTTCAAAAGCGACACCCCGAAATACAAACAAATTTACGAGCAATTTAAGACATTGATTGAGCAGGGAACGATTCAGGCAAATGAGCGGCTGCCTTCGATTCGGGAGCTGGCAGATTCCCTGCGTGTAAGCCGTAACACGACACTGATGGCCTATGATCTGCTTTTCGCGGAAGGATACATTCGCGGCGAAACGCGCAAAGGATATTTTGCAAATGAAATAGAGCCCTCTTTATTTCAGCAAGAAAACGATGTTGTTTACGCAGAGAAAACCGAATCAACTCAGCCGGCCCTGATTGATTTTCGCGCCGGAGCCGTCGATCAAAAGCATTTCCCTCTGAAAACATGGAGAAAATTATACAATCAAGTTTTGGCATCAGAGAAAAGCTTTCTGTACGGTGAACCGTTCGGCGAGAGAAACTTGCGTGAACAAATTGCCGCTTATCTCCTGGAATCACGCGGGGTGAAAACAGATGCGGATTCGGTTATCATCGGCAGCAGCACACAGCAGATGCTGATTTATCTCAGCCGGATTCTGAAAGAAGATTTTTCCGGAGTTATAGTAGAAAACCCGGGCTTCGACGGTGCCAGAGAGGCTTTTCAATTTCACGGGCTTTCTCTTGAAACGATACCCGTCTATGAAAACGGAGCTGATTTTTCTCAATTGCATGCAATGAAAGAAAAATTAATCTACGTGACTCCTTCCCACCACAGCCCTTACGGCGTAAGCATGTCCATTCAGCAGCGCCAAACTCTGATCAATTGGGTGAATAAAAGAGAGGGATATATTCTTGAAGATGATTATGACAGTGAATTTCGTTATACGCAGCAGCCGTTTCCCGCCCTTGCTTCCATTCAGTCAGACCGGGTGATTTATTTAGGGAATTTCTCAAAATCCTTTCTTCCGGGCATCCGCATAAGCTATATGGTTTTGCCGCAGCGCATTTTGCATCGGTATAAAAAACGTTTCATTCATTTCGAAAGCACCGCTTCTTCGCTTCACCAGCTGACCATGGCTGAATTGATGAAGAACGGGGAATGGACCCGCCATATTAAGCGCATGCGCACTGTCTACAAGCGTAAGATGCAGCACTTGACTTCACATATCAAGCAGCAGTTCGGCGATCATGTGACGGTCATCGGCGAGCAGTCCGGATTGTATATATTGGTGAGAGTTCACTTGAACTGTACAGAAGAAACGTTAATTGAGCGCGCTCTTCAGTACGGAGTGAAAGTATACCCTACCTCCGTTTATTTCGTTGCCGGAAAGCCTGAACCGCCGATCATAAAGTTAGGTTTCGCCCACCTCGATACTGAACAGATCGCACAGGGCGTGCAGCTTTTGAAACATGCTTGGCTGAGATGAAAGAAAAAAGGCGCCGAACGGCGCCTTTTTTTATTTCGTATTCCTTGTGAATTTCGGCAGGCCAAACATAATGGCGATAATGCCGCAAATTCCGATTAAAACGGGGTAGAAAGAATATGGCAGGATGCTGACGGGGGAAATATTCCCGAATTTCCCGGCCGATAACAGCTGCGCGCCGTAAGGAATCAGTCCTTGCACCATGCACGAAAAGATATCCAGAATACTTGCCGATTTTCTGTTGTCGATCTTAAATTCATCAGCGATATTCTTCGCAATCGGACCGGCTGCGATAATGGAGATCGTATTATTGGCAGCAGCCAGATTCGTCACGCTGACCAGTCCGGCAATTCCGGCTTCGGCGCCTTTTTTCGAACGGATTCGTTTCGTGATGAATTCCAGTAAAAAGTCGATCCCGCCATTTTGTTTCATCACGCCGACCATTCCGCCGATCAGCATGGACAGGATGATCAGATCGCTCATTCCGGCAACTCCATCCGTAATCGCCTTAAAATAAGAATCAAACGTCAGGCTGCCGCTCGCTAACCCTATGATTCCCGTCAAAACCAATCCGCCGAATATGACAGCCATCACATTAAAACCGATTAACGCGAAGACCAACACGGCGACATAAGGAAGCACGTTTATCCAGCTGTAAGATGCAGCACCCGCATGGCCGGCGTGGCCTGCCGGAATAAAAAATAAGATAATAACGGTTAAAATAGCAGCGGGCAAAACAATCAGAAAGTTCGTTTTAAATTTATCCATCATTTGTGTTTTTTGCGTCCGCACTGACGCAATGGTCGTGTCCGAAATAAAAGATAGATTATCTCCAAACATAGCTCCGCCGACCACGGCTGCCATCGTAATCGCGCCGGAAATGCCAAGCTCCCCGCTCAAACCGGCGCTGATTGGCGCAACCGCCGCAATCGTGCCCATTGATGTTCCCATCGATATAGAAATGAAACAAGCAATGATAAACAGCCCCGGCAGCAAAAACTGCTGCGGAATAATGCTCAAAGCAAGATTGACAGTTGAATGCACCGCTCCCATCGCTTCAGCCGCTGAAGCAAAGGCACCTGCCAATATAAAAATCATAACCATAATGATAATATCAGGATGTCCCGCGCCGGAAGCAAACCATTCTATTTTTTGATTGAGCGATTTCTTCCGGTTAAATAGCAGCGCAAAAGCTGATGCAATAATCGCGGCAATCAAGATCGGCAATTTATAAAAATCTCCGGTCACCAGACCAGAGCCGACGAAAAGCCCTACGAATAAGACTAAAGGCAATAACGCCCAAGGGTTCTTTTTATTGTTCATCTGGGTAAACCACCTCTTTTCAGCATTAAAGTCGCTAATCACAGTCTAAGCAACATTTCACACTTTAAAAGTCTGCAGTAAAAAAGTCAAGCTGAAAAAAAGATAAGTAAAGATTGGTAAGATAGGAAAAACTGTTTTGTCTCCTCTCTTTAGAAAATAAAAAAACCAAGGTTCGTTTCCCTTGGTACATTTCATGCGGCCCGGCGCCCGGGACATCTACTCTTCATTCAGAAATATATTCAGCTTTCAATCTGTTTTTAAGTTTCGCTTCATTTTTGAGGATGTCTTCGTAATCTTCAATCTTCCTGTTTAATCGTTTTATAGTTTCATCAATTTCCCTCTGTTTCTCCGTCAGCCTTTTCCTTTCATTGATAAGGATGTTTTTTCGGGGTTCAATCGTATGATCGGCTCCTTCAATAAATAAAGCGGTATATTCAATCAGCGCCTCAATCGACAGCCCGGCACTTCTCATGCATTTTATAAATTGAATCCAATTCACATCATCTTCGTCATAATCGCGGATGCCGCTTTCATCGCGTTTTACCGGAGGAATCAGTCCTATACTTTCATAATACCTAAGCGTCGCGGCTGATAACTCAACCTGCTTTGCAGCCTGCGCAATTTTCATCTTCTTACCACCCATCCTTCATCCCTTTCATAAGCGTGCCATTATAGAATATCATTTCATAAAAAAATAAACCAAACCCCTTGACTTAAAGTCCGCTTTAACCTTTAAAGTAAAACCGAACAGAGGATTCATCACTTTATCTTGGAAAGGAAGATAACCATGTGCAATAATCATCCGACTCGTGTATTAAGCGCTCCGCATGCAAAAGCTAAATTTGAGCGGACGACGATTGAGAGAAGAGCATTACGGCCGCACGATATCCTGATTGATATTAAGTACAGCGGGATTTGTCACTCAGACATCCACAGCGCATTCGATGAATGGGGCGGCGGAATCTTTCCGATGGTTCCCGGGCATGAAATTGCCGGAGTTGTGGAAGCCGTGGGTGAAGAAGTCACCAAATTTGCCGTCGGCGACCGTGTGGGTGTCGGCTGTTTTGTAGACTCCTGCGGGGAATGTGAATACTGCCTTAACGGAGACGAACAATATTGCACAAAAGGCGTTGTTCAGACCTACAATAACCTGGACTACGACGGAAATCCTACGTACGGCGGCTACAGCCAGAAAATAGTTGTCACTGACAGATTCGTTGTCCGGATTCCGGATCAGCTGGATTTGGATGCTGCCAGCCCGCTATTGTGCGCGGGCATTACCACGTATTCTCCGCTGAGACACTGGAATGCCGGTCCCGGCAAAAAAGTGGCGATTGTCGGAATGGGAGGGCTCGGACACTTAGCCGTTCAATTCGCGCACGCTTTAGGCGCAGAGGTCACCGTCCTCAGCCGCTCAATGAACAAAAAAGACGAAGCTCTTGAATTTGGAGCCGATCATTACTTCGCGACAAGCGATCCGGATACATTCACTGAGCTGGCCGGACATTTTGATATCATTTTAAATACGGTATCCGCGAACCTTGATGTAGATGCCTACTTATCCCTGCTTCGCATTGACGGTACATTAGTAAATGTAGGAGCGCCTGCTGATCCGGACTCATACAGTGTGTTCTCCTTAATCACGGGCCGCCGCAGCATCGCGGGTTCACTTGTCGGCGGTATTCCGCAGACTCAGGAAATGCTTGATTTCGCCGCCGAGCACGGCATTGCTCCTAAAATTGAAGTGATTCCGGCCAATCAAGTCGATGAAGCATACGAACGGGTTCTCCAAAGCGATGTCCGCTACCGTTTCGTCATTGATATTTCAACTTTATAATCATCAAAAAAACATACCAATATTTATTGGTATGTTTTTTTCAGCGCAGATTATTTTTTATTTCAGCAGCCATTTGGGCACCGCTTTTATATAAATCAATTCGCCTATCAGTTCAACAATCGTCTGTGTAACGATAACAGCTGCGGCTAATGAGGCCCAAGCATCCGGCAGAGCCAGCGCTAACGGAAGGACTGCGAGAGAATTTCTTGTGCCCGTGCTGAAGATCAATGCTCTTCCTTCGCCTGTATCCAGACGGAACACATATGCGATAAACCGGGAAACAAACGGCATCATGAGCAGGAATAACAGATAAATCGGAATTACACGTATAATGACCTCAAAATCACTGTATACCTTGCCGATTTGTGTGGCAACGACCGCCAGCAATACGAGAGCCATAAAAGGAACAGGCAGCCAGGCCGTCCACTCTAACACCCTTTCTCCAGCCGGCTTCTTATCAGCCCACAATTGTGTCATCACTGCCGCCAGCAGCGGTCCCGCTATTAAACATAAGAATGCTTCCAGAAACGGCCCGGCATGAACAGCCCCTATAACTTCTTTCCCGATAAACAGCCACAAGTATAACGGAAGCAATACCATCTGAACGACGAACAAAACCGGCGTGGAAGCCAGTATTAATTTCTCATTACCTTTCCCGAGCTGAGTAAAGACGATGACGTAATCAATGCAAGGTGTAAGCAATACTAAACAAACGCCTAATAATACAGGAGGAGATTGAGGAAAAATGGCGATCAAACCCCATACAACAACAGGCACAGCTAAGAAATTACCGATCAGTAAAGCCGCCATAAACTTGAAGTTTGAAATGGCTTCCCTCAGCTTCAAGAATGGGATCTGAGCAAACATGGCATACATGAGAACAGCGATTAGCGGTGATATCGTCCAGCCCCAGCTGAGTCCTGAATCCTTCCCGGCGATCCCCGCTATTCCTCCGATCACAAGAAACACACCATATATCCAAATTTGCTGATTTTCTAATGTCTCTCTGGTTATTTTCATTGACCGGCACCCCTTCCCGCCCATTATACCTTCTTTTCTGATGCTCTTGTTATTACTGGCTGCATGAGTATATTTCGCCTCGACTTTTTTGCAAATAATGGTTATCGAGATAAAAATAAGTTGGGAATATGATAACTTGCTTAAAAATCCTATTCTATTGGTTCTGTTATCAGTTGCAGGATTTCTGGCTTATATCAGCCGGACCGCTGAATTATCAGTTCCTATTAGTTGGATCGTTTTATTACTGGGTGTTGCTTTGTCATTTTACAGCGCTGTATGTCTGGCAGCATAACTAAAAATTCCCGGAGAAAAAACAAGCATGTAACAATATGCTTGTTTTTTTACTTATGCATGATCAACCTTCTAGCCGTGTTTTGTTTTAACATCCTTATTCCTTCCAATGAATAAGGTCACGGCAACACTCGCTAAACTGACCAAAGTCCCCAGAACGGCAGCAAGAATTGTCAAAAAGCCATGAGGGATAAGAAATCCAATTGGAATGAGCCCCGCAAACGTGAGAACGATAAAACATTGATAAACTCCGGATATGATTCTCACAATCAAGCTGCCAAAAAAGGACATCACTAATGGGGGAATGAATAAACATAAAATGATTCCGAGTGAGATCAATAAAATCATAGGCTCATCAAAAGAAATGACATGATCGCCGGGAGACTCTTCAGCAGCCGCGAATACAGCAAATACAGACATTATCAGCGTAAGAAAAACAAGAAAAAACCTTTTCAGCAACGTTTTAACTCCTTTTTATAAAAACGGGTATCCTTTTTTAATTACGATAACCATTTTATGTTATTAAATGTAATAATACGAAGTCGATTGATGACTGAATCATAATAAAACGTGTCATTCTCTGGATGACTTGACAAATAACAGTAATAAGGCAAACTTAATATAAAAATTGTACTAATGAGGTGGGGTTAATGATTTTAGATTTAAAAGGTGAAACACACATGGATCATGTTGTGGGGATGCTCTATTCTGCCGTTAATGAAAATTACAGCCGCTTAAAAACCATAGTATCTGACATGTCACAGGAGGAGATTGATTTTAAAGGACCAAATCAAAAATACAACAGTACAGCTCAGCTAATAAAACATTTAGCATATGTTGATCTCTGTTGGATATTTAGAATTAAGGGTGAGCCTGTACCAAAGGAACTGGAAGAAAAGTATGGACCAATGTTAGATCAAAACAATGAGATTCCTTTCATTTCCGGTGTGTCATTAAAACAAATTCTCTCTGATTATGATGAGATATTCAGCATGTTTAAGTCTGTTTGTTATCAGTTAACTGACAATCAACTGAATCATACAGTAGATTATGAAGCTGGAAAACTAGCAACTATTCAGTGGGGGATATGGCATATAGCAGATCATAATAGGTACCATCAAGCTCATATCAATCAACTTCACAAATGGTTTGAAGAAGAAAAACAGAAACTTGGCAGTTAAGTGAGATTGAGCAAGGGTCTGCTCCAACTGCAGCTAAATTTATTTCAAATTCCCTTTAGATTATAAATTTAGAATCAATGCCAAACAATTAACCTCTCATCACCCTTAAGCGGCAGTTAAAATTGATAATACCAAAAAATCGCGATCTCATTTGCCGTTGAAAAGTTGGAATAAAGCATAGTATCAACTGCGCCTATTACAAAACCGTGTTTAGCATAAAAATGACAAGCTGATACATTAATATCTTGTGTTTCAAGCATGAGACCGCAAAAATCATTCTCCTTTGCCCATTCAATCCCTTTATTTAATAATGCCGTTCCAATACCATTGTTTCGATAGTCCTTTGCAACCGCAATGTCCTCTATCAGCGCATATCCATTCCAATTAGAACGTATTTTAATCCGGCCGATGCAGTTATTTTCATCATAATAGAAAAAGACTGCTTTCCCCTCTTCTTCAACGTAACTGACGTCAATTTCGTCATCTTCATATTTCTTAACATAAGGCTTAGAAAACCGTTCCTCAGTATATGTCCAAACATTGTTTTCAAGTGCGGGTATAATTCTCCCGAAAACAACCAGAGGTTCATTTGGTTTATTGAAGTCTTTCATATGAAACGAAGTCATTTTAATGATCATCTCAATCTCCTTCTCAACGAGATTACATTCCACCATTTCCATTATATGTTACTGCGCAAATAAATCAATAACGTTTGCCAAATGAATGAAGAAGCAAAAAAAGAGGGTCTCTTTCTTTGCTGAAAAGCCTAATCAAGAAGGCTATTGGACTCGTGCCGGGGTATACCGGAGAATTTGAGGCCGTTAAAACCGATACATTGCCCGCAGCGATCAAAGACCGATTTAAGGAAATTAAATCCAACAAAAAATAAGCCGATTCATATTAAATCGGCCTTATTTACCGTACTCTTGGGCATCCAGAAAGGCGTAACCCCAGTTTGTCAAACCTCTGCAGCATACTTTATGCTAACCTTCTGCAGCCTCTGCATCTGCCTTAGTCGCATGAACCGTACCAAATGGATGGTTCGGAGGCGCATAAATTGAATATAGTTTTAACGGCGTATTACCCGTATTAATCACATTGTGCCAAGTGCCGGCAGGTACAACAATGGCAAAGTCATCATAGACATTTCTTTGGAAAGTTAAATTTTCCTTGCTCCTGCCCATTTTAACGATTCCCCGGCCTTGCTCAATCCGTAAGAATTGATCTACGTGGGGGTGGATTTCCAAACCGATATCTTCTCCAATGCCGATACTCATCAAAGTAATTTGAAAATGTTTTCCTGTCCATAAGGCAGTACGGAACGTGTGATTTTGTTTTGCGGCTTTATTGATATTCACAACAAATGGTTTTGGTCCATAATCTTTCAAGAGAAGGTTTCTATCTTCGTATGAAGATCGCAAATCATCATTTCGGTCTGCATACCCCATGTCGTTTGGATAAGTCCAATAAACAGATCTTCCATCGCTATACATCGGTACATTCACACAATAATAACATTGATGCGAAAAAGGTATATAATACATTTTTCATCCCCGCAATTTTAAATTTTTGTGATATTATCCTATGCTTTTTGTAATGAGAGTGTGCCACAGCAGAAACGGCCACAAAACCTGTTTGCATAAAAAATACCAAAGGTCTGCAACTCTTGGTAACACTGTTGCAGCCGGGAAACTTGAACCTGCCCGGGGTATGCACTCACCAGTCCGACAACCAAGAGATATTGTGTTTTCTGTTCCACAAGCCGATTAAAACAGCGTTTTTGGCAGATTTCCTTACGCCGCGCAGTTAGCTCGGGAAGTACGACAGAATGTTGCACAATCAGTGAGTCAGGGATCTTCTTATTAATAAGTCAAAAGATTTTTTCGGCTTTACACAGTCACATAACTGGACTTATTCAATACAAAAAAGAGCAGTAAACCCGTAAGTTACTGCTCTCCTCAGTCTATCCACCGTTCATTTGTTTTACAATGTATTCAGCATCATTTCCTACACCTTGAAGCAGCGCTGAACCTCGCCTATGCTGCCAAGGCAAACCAATAAAGTACAATCCTTTCACAGCTGAAACACCCCGGTGATGTATAATTCGGCCTTCCTTATCCAAAACACCTTCTATTTTCATCCACCAAAGCGGATTCTTAAAACCAGTTGCCCAAATAACATTGTTAACTTCTAATGAAGATGAATCTTTAAAAATGATTTCATTTTGCTTTCCGGCTATGACTCTTTGTTTTAAAATGATCTTCTTCTGTCTTATTGCATGTTTTAATTCATACCCAAATATGGGGTCGCCTTTCTTTTGAATGAACTTGCCTAATATTGATGTATGACTTGCATGTAAAACTCCTAATTTATCAAACCACCAAAAGATGCTTCTATTTCCAATCCATAAAGGGAAATAAACCGGTTTATTACTGCAAGCCAAATATGTAACTCTTTCTTTGGATAATTCAACAGCTATCTGAGCCCCGCTATTCCCGCCGCCGACTACCAGTACATTCCCAGGCGCCAGTTGTTTTGAATGTTTATATTGTGAAGAATGTAATTGATGAATATGACCGGCTACATCCTTTGATATTGATGGAATGTTAGGGGTATGAAAAGGACCTGCGGCCATCACAAGATTCTTCGTTTGATAATCTTCCCGGTTTGTTTTTATTAAGAAATAGTTGTTTAATTTTTGGACACTTATTACTTCTGTCCGTAATTGGATCGGGATTTCAAATCTTTCAACATATTTTTTCAGATAAGCAGCAATTTCATTTTTTGAAGGGAGCCCATGCTTGTCTCCTTCAAGATGCATTCCAGGCAAAGAGCTGTACATTCGAGAAGTAAATAAAACCAATGAGTCATACCGGTTTTTCCAGCTTTCTCCCACTTCATGACTTTTATCTAAAATGATAAACTTTTGTTTCGACTTCTTTAGATAATATCCTGCTGAGATTCCTGCCTGACCGGCTCCGATTACTATCGTGTCGTACATATGAATCCCCTCCGGTTTTATCTTAATTGTCAGAGAGACAAAGTGAGTCCCTATCTCCTCCTTTAATGATGATGGTGGCCGTCCGTCTGCTCAATTTTTGCCTGACAAAGGATTGCATTGTCGTGATTATGCGCTGCTGTTTCCATTTGAATCGTTACATGCGTAATGCCTTTATCTCCAAGCTCATGTTCAATTTTGCGTAAAATACTTTCGCTTTCTGAAATGGTCAGCTGATCGTCAACAACAGCGTGGCAGGAAAGAGCATTCAATCCGCTTGTGATAGACCATATATGTAAATCATGAATATGCTGAATGCCCTCTGTCTCTTCAATCGTATGGATGATGTCAGTCACGTCAATATTTTCCGGGGTTCCTTCCATTAATACGTGAATGGAATCTTTCGTCACATGATAACCGCTTCTTAAAACAAGAACAGCTACAATGACACTGGCCAATGGGTCTGCCCAGCCCCACCCGAAGAAGATGATAAGCAATGCAGCCAGAATGGCACCTACAGAGCCGAGCATATCACTTATTACATGTAAATAAGCTCCCCTTATGTTCAGGTTATTCTTTGTATCTCCGCCGCTCAGCATAATCCAAGCGACCAATATATTCACAGCTAACCCGATGATACTAATGATAAGCATGCCGGTTGTTGCCACTTCTGGCGGATGAGAGAAACGTTTGATTGCTTCATAAATGATATAAAGGGAAATCAATATTAAGGCAACACCGTTTATCACAGCTGCGAGAATCTCAAATCGTTTATAACCGAATGTCTTATTATGACTTGCCTTTTTTTCGGCCAATTTAAAAGCAATCAGAGCAACCATTAATGAGATTGAATCACTCAGCATATGACCGGCATCTGACAAAAGCGCTAAACTATTGGTTACAAATCCGCCTATAGCTTCTATTATCATATAACCTGTAATCACGATAAAAGAGATCAATAAAACCTTCTTATTGGACCCGCCGGCGTGATTGTGATTGTGACCCATAAAAAATCTCCTCCTGCATTTATTATTCCTTTTCTGTTATGAAGCATTCTAACATGTACACAAAAATAATCATATATGATTATGTGCTCATATACGAATATATAGGTTCTTTACTGAAATGTCAAAATCTTTTTCTATATGATGCTGCAGCGCAATAATGAAACTTGATATCATTTTCTTATCATCAGCTTGGGAGGTTATATTTTTATGAAACCGCGGGTTACAGTCATCACTTTAGGCGTAGATCATCTGGAACGATCACTTCGCTTCTATCGGGACGGCCTCGGACTGCCTACTGAGGGAATAGTCGGAAAAGAGTTTGAACATGGCGCTGTTGCCTTTTTTGACTTACAAACAGGACTGAAACTGGCCATTTGGAATCGTAAAGACATCGCACATGAGACAAACGTTGCTTTAACTGCACCAAGCCCGGCAGAATTTACATTAGGACATAATGTTACGAGTAAAGCTGAAGTCGATAAAGTCATGGAACAGGCAAAACAGGCAGGAGCGACGATAACTGATCCCGCTCATGATACTTTTTGGGGCGGGTACTCCGGTCACTTCCAAGACCCCGATGGACACTTATGGGAAATCGTTTGGAATCCGCACTGGGATGCAAGTGAATAACCAAATTTTATAGCAACAATAAAAACACACCTGAATGTTCTGGTGTGTTTTTTATTTTGTTTCCCAAAACGATCAAACTATTTATACGATGGCGGGATGCTTTGCGGAAAATGAAATACATTTTCGGGATCGTATTTCGCCTTTATTCTTTGAAGCCTTGCAAAGTTTGAGCCATAATATGCTTTTCCGAAATTTTCAATATTCTGATCCGGAACATTGACGTATGAACCTGTTACATATGGTTTCAACAGCTGACGCACTCTTTCAACTGATGCAAGGTTCGAGGCTTCTTGTGATTTATTTTTCCAACTGGCCGTCCATTCCGTATAAAACAATGGCCGGCGCCAAAAGAAGGCTGTTTCGCTGCTGGGAACTCTGCTTATCGCACCGCCCCAATTGATAAAAAAGAAATTTGTTTCTGTCCCGGTGGCTTTTTCTAAAAATTGTCTCATCACTGAAATAGGTTTTTCAGGCCAAAGATTTAGCGCCCACGCCGAGGAGAATTTAACACTCTGATCAGATCTTCCCGGGATCGGTTCATCAGGGTCCAGAAAATCTATGCAATCCGGATAGTATAATGTTTTGATAATTGTCCGTGTCGGGGTTCCGGCATTTAATAAAGGTTTTAATAATTGAATTAGCTCAGGTTTTGAACCGAGGAACAATCCTTCCACATGGCACAAGCCATTTACTTTGCTGTAAATCTCAAGGTAGCACCCCAATCGTTCGTCTGTAAACGGCGCCCACTTTTGCCAAGCTTTAAAGACCGTCTCCAACTGCTCCCATGGCCAAATAATATTAAAGACGGTTGCGGTTTTAGGAGCACGGTGAACTTTGAACGTGTATTGGGTATTATATCCGAAGTTGCCTCCCCCGCCGCCTCTGGAAGCCCATAGTAAATCTTCATTGTGAGATTGATTTGCTTGAATGATCCTGCCTTTTGCATCTACCATTTTCAGTGCGAGAAGGTTATCACTTATCAGGCCGATTGATCGTGAAAGCACTCCAAACCCGCCGCCCATCGTAATTCCTCCGATTCCCACTGTCGGACTGTCTCCAAACGGAGCCATAAAACCGTCGCGGGCCAATCCTTTCACAAGCGGGCCGACGTGAATGCCGGTTTGAACGGTTGCAATCGCGTTTTTTTCGTCTAATAAAACTTTATTCATATCACTCACATCAATAACTATTCCATCACTTACGACTGAAAGGTTTCTATCCAGAGCATGGCGGCCGCTTCTGACACGCAAAGGCACATTATTCTCACGCGCCCATTTAATCGCATTACTTACATCGTATGAATTTTGTGCAAAAACAAAGACAAGCGGACAGACATCAACATAAGGGTTCCAATTCTTAACCGCCTGTGCATAGCCGGGGTCCCCTTTGAAGATGACGCGCCCTGTTAACTGTGTTGATCCCATCTATTTCACTCCCCATAAACATTTGATTCCGATTCCAGTATATGCAGGATTTAGACAAATTCTTAGACGGATGATCTGCTGACTTAAAAATAAATAGAAATACGCGAAGATGATATAAAAACACAAAAAAGACAAGAGCGGCAAGTTGCCGAAACTCTTGTCTCTCCTATCTTTTTAATATGATAGGCGTGATATACTGACCCGGCTATGGAAGTTAATAGGAAAGTTTTTGTTTGCCCTGCTATGCGTCCTTTTTGCCGCACCAGCTGAGTAATCTTCCTGTTTGATCCTCCAACAAGAATCTTTTTCTTTATCGTTTTTGCAGCCTTGGGCCGGAATTTCTCCTATTTTTTCTTCTTGTGTTTCCGTTTGCAATCATGTTTTTTCTCTTTCTTATGATGTTTTTTACATTTCGCTTTTGCTGCTGCTTTTGCTGCTTTTGCCGCTTTTACCTTTGCTTCTGCTGCTAGTCTTTCTGCTTCTGCTGCTGCTCTTGCTGCTTCTGCTGTTCTGGCTCTTGCTTCTTCCGCTCTTGCTATTGCCTCTTCCGCTCTTGCTCTCGCTTCTGCTTCTCTTGCTGCTTCTGCTCTCGCTTCGTCTTCCGCCATATCAAAATCATGGCCAAGGTCACAGGCTTCGTCGTATGGTTTTTTCTGAACGTGATTCTCACCTGGGTTATAATACATGAACTACCACTCCTTCTCATATTTTTTAATCTCTACATACTATGTAAAGAAAGAACTGCAGCTTGGACTGGTATTTTGATGAACCGGCACATTTTAGGGAATTTTCATTTTTCGATACAAACAGATTCTGGATGCTTGACTGATATTGACCGTATAAGAAAAGAAAAACATGTTTTTAAGGCACTTTCTATCATTAAAAGTGAATACAAGATTACTGCTCCCACCAAAGACTGCAAGTTCTACTAGACGTAAGAGTAACGGACACAAAAAAGACCAAGGGACTAAAACCCTTGGTCTTCTTAATGCGGCCGGGACTTAACGATAAATTAGTTTTCAAACTGTCCGAGTAAAAAAGGAAAGTTCTGTTCTTCCTTTTAGTCCCTAGCTTGATCTTCTGCAATTTTGAAACCGGCCATTTCGTTTACAAAGTATGGAAGATTATTATGGAGTGAAAACTTCATAAAAAAAGACAACTCCATCACATTGTGAAATGGAGCTGCTCTCTCTAACTAATCACTATTAATATACATCACGTTGATAACGTTTTTGTTTTTTCATGGCTGCCAGCTGTTCTTCAGCTTCCTCACGGCTCATGTTTCCTTCTTCTTCAATAATGGATATCAATGTTTCATGAACGTCTTTTGCCATATACTCCTTATCTCCGCAAATGTAGAAATAAGCTCCGTCTTGTAACCATTGATACACT
Source organism: Bacillus sp. JFL15 (assembly GCF_001184225.1). Classification (NCBI taxonomy): domain Bacteria; kingdom Bacillati; phylum Bacillota; class Bacilli; order Caryophanales; family Bacillaceae; genus Bacillus; species Bacillus sp. JFL15. The sequence continues at coordinate 2,101,435 of NZ_KQ236689.1, read as the reverse complement.
TCCTTGCTGTTTTCGAGCATTTTATGTTGTACATATACTTTTTGTTCTGTATCACGAGAGAACGCTTTATCTACCTTTGTAAGTACGCCCTCTTCTTGATACTTCTCTAACTCGTCTTGATAAAGGAAATCGGTTGCTGAATACTGATCTCCAAAGAATAACCATGTTTTCCCGCTTACTTTATTTACTGCACGTTCCTCAATAAAGGAACGGAATGGCGCAATCCCTGTTCCTGGACCAACCATAATAATATCTGTTTCTTCCGATTCCGGCAGATGGAAGTGCTTATTGGGTTGGATGAAGATGGGAAGCGTATCCCCTTCTGCTGCACGTTCTGCACATTGAACCGAACAAACTCCTTTTCGATCCCTATCGTAAGAGTTATAACGTACAACGCCTATTGTTACATGTACTTCATTCGGATGTGCAGCTAAACTGCTGGCAATCGAGTAAAGACGCGGCGGGGTTTTTCTTAAAAGAGCTGTGATGTCTTGAGCAGAAGCTTTCCACGGACCAAATTCACGTAACAAATCCAGTAAATCGCGTCCATACATATATTCCTTTATTTGACTTGCATCTTCAGAAGTCACAAGTACTTTTAGCTCTTCACTTTCTGTGAATTCTGCTGCTTGTTGTAAAATTTTCTTCGTTAGTAACGTAATTTCGAAATAGGTTGTTAAGGCTTCCTTCAGCGGAAGCGTATCGCCTTTCTTATTAATCGTTATAACCTGTTCTCCGTCCCACTGCATTTCTGCCAGAAGTTCAGCTACTAATTCTGGATCATTTTCTGGTACGATACCCAGAGCATCACCTGGAACGTAAGAAAACCCTGAACCTTCTAAGGATAATTCAATATGTCTTGTTTCTTTATTAGAGCCCTCATGGTTTAAATTAATATTTTTGAGCACCTTTGCTGGAAAGGGGTTGTTTCTTGAATACTCTGGCATCTTTCATCTTCCTTTATTCGATATATAGTAGATTGTATAAACCTCAACTCTAAGTTTAACACTTTCAATGGGTGCGTTGATGGTTCACTTACTATAGCTTTTCTTAGGTTTTCATCCCTGTACTTATGAAGGCTTTACTCAAATTTAAGAGGATCTCCATCGAATGGTTCATCTGCCACTTTAATCGCTTCTGTTGGGCAGCCTTCGAAGGCTTCCATCAGATCGTCCTCCAGTACATCCGGCACCTCGGCTGTCCCTTGATTATGATCCGGAATAACAAAGGAAAGCCCTTCCTCATCATAATCATAAATATCCGGTGCTGCGGCTCCGCAAGCTCCGCATGCAATGCAAGTTTCTTTATCTACAATCGTGTACTTAGCCAACTTCGGCTCACCTCCGTCTCCTTTTGTATATCCTGCCCTCTACGCCCTCTATTGGATTTCTGCGTCCTGCATGTTGATGGATTATTGTTTTACAAGTACAGGAAAACTTCTTAGTCCATATACGGCACTGCTCTCGATTGGATCCAGAGTAAACCCTTCTGGAAGAGAGATAGAAGAATATTTTTTAATTAATGCCGTCATCGCAATATTTGCTTCCATACGTGCTAAAGGCGCTCCTAAACAAAAGTGAATTCCGTGCCCAAAAGCGATATGAGGATTTGGTTTACGATGAATATCAAACGTCGATGCATCTTTAAACTTATTTTCATCACGATTCGCTGAGCCAATCCATACAATAACCGTTTCACCTTTTCGCAACTGTTGACCGCCTATCTCTGTATCCCGTATCACCTTACGTCTGAGAACCTGTGCAGGTGAACGATAGCGTAAAGATTCTTCAACCATCGAAGGAATAAGAGACAAATCATTTCTTAGTTCATCGTAAACTCCTTCATTTTCCAATATACTAAAAACAGCATTTGTTAGGAGATTAGTTGTCGTCTCGTTTCCGGCTACTAATAAAAGGTTACAGAAAGGAATCAATTCTTTCTCCGATATTTTAAGAGTTTCTTCTTCTGCCCGTATAAGGATTGAAATAAGATCGTTGCTTAAATTTTTTCGTTTTTCCGCGATAATCGTTTGAAAGAATTCTTCTAATTCTCTTTCTGCTGTTTCTCGGGCAGTTAAAAATTCTTTCATGTCTTCCTCTTTACTGCTTTTTGGTGAACTGACTAAGACATCAGACCATTGTTTAAATTGATCCATATATTCAGAAGGTACGCCTAACAACTCAGAAATCACTATAATCGGAAGAGGATGGGCAAAGTCTTTATAAATATCGATTTTTTCTTTTCCATCCATACGCTGGATGAGTTCATCCGTAATCGCTTGAATGCGCGGCTCCCACTCCTTCATTACGCGCGGGGTAAAGCTTCGGTTAACAATCGATCTTATTTGAGTATGTTTAGGCGGATCTTGATTAATCAATGTTTTGCCGATGGAACCTTTATTTGTTGAAAAGTGACTTGAAAAGGTTTCTTTTTCACTGAGCACTCTTTTTATATCCTCGTAAAGAAAGACACTCCATATTCCTGTATTTTGATCATAGTAAACAGGAGACTCTTTTCTCATCTTTTCATACCAAGAAAAGGGATTATATGCATCAACTTTGTCGGCTCCTCCTTTAATGTCGTTTATCGGTAAAAATTGTTGACCTTTCATTTCTTTTTTCAATGTTAACACTCCTTTGATTAATACCCGCAGGTTGTGCGATTCTATGTTTTTTAGTTCTTGTCTATCTTAATAAAGAACCATTTCATCAAATTCAAAAGTATCTTTTACTTCAGCTTAAACATTCTATAAAGAATGCCATCATACATGCGGTCAGATACTAGTTTTCTCAGTGTGATCAGAGGTTTTGCAAACTGTCCGGCTACATATCGAGTCCTTGGCTTTTTTGATTCAATCGCTCGTAAGACAATTTCTGCGATGACTTTTGGAGAAGTCGATTTTGGTGACCTTTTTGACATATCTACGAAGGCTTTTGTCATCTTTGCATATGCTGTATGACCAGAAGTTTTTTGAACGTTCTCTAAAGTAATATCGTTCCATTCACTCTCAATTGATCCTGGCTCAATAATCACTACATCTATCCCAAATTGAGCAACTTCAAAACGAAGACAATCAGAGTAGCCTTCCAATGCATGCTTTGTCGCATGATACCATGCACCTAATGGAGTATAGACTTTTCCGCCCATTGAGGAGTTATTAATGATCTTACCTGATCTTTGCTCTCTCATATGGGGTAATACTAATTGGGTTAAACGGCTTAGTCCGAAAAGGTTTACTTCAAACTGTCTTTTCGCTTCATCTAGCGGAACATCTTCTACAGCCCCATAAGAGCCATAGCCTGCATTATTAAATAACACATCGATTCTTCCTTGTTCCTGAATGATTCGGTTTACACCATCGATCATAGACTGTTCGTCTGTCACATCCATAGCTAAAATCTCTGCACCTTTTACTTCTAAGTCTTTCATCTTGTCTACACGTCTTGCCGCTCCATAAACAATATACCCTCGTTCTAGCAAGAGCTCCGCAGTCGCCTTCCCCATCCCTGCGGATGCCCCCGTAATTAAGACCACGCCTTTTTTATTCTGAGTCATACCGTCCATTCCTCCAGGAAGAGATTTGTTCGACCGATAAAATGTAACACATGTATCAAGATACACACTTGTATCACTCGTTAAGGTGAATTATAATGAATAGGAGAAGTTCAAGTCAATATATTGAGAACAAGTGATACATATTTGAGAATATGAGACATTTGTTTTGATAAGGAGATCATGATGAATGAATAACGAAAAAAGTAATAATCCTATTTCTATCCGTTCAAGGAAATGGATTATTGAAGCATTGTTAAAACTAATGGAAGAAAAGCCTTATGATAAGATTTCGATTAAGGAAATTTCAGATAGAGCCGGACTGGTACGAAAAACTTTTTATCGTAATTTTGACTCTAAAGAAGATGTGCTTTACGAATATATTTCAGGGTTAATGAAGGAGACTGAAAAAGCATTTGAATCTTTAGAATCACTCACGCCTTACTCCATGTCTTATGCCTACTTCGAGTTTTGGTATGAACATGTCGATTTTTTAAAGCTTATTTATAAAAATAATCTTTTTATTATGATTCTCAAGCACTTGAGAATATATGCACCTACTGTATTTGAAAAATTTAAAGCTCATGTAATGAAAGATTTTGATGATACGTTTTTAAAGTATTATAATGACTTCCATTCCGCAGGCATTTGGCACATGCTTGAAAAATGGATTGCCAGCGGCACCCAGGAAACCCCAAAGCAATTAGCTCAAATTTACTCTGATATTGCATTAAATAACCCTCATTTGAAGAGCTGATTAACTGTCATACGCCGATTCACAAAGTTTTCCTTATATCTTTATAATGAGGTGAAGGTCAAGGGACAGTTGTCTAAAAAAAAGACAGCTGTTTTTTAATGATTTGCAAGTAATCAACATTCTATAATCCTTAGCTAAAATATCTTATAAAGAATTCGACGGAAGAAAAGCGTTACAAATTACTTGCTGCTGAATAGTACGATTTGAATATTAGAGGCTGAAAAAGAATGTGAAACATTTAGAGGAATACGCCCCTGCGGTATTTTAGAAATTCAAAGCTGACTTAATGAAGGATTTTGAAGTATTATTATGAATTCGATTCTGCGGAATTTGACATACTTGAAAAGTGGATCGATACGGAGAGAAAAGAAACACCAGAGCAGTCAGCGCAAATTTACATCAATTACAACAAAAGGTTCATAGACAGAAAAAGAGGAGTAAACACATCATAGTCTACTCCTCTTACTTCGTTTCTTTCCCATAATCCGGTGTTAAGCCTAAGCGATCCTGATTGCCATCGGCCGGTATATCATCAGCAAAAATTCCGACCGCTTTAAAATGCTGTTCCATCATTATCCCTCTCTCTTCTCAGTGTTCTCCTTTTTATACTGAGAGATTGTCTTGCCTGTCCATTTTTTAAAAGCTCTGGAAAATGAACTAGGGTCTGCGTATCCTACAAGATACGTGATCTCATTCATGTTTAAGCTATCATTTTGCACATAATTCAGCGCAAGCATTTTTTGTGTTGCTTGTAATTGTTGATTAAAGGCAGTACCCTCAGCACTTAAATTGCGCTGAAGCGTTCTAGGACTGACTCCTAATGAATGTGCAATCTCTTCTAATGAGAAGTTACCGCTAGGTATTGCTTGAAATAAGGCTGTCTGAACAGTACTTGAAAATGACCTTTGAGCTGAGAGCTCTGCGAGTTTATTTTTTAGTGCCGGCTCTAAATATTGCCACATGCTATTATTTTGGGTTAAAAATGGCCGATTTAAATCTTCCACTTTAAACACCAGCTGATTCTCTTCCCCTACTTCTGGCACAGCTCCTACATACCCTTCAATCTGTCCTCCATATTCAAATGGGCCGCTGATCGTGAGCGGGTTAATGTCCGCACCGCTTCCTGTCCTTAACAGACTAATCAAGAGCAGCTGTTCATTTAATAGCGCAAAGCGCGGAAGTTTCTGCTCAGGATAAATAAACGAAAAGTGAACACTAACCACCTCTTCGAGCGCTTGTACACGAATTGAAACAGGACCAATCAGCTTCTTGTAGGTGGCAAACCGGTGCAGTGCTTCTATACCATTTTGGGCAGACAGCGCTGCAAAAATAGGCGGCATAAACATGTTAATGTTTTTAACTTCGCTAAAAGCTAAAAGTTGCTCGTCCGTTACTAAAAGATCAAATTCATGTAATAAACGATAGTATTCTTGATCAGTAACGACAAGTTCCTCTTTCCAAAGTAAGTTTGGAATCCCCGCACGGCGCAATAAATCCTCCATAGAAAGTCCTAAGCTCAAAATAAATTCTTGAAATTGAGTAGTAATTGTTAACTTCATTTTAAAAACTTCTTTCTAAATTGATTAGCTTACGTTCTTCATCATAAATTTAAGGCTCTAACTGATAAAACAGTGTACATAAACACTGTTAGTTTTATACAAGGGCCAACTGAATAATGAATTTTTAGTTTTCTCTTGTGAAACAGCAATTGAAATGACCGGCAGTTTTATAGCATACTAGAAGAGCATTGATTTCTTATATCCGCAGCATCTGCCTTTATCGGCTGCTATGGGTAGTTCTTTTAATGCTGTAGTTATTAATAATCCTTTCAAACGATTTAATTAATAACTTAGCAAGCTGTTTAGGGGATTGGTCAGGAGGCCAATGAGTTCCGTCTTCAATGATTTCAAAATTATATGAGCTGTTTACATAGTTCCCTGCCAATTCCGCACCCTTTCTTTCTAATGAAACATCTTTGTCTCCCCATATATGAGTGGTTGGAACATTTATGTTAAGTGCTTTTCCGAAGAAAGGCATTGCTCTGTACCAATTTATCCCCCCTTTTAACGCTCTCTCTTTAATCATTTCTTGTTCATACCTATTTACAAGTTCGTCATCCATCCCCCCATTTTTAAGCATTGTATTTCTCAAAGAGCGCATGTTGGTTAATAGGAATTCAGGTATAAGAGGTAACTGAAAAAAAGCATATACCAAGAATGGAAAGACTGTTTACTTAAAAACAGGGAACGAACAAATGCTTTAGGATGCGGTAAAGATACAGAAGTCCACGTCTTAATAAACTTGGGATATTTACCAGCAACAGTCCACCCAACGAAAGAACCCCAATCATGACCTACTAAATGAACGGGTCCTGTAATAAGCTGTTTGATTAGTTCAACAACATCCATTGCTAATTCTGACACTCTATAAGCATAACGTCCTTTTGGTCTGGCCTCTGGGGAATATCCTCGTTGATCCGGAGCAATTGTACGATATCCAGCTTTGTTTAATTCTTTCATTACGTTTGACCAAGATGAAGCCCTTTGTGGAAAGCCATGTAAAAGGACTGCAACTTCTCCATCTATTGGGCCTTTATCAATAACATTAAAAGTCAATCCATCACGTTTAAAGAAATTTATTCTTTTTACGTTATTCAAATCTATTTGCTCCAATTCTAATGATTTTGTTGATTGCTTTACTTTCACTGATCTATTTTTTCATTTTGAAAAATACGGATTTCGGTCATTAATAATGGTGCCATCCCAAGTCAGTCAGCTGGCATTCTTCATAATAAAATCAAATACTCTGTCCGGCAAAATAGTGTGCATGAACACTAATGGTTTTGCACCAAAACCTACTAAATAGCGAGTTTTAGGTCTTCTCTTATTTATCGCTTTTGAAATAGCATTTGAAATGACCGACGGATTTGAAAGCATATTAGATGAGTATTGTTTTCTCATACCCGCAGCAGCTTTCTTTGCGGCTGCTTCATAGGCTCCCCCATTTGCTGATTCTTCTAAGTGATCAGCGGCGATAAATCCCCAGTCTGTTTTTATTCCGCCTGGTTCAATCAACACAACATCAATGCCAAATTGTTTAACTTCCATTCGTAAAGCATCACTGAATCCTTCCAGCGCATATTTCGTCGCATGATACCATGCGCCCATGAAACTTGTCAGACGTCCACCCATTGAAGAAGTATTGATGATTCGACCTGATTGTTGTTGTCGCATATGCGGTAAAACAATCTGTGTCAGCCGGGCAAGACCAAAGAGATTTACCTCAAATTGGTTTTTTGCTTCTTCGATCTTAACATCCTCTACAGCACCATAAGAGCCATAACCGGCATTGTTGATTAATACATCGATTTTACCTTCAGCTTTGATGATTGTTTGAATGGCTTTTTGCATAGATTCTTCATTTGTTACGTCTAATTTTACTGCAACTACACCCACCGCAGATAATGGCTGGATTTTTTCTGCCCGTCTAGCAGCTCCGTATACTTTATGTCCTTGTTTTGCCAACACTTCCGCTGTATGATAGCCAATTCCGCTGCTTGCTCCAGTAATCAAAATAACTTTTTTATTCATATCTATCTTCCCCCCATTGAATTTATAGTGTAATCATACATTCCTATCATGAATAACTATATAGCTAAAGGCGTCAGTTTTTTGATAATACGCGCCATCTGAAGTTACAGAACTGTAAGGGTTTAGAAATAAAAATAGAAAAGCACGGCTTCTAATGGCTATTAGAATCAAACCAGTTTGTAATAAAATAAAAAATGAATACAATAAAGCCTAGGAGAACGAGAATATAATACTCAAAGAATAAATTGGATTTGTTTTACATCTGAAGCAGGTATGAGAAGACAATAGCAAAGCCGTTTGGAGAGCATAAGCCGAACTGACTGTCGTTAAGGTGGAGTGAGAAAGGCGAACACGAAAGCGATTAGTTTTGAAGACTTAAACCGAATTGGAAGTGATCATATTGAGTGACAAAAAAGCTTTAGTCGTTGGAGCAACTGGTTTAGTTGGTACTAAACTAATCGAAATCCTCCTGAAAAACGAGTCATATAGTGAAATTATTGTATTGGCTAGAAAACCACTTGAGATAGAGCATGAAAAACTCAAAGTACTTAAAATTAATTTTGATCATTTAGAAGATGAGTATCCAGCCGAAGAGGTAACAGATGTATTTTGTTGTTTGGGTACAACAATAAAAAAAGCGAAATCAAAGGACCAGATGTATAAAGTTGATGTCGAATATCCATACCAGATAGCGACACTGGCAAAAAAGAATGGCTTAAGTCATTTTTTATTGGTGAGTGCTATGGGGGCAAATCCTAAATCGAACATGTTTTACACTCGAATAAAGGGCGAACTGGAGGACAAACTCTTATCTTTAAACCTACCTAAGCTTTCCGTATTTAGACCTTCATTATTAATCGCTGATCGAGAAGAATTCAGATTAGGTGAACTTATTGCTGTAAAATTAGTTAAATATACTTCATGGGCTTTTCCTCTATCCATTCAAGCTAAAATGGGCATAAAACCAAGTGTGGTTGCACATGCAATGAATCAATCCGCTCTTAGAGATAAGGAGCCTTTAATGATTTATGAATCTCGTGACATGATACAGATTGATAACAATTATCTCTCACAAAGAGTTAATTAAATATAAACATAACTGAATGTCAAGGTTAGTCGTTTCTCAAGTTGCTATGTATGAAACTTGTTTATGTTTACGCTATTGTTCCTCAAATGGTGAAAGTCTTTTGGTGATGCCCAAAAGCCGTCTTCGACGAGGAAGAGAAAACATTAACGCTTTCTGATCCAAAACGGATACAGCTTGTTGTTAAATGTTCCAATCCAACAACACGTTATGGAATGTGATGAGAAACGCTTAGGACATAGTTCCGTTTCTTTACAATGAATACTTAAGAACATCTTTTTCCTAATAAACCGACGGAAACTGCCGACCGCTTATTTTAAGTAACTGATGAGTTATAGTGAGCAAGACTTCCATAGCCGTATTTTCTACACAAAAAATAATACCAAAGGCCGTTAAACCCTTGGTATTATTGAGATGCGGCCGGGAGGACTTGTGCTTCATGGATATTCCTCCACTGGGTCTTAAACATTATAATCATATCACTTGTTATGGACGTTTATTTTCATTGCGCTTTCCAGGAATGATAAAAAGGATGCTGCACGCTGCAGCATCCTTCTGTACCAACTTTTTATTGAACGATTGGAAAGTATTTTTTGACTTTTAATTTGCTTGCTGTGTTTGTTTTACCGGTTCTTTGCTAAAAAGTCCAACAATGTTCCACAAGACAACTACTGAAGCTATTATTAAACGAGTAGTATTAACTTCTTGGTTAGTCAATAATTTATAACCATATATTGATCCCAGTGCAACTATACAAAAAATATTGAACCATTTACTCCAACGCAATTAGAAAACTCCTTATCAAATGATAAAATTTCCAAACAATACATTATAATATCAAAATTTTTCAATATTTAACCTTAAACCTTTCTTAATTTCGGTCCATCATTACGGGCTAGATCCAGACATCATTTTCAGCTGTTTGATCAGTTATTTCTTCCCCGGTATTCACAACACCTTTAGGCTCTACAAGCAAAATTTTACACTCTGATTCTGCATAAGGTTTATGTTCAGCATTTTTCGGAATGACAAACATTTCACCTTCATTTAATTTTACTTCTCCATCACGAAATTCAATGATTAAATTCCCCTCAATCACAATAAAGACCTCATCTGTTTCCTCATGCTTATGCCAAACAAAGTCCCCTTGTACTTTAACAAGTTTAAATTGATAATCATTCATTTCAGCAATTACTTTTGGAGACCATTGGTCTTGGAATGCAGCTAATTTCTCTTGAAAATTAATCGGTTTATAATTCATTCTTTCTCCTTCCCGTGTAAAACTAAAGACATATATGTCCGCCTTTGTTCTTCTCCTGATTTTAACTAGTCCCAAATGAAAGGCCGCTCCACTTCAGCAGTTCTGAGATAGTCTAAAAGCTGACCGGTATGTACTGACTCATGATAAGCAATCCTTAATAACATGTCCCCCAGTTCACGGACGTACCCAACATCAGACCTATCAATCTTTATATTTGTTAAATCTGTTTCATTTAAAGATTTGATGAATGTCAAAAACTCGGTCCGAAACGGTTTTGCAAATTCTAATTCTCCGGGTGCTGTGGTAAACGTTTTTGATACATAAGGATTAGGAGATTCCTCTGAAGGCTCATTCATATGTTTTAGTAAAATTTGATGGTAAAGAAATTCTGCTTCTAAAACATGTTTTATCATTTCCTTACACGACATGGCTTCGGAATCCGGGCGCCAGTCAATCTTTCCTTAGGGATAGCTGTCCATAACTTGATGCTTCTCCGTCTCACTTATTTTTAAACCATTCTCCTTCTTCTCGGAAAAACCTCTTCAAATAAAGAAAATATTTTTTCCCAACCCGCTGGATTGATAAATTTTTAAGATAAAGAGATATCCATTCATCCATACAATAGATTCTGGTTGAACATATACTGAATGATAGTTTTCATTAGAAAGGAGACATCAGCTTTGGCAAAATATCGGATCATGACCTTTGATGGGGGAGGTACGTTAGGTGCTTTAAGTTTACAGCTATTGAACAGACTGGTTAAACAAAATCCGACTTTAATAAGCCGAACCCACGTGTTTTCAGGAAATTCAATCGGTTCATTCACTGCCCTTGCATTAGCCAGCGGAAGATCGCCGCATGAGACATTCCGCTATTTCAAGGAAAAAATCCTGCCCGCATTCAGCGTTTCCCGGCCGGGCGGACCCGTTTTCAATCAACAATTACCATATTCCGGTTTTATTAAAGCAGTACGGAATTTTTTCCCGGCAGATCTTCGTCTCAAAGATTTAAGAAAGCGAATTGTTGTCCCTTCATTCAAATTATACTCTCCAAAACTGGATCGTTGGACTCCTGTATTATTTCACAACTTTCCCGGCTCTCCCTATTTAAATGAGAAAGTGAGTGATGTCATACTGCGGAGCAGCGGTGCCCCTGCGACGCAACGCGCCTATCAAAACTACGTGGACGGATATGTAGTAGCAACGAATCCCAGTACAGCCAGTATCGCGTTTGCAGTTGGTAAAGCCAACGTGCCATTGGATCAAATTGCGATATTGTCCATCGGAACAGGTGAAGCCCCGACCCGTTTAAGAAGAGATACGAGGGGATGGGGAATGGTAAGTGCAGATAACATACGGCCCGAAAATCTGAAGAACCTTCCTCCAAATTGGGGAGTCCTTTTGGACAGGTCGCCTAATGAACCTTTACTGCCATTTCTTCAGATAATTGCTGGCGGAAATGGTTACTATGAATCTATGGTCAGTGCGAATCTTCTGGGAGATCGTTTTTTCCGTTTAGATCCGCGGATTCCGAACTTCTCCAAAACGGACCCTGCCGTCGTTCCCGCTGTCATTGAAATTGCGAACAAAACCAACTTACAGCCTGCAATTGAATTCATAGAGAAAAACTGGAACAACAAATAAGAACAGACAAAATACCAAGGGTGGAAAAACCCTTGGTATTTTTAGATGCGGCCCGAGAGAACTGATTAATATGAAACTGAATCGGTCTCCGGCTTTTGCTCTTTTTTTATTTTCACCGTTTCAGGCAGTAAGAAAGTAAATATTGCCGCCCCAAACAAAATAATAATTGAGAAATAAAAAGAAAGATCATAGTTACCCATTTCACTATAAAGAAAACCCGGTACATAAGCTCCCAGTGCTGATCCTATCTGATGGCTCAGGAATAACCAGCCTAAAATAAATCCAACTGAATATTGCTTAAAATATTGCGTGGCTAACATTTGGGCAGGAGCTACAGTTGCAAAATCAACCAGCCCAAACAGAATTGCAAAAATAAGTAATATAACCGGATGATGACTGTATAACAGGATGCAAATTGATAATGCGCGGATGACATATAAAAGAATAAGCATCTTTTTACTGCTCCAGCGGTCTGCCGCAATCCCTGAAATGATTATCCCCAAAATATTAAATCCCGCCAACACACTAACTGCAGCACTGGTTACACTTGTTGAAAACCCATGGTCATGAGAAAAAGGAATAAGGTGAGTATCCATCAGACCTGTAGTTGTAAAACCGCATATCGCAAAAGGTAATATTAAAAACCAGAATTGTTTCTTGCTAAATACTTCCCAAACAGAAATGCGGGTCGTATGCTGCCCACTTCCAGCTTCTTCTTTCATAAAGCCGCCCATAGGAGATAACCCCATCTCGCCGGGATGATTCCGTAAAAATAACAGGATGACAGGAAACACAATAACCATTAAAAGCAGACCCAAAATCACTACAGTTAACTTCCAGTCAAACCATTGAATCAAAATGAGAGAGCCGGGAACAAGAAGCATCTGACCAGCGCCAAACCCCGCCTCCATAATTCCAAAAGCAAGCCCGCGTTTTTCATTAAACCAATTTGTAACCACAACAGTTGCGGCTACATTAGATGCCCCTCCAACACCGATGGAGATAACAACTCCGTAAAGGATAAATAATTGCCATGGATGATTCACAAAAGAAGTTAAAATAAAGCTAAGCCCGACCAAGAAAGTGCTGACTGACAAAATCATTTTGGGGCCTAGTTTATCAACCAGCCTCCCTATTATGGGCTGAGATATGCCATATATGATAAAACTCAGAGTAGAAATAAGTGAGATTGTTCCTCTGTCCATAGAAAAATCTTTTTCCCACGGTTCAACAAAAGCTCCAAATGAAAGACGTGCCCCTTGAACCGCTAATAAGGTTAAAAAACTGACAAAAACAATGATCCATGCGTAGTGATATTTTATTCGCATCCTATCCCCCCTCACTCTTATTTATAATTCCAAATCCCAGCGCTCTTCTATTAAATTTGATCCCCATAAAGGTTTCTCTTTATGAACTTCTGTCATTTCGAATCCGGTTTTTTTATACAATGGCCGGGCTGTTGACATGTCTTTTACCGTCCAAAGAAATATGCGCTCGTATCCATTTTCTTTACAATATTGCACAAGTGCCTTCATTAGACGGCTGCCGACACCTTTTCTTTGAAAAGACGGATCGACTAAAAACCATCTTAACTGTCCTGTTTTTTCATCGTCATTCACTAAGCCGATACAACCCGCAAAGGTATTCCCGCTTTCCGCCACCCATATTTTTTCAATATCAGCTTTAAACGTATCGCGAAGATAAGATAAGAATGTGTCATCCCACCCATGGGATTTGGCATAAAATAATCGCTGTTTTTCAATTATGTTTTTGACATCCTCTGAAGTATAATAGTCTCTTATTGAAATCGGAGATTCTTTATCATAAAAAGAATGCTGCAAAATGTTTTGAATGGTTTCCATTGAATCTACAAGTTTTTCTTGTTCCTCTTTGTCTATGCATTCAAGTATATATTCAACTTGATGATTGGCTTTTTTCTCCAGACTTTTATAAATACTTTTCCCTGACTCGGTGACATAAAGGAAATGATTACGTCCGTCTTCTATACATTTTTGCTTATATATGAAGCCTTCCTCTTCGAATTTTCTGATAATTCTACTTACATATCCTCTGTCCAGATCTAACCTTTCTTGAATGATTTTTGCTGTACAATCGGGCGTATTATAAATTTCGTACAAAATCCTGGTTTCTGTTAAAGAGAATGGGCTGTCATAAATATGTTCATTCAGAAAACCCAAAATATCTGTATAAAATCTATTAAATTGTCTGAATGCCAAAACACGTTTTGTTTCCAAATTGATGTACCTCCTCCAAATGATTGACTTAAGCAACTTTTTTTCATCGTAATCGAAACAGTTGCTTAAGTCAACTATATTTTTCATTCCTTCTGCCTTTTTTGTAATGAGCACCTTTTATTTCTAGAAATAAAAAACACATTGAAAATAAACGGACTGTTTCATCGGAGAACCGTTACGCACCGCCATAAATTCTTTTTTACTTCAAGTTCCTTTTACAAATTTTGAAAAACTCATTGACTATTCAGTTGAACTGTATTACATTATTATAAAGTTGAACTATATAGTCGAACTGAATAGAGGGTGAGGATATGAAACATAAATTATTACCGCTGTCTGAAACCATGCATTACATTTTATTAGCTCTGCGTGAGCCGCTTCATGGCTATGCCGCCATACAGAAGATAGAAAAGATGAGTAACGGTACTGTTATTTTAGCGGCCGGCACATTATACGGCGCGATTGAAAACTTGAATAAGCATGGCTGGATTGAGCCTGTCGGAGAGTCGGGCCGGAGAAAAGTCTATATGATAACTGCAGAAGGAAGCGCCATTTTGAAAATGGAACAAAACAGGTTATTGCATATTTTATCCCTGTACGAAGGAAGTGAATCGAATGAAGAAATTTAAGATGTTTTTTGATATTGAAAAAGAGGAGCAATGGCTGAACGAGCAATTACAAAACGGCTATCGTTGTACAAATATTAGCGGATTAGGAATATACACCTTCGAAAAAACCGATAAGAGATATGTAATGCGAGTGGATTATCAAGATTATTTATCAAACAAAAAGTTCAAAGATTACAAAGGAATTTATGAAGACTTCGGCTGGAGTTATATAAATGGCCCGTGGGGGCTTGGAACTCGATATTGGCAAAAAGAAGATGATGGTCAAAATGAAATCTTCTCGGATCGCCAATCAAAGAGTAATTATTATAAAAGATTAATGAGTTATTCATCAAGTTTTGGTTTCCTGTGTTTGTTTATTTCTTATATGTTTTACAAGGATTCAGGTTTATATTTAGCTGAAGGCCTGTGGAGTATGGAAGGCTCAATGTTTTGGAAAGCATTTTTATTTGAAACTCCATTTGCCATTTTGAGGTCGCTTCCCGCCCTTATGGCTGTTATCTTCGGCATCAGTTTCTATAAAGCGTATCGAAAGTATTCAATGTTAAAAGAAGAATAATGCGGGGAAGTTACATTCAAAAAAGTAATGAAGGATCATGTCCTGCCACAGTCGGGCGCTTTAACGCCCTGAATTCACTGACAGACCAGACGGCTTATTTAAAAACAAAAAATACCAAGGGCGTTAAAACCCTTGGTATCATTGGGGTGCGGCCGAGACGGCGTGACATTTTTAAAACAGATGAAGCAAAACATTCTTGAAACCAGCTCTTCTACTCGTTTCATCCCGAAATGATCCTCCCCTATTTAGCGGGGATTTTTTTCATTCAAGGTTTTTGGAAATGTTGCATGTTAAACTGAATACAATTTAAATTTCCAGAAAAATATCCATTCAAGTACAGCGCCTATAATGTTAATGCTTTTGCAGACAAAGCAGCTTTCAACCTTCGTATCCCTTCTTCTATTTCTTTCTCAGCTAAATTTCCGTAACCTAAAATAATTTTGTTTTTATGAACCCCTTTCTGGATCGTATGGAGTTCAACCGGGTAAATTTTAATTTTATGCTGATCTAACTTTTTCAGCACCTGTTCAGAAAAAATGACATTTTCAAAACTCGCTATTAAATGAAGACCTGTCGAATCTCCAAATATCTTGACCTCATCTCCAAATTCACGGTTCAGGCTTTGTTTTAAAGCCTCACGACGTTTCTTATACACTTTTTTCATTTTACTAATATGGTGTTCTAGATAACGATCCTCAATAAAGTTTGCAAGTGTAAGCTGCTCCAAGGAAGAGGTATGAAGATCTGTAAACCATTTTAGATTCTTACACTTCTCAACGAGAGACGGCGGAAGAACTAAATATCCAAGACGCAGTGCCGGTGATAAGATCTTACTGAATGTACCGATATAAATAACTCTTGACGGGTCTAACCCCTGAAGGGAACTTATAGGTGATCCCTTATATCGAAATTCACTATCGTAATCATCCTCTACGATATAACAATTTGATTGACGCGCAAACTGTATTAATTGAATACGGCGTTGAATTGTTAATGTACCGCCGATTGGGAATTGATGAGACGGAGTAACAAATACAAAACTTGGTTTTTTATCGTGGGGCAGCAGCTCCGTTCGCATCCCATTATGATCTACTGGTATAGGGTAAAGCGAGCTGCCGGGTGATGAAAAAATAGTTTGAATTTCATGTGTAATAGGATCTTCAATAATGACTTCATCACCCGGTGACAATAACAATTTTGCTATAAGGGAAAGTCCTTGGGTTGCACCTGAAGTGATTACAATTTGGTCAGGATGACAATGAACCCCTCTTGTTCTTCTAAGATACCTTGAAAGGACGTGCCTTAATAGGATTATTAGTTAGCGTACAAGTTCCCCATATAGAAAATAAAAAGCCAGCTCTCCCCGGGAGAAGAACTGGCATACCAAAGCTTCTTGCTTCTTATTTTGCTGTATTGCTCGGACCTTTTAATTTCTCTTCGTTCTTGCGTCAATGTTTTATTATTAGGACACAACCAATTAAATAATGACGATCGAGAAGCTGCAGTCATTTCTGCTGGGATAATCCCGGATTATTCTGAGTCTGTATTTCGAGTAGTCGGTCAATTATATGGATGCTTTTTTCATTCCTTTTCTGTTTGCTCCATTTTCCACCACAGTGAATCTTTTGGATTTTCAACAGCTTCTTGAAACTCAGCTTTAGAAGCAACTGTTGGGTAAGAACCTTTTAAAGATTTACCTGAAGTATCTTTAAATAAGGTTAACACAACGATTAAGCCAATTAAACTAACTGCCAATAAATAGAAACCTGGCGCCAAATTGTTTCTTGTCACATGGGTTAACCAAGAAGCAACTAAAGGTGTTGTTCCGCCAAAAATAGAAACCGATAAGTTGAATGTCCAGGATAATGTACGATATCTAATGTCAGTATGGAACAACGTAGGTAAAGATCCTGGCATAGTACCTTCGTATACAGATAATACAATACCTAACAATAAAAGTCCTATAAATAAGAATGTTATATTCCCCATATTAAGAAATTGGAAAGAGATAATCGAAAATACAATTCCTAATACTAATCCAATTGTTATAACTTTTTTATTTCCTAATTTATCTCCCAGTTTACCAAAAGTTAAAGCGAACGGTACCATAATAATCAATACAATTGCTGTAACCGGTGTACTTATATTATCACTTATACCAAGGTTCTCATCTAAATAAGAAGGCATATAACCTAACAATAGGTAATTGGTTATATTGAAAAACGCCACAAATACGATACATAAAAAGATATCTTTTTTATATGTTTTAATTACTTCTAATAAACCTGGTTGTCGTTCTTGGTTTTCAGAGATGTCATTTTCAAAGATTGGTGATTCATCTAAATGACTTCTCAAATACAAACCAAATAATCCAATTGGAATACTTAAGAAGAAAGGAATCCTCCATCCCCAACTATTCATTTGAACATCAGATAAAGTCCAGAAAAGTACTGTAACTAAAACAGAAGCTACTATATAGCCAGATAATGTGCCGATTTCTAAACCACTGCCTAACCTTATACGTTTATTATCTGGAGAAGATTCTGCGATATATACCATTGCACCAGCGTACTCTCCACCCACAGAAAAACCTTGCAGAATACGAGCTAAGAGTAATAATATAGGGGCCCATACACCAATCTGATCATAGGTAGGAAGTACACCAATTATTAAAGTAGATAAAGCCATCATTAAAATAGTAATTGTTAATACCATTTTCCGGCCAAATTTATCACCCATTTTACCAAAAATAATTCCGCCTACCGGTCTAAGTAAAAAGGCAATTGCAAATGTAGCAAAAGTAAATATTATCTTTAATTCATCGTTTTGAACCGGACTGAAAAAGTTTTTACTAATAATAACTGCCAAATAAGAATATAAAGCAAAATCAAACCATTCCATCGCGTTTCCTATCCCTGTAGCAAACACGCTTTTCTTCGCTTTTTGAATATCTACAACGTTAATTTTTTTCTTGTTGAACTTCATTTAATAATATCAACTCCTTAATGATCAAATCCACATGATACAAGCGGATAAACGGTCCAAGCGTGCAGTCCCAGAATGTATAGCGTAATGCTTCTCTAAAAGTCTGGGGGTTTCTGTTTCACCTGATGGAGAGCTAATGGCATAGTGGCGATTGGTTCAACTGGGCCTTAAAAGACTGGACCAATATCCATCTCAGCGCCAAATAACATTGTAAACCAGGGAGGAAGGATGAAATTCAGTTTTTTCGCTGGTTTTCTTAACTTATTTTTGCCGATTGGATTAAAAATAATACAAACAGCAACAAAAAGAGAAACAACCAACAGATAATACAAGCCAAAGTGGTTAGTGATATATCCTTGGGCTGTGGTTGGTATTTTCTGCAGACTGTTTGGAGAAATGATTCCCCTTCATAAGCTCTATTGTGAATATTATCACAATCGAAAAAAAACTTTTATTTCTTCAAAGTATCCTAAACCTTTATTTTAGTTCTTCCATTACGTCTTCCAATATGTTTATTATGTGTTGCAGAAAGATTGAGGTCATTCCTAAGAATTATTTACTGATCCTATCTTTATTACCCCGCAATCAGGTGAAACAAAACATTATAAACGTAGCATACCTTTTTAAAACCTGACAAGCCCAACAGGGTGATAGAAACCCGGCTAAAGCCAAGCTAATCAATGGATAGAAGAAATTTTTTTTGTTTTTCTCAAGGAATAACCGTCTGCGTTTAATCTAGCCCAATAGAAAGAAAAAGAGCAGGAGTCATCCTGCTCTTTCATTCAAAACTTTAATTTGGATGACGAATTTCGTAAACCTTTTCGACTTCTTTACCTATTAATTAGTATGCAGACTGCAAACAGAAGTACTCATATCGCCATCATCAATAATGCATTATAAAATCAAAGATATTTTTTCCTATTAAGATAACAGTAACTAAAATAAATAACATTCTCACATAGGTTACACCTTTTTTAATTGCGAAGTTAGATCCCACAAGTGCTCCTAATATCATTGATATACCCATTGGTACACCATATAAAAAATTAATTTTATGAAGAAAAAGAAACATAATTAGAGCTGCAATGTTACTGCCGAAATTAAGAAATTTTGCAT
This sequence comes from Bacillus sp. JFL15, assembly GCF_001184225.1. Lineage (NCBI taxonomy): Bacteria > Bacillati > Bacillota > Bacilli > Caryophanales > Bacillaceae > Bacillus > Bacillus sp. JFL15. Next base: position 2,082,007 of record NZ_KQ236689.1, on the reverse strand, counting down.
TTCCTGCAGATTGTAAAAAATCGAAGCCTATAATCAAAAAGGCAAATAAAATAAATGAACCCGTTCCTGCACCTAAAAATCCATCATAAAAACCAATAGCGAATATTACAAAAGAAAAAAGAATGGCTTTTTTCCAAGTCAGTTTTTTATAAGTAGACTCATTACCCCAGTTTTTCTTCAAAATAGTGTAAATAGCTACACCTACTAAAAGAATTAATATTAATGGTTTTAATAATTCAGATGAAATAAAATTGACAACTAAAGCACCCAATAAGGACCCTATAAAAACAATCGGAAACAATTTAGAGACTAACTGAAAATTAACTTTTCCTGATCTTATAAAGGTAATCGTACTCGTTAATGTACCCATTGTACTGGCTAACTTATTTGTAGCGATAGCAACTGAAGGCGGGAGACCTGAAAATAACAAAGCTGGTATAGAGATCAGTCCTCCTCCTCCCACTACTGAATCAATAAAAGAAGCAAGAAATCCGAAACATACTACTATTAATAGTGTATAAAAATTAATATCCTCCACTTATAAAATCCCCCCATAATGGTAAATAATAAGAGTGATCAAACTATTTTTCAATAAATAGTTTGATCACTCTGTCCATTATTTTTGCAATTCAAGTTCGATTTTTAAAGGCATACATACATGACTTTTAATAGAACGACTTGCACTTGATTTATTACTATCAACTACAGCAAACATTCTTTGTAACCATCTGTCTTTCCCCATATTTTGGTTTAAAGGCCGTTCGAGCATGTGCCGCTAAATGGTTGTCTAATATAATAAGGTCACCAGGTTTTAGAACTACTCCTGAAGACACTTCCGATAGTGCTTTTTCAGCTCTTCTAATGCCCATCTGGCTTCATCATTTAATCCTTCCATTAAGGAACCATGAATACATAAGTCCGGTTTAATAAATCTTTTTCATTTCAATCCCTTAATGATTTAATTCCAGTATATAAAAAATTTTTTAAAAATTCCACATCTTATTCATTTCCTTTAGGTGACACGTATGGATACGTTCAAAAACACACCAAAAATTCAGGTGTGTTTCAAAAAGGCACTCAAAATTGTAAACCCATATCACTTGTAATGAAGGTTTGTTGCATTGCACTTTCTAACTCCACATTCATCATTTCTATATGTTTGGATAAGTTGGGTTAACCATAATTAGTTAACAAAAACCACCCTTACTTTCCCACTTCTATTCCCATTACGTTCAATTTATTACCTATCCTTCAACAATTTTTTGGGAAGCCCATAAATTATCTATGGTGATATTTGGTTATTAAGTCGCCAAAAAGATTATAAAGAATTGAAAAATCAAATGATTAATTTGAAAAAGCATTTAAGGCTGTTGCTGATCTTGATGATTGTGAGTTCTCTGGGAAGGGAGCAAACAATATTTAAAGCATTTTTTCACGATCACACAGGTGTCTCCGTTCAATGGATTGATTTAATTGAAATGAAGATCGTTTTCCTTTAGCATTTCCGGTGTGCTGGAACATGCCAGCTTATCCGATGCATTTTAGAAGAAAACGACCTTTCTTTTTTGTTTTAATCTTAGGATAAATCATCATTATCTGTTTCAAGATACTGGTCTTTTTTCTTTAAACTAAGGGCTAAAATGAAAGAGACCACCGCAAAGACAATTGCTGCACGATAAGCTGTATGAACACCTTGGGTCATACTTTGTATGTTCAACACCGTTTTGTTGACTTCGTTTGTATGTTGAATATAATGCTGCGAAGCCGCAGCCATAATACTTGTATAAAGAGCCGGACCGATTGCACCAGATACTTGGTTAATGGTATTAGAGATTGCTGATCCATGAGCATGCAGCTGTTTAGGAACTTGATTTATCCCAAGAGTCATCACAGGCCCTATACTCAACCCTACTCCAATTGTAAATGCTGCATAAAGAATGGCAGCTGTTGTCGTAGTCGTTTCGTTTGAAATCTGAGTGAATAAACTTAAAACGATCATTAAAAGAATTAAACCAATGATGATCAGCGGTTTAAAACCAACTTTATCAAACAATCTCCCGCCAATCATCGCTGTAAGTGCCAGCGTGATTCCGCCAGGCAGCATAAGAAATCCCGTTTCTACTGGTGTCAAGCCGGCAGCTGTTTGAAAGTAAAGAGGTAAAAAAAGCATCATCGAGAACTGAATCATCATAATGAGAAACATCAGAAACATCGCTCTTGAAAAAACGGATGACGTAAATGGTTTCATGCTGATCATAGGTGACGAAAGCTTCGTTTGCTGTCTGACGAAGAATGCAAGAGCCAGCACCCCAACGACAAGCGTAATCCATACGATTGGGTTTCCCCATCCAGATGCTTCACCAGCTGTACTAAATCCATAAACAACTCCGCCAAACCCAACTGTCGAAAGAATCACGGATGGAATGTGAATCGTCGGTTTAGATGTTTCAGACACATTTCGAAGTTTAAAGACAGCTATTATCAAAATAAGCACCGCTGCAATTAAAAGCCCCAAGAAAACGATTCGCCATGAATAATATTGAATAATTAAACCAGAAATGACAGGTCCGATCGCTGGAGCAAATAAAATCGCTACGTTGAAAATTCCCATCACAGTTCCGCGTATACTTACCGGTACAAGTGTTAACATTGTACTCATGACTAATGGTAAAACAATACCTGTTCCCAATGCTTGAATCATACGGCCAATAAAGAGCAAAGAGAAAAATGGCGTAATAAATCCAATCAATGAACCAATCACATATAAACACATCGCTGTGATAAACAGCTGCCTTAGTGTAAACCGTTGAATTAAAAAGGCTGAGACCGGTACGGATATTCCGATGATAAGCATATAGCCGGTTGACAGCCATTGTGCGGTGCTTGTTGTAACGTGCAATGTTGAAATGATGCTGGGCAATGCCACATTCATTACAGTTTCACTGATTAGGCATAGGAAATTCCCTAAAATTAAAATGAAGAGAATGACTTTGCTTTGTGTACTCATTTTTTCATTTGTTGTCATGACTTTTCACCTCTTATATCGAAAATAGCTTGTTCGCTGTCTACCTTCAAGGAGCAATACTTTTTTCGTCAGGGACAGTGCAGAAGCGCCTTCGATCCAAGAAGAACTCATTGCCTTGTTTCTTCCGTTTCATTTCCCTATCGTATACACGGCTTCACTGGTTTTTATTTTACAGGTATCACCTCTTCTAAAACATTAGCTGGTTTAGTGAGTTTCCAGCCTAGTAAGATAATAATCAAACCTAAGATGATAAGAAGATATAATGCAGGAACAAAACTTCCTAAATAATCATGAAGAAAACCGATGATAAATGGGCCCACTGCACCAATCATATATCCAATCGCTTGAGTCATTGCTGACCAAGTACTTGCTTCTATAGATGAAGCTGTTTTATCTATTGGTAATAATAAGGTTAGCGAGACAAGACCACCGCCGCCAATCCCTAAACATATACTTGAAACAACAGGTGTTAAGTTCGTAAAACATAAAAGGGATAAACCAATCATCACACTCAGGGTAAAGAATGTAATCCAAAATCTTCTGCTTGGTATTACCCTCAAGAGACTAGGCAATAAAAGAGTAGCCGGCAGCTGCGCAAGCATAGATATTGTACCGATAAGACCTCCAAATGCTGAAGTTCCTCCTTTTTCCTCTACAATTGCCGGCAGCCAAGCTGCAAAACAATAAAATAAAAGAGTTACCAAACCTACAAAAGAAGTTAATAACCAGGCCTCTATATTTTTTAATGGTAAGGACGCACGCCTCTTTTGTGACGCTTTATTTGTGTGATGATGAGCGTATTTTGTCACTATAAACCAAAGTGGAAGAGCGAATAGAGCAAAAATACTCCAGAATGCTAATCCGTTTTTCCATGAATCATTGAGCAAGCGTTGAAGCGGTGTCGTCAGCCCAATAGAAATAGATGCACCAACGACCATTGAAGTAGAATATATGCCTATCATAGATGCTGCCTTCTCCGGAAAGTAACTTTTAATGAAGCCAGAGAGCAGAGGGCTGACAATCCCAATTCCTGCACCTATAAACAAAGCCGTTATTAATAGGTATATTGAGGAATTTGAAAAGAAACGCAGAAATGTTGCAATACCTATACAGGCGATAAAGAATGTGATAATTTTCTCTGATTGATAGCGATTGGCTAAACGACCAGCAAATAACGAACAAAAACCAAAACATAATAAAGGAATAGAAGTGAGTAGGCTTGCTGACGCAGAACTCATGCCTAGTTCCTTCGTTATTCCGTGTAATACCGGGCTGACTGAAGTGATACCCGGCCTAAGATTGAATGCAGCTAGTATAAGCGCAAATAGAAATAATCTATTACGATTGATCATAGTTGTTACCTCCGATTAATTTCTTAAAGTTTAATTCTCTCTAATGGTACATGAAGTTTTCACATGAATAAAATGCATATTAATTATGTGAGAGATAACAAAAATGATATGAAAAACCACAAATTTAACTTAGTGACGGCTGATTTTAAAAAAGTCACAAGTCTGAGGTAATACGTTTATTAAAAAAACAAAAGCTGATTTCTCCAACCCTAAGGAGCCATCAGCTTCATTGTTATGTCTTTACATGTATTCTATCCCTTATCATTAATACTTAATTTGTAAAGAATGAATCTATGACATCTTATAAATCTGGCAACGATATGATTTTAAGGGTTCGGAACCTGACATGGGATCCAGCTGCTCTATACCTATCAATTGATTCACGTTTGCACCTTCGGCTGAAAATGGATCAAATCCTAATAACTCTAGTTCATCACACTTATCCCACCATCCCGCTTGAGTATATACCGTACCCACGGGTATACTTTGTGTCATTCGAGTGACTGCCTTCATTCTGCCATGAGGAGATACCAATTGAATCCATTCTCCATCATTTAATTTATACATATGAGCTGTTTGTGGGTGAATCTCAATAAAAGGATCAGGATGCATTTTCCTTAGTTTAGCAATATTTCGATGCTGACTATGACAAAAAGATTTTAATTTATTTGAAGAAAGAACTAACGGAAAATCATATGATTTATCCTGATAATACGGAACTGTTAATGGTTTTTCAAATTGGGGCAACGGATCATATCCATGCTGTAACAAAAACTCGGAATAAATCTCCAACTTCCGCGTTGGGGTGGAAAAGCCACTGACTCCTCCATTCTTTTTTTCACTATATTTACAATAGTTTACTTGTAAGGGGATTGATATCCCTGCAGGCTGTGAACGAAGTTGAGCTAATGTTAAATTCAACGGTTCCAGATAGTAATTAAACGCCGCTTCAATATCCCCATTCCAAAACTCTTCTTCATAGCCCATTTCCAATGCCAGATCCATTATAATTTGCAGATCAGGACGAGTTTCCCCAGGAGCCTTTGACATTGCAGGGTTATATTGAATATGTTGAGCCGTTTGTAAACTCCCATCAAAACCAGCCAACAGACTTGGCGACTCCCAGGCATGCGCCGCAGGTAATACAATATCCGCAAACCTTGTCATAGGGTTATGAAACATATCGACATGGACATGAAATTCTAGTTTTTTTAAGGCCTCCATCATATTTCCGCTTCCCGGGTTTTGTGTGACCATATTACTCCCAAAACTTAATAACGCTCTCATAAGATAAGGCGTTTCGTTCAATACAGCATCGGCAAAATCATACCCTGTTGCGGAAATTTTCGGAGCACCTAGGGGCCTCTTCTCTCTTCCTAAACGTTTCTGTTGTTGTGAACGCGTAATCAAATTTTGATCTTTAATTGGATTAACCGGTAAAGACGGAAGGATAATATTCCCTCCCCGCTTATCAAAATAACCGGTCAGACTGTAAAGGATACATAATGCTCGATTGGTTGATGAACTATTTACATGCTGTTCTAAGCCATTCCATGAATAATAAGATATCGGATCTCCATCGCTTAATAATTCCCCAAGTTCCACTAATTTTTCATATGGAACACCCGTTATTTTTTCCACCTTTTCTATCGTGAAAGAAGAGACTCTTTTCATTAATTGAGAAAAAACAGTTTCTGAAGAAACGCTTTCATTTGTATATTCACCTGTAAGCAAAATATTTTCCGACCATGTTTGAGGATCTTCCCGGGTATCAATTTTATATGGCTTCTCATTCTTATCAAGAGCTAAAAATTCATATGGATGATGATTTTCCGGCCGAAGGAATTTCCCCGTTTGCTTATCCACTAAGAAGGGGGCATTGGTCCAATTAAGCAGAAATTTATGATCAAATGAATGATTCTCAATTAAAAAGCGAATACAGCCTAATATTAAGGCACTATCAGTTCCATGATTCGGAGCAATCCATAAATCTGCCGCTGCAGCTGTCGTTGTTCGGCGCGGGTCAATTACGACTAGTTTGCTCCCTCTTTTTTTCGCTCCCATGAGCCTTTTCCATGTCTGAAGATTCGTATCTGCTGGATTGTGTCCCCATATCAATATTAAATCAGCATGTTCAAAGTCGGGTTGAGGCAATCCAACACCGTACGTGTATTTTGATCCCTCATCCCTTGCCCATTGGCAGACATTTGTATGGGAAATATAGTTGGGAGTGCCGTAAAGATTCATCAAGCGCTGCAGGTATGGCCCCCAGTTAAAACTTCCGCTCGCACCAACAGTTGGAAAAGTGTATGATACCGATTCTGCCCCTGTTTCAGAACTGATCTGTTTTAACTTATCAGTAACGGTTTGTATGGCTTCTTCCCATTTTATTCTTTTCCATTTCGGTTCTTCCCCTTTTGGATTCGTTCTTTTTAAAGGGAAAAGAATACGATCAGGATGATTGATTATCTGAGGGGCTGACGCTCCTTTTGGACAGATTCCCCCATTCGGATGACTTTTATCTGGAATCACCTTTTTTAACCGATCATTTTCCGTAATGGATATAACCCCGCATTTTGAAACGCATTGCGAACAAAACCCCGATCTTCTTTTTTCACTAGTATTCATCATACTTCTCTCCTTTTTAAGGTTGAGTTGATTAGTGATAACAAAAAACTAGGAACCTTTTCAGCCGAACATCTCAAATAAGGATCACATATCCTTGTGATTCTTATCCAGCTCTTATTGAATGTCTTCCGCTTGTCTACGGTTATTGTTATTATCTTGATGTTTCATTCTCTTTTATGGTACATTAGATTTCATCATAAATAAAATGCATATTAATCATATGGGAGATAACAAGAACGATATGAATAGATCGCAAATTCAACTGATTGTTAAGATATCAGAAACAGGAAGTTTTACAAAAGCCGGTGAAGAGCTGCACATGACACAGCCTGCGGTAAGTCGTGCCGTAGCAACGATTGAATCGCAATTAGGGACGAAGTTAATTAAGAGAAATAAGAAGAACGGGTTGTTTTTTACTGATATAGGAGAGCGTGTCTTAATTAATTTTAGAAATATCCTGGGTGAATTACAGAAAGTAGATGAATTAATTGCAGCTGAACAAGGATTAGAAATAGGCAAGGTTCATATTGGAGCTTACCCAACTGCGTGCACTAGGTTTATTCCCAAAATTATACGGACAATGGAAGATAAGTATCCTGGTCTTGAAGTTAAGATTTCGGAAGGAAGTGTAGATCAAGTCAAAGAATGGTTACGTTCTAAATGTGTTGATGTAGGAATGATTATTCCTCCCACAGAAGATTTCGATATCGTGCCCTTAATGAAAGATCAATTGATTGTCATTATGCACTCGAGTCATCCTTTATATCAGAAAGAAACAATAGGTATTCCCGACTTACAAGATGAGGATATATTACTTGGAAGAGGCGGTTATGAGTTACAAATTCACTCTTTATTCAAAGAATTTAAATTGAAACCTAAAGTACGGTTTGTCATTGATTATATAGACACAGCATTATGTATGGTACAAGAAGGATTAGGAATTACAATTACAACGAAAAAAAACATTCTATCACTACCGGAAAATGTCGTTTTTCGTGAATTAAAGCCAAACACGTTTAGAGAAATCGGTATAGCTGTTCCAGATATGAAAGATATCTCTAAAGCAACAGATGTCTTTATCCAAACAGCTCGTACTCTTTTCGCTAATGAAAGTGATTAGCATAAAAAATACCTGGGGTCTACAACCCTTGGTATCATTGAGATGCGGCCGAGAGGACATGAACCTCCGCGGGTTATTCACCCACTAGGCCCTCAACATAGTAAATCCATATCACTGGTTATGAAAGCTTTTTTTCATTACACTCTCTATTGTGCCCATATAGATAGCAAACATGTCATTAATGTCAAGTCATGAACTCCTAATGGATATTTAATAACTCATTTTCAATGAAAAACTGAACTCTGATCATTAGTCGAGATTCTAAGATATACACGGACCAATCGATCTTCCCTTTTTTTGGAAACCCAATGGTTCCCTCTTGTTTTGATGTTGTTTTTTTAAAAAAGTTATTGACACCAAAAAATTATCATGTTATTATTATAAATTTGATATCGCTTTCCATATATGTTAACCTTAAGTTGAGTTACCATATATGGAGGTGGATGATATGTTTCAAATTGGCGATAACATTGTTTATCCAATGCACGGAGCAGGTATAATTGAAGCCATAGAAGAAAAAGAATTCTTAGAGGAAAAAGAACATTATTATGTCATAAAAATGTCAATCAGTCATATGACAGTTATGATTCCAACGCGTAAAATAATGAGCTTAAATATACGACCAGTTACTGATATACTTGCATTAAAACACATTATCCACATTTTTCAGCATGGAGAATCAGATAAGTTGCTGCCGTGGAAACAAAGATATAAAGTAAACACAGACAAAATAAAAACGGGTAAAATCCAAGAAGGTGCTGAAGTTGTACGTGATTTAATGCGTATGAAGAAAGAAAAAGCACTTAATGCAAGCGAAAAAAAAATGTTGGATAGTGCATATGAATTTTTGATTAGTGAACTGGAAGTTATTAAAGGAATCACTGAAAATCAAATAAAAAGTTTCTGTTAAGGTTAGATAATGTTTGCTTTCCAAAACATCCTTAAGTTTTCGGAAAATTACGATTAGACGTTTAACTTCTTCAACTTACTTTTAGAACATTAACCTCTTTTATTACTCCTGCAATCTAATCTGTTTTATTTTTAAATTTCTTCAACGAACATTTTAATTTTTATCAAAAAACTCGATGGAATAGTCACTTGATTTTTGTAATCCTGATTCACACTGGCACGGACAAGGAGACGTAAGGATGGAAGAGAGGCAGGGTTTTCATTGTTTTAGGTCTAAGTGATTATTTCCAGAAGAAAAAACAACCCCTCTCCTCTTTATCTTTAAGAATTTCTTACAACTGCTTCCACAGTGAATAGCAATTGTTTATCTTCTTTTCATAAAAGAGATATGCGAATTGTAACAAAGAATAACATACCGTTACAAATCATTTATATATATTCCACATATCGTCAATCCGTTATGTTATACTGTAAACAATCCTTTGAGGTTTTAAACCTTTTTTTTACCTTGTAGCATCTGTCCCTACTCGAACGTTGAGTAGGGTTTTTTATTCAGTATTATACAGAGAACATAAAAAAACAGGCCCTATATAAAGAGCCTGTTTGTATAAACGATTGAAGATTAAGCAGTTTTTTGAACGTTAGCAGCTTGAGCTCCACGAGCACCTTGCTCAACGTCAAACGTTACTTTTTGACCTTCGTCTAAAGATTTGAATCCGTCACTTTGGATTGCAGAAAAGTGTACGAATACATCGTCTCCATTTTCACGTTCGATAAATCCAAAACCTTTTTCTGCATTAAACCATTTAACTGTACCTTGTTCCATTTTTGTTGCCTCCTAGTGTGTTACACATTGTATTACTATCCTTGCCCAAAGTATCATCAAGACGAAAAGTCGATATTCATACTATCCTTTACACGAACAAAAATAATTCTCCTTTATCATAACACGAAACGGAAATAACTGCAAATTAATATCATGTTTCATTTTGTTAAACGTGTCGATACGAGTGCAAAATAAGATGCCTACTAATAACGATGGTTTGAAAACACCGTGAAAATGGATCACGAGTGTCTTCAAAAAAGCTCAGCTGTTTCTTGTTCAAGTACAAGATATTCTTTTAAAAGCAGGGCTGTTCACTGGTATAGCTTTGTTTCTAAAAGATGTTTCCAAACGATTACTCAGGTATACTGTAATGTTTGTTCTTCAAACAATGAATGTTTACGGTCTAAATAAACCGATCCCCATAGGGGAGCATGGAGAGAGTTTGGACCGATAAAGAGCTGGGTATAATCTTCATACGCTTTTTGTATCCCGGCTGGCCATTGCTCATAAAGATTTAATCGAGATGGAGATCAGTTTCTGACCTTCAATCATTTTACATAGGATGAGGAAAGATACTTATTATACAGGGAGGATGACAGCTGGGACTTCAAAGGCCTAAAACGTTTTCTATACTTAGATTAAGAACATCAGGGAAGGGGAAACTTTTAAAAATGAATGAACAAAACCTAAGGACTTTGAGAAAACTGGTTACCCCTTACGAAAAGTCCGATTCACAAAAAAGCATTTATCAAATCATTAACACATTGGTGCCATTTTTCCTGTTATGGTGTTTGGCCTATAAGAGCTTGTCGATTTCTTATATCCTTACATTAGCGATTTCTGTCGTTGCAGCAGGTTTTTTAGTGAGAACCTTCATTATCTTTCATGATTGCTGCCACTATTCATTTTTTAAGAACCGAAAGGCGAATCGAATCCTTGGAACAATTACAGGAATTCTAACTCTGCATCCGTTTGATCATTGGGCACACGATCATTCTGTCCATCATGCGACAAGCAGCAACCTGGACAAACGCGGTACGGGCGATATTTGGGTACTGACTGTTGAGGAATATAAAGAGGCCTCAACGAAGACAAAAATAATGTACCGTTTGTACAGAAATCCGTTTGTTATGTTTATTATCGGACCGATTTACGTCTTCGGGGTTACCAATCGTTTTAATCGTAAAGGGGCAAAACGCAAAGAACGGATGAATACATATGTAACCAACCTGGGGATCGTCGCTTTGGCAGCACTTTTATGTTGGGCTATCGGCTGGAAAAACTTTCTGCTGGTCCAGACGCCAATTTTTATGATTTCGGGATCCCTCGGAATTTGGATGTTTTATATTCAGCATACGTTTGAGGATTCATATTTCGAAGAAGATGAGCAGTGGGAATATGTAAAAGCAGCAGTTGAAGGAAGCTCTTTTTATAAGCTTCCAAAAGTCATGCAATGGTTAACAGGCAATATCGGTTTCCATCATGTTCATCATTTAAGCCCAAGAGTCCCAAACTATAAGCTTGAAATCGTGCATAACAACACTGAACCATTGCAAAACGTTCCGACCATCACACTGGCAACAAGTCTTAAGTCGTTAAAGTTCCGCCTATGGGATGAAGAAGGCAAAAAATTTGTTGGTTTTAACCACTTAAAAAAAACTTCTAAAAGCCAAGTATCAGCTCGGCTAAGAACGGATTAAAAACTAATCGATGATAATGGGCAGTGTACCTTGCAGAATAAAAGTGCAGACTCGCGCAAAGATTTTGTGCAGAGATCAGCACTTTTTTAATGCCAAATGCACTTACAACAAAAAATACCAAGGGTGTCAAAACCCTTGGCATCATTGAGATGCGGCTGAGAGCCTTTGTTTCTGCTCAATAACTTATTCAGCTTCTCCAACAACTGTAAAGCGTTCATTTATATGTTTTGGATTTTCGATTTCATCCAATACTGCAATTGCATAGTCTGCATAGCTGATATAACTTTCGCCTTTCGAATTCACAAGAAGATGATCTTTTCCTGACTGATAAAATCCAGTTCTTTTCCCGTCTGGGTCAAATACCGCTGAAGGACTGATAAATGTCCAGTTAATATCAGAAGTTTCCTTTAGTTCTTGCAAGTTACGACCTTGCCCTTTAGCTGTTGGAATAAAAATCTCAGGGAAATCAGGTGTATCCATTACACTGACAGTTTTATTTTCGTCTACATAAAGACTCCCTGCTCCACCTACAATTACAGCTCTTGTACCCGTTCCTTTTAATGCCCTAATTAATGCCCGGCCAGCATCTACATGTGCCTGTTCTTCTCCTAATGGAGCTCCGAAGGCATTCACAACTACATCTAACTTTTTTAGATCATCCGATGTAAGATCAATTATATTTTTTTCAATGATTGCAATCTTATCCTCTTTAAGTTTTGCAGCATCTCTTACAATTGCAGTTACTTCATGTCCCCTGCTTACCGCTTCTTTCAAGATAAGACTTCCAGCTTTTCCGGTTGCACCAATGATTCCAATTTTCAATTTCCAGTCCTCCTAATCATTCAAAATTTTTAAATGTAACCACATTGATTACATGTAATCATTTTAGTTACACCTTATTTATTTGTCAATGCTTTTATAAAATAAACTTGTAATACATTCAGTTACAAGTGTACTATAAAGAGTGTAAAGTAATTAGGATGGTGAAGAAATCATGTCTATTAGCAGCCGTTTTGCTGTAGGAATTCATATATTGGCTCTTGTTGAAATAAATGAAGACGGAATTAGCACTTCTGAATTTTTAGCTGGGAGTGTAAATACAAATCCCGCCTTAATAAGAAAAATTATGGGGATGCTGAAAAAAGCAGGTTTAGTAAATGTACGGCCAGGTATTGCAGGAGCCGAATTAGCGAAAGATTTAACTGAAATCACCTTACTTGATGTTTATAGAGCAGTTAATGTTGTCCAAGATAAAGAATTGTTTAGTATACATGAAAATCCCAATCCTCAATGTCCTGTAGGCCGGAACATTCAAAGTACAATTGGTCCAATATTTGAAATCGCCCAATCTGCCTTGGAAAAAGCTCTTGGGCATATCACAATTGAGGATGTGGTAAAGGATATTATTGAAAAAGAAAAATTGACCAATAATTGTTAAATGATTTCACAGAAAATCTTTTATCAGACTGAAAACAAAAAGGGACTGGATCATATTGAATCCAGCCCCGTATTGATATTGATTTTTTGATTGAAAAAATAGCTTTTTCAAGTAGTAAGCTTGCGAGAACTTTCTTCTGGCTGATAAAACGCAAGCTGAATATACTTCCGTCATCATATACACAAATTATAGCGTTATCTCTCTTGTACTCATCTGAATCTGCTCGCATTACTTTTCTGACTTTCTTCTCCTGCTTCATCACTTCATTAATTGCATTATCATATTTACTACCGCCGCACGCAGTCAGCAGAAGGATGAAGGTGACTGACAAATCATACGACCTACTATAAGTAAGTGGACAGTAACAGATAAATTTTCTAAAAACAAAAATACCAAGGGTATCAAAACCCTTGGTATCATTGAGATGCGGCCGAGAAGACTTGAATCTCCACAGGTTATTCACCCGCTGGGCCCACCAGCTATATTCATAAAACTATTGCTCAGTTGTCAGCATGTTAAGTAAATTACGAATTTCCTTGTTATAACTTTTAATTTCTTCTTCATTACAACCGGTTTTATCAAATACTGCATTAGGAATTAATGTGACTTTTTCTTTAAACTCATTCCCTTCAGTTGTTAACGTAATAATTACACTTCGTTCATCCTCTTTTGAACGCTCTCTTATAATAAGACCTCGCTCCTCAAGTCGTTTTAAAACTGGAGTTAATGTTCCGGAGTCTAGATATAATTCTTCGCCTAAACCTTTAACAGATATTTTTTCCTTCTCCCATAAAACAAGAAGAACCAAATACTGCGGATAAGTAATTCCTAATTCTTTTAAGAGAGGATGGTATAACTTTATCATTTCACGGGAAGCTGCATAAATCGCAAAACATAGATGATTACTTAACAGTAATTTATCATCATTCTTCATGTTAAATCCCTCACAATATTTATATTCATTGTTACACATAATAGCACAAGAATTACATTAAGTAAAATTGAATGACTAACAATTTAATTAATCACTGTTCTTCATTTTAGTCTAATCAATAATTTAGAGGATTTTAATTGCGATTTTCAATTGAGAACAATTTAATTTTTAAAAATTTAATTGACAATGCTATTTAGATTGGTTAAAATTCAATTGTGTTAAATTCAATTTATAGGGGTGTTTGATGATGACAGTATATTTTACAGCAGAAGCTACAACAAAAGGCGGAAGAGAAGGTCATGTAAAATCTAATGATCTTATTATTGATTTGGATTTAGCTATGCCAAAACCAAATCAAGTATCCACGGCGACAAATCCAGAACAATTATTTGCAGCAGGCTATTCAGCTTGTTATGACAGTGCTCTTCATTTAGCAGCCCAAAGAAAACGATTAAAAATCGAATCAGCAGTTACTGGTAAAGTAAGTTTATTAAAAGATGAAAGTGATAATGGTTATAAACTCGGAGTTGTTTTGGAGGTGGAAATTCAAGGGGTATCTCAAGAGCAAGCGGAAGAATTAACACATGCAGCTCATCAAGTATGTCCATATTCTAAAGCTACTCGCGGAAATATTGATGTACAAATCATTACAACAGCAATGTAAGACGAAAGATGTCAAGATCAATAGATAATAGAATAAAAAAATAATGATTAAAACATATATAAGGAGAGATATCTATGTTAAAGAAAGTACAATTAGAAAAAGCAGCTCAAGAATTTGCAGAAGCAACCGCGAACCCACCCTATCTATTCGACCTTGGACCTGAGAAAGGACGAGAAACTGTAGATGAGGTTCAATCTGACCCAATTGATAAACTGCCAGTTGATATTGAAGACATTATGATTTCAGGAGGGCCGAGCGGACAGGTATCAGTAAGAATAATGCGCCCACAGAATGCGCCTGCGCACCTTCCTGTCATCGTGTACATTCATGGAGCCGGCTGGGTATTCGGTAATGAGCATACACATGATCGGCTCATCCGTGAGCTAGCAGTCGGAGCACAAGCAGCTATTGTCTTTCCAAATTACACCTTATCTCCAGAAGCAAAATATCCGACAGCCATTGAAGAAATCTATGCAGTAGTGAAGTGGGCATCTGAAAATGGCCGTGAGAACGGCATGATTCCCGAGAGTCTAACAATTGCAGGTGATAGTGTTGGAGGCAATATGACTGCTGCTGTCACGCTAATGGCCAAAGCACGAGGTGACTTGAATATCCGGCAACAATTACTTTTCTATCCGGTAACAGATGCTTCTTTCGATACAGAATCCTATCATCAGTTTGCTACAGGATACTTTTTACGCAAGGACGCGATGATGTGGTTTTGGGATCAGTACACAACCAATTCGAATGAGCGTGCTGAAATTACAGCATCACCTCTACGTGCAACTACTGAGCAGCTTCAAGGGCTTCCGCCTGCATTGATTATCACAGCTGAAGCTGATGTACTTCGTGACGAGGGAGAAGCATATGCCAATAAACTTCGTGAAGCCGGTGTTCCGGTCACTGCCGTACGTTTCCAAGGTATCATTCACGATTTCGTGATGCTCAACGCCTTAGCTAAAACTAAAGCTGCGCGCGGAGCAATTGATCTTGCCACAGCCTGGTTGCGTAAAGGGTTTTAATTAATCTATTGTTTCGTCACATAGAGACTGCTGCAAAAAAATAAAAAACAAACAGATCCACTCAAATAATTGAGTGGATCGTATATTTATTCATACAATGATTATATAAAAACAGCACGTGATTATGGTACCGGTGAAATCTTTCATATGGTTGAAGTACACACTCTCACTGTTATTGAAGAGAACCCAGGAATTACAGTTACTGAGGCAGCGTTGAAGCGGAACCGAACAAGGGGTGCTGTATCACAGATTATCTCTTAACTGGAAAAACGCGATTTGATTATAGAAAAAAGAAGGCGGAAACGCCAAGAATGTACGTGTGTATGCAACCGAGCTGCTGGATAGACCTCTTGACCATGTATATGACCATCTTAATAAACAAAAAGAGATGGCTGACAAATTAGATGACTTCCTATAAGTTGGTGGACACTTTTGGTCACAAAACACATTAAAAATAGCGTCTAAGCCCTTGGTATCATTAGGATGCGGCCGAGAGGGCTTGAACCTCCACGGGTTATTCACCACTAGGCCCTCAACATTGTAAATCCGTATCACTGATTATGAAAGCTTGTTTTCACTAAACTTTCTAACATCACCTTACATCATTTCTATAGGTTTGAATGAATAATGCTTAATAATTGGTGAGTAAAAAACACCCTTAATTCCCCACTTCTCCAAATCTCATTACGTTCAATTCATTACCTCTTCTTCAACTTTTTATCGAATTTCACATCCTATACATGGTAATATTTAGATCAAAACTTGCTGAAAGGATTGGACAATGAAGGTATTTGAAGCAAAGTCTTTGTTATCTGAAGCTGAAAACCGAGCAAAAGATTATAAAGAATTGAAAAATCAAATGATTAATTTGAAAAAAGCATTTAAGACTGTTGCTGATCTTGATGATAGTGAGTTCTCTGGGAAGGGAGCAAACAATATTAAAGCATTTTTTCACGATCACACCGGTGTAGCTGATCAATGGATTGATTTCATTGATATGAAAATCGCTTTCCTTACTAGCATCTCCGGTATTCTGGAAGATGCCAGCTTATCTGATGCATATATCGAAGAATCCTTCTTAGAACACGAACTGGCAAACGCATATAGAAAATCACAAGCAATTATGTCCGAGCAGAAGAAAGCAATGAAAGATATACTGAGTGATATTGATGACATTCTTCCACTTGATTTATTTTCAACAGAGGCTTTTAAGGATGAGCTCTCGTCCGCCGAAAACAAACGAAAAAAAATTATTGAGAAAATAGGCGATACAGACGAGAACTTAAAAACTGAATATGCAATGACTGAACCTAACGAACAATTTATTAAAGCAGACTTTCAAAAGTTACAGGAATCAACAGGTAAGGGCAAAAACGCTTCACCCATACATTATAATGCCAAGGCTTATCGCGAGAGTGACCTACATAAGAAAAAAGGCGATATCGAAAAGCGGTCTGAAGCTTATTTAAAGCTCAAAAAAGAGGAAGCTAAACAACGCGAAATTAAAGATTTGAAAAAACAGCTTGTAAATGTAACAGATCCTGACGAGTATTTAAAAATTGCTGAAAAAATTGGATACGAGAATTTGGAGCCTGACCAAAAAGTTTATTTCCGCCAGCTCGAAGAACTTCAACAAAAAGCCGAAATCGGAAAAGGTATTGCAGTTGGAATGTATGAAGCAGGTAAAGATACCGTGATGGGTCTCTATCAACTTGCAATGCACCCTATTGAAACGCTTTCTGGAACGGTGAACGCCGTCTTACATCCAATCGATACTTATAAGATCATAGCAAAAGACATAGAAGACACTTTCCAACGTGATATGATTAATGGAGATAGCTACAGCAGGGCAAAATGGGTGTCCTATGTCGGCAGCACTGTTGTTCTTGCAATAGTTGGTCCAAAGGGTATTGATAAAGTATCCAAAGTTGCAAAAGCCGGTTCAAAAGTTGCTGCAATTAAGACACTTGAAGTTTCAAAAACAGGAATAAAAAAAGGGATTGAATACGTTAAAATACCAAATGTTTTTGAACAACAATATGCAATGGCTGGCGGTTCAGGAACTTTTCCTTTTAACACAATTGATGGACAGAGTTATAAAAACTCTGCACTTGAAGTTTTTAAGAACCAGTCTGCTACACATGGTATAAAAAAAGCAAAGCCGCATGAAGTTGTAAACGAATTAGAGACTTTTCAAAGCAGAAAATACATTTTTGGAGGACAGTCATTTCTCATTGATAAACGTGGAATGAAGCATATTTTAGAGCGCCATCATCCTAGTTTATGGGATGGTTCAGTTAAGTCTCGTCAATCTTTTCTCAATAAAGAGATGACTGTTAGCGATGTTGCAGATGCGATAGAATCAATCATGAAACAAAACCGTGAAGAGTTAGTACAAAAAGGAACAAAATTCAGTTATCAAATTAGAGGAACGTATAAGGGTCAGCAATATGTTGTAGGCTTTCAAAAAGGAAGAGTAGGTCAATTCTATCCGGAAAAATAGGAGAGGTAAGAATGTTTTATATACAATCATTAATTCTCAAGCCAAATAAGAAGATAAAAGATCTTTCAGTCTTAAAAAATAATGTTGACGATTACTTTGTCCCACTTAACAATATAGGGGAACTTAAGAACATGAAATCACAGTTAGACCCAAACTATTTATCAGGAGCGATTATTTTAAAATATAGTGAACAAGAATTGCTTGATGCCACCATGTGGGACTTGGTTGATCAATTGTGGGCTTATTTTTTAAATTTAATTGAAGAAGCTATTGAAACAGGAGAAAGCGAAACTTATTTTCCAGATCAACCCCTTCTATTGAAAATGAAATCAATATCGAATGATATGTTGTTATTTGAAATTGACGAAAAACAAAAAGTATTACTGCCGAAACTTGATTTTTTAAAAACACTCTTAAAAAATGCAAAAGGTTTCTTTGAAACTATGATTTCTGTTTTAGAAGAAAACTGTGATTATGAGTACGAACTCAATAAGATCGATGAATTGCAAACCAAAATTAAATGTATGTGAGGCTTAATGTGAATTACTCTAGAGTGAAAAAATTGGTTGATGAGAATAAAAAATATTCAATTCTTACTAAAGGCGTCACTGACAAACAAATTAAAGAGATAGAAGAAGACCTCAAAGCAACCCTCTCAGACAGTTATAAGTGGTTTTTAAGTGAGTATGGTTCGGAGGCGCGTTCGGGACTATGATACTCGGTTATGATTCTTATGGAACTGAAGTTGTTTTAAGCCTTGATACCAACAAAACAAATAATGGCGAATGCTGTTATTCTTTAATATATCTAAGGTGGCTAATGTAAACAGTAGGTAATAAATGAATTTCTTGGTTTTTATTAGAGGAACTTGAGATGTTTAAAGATGACTGGGTAAAAAAGAACTTCTAGAAAGAAAAAATTCTGAGTGCTTGTAGCCCTTATTCATGATTTAACAAGTTATTAATCCTTATGATTAATGAACAATTATCATCATATGATTTTTTTCGATAAAAACCATCTTCAAGGAACAAGAGAAATAAATGATACCAAGGGATTCAAAACCCTTGGTATCATTTATTATGTAACCAACAGAAAATTAATTAAGAAAAATAAACAAAATAGCTCATAAGTACATGCGTTATTGTTGTTCATTCAAATAATTCATTCAATCATGTCTAGTTCTTTAAGTCTTTTTATAAGAGCTTCTTCATCAATGCTACCCTTTGTACTCCCTTTAAATAAACTTAGATCGACTTCTCCCATATAGTTCAAATAACCGTTTTCTATTAGTGTTTTACTTATGTAGTTCCTCGCATTAACATATACCCTATGTGCTTCAAGAGCTATTTCACCTGTTATATCTATTTTTCCACTATGAACAATTTCATTCCTAACTGAATATAGTCCGTCATACCAATCTTTAATAATTGGATTACTTTTAAAACCTAAGTCAGTTTTTAAAAACTTTTTTCCTAAATGATCCTCTAAGACATTCCGAAAGGCAATTGATGATACTTTAGCGAGCTCCTGCTCCTCTTTTCCATTTTTTAATAATATAAGTTTATGAGAATTTCTAATAAAAATCTCAAATGAGGTTTGTAAATCAATAATAACATCAATAAATTGTTCCTTATAAAAATGAGATTTCGCAGAATGAAAAAATTTTTCAACTAGATATAAATCATGGTGATCATCATAAATCTTAATTTTATTCTGTAACTTTTTTAAACCCTCTTCTCCTAACACAAATTCTTTGTACGCATAATCCTGTGGATTTGTTACATAAATATAATCTTTATCTTCATATTTAATTATTATTATTGGTGGTAAATCAGCGATAGTAATGTTATGTACGTATTCTAAATTAAAACTTGCTCTGATGGCATCAAAGAACTTATTTAAATAACTAATAGTATTGAGAATCACAGTTCTCAGTATCTCATCAACTTCTTTTATATTATGCAAGTTATCTTTTGGAATTATATAATCAACAGTTATTCTTGTACACTCTTGACTGCTTTGAAGAAGACTATCATCAACAACTATACTTCTAGTATAAGTATTAAAATTTAATATATACTCAACAATACCATAATTACTATAAAGCTTCTGATTAGATTCTAATGGTAAACTAAACGGTAAATTAAAGTCAAAATTAAATTTCAAATACTATCACTCCATTTTTAAGAGGATTATTTTATAAGGAAGGTTTAAAGAAAAAGGATATTTGAAGTAAGTTACTTTGAGCAACACGTCATAGATCTAAGGGATTCAATGTGTCATTATTCATCATACTCGCAAAAAATACTTTAGGCCCAAATGGAGATATCCAAAAACAAAAAATACCAAGGGTGTCAAAAACCCTTGGTATCATTGATATGCGGCCGAGAGGACTTGAACCTCCACGGGTTATTCACCCACTAGGCCCTCAACCTAGCGCGTCTGCCATTCCGCCACGACCGCGTGTTATGAAGCTGTTTTTCCACTAAGCATGTAAGCTAGTGATCAGCACTTTTAAAAGAAAGTGCGGGTGAAGGGACTCGAACCCCCACGTCGTAAGACACTAGATCCTAAGTCTAGCGCGTCTGCCAATTCCGCCACACCCGCGTGACAAGTGGTGAGCCATGAAGGACTCGAACCTTCGACCCTCTGATTAAAAGTCAGATGCTCTACCAACTGAGCTAATGGCTCGCTCTAAAAGTGATTCAAAATTTAAAATAAAATGGCTGGGCTAGCTGGATTCGAACCAACGCATGACGGAGTCAAAGTCCGTTGCCTTACCGCTTGGCTATAGCCCAACGAAGGTAAATGGTGACCCGTACGGGATTCGAACCCGTGTTACCGCCGTGAAAGGGCGGTGTCTTAACCGCTTGACCAACGGGCCGTCTGGTTGAGAACTTATCTGGCGGAGAAGGAGGGATTTGAACCCTCGCGCCGCTTACGCGACCTACACCCTTAGCAGGGGCGCCTCTTCAGCCACTTGAGTACTTCTCCATATGGCTCCACAGGCAGGATTCGAACCTGCGACCGATCGGTTAACAGCCGATAGCTCTACCACTGAGCTACTGTGGAATAATCAGACTTTCTTCATTATAAATGATGCGACATATTGTGTCAAGAAGCAACATTTATTTTTTGAGAAAGTGTCGTTGTCTCTCAACGACTTTTATAATTTAACATAGAACATTAAAATGAGTCAAGCCTTTTTAAAAAATTCTTTTGATTTTTCCTCTGCACTTTCCGCAGGCATATCTTTCCGGATTCATTGCCCGCTTCTTTATATACTGTTGGCCGCAGGCCGTGCATCTATACATATATGTTTTCTTTTGTGTCTTTTTTGTTTGGAGCGGCGTGCAGAATCTCGGCGCTCCGACTTTCTGAAGCAGGTCTCTGAAGTCTTTGTCTCTGTGCTTGTACCCTTTTCCTTCAAGGTGAAGGTGATAATGGCAAAGCTCGTGTTTGATGATGCCTACCAGCTCGCTCCGGCCATGTTCGAGCAAATATTTGCGGTTTAATTCGATGTTATGGGAAGACAGCATGTACCGGCCGCCTGTCGTTTTCAGCCGGTCATTGAAAAAGGCCCGGTGACGGAACGGCTTCCCGAAATCCTGTGCAGAGATGTCTTCCGTCAGCTTTTGAAGTTGTTCGTTATCCATATGTGCACCTCGCTTAAAAACATCGAACGGGACAATTTACCGTTCGCATACAATATGTTAAAACCGCCCTCTAACTAAAAGCTGAGGAGGAATGAGCCATGCCGAATTGGCTGATGAAACAAATGCAAAAAGCGTTTTTAGAAAAAGACAATTATCAAATCAAACTGCTGAACCAGTGCTGGTATTTCTACAGAAAAAAACACTGCTCGTAAGCAGTGCTTTTATTTTACCATAGACAGCGACACTCTGCCTTTTTGCACGTCCACCCCTTCGACCCATACGGTGACAATGTCTCCGACCGATACGATGTCGAGAGGATGTTTGACGAACTGATTGCTCAGTTTTGAGATGTGCACAAGCCCGTCTTGCTTGACGCCGATATCGACGAAAGCGCCGAAATCTACAACGTTGCGGACGGTGCCCTGCAATTCCATTCCTTCCTTTAAATCCTCAAGCTGCAGAACGTCTTTTTTCAGCAAAGGCTTCGGCACTTCGTCACGGGGATCGCGTTCCGGCCTTGTCAGCTGTCCGCAAATATCTGCAAGTGTAATTTCCCCTATACCGAGCTCCTCAGCCGTCTCAGACAGCGGCAGTGCGCTGATTTTCTCTTTTACGTCCGCGCTTCCGATCTGATCTGCAGTGAGCTGCAGTTTTTTGAGCAGCGCCTTTGTCTCTTTATAGCTTTCCGGGTGTATCCCGGTGCGGTCAAGCGGCTCCTGGCCTCCGGGCACTCTCAAGAAACCGATGCATTGTTCATATGTTTTTGCGCCGAGGCGCGGGATTCCTTTCAGCTCTTTACGATTTGTAAATTTGCCGAGTTCTTCCCTTTTTTTGACGATATTGCCGGCGACGGTTTTGGATAATCCGGCTACATATTGAAGCAGCGCGGCGGATGCTGTGTTGACATTTACCCCGACTTGGTTGACGACGGTTTCTACGACAAAACGGAGAGATTCGTTTAATTGCTTTTGGCTGACATCATGCTGGTATTGCCCGACACCGACGGATTTAGGATCAATTTTTACAAGCTCGGCCAGCGGGTCCTGCAATCTTCGCGCGATGGAGACGGCGCTGCGCTCTTCGACCTGAAAATCCGGAAATTCCTCACGGGCGATTTCTGAGGCGGAATACACGCTTGCTCCGGCCTCATTGACGATGACGTAATAAATGTCCCGCTCTGTTTCTTTTAACACATCAACGACGAATTGCTCTGTCTCCCTTGATGCCGTGCCGTTTCCGATCGCCACAACCTCGACTTCGTACCGGTCCAGCAATTCTTTGATTTTTTTCCGGGCTTCCGCTGTCTTTTTGACGGGAGCGTGCGGATAAATGACGTCGATTTTCAGCACTTTTCCCGTCTCGTCAACGACTGCCAGTTTGCAACCCGTACGGAAAGCCGGATCGACGCCGAGCACGACCTTTCCCTTCATCGGCGGCTGCAGCAGGAGCTTACGCAGGTTTTCAGCGAAAATATGGATCGCCTGCGCGTCTGCTTTTTCTGACAGCTCTTTGCGGATGTCACGCTCAATAGCCGGCTGGATCAGGCGTTTGTAACTGTCCTCAATGGCTTCTTTCAGCGTTTCTTTCACAGGCGTTTCACGGTGTTTGATGATTTGCTTTTCTAAATAAGCTTTTATCTGATCGGCGGGCGGTTCGATCGCAATCTTTAAAATGCCTTCTTTTTCACCGCGGTTCATCGCGAGCACTCTGTGAGGAACGACCTTTTGGATCGGCTCTTCGTACTCATAGTACATTTCATAGACGTTTTTCTCATCGTCTGCGGCTGACTTGCCTGCCGCGGATGTGAGAATTCCTTTTTTATACGTTTCCTGGCGGATCCACTTTCTGAAATGAGGATCATCCGAGATTTGTTCGGCTATGATGTGCTTCGCGCCTTCAATGGCTTCTTCCCTTGTGGCGACTTCCTTTTCTGCATTGATATATTGATCAGCGGTTTCGTGAAGGCGGTTGTCTTTCGGTAGTGAAAGAATATAGTCCGCAAGCGGTTCAAGCCCTTTGCTTTTGGCGACGGTCGCTTTTGTTTTCCGTTTTTGTTTGAAGGGACGGTATAAATCCTCGACTTCCTGAAGCTTGGCCGCTTGTTCGATTTTTTGCTTCAGTCCGTCCGTCAGCTTGTCCTGTTCGGCGATCAATCTGATGACTTCTTCTTTCCGCTGCGTCAGGTTTTGTATGTACTGCCACCGCTCGGAGATTGCCTGAATCTGCACCTCATCCATTGAGCCGGTCTGCTCTTTTCGGTACCGCGCAATAAACGGAACGGTATTGCCGTCTTCAAGCAGGCGGATGACACTTTCGACATGTTTTTGGGATAACGCTGTTTCTTCAGCAATTTGTTTTTTCAAAAGGGCTAATGTTTCCATCTCACCAAAGCCTCCATCTCTTCATTCTTTCTCTAGTGTATCAAAAAACGGCGGAACATAAAAAAAGCAGCCTTACGATAAAAGCTGCCCGAGAATATAGGTCAAATCATCACGTCTGGATGTTGTGTACGGATGAATTGATTTTGATATATCTTCTATTGAGTGTCCCTGCTTTAAGCAGGTGCGGATATGCGGAACCTCCAGCCCATCCGTATAGATGATGAATGTCGCCCCTTTTTCGTATGATGACGTATACGTTTTGTATTTTTGCGGTTTGCCTGAGAGGTAACCCGAAATCGGGAGCGGATGAAAGACTTCGCCTGATGGGGAGTGCAGAAAGAAACGGACATTCCCGATCGAACAGTATGTCAGTTCTCTTTTGGTGAAATTGATTTTTAAGATGGAGGCAGTCGCCCCTCTTTTGTTTTTCATCGCTTGGTTACAGCGCTCAATGATGCTTTCCACATCCTCATCCGCATACGTTTCCACGATGTCTTTAATAGCTGAGGAAGATTCGTTGGCAAGGGATCCGCTGCCGAGACCGTCGGCTACCGCGCAAACCAATTCCTCTTCATCCGCCTTCATGAAAAAGCTGTCCCCGCATATGGACTTGCCTTCTTTATTTAATTGGTATACAAGAGTTTGAACATGTTCGTTTTCTTCAACCTGAATCATTACATTAGCTCCATGGAGGGATCTCCAATCAAGGCCTCTCTCAGTTTTTTCACCGCTTTCCGCTGAAGGCGCGAGACGTGCATTTGAGATATTCCGAGAATGTCCCCTGTTTCTTTTTGGCTTTTATTTTGCACAAATGTTAGATCGATAATTTGTTTTTCGCGGTCAGACAGCACATGAAGCACGCTTTGGATCATCATTTGCTGGTTGACGCGTTCGTATCCTTCCTCGTGCGAACCGACGATATCAAGGATCGTGACGGTGCTTCCGTCTGCATCCGCTTCGATGCTGTGATCGACAGAAAGCGCCTGATAGCTTTTTCCCATCTCCATCGTTTCAAGCACTTCCTCTTCTGACACATCGAGAAAGGCTGCGATTTCTTCGACTTTCGGCGACCGCTGCGTCTCTGTCGTCAGCTGATCCACCGCCATTTTAATGCGCGGCCCGAGTTCTTTAATCCGTCTCGGGACGTGTACGCTCCATGTTTTATCTCGGAGGAAGCGTTTGATCTCGCCGATGATGGTCGGAATCGCAAATGCTTCAAAGGATTTGCCGACCTCCGGATCATAGCGTTTAATGGCGCCGAGAAGCCCGATCATCCCGACCTGGCGCAGATCCTCGTGAAAGCTTTTTCCTTTTGAATATTTCTTTGCCAGCATTTCGACGAGATTGGTATACACCTCGACGAGTGTCTCCTGGGCTTTTTTATTATCATGTATTTGAAAGTCGCGTATGAGCCGATCAACTTCATCTTTAGTTAGTTTCGTAGTTTTTGATGGTTGTGCCATGATCAACTCGCTCCCCATTTAAATACTTTGTCATCGCCACGGTTACGCCAGAGTTGCTTTGAACTTTGACTTCATCCATGAGCGTTTCCATTAAATATAGACCGAGTCCTCCTTCTGACAATTGATCGACTGTGTGCGAAGGCGTGTACGGCCCGAGATCCTGCTGCTTCTGATCAAAATCAAAGCTGTCTCCCTGATCGGCGACAATGACCTCCAGCCGATCTTCAAACACACCGAACCGCACGGATACTTCTCCCTTGTTTTCATCTTTGTATGCATGCTGGACAGCGTTTGTACAAGCTTCGCTGACAGCAATTTTCAAATCTTCAATGTCATCGTAGGTATAGCCCATTCTGCTGGCGACACCTGATAATGTAAGCCTGACGATCCCTACGTATTCCGGTTCGGCCGGAATTTTCATCTCAATATAATCAACTGATGTACTCATTGCACGCCACCTTCTGACTTTGCCGAAATGTCGATGATATCCTTAAGCCCCGTAATTTCAAACAGACGGACGAGCCGATCGGAAAGATTCTCAAGCTTCAAAGAACCGCCTTCCTTGCTCACCGTTTTAAACACGCCTACAAAAACGCCTAAACCCGTACTGTCCATATAGTTTACATCTTTTAAGCAGATTCTCATGTTTTTCCCCTCGTTTGCCAAGGGCATCAGCTTTTCACGAACCACCGGAGCTGAGTATACATCGATTTCTCCAGCGATATTGATTTGTATATCTGAAAGATTCTCCTTCATATCTACCGTTAAATTCATCGTATCACCTCTGAAAGTTATCCTTACTCGTGCTAATGGCTTTTTACCCGTGCTGCCGTCTTGTTAAACCTTTCTTTTCAAAACTATTAACGTAAAATCGTCATGAAGCTGAAAGTCCTGGAGTCTCAGCAGGCTGTCGTAAATATTTTTGACCATATCCTGCGCCGAGCATTCCATATGTTCTTCCAGCATGCGCTGAATGTCGCTGCGCTCCAAGAAACCGTTTTCCGTACGGCATTCGGTGACGCCGTCAGAAAAAAGAACGATCATGTCTCCTTCGTCCATGTGCTGTTCGTATTGGCTGTAATCAAAATCCTGAGAAATTCCCAGCACCAATCCTTTTGCCTCCAGATCATAAAACTTCTTTTCTTTTTCAGAGTAGTAGAAGCCCGGTTCATGCCCCGCAGAAGCATAGGTAAATTGGTGATTTTTCGTATTGTAGTTTGCGTAAAACATGGTGATAAACATGCTTGAGTCCACATTCTGTTCTACAACGCGGTTAAGGTTTTTCAACACTTGGGAGGGGTGAATGCCGATCTCTGGAAGAGAGTCCATGGCATACTTGATCATCGACATGCACAATGCGGCGGGTATTCCTTTTCCGATGACGTCGGCTATCGCGATGTTAATCGATTCCTTGTCTTTGACAAAGTGATAATAGTCCCCGCTCATCTGCTTGGCGGGAACGCTGATCGCCCCGATATCCAGCTCTTCTTCTTCAGGAATTTTTGTGCCCAGCAGCGTCTGCTGGACATTTGCGGCAATTTCAATTTCTGAACGAAGCTCCTGCTGGATATCTCTCAGACTTTGATGTTCCTGATAAGCCATCCCGTAGCCAATCATGACTTCTATTAAAAAATCCAGCGAATGAAAAACATCTTCCGGCAGATCCGGATACAGTTCCTTTATTACTTTTCGGTGGATGCTGATAATTTCCTCCGGAGGAACCTGATGTTCAATCGTTTTTCGGCTGAATTTTTGGGCTTGATATAAAGATGTTTCTGTTAATTCGGCTATATATCGGCTAAGCAGCTGATGGTACCGCTGCTCTATAACCTCCCTGAAATCCACGTTCTAACCTCCTACCGAAGCCACTTCACGGCTTGAATCTCTGTTCCTTCCTCTGCAACAGATTGCAGGCTGAATTCATCCATCAGCCTTTTGACGCCCGGAAGCCCCGCTCCCAGTCCGCCAGACGTTGAAAAGCCGTCTTCCATCACTTTACGGATGTCGGGGATTCCGGGTCCTTTGTCTTCTGCTATGATTTTAAGGCCTTTTTTACCTCTGTCGTTTACTTGTTCTATGCTGACCTGGCCCTTGCCGGCATATAAGTAGATATTTCTGGCCAATTCTGAGATAGCCGTCGTGATTCTGGCCTGGTCCACCGTGCCGAAGCCTAATTCCCTCGCAACGTTGCGGCCAAGCTGTCTGGCGGCTACGATATCCCATTCTGTCATGATTTTCACACAGGATTGGTCGTTCATCGCTATTCCCCCAATTCCCGCTTCAATGTCTCAAGCCCTTGCTCTAAGTCGAGCGCTGTTTCGATTTCCTCAAGTGAGATTCCGAGTTCAATCAATGTGACCGCCACAGCCGGCTGAATTCCCGTCAACACGACTTTTGCGCCCATTAATTTTGACATGGTAATAACATCACCGAGCACTTTCGCGATAAATGAATCGATCATATCAACGGATGTCAGGTCGATGACGACCCCGTTCGCGCCGGTTTCATAGATTTTGTTCAGCAGGTCTTCTTGAAAATGCAAAGCAGTCTGATCGTCAAGTTCCCATTGAATGGATACCAATAAGCAGTTATACAGTTTCAAGATCGGGATTTTTGGATGTCTCACAATGTTATTCCCCCAATGAAACGATTTTTCGATTTGTCATTTCAAGCGCTGTTTGAATTCCTTTTTGAAGGGTATTCTTCGTAATAACCTGTGACAAATCAATTCCCAGATTAACGATCGTCTGCGCGATTTCCGGACGGATTCCGACGAGCAGGCATTTCGCGCCGACAAGCCGCACCGCTTCCGATGCCTGGATAATATGGTGCGCCACCATCGTATCAACGACCGGCACGCCCGTAATGTCAATCAATACAACCTGTGAGCGGTGCTTTACGACGCCGTTTAACAGATTTTCCATAATATGCTTTGCACGCTCCGTATCAATCGTCCCGACAAGCGGCATGACCGTTACATGCTCAAATACCGGGATTAGCGGAGCCGACAGTTCCTGAAGCGCGATTTTTTGCAAAGTAACCGTTTTTTCCCAGGAGATAGAATACTGATTTAAGATTTCCGTGTTTATCGGATTGAAAAAGCTGTCTATTTCCAAAATCAAATCCGCTCTGTCCTGATCGGCCATATTAAGGTCGACCATCGTTTCGTAAAGCAGTTTCCAAAACTCTGACAGGGTGGCTGAAAGAAGTTTCAGTGACAGGCCGAGCTGAACGGCGCGCAGTGCGAGTTCACTGATCTGCTCTTCGGTAGCCTCGTCATTTTTAGTCGATAATAAAAGAATGTCTATATAATCTTTACAAATATTTTCACATATGTGATTCGTAAGCTGATAGTCTTCCTGATTGCCTACTTCTTTTAGTTTGGCTGTCCAAGTATCAAGCAGTTCATCATGCTGATCAATAATGAACTGATACACTTTCTGATTCGACATGGGTTTCACTGACCTCCCGACACAAAACAACAAATTTTGTTTGATTATCTCTTTATTATAGCGCTTATGTTTTTCGAAAACAAAAAAAGTTGCTCTTTATGAGCAACCAGAAAAATATGACTAAAAATCAATGAGTGCCAAACTGATTTGCAGGGCTTCATCAACCTTATCCATCATTTCATCATCCAGATGAGTTATTTTATCCGTTAATCTTTGCTTGTCAATCGTCCGAATTTGCTCCAGCAAAATAACGGAATCTCTTTCAAAACCGTAGCGTTTTGCATCAATTTCGACGTGGGTTGGTAATTTCGCTTTCTGTATTTGGGCTGTTATGGCTGCAACAATAGCAGTCGGGCTAAAGCGATTTCCGATATCATTCTGGATCACTAAAACCGGGCGTACGCCGCCTTGCTCTGAGCCAACAACAGGAGATAAATCAGCAAAATAAACATCGCCGCGCTTTACAATCAAAATGATTATCCTCCGCTGACTAAGCGCTCAACGGTCGTTTCTGCTTCGCACTCAGCATAGTGAGCCTCAGAAGAAATGTTCAAGTTGATTTTCGCCATTTCCATATACCCGCGTCTCATCAAATCACGGTTGTGGCGAGTTGTCCGTTCGCTGACATACGCTCTCACTGCTTGTGATATCAGTTCGTTTCTGCTTCGTTTCTCCCGCATCGCTACACCATCCAATTCAGCTACTAAGTTTTCAGGCAAGCTGATTTTCATTTCGGTTCTTGCGCTGGATTCAGACAAAAAACATACACCTCCACCAAACTTACGGATACGACCAATTCATCCATCCAGACATAATGATACCATTATTCAAACGTCAAGCAAAGCTGTTTTATAAATTCTCTTTTTCCGGATGACGGCTACTTGCTTGTATTTTCTTGCAGTAAAGGATTTCTTACTTCCATTATACTCTCATTTTTCAAAAACATACGGGGAACGCGGGAACTAATGGTACAAGGGACCTCGTAATTAATCGTCTCAAGCCGCCCGGCGATTTCGTCCATCGTGATCGTTTCT
Organism: Bacillus sp. JFL15; assembly: GCF_001184225.1. NCBI lineage: Bacteria > Bacillati > Bacillota > Bacilli > Caryophanales > Bacillaceae > Bacillus > Bacillus sp. JFL15. The sequence goes on along the minus strand of NZ_KQ236689.1, from coordinate 2,051,900 downwards.
TCTTTCTGGCTGCCGATCAGGGTGACTTTGGTGCCCGGCGGATAAGATTGGTCTAATTCGACCATTAATTGGTCCATGCAGATCCTTCCGGCAATGTTCATCCGTCTTCCGCCGATCAGCACAGCCGTACCGCTCAGCTTGCGGAGCCATCCGTCTGCATAGCCGATGGGAACGGTTCCGATCCATTGATCCTTCTCTGCCGTATATGTTGCACCGTAGCTGACGCTTTCCCCTTTGCGGATTTTTTTCACATGGGATAAAACAGAGTGCAGTGCAAAAGCCGGCTTTAATTGAAACGGAATTTCGTTTTGGATGTCAGCGGAAGGACGGAGCCCGTACATACTGATGCCGAAACGAACCGCGTTAAAGAAGCCTTTTTTAAGACGAAGTCCGGCAGCGCTGTTCGCGCAGTGAACCATCAATTCTTTTAAAGGAAGCGGAGCGATCAATTTTTTAAAGCGTTCAAATTGGAAGAGGAAATAATCCCTGTTTTTTTCATCCGCGGTTGCAAAATGGGTGAATACGCCTTTACAGACTAAACCGGGATTTTGGCCGAGGATTTTTAACACGCTTTGGATTTCTTCCTCCGTTTTGACTCCGAGTCTGTTCATGCCGGTATCGACTTTCAGGTGAAACGGCACTGTTTCACTTCCGAGGTGGCGCGCAGCTTCCTGAAGCCATTCAACAGAATATCCCGTCAGTGTGACGTCATATTCGGCAGCGGCTTGTACATATTCAGGGGGCACGGCGCCAAGGACGAGAATCGGCGCTGTAATGCCCCGTTTTCTCAAGGAGATCGCCTCATCCAGTATCGCTACGGCAAGACACGAGGCACCCGCTTCAAGCGCGGCTTTCCCGACTTCCAAATCTCCGTGGCCGTAAGCGTTCGCCTTTACAACCGCCATGAGATGGACGTTTTCGCCGATGTGTTTTTTCATATGTGTGACATTTTCTTTAATCGCAGACAGGTTGATTTCCGCCCACGTTTCTCTGTAAAAGGATGCTGTGTTCACTCGATACACTTCCTAGCATTATTTTCAAACCATATTGTTATTATCATACTAAAATTATGCTGCAAAGTGAAATGGAATCAAAAAAAGAGGCCGGCAGCGGCGGCCTCTTTTTGACGTTATTTTGAAGACTGTCCCTGCATGCTTTTGGCGGCGGCCACCATTTCGTCTTTCGTAAGATCCTTCGATGACAGGAGGTAATCCACTCCGTCATATGTCCACGTTAAAGACGTATCGGATAGTGCTGCGACCGTGAAGCCGAGATTAACCGGTTCGCCTTTCAGCGTGACGGCAGAGGCTGCTTTTGCGATTTGGGCTTTTTCTTGAATGAGCGTGAATGATTTTTCCCCGCCGTATGTCATGACGACCCGTTTCCCGTCCGCGGTTGAAATATCTTTCTCTTCAAGCTTTTTGACGCCGGCCGGCACTTGAAGCGGTGTTTTGACGGCAAATGAATCAGACGGCTTAGCGCTTGTGGCGACGTCCATCTGGGAAAGCGTCATATTTTTCTTCTCGTCAAAAGAGTCTTTGTCAAACGGTTTGTTGAATTCAAAGCTTTTGAATTCGACTTTTACCATCACTTTCCGGTCTGTATCCATGACTTTGACGAGCGACGGGCTCATGTCCTTTTTGTTGAAAGTGATTTCTTGCGTCGGCAGCATTTTGTTATGCTGATAGTTTGTTTTTGTTTCAAACGTGTACTTTTTATCTTTGGCGGAATAGACGGCGTCTTTGTCATTTTGCACGTCTTTTACAAGGGACTCAAACAAATATACTTGGCTGCTGTTATTCGGCCAGTCGCTTTGGAAGCGGAAGCTCTTATTTAAAGACGGCGTGAGGACAAAGACTCCGTTGGCGTTCCGTAAAATGACTTGATTTTGGTCTTTTTTCGGATTTTCCAGATAGACCCGGTACAGGGAAGGTTTTTTATGCCAGATTTCCACATTGTATACTTGCGGATCACTCCCCGTTTCAATGGTCATTTTGGCTTTTGCTTTGTACGAGGTATATTCTTTCGCCTTCTTATCTAAACCGGTCACGATATCTTCCTGTGATTTTTGGCCGCAGGCCGAAAGAATAAGGACGGCAAGCAGTCCCGTTAAAAGCAAAACAAAGCTTTTTCTCACCTTTTTCCAACCCCTTCTTCTCAATTGATGTAAAGGGAAGAAATCGCTTGTTTGACTTTAACGGTACGCCCTGAACGGCCGGACGCGTACCATAAAAGCCTCAAACAACTTGTCTCCCTTAATGCACTATCAAATATATGAAGGGGTTTCGGCTAATATGCAGACTAGCGTGACAACCTTTCAATCACGACCTGCGCCGCGGCGTATTCTTTTGTATGGGTAATGGAGACGTGAATTGCCGCGCCGTCAAGCTTGGCGCAGGTAAGCACTGGCTTTCCGGCCGGGTCCTTTCCGGTTTCAATATCCTGAAAGCTGAGCTCTTTGCCGATACCCGTGCCGTACGCTTTCGAAAAGGCTTCTTTTGCCGCGAATCTTCCCGCAAGAAATTCAATTTTCCTTTTGTCCGACAGCTGTGTAAAGCGGACGTATTCACCGTCCGTCAATATTCTTTGCGGAAATCTCATCTGCCGGCTGAGCATATTTTCAATTCTGTGCAGTTCAACGATGTCGATTCCGATTCCGAAAATCATGTGAATTCCTCCTAAAAGTCCGTACTAAAAAACGGTTTGTGTCATAAACGTGTTACTATATATGTAACAAATCAAGTGCAAAGGGGCTTGCGATGTTTATACGAACGGAAAATTTCCAGACTTTTATCAGACGTTATCCCGCCGTCAGCTGTATTCTGGCGCTTCAGGCGTTTTTATGGCTGTTTTTCAGCCTGCCGCTTCATTCCGTCATGATGTGGTCAGATGCAGTGACCGGCTATAATTACGGTGTTTTCGAGGGAGAATGGTGGCGGCTGGTGACACCGATGTTTTTACACGCGAATTTCACCCATCTCCTGTTTAACTCCATGTCTCTGTTTTTATTCGCGCCCCCGCTTGAGCAGATGCTCGGAAAAGTCCGTTTTCTGATTGTGTACATCGCGTCAGGCATCATCGGCAATATCGGCACGTATCTTGTCGAGCCGCTTGATTATGTGCATGTCGGCGCATCAGGGGCGATCTTCGGACTTTTCGGCGTGTATGTGTTTCTGACTGTCTTCCGGAAAGAGCTGATCGGCCGGGACCAGTCAAAAATGATTATGACGCTGCTTGTCATCGCGGTACTGTCGACCTTTATCAATTCTAATATTAACATTATGGCGCATTTGTTCGGACTGGCAGGCGGATTTTTGCTTTCTTTTTTATGCGTGCAGCAAAAAAAGCGGCGGTATTAACCGTCCGCTTTTTCATATGAATACCAGCGCCCGATGCGTTCGGCATCTTCCTCACTGACATCCTTCAGCATGACATGCTCCATGTGGTGAGCTGATTTCACTGCGGTAGCCACGGATGCGAGCCGTCTTCTTTTTTGCAGAATAGACCGGCTGACTTCCAGCATCTGCATTCTTCTTCTCAGCATAATCGTGGTCGTCTTCCCGATCAGCCTCGTGGTGATCTGAAGCCTGCCGCCGTTTATGCACCATGACGCTGTCCTAAACGAGGCATATCCAAGCACCAGTTCGGCAGGAAGCACAAGCAGCGATGCATATCCCCACGGTTTAAACAGAATACAAAGCGGGATGATCACGAAAACCGAGAAGATTATGGATCGGAATAAATACCGGCGCAGCGCCCTTTTCGGCAAATGATTCCGGTTTTCTTCCAGCACGTAATCCGGTGTGAAATCGTTCAGCATCACACCGAGCTTGGATCTGCGGATGATCGGAAACAGAATCGTTTGAGCGCCTTCTTTCTCATTCCCCGCCCTGCCTGCACTGACAATCGCAACCGTCGCGTATCCGAATAGCTGTCTGATGACATTTTCTTTAATTTTAATGGCCTGAATTTTACGGAGCGGGATCGTCACTTGATGCTTTTCAATAATTCCGCGTGTAATGACCAATTCATGTTCCTTTTTCTCTATTTTGAAGTTGGCATGCTTGATCATCATACCGGCGATGCTTAACAGCCAGGCGATGAACAATCCTATGAAAATGATCACGGCGTAAATGCCGATGCTCGCATGCTTGAGAAAAGAGAACCTGTCATAGAGCCAGTCCATCGGAAATACTTCATCAATCTGAGAAAAGAGGGCGAATACCGCTGAGATGATGACACCGATTCCCCCGGATGTTGAAGCCGCCATAAGCAGCTCGCCTAAAGACAGCCGGTAGACGGATTGCACATCACCCCTAGGCATCGGCTCCTGCTCCGCCGCTGTCTCCCGGTGTTCTTCCAGCTCGGCTTTTTGCTGAAAAACCGCCGCTCTGATCCGTTCCGCCTCTTCCACGGTAATGGCGGATAAGACGGCCTCGGCATTTTTTCCGTCGCCGGCCGTTTCGATTTGCAGCTTAACCAGCTTAAAAAGCTGCTGAATGACGCCTGCACTCGTATTCATTGATTGAATCCGGTCAATGGAGATGTATCTTTTTTTTGTAAAAAATAAGCCTTCTTCTATTCTGAATTCCCCGTCTTCAATGCGATATGTAAACTTTCTCCATTCGATCACGCTTGCTGCAATCAGCCAGATAAGCAAAACGGCGAGCGCAATGCCTCCGTAAAAGCGGATGAAATGGTTGGAATTAACAATATAGACAAGAAAAAATGGCAGAATAATGTTTTTAATGGTTTCGATAATAATATGGAATAAGTTCAAAATCACGGCCGCCGGGTGCAGACGTTTCGGCTCAGACATCATCTTCCGTCACCCTTGCCAGACGGGAAATGGAATCCCTCAGCCGGTCAGCTTCCTCCATATCAAGCGCCGGAATGGAATGAACGGTCGCCGCCGTGGAGATTTTGACTGAGGCCAGGCGGTATCTTCTGAGAAGCGGGCCTTGTGAAGTATCTACGTGCTGCACCCTCACCATCGGCACAATGACCCGTTTGACAATAAAAATGCCGGATTGAATATCTATTTCATTTTCATGGACTTCATAGCGCCAGATCCTGTGCCTGATTTTCGGTATGGCATAGATGGATATCACTGAGCCGATGATCCAAATGATGCCGAGGACTCCGGTGATCCAATACGGCCAATGGAAAAAATGGCTTAAAACAGCTGCTGCTATAACGGCCAGAAGACAAACGGCGGACAGGATGATTTCCTGAAGACGCCAGACTTTTAAGCCGCTTGGACTGATTCGATTTTTTGGCTGTGCTCTCAACATACCTACCTCCCATTTTTTATCATACATACAAATACGGCTGATTTGCAAAAAAGATTCACTTTCCGGCATATCAAAAAAAGCGGACCCTGTAAAAGGGTCCGCTTCCTGTGTTTTAGTATGATTTTTTCTGGCGTCTGTCACCTGAAGAACGGCGGTCAGTTGAACGTTTTTTATCGTAGGAAGAACGGTTGGTGTTTTTCCCTTTGCCGCCGCGGTAGCCGCCGCCTTGGCCGTCTCTGCGCTTAGAAGTACGCTGGTTTTTATAGCGTTTGCTGACCATCGGCGCTTCATCAGTGAGGCGTACAGGCGTGCTGTCCGGCTCTTTTGTCGCCATTTTGATGGCTGCAGCCACAACTGTCACTGCATCATGATCTTCTAACAATTCCGCAGCTGCCGTCATGTAGAAGTTCAGGTTGTTTTCGCTGATCGCCGTGCGCAGACGGTCAACCGTCACCTGCTGCTGTCCTTCTAATGCTTCGTCAAGCGTCGGCTCTTTCATGCGGTCCATTTTGCGTTTTGTCGTTTGTTCAATCGCGCGAAGCATGCTTTTCTCACGCGGTGTGATAAACGTCATCGCCATACCCGTTTTTCCTGCACGGCCCGTTCTTCCGATACGGTGAACGTAGCTTTCAGGATCTTGAGGCACGTCAAAGTTGTACACGTGTGTTACGCCTGAGATATCAAGTCCGCGGGCTGCAACGTCAGTCGCTACAAGAACTTCGATTGCACCTTCTTTAAATTTACGAAGCGCAACCATACGTTTCGCCTGCGTTAAGTCGCCGTGAATTCCTTCAGCTGCATATCCGCGCAGGTTCAAGGCTTCAGCCAGCTCATCGACACGGCGTTTTGTACGTCCGAATACGATCGCAAGTTCCGGAGACTGAATGTCAAGAAGACGAGTCAGCGTATCGAACTTTTTACGCTCTTGCACTTCCAAGTAGAACTGCTGAATGTTAGAAACAGTCATTTCTTTCGCTTTTACTTTTACATGCTCAGGCTCAGTCATGAAACGCTCTGCGATCCGTTTGATCGGAGCAGGCATTGTTGCTGAGAATAGAAGCGTCTGATGCTCGCTCGGCACGTTTGAGAGAATTGATTCGATATCATCAATGAATCCCATGTTCAGCATTTCATCAGCCTCATCCATGACAACCGTATTCACGTTGTTAAGACGGATCGTGCGGCGGTTGATATGGTCAAGAAGACGCCCCGGCGTACCTACGATGATATGCGGGTTTTTCTTCAATGCGCGGATCTGACGCCCGATATCCTGGCCGCCGTAAATAGGCAGCACTTTCGCGCGCTTATCTTGTCCGATTTTATATAACTCTTCAGATACTTGAATGGCTAATTCACGGGTTGGCGCGATTACGATTGCTTGAATATTAGGAGACTCGGGGTTCATTTTTTCAACAAGGGGTATACCGAACGCAGCTGTTTTACCTGTACCTGTTTGCGCTTGTCCGATGACATCTTTATTTAAAAGTCCGAGCGGAATCGTTTGTGCCTGAATCGGTGTTGCTTCTTCAAATCCCATACGGTTGATTGACTTCATGAGATCAGAACTTAATTGGAAATCTTGAAACGTTATAGTCAAATTATTCAAACTCCTTCTGATTGCTGTTTCAGTAATGTCGTGATTTACCACTAAAAACTGCCCTTTCATCAAAGGACAGGATCATACGTATACAAAGCCCGAATTACTTTACGTTTAATCTTACCATTACACTATGTGTTTTTCAATAAGGCGAGATGTTCAAGCTGCCGGAAGCGGCCTGACCGGATTCTTCCCGCAAATGACGCCGGCCCCCGCGCCGGGCGGGATTTTCCAGCCGGCGGTCTTTCTTTTTCATACGGACAGAATTATTTCACCCGGATTTAGTTTCTTCATTTTTATAAATTTTTATGAGGCTGATCAGTATTTCTTCAGTTCTCCTCTAATAAATCTTTAACGATTTCTTCAAGCTTCATACCTCTTGATGCTTTAAACAGAAGGAGATCGCCGGAAGCGGCCTTTTCCTGTATGGCGTGAAGCAGTTCTTTTTTTTCGAGATAATGGCTGACGCGGCCTTCTTCAAAATGCCGGCGTGCTCCGTCAGCGATGAACGCGCCAAGAGTGCCGTACGTAAATACATGGTCGATCTCCTCCGGATTGATCGCGGCCCCGCATTCTTCGTGGAATGCTTTTTCATGATCACCGAGTTCAAGCATATCACCGAGCACGAGCATTTTCTTCCGGTAGCCTTTCATCGTTTCGATTAATTCGACCGCCGCTTTCATTGACGTCGGACTTGCATTATACGCGTCGTTAACGATTGAGATGCCGTTGTCCGTTTTGACCAATTCCAATCTCATTCCCGTCACTTTCAGGCGGCTCAGTCCAAGAGCGGCATTTTCGGGCGTAATGCCGAAATAGATGCCCGCGGCGTATGCGGCCATGGCATTCATGACATTATGTCTGCCGAGAACGGGAACAAAGAAAGAACGATCAATACCGGCGATACTGAAATAAGTGCCTTCTTCCGCCTGTTTCATTTCTTTCAGGCGGAGATCATTGTCCGCGCCTGCGCCGTATGTCGTTGTCCGGCAAGTGTACGCCCTTTCGCGAAGCAGCGGCTCATCCCCGAAATAAAACAGAACGCCGTCTTCCCGAAGTCCGTTTATAATTTCTAGTTTCGCCTCCGCAATTCCTTCTCTTGAACCTAAATCCTGCATATGGGATTCGCCGATATTGGTAATGACGGCAGCTTCCGGTTCGGCGAGACGGCTCAGAAAATCAATTTCGCCTCTCGCGCTCATCCCCATTTCTAAAACAGCGATTTCTGTATCTTCAGGCATAGCAAGCACCGTCAGCGGCAGGCCGATATGGTTGTTGAAATTGCCTGCGGTTTTATGAACGCGGTATTGAGTGCCGAGGACGGCGTGAAGCATGTCTTTTGTTGTCGTTTTTCCGTTGCTTCCGGTCACCCCGATAACCCGTGTGCCGAGCTCTTTTAAGTAAGCTTTTGCCAATGTTTGCAGCGCCTCCAGCGTGTCATCGACAAGGATCACGGCACGCTCTTGCGGCGGATTCGGCTCAGAGCGGTCCCACAATACCGCGGAGACGCCTTTTTCGAATGCTTGCGGCACAAAGGTATGGCCGTTAAAATGCTCTCCTTTTAAAGGAATGAACAGCTGATTTTTTTCCAAAGTCCGCGTATCGGTTGCGGCGCCCTCAATCATCGTTTGTTCAAATACAGGATTTGTCAGTGTGCCTTTGACCATGTCTGCGATTCGTTTTACAGTTCGCTTTATCAAAGGTGGCACCTCGCTTTCTGAAAATGTTGTCTGTTACGGGAAAAGACACTGCCCTCTTCAGGCAGTGTCCGTCTTCATTAAAATGTATGTTTAATCAGCTGTTTTTCGGCATGGCGTTCTTTTGCCAGCTCAACCAGCTGCTCGATCAGATCGCTGTAATCTACGCCGGCTTCTTTCCACAGCAGCGGGAACATGCTGAATGGCGTAAAGCCCGGCATTGTGTTCACTTCGTTAATGAGCACTTGACCGTCATTGGTCAGGAAGAAATCGGCGCGGACAAGGCCTGAGCCGTCAATCGCTTTGAAGGCTTTAATCGCCATCTCGCTGATTTCCGCGTATTGTTCATCCGTCACTTGCGCGGGAATCATTAAATCCGTGTCGCCGTCTTCGTATTTCGCTTTATAGTCGTAAAAGTCGGTTTTCGGAGCGATTTCACCGACGGCGGAACATTTCGGTTCGTCATTTCCGAGCACGCCGATTTCGATTTCTCTGCCGGCGATTCCTTCTTCCACAACAATTTTCCGGTCATACTCAAAAGCCAGTTCGAAAGCTTTTTCAAGCTCTTCACGGTTTCGGCATTTGCTGATTCCGACACTTGATCCGAGGTTCGCCGGTTTGACAAAGCACGGATACCCCAGCTCCTCTTCAACCTGCTGTAAGCAGCTGTCCGGCGTCTGTTTCCAATCCTTTTTTAAGAAAGCGGCATACTTCGCCTGCGGAAGCCCCGCTTGAGCAAACAAATGCTTCATGATGACTTTATCCATGCCGGCTGATGATGCAAGCACTCCGTTGCCGACATAAGGAACATTCAGCAGCTCCAGCAGCCCTTGAATCGTGCCGTCTTCACCGTTCGGTCCGTGGAGAAGCGGAAATACGACGTCAATCGGCGCCTTCTCGTCATCCGACGCTTCAGGAAACATTTCCCGGTTCAATGCTGAAAGAGCAAAGCTTTCACCATTTTGTTCCAGCTGGAGCATTTTCACGTTGGAAACCGGTTCAGTCAGAAGCGGGCCTCTTTGCCACTCTCCTTTTTCAGTGATGTAAATCGGATGTATATCAAACTTATCAGTATTAAGCGCTTTTGTTACAGCCAGTGCTGTCTGCAGCGATACATTGTGTTCGGCTGACTTTCCGCCGTACACCAATCCTAGACTTGTTTTCAATGGATATTCCCCCCACAGCAATTCATCTTTACTATCTTATCATTTTCATCAGAAAATGATCTAATTATTTTTGGGCATTCTGAATATGAAAGCATTTGTATGTAATTCCTTTTTATTTTATATTAAAATGGCATGGAAAAGGAGATGTGTCATATGAAAAAAATCAGTACAACAGAACAATTTAATGAACTTATTCAATCCGACAAGGAAATCATCGTGAAATTTTTCGCTGACTGGTGCCCTGACTGCACGCGCATGAATATGTTCATCGGCGATATTTTGGAAGAATATAATCAAAATGATTGGTATGAGCTGAACAGAGACGAACTCCCTGAGCTTGCCGACAAATATCAAGTGATGGGCATCCCGAGCCTTCTGGTCTTTAAAGACGGTGAAAAGAAAGCGCATCTGCACAGCGCAAACGCGAAAACTCCGGAAGAAGTCACAGAGTTTTTATCACAGCATATTTAATTCGTTTCGTGATCTTTGTTTATGACTTCAGGCTCTACATGAACATGGACATGAGTCACATCATGTTCATGTTTTATTGCACATTCGACCTCATCGGCTACTTCATGGCCTTCTTTCACAGACAGTCCCGGATCTACCGTAATGACCATTTCCACATGAACCGTGCTTCCCAAATACCTTGCTTTCACATCCTTCAGCCTGCTGACTTCTTTTATTTCTTTCACCGTATGTTTGTACGGTTCCAAATCTTTCAAGTCAAATCCGTCCGTCAATGAGTGGGAAGCATCTTTGAAGATGTCCCATGCTGTCTTACAGATGATGATCCCGATCAGAAAAGCAATGACCGGATCAATCCACGGCAGATGAAAGCGGGCCGTTATGACACCTATAAACGCCCCAATACTGACATATGCGTCAGATCGGCTGTCTTTCGCCGCCGCATGAAGCGCCGAACTTTTGATCCGATTTGCAAGACGGCTGTTATATACATACATGCCGTACATGACGATCGCGCTTCCGAGCGCCGTCCATGCCGCAATGTAGCTCGGCTCGGCCTCCGTTCCGCTGACAACCGCCTTCGCCCCACCGATCAGCACTTCAATCCCGACCGCCATCATAATAAAAGACGCAATTAGTGAAGAAATTGTTTCAGCCCGATAATGTCCGTAGGCATGATCGCTGTCCGCGGGGCGCTGGGAAATCCGGAGCCCGATCAGCACAGCAAGAGATGCGACAATATCCGTGGCATTATTTAACCCGTCCGCTCTGAGCGCTTCGGAATGATAAATAAGACCGATCGCCAATTTGACGGCGGCAAGGATGAGGTATGCGGCGATATTCAGAATCGCGCCTTTCTCGCCCCGTTTTAAATTTGCCGTTTGATCATTCATGTAAGGACTCCTCCATTCTCATTCATAGTATGGATGGAAAAGCAGAAAAATAGCAGCTTTGATATGCCGGAAATGCAATCAATTCGACAGCATTATTCCCCGGGAAACTTTTTGTCGAAAAATTGGCGGTATTTTCTCTTTACATATGAATAGGCTCATTGTATACTTTCATTAACTGATAATGATTCTCAATATCATTTGATTAGGAGGGTAATCATGAGATCTTCTCCTCAACTCAGATCATCATTCGAAGGACGTAAAAAACATCTGATCCATTTGCTGATCAGTAACGGAATATACAAGAAGTCGGAACGGCACTTATATGAATTATCGCTTGGAGAGTTAGAAAGCGAATATCAAATATGTAAGGAAGGTGCGGGCTCATGGCGAAACGGAAAATAAAAACATACGAACAGCTGATAAAAGAAAACAAGGCGGCCATTATGAATAATCAAAAGCTGATGAATGTCATTTATGACAGAATCGACCGCAAGCATCAAAAATTGCTCCGGCACAACAGCCATACATAAAAAGAGCCTATTTCAGGCTCTTTTTTTATTGCTCAAAGGCTTCCGCCGCTAATTTGCCGATTACCGCATCGTCCATCGGCGGGTTGTGAAGGCCGGCGCGGACGTCACGGTAATACCGCTGAAGCGGGTTGTTTCGCTCCAGGCTTTTCGCGCCAGTGATTCTCATGGCTTTATCAACAACGGAAAGGACGGCATTTGTCACAATATGTTTTGCCGCGCCGAGTTCGCTTTTGATGAAAGGGCGGCGTTTCGGGTCATCATACATTTGCGCCGCCGTGAAAAGAAACTGTCTCGCTTTTAACAATTCAAGCTCCATTTCCCCGACCCGCTGCTGAACGGCCGGCACGTCTTTAATCGGTCCGTTCAGGCTGTTCGGCGAATATTCGGATGCAAACCGGACGGCATAGTCCCTTGCTGCTTGAGCGATACCCAAATAAGCAGCGGGAATGTGAAGCAGCCAGCCATTCACTTTCGCCGCTCTCGGCCCGCTGATAAGCTCCACGAGCCGCTCGTCACTGACCGTGACATCATTTAAAATGAGGTCGTGGCTTCCGGTCGCCTTCATGGCGATCATATCCCACGTTTCTTCGACTGAAACGCCTGCCTGATCTTTATGAATGAGAAAAACACCGGTCGTTTGTTTTTCTTCAATCCATGCCGTCACAAGCATATAATCCAAAGTCAGCGAAAGGGTTGTAAAAGTTTTTCGGCCGCTCAGCACCCATTGTCCGTTCTTTTTGACAGCAGAGGTGCCGGGTCTTCCCCCTCTCGTCGGGCTGCCGGTCTGCCGTTCAGTCGCTGCCCGGTTCAGGACGGCTCCCTTTTTCACCTCTTCTGTGATAAAAGAAAAGACATCTTCATTCCAGCTGTTTTCTTCTCCGAGCTCTCCCATGACAGATAAATGCCAGCCGATTCCGAGAGCAACAGCCGCGTCTCCCCGGGCCAGCCGTTCCTGAAACAGCACCATATCATAAACGGAAATGCCTGCACCGCCGAAGGCCTCAGGTACCGTTAACGCCGTATATCCCGCGTCCCGCAGTCTTTCAATTTTCTCCGCGGGAAAACGGCCCTCCTCGTCATCAAGCGCGGCTGTTTTTTGAAATTCGTCTGCAAGCAGGCCGATTTTTCCCATCCATTCTCTCTGCCGTTCGTTCTGTATCCATAAAGACACTGGAATCCCCCCATTATAATTCCGATAAAGTTAATAAGTATTATAGAGATTCAAGTCCCGTTTCGCAACTGTAAGGCTGTACAAAAAAACACGCTATTCCATAGAATAGCGCGTTCAGACTGCTTCCGGGCCGCGGTCCTGCTTGAGCCCGAGATAAATCAGCATATATGTGAGGTAACCCATCGTCATCACCAGCCCGCCAAAGAAAAAGCTTGAGAATATCGGCTCCTCAAACGCGGTAACCGCCGCAAGCATGATCCAGCTTGCATACAGGTAGATGATGAAATAACGGAATCCCGTCTTCATTTTATATAAGAGAAACAGACCCACTGTAGAAAACAATCCCAGCGCAAGCCTGAAATAAACAAGATGTTCGAATTGGAACATGAATGACACAAAGGAAAAACCAAGCAATAACACAATCGGTAATGCGGTAATAAAATTTCTCAAGTGAGCACCTCCGTCATTACCTTTATTATAAATCAAAATAGCATAAATTATTGATTTATCGTGATCTTTTTCACAAAAATGTCATTCCTTTACTTTAGACCCGAACATCGCGTTTGCAAAAGCTCCACCAAGCGACGGCTAAGAAGAAGACGATATGGATAATGATAATGCCTGTCGAAAATAACGGCGTCATTCCCGCAAACAGCGGTTTCGCCCCGCTCATGTATTGCGTCAGGTCCGTATTCGCGAACAGCAGGAAGCTTCCCCATTTGTTTTGGAAGACTGACATAATCGTCACAAGTGATTTCGCGCCGTACAGGACGATAAATGACAGAATGACGGCCGTTGCGCTGTTACGGAATAAGGAAGAGCACAGCAATCCGAAGCATGCCATCGCAAATGCCTCGACCCAGTTCGTGCCGATTACTTTCAGTGTGTTCACAAGAAGCGTCCCTGATTCAGATGTCACCGACACTCCGAAGAAAGCCATGCCGAACAGCAGAGACAGAATATAGTACGCCGCATACAGGTACAAGCTGACCAAAAATACGGTAATGAGTTTAGATATAAAAATCCGCTCCCGTTTTACCGGACGGATTAACAAAAATTTAATTGTTTTCTTATCAAATTCAGCTGAAATAATCGTCGCCGCAATGACGATCGTTAATGCTTCAAGCAGAATATTGAGCCCGGGTGCGTACGCCATATAGCCGATGAAATTCTCGTCCGTTCCGGAGCTGATGACAAGCCGTTTAATGACGAGCGCCATAATAAACTGAAGAACGGCCATCAAAATCAGCGCCACTAATGAGACTTTACGATTAAAGAGTTTCATATGCTCATTCACTGTCAATTTAAACATTCGTCTCCCCCTCCTCTTGAAGCGCCGTCGTCACTTTCATGAATTCATCCTCAAGCGATTCCGCATACGGCATGATGGAATACACGAGAAAGTCTTGTCCGACGAGCGCCCGGTTTAATTCCGGGATGTCCTTCTTCGCTACGGTGACGGTAATGCCCCCGCCGTTTTTCTCCGGAGCAAACTGCTGTTGGGACAGCCATTCGAATGCTTCGTCAGCAGGCTGTATGTCGAGGACGGCTTTTTCTTCTTTTTCCGCTGCGCCTCGCAGAACGACCTCTGTTTTGATTTCACCTTTTTGAATGATGATGACACGGTCGCAAAGGTCCTCCACTTCACGCAATAAATGCGTCGCAAAAAGGATGCTCGTCCCTTCAAGCTCCGCGAGCTCTTTTAAGTGATCGCGAAAATCTTTCATTCCGCCGGGATCAAGCCCGTTTGTCGGTTCATCTAAAATGAGCAGATTCGGACGGTGAAGAATGGCCTGTGCAATCCCGAGACGCTGACGCATGCCGAGGGAATACGTTTTAACTTTGTCGTGAACGGCATTTGCGAGCCCGACCCGCTCGATGACTTCCTGAAGCCTGTCCTCTTTGATGTTTTTGTGCATGTTGGCAAAGTGCTTCAGGTTTTCCCATCCCGTCAGATACGGGTAGAATTCAGGGTTTTCCACGATCGCGCCGACGGACTCCAACGCTTTTTCGAACTCAGTATCGTGCTGAAAGCCGTTAATTGTAATCGTGCCGCTGTTTTTCTTTAAAAGACCGACGATGATTCGGATCAGTGTGGTTTTTCCCGACCCGTTCGGACCGAGCAAACCGATGATCTCGCCCTGCCTGACATCCATGCTGATGTTTTTTAAAATGTGCTTTTTGCCTATTGTTTTGTCAAGGCCTTCAATATGTAAAATCGGCTCAGTCATACAGCCTTCCTCCTTTTTCAAAAAAAATAAACAGTGCCCATACATAAGGCACTGTCTGCATTATAACATTTGTCATTTATTCGTGAAGAGCCGGGGCTGTTACGTCTTCTCCGGCCCCGATCCGGATTTTTCTTTCTCTTCATTATTGACGACATCCAGAATATCCAGAAGGAACACAAAAATCGGAATCCCGATAATCAGGCCCCAAATGCCGAAGAAATGTTCCGAGAAAATCAAAACCGTAAAGGTAAAAAAGATCGGAAGTTCCGTTTTCGCTGACATCAGTTTCGGATTGAGGAAGTACGTCTCAATCGCATGAATGACGAAAATGACCAATACGATGTAGATGACGTACGCAGCGCCGCCCGTCGTATACGCGATGATACTGAGCGGGATGAGCGAAATCACCACACCCGCCACGGGAATGAGCCCGAGGAAAAAGACCATGATGGACAGGCCGAAAAGCTGCGGAAAATGCAGAATGGCCAATGCGATGAAGGTGAGGATACAGTTCACCAGCGCAATAATAAATTGGGCTTCAATCACTTTGCCGAATGTTCTCGCAAACTTGCTGCCGAAAAAAGCAAGTTCATAGTAAAAGACAGACAGCTTGCTGTGCTGAAATTTTTTCATGAATTCCGTGAGCCGCTTTTTCTCGAACAGGAAAAACATGCTGAGAATCAGTGACATCACGACCTGCAAACCGAAAGTGCTGATATCGGCCAAGTATGTATACAGTACATTAAATCCTTCTTTTACATAAGAACCGATATTAATGTCACCGAACACGCTCGATATTTCATCATAAAACGGGATGACATCGGGATGATACGCGATATGCTTGATCTGCTTAATCAGCTGTTCAATCTGCTTGGCAACAATCGGGTAGAAGACAAAACCTCCCACAGTCGCTCCGACAGCCAGCGCAATATATAAAATGGTGATGACCACCCTCTGACTGATACGGAAAAAATGGTTCAACACGTGCCGGATGACAGTCTCCAGCCGATCCATCAGAAAAGTAAAAATAAACGTAAGCAAAATCAAATTAATCATACTTCGGAATACAACTAACACCCCAGTCAAAACAAGAAAAACGGAAAAACGTCTGACACCCGGATGCTGAAAAAATTTAAAAATAGCCGCCATTTATACACTCCTGCTAGGACAAAAAGCCCTTAGATTTCATCTTTCACTCTCTAATTGTAAATTATATAACAAAATGACGCTAAGGTCTTTGTCCACCTCCTAATAAATTTAAACAAATTTATCTTTTTTACTCATGGCAGACAAAAAAAAGAACGGCATGCCGGATGCATGCCGTTCCTCCCGTCTTATACCGCCGTTTTCATTTCTTTTACGGCCTGTGTGCTTTTTGCTTCGTCAAACTCATTTTCGCTCTTGGCTACGATGATGGTGGCGATTCCGTTTCCGATCAGATTGACGATCGCCCTTCCTTCACTCATAAAGCGGTCAACACCGAGGAGCAGCGCAAGCCCCTCCAGCGGGATCACCTGGAGCGCCGACAAAGTGGAGGCGAGCACGATAAATCCGCTTCCGGTTACGCCCGCCGCGCCTTTTGATGTCAGCATTAACACGAGAATGATCGTAACCTGCTGACCGATGGAAAGGTCAACGCCGAACACCTGCGCCAGAAAAACCGTCGCCATGGACAGGTAAATCGAGGTGCCGTCCAGATTAAAGGAATATCCCGTCGGAATCACAAGACCGACAACCGATTTGGAGCAGCCGTAGCGCTCCATTTTATCCATCATCCGCGGCAGGACGGACTCAGAAGAGCTTGTGCCGAGAACGATGAGCAGTTCATCTTTAATAAACCGGAGATAGTTCCACAAACTGAAACCGAAAAGCTTGCAAATGATATTCAAAGCGACAAATACAAACAGGAACATTGTAACGTATACAGACAGCATCAGACTCGCCAGCGGCTTGATGGAATCAAGTCCGAAGTGCCCGATCGTATAGGCCATGGCCCCAAATGCGCCGATCGGCGCCGCACGCATGATGTAGCCGATGATCTTGAAAAAGACGTGCGACAGTTTATCGAAGAAATCAATAATGCTTTTGCCTCTTTCACCGAGCGCTGCCAAGCCGACTCCGAATAAAACAGAAAAGAATAAAACCTGAAGAATGTCACCTTTCGCAAAAGCGTCAACCATGTTTGACGGAACGATGTGAGTGATAAATTCAATCCAATCAATTCCCTGTCCCCCGTTTTGCGTGTACTGAGAGACATCCCCTTTTTCAAGCTTGCTGTAATCAAGCCCCTCACCGGGTTTCATGATATTGACGACCAGAAGTCCGATAATAAGGGCGATGGTGGTCACGACTTCAAAATAAATAAATGCTTTTCCCCCGACTTTGCCGACTTTTTTCATATCTCCCATCTTGGCGATGCCAAGCACGATCGTCAGGAATATGATCGGTGCGATAATCATTTTTACCGCATTGATAAATGTATCGCCGAGCGGTTTCATCTGTTTCCCGGCCTCAGGCCATACAAGCCCGACGATGACGCCGATGATGACCGCCGTGATGACTTGCACCGTGAGATTTTTGAATATTTTCATCCCTGCTCCCCCTTGCCTCTCGCTGTGTCTATGCTGAAATGATAGCGTTTTCAAACGAAGAGGGGAAGCTTATGTTCATAACGGACATTTTGGTCTTTTTGGTCTCGGCTAACGGACGAATTTATAGCGGTTAACCGGCCGGCCCACTCCCCCGTACTGAATGTCGAGCTTAATCTGACCGTCTTTCTCAAGAAAATCAAGATAGCGCCGCGCCGTCACTCTGGCGATTCCGAGCGCTTTGGCGGCTTCTTCAGCTGAAAGCGGCTCCGTCTGCCGTTTCATATAGGTTATAATTTCATTCATCGTAAAATGATTTAACCCCTTCGGCAGATCCCGGGACGGATTTTGCGGAATTTTAAGCAGCGCGTCAAGCTGGTCTTGCGACATGGTGTCATGCTGTTCCATTTTCCGTTTATATTGTTTAAAGTTTTCGAGTGCCTGTCTCATCCGCTCCAGCTTAAACGGCTTCAAAATATAGTCGGCCGCGCCGTTTTGCAGCATAAGCTGGATCGTTTCTTTGTCTTTTGCAGCCGAGACAATGATGACGTCCACTTCGAGCTTTTGTTTTCTGATTTCCTGAAGCGTTTTAATTCCGTCTTTTTTCGGCATGTACACGTCTAATACCACGAGTTCGGGCCGAAGATCTTTTATAAGCCTGATTCCCTCGTCTCCGTCAGCTGCCGTGGCAATGACGCTGAATCCTGAAACGCCGCTGATAAATTCTTTATTCACCTCCTGCACCATCGGATCATCTTCAATAAGCAGCACCTTGATGTCCATCTATCGATTCCTCCCCCTTCATCGGAAATAAAATAGAAAATGCCGTTCCCTGTCCCTGCCGTGTGTCGACTTCAATGATGCCCATCCCTTTGTCGACGATCTGTTTGACGAGGTACAAGCCGTATCCCGTGCCGCCCGTTTTATTGACGGTAAACCCTTTTTCATAAATGTGCGGGATATGCTCATCTGAAATCCCGCTTCCATTGTCTTCTATTAATATCGCAAGCACTTCTTCATTTTGCTCGATACTGATGTCAATGTGTTTGTCCTCCGTGTCGGCTGTTTCGAATGCGCCGAACGCGTTTTCGATTAAATTGCCGAGCAGGACGACGATATCATGCTGGTCCACATGCACCGGAAATTGTGAAAAGCTGCTGTTTTCATCAATTTTCACAGAAATGCCGAGCTCTTTGCCTCTTTTGATTTTGCTCAACAGAAGCCCCGCCGCGGCGTCATTTTGAATGGCCTGATGAAGGAATTCTGTGACGCTTTCTTGTTCTGATGATGCCTTGAAAGCAAGCTGGAGCGCTTTTTCTGATTTTCCGAGCTGAATCAGCCCCGCGATGGTGTGAAGCTTGTTCATGTGTTCATGGTTTTGGACTCTGAGCGCATCGACAAAATTCTTCACACCTGTCAGTTCTTCAGCCATTTTCGCCGCTTCCGTCCTGTCCTGGAATATGGCGACGGCGCCGATGACCTTCTTTTTCATAACGATCGGAATTCTGCTGCTCATGATCACCTTTCCGCTGACTTGGATTTCTTCGTTATATACAGCCCGGTTCCGCTCGACGATCTCCGGGAGCCGCGAATCTTTTAACACGTCCCAGATCAGCCTGCCGTCGGTCTCTTGTCTGACATTGAATATTTGCTTCGCTTTTTCATTAAAAATGGTGATGTGATGCTGGTTATCAATGGCGATGACACCTTCATTCATTGAGTGAAACGTAGCGGTCCGTTCTTCATACATTCTCACGATCTCATGGGGCTCCAGCCAAAACATCTGTTTTTTGATGTGGCGTGCCAGCAAAAAGGAGCCGGCCAGTCCGAAACCGAGCGCCAGCAGAACGATAAAGAGAATGTCATGTTTCAGCTGAAGAAGGATTTCACCAAAGCCGGGCAGCGTTTTACCGGCAAGGACGACGCCGATCTGATTCAGATCCCGATCTTTTATCGGATAAAAAGCGCGGACGGCAGTGCCGATTTCTCCCTTTGCTTCGGAAAAATAAATGTGCTCGGCAAACGCCGCGGCTTCGTCTTCACCTCTTGAACGCTTCCCGATCATCGTGCTGACGGGATGTGAATAACGGATATGGTCCATATCCATGACGACGATGTAGTCCGCTTCATTGATGATCCTTATTTCTTCGACCGCATGGCGCACGTCTTCCCTCTGCTTTTTCTGCTCCAGGGCGCGTTTGACATCGGTCATCTCAGATACCGTCCGTGCGGTATTCATCAGCCGTTTTTTCAGCTCGCGCTCCTCTGTATGCTGAATATTTCCGATCAGCACGATACCGACGATCAAAAAGGTAAAAAGCACGACGATATAAGAAAGTATGGTGATTTTCCAGCGGATGGTGAGCTTTTTTTTCGTCATTGGCCTCTTCCTTTCCGTCTCTTTACGAAAACGGCCCGCCCGATTATGCTTGTTATAGAAAATGGCGGAGGGGGTTTTCGATGAAAAGCTTGCTGACGTGTCTCAGCCTGATGGTACTCGGTATCGGAACCGCTTTATTCATCGGCTTTCATGATCGTTTCCCAACGGATGAACCGTATTATGATGACGAACAGGAAGGCCTGAAAGATCAAATGGTTTTCAAATTCAGCCATGTCGTTGCTGAAAACACGCCTAAAGGGCGGGCGGCGAATAAATTCGCCGATCTGGTCTATCAAAAGTCAGGCGGGACCATTAAAGTAGAGGTGTTTCCAAACGGGAGCCTCTATTCAGATAATGAAGAAATAAACGCCCTCCAAAACGGGGACGTGCAATTCATCGCTCCCTCCACCTCAAAGCTCGGATTACTGTCGCCCGAATGGGGTGTTTTGGATCTGCCGTACGCGTTTACAAACTATAAAGCCGTACAAGAAGGCCTAAACGGCAAAATCGGGACTCGCCTGTTCGCTTCTTTAGAAAAGCATCATTTGAAAGGCCTGGCATACTGGACGAACGGATTTAAGCAGCTCACGTCAAATAAAGGGCCGATCTTCACTCCGGATGACTTGAAAGGACAGGCGCTCAGGATCATGCCGAGCAGCGTGATCGAAGACCAATTCCGCCTGCTCGGCGCGCACCCGCGGCAGGATTCGTTTAATTCCACGTTTCAGCTCTTGGAAAGCAATCTCGTAGACGGAGAGGAAAATACGATTTCAAATATCTATTCTAAAAAATTTTATAATGTTCAAGATTATTTGACAATCAGCAATCACGGATACCTCGGTTATGCCGTGATGACCGACGAACATTTCTGGAATTCACAGACGGAAAAAACGAGAACTATCTTAACGGAGGCGATGAAAGAAACAACGGAATGGAACGAAGCCTCTGCTGAGAAAATGAATAAAGATCAGCTTGAAGAAATCAAGAAGAATTCATCCATCAATATTCACGTGCTGACGAAAGCGGAAAAGAAAAAGTGGATGAAACGCCTCGATCCGGTTTACGGACAATATGAACAGGTGATCGGCCGCGGGCTTGTGCAAGATTTGTTATCTTTGCGGCGCGATCCTTAGCAGGACCAATACGCCCATCTCCGTTTCATCCCGTTTCCTGATGGGGAAGTAAATAGGGACAAATAAAAAAGGAGATGGAGACATGTTTACACATACGAAAAAACTGCAGCATCCGGCTAAACCGGATCGTCCTGACCCGCTGTTCGCAAAAAAGATGCAGGAAATCTTGGGCGGACAGTACGGGGAAATATCCGTCGCCATGCAATATTTGTTCCAAGGCTGGAATACACGGGGCAATGAAAAATATAAAGATCTCCTGATGGATACCGCGACGGAAGAAATCGGCCATGTCGAAATGATCGCGACAATGATTGCGAGACTGTTAGAAGATGCCCCGCTGGCGGAGCAGGAAAAAGCGGCTGATGATCCGGTCATCGGGTCCATTTTAGGCGGCATGAATCCGCATCATGCGATCGTCTCAGGACTGGGCGCCATGCCGGAGAGCAGCACGGGCGTTCCTTGGAGCGCAGGCTATATCGTCGCAAGCGGAAACCTCCTGGCAGACTTCCGCGCCAATCTGAACGCCGAATCACAAGGAAGGCTTCAAGTCGCACGCCTGTATGAAATGACCGATGATAAAGGCGTGAAAGATATGCTCAGCTTTTTATTGGCCCGCGACACCATGCATCAAAACCAATGGCTTGCGGCCATTAAAGAATTAGAAGCACAGGAAGGCCCGATCGTTCCTTCCACTTTCCCGAAGGCGCTGGAAAAGCAGTCATTCTCGCATAAACTTATCCATTTCTCAGATGGAGCAGAAAGCGCTGAACAAAATTGGCTGAAAGACAATGCGCCGGACGGCGAACCTTTTGAGTACGAAAAGGAACCGAAAGCGCACGGCGAAATAGCGAAGCTGGATCCCGTCCCGCCTTATGTCCACAACACGCTTCCCGGACGAAAATAAAAAAGCCCTCTAAAGGGGCTTTTTTTATGTGCGCACAACTGTCCAATCCGGTTCGTATCGGATGTCCGGGTGATGTAACAGCTCGTGAATGAAAGGTTCATCCTCTTCGTACAGCATTACTTTTATTGAAAGAATCGCAGCCTTCTGCTCGTTTTCTTCGTATATGCGGTCATGTTCGTTCTCCATAAAATGATCATAGGCCTGTCTGTTCTCCCAAACGCTGATGATCTCTGCGATGAACAGACCGCCTGCCTTTTTCCGCCAGCCGCCGGCCTGTTTGACGAAGCCATTTACACGTGATAATGCTCCCCACCGTGACTGTGCTTGCGAAAATGCTTCAGCGTTTGCAGCGTCTATTTCACATACAATCTTTTTGATCAGCACGGCAGCTCCTCTGTGATGACTGTTTTCGCATGCGTATGCTCGACACAAAGATTCACGGTTCTGACGTATGAGCGTGTACGGTGAATCGTGCCTTTCGGGATGAGCAGGCTGTCATTTGCTTTGAGCACTGCAGTTTCTTTGTCCTTAAAATCGATCAGCAGCTCACCTTCAAGAACAATGAACCATTCATCTGAGTCAGGGTGATGGTGCCAGTCATATTCTCCCGTAAACACTGCGAGGCGCACACAGTGGTCATTGATCTCCGCGATTGAAAAATTGTCGTGTTTTTCTTTGACTTTATTGGCGATGGCGAGTAAATTTTGCATTTCAAACACGAGTGAAAACTCCTTTTTTCATTTATTGTACCGCAACGCAGGCCCAGATCAATATTTTCCCAAAATAAAAAGCGATCCAGCTGATGCGCCGGATCGCTTTTGATCTGCAAGTTGTCTGCCTTTTATGCTTTTATTAGCTGCTTCGTCTGTTTCCGCCTTTTTGGCCGATTTCTTTATAAAACTCTTTGTCATGATTTTTGCTTGTAGCTTCTCCGCCTTTTTGGCCGATTTCTTGATAGAATTCCTTGTCATGGTTATTGCTTGTGGCTTCTCCGCCTTTTTCACCGATTTCCTGATAGAATTCTTTGTCGTGATTTTTGCTTGTGGCTTCTCCGCCTTTTTCACCGATTTCCTGATAGAATTCTTTGTCGTGATTTTTGCTTGTGGCTTCTCCGCCTTTTTGACCAATTTCCTGATAGAATTCTTTGTCATGGTTATTGCTTGTAGCTTCTCCGCCTTTTTTACCTGCTTCTTCTCTGCTCATTTTGTTATTATCTTGTGCCATTTTTGAATTCCTCCTTTAATTGGTGTTGGTTGTTGGTTTCCCGATTTCAGAACTGCTAAACAAAGAAAACACATTGAATGTGTTTTCGGGTGATTTTTTATCATTCTGCATCCTTCAGCCGGCTTAGAATCCGGCGTTTTTTATAAAGCATGATGCCTGTTTCCGCGATGCTTTCTAAAGCTGAACGGTTGGCGGATGCGCCAAAGATGATGCCTGCGGCCGGAACCATTTGCAGCAGTTTTTTCGCAGCGAACGTATCGCGGTAGCTGTAAACGACTTCCCGCCAGCCCTGTATCTGCGAGGCAACGCGCTGATAGGTGCGGTCGTTTTGATCATATTGCCGTAAATCCTGCAGGATCGCTTTTTTTCCGATGACGTCACTCGATACCAGCTGAAGCAATTTGACGATAAACACGCGTTCTTTTTTGTCTTTCGGGTCAAAGCCGTAGGCAATCGCGATATCCTGCAGTGTCTTTAAAGACAGACCGAGCATCGCCGGGATGTCTGCCGCAAGCGTAAACACGCCGCCGACTCCCGTTGCGGCTCCCTGCACCGTCGCGGCCTTTACACTTGTGCGCGCCATGGCTTCTGCGATTTCGTCCATGACGGCAAGCGGCGCATTGCGAATGTCGTGAAGCGTTTGACATGTTCCGTGCGGAAGCCGTTTTTGAAACTTTTTCATGATGCGCTTTTCTGATGTAAGATACTGTCCGCCTGACTGAATAAACGTTCCCGTTTCATCGAGTATGCGTCCGATTTTCCGCTGAATAAATTGCGGTGTCAGCTTGTCCAAAAGCTGAAACGGCAAGCGGGTGAATGTTTGCCAGAACATCACCCTCTGCTGCGCCTTTTCCCATTTTTGAATGTCTCTCAATTGTCTTTCCAGGTCTGTCCGCTCTTCTGTCACCCGTCCTGCACGTCCTTTCTGAATTCTTTCTTCATAGTATACCTTTATGGTGTTTTCTTACCCGACCGGGTTTTTTATCCGGAAAACATTCCATTGTTTATTTTTGAATAATACGAATGAAGGAGAATGTTGAATGCATTGGATTTATTTGAGTTTAGCGATTATTTTTGAAGTAATGGGTACGGTCAGCATGAAATGATCAAATGGTTTTACAAAACTTGTCCCCAGTATTTTATTATTATTGTTTTATATCGGCAGCCTTTGTTTTCTTACTTTGACTTTGAAATATATAAGTGTCTCCATCGCGTATGCGGTCTGGTCGGGAATGGGGATCGTACTGATTTCCTTGATCGGAATTTTTTTCTTCCATGAACAGTTCTCTGTCATAAAAGCTGTCTCTGTTCTTCTGATCATCATCGGTGTCGTTTCCTTAAACTTTATTTCTGAAAGTGAAACGTCATCAAACGGCATCAGCGTTCATACGGACAGAAACAGATGATGAAAGGCTTAAAGGTTCTCTTCCTCATTACAGATATTGGATTTATCATTTATTGGATTGTTACTTTTTTTGAGTGGATTCCAAAAAATATGGTGTTTAAAGATTATGATAACGCCATGATCATGGCTTGGAACTGGTCATTCTTTCCCTTAGATATTTTCATTTCGATAACCGGGCTGTACAGCTTGTTTCTTTATAGACAGAAACATGCGTTATGGCGCCCTTTCGCATTAATATCACTTGTGCTGACCTTTTGTTCAGGCCTGCAGGCGATTGCCTTTTGGGTATTTATCGGTGATTTTGATCTTATGTGGTGGGCATTCAACCTGTACTTGCTTCTTTATCCTTTATATTTTATTCGGAAATTGCTGGCCTCTCATAAAAATAGCTGTCATTCTTTTTGATGAGGCGGTTTTCTTTTTCTTCAGGCGGGAAACACTTTTTATAAAGGAGTGATAGACATGCCTTGGTCAATGAAGGATTATCCGCAATCATTGAAGAATCTCGAGGAACCTGTGAAGAAAAAAGCGATCGAAATCGCGAATGCGATGGTGGATGAGGGATATGAAGAAGGACGGGCCATTCCCATTGCGACAAGTCAGGCGAAAGAGTGGAAAGAAAATGCCTCTAAGGAAGAAATCGATCAGCTGATGAAACACGATGATGAAACGAAGCGCGGAAATTGATCCGTTATATATGGAAAAACCCCGCTCTAAAGAGAACGGGGTTTTCTGATTATAAACCGTAATAATAAGAAAGAGTGGTGACTGACACGTAGCCTGTCGCTCCGGCATACGTGACTTTCAGCCATTTATTAGAATTGGTGTAGTGGCCTTGAACATATTCACCGGTTACCCAAGAACCTGTAATTTTTTTACCGCTTGAGAATGTTGTAATTGTTGAACAGCTGACCTTAGAGCATGAGCGCATATTAGCTCCGTAAATACCGACTGTTCCCCCGCTGGCTAAAATGGAAACGTCCGGTTCAGCTTTAGGTGTAAAAGTTGCAGCTGATGCAGAGCCGCCAAAAGCGAATAAAGAAACAACAAACATCATGGCTAGAGAAAAGACCGACAAACGACGTACCAAGAAAATTCCCCCTCTTTTATCATATGGCTGGAAAGCTTTCCTGAGGTTATTATACGTTTTCGCCCGGAAGACTGAAATAAGTCTAATGCTCCAACTTCTTTTCTGCGTGAATGATAAAGCACTTTCTTTGTTTTCGATAAATAACAGCGCTTTATTGGACTTGAATCACTGATATATCGTTGATTCAAACATTTATTCAGAGCGTCCGGAGTTTTTCCGGAGGTCATTTGAATGGTACAGGATGGTTTTATCTTCCAATGGAAAGGTTCATTATTATTCTATTTACCCGGCAAAATGGAGGAAATGTGCCGTCTTTTTTCAAATCTTTGCTGGCGGACGGAAGGTTCTGACGATTTATGGGACAGTGTACTCTTTCACCCTTTTTAAAATGGAGAACCCGTGCGGAAACATCGTTGAGAACGGCATCGTTTCTTTCCGAATACGATGTCTTTTTCATTTTCGGACCTTTCTCGGGCGGGATACATATCATAGATAAAACAGGGCATACATGTACTGGTTTATTGAACATAAAGAGCTTGACATCTCATATTAGCGGATTTATGATGTAGATAAAATAATTTGCATCTAGGAAACTTTTTGTTATTTAGCTAAAAATCTATCGGAATTTAGGTGAGACATAATGAGCAAAGACATCTCAGCACAATCATTGCAAGCAAAAGCCATTCAGGATGCACTTGACGGCAAAAGCAAGGGATTCAAGCGGCTTCTGCCTTTTTTAGGTCCCGCATTTATCGCGGCGATTGCCTACATTGATCCGGGAAACTTCGCTACGAATATCTCAGCTGGTTCGAAATTCGGGTATATGCTGTTGTGGGTCATCCTCTTTTCAAACTTGATGGCTTTTTTAATTCAAGTCCTTTCCGCGAAGCTCGGCATTGCCACGGGTAAAAACCTGCCGGAAATCGCCAGAGACCGGTATCCGAAATGGGTATCCGCCGGGTTGTGGATACAGGGTGAATTGGTGATTATGGCGACTGATCTGGCCGAGTTTATCGGAGCGGCCCTCGGGCTCAATCTGCTGTTCGGCATACCGATGATGGAAGCGGCCATTATCGCGGCGATCGGATCATTCGCGATTTTAGAGCTGCAGCGCCGCGGTTACCGGGCGCTGGAAGCGGGCATTGCCGGACTTCTGTTTGTGGTGGTGATCGCCTTCGCCCTGCAAACCTTCTTCGCCAAGCCTGACGCCGCTTCCGTTCTCGAAGGGCTGTTCATCCCGAAAATTGACGGAATGGACAGTGTGCTTCTGGCAACCGGGATACTCGGCGCAACCGTGATGCCGCACGCCATTTACTTACATTCCGCACTGACACAGCGCCGTGTCGTCGGAAAAACGGATAACGAGCGGAAAAAGATTTTTAAATTCGAGACGATTGACATTCTCATCGCGATGGTGATCGCAGGGGCGATTAACGCAAGCATGCTGATTGTAGCGGCGGCGCTTTTCTTCAAGAACGGGCTGTATGTAGAAGATTTAGACGTGGCTTATCAGCAATTCGGCCACTATATCGGGCCGGCATCAGCCGCTCTCTTCGGAATCGGGCTGCTGGCCGCGGGGCTTTCGAGCTCTTCTGTCGGCACATTGTCAGGCGACATTATCATGCAGGGCTTCATCCGTTACCGTATCCCGCTTTATTTGCGGCGTTTCATTACCATTATTCCGCCGATGGTCATCATTATCTCAGGGGTCAACGCCACAGAAGCGCTTGTATGGAGCCAGGTCGTTCTTTCATTCGGCATCTCCTTTGCGCTCGTGCCGCTGATTATGTTTACGAGCAACAGACGCCTGATGGGCGCCCTGACGAACCGTAAATGGGTGACGGCTCTCGCCTGGCTGATTGCGGTTTTGGTGATCGCGCTTAATCTGTTTGTGATTTACGATTCTTTCCGTTAGAAACACCGGCCGATATGGGCCGGTTTTTTTCTTTTGGCGCCGGCTCTCGTTCGTATCTTTTTCCGGGGGTTTTTGGTATGATAGAAGAAAAAATCGGAGTTTTGCTTATGTCAGTATTTATCCTTTTTTATCTGTGGATCGTGCCGATTGTCATCGGCATCTTCTGTTCTCTTATTGCTTATCGGACAACGGGCAAGAAACGCCTGATTCCCGGCTTTGTGATGGTCGCATTGAGCATCGTTTCCTTAATCACGGGGCTTTGGATCGGCGGAGTGAACTATCATGTGTTCATCGGGGGCATGTTTTTATTCGGTACGTTATTGGCCGGTTCCGCCTTCCCGTTTTTCTTCGCTCTTTCACGCAAAAAAAAATAAACAGGCATGCTGCCTGTTTATTTTTTTATTAACCCAAATTATAAAACCGCTCCGATCATGTGGTTCCGCCTCAATCAGCCTATACATGTAGGCTCCAGCCCATGTTCTATTTCACGAAACTGCAGCTAAAATAAATCCTGCTAAAGAAGATTTTGAATTGCGAGAAAAATATCGTATTAAAATCCTATTTACCCAAAAAATACCTATTGATAGAATGGTATCTGAGAGGGAAAAATGTTCAAAGCGGATCATATAGGTCCCGCCTAAATACATAGTCTTTCATTTCTCTCTACACTACATTTCTAAAGGAGGATTTCCCATTAGACACGCAGCTAAAGGCATTCTGTTTGCCGCATCTTTAGCCCTTGTAACTACTTCTTTTGTCCCCGCATCCTTAGCTAAAGAAAATCATAATAATACTGCCAATGCCACTGGAACGGCCAAATCATTTTTTTATCAGACTGATACACAATTTTCCTACGGACTAAAAGCACAAAGCGATGCATCTGTGTCAAAACCAGTCAAAGATGCAATCAGAGAGGTGCTGAAAAATAAAACAAAATTATTTAATCTTGTTGAAAGATTAGCAGGAAAGAAAATAAGAAATGAACTTGAATCTGTTTTCAATGAACACATAGAACCTGTTTTAAAGAAAATGCTGAACGAGTATGTCGCCTTAAACTGGACTGACGTGGAAAAGAATCTTTATCTTTCACTTAAAAAGTCCGGACTTTCTGACAGCCAGGCTAAAAACCTCGCTCATTTGACAACTTTAGCAATGAAAACATTTTAAACTGATTCATAAATGATCATGCAAAGTGCTGTTAGATTCACTCTAATAGCACTTTTTCATTGGAGATTTCACATGACTATCTTTTTTACTGTTTCACTCACTCTCTTATGCTGCCTTGTTATTTCATCTCTTATTTTTATGATTCTATTAAAAAAGGAAATACTGGATACACCACCCAACCACTTAGCTCATGCAGCATTCATAGGGCTTATTGGATTCTCCCTGTGCTTTGCTGTAACTGTACCCAGCCTAGTTATTTATTTTGCAGCTATAACTGTAAATCATTTTTTCGGAGAATATATCTTCTATGGTTCACTTTCAGACTTATACATATTTTCTGTCGTCGTCAGTATTTTAGCTTTCATTTATATGCTAATCCTTATGGCAATTGTAAAAGGAATGACTCATGTTTTTAAATTACCTGCTTGGTTAGCCTATATACTAGAATTCATTTTTGCATGGGCTGCTGTTTACTTCTCAATTAAATATGTTTCCAATCATATCATTGAGAACATAGCTATATTTCAAGGTGGAGAAATTCTTCTTTCATTTTTCATCACTTTCTTATTTTCGGGCCTGGATATCCTTTTTACTCATTTGGATAAGATCTCAAAAGAGAAATTAGGCTAATAAAGGGGGAAATGGGTATGAAGAGCATTAAATATATATCTTATTTTTCTATTTCTTTAGTTTTGCAGGTGATATGGCTGCTGCTCATAAAAGAAACCTCTAATATATCTCTAATAGATATGATGACGATGTCCTTTTTATTCACTCTCTTTATGTTCATCTTGGATCACATTTTTAAAGAAAAGCGGGCAAAATAGAGCCTGCTTTTTTATTTTAACATTCCTTCAGCTTCGCTTTCATTTTCGGTCTGTAATAACCGTCTATTCCGTTGTTCTTTGCCTCTTTGTCCGGGTAATAATAGAGAGCTGCCAACCGTTTGAGCAAATTTGAATACGATAGACTTTCTGTGTCCAAGCGGGCTCGAACTGCTGAGCACTTCCTTACCATGGAAGAGGTCAGTAAAACCTGATAAGAACTAATCATCTGAATCAATCAAGGCAGACAGCGAATACTGGCTGAAGCCTTTTGCTTGGCCGTAAGTGATTTTTCCGGGAAGCGGCGGCTCATTTGAGTTAAGCGATTCATGAGAATGATTCCGCCTTCTTAAACAACAAACCGGTTCAAAACCATTTTGAAATATTGCATCATTCGGAATATTCATGTAAGTTTTGTATAACAAAAATTAACAAAGAGTGAGGGGGGGAAACATATGATCATCAGGAGCGCGGAACCTTATGACGTAAACCAATTGACCGACTTAATGTATTTATATATCGTGGATTTTTATCAACGGCCTAAACCACCGATTGAACATATACATCGTTTGATTGAAATGCTATTTGAAAAGGACAGAGGTATTCAATTCGTTGCTGAACAAGATGGGGAACTTATTGGCTTTGCAACATTATATTTTAGTTTTAGTACGACGAAAGCAGATAAAATAACAATAATGAATGATTTATTCGTGGCAGAAAAAGCAAGAGGCACAGGAGCAGCCCAAGAACTATTTAAAAGTTGTGAGGCATTTACAAAAGAAAACGGATATGCGCATATGTCATGGATAACAGCAACTGATAATTACCGTGCACAAAAATTCTATGACAAGATGGGCGGCTCTCTTGGAAATTGGCTGACCTATTCCATTTAACCCGGGAGGACCTTTTTGAAGAAAAATGATCATACGGCTCATCTGAGTAAATAGAAGAGCCTATATGCAAACAAGCTGCACGGCAAAAAAATAAACAGGCATGCTGCCTGTTTATTTTTTTTATAAGCGCCGCTTTTTAAAACAGCCGTTTCAAGCTTTTCTTGAGCGACGGCATTTCGATTTTTTGGTTTTCAAAGAAGTTTTTCAGCATGTATTTGCTGAAGCCTTTCGCTTGGCCGTAAGTGATTTTTCCCGGAAGCGGCGGCTCGTCGCCGATGACGGCGTCAATGACGACCGGTTCATTTGAGTTGAGCGCTTCATGAAAAGCGGGAGCCAATTCTTCGTGTTTCGTCACTTTGATCCCTTTTGCCCCGCAGCTTTTTGCAAAAGCGGCATAATCCACATTTTGCAGATGGGTGACGTAGTCAATGTTGCCTTTGACTTGCTGTTCATATTCAATCATGCCTAAATTTTCGTTGTTTAAAATAACAACTGTAATCGGCAGTTTATATTTAACAGCCGTCGGCAGATCCTGCATAACCATTGAAAATCCGCCGTCTCCGCAAATGGCGATGGACTGCCGCTCAGGTTCGGCAAGGCTTGCGGCAATCGCTCCCGGAAGCCCGCATCCCATCGTGGCGAGCCAGCTTGAAACGATAAAGTCCTGCTTTTTCATTTTAAAATGGCGGGCCATCCATACCGTAACCGTTCCGACATCCACTGACAGGACGGCGTCCTCTGCGGCCGCATCCTGAAGCCGGGCAATGACCTGCTGCGGCTTGAGCGGATGAGTCGCTTCGGTTTCATCCTTTTCGATTTCCTTCCACCAATGCTTCATGTGCTCGGTGCAGGCGTCCAAAAATCTTCTGTCTTCTTTATATTCAATGTATTCCGTCAGCTCTTTCAGGCCCAGAGCCGCATCACTGACGATTCCCGCATTGACGGGATAGCGCTTGCCGATTTTCGCTGGATCCGAATCAAGCTGGATGGCGGGCGTATCCTCCGGGAGATAATCCCTGTATGGGAACGATGTGCCGAGCATGATCAGCAGATCGCATTCCTCCATCGCTTCGTAGGCGGGCTTTGTGCCGATTTGCCCGAGATTTCCGAGAAAATGGGGATGGCTGTCAGGTATGACGCCTTTTGCCGGCAGGGTAATGACAATCGGAGCGGCCGCTTTATCGGCGAATGCGAGCAGCTCCTCTTTTGCTGACTTTAACCCTTGGCCGGCGAGAATGACCGGTTTTTTTGCGTTGTTAATATATTGCGCGCATGTCACGAGATGTTCTTTTTTCGGCTCGATATCGGCTTTTAAGTATATCGGCGACGTGTAGACCGGCTCCCGTTTAATTTTTTGCGCGAATAAATCATCAGATACGGTTAAGACGGCAACGCCTTTTTTACTGTAAGCCGTACGGATCGCCTGGTTCAGAAGATCGGGCAGCGCTTCTGCTGTATGTACTTGCTGGTTGAATACCGCCACGTCCTCAAACATTTGCTCTAATTTGATTTCCTGAAAGCTGTCACGGCCGATTTCATCTGAGGCAACCTGTCCCGCAATCGCCAAAACCGGAACACCGTCCGCTTTGGCATCGTATAAACCGTTCAGCAGATGAACGGCTCCCGGCCCTGCGATTGAAAGGCAGACACCGATCTTCCCGGTCAGTTTTGCCTCAGCCGCGGCGGCCAGGGCTGCGACTTCCTCGTGCCTAGTTTGGATGAATGTCAGGTTGTTTCGTTCATGTCTCAATTCTTCGATAAATTCATTAATGCTGTCTCCGGGAATGCCGTATATATGTCCGACTCCCCATTGTTCAAGCAGCTCTGTCATTACGTGTCCTGCTGTTTTACTTGGCATACTGCATCCTCCTTTTACCTGTATTCATCCCCTTTTTAAAACGGGTTGAAACACGGGGCTATCTGCCTGATTTTTTTCTCAGCAGATCAAGGATGGATAACAGATGCCGGTCTTTCAGCATTACCTTCATATTTGCGCACCATTGATTCCGTCTTTTACTTGGCGTTTCCTGTTCGGCACCATGAACAGCGGCAGCCGGTTTGGGGAAAACCAGCGTAATGCGGCGGTTTCCGGCCCGTTCATCAGCGGGGTTCCGCCAGTAACGGCTCCGATGAACACGTGCTGTGTATCTTCAAATGCAGGCCTTTCATACTCACCGGATTTTTGCAGAATGGTCACGTTATAACCGGTTTCTTCGAAGGCCTCTCTGATGGCTGCGGCTTCAGGTGTTTCACCTTCTGCGATCCCGCCGCCGGGCAAATCCTATAAGGGAACGTCTTTTCGTTTTACGAGCAGTATGTCCCGCCCGTCATTTTGAATGATGACAAAAGCGCCTTGAACCATGTCGTCCTCCTTTACAAAAAAGACCGCGGCACTAAGGCCTGCGGTCTTTACCGTTACTTTTTAAAATGATACGGCAGTGTGGCGACGATTATGTCCTTCTTCCAAAACAGCCGGACGCGGAGCAAGAAGGCTGATTGGTTGTGAAGGATGGTCTGCCAGCGTTTTTTCGTAATAAACTGCGGAAACAGCACCATCACGGAGAACTGTTCTTTTTTCGCTTTTTGTTCGACCGTCTCTAAAAACTTATCAAACGGGTGAACCAGACTGCGGTATGAGGAATGCAGGGTGACGAGGCGGACGCCGTTATGAAGCTCTTCCCAGCGCTTTTCCACCTTCTTTTCGTTTTCCCTGTCAAAGGAAACATGAACCGCAATGACCTGATCCGATAATGATTTCGCATACTGAATCGATTTTTGGACGACCGTGGTGACACCGGCGACAGGCACGATGACGACGGTTCCCTTAATTTCCTCAGGCTGCTGATCAACGACCCGCAGCTGTTCGCCGACCGCGGTGTAGTGATTTTTAATAACGAAAAACAAAAAGACGACAGCCGGCATGAATAACAGCACGGGCCAGACAAGATTGAATTTTGTCGCGAATAAAATGCACAGCACCATAAATGAAATGGCGGCGCCGCATGAGTTGATCAGCATTTTTACAGCCCAGCCCTTCGGCTTCTGCCTGATCCACTTGATGCACATTCCCGTCTGCGACAGCGTAAACGGAATGAACACGCCGACGGCATAAAGCGGAATGAGATGTTCCGTGCGGCCGCCGAATAAAAGAATAAGCAGGATGGACGCGATACCGAGAAAGATAATTCCGTTTGAAAAACCTAATCGGTCGCCGCGAACCGTAAACATTCTCGGCATATACTGATCGCGCGCTAAATTAAACGCCAGCTGCGGAAATGCGGAAAAGCCCGTATTCGCCGCAAGCACGAGAATCAATGATGTAACGCCTTGAATGAAATAATACACCGTATGGCGTCCGAAGGTTTCCGCGGCGATTTGTGAAATAACGGTCTCGTTAGGCTTCGGACCCGTGCCGTAGCCGTACGCCAGCACCGTAATCCCCGTAAATAAGATCGCCAGCAGAATCCCCATCATGGCCAGAGTGCGGGCCGCGTTTTTCGCCGGAGGATTTTTAAAGGCCGGGATCGCATTTGAAATGGCTTCAACACCGGTCAGCGCCGAACACCCTGAAGAAAAGGCCTTCAGCAGCAAAAACAGTGTGATGCCCGCTACGGGCGTGCCGATCGGTGTATGCTCGGCCGGATGAACCTGGCCCGTCATGAGCTTAAACAGCCCGACGACGATCAAAAGGACAAGCGCCGCCACAAACAGATAGACGGGATACGCCAAAATGGACGCCGACTCTGACAGCCCTCTCAAATTTAAAATCATAATCAGAATCACAAGCAAAACAGCAATGAGCAAATGATGCGGGTGCAAAGCCGGAAATGCCGATGTAATGGCATCAGTTCCGGCAGAAATGCTTACCGCCACCGTCAGAATATAATCAACAAGCAATGAGCCGCCCGCAATCAGGCCGGGCTTCTCACCAAGATTTTCTTTAGAAACCATATAAGCGCCTCCGCCTTGCGGATAAGCGTAAATAATCTGTCTGTAGGACAGAATCAAAGCAAGCAGCAAAATAAGAACACCGGCTGCGATCGGAATGGAATACCAAAACGCGGCCGCGCTTACCGCAGCCAAAATGATCAGAATCTGTTCCGTTCCGTAAGCAACTGATGAAAGCGCGTCTGAAGAAAGCATGGCAAGCGCCTTGAGTTTCGTCAGTTTCTGCTCTCCGGCAGCCTGTGATTTCAGCGGTTTCCCAATCAAAAATCTTTTGATTGAATGATACATTTGTTGTCTTCCCCTTTTTTTCATTTTCCGTTTGATTTACAAACCCTTACTGCTATGATGTCTCCGAATGCTGATTGCATGCCTTATTTCAGGACAGCAAAAAGACACAGAGGCAAACGGATGCCCCTGCGCCATAATCGTGCACAGGTTTCATTCATCTCCTCTCATGAACGCTTACGAGGTTAGCTGTCGGATTCGGGCTTATGAGAGTTGGCCCTACCTGAAAAAGGATTCACCCCAAGCGGCATGACGCGCCGCAAATTGGTTCCCCCGCTCTGGATACAGATTAAGCGATATAGATTATAAAAGAGATCATACTCCCGTCCCGTCCGGTTGTAAAGGGGCTTTTATGCTGTTTCAAAAATAAAAAAATCACCGCCAAAAATGGAAATAAAAATACAAAAAAAGAGGCCTGTTAACAGCCTCTTTTGCTTTCATTACTCTTCACTTTTTTCATTATCCGCTTTTCTTTTTTTCCTTCTTGCCGTCAGCCAGATCAGGCCGGCAGCAATGATCATAAGCGCCGCGAAAACAGCGATATACGTGACGTTCAGTGCTGCGGAACGGCTTTTCGTATCAGCCGATGGACTGCTGTCATCGGATTTGATTTGCTGATGGTTCGAAAACAGCTGCTTGCCGCCCGTTTCGTTGACGACGGTTGCGGCATCGCTTGTGCTGTCTAAAAAGCTGATCAGCTCTTTTGTGACGGCCGCGCCGCTTCCTGATAACGGAGCAAAAACAGCAATACTGCTGTCTGAGTCCCAAGGTGATTTCTGTGTAAACGCGACTTGTTTCGTCGTCTCATTCAGCATCTGAAACGATGAAACATCGTAAGCGCCGCTGCGGTCTGACGGCACGAGAAGCTTAGATGCGTTTGACTTCAAAAGCGGAATTTGCGGCAGACTTCCGATAAACACAACATTCCGGCCTTTGGCGTCCGCTTCCCTCATGTCTGATGCCGTCTTCACGGTAAATGGCTGCCGGGCGCCGTTTCCGAATGAATCGGCCACTAAAGAAAGCTCTTTAAGTGTCTGCATGGTCACGTCATCCGGGATGACGATCACAGTTTTCTTATTCACGCTACCGGCAAACGGGAGCGGCCATTGCCCGAAATCCGCTTTCTGCGCCGCATCGCTTACCGGATACGTCAGCGTACTGCTTTTATCAATATAGACCCATTTGTTTTCGTCACGGTCGATACACGGATTGTTATGTTTCAAGCCTGAGGTGACAAATTGCAGATCAATGTATCTGCTGCTGCGCAAAAGTTTCGGATCAATCGGGATGGAGACGTGGTAAAAGCCGTCTTTATCCTTATTGCCGAGATCATCAAGACGCACCGCATTCGGCTGTCCGTTGACCATGACGTTCAGTTCCGCTCTCTCGGCGTCATCACCAGAATCCGCTTTCGTCCGGACCGATTCCGACGTCTTTAATGTAAGCGAAAACTTGACCTTCCCGTCTTTATCAACAGCGGCCGCCGCAGGGTAAAAGAAATGCTCCGACGCCGTTTTGTTTGATCCGACCGTTACATTTCCCGCGCCGAAATCGTCTAAAGTCAGTTTATTGCCTGTCTTTTCAGCAGCGGGCTGAAGACGGCCGATCATCAGTGAGTCTCCGCTCAGCTGGCCTGAATAAGCGCTGTCTGTCATGACGCGGATTTTTTCTGCCAGCGTTTTGTCTGATTGTGCCGTGACAAACAGGACGGGCTGCCGTTTATCCCCGGCGGTGAGCACCCGTTCAGCGAGAAGGAGTTTGTTGTGTTCCGCTTTGATGTTCCCGCGATCGAAAAGCTCTTTTATTTTGCCGTTCCAATGCTGCCCGGCGCCGATGACAATTGACGGATTGCTGATTTTGCCGGCGGCGGATTCTTTTACGTATGACACTTTCAGCCTGCTGTCAGCCGTTTTCAGAAATCCTTCTGTTTTGACTGCGGCTTCAGCTTCCGCAGAGGTCGGTTTGTCAGGAAGAATAATATCGGTTTCTTCACCCGTATTGCCTGATTGGGCAAACGGATACGGGAAATGGCTCAGATCCGCCCCCTTTGACTTGCTTGCTTCTGAAAGCACGAGGCGGCTGTCCGGATAAATCTTTATCCAGTTCCCTGACGTATCCTGCCTGACGCAAACGCCCTCTTTTAATACGCCGTAAAATTGCAATGATACGTTGTGATAGCCTTGGGCGGCTTGGCTTTTGCTGAGATTGAGCTTTACTGTTTTCCGCTTGGAGCTGCCGTCAAGCTTTATGGATTTGACCGGTTCATTATCAATGGCAATCGTTAAAGAAGACGGAGCTATTAATAAGTTTGACGCCTCGTAATCAATCAGAAGCGACTGATTGGCATTCGAAGCTCCCGCAGGAATCTGATAAGTCAGCTCCGAGCTGTCTTTCGCCCCGTAAAGAGTAATCAGATCGCCCGTCAGCGCCTGCTGCTCTTTTGCGCCTGCACTTGTTCTGAGGGCGGAACCGTCTGTTTTCAGTTCCTGGGCCGCGGCCGTCTGCCCGTTATATATCAGCAGCAAAAGGCCGGTTATCAATATGATCGCTTTTTTCAAAAAGGTCACCCGCTTTTATTTTGATTGTATCGCTCCGTTTTGTACCACTTGACTTCCTGCTTGAACAAGCGGTGCTTGATCTCTGTGAATAATGACCAGATGACAAGCACGATCCAAGCCTGGGAGTATGTAAAGTACATGAGAAATACGATAAAGAAGTTTTGTTTGTTCATTTCTGTTTTTTCAATGCTTAAGGTAATCATGACCTCGGTCATAAACAGGAAAAAGGCCAGTATCCACAAAATCATCGCCAAAAACCCGACTGCCAGATGCAGGTCGTAAAAAAGATTGATAATAAAAATCGTGTTTGACATGATCACACCGAAGAAAAACAAAAAATACGTAAAAAAGAAATAAAACAGATCGAAGATGATCCGCTTGCGTTTCAGCTTAAAAAATTGGGATAAAAACTTGAGAACGACGTATTGATTGCCGCGCGCCCATCTTGTCCGCTGGCGCCACCAGACCTTCCATGTCTCAGGCTCCTGCTCCCATGTCACAGCCGCCGGGAAAAAGCGGATATGGTACCCGAGATTATAGACGCGGATCGTCAGCTCGGTGTCCTCTGCCAGCGCCTTATCATCCCAGCCGCCGAGCCGTTCGATAATGCTCCGCCTGATGGCGAAGTTCGTTCCCGGGATGGTGGCGATTTTGAACCATTTCCATCTGCCGCCCTGCGCCATCCATTGAAAGCAGATGGTTTCAATATTGATAAACTTCGTCAGGAGCGTTTTGGCCGCGTTGATGACACGGAATTTCCCGACAACCGCTCCCGCTTTCTCATCATTCATCAGACCGAGAACGAGGTAGTACACCGCCATTTTTTCCGGCGTATTGTCCGCATCATACACGCAGATCACGTCTCCGTTCGATTCGGCAAACCCTGAGTTCAGCGCCGAGGATTTTCCTTTTCCGGCGTTCGGGGGCTTTGTGACAACCATTTTAATGAAATCATACTGATGGGAAAATTCATTGACGATGTCTCCCGTTCGATCGGAGGAATTATCGTTAACGACGATGATCTCAAGCCTGTCTTTCGGATAATACAGATTCACCATCGCCTTCAGCGTCTGCCTGATAACAACTTCCTCATTATGCGCGGGAATCAGGACGCTGACCTTCGGGAGCTCCCCCGCCTTTGCGCGCCATTTCGGAATGTTTTGTTCGAAGGTCATATAATGCCTGAATCCGCCCTGCATCAGAAACATGTGATAGAGAAGCATCACCCATATTAAACTTAATGAGATAAAAAACAGAATGTTACTCAAGGGTTCTTCTCTCCTTAAAGATTCGTTTTTTTAATGTGGCGCGTAAATAAAGGACGTAGCATGCGAACATGATGATGAACAATAACACCACGCCGGAGAGAATCCAAAGCGCTTTTTCCAGAGGCGTCTGCTGGTGGTGATTGAAAAAGGATGTTATCGGGTGAATCTTGTTTTCCACATGAATGGTTCCGTCTCCGTCCGTTTTGATCCTGACGCTGTCCGACGTTACCGTCTGCTTCGTTTTCTTCAGATCGAGCCACTCTCCGCAGGGGATGCGTTCCATCTGATTGACGAGCTCAGGGAGATATTTCATGCCGAGATACGGATGATAGAAACCTCCCGCCACTCCGCCGCCGAAGTCAATCATCTGCGAGATATGATCCTCCATATCCCCGAGCGGATTTTCTTTTGAGTTATCGGCATAACCGATGGTTTCAGGGTACAGCGTCATCCCGTCCAGCATAGCCGGCTTTGAGACGAACGGAGGGGCGCCCGAGGTTTTCCACGTCGTGCCGCTGAGCTGCACTTGGCCGAAAATGCTGGAGAAATAAGAAGATGCGATTTTGTACCCTTCTTCAGACATCGTATAGTGCGGCGCTTCGAATGACAGCGGATAAAGGCCGAGCTCTGTCAGGTCATCAATCGCCTGCTCCAGCTTCGTTCTCGTGTAGATTTTTTCTTTTTCACGGAAAGGCTTCACATACGCCCGGTACGCTTTTTCATTCGGAAAACCCTGTTCCTTTTCAAGCTTGACCGGAGCACCGTCCGCATTTTCTGACGTAATCGGCTGATCCGTTTTGGCATCCCAAAATTCAAAGCCTTCTCCCGTTTCGCTGTACCGGTATGCGTGCGTATAGCCGTGGATAATGATGCTGCCGCCCATTTGCTGAAGTTTTTTCAGGACGCTGACCATTTTCGGCTTGTCCGCCAGATATACTTTTTCTCCGTTTTCCGGATTGAGGTAGACGGGAATCACCGCCAGAATAAACGGTATGTGTCTTTTATGCAGGTAAGCGCCCGCTTCGTAAAGCAATGTTTCATCTGACATCGGACTGATGTCTTCAAGCCGCAAATAAAGGAGGGTGCCGCCTTCTGATTCTCCAAACGCCTTGCGCAGTTCTTTCGCTGTCAGGAACGAATCATTTAACAGACTGGTCACACCGAAATAATAGTCAGAGCGCGCCGTTTTCCATATAAAAGGGCGGGTGCTTCCGTCACCGGACCGGTATGTATAAAGGGGCTCCCCTTTTATTCCCGCTGCACCGAGCACGGACATTCCTTTTTCAAGCGGCATGTCTGTTTTTTCTTTCTTGCTGTAAATGCGGTATACCGTTTCTTTTTCTGTGAGGGACAACCCCGCAAATCGGTTAAACTGTCCGGCGTTATAGCCGATGCTGATAAGCTGCTGCGGCATGCTGCCGATCAGCGACACAAATGGTTTGCTGAGCTTTTTCTTCGTGACGCCGTAATAGATGACGCGCCGATTCTTTTCGAGGTCGGCGGCTGTGATATCTCCGTCGCTTTTCACGGTCACGGCGGATGAGAAATGGCCCGCGATCAAATCAAGCATTTTGACTTCAGCGGTTTCTTCGCCGTCCGCGCTTGTATAAATAATGAGAATGCCGTCCTTTTTGTCTGTTGCTCCCGCCGTACGGGGAATATAAACCGCCGAAATCATGAAGATTGCTGAGAGTAAGAGACGTATCCATTTAGAGTTCATTCATCATCATCTCGTTTTCCAGTTCATTTAAAAATCGCTCAGCCGTCTGTAAATCCTTTCGGTACGCCAAGTAACATACACGGAAGGTGATGGAGACGTATTTACCGTTTTGCAGCCGGTACGTATCCAATTCCTTTTTCAGCTTCGCCAGAACGGCCGGCATGTTTTCTTCAGGCGTATGGGTCAGCACGATGCCGAACCGTTCGGCGGACGGCCTGAATTTTTTATCTGTTTCCCGTACGCTTGACCGGATTTGACGGCTGATAAATGCCAGCAAGCGGTCGGTCTCTTTTTCTCCGTAGAGGGATTTGAATTCCTTGAAATAATGCATGTGCAGCAGCAAAAAGACAAAGGAATTGCCGTAGCGTTCCGCCCGCTTGATTTCCTCTGACAGTTCCAGCTTCATCCGGAGATGGTTGTCAAAGCCCGTCACCCTGTCGACGGCGACAAAGCTCGTGATCTCTTCCCGCAGCTGCTTCACTGAGCGCTCAAGCCCCTTGGCCAAATCGTGTATTCTTCCCGATATGTAGGAAAAGACGAGGAGCGCAATCCCCCAAACGGCCAGCATCTGCAGACCTTCGGCACCGGCAGACGCCATAAAGCTCCCGGTCTGAAACCATAGGAGCAGGCTGCCGAGAACAAATAAGACGAGTAAGGTGATGACGAGCGCGTAGATCGCCCCGAACCATAAGCCGGCTCCCGCGACAAGCAATGTGATGCAGGTTATCAGGAGCCCTGCGGATTGCTGTGACACATAGTAAATAAAAAAAGACAGCAGCGCTAACATAACTGCTGTGTAGCTGCACAGTTTTTGTGATTCATTGAATGATATGTTCATTAAACAATTTCCTTTCAGCCAAAAGCGGCAGCAGGTTATCGAAAGAATGTGTATCGCTCCCGCTCATATAGCCGCCGTAATCAGGTTTCAGCGTGTCCAGCGTTTCAAATGAAGTCATTCTTTCATAAAGCGATCTGATGACAGCCGGATCAGCTTTTTGCTCTGTTAAAAAAAGAACGGCGAGAGCGTAAACGGACGGTGACTCGTATTGAACCGCCGGCTCCTTCGTGTCTGCGATGTACCGTCCGTACAGCTGTCCGCGCGACTTCCATTCTTCTATGATCCATTTTGACAGCGCGGCGGCTTTGTCATCGCCCCGCTTTAGATTCACGGCGGCATACAGCTGGTCGATGACATTCACTTCGCTGTCATATTTGTATTCCTTAGTTTCGGTATTGAACGATTTCGGCAGAAAACCATTTTTCATGGGCGCAAGATTGAGAACATCAAGGTTCCGGTTTTCCGTTTTCTCATCGATAATCCCCTGTTCTCTGAGCATCTGTAAGGCGCCGGGGCCGACATAGGACAACGTCACGGTCTTTGATGCGGCATTTGAAGCGGCATCGTAATAATCCGTAAAATACCCTTCATTCATATTGTATTTTTTCAGAGCCTTCCCGATCTGCACTGCTGTTTTCCCGTATTCACTGTTTCCCCACAGGGTTCCGGCCTCATTCAGACAGTTCATGATTCTGAAATCGTCAATCAAGGCATTGGTGCCGCTCGCTTTATTCCCGGCAATTTTCCACGACACGAGCCCGTTGTCCGTCAAAAATGAATCGGTAAGAAGCTGATATTGGGCTTGAAACTGCCGTTCATCTTTCCTGCCGAGCAAAAATTCCATCCATAGTCCGAGAGACTCAGATAAATATTCCGGCTCACCGGATATGTTCGTCTGAATCATTCCCCGCCCGTTCATCAATTTATGATAAATAAAATGCTCTGCGGGCTGAAGCGGTCCGGACGGTTCAGCAGCCGTCTGTTTTTCGGTGCCGGCCTCCGCGCATCCCGCCGTCAGCACGATTGAAATCAAAAGGATCATCAGACTAAAACCGAATCGTTTCACGTACCATCCTCCTATTTAGCAATTCCTTTTTTATACCTATATCTTATTTTTCACAAAGCAATTTTTACTATATAAGAAACGATAAAAGAATACTAGCATATTTTCACATTGGGAAATTTTAAAATAGGGGCGCCGCCGATTTACCTTTTCCCTCTTTGTTTGGATTTCATCCCCAATACAGTGAAAACACGACAAAAGGCAGCATTTCTTTAAAAATGCTGCCTTTCTCTGATTTATTTATCCAGGCCGAGTTTTTTCAGCTGTTCTGCCAGCGCGTTGTTCAGCGGCTCCTCTTTGTTTTGGGTTTTCATATAAGAGTTGATGTCCCGCTTGGATGCGCGTCCGGATTTATCTTTCGCCTTGCGCTTTTCAAAGACGGACAGTTTCTCCCGGTGGCCGCATACACATGCGAAGGTTTGGCCTTCACCCTGGCCGCGAAGCTCCATTTTCTTATGGCAGTTCGGACAGCGGGCGTTGGTTTTTCTCGCCACCGTTTTTCGGCTGCCGCATTCCCGATCCTGACACACGAGCATCGTGCCGCGTTTGCCGTTGACTTTAAGCATCATCTTGCCGCAATCAGGGCAGGCGGTGCCTGAAATGTTGTCATGTCTGAAGGTTTGGCTGCTGTTTTTGATTTCCTTCACCGTTTTGTCCGCATATGTTTTCATGTCTTTAATAAACACGGCGGATTTCAGTTTGCCCGCTGCGATGGCGGAGAGCTTTTGCTCCCACTCGGCGGTTAACGCCGGCGATTTTAAATCTTCCGGGACGAGCTGTAAGAGCTGCTTCCCTTTTGACGTGATGAAAATATCTTTTTCTTTTTTCTCGATTAAGAAACTGTTGAACAGTTTTTCAATAATATCAGCGCGGGTGGCGACTGTTCCGAGTCCTCCGGTTTCACCCAATGTTTTCACAAGGTTCTTCTCTTCTCCCTGCATAAAGGCGCTTGGGTTCTCCATCGCGGATAACAGCGTGCCTTCATTAAAACGCGC
Organism: Bacillus sp. JFL15; assembly: GCF_001184225.1. Lineage (NCBI taxonomy): Bacteria > Bacillati > Bacillota > Bacilli > Caryophanales > Bacillaceae > Bacillus > Bacillus sp. JFL15. Next base: position 2,008,655 of record NZ_KQ236689.1, on the reverse strand, counting down.
CGGCGGTTTCGTCTGTCCGCTCGTTTCTTTCAGCGACGAGACGGACAGGCGCTGACCCTGCTGAAGAGCCGGGAGCGTCTGATCTTTATCTTCCTCATGATCGTCGTCATCCTCATACATATCGTACACGGCTTTCCAGCCCGGCGATTGAACGATTTTCCCTTTTGCGGTAAATGTTTCGCCGCCGATATCGGCTGTGACCTTTGTTTCTTCGTATTCGAACGCCGGCATTAACACGGCGAGAAAACGTTTGGCGATCAGATCGTAAAGCTTGCGTTCTTTGTCGCTGAGGCTTGAAAGAATCAGCGGCTCCTCTGTCGGAATGATGGCATGGTGATCCGATACTTTCGCATCATTGACGAATCCTTTATGCGCTTTGACGCCGCGCTTCAGTATTTGATTGACGTATTGTGCGTACGGCTTGACTTCCATGCCGTTTAAACGGTCTTTTAAAGTCGGCACGATGTCGGCGGAAAGGAATCTGGAATCCGTCCGCGGGTAAGTGACAAGCTTGTGCTGTTCATACAGCTTTTGAAGCACGGACAGCGTCTCTTTTGCGGAAAAACCGAAGCGCTTATGAGCGTCCCGCTGCAATTCCGTCAAGTCGTAAAGACCGGGAGCGAAGCTTTTCTTCGCCGTTTTTTTCAATTCTGAAATGACTGCCGGCTTTCCTTGTAGATCTTTTGCCAAACGGCCGGTCACCGTCTGGTCGAACGTTCTTGTCTGCTTTGTTTTTTTATCCTGCCATGTCAGCGTCAACTGATCAGCCGCCGCGCGGAGACCGTAATATGGGACGGGTGTGAACGCCTGAATGTCCGCTTCACGCTTGGCGATCATCGCCAAAGTCGGAGTCTGGACGCGTCCGCATGACAGCTGCGCGTTAAATTTTGTCGTCAGGGCGCGGGTCGCATTGATGCCGACGATCCAATCCGCTTCCGCTCTGGCGACGGCGGAATGATACAGATTTTCGTACTCTTTGCCGCTGCGGAGCTTTTGGAATCCTTCTTTAATCGCCTTGTCTGTTACAGAGGAAATCCACAGCCGCTGAATCGGTTTGCGGACATTTGCCTTTTCGATAATCCAGCGGGCCACAAGCTCCCCTTCCCGCCCTGCGTCTGTTGCGATTACGATCTGGCTGACGTCTTTCCGGACAAGCTGGGCTTTGACCGCGTTGAACTGCTTTCCTGTTTTTTTGATGACGACGAGCTTCAAAGGCTCCGGAATGATCGGCAGATCCTCAAGCCGCCACGATTGATATTCTTTGCCGTATCCTTCAGGATCAGCGAGCGTTACCAAATGGCCGAGCGCCCATGTGACGATGTAGCGGTCGCCTTCAAGATATCCGTTTCCTTTTTTATGACACTTCAGAACGCGGGCCAAGTCCCGGCCGACTGAAGGTTTTTCAGCTAATACAACTGTTTTTGACATGCTTTTTCACTTCTCTTTCTTTCACACTCATCCTGTTATTATAACAGACTTCCTCACGCTCTCTCTAATCGAGGACGTTTTTTGTGTCAATTTCTGAGAAAATGACGTGGGTCACGGTTTGGGCATACGGAGAGGTGCGGTCGATGAAGTGTTCGATCGTTTCCAGGCTGTCCGCGTTCATCTTCAGCATATAACACGCCGCGCCGGCAATCCGAAAACAAAATTCAATGTTGGGAATGGATTGAATGTAGGTTTTAAATTGATCGTATTTTCCGTTTTTCACTGTTGCTTCGACAATGCAGGAAACGGGAAGCCCGATCTTTTTTTGATCAATGTCCAACGTATAGCGCTTAATAACGCCGAAAGATTCAAGCTGCCTGACACGCTCTGTGACCGACGGGGCTGACAATTTGATTTTTCTGCCCAGCTCCCGCATGGACAGGCGGCTGTCCCGCTGCAGCTCTTTTATGATGCTCAGATCAACATTATCTAGTTTCATGACTGTAGTCCTTTCTTACCTTTTTGGCTATATTATCAAGAGAAATCCGAAAAATGACAAGAATAACAATCTGAAATGAGGAAGGTTTTTTCAGGAACAGACGCGAAATGGTCATATTAGGACTGCCCATGGCTTATAGTATAGAGGAAAAAAGATGTCTGACAGGAGGGAATTGTATGTTACACACGCCGATCGGCAGGCTTCGCACGATGGGTTTTATTGAAGGCATGTCACTTTTGGTGCTGCTGTTTATCGCGATGCCGCTGAAGTATTGGGCTCATCATCCGCTCGCCGTCACCATTGCCGGCTCCATTCACGGCGGTTTGTTTATCATTTATTTGGCAGTGCTGGCGTATGCGGCGTTTACCGTCAAATGGCACGTGAAATGGTCAGCCGCCGGTTTTATCGCGGCCTTTATCCCGTTCGGCAATTTTATTTATGATCGCGGCCTGAGAAATTATAAATGAAAAGCTCCTCTTTTTTGCAGAGGAGCTTTTTTTATGCGTTACATCCATTTCGTCACCCAGGCGATATAATAAGCGCCGGGGAGGAATACGAGCTGAGCGAGAAGCGTGCCCGCGACCCTTGAGGTCACCATCGTCAATGATGTCCATTTTAAGGAGACATAGCTGCGCTTGCCCTTCGCCACATCGTCTGCCAGTACGGATACTTTCGGATCAACAAACACGGCCAACAGCATGGTCGCAACCCCGTTGATTAAACCTGATGCCATCACCGCCGTCGTGCTGTGCTCAGGCGCGAGAAGGCCGGCGTACAGAGCGGACAGGACGCCGATCGTGTAAATGGACGTAATGACCATATTAATGACAAACAAGCGTTTCGGGATCATTCGGAATTGAAGCCCTTTTAAATAGGAGACGGACGGCAGTCTGATATAAGAACGCGCATGCTTCAGCCCGTTCAGTGAAAATCCTTTTTTAAATACCTGCATGACGGAGCCTCCTCCGTCCGCCAAGTGTATAATCGCCCTGGTGAATAACGCGACGAATGTCGGCAAAAGACAGATGCCGAGTATCGTTCCGACCGTGGAGCCGAATATTAAAAACCGAAACTGAGCGCCCACAACAGACAGGGCGTTTGATCCGGCGGCATCAATCAGATGTCCGGTAAACGGCTGCTGGACCATGTTTGACATGCGCGATACGATGACCATGACATTAAATAATGACAGCGCGGACGCGATAAATCCGACTCTCGCGCCGGAAAGCCGTGTTGCATAAGCAAGTGTTTCAATCGAATGTATTAAGAGCAGAAAACAGAAGATAAACAGTACTTGTGAAGTCATAACGTGCAATGTATGATTCCTCCAAATCTTTTCATACTGATTAGACTCTGCAGAAAGCGGCGAGGTTTCGGACGATCAAATAAAAAAACCGCCCGGATGTCCGGTGCGGTTTTGTCTTATTCTTTTCTTACGCAAATAAATAATGTATGGTTTCCCGCCTTAGCCCGCGGGTGATTCGTAAATTACAGTTCCGAGAATCATTCTTCGAAAGTAAACACCATGGAAGTTCTTGAACACAAGACAACGAAAGCCCTACCTCTCAATCGTCACTGCGGCTCCGAAGCCGCGCCGGTGTGAATTGTAAAACAAAAAGTCTTTTTTCCATCTCTTCGTTAGGGGCGAATAGTCAGAAGGAAAAGAATAAGCTCAGCTTTTTTTCAAGCTGTCCGTTGAAGCCTGAAGCTTCTATATCAAAACAGAAAAAAGAAGTTTACTTTCTTTTTTATTTGCATGTTGTCACTTAGCAGTTAATTATAACAGATTGCCCCCGAATGATCAAATGATTTATTAAAGTTCCAGCTCGGCCGGCGTTTTTTCACCCGCGTTCATGAGCTTGATCTGCTTCGGTTCAATTTCAAGAATCACCAGGTTCGGATCGTCTTTTCCTTCGAACCAGCGTTCCAGTTTCGAATCCCACAGCTTTTCTTTTAAATCTGCTGAGTTGTTCAGTTTGGCGGTTCCGGCCACTTCCACATAAGCGTCACCGAATCCGTCACAGTCATACCCTAACAAGATATGAACATTCGGATTGTTTTCAATTTCTTCCGCTTTATGAGTGTCTTTGCTCGTCGGCGTATAAATGGTTAAGCCGTCATGGAAAAATGTCATGTAGCGTGAATACGGCTTGCCTTGCTCTACTGTCGCAAGCGAACCGACTTTATGATGATCCAGTACTTCAAGCACTTTTTCTTTGATTTCATTTTGATTCATGAAGAATCACTCCTTTTTAACGTCTCCGCTGTTACTTTTCCACATTGGGGAGACATTTAAACCAAGAAATGTGCTCTTCTGCCGTTCTTCGCTCCATTCCCGCTTCAGCATGCTGTAATTCACCGTGTCATGGTATGCGCCCTGTACGAAAATGCCTTCTCTCGTCAGTCCTTCTTTCTGAAATCCAAGCCGTTCCGCCACCGCCCTGCTTTTCGTGTTTTTTTCAGCGGCGCTGATCATGATGCGGTTCAGCCCGAGGTCCTGAAATGCATGGGTGATAACCGCCCGGCAGCTTGCTGTGATGATGCCGAATCCTTCATGCTCCCGATCCAGCCAGTAGCCGATCTCTGCTTTTTGATTGACTGAATCGACATTATGGATGCTGATCATGCCGCAAAACCGGCCCTTTACAAAAATTCCGGCGTCGAAACCATTCTCTTCCGCGTATTTATAGCGCCATTCCGGAATGATCACATCGCGGTACGTATCGATATCAGCCAGTTCTTCCGCCCAGCTGAGCCATTCGCTGAGATGGTTTTGATTTCGCTTCAAAACAGAATACAATTCGTTCGTATCTTCTTTGGTAAGCAATCTGATCGTCAGATGTTCCCGGATTTGACAGGAAAACACGATCACACCTTCTTTCCTTTATTAGCCATTATACAGATAAATTCGTTTTTTTCCATACAAAAAAAGATGAGGCGTGCAGCCTCATCTTTAAATGCGCGGGTCGGTAAAAATGTCATGATCATCCGTGCTTGGCGATGACATTTCCGTAACGACGGCCCCTTCCTCTCCTGCTTGGAACCAATGTTTCGTATCCGGCGGAATGGTGTATTGTCCGCCCGGTTCCAGCACAATTTCATTCCAGACGGTGTAGTATTCCTTATCTTCTTCCGGCGGAAGGACGCTTGGGTTCTCTGCCTTTTCGCCTTCCACGTAGAGATACACCTTCCCCCAGCGGCAGCGGAATGTCTCTTGTTTTCCCTTTTCGCCGCCGACCGGCGGATGACGGTGTTCCGGACACGTCTGGCGCGGGAAGAGCACCAATTCTTTTGAACAGTAGCGGTCGGTATTCACATAAATAAACAGCTGAAGCCCGGTTTCCTCAAGCTTGCCTAAGCCGTAATCCATGATTTGAATATCTTCGACTTCGTCATCAGTCAGAACGATTCCCGCTTTTTGATAGTATGCATTTACGTCTTGCTTCGATATTGTCATGCTTCAGCCTCCTTATGTGGTCACAAATCTGCCGCCGTTGACATGCAGCGTCTGTCCGGTCATATAAGATGATTCATCTGAGGCCAAGAGCACATAGCAGCCGACATGCTCAACAGGCTGGCCTGCCCGGCCCATCGGCGTATCCTGACCGAAGGAAGCGACGGTTTCTTCCGAGAATGTCGCCGGAATAAGCGGTGTCCAGATCGGTCCCGGCGCCACGGCGTTGACACGGATACCGTCGTTGACGAGCGCTTGCGCCATTGATCTCGTAAAACCGTTAATCGCGCCTTTCGTAGCCGTGTAGTCAATCAGCTGCGGATTGCCTGTGTATGGATTAATGGATGTCGTATTGATGATCGCGCTGCCCGGCTTCATGTAATCAATTGCTTTTTTAGTCAAATAAAATTGTGAGTAAAAGTTTGTCTTAAAGGTTCTGTGAAGCTGCTCGCTTGTAATGTCCTTAATGCTTTCTTTCGGATGCTGTTCCCCGGCATTATTCACGAGAATATCAAGACGTCCGAATTCTTCAACCGTTTTTTCAACGGCTTCATTGCAAAAGTCTTCCTCACCGACATCGCCGGAGATTAACAGACATTTTACGCCTTCTTCTTCCACTCGTTTTTTTGTATCCTCCGCATCTCCGTTTTCATCAAAATAAACGATCGCGACATTTGCGCCTTCCTTTGCGTAAGCGACCGCTACGGCGCGTCCGATACCGCTGTCGCCCCCTGTGATAAGCGCGGTTTTCCCTTTTAGTTTATCAGCGCCTTTATATTCTTTGTATTCGTAAACAGGCGCCGGATTCATTTCGTTTTCAATGCCCGGCTGGCGGTTTTGTGATTTTGCAGGGAATTCCTTCGGATAGTTTTCCATGTCAAGTTCCTCCTTATTGTTCGTTGTCATATTTCTTGTCTACCTCTGCTGGCTTTTGGATAAACATGAATGAGACAGTTCAAAATGTTTTCGGAGAAAAATGTTTCACATGAAACGCAAGAAAAAAAACCCGGCTGGCAGCCGGGTTTATGTTTTCAATTATGAACGTACCGCTTGTTTGCGGAGAACGTCTTTTCTCACTTTTCCAAGGTTGTTTTTCGGAAGTTCGCTGACGAACTCAATGTCCGGAATTTTAAAGGCAGCGAGACGTTCTTGAAGGAATCGGGTCACTTCTTCTTCTGTCAGGTCTTCTCTACCGTTTGTCACGATGAACGCTTTCGGTTTTTCACCGTAAAGCGGATCAGGGATACCGACAACCGCCGTTTCGAGAATTCCCGGCACTTGCTGAATGACCTCTTCAATCTGGTCAGGATAAATATTGTCGCCTCCGTAGATGATGACATCTTTATAACGTCCGGTGATAAAGATAAATCCGTCTTCATCCACATATCCGGAATCGCCCGTATAGAACCAGCCGTCTTTCAGCACTTTTCGTGTCGCTTCTTCGTTATCTTCGTATCCTTTGAATAAAAACGGATTTGTCACAACGACTTCTCCGATTGAGCCTTGCGGAAGGACTTCGCCTGTTTCCGGATCTTCAATGCGGACGTCCACTTCTTCCATCGGTTTACCCGCGGAAGCGGCTTTATCCATTCCCATTTGCGGATTCCAAGAGCTGATGCCCCATGCTTCAGTGCTTCCGTATCCGTGCATGAGCGGAATGCCGATGTCGCGATACTGCTGGATCAGGCTGCTTGGCACCTTTGTTCCTCCAGTCATCAAATAAACGATAGAAGACATGTCAGTCTGGTGCTTTTCCCAGGCTTTCAGCAAGTATGTGTAATAGACAGGAAGCGCCATGATGGTTTGAATTTTCTCCTTTTCGATGAGCTTCAAGTTTTCTACAGGATCCTGATTGTCTGTCATAATGAATGTCGTTCCGCTCATCGTGCCGACCATCTGGCAGATAATCGCGCTCGTATGGTAATTCGGATGGCATGCTAAGAAGCGGACATTCTGCATTCTCCCCGTGTATGCCAATGTCGCTTTTACGTAGTTGTATATGCCGCCGTGAGTGATCATGCAGCGTTTCGGATTGCCAGTAGTACCCGAGGTAAACATCAGCAATGCCGTATCGTTTTCGGACACTGTTTCGACGTCCGGTGTATCGCCGGCGCCTGTCAATAAAGCGTCAAACTCAGGTGTTGTCTCCGCAGCTGTTCCGGTCACGACCTTCAGTTTAAGAGAAGATGCAAGCGCAGGAAGCACTTCTTCCATAATCTCTTTAAATTCAGTGCCGTAAAAAACAGCTTTCGGTTCACAGGCTGCTAAAATGCCTTTCATTTCATACGGTGTTAATTGCCAGCTGACCGGCACAACCACCGCTCCGATTTCAAGTGCCGCAAACATGACGATAGATGCCGCGTGGCCGTTTTTACAAAGCATCGCCACTCTGTCGTCTTTTTTTATTCCTTTATCAAGAAGCGATTGCGCAAGCTGGTTGATTCGTTTTCGATATTCCGCGTAAGTCAGGGTATGCGCACCGCTTTTTACAGCTTCGATCTCTTCGCTATTTGAAATGTCGTGCAGAATCAGATGCTGTAATGTCTCCATATTTTCATCTCCCATAATCATAAATCACAAAAAACTCTGTCAGATTTTCTTCCTCACGCAACCCATTTTAAACCAAAAAATATAACTTGTAAAACTATTTTGTTTTAGAACTATTCCATTCGTGAATGATACAATAGTCCCATGTTTTAGTTTCTTCCCTTCCCCTTACCCTCATACATACAGAAAAAAACACACCCCATATGAGGTGTGCGCCATCTGTTCAGCGCTGTCCTTTTTCCTGAATGAAATGATAGAACAGCCTGTTTAAACGTTTGTATAAATCGGCCTGATCCTCAGTCTGGAAGGCTTTTATACTGGCTTCGGATTCAATGATGGCCGAGCTGACCGCACTTAATATTTCCGATCCTTCAGCGGGCATATCAGCCGGCGCCATCATCACTAAAGCGCGGCCGACGGTCAGGGAATTTCCGTCCATGCCTTTGACACTGCATGGAGCTGTCAAATCATAAATTTTGAAAAAAGGCGTGACAATTTCTTCATTTTTGAGATGGTACAGTGCCATTGCCGTTCCCGGAATGCCGAGACCGCCCTGTTCTTCACGCTCTGCAAGGTGCTGTGCGGTTTTTCGGGCATGATGAACCAATCCTTCTTCCTCCAGCATGGCAAACATACGGTTCAAAAACAGCTCATACGCCATGTTTGAATCAATAGATTTGATCGAAAAGTTCCGCAGCACGCTTTGGATAACCGCCGCATAATGCGCCATACGCCCGGCCGCTTCCAGCATATCAGGCGTCTCCGGCTGGTTCTCCTCTCTTCTGCCGTTTCTTTTCTTGTCAAGAATCAGCGGAATCTTTCTTTTGATGTACTGCTTGACCTGATCGGCGTCTTCTTCATTTAAAAGCGGACTGACCATGACATAATCAATGTTTTCATACGGGATCGGCACGGTGGACACGATCATGTCGTACGCGGCGGTATCACGGTCCTTCAGTTCAATAAGGGAAGACATATCAAAGGAACGGATTTCCGGGAGCTCTTTTTTCAGTCTGGATGCGAGCATTTTGGACGACCCGATGCCGCTTGAACAGACGATCAGCGCTTTGATTTTCGCTTCTTCCCGTTTGATTTCCAGGGCGGAGCCGAAGTGCAGAACGATGAAAGCGATCTCATCATCAGGGAAATGAAGCCCCGGAAAGAATTTTTCCATTCCTTCTTCTACGGCCATATACAGCAGGAAGTAGTCGCGTTTAATTTGCTGAGTCATCGGGTTGTACATGTCGATACTCTCTTTTACCCGGTTGATGGCTGGCTCGAGATGAGCGATTAAACCGTCGTATAAAGAGCCGTTTTCCGTCAGATCCATTTTAATTTTTTCTGAAATGAAGCCGATCAGCTGCTTTGTTTGCAAAGCCGTTTCAACTTCAATGTTCTCGGGCTTGAATTCGGTTTTGTATTGGCGGTTGGCGCTCCGTAAATGGATGGTGATATAGCCGATCTCAGCCTCCGGTATCGAAACGCCGAATGCTTTTTCAAGCTCTTTTGCCATTTCGAGCGCGGAGCCGTATTCCTTCGTCTGCTGCAGCGCTTTTAGTTCAGAAGCCTCCATCGTGATGGTTTCTCCGAGTCTGATCCGCTCCATCGCAAAGGTTAAATGAACCGCCAGCGCCATATAGGAGCTGTCAGATAAGGCGATCGAAATTTTTTCCTTGAGCTGAATCAAGAGCCGGTCCATTTTCAAAAGTTCCGCTTTATTTACGACGCCGAACATTTTATCAGCAGCGTCGGGTTTTCCTTTAATATTCAATTCAACCGCTTCCAAAAAGCTTTGAATATCAAGGCGGTTGACCATGAGATTGCCGACGATTTTCCGTTTCGCATTTTCCGGCCCCGTCAGCTGAATGCCGAAGCCTCTTTTTCGGATCAGCGTCAAGCCGAAGGGCGCAATCCAAGTCTCCAGCTCATCAAGATCATAACTGATCGTCGCGTTTGTCACTTGGAGTTCGTTCGCCAGACTGTAGAGCTTGATCGGATCTTGGGACTCTAATAGTGAACATAGGATTAAAAGTTTCCGCTCCTCAGCGCTGTATTCTTGCTGTTCATAGGACAGGTCTGAAAGGAGTTTCTGTTTATCCTCCGGGTTTCCCACCGCTTTCAGTCCTTTGCCGGGCTGTTTATCAAGTGCCAGACCGAATGATTCCATCAGCGGTTTGATTGTTTTTAATTCGCGGTGAACGGTTCTTGTGCTGACTTGTAAAGCTTCCGCCAGTTCATGCACTGTTTCGTACCGGTTCTGCAGTAAAAGATGTTTCATTAATTTTTGTTCTCTCGCTGTCATATACATGAAACGCGCCTCCAGATTTTCTAGTTGTGGGGGATGCGGCACATGGGGGGTGCTTCCGGGGAAAGTGTTGTAATTAAAAATATAAAACGCTTTCAATGATTATTCAACCATTTTCTAATGGCAATTTGGCACTGGTCCGTGTGACAGTATTGAATAAGAAAAATGTGTCAGATAATATGCCATGACGCTTGGTTCCTTTCATCTGAACGGCTATACTTCAAAGTGACCTTACTTGTTTTTAGACATTGCACACCACATAAACAAACGCCCGGGAAGATACCTTCCGGGCGTTTTGTTTATGGAATATCATAACCTTGGACACTTGTATAAACCCGAAACCATTGATCATGGCTGAGTGTGTTAGCTGATGCACGCACCGCGGCGGAAATGCGGCTCTGTTTTCCGCTGCCGACAATCGGCATGATGTCCGCCGGATGGGTGAACAGCCATGCGTACATGACTTCGTCAATGGACGCAGCGCCGATTTCTTCCTGTACGGAACGAAGCGCCGCGCGGATCCGGACGTCCTTATCTGATTGGCCTGTAAAAACGCTTCCGCCCGCAAGCGGTGACCACGCCATCGGCGGGATGCGTTTTTCCTGACAGAAATCCAGCGTGCCGTCATGAATATTTTCCAGCTCGTAAGCAGAAATTTCAATTTGGTTCGTGATGAGCGGATCGTCCAAATAGGATTCGAGCATTCTGTACTGGTGCGCTTTAAAGTTTGACACTCCAAAATATCTGACCTTGCCCGAGCTTTTCAGCGCATGAAACGCTTCAGCCACAGCTTCCGGGTCCATAAGCGGGTCGGGTCTGTGAATGAGCAGCACATCGAGATAATCCGTATTCAGATTCAAGAGCGACTGCTCAGCCGACGCTAAGATGTGAGATTTCGACGTATTATAATGGTGCGGCTTGTTGCCGGGCCGTTCCGGTGACTCAATGACGATCCCGCATTTTGTGACGATTTCGATTTGCTCCCTTATCGAAGGTGAAAGGGACAAAGCACCGCCGAACAGCTTTTCACATGTATAACTGCCGTATATATCGGCATGGTCGAAGGTGGTAATGCCTTGGCTGATACACCATTCAATCAGATCCAGCAGCTCTGTGTCCGAATAATTCCATTCGTTCAGGCGCCAAAGTCCGTGTATCACTCTTGAAAATTCCAGGTCTTCAGCCATTTGAATACGCTGCATGTGAAATCCCCCTTTTTCTTAGTGAGCCCTTGTCTCTCTGTTTTCAGGAATTGCCCATGCTGTTTCATTCTGCTTCGGCGGCTGATTTTCCTTTCAGCCCGCAAAAATCGTCATTTAATGATTCTGAAACTGCTTTTTCGCTTTTTCAACGACGTAATGGCTTCCGCCGCGTTTTTTGACGTCTTGAATCATCATCGCGATCAAGAGGTCTTTCTTTTTATAATCGTAGCCGACAAACCAGCCGTTTTCTTTGCCGTCTTTATCTTCTTTTGACGTTTTCAGCTCGGCTGTGCCGGTTTTTCCGGCTACAGTAATGCCGCTTACGGCCGGCTGATATGCAGAGCCGCGCGGATCTTCAACGACGCCTCTCAGCCCTTTTGTGATTTCTTCGGCATTGGCTTTGGATACCACTTGCTTATGCCAGATTTGCGGTGTTTTTTCTCCGTCTTTGATTAATGTCGGTTTGACGAGATTTCCGTCTGTTACAAATGCGGTATAATCAGCCGCTAAGTGCAGCGGAGACATCAGCATCTGCCCTTGGCCGTAGCCCGTATCTCCGAGAAGAATTTCGGAATCAAGCCTGCCATTTGCGATTGACGACTTTTCAATCGGGAATTGGTACGGAATGTCTTCGTCAAAGCCAAATGTTTTTAATCCTTTTGTAAACGCGTCCGCTCCGGCGTCTATGGCATTTTGCGCAAAGTAGATGTTGTCCGATGTAATCAGCGCGTTTTCGAGATCCACTTCATTCAGGCGCTCTGATACGCGTGTGACATGGTAACCGCCCCAGCTTGAATCTTTCTGCCACTCTTTTCCGGTGATTTTTTTCTTTTCCGACGCTTTCAATGTGCCGTTTGTCAGGCCGACTGCCGCGGCAATCGGTTTAATCGTTGATCCCGGTGCATACAGCTTGTTGAATTTCGCTGAAAATGGATTGTCTTTATTTTCATTCAGTTTTTTCCATTCTTTGCCGCTCCAGCCGAAAATAAAGCCGTTCGGATCATAAGACGGTGCGCTGACAAGCGCGAGGGTCTCTCCCGTTTGCGGTTCAAGGGCGACTGCCGCTCCGCTGTCATCTTTCATGGAATCATACAGCTTCGTCTGCGTTTTCATATCAATCGTTACATGAATATCCTGCCCGTTTTCGGCTTTCTTTTCAGCAATGACCTCTCCCGTTTGCGGGACGTAAATTTTCCAGCCGGTCGTGCCGCGCAGCTTGTCTTCGTATACATTTTCAAGGCCGGCGGTGCCGATTTTGGAGGTGTCGCTGTATTGGCCTTCTTTCGCTTTTTTCAGCTGCTCCGCTGTGATTGTTTTAATATATCCGGTCAGATGGGCCGCTTTTTCACCGTATGGATAGTAGCGGGAGCTGACTTTCGTTTTCGTCACGCCATCTAATGCGAGCAGGCTTTTGACCTTGCTTTCATCATCCGGTCTGATTTTTTGAATCGGAACATAGGAGTCATCTTTTACCCAGCCCTGATTCAGCTTGCTTTTGATATCGTCTTCAGAAAGGTCCAGTTTTTCAGACAGTTTTTTGATCACGCTGTCTTTATCCTTGCCGAGTTTTCCAGGGATAATGCCGATTTCCGGCACCTCCGTATTCACGGCCAGGCCTTTGCCGTTTTTGTCGTAGATTTGCCCGCGCTTCGGTTCTTCATTTGCGATCTGCACGGTTTTGTCATCGGAAAGCTGTTTGAAAATAAAAGAAGGATTCCAGTCGATGTTCCATGATTCTCCATCGTCTGTTTTTTCTTTTTTCAGGACGGCCGTGTTGTCAAAGGCGACCTTCCCTGCTTTTGTATCCATGCTGACTTTATAATCGATGTGCTGAAGGTCATCTTTTTTCTTATCGTCTTCGTCCTGTTTTTCGGCAGTGACTTTCAGATTTTTGACCCCTGCTTGTTCATAAATGGTTTCATATCGTTTTACAAAATCCTTTTTGGATAGTTTTTTCTTTTCATCCTGGGTGAGGCTTTGGTACATTTTATCGTAATGACCGCCATTCCAGTCTTTTACGAAATCTTTCATTCTGTCTTCGGCTGACTCCGATTTCGAGCAGCCGATTAAACCTATGATTCCTGCGAGTAAAAGTAATAGGTATAATCCTTTTTTCACTGTCTATTCCCCTGCCTTCCAATTGTTATTTTCTCCTAAACCAAATGAGGCTTGCAAGGATTTTTTATTTATAGTGTTTTAAATTTTTATGTTTTTCAGCTATTTTTGTCCATATTTTTATACAATGTATCTATTAATTAAAAGGGGGAGTTCCGAATGATCAGAGAAGCAGCCATGCTGCATGTAAAAGAAGGTCTTGAAGGAGAATTCGAAGCGGCATTTCGCCGGGCGGAGCCGATTATAGCGGGGATGAAAGGTTATCTGTCCCATTCCTTGTCCAAATGTATGGAGGAAACGCATAAATATTTGCTGCTGGTGGAATGGGAAACATTAGAGGATCATACAAAAGGCTTTCGCGGATCGCCGAAATATCAGGAATGGAAAGCCTTACTGCACCGTTTTTATTCACCATTTCCCGTTGTGGAGCATTTTCAGGATCTATCAAACTCAGATTACGTGAAGCGTAAAACCGATTAAGGAGATCGACCATACAAAAACGGCGGTATATATATTGAATTTCCCGGAGCCGTCGTTTTCTTTCCGTTTTTCTTCCAGCCCCTGAATGAACATGACCGCACCGAGAAACACGAGCATGATCGGCTGTATGACAGATGTATGTTCTGCATACGTAAATGCGGCAGCAGCAAGTATAATAATCAGCATCGCGAGTGACAGTTTTAAAACGCGCAGCAAAAAAATCCATCCTTTCTGTTAGCATTTTTTGAACACAATTCTATTTCTGTCTTTATCCCCCATTATTCTAGCGTACTTTTTACGCGGATAGAACGAAAGTCGGACAATTTTAAGTTTGTTTTAAGGAGAACGAAAAGCGCGCTCCCGATGAAAAGGAGCGCGCGGTTTATGAGCGGGCGAGGCTTCCGTATCCGAGTCCTCTGAGAACGCATGCCATGACTTCATATCCTCTGCCGTTGGGGTGGACGCGGTCATGAGAGAGATATTCGTTCAGCTTTCCTTTGAAAGCGCTGTGGACATCGGCAATTTTGACGTGCGGCGCCGATGCGAGTGTGCTGAGGTGTGCATTATAAGAAGATATCCATTTCTCTGCAATGGAAATACCCGGGAAAGGGTTGTATAAATTGAAGACGCGGATCTCATAAGGAGACGGGTGCGGCCCTTTTAAGGCTGTGATCTTGGCTATCATCTTTTCAAAGTTCTCGTGACAGTGACTGGACACACTGGTGAACACCGAAGCGTCCGATGTTTGCTGATATTCCCGAACCGAATCGATCAAATCGTTGCCGCAGCCTGTAATGGTAATCATATCAGCAGCCTGAATCCGCCTCTGAATGTACGGCCAGGACATAAGCCCGAGAATTTCTCCCGTCTCAAGGCCAGATTTAGCAAAGATGGATACGTCGGTTTTTGTCTGTAAATCTTCTGCCATCATACGTCCGAACCGCTGAACAAAACCGGCGGAAAACGGGCCGGATCCCCTTCCTGTCGTCAAAGAATCCCCAAGCGCCGTATAAACAAGTCCCATTTTCTTTCCTCCACTCGTTACTATCGATATTGTAATGTACGCGAGTGAAGAAAAATTGGCTCGGTCAATAACCCAATTTCTCAGAAATATGCCGAGCGGCGTTTTTGACTTTTTCGGTTAAGTACGGCAGCCTGTCCTCTGAAAACCTGGCTTCAAAGCCGGCGATGCTGATTCCCGCAGCCACCTTGCCTTCGTGATTGAAAATCGGCGCCCCAATCGCTGCCGTGTAATCCTCTAATTCCGAATAGCTGATCGTATATCCTGATTGTAATGACGTTTCAATGGATTGAAGCACTTCAGCCGGATTCGTCATCGTGCCTGAAGCGATTGCGGCAAGCTTTGTTTTCTGAATGTATGTGTCAATCTCCTCTCGCGGCAGAAACGATAAAATGCTTCTGGCGCACGCTCCCGCATACAGCGGCGACCGGCGGCCGATTGCAGTATACAGCCGTACGGTTTGCGTTCCCTCAATTTTATCGACGTAAATGGCTTCATCGCCGTCCCTCATAATCAGCTGAACGGCCTCATCCACTTCACCGCACAGCTTTTCCATCACCGGCTTGGCTATTTTCCTGATGTCCAGACGGTCAGAGACGAGCTGGCCGAATTGTAAAAAGATCAGACCAAGCTGATAACGGCCGTCCGCTGTCCGGGTGAGAAATCCCATTTCCTCCAGTGAACTTGCCATCCGGTGAACCGAGGTCTTCGGCATTTCCGATAGAGAAACCAGCTCATTTAAGCTCAGGCTCGGTTCGGTCAGGAATAAATGAAGCAGCTCCATTGATTTGATGACGGTTTTGTTTTTGTTTTCCATGACCTTTCATCCCCTTTGTCAGATCAGCCATTCCATTTTGAGTCTTGCTTTCAGCTCCTTCAGCTGCTGTTCCTTCTCCAACAGCAGCATTTCCGCCTCCTCCAGCGAAACAGCAGCGAACGTGATATGTTCCCCCGGCATCGTTTGGGCGGCAAGAGGAAGATCGGCGGATATGATATGCGCCATTCGCGGGTAGCCACCCGTCGTCTGTCTGTCAGCCAGCAGTATAATCGGATTGCCGTCCGGCGGCACCTGCACCGTCCCGAATGTCACAGCCTCAGATACCATTTCAAGCGGCTCCCGCAATTCAAGCGGGGCGCCCTTCAGGCGGTAGCCCATTCGGTCGGATTGCGGCGTGACCGTATACGATTCTTGGTAAAAACGCCGTTTTGCTTCTTCTGTAAACGCATGAAATTGAGCGCCTTCAAGCACGCGAATGACCGGATTTCTTTTCAGCGGCAGAAATCCTCTGCTGCTGACTGACCAATCCGGCGTTGAGAAACCATGCTGCCCGGGAGATTCGCTCAGACGGGCAGCGATCAGTTCCGAGCACTGCGTCATACCGCCGAGCGGCAGCTCATCATCTTTTTGCAGCGCTCTTCCGCAAAAGCCGCCGATCCCCGCTCTGACATACGTGCTTTTGCTTTCCATGACGGCGGGCACGTCAAATCCCCCCGCAACGGCAAGATAAGCGCGGCTCCCCATTTTGCACGGCCCGAATGAGACGACGCTTGTTTCCTTTATCAAAATCGGTTTCCACAGAGGAGCCGGTTCTCCATTAATATGAAAGGCGAAATCGGCTCCCGTGACGGCAATGACCGCCGGTTCTGAAAACTCAAAGGAAGGCCCGGGCCCCATGAGCGTAATTTCCAGCCCCGCCTCTGTTTCTTTATTTCCGGCAAGAAGATTGGCGATGCGCAGAGAGATTGTATCCATTGCGCCGCTGCCCAGTACGCCGTATTTCTGATACCCTGTTCGGCCCGTATCCTGAATCGTCGTCAGAAGACCGGGCTTCATCACTTTCATGCTCATTCGGCTCCCTCCTTGATGCGGCTGTATTCTTCCGCTGAGATCCGGACGAATTTCACAGTATCGCCCGCTCTCAACAGGCTCGGCGGTTGTTCTTCAGGCCTGAAAAGCCGAAGCGGAGTGCTGCCGATCAGCTGCCAGCCGCCGGGGGTGGATATCGGATACACACCGGTCTGCATCCCTGCGATTCCTACTGAACCAGCCGGGATCGACGGCCTTGGCGACGCCTTTCTCGGCGCTCTGATCCGCTCAGACATTCCTCCTAAAAACGGAAATCCCGGCGCAAATCCGAGCATATAAACGAGATATTCGCCTTCGGTATGAATGCGGATGACGTCTTCCGGCGTCAGATCGTTCATCTCAGCGACGTCTTCTAAATCAGGACCGAAATCACCGCCGTAGCAAACGGGGATTTCCATCACCCGGCGCTCTTCCTGCCGGCCGGCCTTTATATGGCTGAGGCGTTCTGTCACTTCTTTCTTGACCAAAGCAAAAGGAGAGACGCCTTTTTTTATTTGTGAGACGGCATACACATCATAAAAGATCGTTAAGCTTGTGAATGCCGGAATACATTCAACGAAGCCCGGAAACGGCCGTTCTTCAATACAGGCGGCCGCCGCATGCACCCGGCTGTTGACTTCTTCGCTGATGTGCCCGCCAAAGCGGATGATAACGGCGGAATCACCGTGCGGCTGTATATCAAGCGCTGTATTGCCGCTATACTGCTTCATTGTCATCACCTCGTTGTTTTCTTTCTACTTACAGAACAGCAAGCGATTCGTTCCGTATATCCGTGATCAGCATGTGCCCCGGTGAATGGGTTATCACGATATCGGGCTTTGTTTCCATGATCACCGCCTGCGGTGTAACGCCGCACGCCCAGAATACAGGAACTTCGCCTTCTTTCACCGTTACGGCATCTCCGAAGTCCGGCTGATTCAGATCGCTGATGCCGATGCTTTTCGGATTCCCGATGCGGACGGGGGCGCCGTGCACAGCGGGAAAACGTGACGTGACCTGTGCCGCGCGGACTGCCAGTCTTTCCGGAATCGGCCTCATGCTGACGACCATCTTTCCTGAAAACGGGCCCGCCGGAACACAGTCAATATTTGTTTTATACATGGGAACGTTCACGCCTTCATCAATATGCCTGATTGGAATGTGCTGATTGATAAGGGCTTGCTCGAATGAAAAACTGCAGCCGATCAAAAAGCCGACAAAATCATCCTTCCAATATGGCGTGAGATCCGTCACCTCTTCAGTAAGCACGCCATGCCGATAGATTCTGTATTTCGGAAAGTCCGTCCGGATATCAGCTCCCGGCGCCGCTATTGCCGGAACGGGTGAACCCGCATCCGTCACGTCAAGCACCGGACAAGGCTTTTGATTGCGCTGGCAGAATAAGAGAAAATCAAAGGCAAGATCCTTTTGCAAAACGACAAGATTGGCTTGTGCGTAAGAAGCGGCCAATCCCGCCGTCGGCCCGGTCATCCGCCCTTTTCTGATAAGCTGCCTGACTTCTTCGGGACTCATGTCACTCATATGTTTTTTCATGTCATCAGCCCCATAGCTGCGGCATTTGCGAGAATAATGTATAGATGCCCATAATCGCCATGACAACGACTACGATTGCCCCCGCGATTGTCAGCCAGATCGGATGTTTGTAGTCGCCGACGATTTTTTTCTTATAAGCGCCCAACAAAATCATCGCTAATGCAAGCGGCAGAATTAAACCGTTAAGCGAACCGACCGCGACCAGAATTTTGGCAGGCTGGCCGATCGTGACAAAAATGAGAGTGGATACGATGATAAAAGCGATAATTACGCCGTTCGAATGCTTTTCGATTTTTGCCGAGAACGATTTGAAGAAAGACACTGACGTATATGCGGCGCCGATGACAGACGTAATAGCCGCAGACCACATGATGACACCGAAAATTTTATAGCCGACATTTCCCGCCGCAAGCTTGAATACAGAAGCTGCGGGATTATCAGGATCAATGCGCAGGCCCTTTGAGACGACGCCGAGCACGGCGAGAAACAGAGCAATCCGCATAACAGATGTAATCAATACGCCTGTGACGGAGCTTTTCGTGACTTGAGGAATGACTTCCTTCCCTTGAATGCCTGAATCAAGCAAACGGTGGCCGCCGGCAAATGTAATGTATCCGCCGACCGTGCCGCCGACAAGCGTCACGATCGCCAGCACACTGATATGATCAGGCATAAAAGTTTTCACAACGGCGTGTCCGACCGGCGGAGCCGTCGTTACGGCAACATACACCGTCAATACGATCATGACAATTCCGGCGATCTGCATAAAACGGTCCATGACTTTTCCGGCTTCCTTTATGACGAAAATCAAAACCGCAATCGCAGCGCTGATTAAAGCGCCGATCTCCGGTTTGATTCCGAATAATACTTGAAGGCCGAGACCCGCGCCGCCGATGTTTCCGATATTAAACGCCAGTCCGCCAAGCACCACCAGAAAAGCAATGGCATAACCGGCGCCCGGAAGCACCATATTTGCAATCTCTTGGCCGCGCTTTCCGGAAACCGCGATAATCCGCCATACATTGGTTTGCGCGAAAATGTCCAAAATAATAGAGATTAAAATGATAAAGCCGAAGCTTGCCGCCAATGTATTGGTAAACGTGGCCGTCTGCGTCAGAAAGCCGGGCCCGATTGATGATGTCGCCATCAGAAATGTCGCGCCTAAAAGCAGCGACCATTTGCCGGAAGCCTTTCCGGCTGTTTTTTTCTTTTGCTCCATGCTATCTTCCTCCCTCTGCTGCTCAGTCTTTTGAAAGCGCACTGATTTGAATGTCAGCCGCTTTTAATTCGTTTCTGATTGTTTTGGCGAATGTCAGCGCGTGGGCGCCGTCTCCGTGAATGCAGACGGTGTCCGCTTTCAGGCTTACGGCTTGTCCTTTACGTGATGTCACCGTGTTGTCTTTCACCATTTGAATCACTTGCCCGACCGCTTTTTTGTCATCCTGAATCAGCGCATCCGGCTGTGAACGCGGCGTCAGCGTGCCGTCTTCCTGATAGGTGCGGTCTGCAAACACTTCGCTTGCCGTCTGCAGTCCGATTCGATCTCCCGCTTTAATCAGCTCGCTTCCGGCTAGCCCGAAAAGAATGAGCCCGGGATCAAAATGAAAGACCGCCTGAGCGATGGCCTCCGACAGGCCGCGGTTGACGGCGGCCATATTATATAAAGCGCCGTGCGGCTTTACATGCTGCATCGCGACACCTTCTGCTTTTAAAAAACCTGACAGCGCGCCGATTTGGTACAGTGTCAGATCATACGCTTCCTCGGGCGTAATCGCGATCTGCCGCCGCCCGAATCCTTGAAGATCGAACAGCCCGGGATGAGCGCCGATTTTCACGCCCTTTTCCGCCGCAAGCGCAACCGTTTTGCGCATCACGCTGGGATCACCCGCATGAAAGCCGCAGGCGATGTTTGCAGATGTCACATAATCCAAAATCTCTTCATCCATCCCGATCTTATATGCACCGAAACTTTCTCCTAAATCACAATTGATGTCAATCTGAAACATAAGCTCCCTCCTGTATTGTAAGCGTTTTATATGATTATCATTCCGCTATTCGGAACGACTATTCCGAATTGTTGGATTTCACTCAATTATATCAATTCTGACACGTTTGAACATACCTTTGTCAGAAAACCTACCATGGACCTAGTCACAAATGTGACAAACAAAAAAGAGAGCCTCATCCAGAGGCTCTCTTTTTTCTATTATAATACCCAGTGGCGGATCGCTTTGGCGACTCCGTTTTCCGTGTTGACATCAGTCACCCAGTCAGCGGTTTCTTTTACGATATCCTGCGCATTTCCCATGGCGACGCCGACACCCGCTTTTTCAATCATCGCAATGTCATTCAGACTGTCACCCATAGCCATCACATTTTCCATCGTAAAGCCGAGTTTTTCCGATACCTTTGCCAGCGCCGCCGCTTTATTGATGCCGAGGGCATTGACTTCGATATTGATCGGGCTTGAGTTTGTGACTTCAAGCTCCTTGTTTTCTTTCAGCTCTTTCAGCACCTCATTCCGCACATCGTCATCCTCGATTTCAAATCCGAACTTGAGCCACTGGTGATCCGTAATCGTTTCCGGGAATTCCCCTCTCCACACTTTATCGACGGTAGAGGCCCAGAAATTCGTATTGTGCTTATTTCTCAGATCCCATAATTTTTGAATATGATCGGTATGAAGAAGCTTGCGCTCAACCAGCTCAAAGTTGGAATCCCAGATTTCGCTGCCGTTTGCCGTAATTAAAAAGGATGACAGCTCGAGAGACTCAGCCAGTTCGCGGCATGTCATCAGCGTGCGCCCGGTGCTGATGACGACGTGAATTCCTTTCGCCTCCGCTTCCTTGATCGCCCGCCGGTTTTCATCCGGGATGAGCTGCTCGTCATTGAGCAGGGTTCCGTCCATATCAATCGCGATCAGTTTAATATCTGCGTCTTCTCTTTGTATCGGCATATATGTACCTCACTTTTTATAATGTAGTCGTCTCTATTTTAATACATATGACCCACAGGAACAAAAAACCGCTCCTGACGTTTGGCGGGGAGCACGTTGAGGAAAAGAAATATTGAGGTGATGGAGGATGAAAGAAAGAAAACAGAAAAACAAACCGAATGAAAATCCTGAACATCATGATTTAACCGATCCGATTCCGCTGGAAGAGCTGAAGGAAAACGCCAATGATGAAAAACACAAACACGACCAAAGAGACAATTCACAGAGTGAAAGAGATTATGATACAAAATAACAGGCTTGTCCGAAAGCCGCCGCTGGAGGCGGCTTTTTTTACGATGGTGCGATAAATATGCTGATCTCAGCTTCCGCTACCGGATTCCCGGCAACGGACGCTTTCGCCCGGCCGAACACAAACCCGCGCCTTGTTCGCGTGACTTCAAACAGCAGATCCAGACGGTCTCCCGGCAAAGCGGCGCCTAATCTTTCCGCTTTCTTCACCGCGGATAAAAGACCGAGGCTGTCACCGCCGGTAATTCCCGCGCAAGCCGCCGTTTGGGCCATCGCTTCAATGACGAGTGAAAACGGCATCTCTCTTTGTGATTCGGTTATAAACCAGTCATTTTCACTGATGTTTTTGTAAGCGGCCGCCCATTTTCCGGCTTCGCTGTTTGTCGTGCCGTCAATCAAAAGAAACGGAAAACGGTGGGGTAGGAGCTTTTGAGTCATCATACAGCCTCCCTTCCCCAACATTATAACAGAAGAAAAAAAAGCCGCGTCCCCCGACGCGGATTCATCTTATTGATTGAGTTTTTTGAGCACGATGCCGTGCAGCGGCTCATGCGGCTGAATACCGCAAATGTCTTGCAGAACACCGCTCGTTCCTTTTTCCGCGATAAGCTTCTGCAGCTCAACCGCTTCCGGATCATCCTGATAGTCAAAGCGCAGGGCGGCGGCGATGCCTTCCGCCAACGCGTTCGGTTCTTTTATTTTTTTGGCCGGACCTACTAATCTATCATTCGCTCCGAGTTTTCTGAGCGGTGATCTGGCGACTCTTGTCACATCATCCGTGATGTATTCATTTTCAAAACGGCCGATGATTTTCTTCATGTACTGCTCGTGTTCGGCTTGTTTAAAGCCGTACGCTTTCACCAAGTACTCGCCCGTTTCTGAAAGTGCATCGTACACGACACGCCGGATTTCAGGATGGCCGATGGCCTCTTTGACGGTTTTTAGTCCGCGCTGATAGCCGACATACGCTGTAACGGCATGGCCGGTATTGACGGTAAACAGCTTTCTTTCGATGAAAGGCGTAAGATCATCCGTAAATATCGCACCTTTAAGTGCCGGCTGACCGCCGGCAAAGCCGGTTCTGTCTATGACCCATTCAAAAAACGGCTCTACGGATACTTTCAGCGGGTCTTCATGGTGCTGAATCGGCACGATCCGATCCACCGCAGAATCAGGGAAGCCGACCGTCCGGTTCACGAGTTCCCGCTCCGCTTCCGTCAAATGTCCGAAAACTTCTTTTTTCAGAAAACGGCTGCCGCCGATCATATTTTCACAGGCAATGATATTGAGAGGCTCAGAGGACGTTCTGCGCTTCAGCCCTTCCGCGATGGACGGGGCGATGAGTCTGAGAACGTTCGGGCCCACTGCCGTCGTAATGATCACCGCGTCATTGATCAGCCTGTACAGCTCTTGTTCTTGCACCGCGCTGTTGATGGCTGAAACGGGGCCGATAATTTCTGTCTGCCGGCCGCCGTCGGCAAGCTCCACGGTATATTCCTTCTTATCATTGAGAAGGCCGACCATCGTTTCATTCACATCTGCAAAAACAACCTCATAGCCGGAATGATGGAGCAAAGCGCCGATAAAGCCCCGCCCGATGTTTCCCGCTCCGAAATGAAGAGCAATCATGTCAGTTCACCTCGCTGAAAATCGCGGCCAGTTCTTCTTCCGTCTTTGCACTGATCAGCCGCTCGATGTTTTCTTCCTCTGAGCAGATGATGGCGATGTTTGACAGAATGTCTAAGTGTTCATTGTTTTTTCCGGCAATACCGAAAACGACCTTTGCCGTATTGCCTTCACCGTATTCCACCCCGTCCGGAATCTGGATGACGGAAATGCCTGAATGAAGCACCTCATCCTTCGCATCTTCCGTGCCGTGCGGGATCGCAATGAAATTCCCCATGAACGTGGATGATGTTTCTTCACGTTCGAACATTTTTTCCACGTAGCCGTTTTTCACGTAACCGTTATCAATCAACGTCTGTCCCGCCAGGCGGATGGCATCCTCTTTTGAATTCACTGTCTGGTTCAGTTTGATGTTCGCTTTAGCCAATACTTCCATGATGAAAATCCCTCTTTCTGTTTGATTAGTTTTTAAGCTTTTCAATCAGTTCATCGTATTTCGGGCTGTTCAAGAAATTATCAACCGACATGTGCACCGCCTGCGGCAGCTTCGCTTTCGCACGGTCAGTCAGGTCCTTATGCGTAATGACGATATCCGCGTTATTCGGAAGATTATTGATCGACGTATTTGTCACATCAATGTCAAGTTCTGCTTTTTTCACTTTGTTTCTTAAAATGGAGGCGCCCATTGCGCTCGATCCCATACCTGCATCACATGCGAAGATAATGCGGCTGACTTTGTCAGCGGAAATATCAGCGGCACTGTTTTCCGGCTCTTCCTCTTTGTCCGCCAATGCGGCCGCCGCTTCGCTTTTCCTGCCTTTCATTTCCTGCATTTTTTCCGCAGCGGCTGTCAGATCTTCTTCTCCCGCTTTAGACGATTTCAGAATAAGCGCCGAGACGATAAACGATACGGCCGCGGCAACGATGACGCCCGCCAGCACGCCGAGATAGCTTCCCTTCGGTGTCAGCGCCAAAATGGCGATGATGCTGCCCGGAGATGATGCCGCGACAAGACCCGCGTTAAAAATCGAGAATGTGAGCAGCCCGCTCGCTCCCCCGGCGATCGCCGCGAGGATCAGCATCGGTTTCATTAAAATGTAAGGGAAATAGATTTCATGAATCCCCCCGAAGAAATGAATGATCGCCGCTCCCGGAGCCGTCGATCTTGAAGAACCTTTCCCAAAGAACATGTATGCCAGTAAAATACCGAGTCCAGGCCCCGGGTTCGCTTCCACTAAGAACAGAATGGATTTACCCGCTTTTGCTGCCTGCTCGATTCCGATCGGACTTAAAATGCCGTGGTTGATCGCGTTATTCAGGAACAGGACTTTCGCCGGTTCTACGAAAACGCTTGCAATTGGCAGCAAATTCGCGTGGACAATGACTTCCACACCCGCCGCCAGCAATTTGTTAAGAGACAGGACGACCGGGCCGATCGCATAAAACGCGATAATCGTCAGCACCGCGCCGATAATTCCCGCCGTGAAGTTGTTGATCAGCATTTCAAAACCCTGTCTGACTTTATCTTTAAACACACGGTCTAATTGTTTAATGAGATAACCGCCCAAAGGCCCCATAATCATTGCCCCTAAGAACATCGGTATGTCCGCCCCGACAATGACCCCGATGGCCGCTGTCGCTCCGACGACTCCCCCGCGGTGATCGTAAATCATTTTTCCGCCCGTATATGCGATTAAAAGCGGCAGAAGATACGTAATCATCGGGCTTACCAATGTATTCAGCTGCGGATTCGGAAACCATCCCGCAGGAATAAACAGCGCGGTGATAATTCCCCATGCGATAAATGCGCCGATATTCGGCATGATCATACCGCTTAAATAACTGCCGAACCGCTGTATCTTTACTTTCATGCCAGCTTGCTGTTCTTGCTGCATACCATTTCCCTCCCTGTTTGCCTGCCTTAAGATGAAAACAAATAAGACACGGGGTTTTCTTTCGCCCCTGTGCCTTCATCATAAAACGCTTACAATCCTCATTCAATGAAAAGTAAAGAGGAGTTTGGCACAGAGACTGTGACAAATCCTTAACTAAAAAAGACACCTCATCAAAGGTGTCTTACCGCTTCCTGTATATAATGTGTCCTTTTGTAACGACGAGTTTGGCAATGATCCGCTCACTGACAATAAACACCGGATACGCACATACGAGCGCAAAAATGGCGGCCGGCACATACCGCGCGGCCGGAAACATCGGCATGACGGCGGTTCTGGCCATCTGCACAAGATAAATCAAAAGCACGGTTATCGCAATGGCTACAGCCATAATCGGAGCTGATACTTTATATTCACGCAATTTCACATGGCAATGTCCGCACTGAAACTGGCACGGGATCATGGATGATCTGACCATGTCGCCTGTAATCGGCTTGCCGCAGTTCGGGCAGGTCGTTTCTTTCATTTTTATTCCTCCATTCAACTCTTCTATTATAACAGAGTCTGTCTCCGCGTTTTACATTTGTGATTGTTCAACATATTTTCACACATTTTATCATCAGGCTCTTGTGCACATTTGTGAAAACATCTACTCTTAAAAGGAGGTTCATCACTCATTCGCATAAAAAGGAGGATGCAGAATTGCTTCCGATTAACAGACAGCAAACCTTGCTTGAATGGCTGAAAGAGGAGGGCGCGCTGAAAATCTCTGACATAAGCGAGAGATTCGGCGTCTCCGAGATGACCGTGTACAGAGACGTCAATCAGCTGGCGGATGCAAACCGGATTATCCGGACACCCGGCGGCATTACGCTCCCGCCCGCTTCAGAAAAAAGCGCCAATCAATGCGGCTATTGCCTGCGGCCGATTCAGCATTCATATTCTGTCCAGCTCATTACTGTTTCACAAGCCGTTGAGCAGATGTGCTGCATTCATTGCGCGATTTTGCGGTATGAGGATAAAAAGGAAGAAGTGTCTCATGTCATTTGTAAGGATTTTCTTCTCCAGACGACGCTGACGGCCGCTTCTGCTTACTTTTTAGTCCATGCCGATATTGACCTTCACTGCTGCCGGCCTCAGGCGATTCCCTTCTCAACGCGTGATTACGCAGATCGGTTTCAAAAAGGCTTCGGCGGGGTCATTTGCACCTTTGACGAGGCGGCGGACATCATCTTACACGACAGGCAGAAGGGATGCACCTGCAGCAAGACATAACAACAACCAACCGGAAGGCGGTGTCACAAGCCATGAGACAGAACAAACGCTGGCTCATCTTTTTGCTGTTCCTTGTTTTGATTCCGAAAACAAGCTTCGCCCACGCCTACATCACAAACTCAAATCCGGGTGAGAACAGCGAATTAAAACAAGCGCCGAAGCAGATTGAAATTAAGTTTAATGAACAGGTTGAAGAAGGCTTCCACTCCATTAAGGTCTATAATTCATCCGGTGAACGGGTCGATGCCGGCAAAACGGTGATTCAAAAAAGTGATGCCCGCATCATGACCGCAGCCTTGAAAAAAAATCTGCCGCATGATATTTACAGAGCGGAATGGAACGCGGTGTCGGCCGACGGTCACCCGGTATCCGGCGTCATTCCTTTCAGTATCGGGAAAGCCGGCGGTGAACTTCAGGAGCAAACATCATCGCAAGCGGCGCTTCATCCCGAAGCGGCCATCGACCGCGGTATTTTGTATACCGCTCTCTCCCTGTTTATCGGCACGGCGTTTTTTCATCTGTTTTGGTACAGAAAAAACGATTCATCAAAAGCAAAACGAACTGTAAAGCTGCTCGTGATTTCCTTATGTTTAACGGGGCTTGCGCTTGTCTGCCAGCTCCCGATTCAGACGAAAGAAAACGCGGGCGGCGCTTGGAGTTCCGCGTTTCAGCCGGACTATGTAAAAGAAACGCTTCTGAAAACGGCAGGCGGGTGTGTCTGGATGATCCAGATCAGCCTATTTATCCTGCTTGCCCTGTCCATGATCCCGCTGCTGAAGAAGAAAGCTTTCCGCTCATTTGCGTACTGGACGGCGCCGCTGCTGTTCTTTTTCGCTTCGCTTCTGGCAAAAGCATTCGCCGGACATGCGGCGGTTATAGACGAAAAAGCGGTCGGCATCACGATGGATTTTCTCCATTTATCAGCCGCGTCTGTATGGACCGGCGGTATAGCCGCGCTTGTGCTCCTTCTTTCATCAGAGTGGAGAAAAACAGATAAAACCGCCGCATGGGAAACGGTCAGACGCTTTTCTCCTTGGGCGTTCACCTCTGTCGGCGTGCTTTTATTTTCAGGTGTGCTGAACGGATTTTTCATTATCCGTTCGTTTGATTCACTCTTTCACACCGCTTACGGCAAGACGCTCCTTTTGAAAATCGGACTGTTTGTCATCATGCTTGCGCTCGGCGCCATTCACGTATGGATGACGAAGTTCCGCAGAAAAAGGAGCATCAGCGCAACGATAAAGGCCGAATGGGCAATCGGCATTGCGGTATTATTTACAACCGCCGTCTTCACAAGCCTGCCCAGCCCGCCGCCGCCCGCGCCATTGCCTTTTAACGGCTCAGAAATGATCGGAAACGGGGAAACCCTGTCCCTGCATATTACGCCGAACCAGCCGGGTAAAAATGAATTTCAAGTCATTGTCACCGATCATAACGGCGGCTTGGTGAAAGACATTCAGCAATTTACGGTGACGGTTTATCAGACGGGCTTCAGCGGCAAACAGCATGAAAGCACCTTTGATTTGAAAAAGACGAAGGAAGGCACATTCGAAGCCGCCAACCTGTCCATCACCGAAAAGGGAAACTGGAAGATCAAAGTCCACGGACTGACAAGCGATTTCAATGAAATCAACCAAGTATTCTCAACGACTAACTAAGGAGTGTATCTCATGTTGAAAAAAAAGGCTTTCGTATTCATATTTGCCGTGAC
Organism: Bacillus sp. JFL15; assembly: GCF_001184225.1. Lineage (NCBI taxonomy): Bacteria > Bacillati > Bacillota > Bacilli > Caryophanales > Bacillaceae > Bacillus > Bacillus sp. JFL15. Next base: position 1,980,456 of record NZ_KQ236689.1, on the reverse strand, counting down.
CCTGTCACTCACCGGTTTTACGGCTGCAGCAAGCGCCCACGTCTCCGTCAAACCCGCGGAATCCGCGGCGGGTTCTTGGGAAACGTACACAATGAAAGTGCCTGTGGAAAAAAATGAGCCGACAACGAAAGTCGTGCTGAAAATGCCCGCGGGCGTTGAATTCCAGCAGTATCAGCCGATTCCGGGCTGGAAAACGTCCGTAGCAAAGCATGATGACAAGGCGGTCTCCGTCACTTGGGAAGCAAAGGACGGCGGCATTCAGCCCGGCCAATTCCAGCAGTTCACATTCGTTGCGAAAAACCCTGAAAAGACCGCGGATGCGGCTTGGGACGCCTACCAATACTACAAAGACGGCAGCATTGTAGAATGGACGGGTGATGAGAACGCCGACACGCCTCACTCGATTACGAAAATCACAAAAGCGGCGAACGTGACGGATGCGCACGGAGCTGAACAGTCAAATGAAGAAAGCAAATCCGGTGTATCTGCGCTTGATATTGCGGCCATCGTTCTGTCAGCTGCAGCGATTATCCTTTCGATCGCGGCGCTTGTAAAGAAAAAACGCGCGTAAGCAAAAAGCGATCCGGCTCTAAAGAGCCTGAGATCGCTTTTTTTCTTATCCGCGGCCTGCCTGGAATGACGGATATTTGGTCATTCCGCCGTCAGCAAACAGTGTAATGCCGGTCACGTAGCTTGATTCCTTTGAAGCGAGCCAGACGGCGACGGCCGCGATTTCTTCCGGCTCACCGATATATCCCATCGGAATCATGCTTTCCACATCTTTTTTCTGGACGGGGTCCGCGAATTTTTCCGCATTGATCGGCGTATTGATCGCGCCCGGTCCGATATTGTTAACACGGATGCGCTTCGGCGCGTACTCAAGCGCCAGCGTTTCCGTCATCAATTTAATGCCGCCTTTACTTGCCGCGTAGTGGACAAACAGCGGCCACGGAATCATTTCGTGCACGCTCGACATGTTAATGACGTTTCCTTGAATATCATTTTCTACGTAATATTTAATGGCTTCGCGGCTTCCCAGAAAAGCGCCGGTCAGATTGGTATTGATGACTTTGTTCCAGTCTTTTAACGGCATTTCATGCGACTGAACCGGGTTTTCCATGCCGGCGTTATTGATCATGATATCCAATGTGCCGAATTCTTTCACCGCGGTCTGGACGATGTTTTTCACATCTTCTTCTTTTGTGACGTCACCTTGAATGATGACTGCTTCACCGCCCGCTTTTTGAACCTCTTCTTTTACGGTTTGGGCCTCTTTTTCATTACTGTAGTAGTTAATGACGACTTTCGCCTGCTCCTGTCCGAAGCGGAGCGCCATCGCTTTTCCTAATCCTGATGATGCTCCCGTAATGGCTACGACTTTTCCTTTTAAATCCGTGTACATGTTCAAACCTCCTGCATGTTGTTATGAATTTGATTTTGCAATACCTAAGAATATTGCGGCCACGATGATCAGGATAATCCCGATGGCAATGGCGACCAGCTGGCGCTTCGTTTTGCTCTCACGGAGGATGAAGATTCCGCCGAGCGTGCTGATGACGATCCCCATTTGAGACAGGGAAAAACTTGTCGCAACACCGACGCGCGGCTGTGAGATGAACAGAAACATATTCCCGAGCGCCCAGATGATTCCCGGCAGAATGTTCTTGAGGGCGTACTTATTAAACGGTTTATGCTTGTACGTCAGGAGCAGCCCGCCGATAACCATCCCGATCGCTTGCGGCAGAAGCGCTGACCAGCCGGATACGCCGAACAGCCGGGCCACGACGACATAGACCAAATAACCGAGCGTAGAGATCAGCAGGATGACAATGCCTTTTTTTAAGTTTCCCGGTTCTCCGTCCGCCCGCCCTTTTTTATCTTCTAAAGATGTGAGCACTATACCGACGATGATTAAAATAAGGGCGAGAATACCCAGCGTAATCGCAATGGGGGTTGACCATTCTTTGAATACGATCACCCCGAACAAAGAAGTCGAGACGAGCTGCATTCCCGTTGATATCGGCATCGTTTTTGAAACGCCCATCAGCTGGATGCTTTTTAGCTGATTGCTTTGGCCGAGCGACCAAAACAGCCCGGATATGATGCCGACAATAAAAATGCGCCCAGACAGCACCGGATGGACAAACAGATACAGTACAAACGAAACGATGAGCGCCCCGATTGTCGTACCCAGCGTCTGGCTGTAAGGCCCGCCGCCTAATTTGACGTTAAATAACACGATGCTCCCCCAAAACAAAGCCGGGAGAAGAGCCAGTAATATATCCATGATGGCGACCTTCTTTCAATCGTATTTGCTGTTATTTTGTCTGGAATTGAACCGATTATTCTCAAATCAGAACAAAAAAGCCTGCCGGCGATTTTACCGGCAGGCTGCCCATTAAAAAAAGCCCCGCTCAGAAGCAGGGGCTCTTTTTTTGGCTATTAAAGTCCGATTGACATGTATTTGGTTTCCAGATACGGCTCAATGCCTTCCGTACCGCCTTCACGGCCGATGCCGCTTTCTTTCATTCCGCCGAACGGCGCTTGAACCGCTGACGGGCCGCCGTCATTCCAGCCGATGATGCCGTATTCAAGCTGTTCTGAAATATAGATGCCGCGGCGGTAGTTTTCTGTAAAGAAATAAGCCGCAAGCCCGAACGGCGTATCGTTCGCAAGCTTGATCGCTTCATCGATATCTGAGAACGTAACGATCGGCGCAACCGGGCCGAAAGTTTCTTCATGCATGATGTTCATGGATGTATCTACGTTTGACAGCACGGTCGGCGTCACGAAATAGCATCCTTTTTCATCGTTTTGGTCATATGTTCCGCCTGTCAGCACTTCTGCGCCTTTTTCCACGGCATCATTAATTTGAGCGACGATTTTATCGAAGCCTTTTTTGTTGATGACAGGACCGACGTTTACGCCTTTTTCAAGACCGTTTCCGACTTTGAGTTTCGCAGCTTCTTCACTCAGTTTTTTCGCAAACTCGTCTTTCACGGATTCGTGTACGATCAGACGGTTCGCACAGACGCAGGTTTGGCCGGCATTTCTGAATTTAGAGGCCATTGTTTGGGCTACAGCCAGATCAAGATCAGCGTCTTCATCTACGATCAGCGGCGCATGCCCGCCAAGCTCCATCGACATATGTTTCACGGTGTCGGCGCTGTTTTTCATCAGGATTTTGCCGACAGGCGTTGAGCCGGTAAAGGTAATTTTGCGGATTTTCGGGCTGCTGGTAAAAACGTTTCCGATTTCGGCTCCGTCACCGATCACCACTTGCAGCACGTCCTTCGGAATTCCCGCTTCATATGCGAGACGCGCAAGGGCGTAAGCGGAAAGCGGCGTATCCTCCGCGGGTTTGATGATGAACGTACAGCCTGCCGCCAAAGCGGGCGCGGCTTTTCTTGTAATCATCGCATTCGGGAAATTCCACGGCGTGATCGCGGCTACCGGGCCGACCGCCTGGCGGGTGACGACGATACGTTTGCCCGTTGTCGGCGCAGGTACGGTTCTGCCGTAAATCCGTTTTGCTTCCTCGGCAAACCATTCAATATAGCCGGCGCCGTATAAAACTTCTCCGACCGCTTCTTCATACGGTTTACCGTTTTCCTTCGTAATTAATTCCGCAAGTTCTTCTTTATTTTCAACAATCAGCTCATACCATTTTCTCAAAAGTGAGGCACGTTCTCCCGCTGATGTTTTGGACCATGATTGAAACGCTTGATGTGAACGTTCAATCGCTTTTTCAACTTCTTCGGCCGTCTGCTGGGGGATGCTTTCGATCGCCTCTCCCGTTGCCGGGTTGTACACTGTTAATTGTTCTGGCATATTGAACATTCCTTTCTCTGCTATAGTAAAGCCATTGAATGCTTGTTGAATATATCTCACACTTTCATGATAGCAGACCCATCCGCCGGCATACCAATAATTGAACTCACAGCGCTGCTTCGATAATGGAAAGGCCTTCTTTGAGCTGTTCATCCGTCACGACAAGCGGCGTCAGAAATCTGATAATGTTGCCATTAATCCCCGCCGTCAGCAGCAGCAGTCCGTTCTCGTTCGCCGTTTTAGCGATCGCCGCGGCTTTTGCTTTGTCCGGTTCACGGGTGGCCTCGTCTTTGACAATTTCGATGGCCGCCATCGCGCCGAGTCTGCGCACTTCTCCGATACACGCATGCTCTTTTTTCCATTCAAGCGCTTGATGCTCAATGATGCGGCCGATCTCTTCAGAACGCTGATTAAGTCCTTCTTCTTCAATAATATCCAGGACGGCAAGCGCAGCCGCACAGCCGAGAGGGCTTCCCGCATATGTGCCTCCTAGTTCCCCCGGCGCTGCGGCATCAAGCATTTCCGCCCGGCCGATGACGCCGCTCAGCGGCAATCCGGCCGCAAGTGATTTGGACACGGTGATCAAATCAGGGACGGCCCCGAAATGCTCGATTGCAAAATACGTTCCCGTTCTCGCAAATCCGGTCTGAATCTCATCTGCCACGAAAACGATGCCGTGCTTTTTACAAAAAGCGGCGACGTGCTGCACGAAACGTTTTGAAGGAATGATGAAACCGCCTTCTCCCTGAACCGGTTCCATTACGACACAAGCGACCGTTTCCGGCGCAACTGCAGCGATAAAGAAATCATCAAAAGCGCTGATGATAAAGTCGTCATACTGCTCGTCAGTCATGCCGGCCGGCTTTTGATAATAGTAAGGAAACGGCGCCTGATACACTTCCGGGGCAAACGGGCCGAATCCGTATTTATAAGGTTTCACCTTGCTCGTCATGCTCATCGTCATGTTCGTACGGCCGTGAAACCCTCTTGTAAATGACACGACAGCCTGGCGCTTCGTATATTTTCTGGCGATTTTCACGGCGTTTTCCACCGCTTCCGCTCCGGAGTTGAGAAAAATCGCTTTTTTCGCATGATCTCCCGGCGCAAGGGCGCAAAGTTTTTCGGCAAGCTCAATATAAGACGGATACATCATGACGTTAAATCCCGGGTGAATCAGATCCTCCGCCTGTTTCTTCACCGCCTCCACCACTTTCGGATGGGAATGGCCGACATTCAGCGTTCCGATCGCGCCGGCAAAATCAATGAATCGTCTGCCGTCCAAATCGTATAAAAGCGCCCCTTCCCCTTTTACCGCCATGCTGCGGTTTCCGTTGCCGACCCCTTTGGAAACGAATTGATCCCGTTTTTGCTGCCACTGGGCAGTTGTCACTTCCGTTGATACTGTTTGACTCATAGATTTCATCCCCCTGCATTGTTTTCTTATCATTCTGACTTCTTTTTGGTATGATGAAAAGTACCAAAATTAATTTATCTATGGTACCAGAAAGGGGGTCATGGTCTTTATGCTGACAATTTCCATTGATCATTCGGAAACGGCGGATTATATATACCAGCAGATCTATCAGCACATAAAAGCGGCCGTTTTGAAGCGCAGCCTGATGCCCCACACAAAGGTGCCGTCTAAACGGGAGCTTGCCGAGACACTGAAGGTCAGCGTGAATTCAGTGAATTCGGCTTATCAGCAGCTGCTTTCGGAAGGTTATTTATATGCAGTCGAAAGAAAAGGTTTTTTCGTGGAGGAAATTGATACGGTTTATCATGAAGAAACGCCTTCACTCTCATTGCCTGAAGATTTAAAAGAGCGGGAGACGGATAAAAGCGGCTGGATTTCATTTTCACATATGAGCGTGGATACGGCGCATTTCCCCCTGAAAAGCTGGTTCCGCTGTGAGCATAAAGCAGCCGCCCGTTCATTTCATACACTCGGAGAACTCGTCCATCCGCAAGGCTTATATGAAGTCCGCGAAACAATTTCGAGGCTTATTTCCCTGACAAGGGGCGTTACATGCCGCCCGGAACAAATCGTGCTCGGGGCTGGCACGCAAATGCTGATGCAGCTGCTGACGGAACTGCTGCCAAAAGACGCGCTGTACGCGATGGAGAACCCGGGATATATGAGGATGTACCGGCTGCTGCAAAACCTCGGGAAAAAGACGGCCACGATCAGCCTCGATGAAAAAGGCATGTCCATGGCCGAAATCGAAAGGCGCCGGCCCAGTGTATTGATCACCACGCCGTCCCATCAATTTCCCTCAGGCGTAATCATGCCCGCTTCCCGGCGGATTCAGCTTTTAAACTGGGCCGCCGAACAGAACGGCCGCTTCATTATTGAGGATGACTATGACAGTGAATTTAAATATGACGCCGACACGATCCCTGCGCTTCAAAGCCTTGACCGGTTTCAAAATGTCATCTACATGGGGACCTTTTCAAAGTCCCTTTTCCCCGGCCTGCGCATCAGCTACATGGTTCTGCCGCCCGGGCTTTTGCGGACGTTTAAAGAGAGAACGTATGACCTTAATACGTGCAGCACGCTTGCTCAGCTGGCGCTTAAAGAATTTATCGATTCAGGTGAATATCAGAAACATATAAAAAAGATGAAGCAGCATTATAAGAACATGCGGGAGCGCCTTATTTCGGCTTTGGAAGAAACCTTCGGGGAAAGAATCCATGTAAAGGGCGCCAATGCCGGGCTTCATTTTGTCACGGAGTTTGACTGCGCCCGTTCAGAAAAAGAAATGTTGGCGCGGGCGGATGCAGAACAGCTCGATCTGTTTGCGATGAGCCGGTTCCGCCTGAAAACGGGAGGCGATTCAAATAAGCCGCAGCTCATTCTCGGCTTCGCCCGCCTGAAGGAGAGCGATATTCAGGAAGGAGTCACAAGGCTTTACCGGACGGTTTTCGGCGCATAAAAAAAACCCCGGAATTCGGGGACTATTTACCAGCGGTCCGGCTCTGTCTGCAAAATCGCCTTCAGCAGGCCGGGAAACGCCGCTTGTAAATCATCTTTGCGCAGGGAATAATAACGGTGCTTCCCGTCTATGCGCACTTGGGCGATCCCCGCTTCCCGGAGCACTTTAAAGTGATGGGACAGCGTTGATTTGGCGACCCGGACATCCGCACATGTGCCGCACGTTTTTTCAGTTGTTTCCGCCAATTGTTTGACCAGCTCTAAGCGGAGCGGATCACTCAGAGCATGAAGAACCTTTGTCAGCTGTAAGCGGTCGGTTTCAGGATGATTTGGAATGTTCATGAGTCAAATGTAACACATAAAAGCGGCGGGTGACAATTTAGGCGGTGAGGGTTTTTTCTTTACCATTCACTGCGAAACATGTTACAGTTAGTTCGATAATATTCGAACTATAACAAATAAACCCAATCAGGAGGAATAACAATGATCGTCTTACAGGCTTACATGAAAGTAAAAGCGGATAAACGCGAGGAATTTTTAGGAGAAGCGCAATCACTTGTTCAGCATTCACGTGCGGAAGAAGGAAATGTGCAATACGATCTTTTCGAAAAAATCGGTGAAGAAAATACGTTCGTCATGCTTGAACAATGGAAAGATGAAGAAGCGATGAAATCCCACAACGCCACTGACCATTTCCAAGGATTCGTGGCAAAAGCAAAAGAAGTGCTGAGTGCGCCGCTTGACGTCGTCCGCACAGAACTGTCAGAGTAACGAAAGGATGAATGACATGAACGAAGTCCTTCAAATATTAACAGACCACCGTTCCATCCGCAGCTACACAGATGAGCCCGTATCAGATGAACAGCTGGATCTTATCATTCAAGCCGCTCAGGCAGCGCCGACTTCCATTAACGGCCAGCAATTTACCGTTATTGCCGTGAAAGATAAGGAACGGAAGAAAAAAATATCCGAATTGGCGGGCGGCCAGCCGTGGATTGACCAAGCGCCGGTTTTCCTTTTATTCTGCGCTGATTTTAACCGCGCCAAAATTGCGCTTGAAGAATACAATGATACGCCGCTTGAGATCACGAACGGTTTAGAGTCCGTTCTTGTCGGCGCAGTAGACGTCGGGATTGCGCTCGGTACGGCAACAGCCGCGGCTGAATCAATGGGACTCGGCACTGTGCCGATCGGAGCCGTGCGCGGCAAGCCGGATGAACTCATTGAAATGCTGAAACTCCCGAAATACGTTTTCCCGGTTTCCGGTCTCGTCATCGGCCATCCGGCAGACCGCTCCGCGAAAAAACCGCGTCTGCCGCAAGCAGCCGTTCTGCATCATGAAACGTATCAAGAGGAAGATTTAAGAACACATATCGAAGCCTATGACAAGCAGATGTCCGAATACATGAAAAACCGCACAGGCGGGCAGGAAACAAGAAACTGGTCACAAGGCATCACTTCCTACTATAAGCAGGTTTATTATCCTCACATTCGTGAAATGCTTGAAAAACAAGGATTTAAGACGGATAAATAAACGTATCAGCCTGCCGGAAACGCTCCGGCAGGTTTTTTCTATTTCTCAAACAAAAGCGTTGACACTGCGCAAAAATTTTTGTTAATATTTTCATCATATACTCATTGGTTTTCTGTGAACCGATGGGTTTTCTATTGTGACGAAAGAAGGAATCTGGGCTTATGAATGATAAGAAAACGGATATTCTGTTGGCGGCAAGAAAGCTTTTTTCGGGGAAAAGCTTTTCGTCGGTATCGATGCAGGCGATTGCTGAGGAGTGCAAAGTCTCCAAAGCATCTTTATATAAGCTGTTTGAATCGAAGGAAGACCTGCTTCTGGAGCTGCTCGATTTTAACCAGAAACAGATGGTAGCGGCCGCTTCACTATTGAATGAAGAAACAAGCCTGTCCCCTGAGGATCGGTTTGCCAAAAAACTGATGGCTGAGCTTGAAGGCTTCAGGCGCAATCAGCAGTTTTTTAATATGCTGATGTACGGAAGCCCTTCCTCTATTAATGACCGGGTAAAACGGCATATTCACAGGGCCCGTTCCACTTTTATCTGCTGGCATCGCGATTCACTGATTCAGACGTACGGCGAAGACATCATTCCTTATGTATGGGAGCTGGTGATTGTCCTGCAGGGGCTCCTGAGAGAATGCATCACGCTGATTAAGCTGGAAAAAGAACCGCTCGACCTGGAACCTCTCACGGAGTTTATCATCCGCCATCTCAATCTCATCGTCGAAAACAGGAAAACCGAAACCGCTTTGCCGCAGGAGATGATTGACCTTTATATCGCCTCCGCTTCCTCATTTGAGCCGAAAGACAAAACCGTATTGCTGGCTGAAAGCCTGAAGGAGCTGAAAGAAGCCGTCTCAGCCCTTCCTGAGGAGAAATATGATGCCGCGGGTCTCGCTTCCGCGGCGGCCATGCTGGAGAAAGAATCAGCGGACAAACAGCCGCGGGATTTTCTCATAAAAGCGCTCATCGGTTATTTGGAACAGGCCGGACCGCTGCACCAGCCGCTTGCAGCCGTTAAAACATTGCTCAAACTATAAAGAAAGAAGGAATCAGCTTGAATAAGAGTATTGAAACTGCACCATACAACCGCTCTGTCATTGTCGGGATTCTTTTGGCGGGAGCGTTCGTCGCCATTTTGAACCAGACGCTGCTTATTACGGCGCTGCCGCACATTATGAATGACTTCAATATAGACGCCAACAAAGCGCAATGGCTGACAACATCGTTTATGCTGACGAACGGGATTTTAATCCCGATTACAGCGTTTTTAATAGAGAAATTTACGAGCCGCACCCTCTTGATTACCGCCATGAGTATTTTTACGGCCGGAACCATTGTCGGTGCATTCGCTCCGAACTTTCCGGTACTGTTAACAGCCCGGATTATCCAGGCGGCCGGCGCCGGAATCATGCTGCCGCTCATGCAGACGGTATTTCTCACGATTTTCCCGATTGAAAAGCGCGGCCGCGCAATGGGTATGGTCGGCTTGGTGATCTCGTTCGCGCCGGCAATCGGCCCGACGCTTTCCGGATGGGCGGTCGAAGCATTCTCTTGGCGCTCTTTGTTTTATATCATCTTTCCGATCGCGGTCATCGATTTGCTTTTAGCGATTATTCTGATGAAAAACGTCACGACATTACGAGAAACACAGATTGATATTTTATCCGTGATCTTATCGACCCTCGGATTCGGCGGCCTGCTTTACGGCTTCTCAAGCGCCGGTTCATCAGGGTGGACCAGTACTGAAGTGCTGACCTCGCTGCTTGTCGGAGCGGTCGCGCTGATTTTCTTTATCGCAAGACAGATGAAGCTCAAAAAACCGATGCTGGAATTCCGCGTGTTTTCTTTCGGGATTTTCAGCCTGACCACCCTGCTCGGCACGCTTGTTTTCGCGCTGCTGATCGGAACGGAAACCATTCTCCCGCTCTACACGCAGAAGGTCCGGGGCGTATCCGCGTTTGATACCGGATTAATGCTTTTGCCGGGCGCGGTTGTGATGGGGATGATGTCTCCGTTTATCGGCCGGATTTTTGACAAAATCGGCGGAAAGGGCCTTGCGATGACCGGATTCTTTATCATCCTGCTCACGTCCCTGCCGTTTATGAATCTGACGGACTCGACGTCTCTTATTTGGATTGTCGTCGTTTATACCGCGCGGCTTTTGGGAACAGCCATGATTATGATGCCGGTGACGACAGCGGGAATCAATGCCCTGCCGCGCCACTTAATTCCGCACGGCACAGCCATGAACAATACCGTCCGCCAAATCGGCGGTTCTATCGGTACGGCGCTGCTTGTTTCCATTATGAGCAGCCAGGCTGCGCACGCAAATACGTCAGCTCCGGCAAACGCCGCTCTGCACGGCATGAATGCGGCATTTGTCGTGGCCGCCTGCATCGCGCTGGCCGGCTTCCTGCTATCTTTCACTTTGAAGAAAAAACCGCGCCAGCCTGAGCAGCAGCAGGCCGTCACGCGTTAAATCCAAAAGAACCCGATCACTTATGTGACCGGGTTCTTTTTTTACTTCTCGATTCCGTCTTTTACTTCTTTCACCATTTGCGCCATGGATTCCAGGCCGCCTCCTGATAAATACCATGTAGCTGAGTCAAGGTAGACAACATGGTTGTTTTTCACGGCTTTCACCGATTTCACATAATCATTTTCAACCACTTGTTTTGTTGAAGATTTTGTGCCGATCGCTGTTCCGCGGTCAACGACAAACATGTAATCAGGGTTGGTTTTGGCGATATATTCATAGGAAATGCTTTGTCCGTGCAGTGAGGCTTCAATGTTTTTGTCAGCCGGTTTAACGCCGAACACATCATGAATGAAGCCGTATCTTGATTTAGAGCCGAACGCGCTGATTTTGCCGTCGTTCGCCATCACCACTAAACCGTTTTTATCCGTGCTGCTTGTCTTTTTCTTCAGATCGGCAATGGACTTGTCAATTTTCGCAAGCTTATCTTTCACTTCATTTTCTTTGTTAAAGATTTTGCCGATCACTTCGGTGTTGTGTTTGAATCTGTCAACGTAGTTTGTATAGTCATCATCAAGATAAATTGTCGGCGCGATTTTTGAGAACTCTTTATAAGAATCAGATTGTCTGTGGGCGATAATGATTAAATCCGGATCAATATCCGCGACTTTTTCAAAATCCGGTTCTTTTAAACCGCCTGTATTGGCGTATTTATCACTATTATATGAAGATAAGTATTTTGGAAGGTTTTGTTTCGGAAGTCCCGCGACATGGTCCTGTAAACCGAGTTCATCCATCGTGTCCAGCATTCCGAAGTTGAATACGACGACTTTTTTCGGGTTCTTCGGCACTTTGACTCCTTCTTTGTTCATGTCATCCTTAATCGTGATCATTTCTTTTGATTTGCCGGATGTTTTGTCCCCGTTTCCGCATGCAGAAACAACAAAAATCGTAACTAGCGCAATGAATAGCAATGCGAATTTTTTCATGTCTCTCACCTCATCTGGTTTTTAAGAAAAATACACACCGATCCGCTGACTGTCAATCTCTTGAATCGGAATGGTCATATCATAAATGTCTTCAAGCACGGAAGTGTCAATAATCTCCTCCGCCGGCCCTTCTTTGACGATCCGGCCGTTTTTCAGAGCAACGATATGGTCTGAGTATACGGAAGCGAAGTTGATATCGTGAATCACTACGACGACCGTTTTTCCGAAGTCTTCCACAAGCCGCTTCAACAGCTTCATCATTTCAACGGAATGCTTCATATCTAAATTGTTCAGCGGCTCATCGAGAAAAATATAATCCGTATCCTGAGCGATAATCATCGCGATAAACGCCCTCTGGCACTGTCCTCCGCTGAGCTGATCGAGATATTTATCCTTTAAGTCATCAAGCTTCATATAACTGAGAGCCTGGTTGATATGCACCCAATCTTCATCCGTCAGTTTCCCCTGGGAATACGGAAATCGGCCGAAGCTGACCAGGTCTTTAATCGTCAGCCTGATATTGATTTGGTTCGTCTGCTTCAGGATGCTGATTTTTTTCGCCAGATCATTGCTTTTGCAGGAACCGATCTCTTGCCCGTCAACCGTGATTTCTCCGGAATCCGTCTTAATCAGCCGGCTCATGATAGACAGCAGCGTGCTTTTTCCCGCGCCGTTCGGACCGATAAACGAGGTCAGCCTGCCCTTTTGAATGGAAAGAGACGTTTTCTCAAGGACGACTTTCCCGCCGTATTGTTTGCTTACATTTTTGACCTCTACCATGATTTATTCTCCTTTAACAGCAGATAGATGAAATAAATCCCGCCGGCAAAATTAATGATGACGCTCAGCGTTGTGGAAAACGTGAACACTTTTTCCACGACGAACTGGCCTCCGACAAGCGCGATAATGCTGATCAGAACAGACCCCGCGATTAAATACGTGTGCCTGAAGGTTTTTAAAAACTCTCTCGCCAGATTGACGACAAGCAGCCCTAAAAACATAATCGGCCCGACAAGAGCCGTAGAGACAGACACAAGAATAGCGACAACAATGAGCATCTGCTTCACAAGCTTATCGTAATCAATCCCAAGGTTGACGGCGTGTTCCCTGCCAAGCGACAGCACGTCAAAAAACCGTGTGAACCGCCAGACATAAATGCCTGTCAGAAGAAAGACGGCACCGGCAAATCCTAAAAGATCGGTGTTGATATTGTTAAAGCTGGCAAACATTTTGTCCTGTACAACCTGAAACTCATTCGGATCAATCAGCATCTGCATAAATGATGACAGACTGTTGAACAGCGTGCCGAACACGACGCCGACAAGCAGAAGGAAAAACACGTTCCGCCCCTCGCCTTTAAACATGAGCTGATACAAAACGAGTGACAAGAGCACCATCAGCCCGACGGAGATGACGAAATTAAGGTTTTTGTTCATCATGACGATATTCATTGAACCGAACAGGAACACGATGACGGTCTGAATGAGCATATACAGGGAATCGAGGCCTAGAATGCCCGGTGTCAGTATGCGGTTATTTGTAATCGTCTGGAAGATGACCGTTGAAAATGCGATCGCTCCCCCGGTGAGCATCATGGCGAGCACTTTGAAGCACCGTCTCGGCAGGGAGTATTCCCAGTTGCCCAGCCCGTAGAACAAAAAGAATCCGATACATATCATGGCGAGCGCCGCCAGCAGCGTAATTTTTTTATTATGACTCATATGCTTTTCTCCTTAGCAGCATATACAGGAAGATGCCGCTGCCGATAACACCGACCATCAGGCCGATGGAAATTTCGTAAGGGAAGATGATCACCCTTCCCAAAATGTCGCAAAACAGCACAAAAACAGCGCCCAAGAGAGCTGTGTGGGGCAGGCTGCTCCTCAGGTTGTCCCCTTTGTAGATCGACACGATATTGGGAATGATCAAACCGAGAAACGGCAGCATCCCGACGGTCAGAATCACAAGTGACGCGATGAGCGACACGATAATCAGACCGATATTGACGACGCGTTTGTATTTCATGCCGAGATTGACGGAAAAGCTCTCTCCCATTCCCGCCACCGTAAATTTATCCGCATAGACATAAGCGATGATCACCAGCGGGATACTCAGATATAAAAGCTCGTACCGGCCTTTGACGACCAATGAGAAATCCCCCTGCAGCCAGGACGATAGGTTTTGGATCAGATCGTATTTATACGCGATAAACGTGGCGACTGAACTGACGATATTCCCAAGCATTAAACCGACGAGAGGAATAAAAATCGCATCATTGAACTTGATTCTCTCGAGGATTTTCATGAACAGGAAATTTCCCGCCAATGCGAAAATAAAAGCGATAGACATTTTCACAAGCGGACTCGCTGACGTAAAAAGCATTAATGAAATCAAAATCCCGAGCCTTGCCCAGTCCATCGTTCCCGCAGTCGTCGGCGATACAAATTTATTTCGGCTGATCTGCTGCATGATTAATCCGCAGATGCTCAGGCTCATGCCGGCAATGATAATGCTCACCAAACGCGGCAGCCGGCTGTCAAATAATGTACTTGCCTGTTCTTTATTTAAATGAAAAATATCCAGCGGCGACAAGTCTTCTACACCGATAAAAATAGAAGTACACGCCAATACCGCCAGTAGCAAAAGTAAGTAACGTAGCTTCATGCTGCCTCCCCGCACCCATCACAAACGGTATGACTCATTGCCAAACAACTCCCATATATCCCCACTCGTAATGATTATCATTATCAACGACAATTATAATCTTATCATCTTTCCAAGCGCAGTCAATACAGTTTTGCTTTTCAAAGCGGTCATCCGCGGGCCGTACACTAAATTCTTTTACAATCAGTCTATCAAGAATTTTCAGGATTTACTATAACCTTCATTTGGCTGCTTATCATTTTTTGCACAGGATGACACACTTTAAGGAAGCAAATCTGACAAACAGCGACGAAATTCCTCTCTGAGAATACAAATGTTCTTACCACGTAGAAAAAACCCTTGATTTACCTCTTTGAAAGAGAGATAATAAAAATTAAATTTGTGAGAAAATTTAAATATTAGGGGATGTAAATCATGAAAGTTGTAAAATTCGGAGGCAGCTCCCTTGCGTCAGGAGCCCAGCTTAAGAAAGTGTTTCAAATCGTGACGGCCGATCCCGCGCGGAAAGCCGTCGTCGTATCGGCGCCGGGAAAACGCTTCTCGGACGATACAAAGGTGACGGATCTGTTAATCCGGTGTGCGGAGCATCATTTGCAAAAAGGAGCGGCTCCCGAGCTTGCCGAAGCGGTCATTGAGCGGTACGCCGCCATCGCGCGCGAGCTGGATCTCGATCCCTCTATTATAGAAAGAATCCGCCGTGACTTATTCGCTCTCTTAAACAGCAGCAAAGCCAATCCCGATCAGTATATGGATGCGGTGAAAGCGAGCGGCGAGGACAATAACGCGAAGCTGATTGCGGCCTACTTCCGCAGGCGGGGCGTGAAAGCCGAATACGTAAGCCCGAAAGAAGCGGGGCTGTTTGTGACGAATGAACCCGGCAGCGCCCAGGTGCTCCCTGAGTCTTATGATCATTTGTACCGTCTGAGAAACCGTGAAGGCTTGATCATTTTTCCTGGTTTTTTCGGCTATACGAAGGAGCATGAGATTGTGACGTTTTCCCGGAGCGGTTCAGATATTACCGGCTCCATTCTCGCCAACGGCTTAAAGGCCGACCTGTACGAAAACTTTACCGATGTGGACGCCGTCTATTCCGTCAACCCGTCGATCGTGCAGCACCCGAAAGAAATTAACGAACTGACGTATCGGGAAATGCGTGAGCTCTCCTATGCCGGGTTTTCCGTTTTTCATGATGAAGCGCTGATTCCCGCTTTTCGGGCCGGCATCCCCGTTCAGATTAAAAACACGAATAATCCTGATGCGAAAGGAACGCGCGTCGTCAGCAGCCGTGACAATACGAACGGGCCTGTCATCGGCATCGCAAGCGACACGGGCTTTTGCAGCATCTACATAAGCAAATATTTAATGAACCGGGAAATCGGCTTCGGCCGCAAAGCCCTTCACATTTTGGAGGAAGAAGGATTGACGTATGAGCACGTTCCATCTGGGATTGACGATATCACAATCATCCTTCGGCACAATCAGATGGACTTAGAGCTGGAACAGAAGCTCGTCACCCGTCTGAAGCAGGAACTTCAAGCAGATGAAGTCACCGTCAGGCACAATCTGGCGCTGATTATGGTAGTGGGCGAAGCGATGCGCCAAAATGTCGGCACAACCGCCAGGGCATCCAAAGCACTGTCGGGAGCCGGCGTCAACATCGAGATGATCAATCAGGGATCATCGGAAGTCAGCATGATGTTCGGGGTGAAAGAAGAACAGGAAAAACACGCGGTGCGGGCACTGTATGACGAATTTTTCGCCGGGGTCTTACTCTCATAGGGCACAGCCTCTTTTTTTCTCTTGTCCACTACTATCCCTTACAAAACAGTTTCTGAAACATATTGTATGGTATAGACAATATGGAGGTGAAGCATAATGGGATACTCAGGAGAAGGAATTAGCTCTTTCGCTTTGATCGTTGTTTTATTTATCCTGTTAGTAATTGTAGGTACTGCCTTTGTTGGCGGTTTCTAAGCATCACTCCGTCTATATGAGGACGCTGCGGGTTTTGACCTGCGGCGTTTTCTTTTTTTCTTTGAGCCGCTTCCGTACGCAAAAAAAGACTGCCGAGAACATTCTCTGGCAGTCTTTTCTTTTGTTCAGGTTATTTTCTTCTCACGTCATTCCTCTTTCAGTTACATGGAAGTCAGCCTGATCTGTCTGGCCTGCACCTGCAACTGTAAAAATCGCGGCGGCTGCTAAACAAATAACAAACCATTTAGATTTCAATTTCATACAAACCCTCACTCCTTTGTATTTGTTTTCTTGCCTCTTCGACTTTCAGAAAATAGTCAGAAGAAATTTTAAAGCAATTTTGTTCATAGTAATATTTAGCTGCTTCTAGTGCTAAATCCTCTATATCGGCGTACAAATTTTTATTCTCCAGGTAACGGAAACATGCGCTGATTGTTTCCTCATCCGGTTTCGCCTGATACAGAGCCTGCAGCCATTCGAATTTTACCGTGTAAACGGGATCGTCTGTTTCTTTAGCATATTCATATCCCCGCCTGTGATATTCCGACGCTTTATCTTTTTTTCCGAGTTTAAAGTAAATGAGTGTGATTAGAAAATATGCTTGAGGAAGAGAATTGACGATTCTTTGTGATTCAAATGTATCAACCGCCCGTTCAAAGTACGGAATCGCTTCGTCGGTGCGGTCCTGATTGTAGTAGCACAGTCCGAGGTTATACAGCGCCCTCCCGACAAGTTGCGCTTTTTGTTCTTTTTCAGCCATTTGCAGAGCGTGCTGAAAATGTTTGGCCGCCTGTTCAAAACGTCTTTCATCCATTAAATTGACGCCGAACACAAAATGGCATTGAATGATCCGGACGTTGTATGTGTCCTGCTCTACGTAAATTTCATAAGCATTCTTTATATGTATCAAAGAAAAATACGTTTGTTTCATATGATAATAAGCTTCGGCCACCTTAAAATAAAACTCTGCCCGCTCCACGTGGTCCGATACGAAGGCCAGTTTTTTCTCAGCCTGTTTATAATACGTAATTGCTGATATAAATTCTCTTTTATCAAATTCAAACATGCCTTTGAAAAAGTTGACGTAATAATCGAGAAGCCCTTTGAGGCCGGCCTGGCTGTTATCAATGTTATCAAGAATTTCCGACAGGGTCGGCTGGTCTTCTATCTTCAGTTTTTCCAGCGGCTCCAAGTAGTCCAGCATCAGCTGATGGCGAAATTCCATGAGGGAATAATAAAGCACCAAGTTCGAATCAGGCTCCATATGGTCAAGCTCTTGTTTGATCTCGGCCTTCAAGATCTCCGCATCCGGCACGCTGAATGTTCTTATGTATCGATACCACTCGTTAATCTTCTGCCCGACTGCTGAAGAAGGAATTAACCCGCTCTTCATTCCTTCACCCTCCCCATCCAAGACCTGTTTACCAGTTATTTTATCACGTTTCCGTGTCTTTCCATCCCGAAAAACACGCAAACTTTGTTTCGGCAGAGCGCAATTTTGCGCAGTGAAGATGAAACAGCCGGCAGCCAAACAGGACTGCCGGTTTTAACATGATTCATGTTTCGTATTCAGCGGAAGGCGGATTGTAAAGGTTGTGCCTTTTCCCTTGTCGCTTTCAATGTCTATCGTGCCTTTGTGCATTTCGACGAGCTGCCTGACGATGGACAGGCCGAGTCCGTATTCGCCGTATGCCGTATTCGTTCGGGACACATCCGCCTTATAAAAACGCTCCCATATGTGCTCGATTTCTTCTTTCGAAATACCGATTCCGGTGTCTTCAATTTCAATAACCGTTTCCTTATAGCCTTCATACCCGCGCAGCGTAATGTCTCCGTTTTGCGTAAATTGAATGCTGTTTTTCGTAATGTTGACGAGAATCTGGATCAGCCTGTCATAATCGGCGAACACTTTGACGCCGTCCTCCGCTTCAATCCGGAGCCGGTTTTGTTTTTCCTCGGCCTGCTGATTGAGGTGCTCTTTAATAATCTCAAACACCTCGATGAGCGGCAGACTCAGCTTGTCCAGCTTGATCTGCTGGGATCTGATTTTTTCATAATCCAGGTTTTCTTTCACGAGCCTGAGCATCCGCTTCGTTTCTTCGCTGATCAGCGAGAAGCATTTCTCTTTATCTTTTTCCGGGATGGTGTTGCTGTTAAGGCCCTCCACCAGCCCGTTAATGGTCGTCAGAGGCGTTCTCAGCTCATGGGAAACATCGGCGATAAATTGGCGCCTCCGCTTTTCAAGGCGGTCAATCTGCTCTCTCGATTGCTTCAGGTTTTTAGCCATCGTATTGAAATCGGACGCCAGCATGCCGATTTCATCGCCGCCGCTGTTCTTGAGCGAAATATCGTAATCACCGGAAGCCACTTTTCCCGTCGCATCCCGCAATGTCTGAATCCGCTTGACGTGAAACTTAGATAAAAGCCAGCTTAACAAAATCGTGATGATAAGGGTGCTGATAATCGCGTAAATCATATAGCGGTTGACCTGGCTGATCATCTGCTCGACCCCTTTGACGGGAGACACGAGCAGCACCGCGCCTTTAAATTGACCGTTGATAAAAAGCGGTTTTGCGACGAGCGATACTTCTAAGCCTTCCGTATTAAAACGATTCACCTCCGCTCTGATCTGAACGGTTTTCCCTTGCTTCAGCATGTGCCACTCTTTACTTTTCAGCTTCTCGCGCGGCGGCATATCGTCAGGAAAAAAGTAAGGCCGCTGATGTTCATCAAAAATAATAAACCTTGTCTCGCGCGTTTTTAACATGTCCTGATACGGATACAGGCGGCGCAGATCAAGATCGCGTCCGTTCAGCTCACTTGTGATCTGCTGGGCGTAAGAAGACAGCTCATCCACTTTATTTTGATACGCAAAATCTTTTACAAAATGCGAAAACAGGGAAATGATGATGAAAAAGGCCAAAATCAAAATGCTGACATGGCTCAGCAGCAGCTGATATAAGTATTTAATCCTCATCAAATTTATATCCTACCCCCCACACCGTGTATAAAAACGTTTTTTCGTCACTGGACAGTTTTTTGCGCAGCCGTTTAATATGAACATCAACCGTACGTTCATCGCCGTAAAATTGATAGCCCCACACCTGCTCAAGCAGCTGCTCTCTCGAAAAAACCTGGCGCGGGTTCTGCGCGAGATAAAAGAGCAGATCAAATTCCTTCGGCGTCAGATTCTCGACAGGTTTTCCGTGCAGAAACACTTCCCGCGTCTTCTTATTGATTGAAAAACACGCTGTTTCGATCAAGTCATCGCTTTTTACGGCCTGCCCCGTCGCCCGGTATCTTCTGATCACCGCTTTAATTCGCGCTACAAGCGTCAGCGGGCTGAACGGCTTGGTGACATAGTCGTCAGCCCCCATCTCAAACCCGATCACCTGATCAGACTCCGTGTCCTTTGCGGTCAGCATAATAATCGGCACACTGCTCGTCTCTCTTATTTTTCGGCAGATCGTCACTCCATCCATAGACGGAAGCATAATGTCCAAGATGACCAAATCCCACTCCTCTTCTGTGAACCGCTGATAGCCCTCCACTCCGTCATGGACAAATTCGGCTTCAAATCCTTCTTTAAAAAAGAACATTTCCGTCATGGTGCATACGCTTATATTGTCTTCTATCATTAATATCTTCATTGGTTCCTCCGCTTATCTTGACGCTTTTACTTATAATAGCACCATTTTACCCGGATATTTTCGCGTTTCACAATTGTTAGTTTTTATTTCATCACCCGGAAATAGTTTGTTCATATTTTTTTCATACATTTCTCCTACTATATACATATCGGATAACCGGTTCTAAAGAAGGGTGTTTTCGCAATATATGACACCCACATGGAGGAACAGACATGAACTTTATTAAAAGAGCCTTTTGGAGCATGAAGGCAAAAAAGGGAAAAACGTTTATGCAGCTGGTTGTGTTTTCAGTGATTTGCATTTTTGTCCTGTCCGGTCTTACGATCCAGTCAGCGGCAAAGAAATCAAGCGAACTGGCAAGGCAGCAGCTCGGCGGGAGTGTCACACTCCAGGCTGACCGCCAAAAGCAAATGACGCAGCAGCAAAAAGACGGTGAAAAGAGGACGTTTGAATCAACGCCGATTTCCGTCTCGGATGCCAAGAAGCTTACATCCTTACAGCATGTTAAAAATTACAACTTTCTCACGACAGCGTCAGCAAACGCAGAAAGCTTTGACGCGATAAAAAGCTCAGGCGACTCAGCCGATAACAGTTCCGGCGGAAGACGTTTTCAAGGCGGCGGAAGACAGATGATTTCAGCGGACATTTCGGTCGAAGGCGTGCTCTCTACGGTGTTGCTTGATGATTTCACAGGCGGGAGCTCAAAAATCACTGACGGCCGCGCCATCACAAAAGCAGATGCGGACGCAAAAGTCGCCGTGATTAATGAAACGCTGGCAGATCAAAACAAGCTGAAGGTCGGCGGCTCCATTACGGTTTCCTCAGCAACGGATGATTCTGTGAAAACGAAGCTTAAAATTGTGGGAATCTATAAAACAACATCATCAGGAGACGATCAGGCAGAGCATTTTTCATTCTTAAATCCTGACAATAAAATCTACACGCCTTACACCGCCGCGGCGGCGTTAAAAGGGTCTGATAACAAAAACAAAATCAGCTCAGCCGTTTATTATATGGATGATGCAAAATATATTGATTCATTCGTTGCGGCTGCGAAAAAAACATCTATAGATGATAAAACCTACACGCTGACGACAAATGATCAGGTGTATCAGCAAATGGTCGGCCCGATTGAAAATGTCGCGTCATTTTCTAAAAATGTGGTGTACCTTGTATCCATCGCGGGCGCGGTCATTCTCGGGTTGATCGTGATGATGTCGATCAGGGAACGCAAGTATGAAATGGGTGTCTTGATGGCGATCGGCGAAAAGCGCCGGAAGCTCATCGGACAATTCTTAACGGAAATTCTGATTGTCGCGGTTATCGCCATCGGGATCGCATCCGTCACGGGCAGCCTTGTGGCGAATCAGCTGGGAAATCAGCTTCTTTCCCAGCAGGTCAGCTCAGCCGATAATTCACAGCAGCAAACAAGCGGCTGGGGCAGCGGAGAAATGCCGCGGGGAGGCGGCATGTTCGGTCAGCATTCATCCGGTGCAGATGTCATCAGTACAATGCAGGTAAACGTTTCGCTGAATGACCTTCTGATTCTCGGCGGGATCGGCGTCGCAATTGCCGTCATCGCCACATTACTGCCGTCTGTATCAGTCATGCGGCTTCACCCTAAAACGATCCTGACCAAGCAGGAATAAGAGGAGGCAGTATAATGAGCCTATTAACCTTTCAACAGACTGGCTACTGGTACCAAGATAAATCACAGCCGCTGTTTCAGGATATAACGATCAGCTTTGAAAAAGGGAAGTTTTATACAATTGCCGGCGCCTCCGGAACGGGAAAAACCACGTTTCTGTCTCTGGCGGGCGGCCTTGACACACCTAAAGAGGGAAGCATCCTTTATAACGGCGAAGACATCTCCAAAATCGGATTAACCAAATTCAGAAATCAATATGTCTCTATCGTCTTTCAATCTTATAATCTGATTCCGTATATGACGGCGCTCCAGAACGTCACAACGGCGATGGAGATTACCGGATCTAAGGAGAAAAACAAAGATGCGTGCGCGCTCAGCATGCTGGATAAAGTCGGCATCACCGAACAGCAGGCCCGTCAGCGGGTGCTGACATTAAGCGGCGGACAGCAGCAGCGCGTTTCAATTGCGCGGGCTTTCTGCTGTGACACGGATTTGATTTGCGCGGACGAGCCGACGGGAAACCTCGACGAAGATACGTCAAAGGAAATCGTCCGGCTCTTTCAGGATCTGGTGCATAAAGGCGGCAAATGCGTCATCATGGTTACGCACGACGAACAAATTGCCAAAGTGTCTGATATCAACATCCGCTTATCAAGAGGAAGTTTCACAGTAAAAGAAAACGGCACGGCCGTGTCCTGATACCGCGCCCCTGCCAGCGCAGACAGGGGCGCACCCTATATCCCCCTATTCAATAGAAGTGAACGTAAAAAAAGCGAGGGCTGCATCCCCTCGCTTTTTTATTTATATCAGCTGTAAATAGCGTTCAATATTTGATTGACCGGCTGCTTTGATCAATTCTTCCGCCTTTTCCTCTTCCCCCGGCAAAGCGAGCCGGAGTTTGTCTTCAATGTCTTTTTCAGAAAGACCGTTTCCCGGTGCTCCCTTCGGACAGTCGATACGTGTTTCATAGACATGATTGCCGGAAGCCGTGACCCGTACAATTGTAAAACGCCCCATCGGCACGGCGTTGTCAGCCGGCTGAATTTGATCATCATAGCTTCGGTGAATCCTCGCAAACCCCTTTTGAAGGGATTCCGGAATCGGCTCGGAGGTGAAGTGTTTTGCTGAAAAATCTTTACCGTGCAGAGCCAGGGCAATCACATATTCCACACTGAAACGCCCCGCTTCGCCTGTTTTCGGGCGCCGTTCTGTCAATGCGGCATCCCCGCCCGGCGGATAAATCACGTCGATCCGTTCCGTTTGGCCGAAAGTGAGGCCGTGCTCAGCCTTCAGCTTGAGAATGGCGTCCGCCGCGTGATGGGCCGCCGAGCAAAACGGATAAACCTTAAACCAAAGCCCAGGGCTCACAATCCGCCAAGGTTTTCCCCATCCGTTTAAAAGCACGGTTTCTGCCCGTTCAAGATCGCCGTACAGCCCGAAGAAGCCTTTCTCCCCGTCAAGCGCATGATCCGACCCGCCAAAACCGGCCTTCGCAAGCTTTACGGCGAACAACCCGGCTTGAGCGGCCAGTCCGGCATGAAGCGGCTTCATTTCTGTCCCGAACTGCACCCGCATGCCTCCGGAACGGGCGGCCGCAAATCCGATCGCTTTTTGCAATTCGTTTTGATTGAGATTCTCCGCGAAACCGACGGCGCAGGCCGCCGCAATCGCGCCTAACGTTCCCGTATTGTGCCAGCCTTTCTCGTAATGGTGTCTTCCCGCTGACTGACCGAGCCGCGCCATCACTTCGATGCCTGTCACGTAAGCACCGAGAAAACGGGTTTTGTCTATATGGCCGGATGATGCCGCTGCGATCAGAGCCGGAAGGATGACCGCGCTCGGATGTCCTCTTACATCAGAATGAACATCGTCAAAATCAAGCGCATGGGCGATGAATCCGTTAATCAGCGCGGATTGGGACGGCGTTGCTTTTTGATTTCTGCCGATAAGCGGAGCTGTCGGCGCCCCCCCTTCTTCTTCGGCCAGTTTAATCAGCTTCTCAATGCCTTTATCCCGTCTCCCCGCAAAGGCTGCCGCTGTAAAATCAAGCAGGCCTTTGCGCGCTTCTTTCATCGCTTCGGCGGATGTTTCCGGTACAGACGACATGACGGCCTGAGCAAGCCCGGCCGTCAGATGTTCCGTATTCATTCCGTCTGCTCCAATACATTGACGGCCAGCCGGGCGAAAAAATCAGCCGCTTGCGGGAGCGCTTTTTCGTCGAGTGTGAAGGCCGGATGGTGCCATTCTTCCGTGCCGTTTGTTCCCATCCAGACGAAGAAGCCGGGGATTTTTTCTTGATATAACGCGAAGTCTTCCCCGCCGGGAGACTGTTCTGCCCGAACCGTTTGAAGCCCGAGATCTTCAGCCGTCTGTTCCGCCGCCTGGATGAAACGGGCGTCGTTTACCACTGACGGAAGGTAAGGATACCAGCGGAATTCGGCTTCTGCCCCGAATCCGGCCGCGATTCCTTCGGCAACCCGCTTCATATGTTTCGGAACAGCGTCACGCGCTTCTTTTTGAAACGTCCGGACGGTGCCTTCCATTTCAACATGGTCCGGGATGACATTCCAAGAGCTGCCGCCTTGAACTCTTGTGATGCTGACGACGGCATTGTGAAGCGAGCTGATATTTCTGCTGACAACTGATTGCAGGCCGCCGATGATCTGCCCTGCCGCCTGAATCGGATCAATGCTGTTATCAGGGATTCCGGCGTGGCCGCCTTTTCCTTTAACAGTGATTTCAAAGCGGTCCACACTCGCCATCAGCGGGCCTTCTTTCAGGCCGACCGTGCCGACGGGGAGGTCGGGTTTGTTATGCATGCCGAATATTGCCGATACACCGTCAAGCGCGCCGGCTTCAATGACCTGTCTCGCTCCGGCGGCGATTTCTTCCGCGGGCTGAAAAATAAACCGCACCGTTCCTTTCAGCTCGTGCTTTCTCTCATTTAATAAGAAAGCCGTGCCGAGAATAGATGCCGTATGGAAGTCGTGGCCGCAGGCATGCATGACGCCGCTGTTTCGCGAAGCAAACGGAAGGTTTGTTTTCTCTTCGATCGGCAATGCGTCAATGTCCGCTCTGACGGCGATGACGGGGCCGGTTTTGTCTCCTTTGATTTCGGCGATCACTCCGGTTTGAAGTTTCGGAACATCAACAACCGTGATACCCTCTTCCTCCAGCCAGCGGCGGATTTTATTCGTCGTTTCGTATTCCTCGCCTGACAGCTCAGGGTGTTCATGAAGGTCGCGGCGGATATTGATTAAACGTTTGTTTAATGATTCATACGTTTCTCTTGCCATTTCTTCTTCGTCCCTTCCTATACAAGCTCAGCAGGCTCTCCCACTTGCTTTATGAATTTTTTCGTCCGTTCGTTCTGCGGATTGTCAAACAGCTCTTCCGGTGTTCCCTGCTCGATGATGCGTCCGTCCGCCATAAAGATGACCTGGTCGGCCACTTCACGCGCAAAGGCCATCTCATGTGTGACAATGACCATGGTTGTCTGTTTTTCGGCAATTGATTTGATGACTTGAAGCACCCCGGCTACAAGCTCAGGGTCAAGGGCCGAAGTCGGTTCATCCAGTAAAATCGCGTGAGGATCAACGGCCAAGGCGCGAGCAATGCCGATCCGCTGCTGCTGCCCGCCTGACATCGTAATCGGATAGCTGTCCGCTTTTTGCTCTAAACCGACTTGCCGCAGCAGATCCATACCGATCTGTTCCGCTTCTTTTTTCGGTTTCTTTTGCGCTGTGATCAGCGCTTCTGTCACGTTTTGCAGCGCGGTTTTGTTTTTGAAGAGATTGTAATTCTGAAACACCATCGCCGTCTGCTGGCGAAGCTTGTGTACGTCTTTGCGCGAATAGGACGCTGCATTCAGCTTGGCATCACCGATTTCAATGATGCCGCCATCCGGGCGCTCCAGCAGATTCAGACAGCGGAGGAGCGTTGATTTTCCCGAGCCGGACGGGCCGATAATGGCCGTGACTTCGCCGCTTTTGATCTCAAGATCGATCCCGTCAAGTACGGTAAGGTCTTTAAATGCTTTTCGAATATGTCTGACTTGTATCATCCTGAGCCTCCTCCTATGTGCGATAAGGCTTGCTGATCGCCCGTTCGAGCAGATCCTGCAGCACGCTGTAAATAATCGTAAGAATCCAGTACATGATCGCAACGGCTAAATACGTCTCAAAATATTTGAGGTTGCCTGATGCGTACATTTTTCCTTGGGCGAACATCTCCATCACTCCTAATGTAAAGGCGAGCGATGTTTCTTTTAACAGGCCGATAAACGTATTTCCCGTTGCGGGAAGCGCGTTTCTGACGGCCTGCGGGAAAATGATCCGTCTGTATGCCTGTGATTTTGTCATTCCGACGGACAGGCAGGCTTCAAGCTGCCCCTCATCGACTGAGTTGAGCGCGGCGCGGAAAATTTCAGCGAGGTAGGCGGCATTTTTCAGGCTTAGCCCGATAATCGCCGCCGTTAACGCCGTCATCTTGCTCATTCCTGGGAACAGCTGAGGCAGTCCGTAATAAATTAAGAAAAGCTGGACGAGTGTCGGCACGCCCCGAAAAAATGAAATATACACCTTTGACAGCTGGTGAAGCACAGGAATACGATTTTTTGTGATAAGCGCTAATATAAGGCCGCCGATCACGGCAAATACCATGGCCGCGACGGCCATTAGTAATGTGATCGGCAGGGCTTCGATTAACGCGGGAAAAGCTGAAAACATAAATCCCCAATCAATGCTGTTCATTCTCGATTTTCACCGCCGTTTCTTAATGCTTTGCTTCCGTTGTGATATCTTCTTTAAAGTACTTTTCAGACAGCTTTTTCAGCGTGCCGTCTTTCCGCAGTTCTTCAATGGCTTTGTCTACTTTTTTGCGGATTTTATCGTGAGCCGCATCCTTCGCAAACGGGAAAGCGACTTTTTCATAGACAATCGGCTCTCCTGCTAGTTTCAGAGGCAGACCGGTTTTTTTGATTTGGGCGATCAGAACGCTGCGGCTGTTTACGTAAGCGTCAACGCGCCCGTAAGCTACGTCTTTCAGCGTACCTTCTTGTGTTTCATACGTTTTAATGTTGATTTTTTTATCCGGGTCCTTGCTTTCAAGGTTTTTCGCATGGTTTGAGCCGAGAACGGCCGCCACTGTTTTTCCTTTTAGATCATTGACTGATTTGATGTCTTTGTTATCGTCTTTGACGACGATTTGAGTGCCCGCATACGAATACGGTTCTGTGAAGTTATACGTTTTTTTGCGTTCGTCCGTGACAGCGACCTGGTTTGAGATGGTGTCGAGTTTGCCGGTCTGGAGCTCTCCCATCAGGCCGCTGAATTCGAGCAGCTTCCAGTCCAGTTTCATGTTGATTTTTTTCGCAACGGCTTCCATGACATCCACGTCAAAGCCGGTCAGCTTGCCGTTTTCTTTATATGCGAACGGATAGCTTTGCCCCGTGGCGCCGACATGCAGCACGTTATCGCCGCCTTCGCTTTCTTTGCCGTTACCGCATGCTGATAAGACCGCCAGAAGAGCGGCAGACAGCAGCAAAGCCCATGTTTTCTTCTTCATTGAAATCCCGCCTTTTCCTATTTCTATGTTAATCGTGCAATTGTTTTTTTAAATAGATGGTGATGTGCCCTTTTCCTAAATCCTTTTCGCCTGCGCGGACGTAGCCTTTCCGCTCGTACATGCCGATCAGCCACGGATGCTTGTCCGCTGTGCCCAATGATACGAAGGGCGCTTTTAATGTATCGCGGAGCACTGTATTCTCCAGCCACGCCAGCATGTCTGAGCCCGTCCCTTTTTTTCCGGTTTCAGGGTCGACGGCGAACCACCAAATATGAGGGACACCGTACGGACCGGGATTCGGCCCCCACGGCATCCGCAAAGAAATCGTCGCCACGATGCGTCCGTCTTCCTCCAGAACGTAACAGGCGTTTTTTTGTATGTTATTCAAAACGAGCTCTTTATCCGCCGTTGCCGCGGCAAAGTTGATGCCGAGCTTGCGGATCGGTTCATATGCCCTCAGTGTCAGTGAAAGCAGTTCATCAGCGTCCGCTTCCGTTGCGAGCCGGTATCGTTTTGACATAATGAGCCCTCCTTTAATCGGCATATCGGTTTGCCGGTTTTTCCAGTCCGAAATGTTCTCTCAGCGTCGTTCCTTCATACTCTTTTCTGAACACGCCCCGTTCTTGTAAAATCGGAATCACTTTGTCTACAAAAAGAGTGAGACCTTCAGGCAAAAGCGGAGGCATGATGTTGAAGCCGTCACAAGCTTGTTTTTCGACCCATTCCTCCATCTTATCGGCAAGCTGTTCAGGCGTTCCGACAAAGATGTGATGGCCTCTTGAACCCGCCACATATTTGTACAGCTCGCGGATGGTCATGTTATCGCGTTTGGCCATCTCCTGAACGAGCTTGAACCGGCTTTTAACGGCATTTGACGCTTCCGCATCCAATTCAGGCAGCGGGCCGTCAAGCGGGTAAGCGGAAAGATCGACGCCGCCCAGATAGTTTTGCAGAATGTTCAGGCCGACAGACGGGATGATGAGGTCTTGAAGCTCTTCATATTTGGCCCGCGCTTCTTCTTCGGTATCGGCGATAACGGGAAAAATCCCCGGCATGATCGCGATTTTTTCAGGATCCCGGCCGTAAGAAGCCGCTTGTTCTTTAATAGATTGATAGAATTCCTGCGCGGATTCCAGATGATTTTGCGCGGTAAAAATGACCTCCGCGGTTTTGGCTGCCAGCGCCTTTCCGTCACCTGATGAGCCAGCCTGAATAATGACCGGGCGGCCTTGAGGTGTGCGGGCGACATTCAACGGCCCTCTCACTGAAAAATAGGTTCCTTTATGATTCAATTCATGCATTTTGTCTTTTTCGAAAAATGTCCCTGACTCTTTGTCGCGGATAAAGGCGTCTTCCTCCCACGAATCCCATAATCCTTTGACGACTTCCACGAATTCTTCCGCGCGCTGATATCTGAGATGATGCTCCAGATGCGTTTCGCCGCTGAAATTGAGCGCGGTCGATTCAATTGATGATGTGACGACATTCCAGCCCGCGCGGCCGTTGGAAAGATGATCCAGAGATGCAAATTGTCTCGCGATATGGAACGGTTCGCTGTATGTGGTAGACGCGGTCGCCGTCAGACCGATGCGGGATGTGACCTGAGCCAGCGCCGACAGCAGGGTAAACGGCTCAAAGCGCGTCAGCACATTCGGATGCGATTTGCTGTCTATTGATAAACTGTCCGCCAAAAACAGCATGTCCAATTTCCCCCGCTCCGCTGTTTTCGCCAGTTCTTTGAAATAATCCAAATTCATGCTCGCGTCCGCCGGCGCCTCAGGATGTCTCCAAGAGGCGACATGATGGCCGGTGCCTGCGAGAAACACACCGAGTTTGATTTCTTTTTTCTTTGTCATGACGGATCTCCTTCTATAATGAAATACGGTACGGAACATATTAACACCACTAAACCTATATTTCCTATTAAATTTATAAGAATAAATCAAAATGTACAATTGTCAGGCAAGTTTGTCAATGCATTAAGAAAAAAATCATGATTTTAAAAATAACCCGGCGCACCGGCCGGGTTATTTCTTCGAAACTGTATAGACGCTCCCTTTGACTTTTTTCTTGATGACGGCAATGATAAGCAGCAAGACGGGGAACAGCACTTGAAACGGAAGATGAATATAGATCGGGACAATTTTCAGCCCTTCGTTCATGTGTTCCGAAAAATTGCTTGCGATGCTGATGGAGAGAATCAGCACCCCCAATCCGACCGGGAAGGCCAGCTGGGACGGATTTTTTTCTTTAAACAGCGTGGACACGCCCACGACTACCGCATATGTAAAAAGGCTGACTTTGAAAAAACCGCCGATGACGAGCACGAGCATGAAAAAGACATCCAGCCGGTCTAAAAACTCTTCCACTTTAATCGTCTGTATGGTGCTCAGCAGCGGGAATTGAGAGCGGAGCATTAAGTTGACGTCCAGCACACAAATATTAATCGCCACTGACATCGCCAAAAACAGGCCGCTGATGATAATCGCCAGAAACCCTGTTTTCTTCACCTTTTTCCGATCTTTTAAGTAGGGAAATATCATGACAAACACGATTAATTCACCGAACGGGATGAACATGGTCTGTTTAAATACGGAATAAATGACCGGCCCCATCCCGTCCGCTAAAACAGGCTGGAGAAATCTCAGGTTTATCGTGCCGGAGCTGATAATGAGGATCAGCCCGATGGCCGTCAGGAAATACATAATGCTAAACAGTAGCTCGCCGGCTCTCGCTATGACTTCAATTCCCTTTCTGACCGCAAATATCGCGGCGAGCATCAGCATGCCATTCACAATTAGAAGGGGCGTGTCCTGATATGCGAAGGTGACAAGCATTTCGCCAAAATCCCTCAATATGCGGGCGGCGATATAAGCAAAATAGAGAATATAAAGAAGAGAGACCGCCCAGCTCAGATGCCTGCCGATCAGTTCGGTCATGTAATCTCTCGGAGAGGACTCAGGAAAATATTGATACAGCGCCTGATATACGTAGAAAAGTCCGAGACCGGTAACGCACCCGAGAAGCACGGACAGCCATGCATCCCGCCCGGCCATCGTGCCCGGCGGGATCAATAACGAACTGCCCAATTCAAACAAAATGATCATAACAAACAGCTGGCGTGTGCCGATTTTCGCATTTTCCATACGCTTCGCTCCTTTCTCCTCAAATCAATCGTGATCAAGCTTGTCTGAGAGAGGATTATTCCGCAAGCCCGTTCTTCTGATAATGACTTCCGTTTTTACGTCCACGGGGAGGTTGGGGAAAATTTCTTCATCCCATTTCCCTTCGAGCTTTTTCCATTTGTCCGGATGTTTCCGATAGATCAGGTCTCCGAACCCGACGAAATCATTCTTATGGGCTTTAATATCTTCAATTGATTTGGTGATATCTCTATCAAGCTGCGTGCTGAGCGCCTTTTGCATGACCATGATCACTTTCGGATCAGACAGATGGAAAGGGTATCTGACAGCGTCCACCAGCCCTTCAACCTGAGCACGAACGTGAATATGCGGTTTTCCGTTCTGAAAAGTAGCCGTCACCTTTGTATTCTGACGGGTGACCTGCAGACTGATTGCATGCTTCACGTTCTTCCAATCCGCATTGATAAACGTATGCTTGATTTTGTTCAGCAGCCATACCGCACCGACACTGTCGTCATCCTCAATCCAATAATCCAGTCTCCCATCCTTTTTGAACACTGCCAGTCCGTCCGCTGACAGCACCGCTTTCGGTTCAGTCGTCTGCGTATTTTCCATCGTAGGGCCGGCTTTATCGTCTCCGTGCATTTCATAACCCGGAATAAACGGCGACCCGGTCGGAGAAGCAAGATCAATCAGAACGTCCTGAAGGCTTGTTTTCACGACTCTGCCGTATTGTTCCTGTGTGAAACTGAGCGTCTTGTTCACTTTATTGGAAGGGATTTTATCAATCGGCGTCAGCACTTTAATAATGTCTTCAGCCTTGCAATTATGCGCAATAACCACGGTTGCGGTGGTTCTGAATTCGGTATCACGGTCAAGATTGTCCAGAATAAAATTGAGTCCTTCCTCTTTCGCGAGCTTTTCACTGAACACCACAAGATTCGTATGCGCAAAATAGAGCCTTCTGGACACCTTCATCGAGGCTTTTCTCAAAGCTTCCGTCATATTGTCTCCGGACACGGAATAGACGGAAACCGGCGGCCGGTCTCCCGCTCCGCCGCCCTGCAGGCCGCCGGCTACGTTTCCCGGGTTGATAATCTGAAAGTGAAGGACGTATTTTCCCGATTCGGTACGGTCAATACCGATGGCGGAGATTACGGCCAAATCGGTCAGCTCTCTTTTATCCCAGCATCC
Organism: Bacillus sp. JFL15; assembly: GCF_001184225.1. Taxonomy (NCBI): domain Bacteria; kingdom Bacillati; phylum Bacillota; class Bacilli; order Caryophanales; family Bacillaceae; genus Bacillus; species Bacillus sp. JFL15. The sequence continues at coordinate 1,948,856 of NZ_KQ236689.1, read as the reverse complement.
TGATACAAACATAAGGGAAACCATCGTACAAAGGAGGAGTATCCATTTACGTCTTTTCATTGCCGCCGCCCTCTTCTACATCTTTATTAACCATTCCTCTGGAGGTCTCTGGTTTCGGTCTTTGATGTTCTCCTTGGCGCCTGTTGTTTTTCTGCACGAGCAGCCCCGGCCTTTTTTCATCCGCCCATAACGGAGCGCGGAAAATGGAATCCTTCAGCCCGCCCGGGGTCAAAGGAGCGAGCGGGGACATATACGGAAAACCGAACGAACGCAGTCCGCACAGATGGACAAACATCATGATAATGCCCAGAATCAGCCCGTAAAATCCCATGACGGCCGCGATCAGAATAAAGACAAACCGGATCAGGCGCGCAGATATCGCCATGTCAAAAGCCGGAGTCGCAAAGCTGGCAATCGCCGTCAGCGCGACGACGATCACCATGGCCGGGGAGACGATGCCGGCCTGTACAGCAGCCTGGCCGATGACAAGCGCTCCGACTATGGAAACGGCGGAGCCGACCACTCTCGGAAGACGGACGCCCGCTTCCCTGAGAATCTCGAAGGCCACTTCCATCGTCAGCGCTTCAATTACGGCCGGGAACGGCACGGTCTCCCGCTGGGCCGCGATGACGATCAGCAGCTGCGTCGGAATCATTTCTTGATGAAAGGTTGTCGCCGCCACGTAAATCCCCGGCGCCACCAGCGAAATGAAGAAAATCAAAACCCGAAGCAGCCGGATGCTCGTAGCGATATCAAATCGGGAATAATAATCCTCGACCGATTGAAAAAATTGAATGAATAAGGCTGGCGCGATGAGAACAAACGGCGTTCCGTCCACAATAATCGCAAATCTTCCCTCCAGCAGATTCCCCGCCACAACGTCCGGCCGTTCCGTATGATACACAGTGGGAAATACAGAAAACGGCGCGTCTTCAATAAGCTGTTCAATGTAGCCGGATTCCAGAATGCTGTCGATGTTAATGTGCTTGAGCCGGCTGCGGACTTCCTTAATCAGCTTTTTTTCGCAGATTCCGTTAATATACATCAGCGCGACGTCCGTATTCGTTTCGTGCCCGATCTCCATTTTTTCCACCCATACATCAGGATTTTTTACATACCTGCGGATCATGGAAATATTGGTTTGCAGGGATTCAGTGAATCCCTGCCGCGGTCCGCGGAAGGACACCTGGGTGCTCGGTTCTTCAATGGACCGTTGCTCTCCTCCTTCCGTGCTGGCGATCAGCGCCTTGTCAGCCCCGTCGACAAAAATGAGCGTACTGCCCGCCACCAGCCCGGCATAAAGGCTTTTCCATTTCTCTTCCTCTTTTACTCCGCCGATCGCAAGCGTTTTTTCATATATCAGGCAGACCGCCTGTTCCGGCTGAACGGACGGGATGTCAATTAAATCCTCCAGCAGGGATTGGCTGACAAGCTGCTCGTCTACCAAACCGGCGATATACACGATCGCTGCCGGAAGCTCTTCTTTTCCGATTTTCAGCCGGCGGATGACGACATCGGCACTGTTGCCGAATCTCTCAGACAGCTTCTTCATATTTTCCTTTAAGCTGATGGAGATCGGCTCTTCCCGCTCTTTGTCTGATTTGGTTTCCGCTTCTTTTCTGTCTTCATTGTCACCGTTCTTTTGATCGTCTTTTTTTCGTTTCTTCTGCTTAAAAAATGGCGGCATATCGCAAAAAACCTTTCCTTGTTTTTTTCATATTCTTCCTGTACGGCAAAAGATTATGCACGGCGGATAGTCTGTATAAGTTTTGCGTAATCGAAAAGGATAAAAAGGGAGAGTGATGTGCATGAAAATATTGGGGGTTTCAATTTTTTTGCTGGCTTCCTGTCTGATGATTTCGATAGGAATGGATATGCTGCAAGGATTCAGTCTCTATGGAGCGGTTCGAAACAACCTGTCCGCTTTTAAATTGATGACCTTCTCAGAATGGCTGATGCTGTTTTTCTTCGCCCTCTTTTTAATGAAAGAAATGCTGGCTTTATATAAATCAGGTAAAAAAGATGCCTGACAGGCGCACGTCTGTATGGTGTCAAAAAAGAACACATCCCTCCCTTTGTCGGAGTTCATGTGTTCTTTTTATTTTTCCGGCGGGGATTGTTTTCAGATGACGATATTTCCGATTTCCGTATCTGTCGTGTGTTTCACAATGACGCCTTTGATAATGCGATTGCCGATGATTTTGGTGCTTGCCGAGGAACTGGTTTGGATGGCGGAAGCAGAAGCGGCGGAAAGGTTGTTGATGGTATTGCCCGAAATGAGGGAATTGGAGGCACCGTTCAAATAAATGCCGATCGGGCTGCCCGCCGTTCGGTTGATCGTGATCGTATTGTCTATGACTTCATGCGTGCCTGAGTTCAGATACACGGTAACGATAAGCGGTGATGATTCAAAGCGGTTGCCGATGACAGAGGTTCCTGAGGATGTTGAACTGAAAATGGGGTAGTTTTTGTAGCTTTTGAAGAGATTTCCCTTAATGACAGCCCTGGCGTCATTTGTAACAGATACGGCATAGGACTCCGCGGCGCCCTGAAACGCATTCGGGATGAGCGTATTTCCTTCAATGACGGCATTTCCGCTTGTGACCCATATGCCCCGGCTGAATGATTTCAGCACATTCTGTTTTACGGTGATATTGCCGGCTGACATGCTGATTCCGTCTGTTACCTGATTCAGAGTGTTATTCATAAAGACGGCGTTGTCCGAGAGCGTCGCCCGCATCCCCGTGCTTCGTCTCGTTTCGGAACGTCCGTTTTCAATGACATTGCCGTCAACGGTCACATCTTCCGCCTGATAGACGGAAATACCCGCATTTTCAAATTGATTGATTTTGTTGTGAGTGACCAGGACGCTTTTTCCTCTTACATCTATTCCCGTGGAAAAACCGGTAATCAGATTGTTGGAAATGACGGCATTGCTGCTGTCCTGCCCTTGGGAGACACCTTGTCCGGCGATTCCGGTTCTTGAGCCGCCGTTTGACCAAAAGAGAACATTCCCGGAAATGACGGTATGTGCGCCGTATCCGTAGCTGATTGTGTTGTCGGAATGATTTCCTTCAATTAACACATTATATCCGTTAAAGTTGGTGACTGAGCTTGCGGCGTTTCCGTAAAAGAAGTTGTTGCGAATCGTAATATGAAGAGCTTCTTCATAATCGACATCGCCTTCTCCGTACGATTCAATGTCGATTCCGAATTTCGGAGCTGTTCCGTTCCCTTGCCCGGCGTCTTCGATCACACATTCTTCCACCGTAATGGTATTGCAGCCGGTGATTGAAATGTTGTTCCGTCTTGACTGCCTGATCTCACAGCGGCGGATGGTCACACGTTCTGATGTTTCGTAATCACTGTTTGTTTTTAAACCGAGCGGGCTGACAATAATGCCGTCTCCCGTAAAATCCGATATTTTCACATTTTCGATCAGCACATTGCTGCTGCCTTCAATACAGATGCCAAACCCCCATTCATGAGTCGACCGTAAAGGAACATTGGTATACGTGTGTTCATCCCGTTCCCCGATGATGCGGCCGCCGGTGATGGTGACATTTTCCCGCCTGCCTATATAGAAAGCCGAATAACCCCAGGAGCTGTTCGGCGACACTTTAATCGTGCATTCCGGATCCATGATGATGGAGAGATGGCTCGGCACATTAATTCCCGCGTTCCTAAACGGCTGGCTTTTGTCACCGCCGAGCGTGCCGTTGATTTTATATGTTCCAGGCGGAAAAAACACCGTATGACTGCCCTCGCTGACGGCCTTGGCCAGGCATTGATTGATGGCGGCCGTCACATCGGCAGTCCCGTCTGCTGCCACACCGCAATCCGTTATATCTAAAATACGATTCGGCAAGTAATAATCTCCTCCTTCCTCTCTTATTTCATCTTATTCCGTCATAATCCGCTCCGCCTGTACATACTTTAAATTTTATTAAAAAAGTTTATATAGATAGTTTAGTCAGATTATATGACAAAATAAGCCATTGGAATTAGGAAAATCCATCTATATTCAACGTTTTAATATCTTTTCATTCTGGAATTTTTTGAATTCAGTATAAATTATATTGACACAAGTATTATATAAGAATATGATTTTTGTAATACACTTTTTTAAGAAAGGGTTGGCTCAGGTGGCATCTATTGAAAAGGAATCTATAACAGAAACTGTGCCGCAACGAGGCTTTTTCGGTCATCCCCGCGGCCTGTTCACACTGTTTTTTACTGAATTTTGGGAGCGTTTCTCCTACTATGGTATGAGAGCTATACTGCTTTACTATTTATACACGGAAGTCGCTCATGGCGGTCTCGGATTTGATAAAACCACCGCAGTTGCCATCATGTCCATATACGGGTCTCTCGTATACATGTCGAGCGTCATCGGCGGGTGGCTGGCCGACCGGGTATTCGGTACGGCAAACACCGTTTTTTACGGCGGAATTTTAATTATGTTCGGGCACATCGCTCTTGCCTTCCCTGGCAGCACGGCGGCGTTTTTTACAAGCATGACTCTGATCATTATCGGAACCGGCCTGCTTAAACCAAACGTATCCAGCGTTGTCGGAGCTTTATATACGAAAGAAGACGAGCGCCGCGACTCAGGTTTCAGTATCTTTTACATGGGGATCAACCTCGGCGGATTGCTTGCGCCGCTAATTGTCGGAACACTCGGACAGAAGTACAACTACCACTTAGGCTTCGGATGCGCCGCGGCCGGTATGTTCCTCGGACTGATTGTTTTCGCTCTTACGAGAAAGAAATACCTCGGCAAAGCAGGCTCCAATGTACCGAATCCGATTTCTAAATCGTCAGTGATCGGAACGGGAATCGGAATAATCATCGCAGCAGCCGTTATCATCGTTCTGATTCAAACCGGCTGGCTGACGATCCAGCGTGTGATTGACATCGTCAGTATCCTCGGCATTGCCATTCCGGTTATTTACTTTATTGTGATGTTCATGAGCAAAAAATCGACAAAAACGGAAAAATCACGGCTTGCGGCTTATATTCCGCTGTTTATTGCGGCGGTTATGTTCTGGGCGATTCAGGAGCAGGGCGCGACGATTCTTGCTTTATATGCCGATCAGCGCACGAGACTTTCTTTTGCGGGCATACATCTTGAGTCATCATGGTTTCAGTCTCTGAACCCATTATTCATCGTCATTTTCGCACCTGTGTTTGCTTGGATCTGGCTGAAGCTCGGCAAACGCCAGCCTTCAACACCGATTAAATTCGCGATCGGCATTATTCTTGCCGGATTGTCATTTTTAGTCATGGTGCTTCCGGTTATGGGCGGAAGCGGCGAGCTTGTGAGCCCGCTTTGGCTTGTGCTCAGCTTCCTTTTGGTTGTGCTTGGCGAGCTTTGTCTTTCACCGGTCGGTTTATCCGTCACAACGAAGCTCGCGCCTGCCGCCTTCTCAGCGCAGACCATGAGCATGTGGTTCTTAACAAACGCCTGCGGTCAAGCCCTGAACGCAAAAGTAGTCGGTTTGTTTGATAAGGTTTCTGAAGCGGCCTACTTCGGTTCAATCGGTCTTATTTCGATCATTCTCGGTATTATTTTAGTACTTCTTTCTCCTGTTATTAAACGGGCGATGAAAGGCGTACAATAACTAAAAAAGCCTGCGGACGGTTCCGCAGGCTTTTTTTTGTGCGTCTATCGTTTTAATTCCTCAAGCGTTTCGCTCCACCTCTTCAGGACACCTTCCGGCTCGTGAAGACGGATGACCGGTCCGGATGTCAGATCCGCGTATTTCGCCCGATCTTCCTTGACGGTGATCACGCGGCAGCTGAACCGCTCCCTTTCGTATTTCGCCTCTTTCAGCGGCGGAAGCGCCTCACATTCCAATGTCACGTAATATGCGGCTCCTCCGTGCCAGGCGATGAAAAGAGCTTGTCCCGAATGCAGCAGGCTGTTTACGGTCGTCGTGTTTTTCCATAAGGCGAGCCGGAGATTTGTGCGGCTTACAGCCAATATTTCACCGGCGCTTATCATGGCCGCGTGCGGACGGCCTTCTTTTGTCACGGATTGCAGCACAAATGCGTCGTGCTGTTTTTTTTCAAGCTCCGTTCCGTCTAAAAGCGTGTAAAGCGCCGCCGGCAAGTGCTCCGTCAGCATTACGCTTTTCTTTCCGGGACAGCGGGAACATGTGTGGCCGTCTCCGTTTCTTTCGGATCAATTTTAAATGCCGGGTTGAACGCCGCCGGATTGGTGATGCTTTCCGGTTCACAGGATCTCCATGTGAAAAAGCAGGTTTGGCATTGGTATATTTCCCAAGCGCCTTTGACCGGCGATTGGCTGACGGTTTCTCCTTTTTTCGATTCACAGCGCGGGCATGTTTTCATAGCAAACTCATCCTTTCTTATTGATTCATTAAGTCCATCAGTTTTTGTTCCCACTCTTTCGTTGTCAGCGGAGAATCAAGCGGCTGCGAATAATGGCCTCTTGTTTCCGGCGCGACTGGCGTCGTGGCGTCAAGAATCATTTTGTGTGTCATCCCAGCCGGATCAGACCCAGGGTCAAGCGGAAGGACAGACAGGTCAGGAATGATGACCGCGTCGTGTTTCGGATGCATTTTCGTTGAGAGCGCCCACATGACTTGCGGGAGGTTAAACGGATCGACATCCTCATCCACGACAATGACCATTTTGCAGTAGCCGAGTCCGTGCGGCGTCGTCAGGGCGCGCATGCCGACCGCCTTGGCAAAGCCGCCGTAGCGTGTTTTCGTTGAAATGATGGCGATCAGGCCGTGCGTATACATCGCGTTGACGGCGACGATTTCGTTCGGATAGGCTTCCTTCAGCTGCTGGTAAAGCGGCACGCACGTATTAATGCCGATCATATAATCGCACTCCGTCCACGGCATGCCTAAGTATAAATGTTCAAAGATCGGATTGTTTCTATGATATACCCGTTTGATTTTGATGACCGGCATGCTGCGGCCGCCTGAATAATGGCCTGTGAACTCACCGAAAGGGCCTTCGTATTCCCGTTCTCCCGCGAGGATCTCTCCTTCCAGAACGACTTCGGCGCCCCAAGGGATGTCTAAATCAGACAGCTTAGATTTGACGATTCTGTAGGGCTCCCCTTGAATCGCGCCGGCCATCTCATACTCGGATTGATCGTATAGCAGCGGAGTTGACGCGGCCGTCGTAATCACCGGTTCACAGCCGAGCGCGATCGTAACGGGAAGATTGACGCCGCGTTCTTCAGCCTGGCGAAGATGAATCGCAATATCATGCTGAGGCACGGGCTGAATGCCGAGGCGGTCTTTTCCCTTCACCTGCATTCTGTAAATGCCGACATTCTGCTTGCCGAAATTGTCCGGATCTTCAAGATCGCGGGAAATGACGCACGCTTTATCCAAGTAATACCCGCCGTCCCCCTGGTTGATTCTGAATAGCGGAAGGATGTCAAAAAGGTTGATGTCCTCAGTAATTTCATTTTCATGAAACGGCGCGGTTTCTTCACGTTTGACCGCTACCGGGAATGAATCGTACCGTTTGGCGAACTCAAAGAATTGTTCTTTTACAGGCGTATCTTTCGGCATGCCCAGCATCATCGCGTGATTCGGCCATGAGCCGATGACATTCAGGGCGACCTGCGCATGGTGATGTCCGTAAATATTGTTAAACAAAAGCGCGGGGGTTTTATCCCCGAGGTTGCTGGCTGCACGCGCGGCGGCGCCCAGATCCGGCTCCGGTTTTACCTCTTCGTTGACTGTCAGCAGCTGCCCTTCTTTTTCAAGAGCGGCGAGAAATTCCCTAAAATCCTGATAGGCCATTATCAGATTCCTCCTTTTTGTTTTTCAATTCCGTACCACCGTTTCGCTTCCGGCAGACGGATCCCGAACTGGTCGAGCGTCCGGAACACGATGTGGTCGATCAATTCGTCCATGTCAGCCGGCTTGTTGTAAAAGGCCGGCATCGGCGGAAGAATGACGGAACCCATTTTTGTAAGCGCTAGCATATTTTCTAAATGAATTTGGCTGAGCGGCGTTTCTCTTGTCAGCAGCACAAGTTTTTTCCTCTCTTTCAGGATGACGTCTGCCGCTCTTGTCAGCAGATTGTCAGCCATTCCGGTGCGGATGCTTGCAAGTGATTTCATGCTGCACGGAGCGATGATCATCCCGTCCGTTTCAAACGAGCCGCTTGAAATCGCCGCCGCCTGGTCTTTGTGAGAATACGTATAGGACGCCAGTTTCTCGACATCTTTTAACGTATAATCGGTTTCATGTGTGATGGTGACATTTGCCCAAGGTGACACGACAAGATGGGTTTCGATCTCCGCGGCTTTTAAATATTCTAAAAGCCTGATCCCGAATATGGCCCCCGTAGCCCCGGTCATTCCGATGACGAGCTTCATATTGACCCTCCTTTACGCTTGAAATATGGTGTCAAAACCATCATACTCCTGATATATCCATATGAAAAATATTCGTTAAATCTATGTATCATACCTTAAAAGTATATAAGAAAGGAGCGTGGCTTATGGATATCAGGCAATTGCGTTATTTCGTCACCATCGCCCAAGAGCAGAAAATCACGACGGCCGCCAAAAAGCTTCATATGGCGCAGCCGCCGTTAAGCAGACAGCTGAAACAGCTGGAAGATGAATTGGGCGTCATCCTGTTTGACCGCAATAAAAAGAAACAAATGACCCTTACATATGAAGGAAATGTCTTTTTGAAAAGAGCGAAAGAGATTCTTCATAAGTTTGAGGATGCCATTATCGAGGTACAAGAGCTGAAGGAGGAAGTGGCCGGCACGCTTGCCGTAGGGTCAACCATTTACTGCGCCGCGCTCATGCTTGAAAAAGTGTCACAGATGAAAGAACGGTATCCGCATCTCACCTTTAACATTTGGGAAGATGAACCCGTCTCACTGCTGGAGCTATTGGAATCCAGACAGATTGACGCTGCTGTCACCACCACTTTGATTAAAAACGACGGCATTGAATCGAAGGAACTTGAAGACATTCCGTGCGTCTTGGTGCTGTCCGAGCATACGAAACGTCTGTGCGGTGAAACGATTAAGCTGAATGATATCGCCTCTTTGCCTCTGATCCTTTTGCGCACCGTCAATGGAAAGGGTGTGTATGATCAAGTCCTCCATGTTTGTGAACAGTACGATCTCGACCTACGTGTTGTCTGTGAATGTCATGATTCCGCGACGCTCTTGAGCCTCGTATCATCAGGATTCGGCGCCACGATTCTGCCTTTGACGATGATTCCCGTCCATATGCGTTCGCATGTCAAAACGGTTATCATCGAGGACAACCCGTTTGTCATGACGCCGGCCGTCATCTGGAGAAAAGACAGCTATCTCCCGAAGCCGGTCAGACAGTTTTTGGAATTATTTTGATCGTGAAAACACGAAGATTTCACACTCATGAAAACCAATTACTTGACTCATACTAAAAAAAAGTTATCCTTTACAATTGGGAGCTATTTTTTCTCAATAAAACTACTCAGAAAAGTGGGGAATAAAGAAGATGAAAAAAGCATTGTTCGCTTTATTCATGATGGTCAGCATCGCGGTGCTTGCAGCCTGCGGAAACTCACAGGGCAGCGGATCTAAGTCAAAAGACAGCGATCTTTGGGCTTCTGTCAAGAAAAAAGGCGTACTGACCGTCGGTACAGAAGGAACGTACGAACCGTTTACCTTCCATGATAAAAAGACTGATAAACTGACCGGATATGATGTGGAAGTGATTCAAGAAGTCGCGAAACGTCTCGGTCTGAAAGCTGACTTCAAAGAAACGCAATGGGACAGCATGTTTGCCGGTCTAAACTCGAAGCGGTTTGACGTCGTCGCTAACCAAGTCGGCAAAACAGGCCGTGAGAACCAATATGATTTTTCTGATAAATACACAACGTCAAATGCCGTCGTCGTGACGAAAAAAGACAGCACGATTGCAAAAGAAGCTGATGTCAAAGGAAAAACAGCGGCTCAGTCATTAACAAGCAATTACAATAAATTAGCGAAAGATGCCGGCGCGAAAGTTGAAGGCGTTGAAGGCATGGCGCAATCCCTTCAGCTCATTCAGCAGGGCCGCGCTGATCTGACTTACAACGATAAACTTGCCGTACTGAACTACTTAAAAACGTCCGGCAATAAAAACGTGAAAATCGCGTTTGAAGCAGGCCAGCCGCAGCAGACATATTTCGCATTCCGAAAAGGAAGCGGCGAACTTGTGACTCACGTCAACAAAGCGTTAAAAGACATGAAAGAGGACGGGACTCTTTCTAAAATAGCTAAAAAATGGTTCGGCGAAGATGTTTCTAAGTAACATGCCCGAGCCGGTGATTGCGGCAGCCATTCCTTGGGACCTGGTGCAGCAGTCATTCTGGCCGATTCTTTCCGGGGGAATCTATTACTCGATTCCCCTTACTATTCTTTCCTTTATTTTCGGAATGATCATCGCGCTGATTACGGCGCTCGCCAGAATGTCAAATATGAAACCATTGAGATGGGTGTTCAGCGTATACGTATCAGCAGTGCGCGGCACTCCTCTTCTCGTTCAATTGTTCATCATTTTTTATCTGTTCCCGACCTTTAATATTACGCTGGACCCTTTCCCAAGCGCAGTTATCGCATTTTCATTAAATGTGGGCGCCTATGCTTCTGAAATCATCCGGGCATCTATTTCATCCGTGCCGAAAGGGCAATGGGAAGCCGGTTATACGATCGGCATGACCTATCGCAAGACATTGTTCCGCGTAATCCTGCCGCAGGCGTTTCGCGTGTCCATTCCGCCATTATCAAATACATTTATCAGCCTGATCAAGGATACATCTCTCGCGTCACAGATTCTCGTCGCGGAGCTGTTCAGAAAAGCGCAGGAGATCGGCGCGCAAAACCTTGATCAAATCTTGGTCATCTATATTGAAGCCGCCTTTATTTATTGGATCATCTGCTTCTTGCTGTCAATCGTACAGCATGTGATCGAACGGCGTCTCGACCGTTATGTGGCCAAATAAGGAGGTTTCGATATGCTTTCCGTCAAAGGATTGAATAAATCATTCGGACAGAATGAAATTTTAAAAAAGATAGATATGGAGATAGAAAAAGGGAAAGTCATCGCCATTCTGGGACCGTCCGGTTCAGGAAAAACGACGCTCCTGCGCTGTCTGAACGCGCTTGAGATCCCCAACCGCGGCGAACTGGCATTCTCCGATTTTTCTATAGATTTCTCCAAAAAAGTGAAGCAGGCTGATATCCTCCGCCTCCGCCGCAAATCAGGCATGGTCTTTCAGGCGTATCATCTGTTTCCTCACCGCACGGCGCTTGAAAACGTCATGGAAGGACCCATTCAAGTGCAAAAGCGCGACAAGGAGCAAGTCAGAAAAGAAGCGATGGAGCTTCTTGAAAAAGTCGGGCTGAAAGACAAAATGAACTTATACCCGTTCCAGCTTTCCGGCGGTCAGCAGCAGCGTGTCGGCATCGCCCGCGCGCTTGCGATTCAGCCCGAGCTGATGCTGTTTGACGAACCGACGTCAGCGCTTGATCCGGAGCTGGTCGGCGAGGTGCTTAAAGTCATTAAGGATTTGGCGAACGAAGGGTGGACGATGGTTGTCGTCACGCACGAAATCAAATTCGCGCAGGAAGTGGCCGATGAGGTCATCTTCATTGACGGCGGCGTCATTGTGGAACAAGGACCGCCGGCCCAAATTTTTTCCGCGCCGAAAGAAGAACGTACGCAGCGGTTCTTAAATCGTATACTGAATCCTTTGTAGGATCCGGAGAAGAAGCGAAACACTGATTTCGCTTCTTCTTTTTTTCGGCGTTTATGCTACAATGACAATTAATGAAATTTTATGAAAGAAGGGACCTCTTTGAAGCGGGAATTCGTGATGCGCTGGACGTTTTATTTTGCCGGTCTGTTGATTTTGTCTTTCGGGGTATCTTTAACCATTAAAGGAAAAGCTCTCGGCATCAGCCCTTGGGATGCCTTTCATTATGGGCTTTTTCAGCATTTCGGGCTTTCCGTCGGCCAATGGTCCATCTTGGTCGGGGCGGTGATCGTCGTTTTAACCTGCCTGTTCACGAGAACGCTTCCGAAAATCGGCGCCATCTTGAATATGGTGCTGATGGGAATGTTTATTGATTTCTTTTCGTTTCTGCTTCCTGAGGCGCACGCTTTTTCCTTAGCAGCCGTGTTTTTTTCTTTCGGATTGCTGCTGATCGGCTGCGGCGTCGGGGTTTACGTATCAGCCGGGCTCGGTGCGGGCCCCCGGGACTCTCTGATGATGCTGATATCTGAGAAAACGGGCTGGAACGTGCAATGGGTGCGGAACGGCATTGAGCTGACGGTTCTGGCCGCAGCCTGGACGATGGGCGGACCGATCGGCGCCGGAACGATTATTACGGCGGTTTTGACTGGGCTGATTCTGCGCTTTTCTTTGCCTCAGTCCTCTAAACTGTTAACATATGCAATCTCAGGGCGGGCAACGTCCGTACATTAAAAACAAAGCCGAAATGGTTTTGTTTTTTTATTTTCGGACAGCTTGCGTCTGATATGATAGGATGGTTTTGACAATATTTGCAGACGGAGGATCTGGACATGAAGATTTACGGAGTATATATGGACCGGCCGCTTTCTCCGGAAGAAGAAGATCGGATGATGGCGGCCGTGTCCGCCAATAAGCGGGAAAAATGCCGGCGCTTTTACCATAAGGAGGATGCTCACCGCACCTTGATCGGCGATATGCTGATCCGCACCGCCGCGGGGAAGGCTTACGGACTTGATCCGGCTGCGATTTCATTCAGCGTCCAGGAATACGGAAAACCGTATATCCCCGCGCTTCCGGACATGCACTTTAACATTTCCCACTCCGGGCGCTGGGTCGTGTGTGCCGTTGATTCAAAACCGATCGGCATTGATATTGAAAAAATGAAGCCCGGCACGATTGATATCGCCAAACGGTTTTTTTCGCCGACGGAATACAGTGATCTGCAAGCAAAACACCCTGACCGGCAGACCGATTATTTTTACCACCTGTGGTCGATGAAAGAAAGCTTTATCAAACAGGCCGGAAAAGGGCTTTCCCTGCCGCTTGATTCATTCAGCGTCCGCCTCAAAGACGACGGCCATGTGTCCATTGAGCTCCCGGACGGACATGAACCTTGTTTCATCCGCACATATGATGCGGACGAGGAATATAAGCTGGCCGTTTGTGCGGCTCATCCCAATTTTTGTGACGGAATTGAGATGAAAACGTATGAAGAGCTGCGGTAAAAATAGAAAAAGGAGGGTGTCCCCCTCCTTTTTTGTCAGCCTGATATTTCCGCCTGTTTCTGCAGCTGCTTTGCTTCTTGATAAATTTCTTCGAACAGATCCGCGATGTGTTCTTCTTCGACGCATGAAAATGCGATTCGCAAATCCGTCTCATTGATGGATATCGTCCCGATTCCTCTTTTTTCAAGCAATGAGACTCTCAATTCACCGGCGTTTATATCTTTCAGCCGGACACACATGAAATAGCCCGAGTTAAACGGATAAGGCGTCCATACGTCTTCATAGTGCTTGTTTTCTGCAAGAACGGCTTTTACTTTGTCAGCCCGTTTTTTCATAATGTTATATTTCAGCGATTTTTCTTTCTCGTATTCCGGTGACTGCATCGCCCGCAGCATAAATGTTTGGGAAGGGTGCGGGGCGCTTGAAATCGTCCCCCTGATGATTCCTTTTGTTTTTTCCTCGAGCACGCGCAGCGCTTTTTCGCTTTTTGTGCTGTACGTAATAAAACCGACGCGGAAGCCCCACGCGTAATTTTCCTTCGTCGCGCCGTCTATTTTCACGCAAAGCACCCGGTCGTGCACTTGAGCGAGTTTGCTGAAGATGGATTCCTGAATAGCCGTTTCATCGTAAAACAGATTGTAATACGCATCGTCTACGAGCACGACAATCTCTTTGCCGGCCTCCGCCGCCTCCAAGATCACGCTGACGATTTCTGACGCTTCCTCTTCTCCCGGCGTATAGCCTGTCGGATTATTCGGGAAATTCAGCACGACAATCGCCTTCTCTTCCTGCTTTTTCAGCAGCTCGGACAGCCCTGCCGCATTAAAACGCCCATCGTGCTGAAAAAGCGGGTACGTCTCAATAGATGCCTTGCGCCGGACACCGAAAATGAAGTTGTAATTTCCCCAATATTTATCAGGGAGAAGGAGCGTATCCCCTTCATTGACGAACAAGTCGGCGGCAATGCTCAGCCCGTGTGTCAAAGCGTTTGTCACGATCGGCGTGCTGATGTCTTTGCCGGCTAATGAAGGATTTTCGAGACGCATTTTTTTCAGCCATTCCTGTCTGAGCGGCTCTTTTCCCTGCGGCGGAGCATAATCGTAGATATCATCGGGGTTATAGGCGGACAACGTCTCTTGAATATGGGAAAAGTGCATGGACTCCCCTTGTGAGGTGGCGATTCCGATCGTGGCATTATACTTTCCGGCCTTGGCTTTCGCTTCCGCTGATTGCGTCAGCACCCCTTTCGGATAAAACAAATCTTTGCCCAAATCAGAAAGCATATGAAGCACGTGCGGGTTTTCTTCAGATAATGTTCTGTTCAGCTCTTTTGCTGCATCATTCATGTACGACAATCCCTTCAAAATTATATTCCATCAAATCATAACATAAAATTTTTGATAAATGAGAAAACGATCGGGCAGATTTTGTTACAAAAAACAGACAGCGAATGCTGTCTGTCATAACCTATAACAATTGGCCTGCAGTGCTCCTGTTAATAATCTCATAGATTCGTTCCGCCACTTTTGCAGTTTCACTTAATATGAACATGTGGCCGTCCGAAAACTCATGAAATACGGGATTTGCGGCCCATTTTTTCCATCCGTCCGCATCTTTGATACATTTTTTATCCTTCCGCCCGTTAAAAATATGGACGGGTGATTGAATGGTGTGAAGATCAGACGGCCGGAAGCTTTCAAGCGCACGGTAGTCGGATCTGAAAGAAGGCAGGAAAAATGACATGACCTCCTTATTTTCCACTAACTCCTGCGGCATTCCGCCAAGCTCGATAATATGGGCGAGAAATTTTTCATCATCAAGATGAGAAACCTTTTTCCTTTCCACATGCGGCGGCTGAATGGCTGAGATGATCACGGCCTCAGGGTAAATGCCTTCCCGCTCCAGCTTTTGCGCCAGCCTGAAAGCGACCATGCCTCCCATACTGTGCCCGAACAGCACAAACGGACGGTCAGGACGGAGATTCAGCTCCTGCTTGTACAAGCTGACGAGCTGTTCAAAATCCTCAACGGCTGACATTTGATTTGTCCCGTGTCCAGGCGGTTCCGCGGCAAGCATCTCACATTCACCTTGGAGATAGGTGTGGAGCGGGCGGAATGATGCTGAATAGCCTCCTGCGAACGGAAAACAGATGAGCTGCGTTTTTTCTGTGGTATCGAACGATTTAAAGAGCTGGACCATTAGCGGCTTCCTCCTTTTCTATCGTGAAGTTGTCAGCTTCAGATGTTCATTTCTTAGGAATTCGAGCAAAAATGCCGCATTCCTTTCAAGACATTCACCCTGAAGCATTTCTGCGTGAGTGCCGCAGCCTTTTTTCACACGGTATTCACCTGCCGTAGCTTCCTCCCACGAAGCGAGCCACGGCGGCATCGCAAAGTCCGGTTCTGATGTTAATAGATCTATGTCCGCATTGACGGTGCCGGTGCTGACGGCATGCACGAAATAAGAATAAAATGCATTTGTTTTTTTGGCGAGCCCTTCTTTGACAGCTTCGTTATTCAGTGCTTCATTGTCCCTGTTTACCTTCATCAGCGCCTCGACATCACTTTCTACTGTGCGGCCTTCCAAGTCGCTGACGCCTTGTTTTTTATAGGAATCAACCATGATCAGCCGCTCCACTTTACGTCCTTCGGCTTCAAGCCGTTTGGCGGTTTCAAAGGCGAGCGTGCATCCTGCCGAGTATCCGAACAGCTTGACCGGGCCTTCCGGCTGCAGCTGATTGATCAGCTCTGTGTAGCGTTCGATACGGCTGTCTTCCTCGATAAAATCGAACGCGCAGATTCTATAGCCGGACAGATGTTTTGCCAGCGGCTGGTACATCAGCCCGTAACCGAGAACAGGCGGGAACGCAAACAGTGTGTCAGACTGATTTTTATTCATGATGGTGAGGTCTTTCATCCCTTTTTCTTCACCGTGAATCAGATAATCGGCAATGCCTGCGATTGTCGGCGCTTCGAACAACAGCTTCACCGGGATATCCGTACCGAGCTCTTTTTTAATACGGGACGCAGCCGTCATCGCTTTTAAGGAGTGCCCGCCGAGTGCAAAGAAATCATCATGAATGCCTATCTGCTGTCTGCCGAGAATTTCGGACCAGATGTGTGCAATCATTTCTTCCGTCGCATTTCGGGGCCCGATCCATTCTTTCGCCAGCTGAGCGGGATCAGGTTTTGGCAGCATCCGTTTATTGACCTTCCCGTTTGTCGTTAAAGGAAGCTCCTCTAAGAAAGTAAAGGTTTGCGGCACCATGTAAGCAGGAAGCTGTTTTTTCAGGTGCCCTTTTACGTCTTCAGCTGACAGTTGCGCCCGGTTCACGAGGTAGGCGTTGATTGATGCATCTCCAGACTCGTGGCGGTCAACAACAACAACCGCATCTTTCACACCCGGGTATTCCTGCAGCTGCTTTTCAATTTCTTCAAGCTCGATCCGGTGTCCGCGTATTTTGACCTGATCATCAATACGCCCGGCGTATTCAATCGTGCCATCCGGCAGCCAGCGTGCCAAATCCCCTGTGCGGTAAAGCGTTTCTCCCGGCTTGAACGGGTTTGGGATAAACATTTGCTCCGTCAGATCATGACGGTTCAGATACCCTTTTGATACACCCATTCCGCTGATGCACAGTTCACCGACAGCTCCAAATGGCTGAAGCTGATTTTGCTCGTTAAGAATATAAACACTGGCATTGCTGATCGGCTTTCCGATCGGCAATGAAGAGATGGAATCCGGTAAATCATGCACGACGTGAGCTGTCGCAAACACTGTTCCCTCAGTCGGCCCGTAGCAATTAATCAGCTTGCCCGGCCCCATGATCTCAAACGCTTTTCTGACGTGAGGCACAGACGCGCGCTCACCTCCGAATAACACGCAGCGAAGCCCCCTCAGCCAATCCTCTCCCGCATCGGTGAGAAGATTGAAAAGTGCAGTCGTCGCAAACATGACATTGACATTCTCCTGCCGGATCAAGTCAGTCAGCCGTTCTGTATCAAGCAGTGTCTGTTCATCTGCGATAATGAGACGTGCCGCATTCAGTATTGACGCGTAGAAATCAAAGGTAAATGCGTCAAAGGCGTAATTCGAAACGGATAAGAACGTATCTTTTTCAGAAAATGCCATGTAGTCTACATGCTTGACCAATCCTTGAATATTGGCATGAGTGGTGATATTGCCCTTCGGCTTTCCGGTTGTGCCGGACGTATACATAATATATGCCGGATCATCGGGTTCAATTGCGGCTGCAGGGTCGCTTGCCTGCTCTTCGAACCGTGCAGGATCATCAATGAAGAGTGTTGTTCCTGTATACGGCAGCTGATCCGCTTTTTCTTTCATCTCCTGATGTGTCAGCAGACAGGCTGCATCACTGTCAGTCAGCATATACGAGATTCGGTCCTCCGGCAGCTTCGGATCAACCGGGAGATAAGCCGCTCCTGCTTTTAGTACGCCGAGAATGCCGATCACCAGTTCAAGCGAGCGCTTCGTGTACAACGCGACAACGGAGCCTTTACCCGCACCTTGCTTTTGCAAACGGCGCGCAAGGCGGTTCGCTTCCTCATCTAATTCGCGATAGGAAAGCGTCTGGCCGGAATACGTAAGCGCCGGCGCATCAGGATGAACATTCACCGCCTCTTTGAACCAATCCGTCAGAGGCTTCGCCTGATGGTTTTGAGCAGGCGGGTTTAAGCCTGTAAGCAGAAACTCTCTTTCCTTTTCATCAACAAGACTGATCGTATGAACAGGCTGATCCGGCTTCTGGATGAGCTGCTGAATCGCTGTGAGAAGCTGTGATTTTAAGCGCTGGATAAATGCCTCATCAAACACATTCTCATTATAGGCAAGCTTGATCAGCATCTCGTCTCCCGGGGAAGCCATCAGGTTGAGATCATAATTCGACTTCTCAAAAACATGGACATCCTCCATTTCAAAGCCGTTTTCATTGTTTTCTTCATTTTTTGCATCCTGAAGCGGATAATTTTCAAACACAATGATGTGGTCAATCAGCTTTGGCTGATCGGCCTGGCTTTGGATGTCATAGAGCGGCACGTATTGATGCGGCTCAGACTGCAGCGATTGTTCCTGCAGCTGCTTGAGCAATCCGTTAAATGTGGTATCCTCAGACAGTTTCACCCGCCTCGGGACAACATTGATAAACAGCCCGACCATATGTTCAACGCCTTTGATTTCTGCGGGACGCCCGGAAACGACTGTGCCGAAGATCAAATCGCCGGACTGCTGGTAGCGGCTGATTAATACACTCCACACTGCCTGCAGCGCCGTACTCAAAGTGGTATGCTGTGATTTTGCAAGCTCGTTAAACGCCTTTGTGTCCGCCTCCGGCAGTGAGAAGAGCAGCTCTTTCGGCTCATAGCCGTCCTTTTGTTTCTTTCTTTGCTCCGCAAATGTCGTTTGTCCTTCAAATTCCTCTAAGTACTCGCGCCAGTAATGCAGTGATGCTTGTTTATCCTGCTTTTCAAGCCACTTGATATAGTCCTTATATGGTTTGACCGGCGGCAGGCTGTATGGCTTTTGTTCGCGCAGGGCATTGTATACCTTGAACAGATCCTGCACGACGATGCCAAAGCACCAGCCGTCCAAAATCATGTGATGATAGCTCCACACCCATTCAAAGCTTTCTTCAGCTTTTTTAAAAATAGCCGCACGCATTGGGATATCCCGCGTCAAATCAAACCCCTTGATCTTATCCTGTTCTTTGTATTCATTGATTTTGGCTGCTTGCTCGCTGCCCGGTAAGTGTGCCAGATCGATTTCTTCTATCTGAAACTGCCTTTTTTTCAATACGACTTGGACCGGCCTTTTTACTTTTTCGTGAATGAACACGGTACGAAATACATCGTACCGGTCCATGATCACATTCATGCTTTCTTCAAGGCATTTGATATTCAAGCTGCCTTTTACTTTCATTGTCATTTGTTCGATATAAAAGCTTTGGCCGGGATTCAGGAGAGTATGAAACAGCATTCCCTCCTGCATCGGCGACAAATAATACATGTCCTGAACTTGATCTTTTTTGAACTGGCTCATCTGCTCCGCTCCCCCCTTCTGTTAACTGTTTTTGTCACGTTAAATTCTCCTCAAGCATGTCAAAGATGTCTCCCATTTCATCCATCTCCAGATCCTGCGCGCTGAAGTCGCTCGGCGTAAATTCTTTCTCCTCTTTGGCCGTGCAATGGCGGATGATCATTAAGAGGTTTTCTTTAAATCGCTGCATCTGTGCTTCGACTGTGCTTCTTTCATATTCTTCCTGATTGTATGAGCAGGAAATGACGAAGCGGCCGCCTGTAACCATCCCGCTGAAGCTCAGTGCGTATAACGCCTCTGACTCTTCGCTGACTTGACGCCCCATATCATATGGTGACGGTTCAAACCATTCAGTTTTCACTTCATTGTCAAACTGCCCTAGGTAGTTAAAACTGATTTCAGGCGTGACGCCTTTTTCTGTTTCATCGGATGACAGATACCGGAGAATCCCGTATCCTACGCCTTTATCAGGAACGCGCCGCACCGTCTCTTTTACCGTTTTAATGACGGAAGAGACGCCGTCTTCTTTGCTGATCTGCAGAATCAACGGATATTGGGCCGTAAACCAGCCGACCGTCCGTGAAATATTGACATTCGGTATGATTTCTTCCCGGCCGTGTCCTTCTAAGTTGATGCCGACTTTACCGTTTTCCGTCCATTCACCGATTGTTAAGCCGAGCGCGCTAAGCAGAATGTCGTTGATTTCCGTTCCGTACGGATGATGAACATCTGTAAGCAGCTGCGCCGTTTCTTCCTCAGTTAGTTCACATTTCACGGCCGCCGTATGTTTGACGAGCCGTTTTGTCGGCTCATGGTCTTTCGGCAGCGGCCGGAGTTCTTCTGCATCTGCCTGCGCCCAATAATCCGCCTGCTTCTTCAGCTCTTCTGATTGCGCAAACGTGCTCAGCGCCTCTGCCCAATCCTTAAAGGAGTGGGTTTTCTGCGGGAGGACGATGCTGTTTTGCTGCTGCGCCTGTTTATAACCTGAAGCGAAATCCTCAAGCAAAATTCTCCATGAAACCCCGTCCACGACGAGATGGTGAACCGCAATTAACAGATGATCGCCTTGTTCTGTCCGATATTGCTCTGCTTTTAACAGCGGGCCGTTCTTCAGATCAAGACTGCCCTGAAGCTGTTCGGCAAGCCGCTGAATCTGGCTTTTCAGCATGTCTTCGTCTGTTCCGTACAGATCAACGATTTCAAAGCTTGCCTTGCATTCACTGACAGGGAGATATGTCTGAATGATGCCTTCCCTTTCTTCACGGTAAACCATCCGCAGTGCATCATGGTGTTCCATCAATGCTTGCAGGGTTCTTTCCACCAGAACCGGATCAAAGCCGTCTTTTGCGTGAAGCATGACGGATTGGTTCCAATGGTGTTTGTTCGTAAAGTTTTTCTCAAAGAACCAGCGCTGGATCGGCGTTAATTCCGCTTCGCCTTCGACAGGTCCCTGGTCGGCCTGCTTGCCTTCCGTCCGTTCCACGTAAGAGACGAGCTCTTCAATGGTCGGATGCTGGAAGAGATCTTTCATCTCCAGCTTGTAGCCGTGCTGGTTCAGGCGGCTCGCCATTTGAATGCCTTTGATCGAGTCGCCGCCGAGCGTGAAGAAATTATCGCTTACGCCGATCTGGTCCAGTCCGAGCACTTCCTGCCAAATGTCAGAAAGCAGCGTTTCCATCTCTGTTTCCGGCGCTTTGTAGGCGGCGCTTCCCGCTTCAATGTCAGGCGCCGGCAGGGCTTTTTTGTCAATCTTGCCGTTTGCGGTGACCGGAAGCTCGTCCATTTCCACCCAGAACGCAGGGACCATGTAGTCCGGAAGCGTGTCTTTCAGCGCGGCTTTGAGCGCTTCGATATCGTCCTGCTGAGGTGCGACATAGGCGCAAAGGGCGGTATTGCCCGCTTTGTCTTCCACCGCCGTCACCGCCGCGTCATGAACGTCCGCAAGCTGCGCGAGGCGGACTTCAATTTCTGAAAGCTCGATCCGGTAGCCGCGCACTTTGACCTGCTGGTCGATGCGGCCGATGTATTCGATACCGCACTGCGCGTTCCATTTGACGAGGTCGCCGGTCCGGTACATGCGCTCGCCTGGCACAAACGGATCTGCGGTAAACCGCTTCGCCGTTTCTTCCTCACGGTTCAGGTATCCGCGCGCAAGTCCGCGGCCTGCCACGCACAATTCACCGGCAATGCCTTCCGGCTGCACCTGATTGCCGTCGCCGAGAATATAAGCTCTCGTATTGGCAATCGCCCGTCCGATCGAAAGCGATCCTTCCTCCGGATTGATGACGCCGCTTGTCGCGACGACGGTGTTCTCCGTCGGGCCGTAGTTGTTGACGATCGTGTACGGCTGCTTCACCGCCCGCTTCAGCTTGTCGCCTCCGACGAGAAGCATGCGGAGAGAGCTATTTTCCAGCTCCATAAATTGTTCGGCCAGCTGTGTCGGCAGGAAGGTAATGGTCACGCCGTGCTCTTCGAAATAGTGATTTAAGCGGGTGATATCCAGCCGGATCGCTTCGTCAATGACATGAAGCTCCGCGCCGATGGTCCATGTAGGGAACATCTCCCAGATGGAGGCGTCAAAACCGAAGCCCGCGTATTTGGCGCTTTTATCCTCCGCCGTCATGGCGAATGCGTCATGATGCCAGAAACACAGGTTCACCAGCGCATGGTGTTCGACCATGACACCCTTCGGCTGTCCGGTCGTTCCTGACGTGTAAATCATATAAGCGAGATGATCCGCCGTGGTTTCCGTCTGCGGGTTCGCTTCATCGTTTTCATCAAGCGGCAGGCTCAGAATAGAGCGGCTGCCGTCAAGCAGGATCGTGTCTCCTGTGTAGCTTTCCGGCACGTCGAGCGCTTCCTGCGTGAGAAGCAGCTTGGCCCCGCTGTCCTGCAGAATGTAGCTGATCCGCTCTTTCGGGTAATCCGGGTCAATCGGCACAAATGCCGCGCCCGCTTTCAAGACGCCGAGTACGCCCGCAGCCATTTCCAAGGACGGTTTCGTCAAAATGCCGACCCGTTCGTCAGCTGTAACACCGCAGTCCATGAGAATGCGCGCGATGCGGTTCGCCCTTGCGTTCAGCTCGCCGTACGTCCATTTCGCGCCGTTGTATGCCACAGCCGGACGGTTCGCGTGGCGGGCGGCCGTTTCTTCAAAGAGACGGTGAACCGTTTTGTCCCGCGGCACGGAGAGTGTTTTTCCTTTCCAAGCGTCAAGGAGGGCTTGTTTTTCAGCATCGCTGATCAGGGAAATCTCCGGCAGCTTTCTGTCCGGGTTTTCTGCCGCTTGCTTCAGAATACGCAGGAACCCGGCGCTCCACTTTTCAATTGTTTCTTTTTTAAACAGATCAGTCGCATATTCAAGCTGAAGACCGAGGCCTTCTTGATCCGTAAAGCCGCCGAGTGTCAGATCGAATTTCGCCGTGCCTTGGTTCGACTCATACGGAGTGATGCGCAGGTTCTCCAGTTCCAGTGTTTCTTTATCCGGATCTTCTGTCGTCACCATGACTTGGAACAATGG
Source organism: Bacillus sp. JFL15 (assembly GCF_001184225.1). Classification (NCBI taxonomy): domain Bacteria; kingdom Bacillati; phylum Bacillota; class Bacilli; order Caryophanales; family Bacillaceae; genus Bacillus; species Bacillus sp. JFL15. The sequence continues at coordinate 1,926,033 of NZ_KQ236689.1, read as the reverse complement.
ATTTCGGCTCATATCTCTCGGCAGGTCAAGCTTTCCGATCAGATCTTCAAACGGATAATCTTGATGCGCCAGCGCGTCGAGATTGGTTTGTTTCACCTGTTCGAGCAGCCCGGCGAAGGTCTGCTCTTTGCGCGTTTCATTGCGAAGCGCAAGCGTATTGACAAACATCCCCGGCATTTCCTGAACTTCGGCGCTCGTTCTTCCGGCAGTCACCGAGCCGATAATGATATCGCGCTGCCCCGTGATTTTGCCTAAGAAAACATGGAACGCGGCATGAAGCACCATATGAAGAGTCGCTCCCGATTGCTCCATTAATTCACGCACCGCTTTTTCCGTTTCACGCCCCGCTCTGAAGCGGACGGACTGTCCTTTAAAGCTTTGAACCGGTGGACGCGGAAAATCGGTCGGCAGATTCAATTCAGGAAGCTCGCCGGAAAATGCGGAGAGCCAATAACGCTCATGGTCTTTCATCCGTTCGGCCTGCCCGGGTTCATTCTGCCAGACGGCGAAGTCTTTATAGTGCAGGTTCGGCGCCGGCAGACTTCCGCCTTTGTAAAGGTGAGCGAGCTCTTTGACCAGCAGGCTTCTGGACACGCCGTCGGCAATAATATGATGCATATCCAGCAGCAGCAGGTGTTTCTTTTCATTCAGTCTGACAAGAGCGGCCCGAATGAGCGGAGCCGCACTCAAATCAAACGGCTTAATGAATGCCCGAATGATAAGATCGGCTTTCTCTTCATCCGCTGCTTCAAAGATGTGAAGCTCGATGTCAGCCTGTTCTGTGATCCGCTGCATCGGCAGGCCATTTTGATCGATAAAGGACGTCCGCAAAGATTCGTGACGATTGATCATCTGATTGAGCGCTTCCTGAAGCCTTGAAATATCGACTTCTCCCTCCATCAGAAGAACGGACGGCATATTGTAGCTGATTGTGTCACGGTCAAGCTGGTTCAGGACGTACATCCGTTTTTGGGCGGATGATAAAGGGTACGCGTCAGAGCTGTCTGCCGGTGAGATCATCCGATATTGCTCAGATACCGCTGAATTCTCGATATATGCGGCAAGCTGACGGACCGTCGGATGTTCGAACAGCGCTTTTAACGGAACTGTTTTGTCCAGTTCAGCCTGGATATTGGCAAGGAGCATCATGCCTTTTAAAGAGTGCCCGCCGTAATCGAAGAAATTATCGTCGATGCCGAGCATATCTGCACCGAGAGTCTTTTGCCAAATGCGGCAAAGCTTCTCTTCCAGCTCCGTTTCCGGCAAGGCTGAAGCCGTTTGCGCCGTCTGGCTTGCGCCCGGTTTCGGAAGGGCGTTTTTATCTGTTTTTCCGTTGGCTGTGAGCGGAATGCGGTCTACTTGCACGAAATAGGCCGGAAGCATATGAGACGGCAGCGTTTCGGAAAGCTGTTTGCGAAGCTCAGAGCCTTTCATCTCGCTGTCGGCTTTATAGTACGCGCACAGTTCCGGCAGTCCGCCTTCGCTGACTGCGAGAACGACCGCCTCCTGAATGCCGTTTACGCTTAACAGCACAGTTTCAACCTCTTTTAATTCGATACGGTAGCCCCGGATTTTCACCTGATCATCGGCGCGGCCGATAAATTCAATCGTCCCGTCAGAAAGCCTTCGGACGACATCTCCTGTTTTGTACATGAGGCTGTCCGGTGAAAAAGGATTTGAGAGAAATTTCTCCGCCGTCAGCTGCGGACGGTGAAGATATCCTCTTGCAAGCCCCTTCCCGGTAATATAAAGCTCGCCGCTTGCGCCCGGAGGAACGAGCTGCATTGATCCGTCCAGCACAAGGGCGCCGGTATTTGCGATCGGGCGGCCGATGACGGGACGCTGCTCATATTGATCAAGCCGCTCCATATTGATCCGTCCGGCAATGGCGCCGATCGTCGTTTCTGTCGGCCCGTAGTGATTGATGAAGTCAGTATGGGCGTATACGTCATGAAACTTGCGGACATCGGACGTGATGATTTTTTCACCGCCGAGCACCACTAAACGAAGCGGGCTGAAACGGCGTTCTGCCGTAAAACGGGCAGTATTGACGATCATATGGAACAATGACGGCGTCAGTTTCATATACGTAATGCCGTTTTTCTGTATATATTCACCAAGCTGGTCAGGCGAAGTGTACGTCTCTTTCGGCACAATGTGCAGCTCGCCGCCCGCCTGAAGAATCGGGAATATGGCCGTATATCCGAGATCAAATGCGTAAGAAGACAGCAGCACGGATTTGTCAGCTTCGGTCAAACCGGCTTCACGGCTGAACCACGTGACATAATTGACTAGATTGCGGTGCTCCAGCTGGACGCCTTTCGGTTTGCCCGTTGTTCCCGAGGTATAAATGATATATGCAAGCTGGTCGGCGTCAGGATTCGTTTCGAGCCGATCGGCGCTTTCGTTCCGCCATTCTCCGCCTTCCATTACGACCGTTTTTCCTTTATAAACGGCGGCAGCGGTCATGTTTCTCTCATTGACGACCAGAAGCTTCGTTCCGCTGTCTTCAAGAGAATAGCGGATTCTCTCTTCAGGAGTCTCCGGATCAATCGGGAGAAATGCCGCTCCGGCTTTCATGACGCCGAGAATCGCGGTAATCAAGTCGGCCGAACGATCCATCATAATAGCCACGATGTCCTCACTGCCCGCTCCGCACGCCTGAAGATGGCGCGCAAACCGGTTCGACTGTTCATCAAGTTCCCGGTATGTCAGACTTGTTCCGCCTGCAACCGCCGTGAGATCAGGCGTTTTTTGCGCTTGCCGTTCAAACAGTGAAACAAAAGTGCCCTCAGGGAGATCCGCTTCCGTACGTTTTTCATCAGAGAGGAGCGCTTCCCGCTCAGGTTCAGATAACAGGCTTGCTTCGGCCAGCTGAATATCCGGATTTTCAGCGCAGGCTTTAATCAGATTGACAAAATGAGCGCTCCAGCGGCGGATGGTTTCGTCCGCAAATAAGGCTTTCGCGTAATCAAAGCTCAATCCGACCTCTTCTCCGCGCTCAGCCGCTTCTAAGGAAAGATCAAATTTAGCGACATGATGATGCATGGAGTAAGAAGAAATCTCCAAATCTCCGAGCCGCAGAGACGGGATCTCCATGTTCTGCATATTAAATAACACGCTGAACAGCGGACTCCGGCTTGTGTCCCTCGTTAACGGCAGTTTTTCAATTAATTCTTCAAGCGGATAGCTTTGATGCTCGAAAGCTTGAAGACTCGCCGTCTTCACTTCGTCCAGGAATTGCTTGAACGTTTTTTTGCCGGCAGGATGCGACCGAAGCGCGACTGTGTTGACAAACATGCCCGGCACCTCTTGGAGATCAGGATGCTGTCTTCCGGCCGCCGGAGATCCGACTATGATGTCTTCCTGCCCTGAATATTTGGACAGCAGCACTTGAAAAGCGGCTAACAAGAACATGTACATCGTCGTATCCGTATCAGCCAGCAATGTCTTAATCTGCGCCGTCACCTGTTTATCAAGCCCGAAGATGACGCGTTCCCCTTCAAAACTGCGCTCGGCAGGACGCGGGAAATCAAGCGGCAGATCCAACACCGGCAGTTCGCCTTTGAACGTTTCGAGCCAGTAGGCCTCGTGCTGATCGAGATTTGCTTTTTCACGCTGCCAGACTGAAAAATCCTTATAATGAATCTTTGGCAGCGCAAGCTCCGTACCTTGATAAAGCTTTGCCAGATCACCGATGAAAATGCCCATAGAGCTTCCGTCCGTAATAATGTGATGCATGTCAATCAACAGAAGATGACGGTCAGCTTCAAGCCGGATCAGCTTCGAACGGACGAGCGGCGCACGGTTGAGCGTAAACGGTCTGATAAAGGCTTTTGTCAGCTCTTCCGCATCTTCTTCCCGGCCCTCGGCGGTTTCCAGCTGAAAGCTCACATTTTCATGAATGGTCTGCACGACTTCTCCATCCGCCATGTCAAACGATGTACGCAGTGTCTCATGACGGTTGATTAATGCCTGCATGGCCTCTTCAAGGCGGTTTTTGTCTACTGATCCTTCCAGCAGAAGTACAGCAGGGACGTTGTAGCTCGTGCTGGCCTGTCCGAGCTGATTAAGGATATACATCCTGCGCTGTGCTGAGGAAACAGGATAATGCTTCTGATGAGGCGCTTGCCGGATCGGTTCAAACTGCTGCTCCTCCTCACTCTCATGCTCCAAATAATGCGCAAGCTCCTGAATGGTCGGCTTTTCAAATAACACTTTGATCGGCACTTCTTTTTGAAAGTGCTCCTGAATTTTAGCGGTCATCATCATGGCTTTTAAAGAATGTCCGCCAATCGTAAAGAAATTGTCAGTCACACCCGCTTTTACGCCGAGAATGCCTTCCCAAATGTCCGCGAGTTTCTGCTCCGCTTCCGTTTTCGGCGCTTCGTATTCTTTTTGAACGGCTTCAGTCTGCGGTTCAGGCAGTGCCTTTTTATCAATTTTTCCGTTCGCCGTCAGCGGAAACTGACTCATCTGTATGAAGTGCGCGGGAATCATATATTCAGGAAGTGATTCCGAAAGTGTTTTGCGCAGGTCTTCCGGTGAAAGGTCCCGGTCTGCGGTAAAGTAAGCGCAGATTTCATTTTCATCCGCTTTATTTTTCCGGATCACAGCTGCAGATTCCGTCACATTCTGCACCTGGCTGATTTTCGCCTCGATTTCGCCGAGCTCGATTCTGAACCCGCGGACCTTTACTTGATTGTCAATTCTGCCGAGAAACTCGATCGTGCCGTCCGGAAGCCACTTCGCCAAGTCTCCCGTCCGGTATATCATTTCATCCGGTCTGAACGGATCGCGGACAAATTGCTTCTCCGTTAATTCAGGCAGATTCACATAGCCTCTTGCCACTCCGCTTCCGCCGACGCACAGCTCACCGGGAGCGCCGATCGGCTGGAGGTTGCGGTTTTCGTCCATAATGTACGCAGTGGAATTTCCGATCGGCTTCCCGATCGGGACCGAGCCGTCGTAGTCCTGATCAATGAGAAAACTCGTCGAAAACGTCGTATTCTCCGTCGGGCCGTAGCCGTTCCAAAGAGACAGCTCCGGTGACTGCTTTCTCACTTTGCTGACAATATGCGGTACAAGCGCATCACCGCCGATGATAAGGTGCCGGAGCGTGTTAAACATGCCGGCATCCTTTTGGGCAAGCTGATTAAACAGCGGAGACGTCAGCCACATGGTCGTGATCCGATGCTCTTTCAGAAATTGGGCGAATTGTCCGGCGTCAAGCAGCGTCTCTTTTTTAACAGGATACAGCGCAGCTCCGTTCAGCAATGCACCGAAGACTTCGAAGGTTCCGGCATCAAAGCTGACGGCTCCCGTTTGCGCCATGCGGTCTTCTTCATGAACCGGCACATAATTCGAATGTTTGACGAGCCTGATGATATTTCTGTGTTCAATCATGACGCCTTTCGGTTTGCCGGTCGACCCGGATGTATACATAATATACGCCAAGTCGTTTCCGCCGGCAGGGAGACTCAAGTTTGCTCCGCTTACCGTTTCATCCGCGCTTTCATCCAGCATGATGACCGGGACTTGCAATGTGCCCGCTTGTTCCAGATAGTCCTGAACTGTCAGCACGATCTGAATCGAACTGTCTTCCGCCATAAAGCGGAGACGGTCCTCCGGAAAAGCAGGATCAATCGGCACATATGCGCCGCCTGCTTTTAGGACGGCAAGCATGCCGATAACGGTTTCCGCAGACCGGTCGTTCATAATAGCGGCGGTCCGGCCTTTTTCCAGCCCGTTCTTCACAAGATATCTCGCCAGGCGGTTGGCCGCTTCGTTCACTTCACGGTACGTCCATTCGCGCCCCTCTTCTTTTATCGCGATGCTTGCGGGCGTCCGGTTTGCCTGTGCTTCAAACAAACGGTGAACGGCCTCCTCTTCCGGAAGCGCCGTTTTCGTATCATTGAATATGTCAACAATCTGCCGCTCTTCTTCGCCTGAAACAAGGCCGAGATCCCGCACGGGCGCGTCAGGCGTTCCGACCGCCGCTTTCATCATGCGGGTCAGATGGTGCGCCGTTCGTTCGATGGCATCATGAGCAAAAGCCGCTCCGTTGTATTTGATTTTGACAGTCCACGTTTTTCCCGGATACACGATGAGATTGAAATCAAAGCTCGTCTGCTCAAAAGCATGTTCAACTTTAATGGAAAAGCCGAGTCTTTCCTCCATGCCCCCGTTTTCCAGCTCTTTGTCCAGCGGATAGTTTTCAAAGGCGACCAAATGATTCAAAAGGCTGCCGTCCAGAGCAGAGCGCTTTTGAATGTCATAGAGCGGCACATAATCATAGCGCTCGGCTTCCACGGCGTTTTTCTGAACTGCCGTCATCACGTCAGAAAAGGTTGCTTCTTTGTCAATCTTGATTCTGACAGGGATCGTATTGATGAACAGCCCGGCCATTGTTTCTATGCCGTTGATTTCTGAAGGACGGCCTGATACAACAGTGCCGAACACCACATCGTCTGTATAGTTGTATTTGCTGAGCACTGCGCCCCACACCGCTTGAAACAGGTTAGGCCCCGTGACTTGATGCCGGTTGGCGGTCTGCTGAATCTGCGAAACCAGCTCTTCATCCCAGACAAAAGAATATTCTTCATTTTGATAGTCTTTCTTTTCCGCTGCCAGACGGCCCGGGAGCAGGCTTGGCTGTTCGAAATCCGCTAAGCGGCTGCTCCAATATTGTTCCGCCTCATCATAATCCCGGCCTCCGAGCCATTTGATATAGTCAGAGTAAGGTTTGCCCTGGCTTCCTCCGGCGGGCCGGCCGGCACGAAGCGCTTCATAGTTTTGAAACAGGCTTTTCATCAAAACGCCCATACTCCAGCCGTCCATGACGATATGATGATTGCTCCAGACGAGATAAAGCTCCTTCTCACTGAGTCTGAATACCGCCGCTTTAAAAAGAATATCCTTCGCCAGATGAAAGCCCTGCTGCTGCACGTCGCGTTTATAGCGTTCAATATATTCGGTTTGACGAGCTTCATCTAATTGACTGATATCTTCATAGTGCACTTTCGTCTTCCGTTCGGCCAATACGACTTGGCGCGGTTTTTGAAGCTGCTGGTGCACGAATACCGTTCGCAGGATGTCATATGTCCGGATCAGCTCATTGACGCTTTTTTCAAAAAGCTCGAGCTGAAAACTTCCGTAAATCCTAAGCTCTAATTGTGTGAAGTAGGAGGAAGAATGCGGATCAAGCAGCGCATGATACAGCATTCCCTCCTGCATCGGTGTGAGTGCATACACCTTTTGAATCGATTTTTTGCTCATATGTCACCTCTGTCTTTTCTGTTAGAGAATTTCCATTAATTTATCAAGTTCATCAAGCGTCAGATCATCATCACCAAGATCACTAGGCGTAAGTTCAGGACCGTCTTGAGCCAGGCAATGATCTATGATTTTCAGGAGGTGCCCTTTAAAGCTGTCACTGAACGATTGGATGGTTTTTTCATGAAATTCGAGAGAATGATAGGCAAACGTCATCGTCATCTGCCCATTTTCTATAAATCCGACAATATCAAGCGCATTCGGCTTCTCTGTGTCCGGGCTCAGCGATTGTCCGGACGGCATATCGGATCTTGTAAATAAGCCGGAATCCGACATCTCATTAAACTGGCCTAAGTAGTTAAAGCTGATATCCGGATCAATCTCAAACGAAAGATTCTCTTTATGCTCAGGCGCCGTTACATAACGCAGAATGCCGTAGCCGACTCCTTTGTTCGGGATATGCCTGATGTCTTCTTTCATTTGTTTCAGCTGATATGAAAGGTCGTCGGCGTGTTTCATCTCAAGGATCATCGGATACATGCTCGTAAACCAGCCGACCGTCCGGGTGATATTCAAGCCGTCAAGAATGTCTTCACGTCCGTGGCCTTCCAAATGAACGCCGATCGTGTCTTCACCCGTCCACTCCTTGAGCGCCAGTCCGAGCGCCGTCAGCAGAATATCATTCATTTCTGTGTGGTAGGCTTCATGGACGTTTGTGGTCAGCTGTTCAGTTTGTTCAGCCGTCAGAGAGAAGCTGACCGTTCTTGTATGTCTCATGCGCTGATCCCCAGACTGCCTGTCTTTCGGGAGCTGAGTGCATACCTCTTTCTCCTCAAGCTCTTTCCAGTAATCAACTTCTTTCAGAAACGCCTTCGTATTTGCGTATTCTTTGATTCTCTCGGCAAATTCGGCGAATGAATGTGTTTTCGGCGGCAGCGCCGGGTCATTGCCTTGCTTGAGCTGTGTATAAACGGAGGTGAAGTCCTCCAGTAAAATCCGCCAAGATACACCGTCTACGACTAAGTGATGGATCGCAAGGAGAAGGTGGTCTCCGTCTTCCGCCCGGAAGAGCCCGGCCTTCAGCAGAGATCCTGTTTCCAGTGAAATACTGCTTTGAAGACGGTCTGCTTCCCGTTCGATACGGTCTTCATGATCTTCGCTGAGTCCGTTCAGCTCAAAGACGTTCAGTTCAACAGACGCCTCCTCAAGCCCTCTGTAATATGGCTTTTGCTCACGGTAAACCATACGGAGTGCATCATGGTGTTCCATCAATGCTTGCAGGGTTTTTTCCACCAGGTCCGGATCAAAGCCGTCTTTCGCATGAAGCATGACGGATTGGTTCCAGTGGTGTTTGTCCGTGAAGTTTTTCTCAAAGAACCAGCGCTGGATCGGCGTTAAGTCCGCTTCGCCTTCGACAGGTCCCTGATCGGCCTGCTTGCCTTCCGTCCGCTCCACGTAAGAGACGAGCTCTTCGCGGATG